>NZ_JARUXV010000001.1:0-1284569 GCF_031450975.1 Caballeronia sp. LZ065
AATCTGAGCCAGGATCAAACTCTTCAGTTCAATTCCTGTTACTGTTTTCGGTTCCGTTAAGAACCGGTCGCTCACTCAACGTACTGACGATGATTAATGCCTCAAGACACGTCCCAAGACAAAAACCTTCCTCTGATACTTCGTGTGAGACTCTTGATACTTTTGCTATCTGCCGTAGTTCCGAAGAACCACAACCGCACTCGCATCAAGCGCCCACACTTATCGGCTGTTAGTTTTTAAAGAGCACATCGCAGAACAGAACCACTGCACTTCCGTCTTGCGTCGCTGCATCAGCAGCAGAGAAACGAGATTATGAAGAATCTTTTTCTCCTTGTCAACACTATTTTTTCGCTTTCGCTTCAAAATTTGCCGACGTGGAGGCCGCCCGTTTTCGCAGCGGCCCAACGTCTTGCGACGAGGGGCTGAATATTAGGTCAAGCAGACGCGGATGACAAGGTGATGAAGCAACTTTTTTGCAAACGCTTCATTTCTGTACCGGCTTGCCCGTTCCCGTAACGAACTCGGACGGCACCGCAGCCGCCATCGCGGCATATCCCGCGTCGCTCGGATGAATGTGGTCGCCGCTGTCATACCGCTTCTGCAGCGCCGTCGGGTGCGCCGGGTCGCGCAGCGCCTGATCGAAGTCAATCACGCCGTCGAACGCGCGGCTCGACCGGATCGACTGGTTGACCGCCGCGCGGATCGCCTCCCGCTCCGGCGGCAACGAGGCCGGCGTCAGCGTCGCGCCGTAAATCTTGATGCCACGCTGGTGCGCCTGCGCGATCAGCCGCTGATAGCCACGCACCAGCGCATCGGCGTTGACTTCCGTATGGGGCGCATCGCAATCGAGGCCTGCATGTGCGGGCATCGCCATGAAGTTGATGTCGTTGATGCCGATCAGCACGATCACCGCGCGCACCCCCGGCTGACGCAAGGCATCACGCTCGAAACGGTTCACCACCGCTTCCCCGTAGCAGGGCGAGTTGCTCAGCAGCCGATTCCCGCTGATGCCCACGTTCACGACAGCCGTCTGCGCCCCATCCTTCCGCGCAATCTGTCTCGCGAGCGCATCGGTCCAGCGGCGGTTGGCATTGATCGACGAGCGCATGCCGTCCGTGATCGAATCGCCGATCGCCACCACCGCATGCGCCGACGTGCTCTCCACCGCGACATTCGTCAGCCACGCGTACTGCGTGAACCGCGTTCGGAACGGGCCGGCGGAATTGTCGTCGGTATGGTTGCCTGGCGTCGAAATGTAATTCACCTGGGTCGCGACCCGATGCCACGCGACCAGCTTCTGGTCCTTCCCCAGAAACAGGCTCACGGCGAGCGGTTGCTGCGCATCGACGGTGAATTCCACCGGATCGCTTGTGATCTGCGCGCCCGGCGCCACGGTCACGCGCTTTTGTCCACCGAACAGCACCGGCCGCGCGCTTCCCGGACGAAGGGCCGCGCCACTGCCGCCCGCCGATCGCGCAACGCTCATCGCGTCGACAACCAGCGGCTCCGTCCCAAAGGTATTACTGATACGCAGACGCACCCGCTTGCCGTCGGCCTGTGGATAGACGATCTGCCGGACGGTCCGCCCGCCAACCTCCGGCGCGCGGTACAGCGGCGGCAGGTTCGCCAGTTGCGGAATGGCCTGCAGCGCCGTGCCCCACGCGCTGACCCAATGCTCGCCGGCGGGAGGCTCGGCGGTATCGGCGGCGAAGGCGTGCGGGACGAAGAGGGATGGCGCGATCAGCGCAGCCGCGCAGATCGCGGTGAGAACGGAGCGTTTCATTCGGCGAAGGCGTGCGGAAAAGGATCGATTGTGCCTGAAGCGCGATGCCCGCCGCGGCGCGATTCGTGCGAAACGTTCGCTCGCAGGAACGGAACGCCCGGTTTGGCCTCACAATGCAGCCAGTTCATTTTTCGCCGCCCGCTCCGGATGGCTCGCAGGCTCATCAATATGCAATCACAAACCACAGCACCTCAGCGACTCGAGTGGGACGAGGACGGCGAAAGCCGCTCGGCCCGCTGGCGATCGGAAAGCGGCAACTCGCCGCCGAAGCGGGTGGTCATCGGCCATGACCAGATGACCGCCGATCACGCCTACCGGCTCGCCTGCGAAGGCACGGCAATCGTCTGGCGCGGCGACTTCCAGAACGCCCGGCAGCTTCTCCAGGCGATGGCGCGCCGCATCGACAACAAGCCGCGCAAGGCCAAAAAGGCCGCGCCGGAGACTTCGCCGGTCGATACCTTCAATCTGCACCGCCTCGCCCAGTCGCAACGCGCCCGCACTCTGGCGATGCTCGTGCTGCCGCTCGACGAGACCTACGCCATTCCGCTGCGCCGCGCGCCCGATGTGCGCGAGGCCTGCGAGGAAGCCTACGGTCCGGCATCCGACGAGGCGTCGGTGGTGTCCTTGCGGGAAGTGCTCGGGCTGGTCGGGGCGCACGAGTGGCGCAAGAAGGGCGTCGAGATCGCGGCGCTCGGCGCGCGCATCCATCCCTGGTACGGCGTGTTCTCGCCGGTGCGCGGCGAATACGTCGAGCTCGTCGCGAACCAGCCCTTGCCGTCGCGGGAACTCGCCTTCGATATCGGCACCGGCACGGGTGTGCTGGCCGCGCTGCTCGCCAGACGCAGCGTCGAGCGCGTGGTGGCGACGGAACTCGATCCCCGCGCCCTCGCCTGCGCCCGGGAAAACGTGTCGCGGCTCGGACTCGGCCGTCAGGTCGAGGTCACGGAAGCCAACTTGTTTCCCGCCGGCCGCGCGCCGCTGATCGTCTGCAATCCGCCCTGGCTGCCTGCACGCCCGAGCGCCGCGATCGAGCACGCGATCTACGATCCCGACAGCCGCATGCTGCGCGGTTTCCTCGACGGCCTCGCCGCGCATCTCACACCCGGCGGCGAAGGCTGGCTGATTCTGTCCGACTTCGCCGAACATCTCGGATTGCGCACGCGCGCACAGTTGCAGGAATGGATCGATGCCGCCGGCCTGAAGGTGGACGGGCGCATCGACGTGAAGCCGCATCACCCGCGCGCCGCCGACAAGACGGATCCGCTGCACGCCGCGCGCGCGGCGGAAGTGACGTCGCTCTGGCGTCTCGTGGCCGCCTAGTCCATTCTCCTGGCGGCTTTGGCGCTCAGCCGCGCCTGGCCAGCCAGCCGAGCGCGCCCTCGCCGGCGACGAGACCACTCGCGAAACACGCCGTCAGCAGGTAACCGCCCGTCGGCGCCTCCCAGTCGAGCATCTCGCCCGCGCAGAACACGCCGGGCAAGGCGGTGAGCATCGAGCGCGCGTCGAGCGATTCGAACGCCACGCCGCCCGCGCTGCTGATGACCTCGGCGATCGGCCGCGGGCGCAACACGCGCAGCGGTAGCGCCTTGATGCGTGCGGCGAGGGTGTCGAGATCGGCGAATTCGGCTTTGGTCAGGCACTCGCGCAGCAGCCCCGCTTTCGCTCCGGTCAGATGCAAGCGGCTGTGCAAATGACTCGACATGGAGCGCGCGCCGCGCGGATGCAGCACTTCGTCACGCACCCGCTCGGCAGAAAGCTGCGGCACCAGATCCAGCAGCACCGTCGCGCCCTGGCCTGCGCTGGCCGCGATCCGCTCGCGTATCGGCGCCGACAGCGCGTAGATCAGACTGCCCTCGATGCCCTGCGCCGTGATCAGGCACTCGCCGACGCGCCACGCCGTTTCGCCGTCCGTGCCCGGCAAGCCGATCGCCACCGACTTGAGCGGCTCGCCCGCGAAACGGCTGCTGAAGTGCTCGCTCCAGCCGACATCGAAGCCGCAGTTCGAAGGAAGAAACGGCCGCACCTCCACCCCGCGCGCCGCGAGCAGCGGCAGGGCGCCGCCGTCCGAGCCCAGTTGCGGCCAGCTTGCGCCGCCGAGCGCGAGGATCAGCGCATCGTGACGAACCTGTTTCTCGCCGGTGGGCGTGGCGAACCGCGACACCGACACGCCGTCTTCCGCCCAGCCGAGCCAGCGATGACGCATGTGGAACGTCACGCCGGCCCCGCGCAGCCGATGCAGCCAGGCGCGCAGCATCGGCGCGGCTTTCATGTCGGTGGGAAAGACGCGCCCGGAACTGCCGACGAAAGTGTCGACGCCCAATCCGTCTACCCACGCCCGTAGCGCCGCGGCGTCGAAACGCGCGAGCAGCGGCGCGATATCCGGCCGGCGCGCGCCGTAACGCGCGAGAAACGCGTCGGCAGGTTCGGAATGCGTGAGGTTCATGCCGCCCTTGCCGGCCATCAGGAACTTGCGGCCGACGGAAGGCATGGCGTCGTACACATCGACCCGTGCGCCACCCGTCGCGAGCGCCTCGGCAGCCATGAGCCCGGCCGGGCCGCCGCCCACGACCGCGACGCCGCTCGATTCGATGTTGTCGACTGAAGACATGCTGGATGGTCAGAAACGAAAGGGAGCGACATTGTCGCACCCGGGCATCGGGACGCTCCGCGCTTCCCCTTCTTGCCGCTCGTAAGTCATTAAATAACAAAAAAGAATTTGGGCGCGTCCGCCCGGCCCAGTACGATCCCGCGATTCGTTGCATCAACAATTTTTTTCATAATCAGACCGACCATGTCCGTATCCCTCGCGCCCGAGCCCGCCTCGGCCAGCGCCTCAGCCGGCGCCCCCGACCCGCGCCCCGTCATCGAAAGCGCCGCCGATATCTCCCGGCTCGTCAACCACGGCGCCGCCATCGGCAGCGATGCACGCGTGGTCGTCGCCATCGCGCTCGGCGGCATCTTCCTCGATGCCTACGATCTCGGCGCGCTCGCGTTCGGCATGAAGGACATCGCGCGGGAATTCTCGCTGACGCCGACCGGCGCCGGCTTCGTCGCGTCCGCGATCACCTTCGGCGCGATCATCGGCGCGTTCCTCGGCGGTTATCTCACCGACAAGATCGGCCGCTACCGCGTCTTCATGGCCGACATGTTCTTCTTTGTCGTCGCGGCCATCGCCTGCGCGCTCGCGCCCAATGCCTGGACGCTCGGCGGCGCGCGCTTCGTGATGGGGCTGGGCGTGGGCATCGACTTGCCGGTCGCCATGGCGTTCCTCGCCGAGTTCTCGCGCCTGCAGGGCCGCGGCAACAAGGCCGCCCGCGTCGCGATGTGGTGCCCGGTCTGGTATGCGGCCATCAGCATTTCCTATCTGCTCGTGCTCGGCCTGTATGCCGTCCTGCCCGCGCACAATGCCGGCTGGCTCTGGCGCCTGATCCTGGGCTTCGGCGCCGTGCCGGCGATCGCGATCATCGTGATCCGCAGCCGCTACATGAGCGAATCGCCCATTTGGGCGGCGAACCAGGGCGATCTCAAGGGCGCGGCGGCAATTCTCAAGCGTTCGTATGGCATCGATGCACGCGTCGCCGATACTGCCGTCGCCCCGCCCAAGGCGCGCCGCGCGACGTGGAGCAACTACGGCGCGCTGCTGCGCGGCGTCTATCTGCGCCGCACCGTGCTGGCGACCGTCATCGCGATCGCTTCCTCGTTCGCGTACAACGCCGTCGCGTTCGGCCTGCCGGTGATCATCTCGAGCTTCCTCGCCCAGTCGATGCTCACGACGATCCTCGCCTCGCTCGCGCTTAATCTGTGTTTCGCCTTCGCGGGCGGCCTGTTCTCGGTGCGCACCGTGCCGAAATACGGCGCCTGGAAGCTGTCGGTGGTCGGGTACGCGTTCCAGCTCGCCGCACTCGTCGGGCTCGCGATCGTCGGCAAGCCTTCGACCGGCGCCGAAGTCGTGCTCGCCATCGGGTTCCTGGCCGCGTTCCTGCTCGGACAAGGCGTCGGACCGGGCTCGCACAGCATGACTTTCGCATCGCTGAGCTATCCGACCTCGTTGCGCGGCGTCGGCGTCGGGTTCAATCAGACCCTGATGCGCGCCAGTTCGACCGTTTCGCTGTTCCTGTTCCCGGTGCTGTCCGCGGCGCTCGGCACGAAGGTGTTCTGGATCATCGCGGTCGCACCGCTCGCCGGACTCGTCGCGCTGTTCGCGGTACGCTGGGAACCGTCGGGCTATGACGTCGACGCCGAGGACTTCACCGCGCAACAGGCGCGCTGAGTCGGCGCTTTCTTCTGTTTTCGAGCGGCGGCAATTGTCGCCGCTCCTTCGCTTCCTCGTTTTCCCCGCCTTCCCCGCTTCCCTCACCTTCCCCGGCTTCCCGCTTTCTCGCTGCCTCGGCTCCCCGCTTCCCCGCTTCCCCGCTTCCCCGCTTCCCCGCTTCCCCGCTTCCCCGAGTCTTCCGCTTCCCCGGCTTCCTCTACTCCTCCTGCTCTCACGCTTCCGCAACTTCTCTCGCTCCTCGGCTTCCTTCACATCTACCGCATCCCCCAACCCCTCTCCACGCATGCTGATTTACCCCAACCCATTCCGAAAAATCATTCACCGACCGTCCGGTCGGTTTATAATCCCCCCACTGCGATTTCCTTGAGCGCGAGTATTGCCATGTACACCCAATCCCTCGATATCCCCAGCCCTGCGGCCGATGCCTCCTCTGGCAAGCCCGCCGCCTCTCCAGACCAGAGCGCGGACCAGACCCGCTTCGACGCCGTGATGCAGGCCGACGGCAAGATCGAAGCGCAGGACTGGATGCCCGAGGCGTATCGCAAGACGCTGGTGCGGCAGATTTCCCAGCATGCGCATTCAGAGATCATCGGCATGCAGCCCGAGGGCAACTGGATCAGCCGCGCGCCGAGCCTGAAGCGCAAGGCGATCCTGCTGGCCAAGGTCCAGGACGAGGCCGGCCACGGCCTCTATCTCTACAGCGCCGCTGAAACGCTGGGCGTCTCGCGCGATCAGCTGGTCGACGCATTGCACGCCGGGCGCGCCAAGTATTCGAGCATCTTCAATTACCCGACGCCCACCTGGGCCGACGTCGGCGTGATCGGCTGGCTGGTCGACGGCGCCGCGATCATGAACCAGATTCCGCTCTGCCGCTGCACGTACGGGCCCTACGCCCGCGCGATGATCCGCATCTGCAAGGAGGAGTCGTTCCATCAACGTCAGGGCTTCGACGCGCTGCTCGCCATGATGAAGGGCACGCAGGCGCAGAAGGACCTCGTGCAGCAGGCGGTGAACCGCTGGTGGTGGCCGGTGCTGATGATGTTCGGCCCGAGCGACAAGGATTCGATCCACAGCGGGCAGTCGTTCGCGTGGGGCATCAAGCGCATCTCGAACGATGACCTGCGTCAGAAGTTCGTCGATGCGACCGTCGAGCAGGCGCGCATCCTGGGCGTCACGCTGCCCGACGCCGACCTGAAATGGGACGAGGTGCGCGGCGCGCACGACTACGGCGCGATCGACTGGGACGAGTTCTGGCGCGTGGTCAACGGCGATGGTCCGTGCAACAAGGAGCGGCTCGCCACGCGCGTGAAAGCGCACAACGAGGGCGCGTGGGTGCGCGAAGCCGCGCTGGCCCATGCGGAAAAGCAGCGGGCGCGAACCCAAAAGCAGGCCGCCTGAACCGGGCGACGAGAAACAGGAGAAGCAAAGATGAACAAGGAATGGCCGATCTGGGAAGTGTTCGTGCGCAGCAAGCAGGGACTGGATCACAAGCACTGCGGCAGCCTGCACGCCCCTGACGCGGGCGCGGCGTTGCGCATGGCGCGCGACGTGTACACGCGCCGCCAGGAAGGCGTGAGCATCTGGGTGGTGCCGTCGGCGGCGATCACGGCGTCGGACCCGGCGGACAAGGGCGAACTGTTCGAGCCGGCGGAAGACAAGATCTACCGCCATCCGACCTTCTTCGTGCTGCCCGAAGAAATCAATCACATGTAAGGGCGCGGGACATGACTCAGGAACATCTCGCCTACGTGCTACGGCTGGCCGACAACGCGCTGATCCTCGGCCAGCGCAACGCGGAATGGTGCAGCCACGGCCCGGCGCTGGAGGAAGACATCGCGCTGGCCAATATCAGCCTCGATCTGATCGGCCAGGCGCGTCTGCTCTACACGCATGCGGCGACGCTCGACGCCGCGCTCAACGGCGCCCACAAAACCGAGGACGACTACGCCTACTTCCGTACGGAACGCGAGTTCGCCAATTACACGCTGGCGGAGCTGCCGCACTGCGGCCCGCTCGCCGGCAACGCGCGCGCCGACCGCGATTACGCGGTGACGATCGTGCGCAATTTCCTGTACTCGGCGCTGATGGCCGAGGTCTGGACGGCGCTGCAGACCTCAGGCGATACCCAGCTCGCGGCGATCGCGGCGAAGTCGCTCAAGGAAACGCGCTATCACCTGCATCACGCGCGCGACTGGCTCGTGCGCCTGGGCGACGGCACCGAGGAATCGCATCGGCGCACGCAAGCGGCGCTCGACTACCTGATGCCGTACACGCGCGAGTTCTTTGCCACCGATGCGATCGAACAGGCCGTGGCCGATGCGGGCATCGCGCCGCTGGCCAGCGGTTTTGAAGCGTCGTGGCGCGAGCAGCTTGCCTCGGCGCTGGACGAGGCGACCCTCGTCGCGCCCGCGGAAGTGCGTCACGTCACCACCGGCAAGCAAGGCGAGCACTCGGATCACATGGGTTATCTGCTGGCGGAAATGCAGAGCCTGGCGCGGCAGCATCCCGGAGCAAGCTGGTGATGAGCGCCGCCAGCGTCCCTGCCCGTGCCGACATGAACGCGACGATCCAGCGCGCGTGGTCGGTGCTGGAAACGGTGCCCGATCCGGAGATCCCGGTGGTGTCGATCCGCGAACTGGGCATTTTGCGCGACGTGCGTCAGGGCGGCGACGGCGTGCTCGAAGTCGTTATCACGCCGACGTACTCGGGCTGTCCTGCAATGGGACAGATCGCGGAAGACATCGCGCTGGCGATCGGCAATGCGGGACTGGGCGCGCATCGCGTCGAGACGGTGCTGGCGCCGGCCTGGACGACCGACTGGATCACCGAAGAAGCGCGCGACAAACTGCGGCGCTACGGCATCGCGCCGCCGTCGGGGAGCTGCGCCGTGACCGAGAAGCCGATCCGCTTCGTGCCGCGTTCCATGCCGCGTGCGCGGGAAACGGTTGCCTGCCCGCGCTGCGGTTCCACGCACACGGAGCAACTGTCGCAATTCGGCTCCACGGCCTGCAAGGCGCTGTATCGCTGTGTGGATTGCCGCGAACCGTTCGACTATTTCAAGCCGTACTGAACCGCGGCCCCGATTCAATCCGATTCAATTGAAAGCGAGCCGATAACAATGGCGACTCCGCAATTCCACCCGCTGCGCATCCGCGAGGTGCGCCCCGAAACCGCCGACGCATTCACCGTTTCGTTCGACGTCCCGCCGGCCTTGCGCGACGCCTTCCGCTTCACGCAAGGGCAGTTCGTGACGCTGAAGACGCACATCGACGGTGAGGAGACGCGCCGCTCGTACTCGATCTGCGTCGGCGTGACCGACTACGACCGCGACGGCGAGTTGCGCATCGGCATCAAGCGGGTACGCGGCGGACGGTTCTCGAACTTCGCGTTCGAGACGCTCAAGCCTGGCCATGAGATCGACGTGATGACGCCCGACGGGCGCTTCTTCACGCACCTGAACGCCGATCACGCGAAACAGTACGTGGCGTTCTCGGGCGGCTCGGGCATCACGCCGGTGCTGGCGATCATCAAGACGACGCTCGACACGGAGCCGACCAGCCGCTTCACGCTGGTCTATGGCAATCGCAGCGTCGACGCCATCATGTTCGCCGAGGAGCTCGAGGACCTTAAGAATCGCTACATGGAGCGGTTCGCGCTGTATCACGTGCTGTCGGACGACCTTCAGGACGTGGACCTCTTCAATGGCGTGCTGGATCAGGCGAAGTGCAAGGCCTTCCTGGACACGCTGCTCTCGCCGCAGAACATCGACGAGGCGTTCATCTGCGGCCCCGGCCCGATGATGGACGCGGCCGAAGCCGCGTTGAGCGACGCAGGCGTGCCGCCGAAGCAGATTCACGTCGAACGGTTCGGCACGCCGCTGCCGCAGGCGGGTGTACCGCCTGTCGAGATCACGGAAAACACGCCGGCGGCCGATCTGGAACTGATCATCGACGGCAAGAGGCGCAAGCTGCGCCTGCCTTACGAAGGCGTGAGCGTGCTCGACGTCGGACTGAAGGCGGGACTGGCGCTGCCGTATGCATGCAAGGGCGGCGTGTGCTGCACGTGCCGCGCGAAGGTGCTGGAAGGCGAAGTGAAAATGGACAAGAACTACACGCTCGAACAGCACGAGATCGATGACGGTTTCGTGTTGACCTGCCAATGTCATCCGCTGAGCGAGCGCGTGGTCGTGAGTTTCGACGAACGCTGATCCGGCGGAAATACCGGCAAGAGCGCAGGCATGAGCGGCCTGTCGCGCATCCGGGCGGACAGGCGACCGCCGGGCGGGAGTCGATTCGCGTAAACTAGGATCGCTCCCTTCGAGCGTTCCTTCAGTTTTCCGGCATTCCGACACCCATGAACACGATTCACGTCGTCAATGGCGACAGCGCGGCGCAGTCCCTCACCGAAGCCTTGCTCAGCGCAGAACGCGCAGACCGCGTCGTGACGCTGCGCGACGACCTGGCGGTCGGCCCCATCCGCGACGTCGACGATTCCGCGCTCACGCGCGCCGCGTTCTGGCGACAGGTCCTGAACAGCGCGATGGACTTCGAAGAGCAACTCGAGGAACAACTCGGCGTGCTCGACCGCCTCACCCGCGGCGATGGGCAGGTCGTCGTATGGCATGGCCAAAGCGCCGCCGATCAACTCACGCTGCGGCGCACCGCCTTTTATCTGCGCAACGCGCCCCAGCGGCTGAACGAGGCGAAGCTGTCGCATGACGATTTGCAGATCGACGCCGAAGATGGCTCGTCCGGCTTTCCCGGACGCCCGGACCGCGCAACCGCCGTCGGCATGTTTTCGCCGAAACAGCTGCTCGCAAAACTGCCGACTGCCGCGCCCATTTCCGTGCTGCGCATCAGCCGCCTCGCGCTCGAATGGCAGGAAGCGAAATATGCCAGCGCCGAAACGCGCCGGCTGCGCGACAACATGCTGGTGTCGGGCACCTGGCTGGACGTCGACGAAGCACTGCTCGATCTCGCCAGCCCCGAATGGCAGCCGGCACGGCGGATCGCAGGCGCGGCGATGGGCCAGCGTTTCGACTTCATGCTCTCCGATTCCGTCGCGTTCTGGCGCCTGCGTGAACTCGCCGTCGCGGGTCGGCTGAAGATCCGGGGCACGCCGTCGGACATCGCACAAGCCGAATTGCGCCGCTGAAGCGCATCTGACATCGGTATTGAAGCTGCATCGAATCCATAAGAACGCACCATCACGACACATGGCCCGTACCAAAGCAGCCGACCACGAAACCCAACGCGAACAGATCCTCGAACTCGCCGCCGCGAAGTTCGCCCAGACGAGTTACCCCAGCACGTCGATGGCCGATCTGGCCGCGGCAAGCGGCACCTCGAAGGCCCGTCTCTACCACTACTACGAGAGCAAGGAAGCCATCCTGTTCGATCTGCTCGACCGCTACACCAAGCGGCTGATGCTGATCATCGCGGAGGTGGAAGGCGCGAGCCAGCGGCGCGGTCTCGGCGAGCGCGAAGCCTTCGCCGATCTGGTGCGGGCGTTTCTCGCCGAATACGAGACCTCGCACAGCCGCCACGTCGCGCTCCTCAACGACGTGAAATATCTGGAGGAAGCACAGCGCCAGATCGTCCTGGACCGTCAGCGCGATATCGTCGCCGCGTTCGCGCGCCAGCTGGCGCGGGCGTATCCAAAGCGCGCTTCCCGGGACAACCAGACCGCGCTCACGATGATGGTCTTCGGCATGATCAACTGGACCTTCACTTGGCTCAAGCCGGGCGGCAAGCTCGGCTACCGCGAGTTCGCCGATCAGGTGGTGGACATGATCGAGCATGGGCTCGGAGGCCACCCAGACACCTGATTGTTGCGACGCAACATGTCTCAGATGGTAATCGCGCGTTTGATCGCCGGCGCATAACTCCTTGATTATTCGTCTCTAATCACAAATTTAGCACCCGTTTAGAACGGCTCACCTAGAGTTGTTAAGGGTTTTCCCGTACTCGTTTTTCTGGAATCCGTTAAAATTTGTCTTGCTTTGCAGCATGCTGCATGACGAATGAAGGAGAAACGCCGTGGAACTGACCCTCAACCGCACCGCCGAGCAGATCGCGCCGAACGATCCGCCGCTGACTGACGCACGTCCGCCGGTTTTGGTCCGCGAGCTTTCTTCCGCCGATCGCGAGCGTCTGCTCAGCCACTTCCTCGCCCTCGAAGAAGACGATCGTCTTCTGCGCTTCGGTCAGGTAGTCCCCGATCACGTGATCGAGAACTATGTGCGCAACATCAATTTCTCGGACGACAAGGTGTTCGGCGTGTTCGGCGATGCGCTGGAACTCATCGGCGTCGGCCATCTGGCCTATCTGCCTGTCGAAGGCGACAGGCGCACCGCAGAATTCGGGGTGTCGGTGCTGGAAAGCGCCCGCGGGCGCGGTGTCGGATCGAAGCTGTTCGCGCGCGCGGCCATGCGCAGCCGCAACACGCACGTTTCGGTGCTCTACATGCATTGCCTGTCGCGCAATTCGACGATGATGCATATCGCCAGGAAGTCGGGCATGAAGATCGAGTACGCGTATGGCGAAGCGGACGCCTATCTGTCGCTCGCGCCGGCCGACCAGAACAGCATCATGACCGAGATGCTGCAGGAGCAAGCCGCCGTGTTCGACTACGCCATCAAGCGCCAGGCGCATCGTGCATCGCAGATGTTCCAGGCGTTCATGCCGACGGCCGACGCCGCCTGATTTTCCTCGCTCGCATTGCACGAAAACAAGGGCGGCTTCGGCTGCCCTTGTGCTTTTCCGCAGCGGTCAACGCAGCGGCAATGCCGTCGTTTCCTTGATGCGTTCGAGCGAAAAGCTCGACCTGACATCGATCACCGATGGATGGTGCAGCAACTGCTCCTGCACGAAGCGGGAAAAGTCATCCATGTCGCGCACCTGCACGCGCAGCAGAAAGTCCATCTCGCCCGTCATCGCGTCGCAAGCAACGACTTCCGGCCAGGAGCGCACCGCCTCTCGGAACAGGTCGCCGTGCGTCGGCGTCTTCGGCGTTCCGGCCGCGGCCTGCGTGCCGCCGCGTTTCTCCAGCCGCACATTGATATAGGCCAGCAGGCCGAGGCCAAGCTTCTTCGCATCGAGCAGCGCGACATAGCCGCGGATGACGCCGCTTTCCTCCAGCCGCCGGATGCGTCGCAAACACGGACTCGGTGAAAGATTGACGCGCTCCGCAATCTCCTGATTGGACAGCCGTCCGTTTTCCTGGAGGATCGCCAGAATGCGTCGGTCTATCGTGTCCAGTTCGGAGTCGATTCCCGCTTCAGCCATTTCCTGGCTCCCATATGTGTGTTTTTGGCATTAACTAGCGCAAGTCTATGAATTGGCGATTTGTTTCGCAAGTTTTTGCTCCATCGCCATGACTAAACTGTCTCCACGTCGCGCGTTCGCGCAGAACAAATTTCCGGAGACACCGCATGACCGCAACGACCTGGGAAAATCCCGTCGGCACCGACGGCTTCGAATTCATCGAGTACACCGCACCGGATCCGGTTGCGCTCGGCAAGCTGTTCGAGCAGATGGGCTTTACGGCCATCGCGAAGCATCGCCACAAGGACGTCACGTTGTATCGTCAGGGTGAGATCAACTTCATCGTGAATGCCGAGCCCGACTCGTTCGCGCAACGCTTCGCCCGCCTGCACGGCCCGTCCATCTGCGCGATCGCCTTCCGCGTCGCCGATGCCGCCCAGGCCTACCAGCGCGCGCTCGAACTCGGCGCCTGGGGCTTCGACAACAAGACCGGCCCGATGGAACTGAACATCCCGGCCATCAAGGGCATCGGCGATTCGCTGATCTACTTCGTGGACCGCTGGCGCGGCAAGAACGGCGCGCAGCCGGGCAGCATCGGCGACATCAGCATCTACGACGTCGACTTCGAGCCGATTCCCGGCGCCGAACAGAATCCGGTCGGCCACGGCCTGACCTACATCGATCACCTGACCCACAACGTCCATCGCGGCCGCATGGTCGAATGGGCCGAGTTCTACGAGCGGCTGTTCAACTTCCGCGAGGTGCGTTACTTCGATATCGAGGGCAAGGTGACGGCGGTGAAGTCGAAGGCGATGACTTCGCCGTGCGGCAAGATCCGCATTCCGATCAACGAGGAAGGCTCGGAAAACGCCGGACAGATTCAGGAATATCTCGACGCCTATCGCGGTGAAGGCATCCAGCACATTGCGCTCGGCACCAACGACATTTACACGACCGTCGATGGCCTGCGCAGCGCGCGCATTGCGCTGCTCGACACCATCGACACGTATTACGAGCTAGTCGACCGGCGCGTGCCGGGGCATGTGGAATCGGTCGCCGAGTTGAAGAAACGCAAGATCCTGATCGACGGAACCAAGGACGAAATCCTGCTCCAGATCTTCACCGAGAACCAGATCGGACCGATCTTCTTCGAAATCATCCAGCGCAAAGGCAACGAGGGATTCGGCGAGGGCAACTTCAAGGCGCTGTTCGAATCCATCGAGCTGGATCAGATGCGCCGCGGTGTATTGAAGGACACGACCGCCGGCTAAGTTGCTGAAATCCCCGGCAAAGGAAAAGGGGCATGAACCTGGATGGTTCATGCCCCTTTGTCATTTCTGGCGATCCGCCCGGCTGGACGAATCCCGCGAGCGGGTCAGCCCGCCGTCTCGTCGTCGCTGCTTTCCGATGCGCGGCGCTTCTCGGCGCCTGCCTGAACGGACTGAACGCGCATCTGCGCGACCTGTGCAACCGACGACGCCCCGAATGGCGACGCGCCCTGCGTCCGCGCGCCGACCGGCGCGCTGATCGCGAAAAAGGCGGTCGAGACCATCAAGAAATTCTGGATGTGGCGTTGTTTCATCGTTATCTCCTTCTAACTGCATGTGTACTGCCTGCTTCCGGGTGAAAAATGCGCGCACAAGGAACGGCGCGAAAATACCGGAAGCGCCATGTTAGACACGATGGAACCGGAGGGTTCCATCGCGATGTCGGTTTTACATGCTGTAACAAAACCCTCCCGTTTGCCGCCAAATCGTCAAGGATTTGACGCAAAGCGCTGCTAGTTGAGTAATTTCAAACGGGTTTGCCCCAGTGCCGGAAAAACCATCGCATTGGCACACTGGAAGTCGCGGCCGAGCGTTCACAAGACGCGGACGGCCCGAAACATGCTTTGGTGATCCCAAACCTCGGGTGGAGGAAGACACATAATGAACGCCCCGCTAGACGCAGAACAAAGAGCTTCGCTAGAAGCCGCGCTGAAATCCGTCACGCTAGACGACAAATACACGCTCGAACGCGGCCGCGCGTATATGAGCGGCATCCAGGCGCTGGTGCGCTTGCCGATGCTCCAGCAAGAACGCGACAAGGCCGCCGGGCTCAATACGGCCGGATTCATCTCCGGCTATCGCGGTTCTCCCCTGGGCGGTCTCGACCAGTCCCTCTGGAAGGCGAAAAAGCATCTCGCCGGCCATCAGGTGGTCTTCCAGCCGGGCGTCAACGAAGACCTCGCCGCCACCGCCGTGTGGGGCTCGCAGCAGGTCAATCTTTATCCCAGCGCCAAGTACGACGGCGTGTTCTCGATGTGGTACGGCAAGGGCCCCGGCGTCGACCGTTCGGGCGATGTCTTCAAGCACGGCAATTCCGCAGGTTCGGCGCGCCATGGCGGCGTCCTCGTGCTCGCCGGCGATGACCACGCGGCGAAGTCGTCGACCCTTGCGCACCAGTCCGAACACATCTTCAAGGCGTGTGGCCTGCCGGTGCTGTTTCCGTCGAACGTGCAGGAATATCTCGACTTCGGCCTGCACGGCTGGGCCATGAGCCGCTACTCCGGCCTGTGGGTCGCGATGAAATGCGTGACCGACGTGGTGGAATCGTCCGCTTCTGTCGATATCGATCCGCATCGCACGCAAATCGTGCTTCCCACCGATTTCGCGATGCCCGAAGGCGGTCTCAATATCCGCTGGCCGGACCCGCCGCTCGTGCAGGAAGCGCGTCTGCTCGACTATAAGTGGTACGCCGCGCTGGCCTATGTGCGGGCCAACAAGCTGGACCGTGTAGAAATCGATTCGCCGCATGCGCGCTTCGGCATCATGACCGGCGGCAAGGCATATCTCGACGTCCGCCAGGCCCTGACCGATCTCGGTCTCGATGACGCCACCTGCGCGCAAATCGGCATCCGGCTTTACAAGGTCGGCTGCGTCTGGCCGCTCGAAGCGCAAGGCGCGCACGAATTCGCGCGCGGCCTCGAGGAAATTCTGGTCGTCGAGGAAAAGCGCCAGATTCTCGAATACGCGATCAAGGAAGAGCTCTACAACTGGCCGGACGCCCAGCGCCCGCGCGTCTACGGCAAGTTCGACGAAAAAGATGGCGCCGGCGGCGAATGGTCCGTGCCGATGGGCAACTGGCTGCTGCCCGCGCACTACGAACTGTCGCCGGCGATCATCGCGAAGGCCATCTCCACGCGTCTCGAAAAGTTCGATCTGCCCGCCGACGTGCGCGCCCGCATCGCGACGCGGCTCGCGGTGATCGACGCGAAGGAAAAGGCGCTGGCGCGACCGCGCGTCGAGGCGGAGCGCAAGCCGTGGTTCTGTTCCGGCTGTCCGCATAACACCTCGACCAACGTGCCGGAAGGCTCGCGCGCGATGGCGGGCATCGGCTGCCACTACATGACGGTCTGGATGGACCGCAACACGAGCACCTTCAGCCAGATGGGCGGCGAAGGCGTCGCGTGGGTGGGGCAGGCGCCGTTCTCGAACGACAAGCACGTGTTCACCAATCTCGGCGACGGCACCTACTTCCATTCGGGCCTGCTCGCGATTCGCGCGGCGATCGCGGCGAAGGTGAACATCACCTACAAGATCCTCTACAACGATGCGGTCGCGATGACCGGCGGCCAGCCCGTCGACGGCGTCCTGACCGTGCCGCAGATCACGCATCAACTGGCGGCGGAGGGCGCGGCGAAGATCGTCATCGTCACGGATCAGCCGGAGAAATACACCCCGACGACCGGTCTTGCACCGGGCATCGACGTGCATCATCGCGACCTGCTCGACGACATCCAGCGTCAGTTGCGCGAAGTGCCGGGCACGTCGATCCTGATCTACGACCAGACCTGCGCGACCGAAAAGCGCCGCCGCAGGAAGCGCGGCGCGTTCCCTGATCCGGCGAAGCGCGTCGTCATCAACGAGGCGGTTTGTGAAGGTTGCGGCGATTGTTCCGTGAAGTCGAACTGCCTGTCGGTCGAACCGCTGGAAACCGAATTCGGCACGAAGCGGCAGATCAACCAGTCGACCTGCAACAAGGACTATTCGTGTGCGAACGGCTTCTGTCCGAGCTTCGTCACCATCGAGGGCGGACAGTTGAAAAAGCCGAAGGCGACGAGCGTCGGCGCCGATACGATGCCGCCCGTACCGACGCCCGAACTGCCCGAGATCGCGCGGCCGTATGGCGTGCTGGTGACGGGCGTGGGCGGCACGGGGGTCGTGACGATCGGCGCGCTGCTCGGCATGGCCGCGCATCTGGAGCAAAAGGGCGTCACGGTGCTCGACGTCACCGGTCTCGCGCAGAAGGGCGGCGCGGTGATGAGCCATGTGCAGATCGCCAATCGTCCGGCCGACATTCATGCGACCCGCATCGCGATGGGCGAGGCGGATCTGGTGATCGGCTGCGACGCGATCGTGACGGCGAGCAACGAGTGCGGCTCGCGGATGCAGCCCAACCATACGCGTGTGGTCGTGAACAGCGCGCAGACGCCGACCGCCGACTTCATCAAGAACCCGAACTGGAGTTTCCCCGGCGCGAGCGCGGAGGCGGATATCCGCGCGGCGGCGGGCGAGCACGTGGCGCTCGTCGATGCGAACCGGTTTGCCGTCGCGCTGATGGGCGACGCGATCTATACCAACCCGTTCGTGCTCGGTTACGCGTGGCAGAAGGGCTGGGTGCCGTTGCAGCATGAATCGCTGATGCGCGCGATCGAGCTGAACGCCGTGCAGGTCGAGAAGAATCTCGCCGCGTTCGAATGGGGACGCCGCGCGGCGCACGATCTCGACGCCGTGCAGCGGCTCACGCAGGGACAACGCGGCATGCAAGATAGCGCGGCGGGCAAGGTCGTCGCGCTGCATACCCCGAAGGCGCTGGACAGTTTGATCGAAAAGCGTCTCGACTATCTGGTGAAGTACCAGAACAGCGCGTATGCGTCGCGTTATGGTCGGATCGTCGCGGAAGTGCGCACGGCCGAAGCGAGCCTCGGCATGGGCGACGGCCAGTATGCGCTGACGGAAACCGTCGCGAAGAACCTGCACAAGCTGATGGCCTACAAGGACGAGTACGAAGTCGCACGGCTGTACGCGGACCCGGCGTTCATCGAGAAAGTGAAGAGCAGCTTCGAGGGCGACTGGAAGATCAAGATGCATCTCGCGCCGCCGACTACGTCGAAGAAGGACGCGCACGGGCATCTGGTCAAGAAGCAGTACGGCCCGTGGATGATGTCCGCGATGCGCGTGCTCGCCCGGCTCAAGTTCCTGCGCGGCACGGCGCTGGATCCGTTTGGTCGTACCGAAGAACGGAAGATGGAGCGGGCGTTGATCGGCGAGTACGAGGCGATGGTGCGGGAAATCATCGACGGGCTCACGGTGCAGAAGTTGCCGCTGGCGATCGAACTGGCGAACCTGCCCGACGCGATGCGCGGTTATGGACACATCAAGGAAAACAACGTGAAGGCCGCGAAGGTGAAGTGGGAGAAGTTGCTGGCGCGGTGGCGTGGTGGTGAAGGCGGGGAAAAGCGGCAGGTGGCGTGAGGGGATGACTGAGGAGAGAGGCCGGCCTTTCTCTTCTCGCCTGACACCTCGCCGAATTCTGTTGGCCTTCTTGACCAGTCATAGCGCGTTTAGCGAAGTTATCGAAATTTCCTAAACTCGCTAAACCCGCTTTAAATCGATCCGGTAGATCGGCCGTTCGAGCCGTCCATGACCCGCATCAGGCAGGGCGACGCCTGATCCCTTCCGAACTCGCAGCACCCAACAAAACGGCGATCCGGTCACCCGGATCGCCGTTTTTCACATCACATCATCGACATCCAACCGCCCTACTTCGCCTTCGCGACGCTCGCATTCGCGCTCGCCACCGCGGTCATGTTGATGATCCGCCGCACTGTCGCCGCCGGCGTCAGGATATGCACCGGCTTGGCGGCGCCCAGCAGGAACGGCCCCACCGTCACGCCCTCGCCGCTCACCATCTTGAGCAGGTTATACGTAATGTTCGCCGCTTCGACGTTCGGCATGATCAGCAGGTTGGCTTCACCCGTCAACGTCGTACCCGGGAACGACGCCTTACGCACCGCCTCGGACAACGCGGCATCGCCGTGCATTTCGCCGTCCACTTCCAGCGTCGGCGCCCGCTCGGCAATCAGCTTGCGCGCCTCGGCCATGCGCTTGCTCGACGCGTTCGGCACGCTGCCGAAGTTCGAGTTCGACAGCAACGCCACCTTCGGCTGCACGCCAAACCGCTCGATCTCGCGCGCAGCGAGAATCGTCATGTCGGCCAGCTGCTCGGCGGTCGGCGACTCGTTGACGTAGGTGTCGCTGATGAAGAGATTGCGTCCTTGCAGCATCAGCAGGTTCATCGCCGCGAAGTTGTTCGCGCCCTTCGCCTTGCCCAGCACCTGATCCACAAACTTCAAATGGTCCTGATACGTATCGATCAGGCCGCAGATCATGCCGTCCGCATCGCCGGTGTGAATCAGGATTGCGCCGATCAGCGTGTTGAACTTGCGCAGCGCGGCCTTCGCGCCTTCGGGCGTCACGCCATCGCGCGCGGCGATTTCGTGATACGCCTGCCAGCTCTTCTGATAACGCGGATCGTCCTCGGGATTCACGATCTCGAAATCGGCGCCCGGCTTCAGCTTGGAGCCCATTTTCTGCAGACGCATTTCGACGACAGCCGGCCGGCCAACGATGATCGGCTTCGCAATCTTCTCCAGCAGCACGAACTGCGCGGCGCGCAGCACGCGCTCATCCTCGCCTTCCGCGAACACGATGCGCGCCGGCGCGGCCTTTGCCGCCGCGAACACCGGACGCATCACCATGCCCGTGCGATACACGGTCGCGCCGAGCGTCTCGCGATAGGCGTCCATGTCCTTGATCGGACGCGTCGCGACACCCGAGTCCATCGCAGCCTGCGCGACAGCCGGCGCGATCTTGATGATGAGACGCGGATCGAACGGCTTCGGAATCAGATACTCCGGACCGAATTCCAGCGAGTGACCTTCATAGGCCTTGGCGACTTCATCGCCCTGATCGGTTTCTTCCGCGAGTTCGGCGATCGCATGCACGCACGCGAGCTTCATCTCTTCCGTGATGGTCGTTGCGCCGACATCCAGCGCGCCGCGGAAGATGAACGGGAAGCACAGCACGTTGTTGACCTGGTTCGGATAGTCCGAACGGCCCGTTGCCACGATACAGTCCGGGCGCACCTTCTTCGCCTCTTCCGGCCGGATTTCCGGTTCCGGATTCGCCAGCGCGAGGATCAGCGGCTTGTCCGCCATCGTCACGACCATCTCCGGCTTCAGCACGCCGGCGCTGGAGCAGCCGAGGAAGACGTCGCAGCCGTGCATCGCATCGCCGAGCGTGCGCGCGTCGGTGCTCGCCTGATACCGTTCCTTCGACGCGTCCAGATTGCCGCGCCCCTCATAGATCACGCCCTTCGAATCGATCACCAGCGTGTTCGACTTCTTCAGGCCGAGGTGCACCAGCAAGTCCAGGCACGCGATCGCCGCCGCGCCCGCGCCCGAGCACACCAGCTTGACTTCGTCCAGCTTCTTGCCGACCACTTTCAGGCCGTTGAGAATCGCCGCCGACGCGATGATCGCCGTGCCGTGCTGATCGTCATGGAAGACGGGAATCTTCATGCGTTCGCGCAGCTTCTTCTCGATATAGAAGCATTCCGGCGCCTTGATGTCTTCGAGGTTGATGCCGCCGAGCGTCGGCTCGAGCATCGCGATGGCGTCGACGAGCTTGTCCGGATCGGTTTCAGCCAGTTCGATGTCGAACACGTCGATGCCCGCGAACTTCTTGAACAGGCAGCCCTTGCCTTCCATCACCGGCTTGGCCGCGAGCGGGCCGATATTGCCGAGACCGAGCACTGCCGTGCCGTTCGTCACGACGCCGACGAGATTCGCACGCGAGGTGTACTTCTGCGCGTCGAGGGGTTCGTCGTAGATTGCCATGCACGCGGCGGCCACGCCCGGCGAATACGCGAGCGAGAGGTCGAGCTGGTTGGACAGGGGTTTGGTCGGCGTGACAGAGATCTTGCCCGGACGCGGATTCTGGTGATACGCGAGGGCGCTTTGCTTCAGTTGTTCGTCCATGATTGACCTGAGACGTTGGAAATTATTTGAACAGGGTTCACACTGCCGTCGACCGCTACCGTGAATGCGGGAATGTGACTCGATGGACCAGGTGTCGCAGGCCCGACGCGCCGGGTGGGCGCAACATGCTGCTGGCCGGATGGGACGAGCAGACGGGGCGTTCGGAATTTTTGGGACGTCCAGTGTACACCCCGCTTTTGAAATGACGCGATGCAACGTTTCGGCGCGTATTCCAGTGCGCGCCGGACCCATTTCGTCGGATTTGAGCGGATCGCCCGGTTCATGTCAGGCGCGCCTTTGGCAGAGTCGTCCGGCGGGATGTCTGTTCGGCCAGGGTCCTCGCTCCGGCACGCCGCCTCGGGTAAAATCCCGGGCTGGCTCCGCACGGTTCGGGACCCGGGCGCCGCAGCGCTTCGTCCCGCCGGCACGCGCGGCACACGTCAACAGCCCGTCGTCGAGCGGCTCTTTCGCGTCGAACCCGCGCCAAAGGCCCTCACGGCCGCCTCCACGCCCAGCAAGCTTCATATCAAGTCCAAGGATTCGCCCATGACAGGCTTCGATCGCCAGACGATCTCCGACACCACCGCCAAGATGCTCCTCGAAGTCCAGGCGGTGCATTTCAACGCGGAAAAACCGTACATCTTCACGTCCGGCTGGGCGAGCCCGGTGTATATCGATTGCCGCAAGCTGATCTCCTACCCGCGCGTGCGCCGCGGCCTGATGGAAATGGCCGAGTCGACCATCCTGCGCGACGTCGGCTACGAGCAGATCGACGCGGTCGCGGGCGGCGAAACGGCCGGCATTCCGTTTGCCGCGTGGATCGCCGACCGCCTGATGGTGCCGATGCAATACGTCCGCAAGAAGCCGAAGGGCTTCGGACGCAATGCGCAGATCGAAGGTTTGCTGACAGAAGGCCAGCGTGTGCTGCTGGTCGAAGACCTGACGACCGACAGCCGCAGCAAGATCAACTTCATCAACGCGCTGCGCACCGCCGGCGCGACCGTGAATCACTGTTTCGTGCTGTTCCACTACAACATCTTCAAGGAAAGCGTGTCGGTCCTGAAGGACATCGACGTCGACCTGCACGCGCTCGCCACGTGGTGGGACGTCCTGCGGGTTGCCAAGGAACAGGGCTACTTCGAAACGAAGACGCTGGATGAAGTCGAGAAATTCCTGCATTCGCCGGCTGAATGGTCCGCTGCCCACGGTGGCGCAACCGCTGCTCCGCAATAAGCATTTCTGTTTGATGGCTGCATAAAAGCAGAAGCCGCTGACAAAAAAGCCGCTGACCCGAGTCAGCGGCTTTTTTTTTATTCCGCGATACTGCGCTTACAGCGTGTGCGAGCTTGAAACCGGAGAATGGTCGATACTGCCGTCGCCGGAATACGCCGAGAGATTCATTAATCCGTTGCTCTGCGCGTATTGAAACAATTCGGAATCCCGTTCGATGCCGAGTTTTCGCATGGCCGTATTCTTTTGCGTGCTGATGGTCTTGATACTGCGCCGTAACTGCGCGGCGATTTCCGTAATCGTCATGCCCGAGACAAACAGGCGCACGACCTCCAGTTCGCGCTTCGAAAGAATCACGCCGCGCTGCTGTCCGTTCGTGGCGAGGCCCATGCTGTCGAGCGCCGCCTTGACGGACGGCCCGAGATATTCCTGGGCCCGCATCACGTGCTGGATGGCCCAGCCGATGTGGTTCATGTCGTCGGCCTTGTTGATGATGGACATCACGCCCACCTCGCGCAGGCGTTTGAGCAGCGCCGGATTCTCGAGCATGGTCAGCACCACGAGTTTCACGCGCGGGAACTGCCGCCCGATATAGCCGAGCAGCGGCATGCCGTCGCCGTACGAGCCGCCGGGCATGGCGAGATCTGTGACGAGGACGTCGCAGGGCGTCTTTTGCAGGAGCTGGATGAGTTCGGTCGACTGGCGCGCCTGGCCCACGACGTCGATTTCGGGAAACTTGCTGAGCGCCTGCGTGGCGCCAAACAAAATCACTGGATGATCGTCTGCAATGATGACCGTTATTCGCTGGCTCATTCAAATTTCCCGTAAATGGATGGTTTGCATGCCGCGCGAATTTGCATCGAATTATTCATTTTTTCATTCAAAATGTTCGGAAAAGACCGGCCTCGCCATCCCGCTCGCTTTCCGTCCAAAATCAAAACAAACCCAAGCCATTGGCTAACTCTCACGCGATAAAGGCTTTAAACCTTTGTTGCAATGTTAAACTGCAACCTGTCAAGAAGCGCATCCATGAGACAAAAAACGTCGTTTCGGTCAGCGAATCGCAGATTAACCGCAACGATTTTGAAAGGAGGTCGGCCCATGCGCCTTACTGGTCGAAGCGGGGAATCGAGTGGCTTGGTCGCATCTGTCCTTTTCATTCTCGGCGCCGCCGCGGCGCTGCCTTATTCACGCGCAGCGGCGGCCGACACCGCCTTCACCGTGACCAGCGCGGACTTGGCTCCTGGCAAGCCGATCGGGCGTGAGCTGCTGTTCGACCAGGCCGGCTGCACGGGCGGCAACCGCTCGCCGCAAATTTCCTGGCGCGGCGCGCCGGCGAATGCGCGCAGCTTCGCGGTGACCATCTTCGATCCGGACGCGCCCGGACGCGGTTGGTGGCACTGGGCAGTCGCGGGCATTCCCGGCGGCACCGAGCGCCTGCCGAACAACGCCAGCGCATCGGGCGTGCTGCGCAAGATGGGCGCGATCGAGGCCCGCAACGACTGGGATACCGACGGCTACGGCGGTCCGTGCCCGCCGCCCGGCAAGGCGCACCGCTATGTGGTGACGGTGTATGCGCTCGACAGCAACGACCTGCGGCTGCGCCAGGGCACGCCGGCGCTGATGTTCGAGCATGAGATCCGCACGATGGCCATTGCCACGGCGCAGCTGACTTTCAGTTACGGCCGCTAGCCATAGCGTGCGCGAACCGTGCGGTCGCGCCGGTAAGCCGCCGGCCGACTTTGCTAGACTGGCCGGAACCCTTCCCCACCGTTCTCCACCGTCCGGCGGTGTCGCATCCAGGCGCAAGCAGGGCGCGTCTGGCGCCCTCCCTCACGCATGCCGCCCAACGTGGAAAGACTCAAGCCCATCATGCCGACTATTGCCATCGTCTATCACAGCGGCTACGGCCACACGAAGAAGGTCGCCGAGGCCGTGCTTGCCGGCGCGACCGATGCGGGTGCGAGCGTCAAGTTGATTGCCGTCGCGGACCTCGACGACGCCGCATGGAACGACCTCGACGCCGCCGATGCCATCGTCTTCGGCGCGCCCACGTACATGGGCGGACCGTCCGCCGACTTCAAGAAATTCGCCGACGCCAGCTCCAAGCCCTGGTTCGCGCAAAAATGGAAGGACAAGGTTGCGGCGGGCTTCACCAATTCCGCTCACATGAACGGCGACAAGTTCCTGACCATCTCCTACTTCGTCACCCTGGCGATGCAGCACGGCATGATCTGGGCCGGCACCGGCATGATGCCGTCGAACACGAAGGCGGCCACCCGCAACGATTTGAACTTCATCGGCGGCTTCACAGGCTTGTTGACGCAATCGCCCGCGGACGCGTCACCCGACGAAGCGCCCCCGCCCGGCGATCTCGAAACCGCGAAGGCATTCGGCGCGCGTATCGCGGCCGTGACGGCACGCTGGACCGGCAACGCGGCGGCCCCGGAAAACGGCGGACACGAGGCCGCCTCGGAATCGCCTTAAAATAGCGGTTTTGCGGCGAGCGGCCGCACGAACCAGCGAGATCGAGATGACCACGAAAGTATTTGTCGACGGACAGGAAGGCACCACCGGCCTGAAGATTTTTGAATATCTGTCGCAACGCCGTGACATCGAGGTGTTGCGCATCGAGGATGCGAAGCGCAAGGACGTCGAGGAGCGCCGCCGCCTCATCAATGCATCTGATGTGACGTTCCTGTGTCTGCCGGACGTTGCGTCGCGCGAATCGGTTTCACTCGTCGATGCCGGCAACACGCGCACCGTGATGATCGACGCGAGTACCGCGTTCCGCACGCAGGACGACTGGGCGTATGGCCTGCCGGAACTGGCGCGCGCGCAACGCGAACGTCTGCGCACGGCCAAACGGATCGCCGTGCCGGGCTGCCACGCTTCGGCATTCGTGCTGTCGGTGCAGCCGCTGGTCGCAGGCGGACTCGTTCCCGCCGATTTCGACGCGCATGCCTATTCCATCACCGGCTACAGCGGCGGCGGCAAGAAAATGATCGCGGAGTATGAAGCGGGCGGCAACGAACTGCTGATGAGCCCGCGCGCCTATGCGCTCGGCCTGACGCACAAGCATCTGCCGGAGATGTCGGTACGCACGGGACTGAAGCGCGCGCCGATTTTTACGCCGATCGTCGGCCCGTTCCTCAAGGGCCTGGCCGTCACGACCTATTTCTCGCCCGATCAGCTCACGCGTCCTGCCAGGCCGCAGGACGTGCGCAACATGCTGGCCGAGTATTACAACAACGAGCCGTTCGTCCGCGTGATGCCGTTCGACGCCGACAGCAATCTCGACGCCGGTTTCTTTGACGTGCAGGCCTGCAACGACACCAATCGCGTCGACGTCTTCGTGTTCGGCAACGATGAGCGTTTTGTCACGGTGGCGCGGCTGGACAATCTGGGCAAGGGTGCGTCGGGCGCGGCGATCCAGTGCATGAACCTGGCCATCGGCGCTGACGAAGAAGCGGGACTCGTGCGCTGATTGCGGCGGTGCGAAGACAAAAGGCCGGTCCGCTTCAAGGCGCACCGGCCTTTTCGCTGTTTCGAGGCATCGCAGCAT
This sequence comes from Caballeronia sp. LZ065, assembly GCF_031450975.1. Lineage (NCBI taxonomy): Bacteria > Pseudomonadati > Pseudomonadota > Betaproteobacteria > Burkholderiales > Burkholderiaceae > Caballeronia > Caballeronia sp. LZ065. Next base: position 26,200 of record NZ_JARUXV010000001.1, read on the forward strand.
CAAAAGCCGCAGACGAAAAAAAGCCCGCCAAGCTGGCGGGCTGAATCCATATCAGTGGAGACATGGAGGAGACAGGAGTAACTATACCGACGCTTATGATGCGATGCAACATACGCCGTTGCGCCGGTTCCACACCCTGTCTCCGAGGGGTTCATCAAGGCTGCGTCATCGACAGGATGAATTGCAGCTGATCCGCAGCGATCGGCTTGACGAGATGCACATCGAAACCAGCGTCGAGCGTCATCTCACGGTGCTGCGGCTGGCCCCAGCCGGTCAGCGCCACCAGCATCATCGTGGGGCCGTGCGGTTGAAGTCGCAACGCGCGCGCCGCCGCCAGACCGTCGACCATCGGCATGCCCAAGTCCAGGATCACTACATCCGGTGCGAACTGCGCCGCCACTTCAACCGCCTGTGCCCCGTTTCCCGCCAGCGCCACTTCGTGACCCATCGCGGTCAGCAGGTGGGCGAGGCCTGCGAGCGCATCGTCGTCGTCATCGGCTATGAGGATGCGCTTGCTCACGATGGCCTCAGCGTGATCCGGAGACTTCGAGTTTCAACCGGTTCGAGCCCGCCTGCGTCGCCGTGATTTCGTTGCGCGCACCGCGTGCACCGAGATAGAAATGCTGGCGGGCGGGCGAATTCTGATCGTGCGTCGCGTCCGGAAGACAGGCGGCGATGTCCGCCGCGACGCTCTGCAATGCGTCGGCGCTCGCGCCGCCATGCGGCGTCCAGGTGCAGCGATAGTTCGATTGCGACGCGGCGCACTGCGCATCGTCGCCGTAGGGCAGCGCGACGGGACGGCCATCAAGCGCCGACAGCGACGCAAAATTCGGCGCGGCAGCCACGATGCGCTTGAGCGCGTTACAGGGACTGGGTGTGTCGTCGGCCCGCGCGGTCGAAGCAAGCGCGAACGCGGCGCAAGCCGACAGGAGCAGCGTCGCGTGAGTCACGCATCGGACAATCGAATGCATCAGGCGTCTCCTTTTTATCTGTTCTTCTTGGGTTCGCCGCCAACCGGTGGACGAGCGCCACTATCCGCCGGGCGAAAGCGAATGTCTGTTCGCAACCGAATGAAGCATGGCCAAATGAGCAAGTCATGCACCCGTTCGAGCAGACGATTGCCTGAGCCATGTTCAGACTTGCCTAGTGGCGAACCAGCGCCATCATCGCGCCAAAGCCGACGAACACCCCGCCTGTCAGACGGTTGAACGCCTGCGCGACGCTCGCGCTTTTCAGCCGGTCGCCGATGCGCGCGCCCAAGCCCGCATAGACCACGTACCAGCTCACCTCGATGACCGCGAAAGTCGAAACGAGCACCGCGAATTGCGGCAGGACAGGACCGCTTGCATCGATGAACTGCGGCAGCAACGCCGCCGCGAACAGGATTGCCTTCGGATTACTGCCGGCGACGAGGAAGCCATTGCGAAAGAGCACTAAATGACGGGGCGAACGGACGCTCTGGCCAGGGCTGTTCGATTCGTCGGGGATCTCGATCGCGCTGGCTTTCGCGCGCCAGCTTTTCACGCCGAGCCAGACGAGATAAGCCGCGCCGAGCATGCGCAAGGTATCGAAGAGACGCGGCCAGGCGTCGAGAAACACGCCCAGCCCCGCCGCCGATACCGACAGCATGATGATCAGGGCGGCGAGACAGCCGGCCATCGTGGCCGTGGAGCGCTTGAGGCCGTGACGCGCGCCGTGCGTCATCACGAGCAGCATATTGGGACCGGGGATCGCGGAGACGACGAATACGGTGGCGACGAACAGCCACCAGACATGCAGGTTCATTGCGGCACGGCGGAAGTTGGAAGGGATTCGCATTATGCCGTCCGCCGGGGGCGGCGCAAGCGAATCCCGAACACGCGCTGCCCGAGCAAGAAAACCCGCCTTCAGCGTCCCGCCCGGCGCGCCGCCACCTGACCGAGCACGGCAAAGTCCTTCTCGCCGTCGCCGTGCGCGAGGGCATCGACGAGGTTATCGCGCACGACGCTCGCCACCGGCAGCGGCACGTTGACGGCCTCGCCGGCGGCGATGGCCAACCGTACGTCCTTCAGGCCGAGCCGTGCCTTGAAGAGCGCCGGCTCATAGCGCTGCTCGGCGATCATCTTGCCGTAGCCCGCGTACACCGGTCCGGGAAACAGCGAGTTCGTGATGACATCGAGCAAGGTCTGGGACGCCACGCCATGGCCGGTCACCAGCGCGGCCGCTTCGCCGAACGACTCGATCGCCGATGCCAGCATGAAGTTCGCCGCGAGCTTGAGCACGTTGGCATGCCGCGGTTCGTCGCCAACGCGCCAGGTTTTCTGGCCGAGCACGTCGAGCACCGGTTGCACGCGCTCGATGGCGTCAGCCGCGCCCGCCGCAAGGATGTTGAGCTTGCCCGCCGCCGCGACGTCCGGCCGTCCGAGCACGGGCGCGGCGACGTACGCAATGCCGTGCTGCGCGTGCAACTCCGTCAGTTCGACGGCAAGCGCCGCTGAAATGGTGGCCATGTTCACATGCACGAGTCCTTTGGGCGCGTGCTTGAGCAACGCGCCGTCGACGAGCACGGAACGCAGCGCGTGATCGTCGGCCAGCATGGAGAACGCGGCGTCGCCGGCAAAAGCCTGTTCAGGGGTATCGACGACCGATGCACCCTGGTCCGCGAGCGCGCGGGTCTTGTCGCGCGACCGGTTCCATACGCGCACCGTGTGCCCGGCCTTCAGTGCGTTGCTCGCCATCGCGCCGCCCATCTCGCCCAGTCCGATAAATCCGATATCCATGTCCCATACTCCTTCGTGGCCCGTTTCAAGTCGAGCCTCAGTTAAGCACATCGCCCGGCAGCGCGCCGGAGCGCCCGATGCGATACTGCCTGCATGGTTGAGGCGCGCTTTCACTTTCATGGCGAATTGAATGACTTCCTCGCGCGGCCGCAGCGCGGGCGCACGTTCGCATGCCAGTTCGCGCCGACGTCGTCAGCCAAGCATGTGATCGAGGCGCTAGGCGTGCCGCACACGGAAGTCGGAACGATCCTGAGGAACGGCCGGCCGGTGGGCTTCGACGCGCAGATCGAAGCGGACGATCTCATCGAGATCCATGCGGCGGGGCGCGCGGCAACGGCCATGGCCAATGGCGAACTGCTGCTGCGCCCGCCGCTGCGTGCCGCCGACTTGCGCTTCATCGCCGATGCGCACCTCGGCGGTCTCGCGCCCTTGCTGCGGCTCGCCGGCTTCGATACGCGCTACGACAACAACTTCGCCGACGAGGAAATCGAGCGGCTTGCACAGACGGAGAGCCGCATCGTGCTGACGCGCGACCGTGAATTGCTCAAGCGGCGCACGGTGCTGCGCGGCTGCTATGTGCGCGCGTTGCAGGCCGACGATCAATGGCGCGAGCTTGCGGACAGGCTGGCACTCGCGCCGCACGCGCGGCCGTTCCGGCTCTGCCTGATGTGCAATGCGCCCTTGCGTCCGGCCGGCCCCGGCGAGATCGACGGCCGTGTGCCCGATGGCGTGCGCGAACGACATACGCGCTTTGTCACCTGTGACGTATGCCGCCGCGTGTTCTGGGAAGGCTCGCACTGGCGGCGCATGCGGGCGCGCATCGACGCATTGGCCGACGTGGACCCTTAACGCCCACGACGCTTTTCGCGGATGGCGGCGGCGCGTTCCGTACAATACGAAACTTTGGCAACAAACCGCCCCGGAGCATCGCGTGAACAAATTCCAGCTGGAACAAACCAAGGCATTCAAGCTTGCCAACGACCTCAAACACGGCGGAAAGACGCGCATCGGCGCCGCCGACGAAGCGAAGCTGGACCGCCGCGAACAGCGCAAGCTCGACCAGGCGAAGGGACTCGTGCCGTTCGCATGCAAGCTGGACGAGAAGCTCGTCAAGCAGTTGAAAGAGCGCGCGGAGGCCAACGAAGGCGGCATGACCGAAGCGCTGGCGGAATTGCTGGTGAAGGCGGGGCTCGAACGATAAGGTCCGCCTCGATTGCGGGCGCTAGCTGTCTTCCTCTTCGCAGTGCCCGCGACAGCTGTAAATCAAAAGCTGCACGTCCGTGACGTGATAGACGAAGCGATGCTTCCCGTCGATACGGCGCGACCACGCCTTCCTGTAGCGCAACGGTTCCGGTTTGCCCTGTCCTGCAAATGGGCTGCGGCAGCACTCGTTGATCAGTCTGGTCACTTTCTCGAAAATGTTCGCGTCCGACACACGCCACGCATGGTAGTGATGCCAGCTTGGCTTTGAGAACTGGATGCTTCGCGCCATCATCCGGCCTGCCCGGAGCGTTTGGCAAACAGCGTCCCGAGAAAACCAGCGAAGGCGATCTTCAATCCTTTTGCCTGGCCCACGCCGCGCGGCTCATGAACACCGTTCGCGGCGCGCCTCTTTCTGGTTGAACCGTCGCTCTCGAAATCTTCCGGGGAGAGAAACATCTCGTCCGTATAGCCGAGCGATTCAAACCACCCAAACGACTCCTCGATCAAGCGCTTGTCCAGCTCCCGCTCCGCCTCTTCCACCCGCCATGCCATGCGCGCCAGCGCCTGCACCGACATCACGACGAGCTCTTCCGATTCAAGCAGCGGCATGGTTCCCCACTCGCCCAGCCGATCAGCCGCACGCGCCGCTTCGTAATCGCGCTCGATCAACTCAACCGTCCTGACCATGTCCTGCCCTCGCACGTGAATCGCACATCGATGGGCACAGTATCACCGGCGGCCGCATCAGCGCGCCACCTGTCCGAACGGTCAGCGCTTTTTCAGACACTTCCCTCTTTTTCGATCACCAGAATGCGCGCCTCGCCGACCGGTTCGGCGCAATGTTCGTCGCCCGCCTGCGCGTGGAAGATATCGCCGGCGCGCAACATGAGCACGCGTTCGCCCTCAGGGCCGCGCACATGCATGCGCACTTCGCCCTGCATCACGGCGAACACTTCCTCGCCGTCGTTGACGTGCCATTTGTAGGGCGTGTCGGTCCAGTGCAGCCGGCACGAGGTGCCGTTCATCACGCAGATGTCGAGCGCGCCCCACGCGCGCTCCGCCTTGAACTTGCTGCTTTCGATCACTTTCATTCAATACCGCCTAACGATTGAGATCGCGCGCTTCGTCGACATCCGCGTGGCGCGTCGCGGGAATGCACGCCACCGCGATCAACGAGAGCGCGAGTCCGCCCATCACATAGAAGGTGGGCGCGAGTTGAGAGTCCGTGACGCGGATCAGCCAGGTCACGATGAACTGTCCGAAGCCGCCGAAGATCATCACCGCGATGTTGTACGCGAGCGAGAGTCCGGTCGAGCGGATGTGCGCGGGAAACAGCTCGGCGATGAGCGCGCCGAACGGTCCATAGTAGCCCGAGAGCGCGATGGACAGCAGCGCCTGCACGATCACGAGCCGCAGCACGCTGGGCTCGGCCGCGAGCCACGCGAACAGCGGATAGATCACCACGAACGTGATGCCGAGCGACCACAGCGACAAACCCTTGCGCCCGATGCGGTCCGACCACGCGCCTGCTATCGGCGACAGCACCGTCAGCAGCAGATTGCCGACGATCAGCGCCGTGAACGACTGCCCGAGCGGCAGCTTCAGCTGCTTGACGGCGAAGGTGGGCAGATAGGCAATCAGCACGTACACCGTCACCGTCAGCGCGACCACGGCGCCGAGTCCGCACAGCACTTCGCGGCCATGGCTGCCGAATACTTCGCCGAGCGTCGCGCGCCGCGCGGTCTTGCGCGCATGCAGGAAGGCTTCGGTATCGGACATGCTGCGGCGAATGTAGAGGCCGATCGGACCGATGATCAGCCCGAAGATGAACGGCACGCGCCAGCCCCAGGCATCGAGCGCCTGCGGGGACAGCCCGCGCGTGATCGCCGCGCCGACGAGCGCGCCGAGCAGCAGCGACGCCGCTTGGCTCGCCATCTGGAAACTGCCGTACAGACCGCGTTTGGAGAAGGGCGCTGCCTCGATCAGCAACGCGGTCGAGCTGCCGAACTCGCCGCCCGCCGAGAAACCCTGCAACAGCCGCGCGAACACGATGACGAGCGGCGCGCCGATCCCGATGGCCGAGTACGGCGGCGCGATGGCCAGCAGAAAGATGCCGAGCGTCATCATGCCGATGACCAGCGTCAGCGCCGCCTTGCGCCCGGCGCGATCGGCATAGAGGCCGAGCACGATGCCGCCCACCGGCCGCATGACGAACGCGACGCCGAACGTCGCGGTGGTCAGGAGAATCGATGAATAGTCGCTCGCGCTCGGGAAGAACAGCCGCGCGATGACGATCGTCATGAAGCCGAAGACCGTGAAGTCGTACCACTCCAGTGCGTTGCCGATGACAGCCGCCGTCACGGCGCGCGCGTTCAGTGGTCTGGCGGGCATGCGTTCCCCTGAGGTCGATGGTTGCAATGGTTGCCGTGGATGCGGGCGTCATGCGTCGGGCTGCGGCTTCGAAACACGGCCCCGCTGGTCTCTTGCCGTCCGCGTTTTGTTGCACCAATTCGCACGCGCGGCTCATTTTTCCTCGCGAGTGTAAAGACGCCTTAATCCGCGATCAAGCGAATCGCGCACATGAAAAAGCGCGCCCGGACTTGCGGCCGGGCGCGCTTCGGTTCGCTGCGCGGGGTTTCGCGGGGCGTGTTATGCCTTCTTCACATAGGCGCTGCACCAGCCCTTCGACGCAACCTGCTTGTTGCTGAACATCGGGCACGGCGCGTAGGCGTCGGTCGGCTTGCCCTGATAGAACTGGCAATTGCCGCAGTCCTGCCCGGCGGCGTACTTCGCGTACTTGGCCTTGTCCACCTTGCTCGCGTCTTCCTTGTAGCCGAGCGCCTGCGCGGTGGGATCGCTCTCCGCGACCTTCGCCGCATCCGCGGCGAACGCGGTGCGGCCGCCCAGCGTCAGTGTCGAGGCGACGCCCACGCTGGTCAGAATGAACGTGCGACGTGATGTCTTCATAGTGACTCACTCCATGGTGTATTGGGGGTATGCGCCGTTCTTGGCGACGGCGACAACCGAGCATAACAACCTGGAAGCGGGTCGAGGACCTCAAATGCTGGAGATAAGGGCGAAGGAAAAGGCGTCCGCAATCTAGCGCGTCATGTCGGCGACGCGCTCGCCGATCGCAAGCGATGCCGTCAATCCCGGCGACTCGATGCCGAACAGGTTCACGAGCCCCGGCACGCCATGCGCGGACTTGCCCTGGATCATGAAATCGGCGGCGGCCTGGCCCGGTCCCGAGAGCTTCGGCCGAATGCCGGCGTAGGCGGGTTGCAGCGCGTCGTCGGGCAGACCCGGCCAGTACGCGCGGATGGCGGCATAGAAGGAATCGGCGCGGCGCGGATCGACGTCGTAGTTGAGCGTCGGCACCCATTCGACGTCCGGGCCGAACTTCGCCTGTCCGCCGAGATCGATCGTCAGATGAACGCCCAGGCCGGCTTCGTTGGGCATCGGATAGATGAGCCGTTCAAAGGGCGTGCGTGCGCTCACGCTGAAGTAGTTGCCCTTCGCGAAGTAGAGCGGCGGTACATGGCGATCGTCGAGGCCGAGGATCGAGCGCGCGATTTCATTGGCATGCAGGCCAGCGCTGTTGATCAGATACGACGCCCGGAAGCGCGCCGGCGACGCACCGCCCGTCTCGACGATGAAGCAGCCCTCACGCGCATCGATGCTGGTGACCGGCGTATGGAACACGACGTTCGCGCCGCGCTGTTCGGCCTCGCCTTGCAGCGCGAGCATGTATTGATGACTGTCCACGATGCCCGTGAGCGGCGAGAAGACCGCCTCGACGCACTCCAGCTGCGGCTCCATGTCCTTCGCCTGGGCGGCGCTGATGCGCACCAGACCCTTCACGCGGTTTTCGGTGCCCTTTTGCTCCAGCGCCGCGAGTTGCGGCACCTGATTGCGCGCTGTGGCCACCAGCAGCTTGCCGCACTGGCGATGCGGCACGCCGTGCGCGCGACAGAAGTCATACAGCATGTCGCGGCCGCGCACGCAGAGTTCGGCCTTCAGCGAGCCGCGCGGGTAATAGATGCCCGCATGGATGACTTCGCTGCTGCGCGAACTCGTGCCGATACCGATTCCCTCGCCCCTCTCCAGCACGATGACCTCACGCCCGCGCAACGCCAGCGCGCGGGCGATGGCCAGTCCCACAGCGCCCGCGCCGATGACCACACACTCGATCCGATCCATGTCTTGTCCGTCGCATAATCCGTCCGGCTATTCTACGTTTGGGACTATTGCGCAATACACAACAAACGCACACGAATGAGATCGTTTTCCGGTGCAATTCGGAAAAAGGCAAGAATCTGGCCGCCAGATGTCGAAATTGCCACGTTTTTGGGGCGTTTTTTGGCAATTTCGCCATTTTCGGTTGTTCAGAAACCTATCGCTTTCTTGTGCGAATGACGGTCGAGCTGAATGTCGCGCGCCTCGACGTGATGCCGGCCGTCGATACGCGCATTGCCGAACGCATTCAGCATCGCCCGCCGCATGCCGCGCGGCGATGCCCGGGAGAGCGCCTCGAGCGGCGCGTCGCCGAGCGTTTCCGGATAGCGCGCGCCCCATGCGTGCGCCTCACGGATGTCAGCGTAAATCGCCTGCGCGATGCGGCGCGCGCCGTCCCGGTCGGGCGGCGGGATCTCGTACACGTTCATGCGGTTCAGCAGCGGCTCGGGGATCGCGCGGGCGTCGTTCGCGGTGGCGATCCACACGACATTGCCCGCGTTGACCGGCACCTCGGCAAATTCGTCGATGAAGCTCTGCGCCGTGTCGTGCTCCAGCAGCGCGTACAGCGCGCCGAGCGGATCGTATTGCGCGTCGCCGGTGGCCTTGTCGATTTCATCGACGGTCATGACGGGGTTCGCGTAGCTGCCGTTCACAAGGGCATCGAAGACCTTGCCGGGCTTCGCATTACGCCACTGCGACGACGCCCCCGACAGGATCCATCCGGCCGTCAGCGAACTCATCGCCACATAATGAGACGTCGTGCCGAGAAGCCGCGCCAGTTGCTTTGCGAAATGCGTCTTGCCGATGCCCGGTTCGCCGAGCAACAACATGGGCATCAGTTCCAGACGGTCATCGGTTTCGAGACACAGCGCGATCTGCTTGCGAATATCGTCGAGCGGTTCCTCGAAATTCGGCAGGCTGGCCGCGAGGTCGTCGATGGACGGCATGCGGTTCGGCTTCACGCAGAAGCGCAGATTGCCTACCTTGAGCATTTTTTCGTAGGTCGCGCGCAAGGCTTCGCTTGCGCCCTCGGACAACTCGTTGAGCGCGGTCTCCACGTCATCGAGACTGTAGACCTTGCTGAACGATGCCACCGCGAGTTCCTGTTTCACCACGGCCGTCGTCATGTCGCACCCCGTCTTTGTTCTGGTCGGTGAGTCCAGTGTAGCGACGTCAAAACCCCGCGCAAGCGAGCAGTCTCGTGCGTCTGCTGCCAATCCAACCGGCAGGGTCTCACCGACAAAGCCGCGATTCGCGTGGGCTAGTATCATCGTCGGGATCGCGTGGCGGGCGGGTTCGAAACATGCTGTTTCAAGTGCCGGGGTTGCGCCTCGTGCTGGCGAGCCCCACGTGCGTGTTTCAGCGGCGCGCTGAACCGGCGCCGTGCCGCCGTGTCAGAAGAAGTTGCCGAGGAACGCCGATCCAGCGGCCGCCCGCCGGGCGCGCCGCCATCCGAACAGTCCGCGCGCAGGAGCCGCTTTCAATGCCTACAACGATACGAACCGCCTTTGTGAATCTCGCGCTCGCCACCGGAGCCGGCCTCGCCGCCTTCAGCGCCTGCGCGCAGAGCACGGCGCCGCAGCCGGTGAAGTGGGAACTGCAGGTCGTGCGCGACGGGCAGCAGATCGACAGCTTTTCCGGCACGACGAACGTCGGACAGGCGCGCACGGAAACGCATCACAACAAGGTGCAGAACCGCGTGGGCTGCGCGGATCAACCTGCGGGCGAGATCGATCTGCAACGCACGCTCACCGTCTCGCCGACCCACGCCAGCGCCGATGACATCACGCTCGCCATCGACGCCCAGGAAACCCTGCAGGACGACAGCACGCGCGCCTCGCCGTCCGGCTGCAAGCTGCCGCCGGTGCCGCGCCAGGTGAGCGGCGCGCATCCGGGGCTCGTGCTCAAGCCGGGCGAATGGGGACAATGGCAGATCATCGACAGCAATCCGTCGCTCGCCTACCGGGTGCGCGCAACGCTCCCCGCTTCCACGGCGACGCAATGACAACCGCGGCGACATGGCTTCCGGCGCGCCGCACGAGATACAGAACGCATGCGAAACCCAGAACATCTTCCGCCCGGCCCGTCCGCTGATCCGGCCACGCCGGACTTCACGGCGGTCAGCTGGAACCTCCACAAGGGCCGCTCGCCGCTCGGCTTGCGCGCGTGGAACGCGATGCAGCGGTGGGTGCAGACCACCAATGCGGACGTCTACTTTCTGCAGGAAGCGATGGCGCGGCGCATGCCGCAGCCGATGCTCGCAACCGGCTTCGGCAATCCGCTGAATGCGCCGCTCGACGATGTCTGGCATTGCCAGGCCACCGAAATCGCGACCTCGCTCGAACTGCAAATCGCACTCGGGCCGAACGTGTTCAAGCCGTCGTGGCGGCACGGCAATGCGATCCTGTCGCCGCATCCGCTCGATCTGTCCGGGCGCTGGGATATCTCCGCGCATCGCTTCGAGCGGCGCGGTTTGCTGGTCGCACGCGCGACCTTTGCCGGCCGCGCCATTACGCTGCTGTGCGCGCATCTCGCGCTGACAAGACAGGCGCGCTTGCGGCAGATGAACTGGATCGCACACTGGATCGCGAAGGAAGCGCCCGAAGGACCGCTCGTGCTGGCGGGCGACTTCAATGACTGGCGCAACGACTCCACGCCGCTGTTCGCCGAACTGGGCATGCAGGAAGTGGCGAACATGCTGGGGGAATCAGGCCGAACGTTTCCGGCGTTCTCACCGGCGCTCGCACTCGACAAGATGTTCGTGCGCGGACTGAAACCGGTCGAATGGCTCGTGCCGACGCAGGACACCGCGTGGCTTTCGGATCACCTGCCGTACATGGCGCGGCTGCGCGTGGACTGAGCGCCTCGCCTTGATCCGAGGCTACGCCCGCTTGCCCGTGAGCGCGGCTTCGATCTCGGCAATGCCGACAGGCTTGGTCAGATGATGATCGAAGCCGGCGGCCAGCGCTTCCTGACGGTCGGCCTCGCCGCCCCAGCCCGTCAACGCGAGCAGCAGCGCGTGCTTCGTCACGTCGCGCTTCCTCATCTCCCGCGCGACCTCGAGTCCGCTCATGCCGGGCAAGCCGATATCGAGCACGACCACATCGGGTCTGAAGTCATCGACGGCCGCCAGCGCTCGCGGCCCGTCGTGCTCGGTGTGCACCTCGTGTCCGAGCGCTTCGAGCAGCATCGAGAGCGCGAGTGCCGCGTCGAGGCTGTCGTCGACGAGCAGGATGCGGCGGCCTTGCATCGCGCCGCCGTCCGTTTCGGCGATGGTGTTCATGCGAATTCCCGTGATTCGTCGTCGCACGAGGCCCGTGCTCCGGCGCTCGCGCAACTATATTGAGATAGTGCGGGGACTGTAGCACAGCGCTTTCGCGCCGCAGAATGGCCGAGCAATCCGGCGTGCGCGGGCTCTGCTATCGTGACTGCTTCACGAGCCGCCGTTCTTGCGCATCCCGTCATGTTCGATCTCTTCGACGACATCCCCAAGCCCGATATCGCGTGGCATCCGGACTGGATCGAGGCCGACGCCGCCTCCGACCTGATGGGCGCCCTGCTCGACGAAGTCCTCTGGCAACAGGACACGATGACCACGCCCGGCGGGCGCGTGCCGCTGCCGCGCCTGACCGCGTGGCAAGGCGAGCCCGACGCGGTGTATGTGTATTCAGGCATCCGCAACGTGCCGCAGCCATGGACGCCGGCTGTCACGCAATTGCGCGAACGCGCCGAGCAGGCCAGCGGCGCGCGCTTCAACAGCGTGCTGCTGAACCGTTATCGCAACGGGCTGGACAGCATGGGCTGGCACGCCGACAAGGAACGCGAGCTCGGCCCTGAACCGGTGATCGCGTCGGTGAGCCTGGGCGCGGCACGCACCTTCGAATTCCGTCACGCGCGCACGCACGCGACGCACGCGCTCGTGCTGTCGCACGGCAGCCTGCTGGTGATGCGCGGACGCACCCAGCTCGAATGGGTGCATCGCGTGCCGAAGGAACCGGGCGCGCGCGGCGAGCGTATCAATCTCACTTTCCGCTGGGTCGATGCGTCAAAACGCAGATCCAGCCCCGCTTAAGGCCGCTTCGCGACGAAGTCGATTTCCACCAGCGCGTCCCGCGCAAGCCCCGTCACGCCGATGCAAGTGCGCGCCGGCAGCGGCTTCGGCAGGAAATACGCGCGATACACGGCGTTCATCGCGTCGTAGTCGCGCTTGAACTCGGTCAGGAAGATGCGCACGCTCACGACGTTGTCGAGCGTCAGGCCGAGGCCGCCCAGCACGAGATTCAGGTTGTCCATCACGCGCCGCGTCTGGGCCGCGACGCCTTCGGGCAGCGGCGCGGCGTCGTCGTCGGGGTCGGTCGGCATCTGGCCGGTCAGGAACACCCAGCCGTCCGCCTCCGCGGCATGCGAGAAAGGACCGACCGGCGTCGGTGCGGCATCGACCATCGTGAATTGGGGCAGTTGGCTCACTTCGTCTCCTGACATTGGATCGAGTCTTCGAGCCTCGAACGTTAGCGCGCCAAAAATGGGCATGAATGTCGTTGCCTCGCCGTCATGCCCGCTTTGATGCGAAGATGACCCGGCCCGCCGCTCTTTTGAACGCTCACATGCTGCCCTATCCCATCCTCGCCGACGCCGTGATGCGCATGCTGACCGCGCTGTTGATCGGCTGCATCATCGGCATCGACCGCGATCTGCACGGCAAGCCGACCGGCATGAAGACGCTCGGACTCGTGTCGCTCGGCGCGTGCCTCGCGACCCTATGCGCGCAAGGCTTCTCCATGACACTCTCCCCTGACGCCGACGTATCCCGGGCGGTACAGGGCATCGTGACGGGCGTCGGCTTTCTCGGCGCCGGCGTGATCCTGCAGAATCCGCGCGAGAACCGCGTGCGCGGCCTCACGACAGCGGCATCGATCTGGGTGACAGCAGCGGTCGGCATCGTGTGCGGACTCGGCGTGTGGAGCGTCGCGTTCCTCGCGATGCTGCTGATGATCTTGCTGATGGTGTTGGGACGCGTCGTCGAGAAGCGTCTGTTGCGACGCTGGATGAACAAGCCGGAAGACGAACGCAAAAAGTACGGCGACGTAGAGGAAATCTGAGGCAGGCGGGGCGGGTCATTCCCCGACCCGCCGCACGCCTTGTCGCTTACCAGCCGTGGCGCTCGTGCCAGCGGTCTTCACGGCGCATCTCATGACGCCAGTGACGTTCGCGCCATTCATGATGGCGCCATTCGCGTTCACGCCAGCGCTCGTGCTCGCGGTAGCCGGGACCATAACCGTAGTAGCCCACCGGTTCGGCCGGCTGCGCGTACACCGGCACGCCAACGCCGACTGCCACATCCACATGCGCATTCGCCGCTGCCGACATCGCGAGCGCCACAAGCCCCGCCAGTCCGATTGCCGTACCCAGACGTTTCTTTTTCACTGCGCGTTCTCCTTGCACCTCGTGCCGGGTGAGTCAGGTGCAGTCTAAGAAGCGCTTCGGGATACAGGTGCTACGGGTCTGCCAGAAAGGTAACGTCAGGTAACGGTCAACCGATGGTCAGGTGATGCGATGCGTTTCAGCGTGACTTAGCGCACACGCTTGCCGGACACATCGATGATGACCTCGCCGTCCTCTTTCGTGAACGGCCCCTTCTGCGCCTCGGGCAGGATATCGAGCACGAGTTCGGACGGTCGGCACAGCCGCGCGCCTTTCGGGGTATCGACGAAAGGACGGTTGATGAGGATCGGATGAGCGAGCATCGCGTCGATCAGCTGGTCGTCGGTGAGGCTGGCATCGTCGAGACCGAGTTCCGCGTACGGCGTGCCTTTCTCGCGCAGCGCCTCGCGCACCGGCACCCCCGCGCGCGCAATCAAGGCAACCAGTGTCTCGCGCGCGGGCGGATGGGTCAGATACTCGATCACAACCGGTTCGATGCCCGCATTGCGGATCAGCGCCAGGGTGTTGCGCGACGTCCCGCACTTCGGGTTGTGATAGATGGTGACGGTCATGGTCGAGAAGTCCTTGCGTTCGTGAGAAGGGTGACGCCTCGCATTCTAGAGCCCTCGTGGGCGGATGACATGCGCGTCACGCGCGCGACAGGCCCCCGACACCCTTCTTGAGGCATGATCAATTGTGCTGTTCATTCACCGTTGCGCGGCCTATAACGAAATGTGCAACGGCGAAGCACGCAGCCTTTCACAGGCGAGCATCGGCGCTCCGTCTGCATCGCACCCGCGACATGCCCTGCGCGAGGTGGATCGCATTCGAATCGCGCCGACATCATCACAGCGCCACGCGCGGCCCAACCCGAAACCGGCGCTGGGGCCTTTCAGCACCAAGGGCGAAGCATGGCAGATCAGGACACGTGGCACGTTCTGTGCGGAACATCGAACCGCAACAGTGAACAGCGCCGGGCAGCCAGCCAGCGTCCCGCCAAACGGGCGACAGGCCGGCGACACGCGAGCGCGCCTACCCATCAAGGAGTCGACATGAAATCACGTATTGCCATGGCGGCGCTGGCCGCCTCGTTACTCGCCACTGCGAGCCTGGCATCGGCCCAGCAGACTTATTACCGCACGGCTCAGGTCCCGGGGCAAGCCACCGCGGACACCTGGAGCGATCCGAACGCGCCGCAGCAAAGCGCCATGCAGGGCCAGTCGGAGGACATGTCGTATGGCGGCGCGCCGATGACTCGCGGCGCCGCCGGCGCGACGACCATGGGCACGATGGACAGCGCCGCATCGAAGCCCTGCACGCGCGGACCGCAGTGCAATATCTTCTTTGGAAACTGAGTCGGAAAGTGAGTCGGCACGAACGTCCGGCCACTGCGTCAGCATCCGATGCATGAACATGCGCCCGGCCTTGACCGGGCGCATTCCTGTCTCTCCCGAGGTCGACTACATGGACCGCGAAGCATTTCTCGCGCAACTCTCGAGCGCCGGCTATGACGAGATCGTCACGGCGACGCGCGATCCGGACGGCGTCATGGAACTGCACGCCCATCCCTTCGAAGCACGCGCCCTGATTCTCTCGGGCGAGCTCACGATCCGCATCGGTGACGACGCGCATACCTACCGCGCGGGCGACATCTTCCATCTTGCGCCCAACGCCGAGCATTCGGAGACCTACGGCCCGGAAGGCGTCAGCTATCTCGTCGGACGCAGGTGAGCGGAGCGGAACCCATCGATGGCGACACGCAAGCAGACGTCGAACGCGAAGAGCGGGCGCATTCGCGTCGGCATCGGCGGATGGACTTTTGAGCCGTGGCGCGGCACGTTCTATCCCGCCGATCTCGTGCAGAAGCGCGAACTCGAATACGCAAGCCGCGCGCTGACCAGCATCGAGGTGAACGGAACGTTCTATGGGTCGCAGAAGCCCGCGAGTTTCATCAAGTGGCGTGACGAGACGCCCGACGATTTCGTCTTCTCGCTGAAAGCGCCGCGCTACGCGACGAACCGACGCGTACTGGCCGAAGCGGGCGATACCATCGAGCGGTTCTTCGGCAGCGGCGTGCTCGAACTGGGCAGCAAGCTGGGCCCGATCAACTGGCAATTCGCGGCGACCAAGCAATTCGACCCTGAAGACTTCGAGCGCTTTCTCGAACTGTTGCCCGCGAAGGTGGACGGACGCGCGATCCGTCACGCCGTCGAAGTCCGGCACGAGAGCTTCTGCGATCCGGCATTCGTCGCGCTGGCGCGCAAGTATCGCGTCGCGGTAGTCGTGGCGGGAGATTCCAAGTATCCGCAGATCGCGGATGTCACCGCGCCTTTCGTCTATGCACGCATAATGGGCACCACGGAAAAGCAGGCGAAGGGCTACGCGAAAGCGGCGCTCGACCGCTGGACCGCGCGCGCTCAGTCGTGGGCGACGGGGAGTGCCCCGGACGACTTGCAGACCTTCGGCAAGGCGGCGCCGAAGGCCGCCGCGCGCGATGTGTTTCTCTACGTCATCAGCGGCCACAAGATGCACAACCCGGCGGCCGCCATGGCGCTGATCGAGCGGCTGAACCAATAAGCTCAGCGCACGAGAGACGGCTTCTTGTTGTCGAAGGTCCAGTTCGGGATCAGGTACTGCATCGCGACGCCGTCGTCGCGTGCGCCCAGGCCGTGCTCACGATACAGCGCATGTGCCTTCTCGACCTCGTCCATGTCCAGTTCGACGCCCAGCCCCGGCGCCTGCGGCACCTTCACCTTGCCGCCGACGATCTGCAGCGGATCGCGCGTCAGATGCTGGCCGTCCTGCCAGATCCAGTGCGTGTCGATGGCCGTGATCTTGCCGGGCGCCGCTGCCGCGACGTGCGTGAACATCGCGAGCGACACGTCGAAGTGATTGTTCGAATGCGAACCCCACGTGAGGCCCCAGTCGTTGCACATCTGCGCGACGCGCACCGAACCCTGCATCGTCCAGAAATGCGGATCGGCCAGCGGAATATCCACGGACTGAAGCTGGATCGCGTGGCCCATCTGGCGCCAGTCGGTGGCGATCATGTTGGTGGCTGTCGGCAGGCCGGTCGCGCGGCGGAACTCCGCCATGACCTCGCGCCCCGAATAGCCATTTTCCGCGCCGCACGGATCTTCCGCATACGCGAGCACGTCATGCTGGTCGCGACACAGCCGGATGGCTTCCGCCAGTGACCACGCGCCGTTCGGATCGAGCGTCACGCGCGCTTCCGGGAAGCGTTCGGCCAGCGCCGTCACCGCTTCGATCTCCGCATCGCCGGCCAGCACGCCGCCCTTCAGCTTGAAATCGTTGAAGCCGTAGCGCGCCTGCGCCGCTTCGGCCAGACGCACGACCGCTTCCGGCGTCAGCGCCACTTCGGTACGCAGGCGCTCCCAGTCGTCCCGGCCGTCCGCGCCCGATGCATACGGCAGATCCGTCTGGTTGCGATCGCCGATGTAGAACAGATAGCCGAGCATCTCCACTTCGTCGCGTTGCTGGCCCTCGCCGAGCAGCGCGGCTACCGGCACGCCGAGATGCTTGCCGAGCAGGTCGAGCAGCGCGGCTTCGAGCGCGGTCACCGCGTGGATCGTCGTGCGCAGGTCGAAGGTTTGCAGGCCCCGTCCGCCCGCATCGCGATCCGCGAACGCCGTGCGCACCGCGTTCAGCACCGCCTGCATGTTGCCGATCGATTGCCCGACGACGTGCGCGCGCGCATCGTCGATGGTCTTGCGAATGTTCTCGCCGCCCGGCACTTCGCCGACGCCCGTATTCCCCGCGCTGTCCTTTAGGATCACCAGATTGCGGGTGAAGAACGGACCGTGCGCGCCCGAGAGATTCATGAGCATGCTGTCGCGGCCCGCGACCGGGATAACGCGCAATTCAGTGACGGTCGGCGTGGCGTTCGGCTTGACTGCTTGGGTGGACATGATCGTGATCCTGAGGAGAGAAGGGTTGGGGGTTCAGTGCGCGGCGCGACGGGTCGCGTGTGCGCCGGGCGGATGATCCACGCGGCGGTGGCGGGTGAAGAAAGCTGCCGCGGCCGCGATCAGCGACGCGACGCCGAGCGCAACCAGACCGCCCGATACCGAGCCCGTGTGTTGCTGGAGATAACCGAAGGTCGCGGGCGCGAAGAAGCCGCCGAGATTGCCGACCGAGTTGATCAGCGCGATCACGCCCGCCGCCACGCGTGCGTCGAGGTAGCCCTGCGGGATCGGCCAGAACAGCGACGAGGCGGCCTTGAAGCCGATCGCCGAAAAACAGATGGCGACGAACGACAGCACCGCATTGCCGGTCGTCGAGGCGAACAGGCCGCACGCCGCGATCACGAGCGCCGTCGCGAGCCAGGCCTGCTGGAAACGCCAGCGCGCGGACAGCAGCGCGAAGCAGTACATCGCGATCATCGCGATCAGCCAGGGCACCGCGTTGAACAGGCCGACCTGAAAGTCGCTCAGGCCGCCCATCTTGCGGATGATGGTCGGCAGCCAGAAGGTCGCGGCGTAGATCGTCAGCTGGATGGCGAAGTAGAGGAAGCAGAACAGCAGGATCTGCGGGTCCTTCAGCAGCTTGATGGCGGGCACGTGCGCGCCGGTCACGGCTTCACGCGCGGCCTGCTCGGCGCTGATGGTCCGTTGCAGTGCGCGCTGCTCGTCGGCGCTGAGCCAGTGCGCGTCGCTGATGCGCGACTTCAGCAGCATCCAGCTGACGCCGCACAGGAACACGGAGAACGCGCCCTCGATCAGGAACATCCACTGCCAGCCGTGCAGGCCGAAACCGCTAATCGACAGCAGTCCGCCCGTGACCGGCCCCGACAGGATCGAGGCAAACGCCGAGCCGCCCAGGAAGATCGCGATGGCCTTGCCGCGGTCCTTTTGCGGCAGCCACTGCGTGAAGTAATACACGACGCCCGGAAAGAAGCCGGCTTCCGCGATCCCCAGCAGGAAGCGCAGCACATAGAACGAGGTGTCGTTCCAGACGAAGGCCATGGCGCCCGCGACGATCCCCCATGTGCCCATGATGCGGGTGAGCCAAGCGCGCGCACCGTACTTCTGCATCAGGACGTTGGACGGCACCTCGAACAGCGCATAGCCGATGAAGAACAGGCCGCTGCCGAGGCCGTACGCGGCCGCGCCGATGCCCAGGTCCGTCTGCAGGTGCGAACTGACGAAGCCGACATTCACGCGGTCGATGTAGTTCGCGATGAACATGATGAGGAACAGGGGCAGGACGTGGCGCTTGACCTTGGAACTGGCTGATTCGAGCGCGGCGTCGGAACTGGCGAGGACGGTGTTCAACGGAATGTCTCCTGATCGCACCATGCGTGGTACGTTGTCTGATGACATTGTATGGCCGGGCTCTTGCCACCGCCAGATCGCGTTTTCCCTTCTCCCATTAACGCATTGTTATATACCGGTTTTTAGCGATTTATTGTGCCGAACACGGGCTATGTCAGCAATTCAAACTAAGACGTCCGACAACTTGAATTTCACAGTCCGGAAACAGATGCTGGAAACAACACTGCCGGCACGAGGCCGGCAGTGTCGATGCTGCGAAGGGACAGACGGAAGCTTACTTCTTGCCCTGCCCGATCTCGTGGTTCGCCATGATTTCGAGCGCGCGCACCATGCCCGAGTGATCCCATGCCTTGCCTCCATTCGCCGCGCAGGCGTTGAACAGTTGCAGGCACGTCGAGGTGTTCGGCAGCGCGACGCCCAGCGACTGGGCCGTGGACAGTGCCAGATTCAAATCCTTCTGATGCAGTTCGATCCGGAAGCCCGGATTGAAGGTGCGCTTGGTCATCCGTTCGCCGTGGACTTCGAGAATGCGCGACGACGCGAAGCCGCCCATCAGCGCGGTGCGGACCTTCTCGGCATCGACGCCGGCCTTCGACGCCAGCAGGAGCGCCTCGCCCACCGCCTCGATGGTCGCCGCGACGATCACCTGGTTCGCGACCTTGCAGACCTGTCCCGCGCCGACCTCGCCGATCAGCGAGACGTTCTTGCCCATCATGTCGAACAGCGGCTTGACCTGGTCGAACGTGGCCTGCGCGCCGCCGACCATGATCGTCAGCGACGCCGCCTTGGCGCCGACTTCGCCGCCCGAGACAGGCGCGTCGAGATACTCGGCGCCCTTCTCGCGCACTTTCGCGGCGAACTCGCGCGTGGCGATGGGCGAGATCGAGCTCATGTCGACGACGATCTGCCCGGCCTTCAGCTTCTCCGCGACGCCGTTCTCCCCGAACAGCACTTTGTCGACGTCAGGCGTATCCGGCACCATGATGAAGATGACATCGGCCTGCGCGGCCACCGCGGCGGGCGAATCGCACGCGCTGGCGCCCGCCTGGGTCAGGTCGGCGGGCACGCCGCTGCGGGTGTAGGCCGCGAGCGCCACGCCGTTCTTGAGAAGGTTGGCCGCCATGGGATTGCCCATGATGCCCAGTCCGATAAAGCCTGCCTTTTGCATGTGTCGCTCCTTGATGTCGATTCTTCGATGCGGATTCGCCGAGTCTGCCGCTTACCCGGCTCACTCGGGAATGAAGTGTTTGCGCACGCCCTGCGCAGCGTTCCTGAGCAGCCCCAGGTCGGCGCCCACGGCGACGAGCGTGCTGCCCATCGCGAGGTAGCGCTCGGCTTCTTCGCGGACCGGCGCCAGGATGCCGCTCGGCTTGCCTGCGGCGTGCACGCGCTCGAACACGTGCGCGATGGCCGCTTGCACGTCGGGATGATTCGGGTTGCCGAGATGACCGTAGGACGCCGCGAGATCCGAGGGACCGACGAACAGCGCATCCACGCCCTCGACCGCGGCGATCTCGTCGATTGCCGCCACTGCCGTGCGGCTCTCGATCTGCACCGCGACGCACATGTTGTCGTTCGCCCGCTCGAAGTAGTCCGGCACCGTGCCATAGCGGTTGCCCCGATGCCCGACCGATACGCCGCGCACCCCTTGCGGAGGATAACGCGTTGCGGCCACGGCGCGCTGCGCGTCGGCGGCGCTGTCGACAAAGGGGATCAGGAAATTGACCACGCCGATGTCCAGCAGCTTCTTGATGGCGATGGCGTCGTTGGCCTGGGGCCGCACCACGGGCGCGCTGATGCTGTCCTTCAGCGCCATGAGCTGCGGGATCAGCGTGAGCGGGTCGTTCGGGGTGTGTTCGGCGTCGAGCAGCATCCAGTCGAAACCCACGACGCCGATGAGTTCCGTGGCGATCGGACTGGCCAGCGACATCCAGCAGCCGATCAGTCGCTTGCGTTCGCGCACAGCGGTCCGGAAAGCGTTGGGCAAGGGTTGGTATGGCGAGGATGACGACATGGATGCCTCCTGTGACGAACGACAGCGACTCGGTTGGAAAGCAGTACGTCCGGATGCCGCAATGTCATCAGACGTCTTAACACAGAGTACCGTCGAATCTTGGCTTGAGGGCAGGCATGTAAACCCTGATTAGCTCGATTTTTCGCGGCTTAAACTGAATAGATGCGATTGGATTAATTGTACGATGTCTCACAACACTGAAGGTCTAAGACATCAACTTAGGCAGTTTGACCAACTCACTTTCACGCGAGATGATGCGTTGTCGGACATCTCTGAACGGTGGATTCCGCTCGGCCTTGCTGTTGACGAGATCGCGTTCAACAGCAACCGCATGCAGACGTCCGACCACGCTCCCCTACCTTCAGACGCGGATCGCCATGCCCAGTCTCACCGATAAAGTTGTCTCCACCCTGTTCGAGGAGATCGAGCGCGGCATCCTGCGCCCTGGCGACAAGATTCCCACCGAGGTCGCGCTGATGAAACAGCTTTCGGTGAGCCGATCGGTCGTGCGCGAGGCGGTGTCGCGCTTGCAGGCGGCGAATGTCGTCGAGACGCGTCATGGCATCGGCACCTTCATTCGCGCGCCCGAAGAACGTGAGGCGATGCGCCTGAAGGACGCGGACCTGTCGAGTCTCCTCGACATCATGGCGATCATCGAATTTCGTATCGACCTGGAGGGCGCGGCGGCAGCGCTCGCCGCAAGCCGACGTACCGAAACCCATTTGAAGCAGATTTCGGCCGCGCTCGGACAATTCGAGGCGCAACTGGCGAGCGGAAGCACCGATGTCTTGCAGCACGACGTCGAGTTTCACTTGCAGATAGCGCGAGCGAGCGGAAACCGCTACTTCCACGACGTGCTGAGCCAGATGGGACGCGGCGTGAGTCCGCGCACGCGTCTCGGGAAAGCGGAGATTGCCGAACTGGATCAGATCGAACATCTGCGCCATGTGCTTGCCGAGCACAGGGCGATCTATCAGGCGATCGTGAGGCAGGACGCCGAAGATGCGCGTGCCGCAATGCGCATGCATCTGAGCAACAGCCGTGAGCGCTTGAGGCAGGTGCATGGTGCGGCGTGAGTGCCGCGCCTGTTTTGAGCAGCGCCCTCTGCTTCTCTAAGTAAACAGAAGAACGTATATGTATACGTGGTAGTAGTTAACAAGCCCTGCTCATTTCAGTGGACAACTGCCGCTGGCCGTTTTGCGTCAGTGACTTAGCAGGTAAACAACTTCGGTATATCGCGGCCCGTTCTGGCGTGAACCTGGAACAACTTTGGGCTCGCCGGCGTTTACGCCGAGTTGTTCAGAATCCGCAAACAGTCAGTGCCATGACGTTTCAACACGTTTGTCCACAGGCGCGGCATCCGGCGCGCGGTGACGCCGGATGCCGTCGATCAATCGGCGGATGCGTCGCAGGTCCGTTTGAACGACGCCGCTTTCGCGGGCCGCTCGAGCGTCGCGAGCCGTTGCAGGATCACGAGGCCCAGCAAGGCGAGTCCGAGTCCCAGCGTGAAATCGGCCTGCACGCCGGCGCGATCGACGAGCGCGCCGCCCACCGCCGAGCCCGCGGCAATGGCCACCTGAATGATGCTCACGAACATCGCCGAGCCGGCTTCAGGCAGATCTGCGGTACCGCGCTGGATCCACACGCTGAAGCACAGCGGCAGCGCGCCGAAGGCGACGCCCCAGAGCAGCATCCCCGCCGTCTCGCCGATGAGCGAGTGTTCGAGCAGCAGCATCGACGACATGGCGCCGAGCAGCAGCAGGACCATGACGGCGACCGACTTCTTGAGATGATTTGAGACCGCCATCGACAGCAGCGCATTGGAGAAGAAGCCGATGAGTCCGAAACCGAACAGCAGCAGCGTGATTGCGCTGAGCGAGAAGTCCTGTTCGAGCAGCGGTGCGATGTAGGTATAGGTCGAGAAATGCGCGCCGAACACGACCGCGACCATCAGCATGCTCAGCCGCGTGTGCGGGCGTGAGAGCAGCGTCCTGAAGTCGGCGACGCGCAAGGCCGATGCCGACGGCAGCGCAGGCACCAGAAGCGCCTGCGCGAGGAGCGCCACCGCGACCAGGCCGGCGGTTGCCGCGAACGACATGCGCCACGAGGCGAACGACGCGATGAAGGTTCCGAGCGGCACGCCGATGACCGTCGCGCAGGTCACGCCGGTGAGGATGATGGCCGTGGCCTTCGCTGCATCCCGGCCTTGCACGAGTCGCGGCGCGGCGGCCGTCGCGAGCGTCCAGAAGCCGCCCAGCGCGGCGCCGAGCAGCGCGCGTCCGGCGAGCATCAGCGCGAAGTTCGTGGCCATCGCGCAGACGAGGTTGGACAGCAGCAGCACCGCGGTGAGCAGCAGAAACACGTAGCGGCGGTCCATGCGGCCGGCGCTGACGATGAGCGTCGGCGCGGAGATGGCGGCCATCACGCCGGGCGTCGTGATCATCAGGCCCGCGACGCCCGGCGACACGCCGAGATCCTGCGCGATCTGCGGCAGCAGGCCCACCGGCAGGAATTCACCCGTGACGAAAGCGAAGGCGCTGACCGCGACGGCCAGCACGGCGAGCCATTGACGCAGCGTCGTTGAGCCTCCTTCGGAAGAGGCTGAAAGAGTGGGCGTATCGATTTGCATGAGGACACCAATGCCAGTATGAAGTCGGACACTTTAGGCCCGAGGCGGCACGGGAAAAAGCATCGAGCCTTGAACAGAGATACCGGCGCGGCCGAACAATGCCGGCGCGAGGGGAAGAAAACAGAAACGCGGGCATGCGAGCCGCGGCATCGGCGGCTCGCACGTTCCGTCAGTGCGGCGGTGTCAGGACTGCACGAAAGCGAGCAGATCGGCGTTGAGGACTTCGGCGTTCACCGTCAGCATGCCGTGCGGATAACCGGGATACGTCTTCAGCGTGCCGTTTTTCAGCAGCTTGATGGACTTGAGCGCCGCATCGGCGTAGGGCACGATCTGGTCGTCTTCACCGTGCAAAACGAGTGTGGGCACGCTGATCGACTTGAGGTCTTCCGTCTGGTCCGTCTCCGAGAACGCCTTGATGCCCTCATAGTGCGCCTTCGCGCTCCCCGTCATGCCCTGGCGCCACCAGTTCTGGATGACACCCTGATGAACCGTCGCACCCGGGCGATTGAAACCGTAGAACGGACCGCTCGGCACATCGAGGAAAAACTGCGCGCGGTTGTCGGCGAGCGCCTTGCGGAAGCCGTCGAACACGTCGAGGGGCAGGCCTTCCGGGTTGGCTTCGGTCTTCAGCATGAGCGGGGGCACCGCGCTGACGAGCACCGCCTTCGCGACGCGTCCCGCCGGTTCGCCATGCTTCGCGACATAGCGCGCCACTTCGCCGCCTCCGGTCGAGTGCCCGATGTGCACGGCGTTCTTCAGGTCGAGCGCTTCGACGACCGCGAAGGCATCGGCGGCGTAGTGGTCCATGTCGTGACCTTCGGAGACTTGCGACGAACGTCCGTGCCCGCGCCGGTCGTGCGCGATCACGCGATAACCCTTTTGCACGAAGAACAGCAACTGCGCGTCCCAGTCGTCCGAGGACAGGGGCCAGCCATGATGGAACACGATCGGTTGAGCGTCCTTCGGGCCCCAGTCCTTATAGAAGATCTCGACGTTATCCTTGGTCGTGACGAACGGCATGATGAACCTCGCTGGTTGGAAAAAGGTGGACCGTGACGTCGGGCCGTGCGTGCGCTCGGGCACCGGCTCGACGGGCCTGCGGATGGAACAGGGAAGATGGCCGGCACTCAGCCAAACTTTACAGATTGAGCGCCGGCAACGGACCGCCTGGGAATTGAACGAAGCGGCCACCCATGGCGAGCGAACCCAGATCGATGCCGAAGAAGCCGAGCCGGTCGATCAGCAGGCCGATCGCGGCTTTCGCGTCGGGATCGTCGCCCGAGTAGAACAGTACACGCTTGCAGTCCTCGCGGGATGAATCGCCCGTCAGAAAATGGGGTTGTAGACGGTTGGAGGCGTTCACGACGCGCGCGCCGTGCACCAGACTGCGGCACGATGAATCACGCTCCAGACGCTCGATAGCCTGATTGAACGGGAGAATCAGCGCGTCCGAGCGCGGCGGGTACGCTCAACGCGGACAGCCGCCCACAGGGATGGCTGGTGGATACCTGTGCGGCTTCCGCCGACGCCTGGCCAACCGGATCGAGCAAGCGTCTCATGACGAATCGCAGGGCGATGCTGAATGCATCGATCGCGGCAAGCAGGGTGAAGGTGGTGAATTCGGGCATCGGTTCGAACTTCAATGCCACGAGCCCCCGGTCGGACGGGTGGCTTATTGCGTCGGGACGAAGACGGTCTCGCCCGCGCGTTGCGCTGGACCGTCGACAGATTGAACAGTTGTCCGCCAATGCGCGTGTCCCGGTGCGCCCGACGTCTTCGCGCGGCCTGCGCTCCGCTCCGCGCACGCCGTCTGTCGCTCCGGGCGACGCAAGAAGCGCACGGCCTTCGTGGTCGAGCACGCGATACATGATTCCCTTCGGCGGCGATGCGTACAGCCACGCTGTCTGGTCGTCCATCCGAACACCGCTGATCTTGCCGTGGCCGTCGACCACGATGCCATCGGCGGCGCGCCGGGCCATCCGACCATCCGCGTGGCGCCGCGAGACGTGGACCGGAATCAGATGAATCAGAAGGAACATGACCGCCACTGCCGCGCGCAAACCTGTCGCCAAGGCAGCAACCCTCGCCCACCGCAGTCTGAAAGACAGGCTCGTTCTGCATCGGTTGCCTGCGACGCTCTGAATGAAGCGCCGCAGCGTCATACGGACGTCCCCTTATGGATGACGCAATGCGAAGCCGGCGCCGCGAAAGTTGATCAGCGTTGTTGCTGCGTTGACGGCACACAACTTCTTGCGCAAGCGATGAACGGTCACTTCGAGCGCGTTGGGCGTGACTGCTTCTCCGAGACCCCAGGCCGCATGCTCGAGCCGCGTATGAGAAACCGTATGACCGCGCGCCTGGACAAGCGCCAACAGGACCTGCAATTCCGCTGCGGCGAGTGGAACGGACTTGCCGTTGCAGGAGAGTGTCCG
Source organism: Caballeronia sp. LZ065 (assembly GCF_031450975.1). Taxonomy (NCBI): domain Bacteria; kingdom Pseudomonadati; phylum Pseudomonadota; class Betaproteobacteria; order Burkholderiales; family Burkholderiaceae; genus Caballeronia; species Caballeronia sp. LZ065. The sequence goes on from NZ_JARUXV010000001.1 coordinate 52,188, forward strand.
TTGCCTCGGGCAGATCTCGAGATCTGCAAACGTCGCGGTCAGCGTTTCCAATACAAGAGGACGACGCAATAGCGTGCGAACGCGGGCGACCATCTCACTCATGACGAAGGGTTTGGTGAGATAGTCGTCGGCGCCGCTCTCCAGGCCATCGATGCGGTCATACACCCCGTCGCGCGCTGTCAGGACGAGACACGGCATCATCGCGTTCGTGCTCCGAAGACGCCGCAGAAAATCCAACCCATCTCCATCGGGCAATCCTCGATCGAGAATCAGCGCGGCATATTCGACTTTGCCGAATGCGTATTTCGCTTCCGAGATTCTCGAGAAAATGTCGGTTGCAATTCCCGAATTCAATAGCGCGCGGCGAATCATGCCGGCCAGGCGCGCATCGTCCTCAAGCAACGCAATACGGGGCATGGTGCAAGTTATTTGAACTGGTAAAGGTAAGCGACCGTTGCGCTGGGCACGAACCTTCTGCCGACAATGGGGCTGTCCGCAACACTGCTGCCGAAGTAGCGGACATTCAGGTCGAGGCTGACCCGCTGGCTCCGCGTGAGATTCCACGCGAAGGCCATGCCGACTTCTTCATTGATGGCCGATGTGCCGCGATAAGCAGGACGATATGCGGTTGCTTCCTCGGGCCTGACGCCAAAATAATAGTCGACGTAATTCGAGCTTGTCCATTGCGCGGCGATGCGAGGCACGACCGCAAACGGACCGAACGCGAACGCCTTGCCGAAGCGCACGTTGACTTGCTGCCCCTTGTTCCCGGATGTCAGCACATCTGCTGACAGCGTACCGAGGCCGCTGGTCCAGGACACCGCGGGTCCGAACCAGAACCCGGCCTTTCGGTCGCTCATGCCTTGAAGCATGCTCGAGTCCGAGCTGTCATAGCCATCGCCCAACGCATACCTGCCTCGAAGCGCAACCCTGATGCCATGCCACTGCAAAAGCTTGAGGTCGAGCGTCGTGCCGATTGCGCTCACCCATTTGTCGTCGAAGTAGAAAAGCGGAATCGGGGAAGCGCTTGCGTCATCGCCTTGGTAGGGCTTTCGCAACACCATGACGCCGGCACCGAGACCCCAATGGGTCACGTTCGTGGCATTGCCAAGAATGCCGAATCCGTCTCCGGCGGACCCGGTCGTGGTGTCGTCGATCTCGGCGGCATTTGCCGGCCCGAGGGGACACGCGAATGCGATGCTTGCAACAGTCAGAGACACAAGCCGGTTCTTTGATACGTTGAGCATGAGTGATCCTCAAGGTGATTGAGGTTGCCCACGCTAGGTTCCATCGACTTACCCGATACTTACCGTCATGCGCGACGTGACCAATGTGTTTCGGCATTACGCCGCCGGACGTGCGCCGCCTGGACGATGCTCGATCCGGTCCGCGAATATCGACCGTTGCGCTTTCTTATCCGGTCACGACGACTGTGTTCGCAATACGGTCGTGAAGCGCTTGCTTGCGTGAAGTGAACAGCACCCATAGGAATCCCGCTCCGCATGTGGCGAAGGTCAGCAGATAACCCATCGTGCGCAACAGGGCTTGCCGGACCGTCATCGGCGCACCGCTGTCCGCATCCACGATGCGTAGTCTCAGCACATGCTTTCCGGGCGATGTGCCCCAGACAGCCCATAGGACGCCTGTCACCAGTATCGGCACGCTTTGCGCAACGATCATCCACAAGAACAGGGTTGCCGCAAGCGCGTCCGGTGACAATGGAACGTCCTCGATCGAAGATCCGACCGGGATGAAGAGCAGGATGATCGTCCACCAGAGAGAATCGATGAACAGGGCGCGACCGCGCTCGGAAAAAGTGGCTGGACGCATCGTGAAAGGAAGGTTGGTTGAAGGTTGCCTGTGCGTGACGATGGGAGTTTGATCGAATCGAACTCCTTGTTCGACCTGTTCGCCGATGCATCGACATTCACGGACGGACTTAACGCCAAGGCCTGGGTAAGCTTCGAGGGCAAGCCGCTGCACAAGGAATTGAACGGACGCATTCAAGTGGCGCGCGTGGAGCGTGGGTCGATCGATCGTACGGCCGGGAAGATCGCCACCAGCGACTACACGGGGTACGGCTCGCACCGTCGCTTGCTCCCCTGACTCAAAGACATTCTCTTGGTCAACCAGTTCAAATCCTCGCGTCGAGGTCTTTTCGCCAAAGCTCAGCTTACTTGGGATTTCCGGGCGTACGAGCCTGGCACGCTCAGTTGAGGATTCTGGCACGAGCATTCCTTGAGACCGCCGGCTTCGGCGTGGCCGCCAGCCTCGATGAGCTGGCGATGACTGGCTAGCGTCCTGTTGCTGGGTCGCTCGCAGATGGCAAGGATTTTGATCCTTTCCGCCGACATGCTTCCAGTAAAGCAAAGCGGTCGTCGTCCATGTCAGCAGCACGCGAGGTCTTGTCGTCATCAGTTGGCGCCTTCATGACCCTGCCAGGTACCCGCCGGCGTGTCACGTCGTTTGGACCTTCTTGGGCCTGTCAGCAATTTCATGTTCAAGGCACGGCATGCTCACAAGGAGAGTTCATGCCTCGCAAACCGAAAGCTCAGCCGGGGATCTGCCGGCGATTCCGGCCGAGCTGCTTGAGCAGCTTGGCAAGGGTCCAGTGACGGCTGAAGCCATCAAGTCAGCAACGATGGCGCTGAAGAAGGCTCTGATCGAGCGCGCTCCGGGCGGCGAGATGAATCAACCTCTCGGCTACGCGCCCGGTGCGGCCAAGCCAACCAACGTCACGAATCAGAGAAACGGCCGGGGTGCCTAGACGGTTCTTATCGAAGATGGCCCGACCCGTATTGAGGTGCCGTGTGACTGGCATGGCAGCTTCGAACCCATCCTGATTCCCAGGCACGAACGCCGCTGTTGCTTATGCGGGCAAACGACAAGCGCAGCCCTTCCGCCCGGTCCGGCCTCGCGCAGTGCACCCAGCGCGGTTACCCCTTCGTGGTGGGGAAACCGCGCTTATTTGTAACCCTGCGCTTGCAGGTCGAAGAGGTGTGCGTACCTGCCGTTCAATGCGAGCAATTGCGGATGGCTTCCGCTCTCAAGCACCGTTCCCTGATCCAGAACGATTATCTGATCGGCGCCACGCACGCTGGAGAAGCGATGTGAAATCAAAATGGACATCTGCTGACCCGCCTGTGCCCGGAACTGCTCGAAGACGCCAGCTTCCGCTTCAGGGTCGAGTGCCGCAGTGGGCTCGTCCAGGATGAGGATGTCGGCGCTTTCTCGCATGTAGGCCCGGGATAATGCAACCTTCTGCCATTGGCCGCCCGACAGCTCCCGACCGCCTGCGAACCAGCGTCCTAGCTGAGTCTCGTATCCTTCTTCCATCTGCTCGATGAAAGCAGCAGCCATACCCTTTCGAGCTGCCTCGCTCCAGCGCGAGCGGTCGGAAAACGCTTCAATGTCTCCAACGCCCAAGTTCTCGCCTGCTTTGAACTGGTACCGGATGAAGTCCTGGAAGATGACGCCGATCCGCCGTCGCAGCGCGTACTCGTCCCAGTCCTGAAGGTCTGTTCCATCAAGCAGGATGCGGCCAGAGGACGGTGTGTACAGGCGGGTAAGAAGCTTGATGAGCGTCGTTTTGCCGGACCCGTTCTCGCCCACGAGAGCGAGCGTCTGGCCGTGCTTCAGTTCGAAGCTGATGTTCGACAATGCCGGGCGTTCGCCACCAGGGTAAATGAATGAGACCTGCTCGAAGCGAAGGCCTTCACCGGCATGTGCGCCTTGGGTCAGGGAACCGGAACTCACCGTTTCGGGTTGGGCAAGGTATTCGAACAAATCGCTCAGATAAAGACCGTCCTCGTAAAGCCCGCCAATGGACGACAAGCTGCTGCTCACTGCACTCTGGCCCTGCCGGAACAGGACAAGATACATCGTCATCTGGCCCAATGAGATCGTCTCGTTGACCGTCTCGAAGACAATCCATGCATACGCCGCGTAGAAGGCGATGGTGCCGACCGCCCCAAGCAGGAAGCCCCAGCCATCGCGGCGTAATGTTAACGCTCGGTCCTCTGCGTAGAGTCTCTCAAAGGTATCGCGATACCTTTGCAAGAGAAGCGGAGCAAAGCCGAATAGCTTGACCTCCTTGATGTTGGCTTCATGCGAGAGCAACGACTCGATGTAGTTCTGCTGCCGACTTTCAGGCGTCCTGCGCCCGAAAAGGCGAAATGCACTGCCCGAAAAACGCGCTTCCGAGATAAAACCCGGAATCGCGCCGGCAACCAGGATAACGAGCGCCCACGGCGAAAATCGTACGAGCAACACCGCGAAGGTTGTCAGCGATATAAGATTCTGAACCAGCCCGAGCGACTTCATGACGAGCGACAGCGGTCGGGACGACGCATCTCGCCGAACCCGTACGAGCCGGTCGTAGAATTCCGAATCCTCGAATTGGACCAGACTCAGCTTTTGGGCCTTCTCCAGTATGAGAAGGTTGACCTTCTGTCCCAGCCGGGCCCGAAGGAGATTCTGGAGCAAGGACAGCGTGCGCTGACTCGCGGCGATCGCAATCAGGACCAACGCTTCCAGCAGGAGATAGCGCGTTACCGCCCAATGCAGACCATAAACAGAATCGCGCGTGGCTGAGACGACCGCATCGACGATACGCTGCCCAATGACGGCAGCCAAGGCAGGGAGAACGCCGGCAACGACAGTCGCGGCAAGAAGCCCAATGAGAAACACGGGCGATGTGCTCCATACGAGCAGGAGCGCGCGCCTAGCTCGCTTGAAGAACTCGCCGACATCATGCAGTAGTTCCACGGTTCATCTACCCGAAGATGGGATGAACAACGCCTTTGGGTCCACCCTCGCCACGGCGCAAAGTCGACTCGAAAGGACAGAACGTTTCGTTGCCTGGAGGAAGAGCTTGCTTCACGACGCGAGGACCAACGTGAAGTTCGTCGATACGGCCTCCTTTGGTCGCCTCGCCGTCCCAGTGACCATCGCCGGTTTTGAGATGGACTTTGGCGTATCGCTCCTTGCTCAACTTCTGGATGGCTTGGTCATTTGGCATCCAGTCAGCACCGAGCCTGTCCGCTAGCGCGTACTGTGCCATCGCAGTATCAGAGAGCGCGATTGCTGCGCAAAGCATTTTGAATTTCACTGCCTGCTCCTTGACGTTTCGATAGGTTACGAGAATTCATACGGTTAGCAAGAATGCGACACGACGAAGCACGCATTCAAGCTCAACGCTTTTCGGTGATTGATGTCTCGGCAAATCTCCACGGAACTCGCGATGTTCTTCGGGGCCAGCGTCGTTCAAGACGGCCGGCACAGGGCACTGACTGACTTCGTCACTCGGTCTGAAATCTCCGGGTTACATTGCGCAAAACTCAGTCCGGCGTGCGCTCATTGTGGTAGTTAGTCGAATCTTCGCGTGCGAGACTTGATTCGCGAGACGCATGTGTCATGGTTGCGATTGCCTTGGCGACCAACGAGGTTATTTGTCCCACCAGCGCGAGAGAAATCCCAAAGATGGTCACGAGAAATGCAATTCCCAACAGCGCTCCGCCGACTTTATGGTGCACAAGGAAGACAATTTCGTAGCTGCCATACGCAATGATCAGAGTTGCAAAACCGTAGTAGATTCGACGCATGAACTTGACGGGCCCAGATCCGTTTCGGAACAATCGTTTGAGCGCAACAGCGACACCCATCAGATACAAAACCGCACAAAGGGCGAACACAAGCGTGTCGTTGAATGCACTCTTGATTACTTGGTTGGCTTCCGCCATCACCCCTGCCCTATCGCAAGTCGTGCTCGCGATTATCCTCTCAAGTCATCCACTACGTGATCTGCGGCATCGATAGTAAGCGGCCGGCAAACCCGTCTTGACGAATTGGGCTAGCGGATAGCGGCCGCCGGCTGCCAGCAACGAGGCAGCAATGCTGCTATGTCACTGGCCTTTGAGATGGCAATCGGGTGAGAACGTCTTTCAGGTAGGCCTTCAGATAGGCGGGTGGTTCGTGCCCATTCATGTGCGCTGTTTTGAGATAGCGGCCCGGCTATGGCTTGTGGCCGACGTTGCTCGAGCTCAACTTCAATGGCCGCGAGATCCGTCGTCGATCGCCTCATCCAGCAGAATGATCTGATCGTTGTTGAGTTGCTCGCTGCGCTTGCCGAATTGATAACCTTTGAGAATCGCTATCGCGTGGGTCAACCGGTCGACGCGGGTCTGCCGGTAGCGTAGCTCCTGCTCCTGCTCATCGACCTCGCGGGTCTTCTCTTCAATCTACCTGTCCCGGTCCTCGACGCGCGCAATCAGTGGTGTGCAAGGAACGCGTGCTGCATGGTTTCCCGCATCCGCGCACGGAGGCAGCCGAGCAAACTGCTTATTTCCGCGGCGAGAAAGGGCGTGGCGAGCTAAGCAAGGACACCAACGCCGACAAGATTGACGCTTGGCTACCTGCGGAGCGCGGCGCGGAGGGCGGTGGTGCGGGGAGTAGTCAGAGGGGAATTGCGAGAAACCGGTGCCGGGGCCCCGGGCGCCAAGTGAGGGACAGATTTGCCCGTGTTGGCGACGTTTTTGAGGTGATGCGTGTTGGTGCGATTCGTTACCCTTAAGCCCCGTCCCGGCGGGGATTCCGGTCGGTCCGACGGACTTGAGGATAACTTTTGCAGGCGCTTTGAGGATAACTGTCAGAACTTGCCAACAGCGACCCCCAACAAAACTCTCCTCACTCTACCGTCACCGACTTCGCCAGATTCCGGGGCTTATCCACATCGGTGCCTCTGGCGCACGCCGTATGATAAGCCAGCAACTGCAACGGCACGACGTGCAGGATAGGCGACAGCGCCCCATAATGCTCGGGCATGCGGATCACATGAATCCCATCTTGACTCACAATGCGGGTATCCGCATCGGCGAACACATACAACTCCCCGCCGCGCGCCCGCACTTCCTGCATGTTCGACTTGAGCTTCTCCAGCAACGCATCGTTTGGCGCGACGGTCACCACCGGCATCGCCTCGGTCACCAGCGCAAGCGGCCCATGCTTGAGCTCGCCCGCCGGATAGGCCTCGGCGTGGATATACGAGATCTCCTTGAGCTTCAACGCACCTTCGAGCGAAATCGGATAATGCAGCCCGCGCCCGAGGAACAACGCATTCTCCTTGCGCGCAAAATCCTCCGACCACGCGATGATCTGCGGCTCCAGCGCCAGCACGCTGTTCAGCGCCGCCGGCAAATGGCGCAACTGCGCGAAATACGCCGCCTCCTGCTTCGCATCGACGCGACCGCGCATCTTAGCCAGCGTCACGGCCAGCACGAACAGCCCAACAAGCTGCGTCGTGAACGCCTTCGTCGAGGCCACGCCGATCTCCGTGCCCGCATGCGTCAGGAACGCGAGTTCGGTCTGGCGCACCATCGCGCTCGTCGCCACGTTGCACACAGCGAGCGTGTGCTTGTGACCGAGCGACTGCGCATGCTTGAGCGCCGCGAGCGTGTCGGCGGTTTCGCCTGACTGCGAGATCACCACGACCAGCGCCTTTGGATTCGGCACCGACTCGCGATATCGATATTCACTGGCAATCTCGACTTGCGTTGGAATCTTCGCGATCGATTCGAGCCAGTACTTCGCCGTCAGCCCCGCGTAGCTGCTCGTGCCGCACGCCAGAATGAGAATGCTGTCGATGTCCGCGAACACGTCGCCCGCCCCTTCGCCGAACAGCGCCGGACCGAAGTGATCGGCTTGCGGAATCGTGTCGGTGATCGCGCGCGGCTGCTCGAAGATTTCCTTCTGCATGAAATGCCGGTAAGGCCCGAGTTCCACCGCGCCGCCATACGCCGTCACCGTGCGCACGTCACGCGCCGCCGGCAGTCCTTCGCGATCGACGATCTTCACGCCATCCAGCCCGATCTCGACCACATCGCCCTCTTCGAGGAACGCGAAGCGGTCGGTGCTGCCCGCGAGCGCCAGCGCATCGGAAGCGAGAAAGTTCTCGCCCTGACCCACGCCGACCACAAGCGGCGAACCCTGGCGCGCGCCCACGACCGTGTGCGGCTGGTCCTTGTGCAGCACGGCGATCGCATACGCGCCGTGCAACATTTTCACGGCATCGCGCACGGTCTGGAACAGGTCGCCGTGATACATGCTGTGAACCAGATGCGCGATGACTTCGGTGTCCGTCTGCGAGACGAACTCGTAGCCCTTGCCCTTGAGCATCTCGCGCAGCGACTCATAGTTCTCGATGATGCCGTTGTGCACCAGCGCGACGGTATCGCGCGAAAAGATCGGATGGGCGTTGTCCGTGATGGGCGCGCCATGCGTGGCCCAGCGCGTATGCGCGATGCCGGTCATGCCGCCGAGATTCGAATCGCGCACCTGTGCATCGAGGTCGGACACGCGCGCGACGCTGCGGGCGCGACGCGGCTCGCCATGGCTCAGCACGGCCACGCCGCACGAGTCGTAGCCGCGATACTCCAGCCGGCGCAGCCCTTCGACCAGCACCGGGACGATGTTACGTTGCGCTACCGCGCCGACAATTCCGCACATGGGCGTTCATCCTTTGAAACCAGTATGTGAAAGCGCGGCGCACCGGACCGCGCGCGTCAGACTGCGCCAAACCGACAGCCTTACGACTTGTTCTTGCGCTTGACCGGGCGCACATAGCCCGTCTTGCTCACTTGCGTTTTCTCGTTGAGCACGAGTTCGTTCTCGCCGATGTCCTTCCACACCGTCGTGCCGGCCGCGATCGTCACGCCGCTGCCCACGCGCACCGGCGCGACCAGCTGGGTATCGGAGCCGACGAACACGTCGTCGCCGATCACCGTGCGATGCTTGTTCGCGCCGTCGTAGTTGCAGGTGATCGTGCCCGCGCCGATGTTCACGCGCGCGCCGATGTCGGCATCGCCGATATAGGTCAGGTGGTTCGCTTTCGAGCCGCGCCCGAGCACCGCGTTCTTCACCTCGACGAAGTTGCCGACGTGCGCTTCATCGGCCAGTTGCGCGCCCGGACGCAGCCGCGCATACGGCCCGAGCACCACGTTCGCGCCCGCCGTGGCGCCTTCGATATGCGTGTACGCATCCACCCGCGCGCCCGCGCCGATATCCGCATCGCGGATCACGCAGTTCGGACCGATCGTCACGTTGTCGCCGAGCGTCACGCGCCCTTCGAACACGCAATTCACGTCGATGGACACATCCGCGCCGCATGCGAGCGTGCCGCGCACGTCGATGCGCGCCGGGTCGAGCAGCGTCACGCCCGCATCGAGCAGCGCGTGCGCGACGTTGCGCTGATGAATCCGCTCGAGTTCGGCCAGCTGGATCTTGCTGTTGACGCCGAGCGTTTCCCATTCGGCGTCCGGCTGGGCGGTCACGACTTCCACGCCCGATTCGATCGCGCGTTCGACGACATCGGTCAGATAGAACTCGCCTTGCGCGTTGTCATTCCTGAGCGACGCGAGCCAGCCTTCGAGCGCGCGCGTCGGCGTCACGACGATGCCCGTGTTGATTTCCGCGATGCGGCGTTCTTGTTCCGACGCATCCTTCTGCTCGACGATCTTGCGGACCGAGCCCGCCGCATCGCGCACGATGCGGCCATAGCCGGTCGGATCGCTGACGTCCACGGTCAACACGCCATAACGGTTCTCGCCCGCGGCCTGGATCAGGCGTTCGAGCGTGCTGGCGCGCGTGAGCGGCACATCGCCGTACAGCACGAGCGTGGCCACCGAAGGATCGAGCAGCGGCAGGGCTTGCTGCACGGCGTGCCCGGTGCCGAGCTGACGATCCTGCAGCGCGAACTGCACATCCGGCGCGCCGACGGCTTCGCGAACCTGATCCGCGCCATGTCCGACGACGACCACGAGGCGCGTCGGCGAAAGCGTGCGCGCCGTGTCGATGACATGGGCGAGCAGCGGCTTGCCCGCCAGTGAATGAAGTACTTTCGGCCGGGCGGAGCGCATGCGCTTGCCCATGCCGGCAGCCAGAATCACGATGTTCATGCCGGGAAGCCTTGCTGGGTGTGACGAGCCGCCAATATAGCATCCGGCTCCTTGATGCAATGCGGCGAAAGGCACGCCGCATCCCGCTCTGACAACGCCTACAGGTCGTCGAACTGCACAATTGAAATGGTGCCCGGCGACGTTGACGGTTCGCTTGCGCACGGTTCTTCGTCGAACGCGATATCGCCCTGCGGATCCGCTTCGCCCGTCGCGCGCAATCCGGCGAACGGAAACAGCGCGCCGTCCATCAGATGTGACGGCACGACATTGGACAGCGCGTTGAACATGTTCTCGATCCGTCCCGGGAAACGCTTGTCCCATTCGCGAATCAGCGCCTTCATTTCGGCGCGCTTCAGGTTCGGCTGGCTGCCGCACAGGTTGCACGGAATGATCGGAAATTCGCGCAACTCCGCGTATTTCTCCAGATCCGTTTCCTTCACATAGGCGAGCGGACGAATCACGACGTTCTTGCCGTCATCCGATTGCAACTTGGGCGGCATGCCCTTCAGCTTGCCGCCGTAGAACATGTTGAGCAGCAGCGTCTGCAGGATGTCGTCGCGATGATGGCCGAGCGCGATCTTGGTCGCGCCGAGTTCGCCCGCCACGCGGTACAGAATGCCGCGCCGCAGCCGCGAGCACAGCGAGCATGTGGTCTTGCCCTCCGGCACCAGGCGCTTGACGATGCTGTACGTGTCCTGATTTTCGATGTGAAACGGAATGTCCAGCTTCGCCAGGTATTCGGGCAGCACGTGCTCCGGAAAGCCCGGCTGCTTCTGGTCGAGATTGACGGCGACGATGTCGAAGTTGATGGGCGCACGCTCGCGCAGCCGCATCAGGATTTCGAGCATCGCGTAACTGTCCTTGCCGCCGGACAGGCACACCATGACCTTGTCGCCTTCCTCGATCATGTTGAAGTCGCCGATCGCCTCGCCGACCTGCCGCACGATACGCTTGTGCAGCTTGTTGTTCTCGTATGCTTCCTTTTGCTGGCGCTTCGTCAGCGCCTCGCGGGCCGGTTTGACCGCATCCACGGTGTCGAGGGTGTCGCGCGCGTTCATGCCTGTTCCTCCTTGATGCGGAAGACTTCGACGCCCACCGCGTCGCAATCGGGATAGACGTCGGGTTTTTCCGTCGACACCGCCACCGCGCGCACGTCCGGATGCGCCAGCAAGGCGGCGGCGACGTCATCGCAGAGCGTTTCCTGCAGATGGATATGGCCGCGCTTCACGCGTGCCGCGATGGTCGAGCGCATGAAGTCGTAATCGACGACTTCGGCCAGCTTGTCCGCGACGGGCGTCGACAGCGCGAGCGGCACGTACAGCTCGACATTGATCACGACGCGTTGCTCGCCGCGCTTTTCGAAGTCATGCACACCGATGTTGATGCGCACTTCGTAGTTGCGCAGAAAAAGCCGCCGGCAATCGGTCAGCCGGGGGTGCGAAAGTGCGGCAAGCATGGTTTCATCCAAAAGTTGGGCGCGTCAGTGATTCTGCGCGCCGATCATGTACATCACGTCGCGCGGGCTCGGCACGAGGTGCTGGCCGCCATCGACGACGAGCGTCGTGCCGGTCACGCCGTGCGCGTTCGCGAGATAGCACGCGGCCTGCGCGACATCCTCCACCGTCGACGCGCGATTCAGCGGCGTCACGCGATGCGCCGCCGCGAAGGTCGCGGGCGTCTGCCCGGCGGAAATCATCGTCAAGCCCGGCGCCAGGCCCACCACGCGCAGTTTCGGCCCGAACGCCTGGGCCAGCGCCACCGTGGCGTTGTCGAGCGCGGCCTTCGTCAGCGTGTACGACAGGTAATCCGGGTTCATGTTGTAAAGCTTCTGGTCGAGCACGTTGATGACCACGCCGCGCAGTTCGTCGCGGGCGGACGCGGCGTCCGGCAGGATCTCGTGCAGCATGCGGGCGAGCAAGAGCGGCGCGGCGACGTTGATCGCGGTCATCTCCAGCAGCTTCGCGTAGTGGAAATCGCCGGCGGTGTCCTCGTCGAAACGCGATGCGCAGTTCACCACGCAGGTCAGACCGCCGAACGCCTCGGCGCACGCCGGCACCAGCCGCGCGACTTCGGCTTCGACGGCGAGATCCGCCTTCAGCGTCACCGCGCGCCGGCCGAGTTCCTCGATGAGCGCCACCGTTTCGCGCGCTTCGTGCTCCGAGCCGCCGTAGTGCACCGCCACGTCCCAGCCCTGCCGCGCAAATTCCAGTGCGATGCCGCGTCCCACGCGCTTCGCCGCCCCGGTCACGAGGACGGCGCGGGAACGGTGGGCGGCGCCGGAAGACGGCGAGTTAGCGGGAGAAAACGACGTGGAAGCGCTCATTTACAATACGGGGATGAACTCGAATGCTCGACAATCCGATAGTTTACCTGCTCCGGGCGCCGACGCGCTCGCGCAATCCGAAGCGCTGACCGGGCTGATCCGCGAGCGCATCGCCGCTGCGGGCGGCTGGCTGCCGTTCGACCGCTATATGGATCTGGTGTTGTACGCGCCCGGCTTGGGCTACTACAGCGGCGGAGCCATGAAGTTCGGCCGCCGCGGAGAAGACGGCAGCGACTTCGTCACCGCGCCCGAGTTGTCCCCGCTGTTCGCGACGACGCTCGCGCGTCCCGTCGCGCAGGCGTTGCAGCAGAGCGGCACGCGGCAGCTGATGGAGTTCGGCGCCGGCACCGGCAAGCTCGCTGCGGGCCTGATGAGCGCCCTCGCCCACCTCGACGTGCCCTTCGACAGCTACGCGATCGTCGATCTCTCCGGCGAACTGCGCGCGCGCCAGCGTGAAACCATCAAACGGGACGCGCCCGCGCTCGCCGCGAAGGTGCAATGGCTCGATTCGCTGCCGGACAGCTTCGAGGGCGTGGTGATCGGCAACGAGGTGCTGGACGCAATGCCCGTGCGCCTCGTCGCGCGCAAGCTCGGCGCGTGGCACGAGCGCGGCGTGGTGCTGCTGAACGACCGCTTGGCCTTCGACGACCGTCCGATCACGCCGGACGCGCAAGTTGAACTGATCGATGCCGCCATCGACGAGGCCAACGACGAACCGTTCGCCGAATACGTGACGGAAACGCACGAAGCGGCGCTGGGCTTCACGAAGACGATCTGCACGATGCTCGTGCGCGGCGCGGCGTTTTTCATCGACTATGGTTTTCCGCGCCGCGAGTTCTATCATGCGCAGCGCGCGGGCGGCACGCTGATGTGTCACTACCGGCATCGTGCGCATCCGGATCCGTTTCTCTATCCGGGCTTGCAGGACATCACCGCGCATGTGGAATTCACGGGCATCGCGGAAACTGGAGTCGAGACCGGCGCCGATCTGCTCGGTTTCACTTCGCAAGGCCGCTTCCTGTTGAACGCGGGCGTCACCGACGTACTCGGCGAACTCGATCCGTCCGATGTGCGGCGCTTCCTGCCGGCCGCCAATGCCGTGCAGAAACTGCTTTCCGAGGCCGAAATGGGCGAGCTGTTCAAGGTGATCGCGTTCTCGCGCGGCATTCCCGGCACGCTCGACGCCTTCGCCACCGGCGACCGAAGTCATACCCTATGATTTTTATCCATCATGATCCGCTGGCTGCTGACCACCTTCATCGCGCTCGCGATCCTCTCCGGCTCGCTGCCCTGGCTCAGGAAGTTCGGCATTGGGCGGCTGCCGGGTGATTTCACGCTGCGGCTGTTCGGCCGGGAATATTCGTTTCCCTTCATGTCGACGCTGCTGCTCTCCGTGCTGCTTTCGCTGATCGCGCGCGCACTCTGACGGCGGTCAGACGCCCAGCGCGTCCTTCACCGCCGCGACCCGCGCGTCGTGTACCGCATCCTTGATCTTCGACGGCTGGGCCGCGTGCTGTTGCGCGACCGCGCCGGCATCGACGGAACGGGCCGCGACGAGCGCCTCGCGCAACCGCTCCGCCTGCGGATACGGCTGCCGGTCAAGTCCCAGCCGGCCGCGTGCATCAGCCATGCAGGCCTGCAAGGCCTCGGCGAAACGCGCCGGCTTGCGCAGCGCATCGGCGCGTTCGAACAACCGCACCAATGCAGCCGCGCCCATCTCCATCACGCGATGGATATTGCCGTGCTCACGCGCGACCAGCACCGCCAGGTCGCGGCATTCGTTGGGCACGCGCAGCCGCTCGCATAGTGGACGCAGCAGATCCACGCTGCGTCCTTCGTGACCGAGATGGCGCGGCAGGATGTCTTCCGGCGTGGTCGCCTTGCCGAGATCGTGCGTGAGCGCCGCGAAACGCACCGGCAACGCGAAGCCCTGCGACGCCGCGTAGTCGAGCACCATCATCACGTGCACGCCGGTGTCCACTTCCGGGTGATAGTCGGCGCGCTGCGGCACGCCCCACAGCGCATCGACCTCGGGCAGGATGCGCGCCAGCGCGCCGCAGTTGCGCAGCACCTCGAACATGCGTGACGGCTTCTTCTCCATCAGCCCGCGCGACACTTCCTGCCACACGCGCTCGGGCACCAGCGCATCGACTTCGCCGGCCGCGACCATCTTCTGCATCAGCGCAGCCGTGTCGGGGGCGACGTCGAAATCGGCGAAACGCGCGGCGAAACGCCCCACGCGCAGAATCCGCACCGGATCCTCGACGAACGCATCGCCCGCGTGCCGGAACAGCTTGTTCGCGAGATCGGCCCGGCCGTCGAAGGGATCGATGACGGGACCCGTCAATTCTCCCGCCGGCGTGACTTCGCGAGCCATGGCGTTGATCGTGAGATCGCGCCGCGCGAGATCCTCTTCGAGCGTCACGTCCGGCGAATAGTAGAACTGGAAGCCGTGATAACCGGCGGCCGTCTTGCGTTCGGTGCGCGCGAGCGCGTATTCCTCGTGCGTCTCGGGATGCAGGAACACCGGAAAATCCCGCCCGACCGGCCGATACCCCTGCGCGACCATCTGTTCGGGCGTCGCGCCCACCACGACATAATCGCGATCCACCACCGGCACGCCGAGCAGTTCGTCGCGGATCGCGCCGCCGACCGCATAGATGTTCATCGCGCCGCCTCGCGTGCGCCGTCGATCCATGCGGCCACGGCCGGCAATGCCGTGACGCGCCGCGCATAGTCCAGCGAGGTCTGGCTCAGCCTGGGCGCATAGGAGTTGAAGCGCATGACGACCGGCGCGTACATCGCGTCCGCAATGCCAAACTCGCCGAACAGGAACGGTCCGCCCGACGCCGCGAGACACTCGGCCCAGATGGCTTCGATGCGTGCGATGTTCGCGAGCGCGCCCGGCGTCGCGCCCGTGCCCGGCGCGTGCAGCGAAAGGTCCATCGGCATGTTCTGGCGCAGGTCCGCGAAGCCCGCGTGCATCTCTGCGCTGATGCTTCGGGCGCGTGCGCGGGCGTCGGCGTCGCGCGGCCACATCGCGTGCTGCGGATGCAGTTCGGCATTCGTCTCGGCAATCGCCAGCGATTCGCACACGGCGACGCCCGTATCGGTGATGAGGCACGGCACCTGGCCATTCGGCGAAAGCGCCAGGATCCGCGCCTTGGTGTCGGGCTGGCTCAGGCGGATCAGCGTCTCCTCGAACGGGATGCCGAAATGCGTGAGCAGCACCCACGGACGCATCGACCAGGAAGAATTGAGCTTGTCACCGATAACGAGTTTCATGCAATCAAAGTAGGAGTTCAGCGGTGCGCGGTGGCGCGGAAAGCGTCGAAGCGCGAGCGTGAGCCATTGCCGGTCAGGTACAGCGGCGCAATGGCCTCGATGCTTGCCGGTTCGTCGATGCCGAGTTCGGGCGCAAGCGGCCCGCTGGCGATATTCGGCGTTTTCATCGAGTCGAGGTTGTCGCGCGAAATCAGCGGTTCGCCAGGCGCCATTTCCATGGTCATCGCCTGCAGACGGCCAAGCGTCTCCGGCAGCTTGATGATGCGCGAATGCTTGCCGATGGTCTTGCCCGCGAAACGCACCAGTTCCGCGAGCGTGTAGACGCCGGGACCCGCGAGTTCATAGACCTTATGGCCGGCGGCGTCGAGATCGAGCACGTTGACCATGGCCTTCGCCACGTCGCCGACGAAGACCGGCTGGAACTGCGCATCGGCGCACGCGAGCGGAATCACCGGAAACATGCGTTCGAGGAACGCGAACTGGTTGAGCAGGTTGTCTTCAGGACCGAACACCACCGAACTGCGGAACACGGTCCAGTCAAGTCCGGATTCGCGCACGATCTTCTCGCCCTCGCCTTTCGAGCGCAAATACATGCTGGGGCCGTCGACATCGGCGCCGAGCGCGCTCATGTGCAGCAGCCGCCTCACGCCCTTCGCCGCGCACGCCGCCGCGATCTTGCGCGGCAACTCGACGTGCGCCTTCGCGAACTCCGGCCCGTAAGGATCGCCGCGCCGGCCTTGCAGCACGCCGACGAGATTGATCACCGCGTCGCACTGATCGATGAACGCCGCGAGTTGCACGGGATCGTGGATATCGGTTTCGATCACGTCGACGGGCAGCAGCGTCAGATGCGCGGCGCTGGCGCGACGGCGCGTGGCCACGCGCACGTTCTTGCCGAGATCGACGAGTGCATTGACGAGATGGCTGCCGATGAATCCCGATCCGCCGATCAACGCTATGTGTTGGTGTCGCATGGCTCGCCTCTTGGGTCGTGGCTGGACGGACGCGTCTTGAAACCGTCTTGAAACCGTCTTGAAAATCTCAGGTAGGAAAGACAACGCCCGCGAATCCTTTCCAGGACGCGCGGGCGTGAGGTTCGCTTGGGGACGCCGTCAGGGAGCGATGTAGCCCAGACGCGCCTTCAAGGACTGCGGACGGCCTTCGAACAGCGCGGCATAGTAGACGGTGTTCGACAGCACGTTCTTCACGTAATCGCGAGTCTCGGTGAACGGGATGGTTTCAGCAAAAACCGCGCCCTCCACGGGCGCCCGCAAGTCCTGCCGCCACTGCCGCGGCCTGCCCGGCCCGGCGTTGTAGCCGGCGGTGGCGAGCACAGGCGAGTTGTCGAATTGATTGTAGATCATCGACAGGTAATTCGTGCCGAGCAGGATGTTGGTGTTGATCTCGTTCATCTGCGCGCGCGACACCGGACCCATGCCGATCTTCTTCGCGACGAGCTGCGCCGTGCCCGGCATCAGCTGCATCAGGCCGCCCGCCCCCACTTCCGAGCGCGCGTTGATGATGAAGCGCGATTCCTGGCGGATCAGCCCGTACGCCCATTCGACGTCCAGGCCAGTGTTCTGCGCGTCGCGCTCGACGATATCCCGGTACGGCGACAGATAGCGCAGCGAGAAGTCATGCTCGGCCTTGGTTTTGTCGGCGGTGTTGACGGTGCGGTCGAGCAGTTCGATGCGCTTGGCATACTGCGCGGCGGCGAGCAACTGGCGGTCTGTCATCGTGCGCAGCGGCCAGTTCCATTCGCGATTGCCTTCGAGCCGCATGTTCAGCGCATAGAACCGTTGCGCCAGCGCGAAGCCCGGCACGGACTGCATCTGCGCGATTTCCTCGTCCGTCACGGTGGTGCGCGGCGGCACGGTGATCTTCTGTCCCAGTTCTTCGAGCGCGAGCTGGCCATAGAAGTTGAACTGGTCCGCGATGCTCTGGAATTCCTGGTTCGCCGTGGCCGTGTCGCCGGCCTGCTTGACCGCGCGCGCATGCCAGTAGACCCACGACGGCTGGCTGCGCAAGCCGGGCGGCATCTGCTCGATGGACCAGCGCACCATGTTCCAGTCGCCCGCGAGCAAGGCGCTGCGCGTGCGCCATTCGTAGGCCGGGTTCGACAGCTGCGCGTTGGCCGAGAGCCGGTACCAGTCCGCCGCCGACGGCATGCGCTTGACCGCCGCCTGATAGCCGATCGTGCCCCAGCCGATGGCGCGCTCCGTGGGCGTCAGGCTCGGCGCGACGGAACTGAACGTGGCGGCCGCCATGGCCGGGTCGTTGCGGGCCATGCGCGTAATGGCGAGCAACGTGAGTTGATGCGCCGGGGTATTGGGCATCACGCCGCGCGCAAGATAAATGGGCGGCTTGCTGACGGCGTCGTCGAGCAGCGAGTCTTTCGGCTTCTCCTGACCCAGCGTCTCGACGATATTGGCGCCGGTGTTGGTGTAGTTCTGCTCGTAGGCGAGACGGATTTGCTGCCAGATGTCATCGCTCGTGAACTGGCCCGACTCGGCCAGCGCGCCGATCAGGTCGACACAGCCGTCGCCATACCACTTCGGCTCGACGAGCAACGCGCGCGCGGCATCCGCGACGTTCTCACCGCGCGACAGGCGCGCCTCCAGCGCATAACACTTGACCTGCGTGTCATCGTTGAGCACGAAGCGCGCGTATTGCTGGTCGAAGTTCTTCCAGTCGTGGCGGCTGCCGAGCACCACCAGGTAGTCGTTGCGCATGCGGTCCGCAATGGCCTGGCCGTCATAGCGCTGCAGGAACGACAGCACGGGCGCATCCGGCGCGTCGAGACGCGCGTGGCCCTGCGAATCGAACAATTGCGGCTTGAGCGTGAAGTATTCAAGATAGCTCGGCGCCGGATAGGACGGAATCTGCGCGGCGAGCGCGGCGGCTTTGCCGGCATCGTTCGCGCGCGCGGCGTCGCGCAGTTGCATGAAGATGCGGTCGTCGGAACCGGGAGTGAAATCGGCGTCGGGACGGACGGCAGAGGCCGTGCCGCAGGCGACGAGGGAAACCGCGGCAAGGGCTGCGCAGACCGCGGGATATACTCGGTTGAGGCGTTTTGACATCTTTATTTCTGGAGCGCGAATGGTCTTGAAGCGGGTCCTAGGGTCGGAAGAAAGCATATCACGCAACGTTTGCGCGACATCGCAACACGCGTTTGAGAATGCACCTGGAAGTGTGCCTAAGAGTGCGCTTAAGAATGAGCTTAAGAAGGAGCCTAAGCGTGCTCTGCGTGCGACCCTGCTCGAACGTCGCGAGGCGCTGGCTGAACAGGTGGGATACGCCGCCCTGCATACCGCCCTGGCCACGCGCCTGCGCGAAGCTCTCGAGCGCCACGCGGCGCACTGCGTCGGCTTCTATTGGCCGGTGGCGGGCGAATTCGACGCCCGCGAAGTCATCACGCGCTGGCTCGCCGAAGACACGTCACGCGAGGCGGCGCTGCCGGTGGTCGTCGAGCCGCGCGCGCCGATGGTCTTTCACGCATGGCGCGCCGACGCGCCCATGAAGGAAGGCCGCTACAGGATTCCGGTGCCCGCCGAAGCACGCGTGGTGGTGCCGGACCTGTTGCTGATCCCGTGCGTGGGTTTCGACGCGGACGGCTATCGGTTGGGATATGGCGGCGGGTATTACGACCGAACGCTGGCCGCGTGGCCGGGTGCGCGGCGGCCGGTAACGTTGGGCATCGCGTTCGAGGCATGCCGCTGCGATGCGCTGCCGCGTGAAGCGCACGACCTGCCGCTCGACGCAATCATCACGGAAGCCTGAATCGGGCGCTTCGATAATTCACAGCGACGCCGCCGCGCGCGCAGCAGTGTCATACAAACCGGACGCGTTGCGCATCAGCTGCGCGGCCTCGCCGATCTGCTCATTGGTCAGGCCGCTCTCGCGCAGCGTCGCGATCAGGCACGCCTCGCGCACCTCGCGATACCGGCCGCACAACTCGCGCCCTGCCGGCGTCGCGGAAAAAAACACTTCCTTGCCGGTTTTCTCGCTCTGCACATAGCCGCGCCCGACCAGTTTCTTGAGCGCATACGTGGCGACATGCGTGTCCTCGATGTTCAACACGAAGCAGATGTCGGCGAGCTTCTTCTTGCGGTCGCGATGGCTCACGTGATGCAGCAGCGACACTTCCACCGCCGTCATGTCCTTCGCGCCCGCTGCCGACATGCAGCGCACCATCCAGCGATTGAAAGCGTTTCCCGCCATGATGAGCCCGTACTCGAACTCCGACAGTTCCGCGCTGGTTTCGGACACGAGATGTTCGGAAGAGACGATCTTGGTGGGATGGCGCGGCATAACTTTTGCCCGTTATTAGTGTGCGTTGGAGTGTAGCGCAGGGACTTTTTACCAGCGTACCGCGCGCCTCAGCGAATACCTGTATTGATAATTTCTTGATAATTTATTGACAATGTACCATTCTGCGACGGTGCGATGAGCGCCCGACCGGCACTTTTTCTCGTCGCGAAACCGTGAATTCAAGGCATGACCAAACCAAGTATTCATCCGCTCGGCGATTCCGCCCTGGTGCTCGACACCGCGCCCCCCGCCACGCTCGATTGCCAGCGCCGCGTCTGGGCGCTGGCGGAACACGCGCGCCTGATGCCGCACGTCGTCGAGGTGGTGCCGGGCATGAACAACCTGACCATCGTGTTCGACCCGCTGGAGGCGGACTACGAAACGCTGGCGGCGCAGCTGGAAAGCGGCTGGGATGCAGTCCAGGCCACGGAGACGGAGAGCGCCGAGATCGAGATCCCGGTGCGCTACGGCGGCGCGGACGGCCCGGACCTCGCCGAGCTGGCGCGGCACGTGGGGCTTTCAGTCGATGAAGTCGTGAAGCGTCACACGCAAGCTGAATACATCGTGTTCTTCCTGGGCTTCCAGCCGGGCTTCGCTTACCTGGGCGGGCTCGATCCCGCGCTGCACATGCCGCGCCGCGCCGAGCCCCGCCTCGAGGTGCCGGCGGGGTCGGTGGGGATCGGCGGCGCGCAGACGGGCATTTATCCGGCGGTGTCGCCGGGCGGCTGGCAACTGCTCGGCCGCACCGAACTCAAGCTGTTCGATCCGGCCAGAAACCCGCCGACGCTGATGCAGCCCGGCGACCGCGTGCGCTTCACGGCGCTGGAGGTGCGCGCATGATCGACGTGATTCGCGCGGGCGTGCTCAGCTCGGTACAGGATCTCGGCCGCCCCGGCTATCGCCATCTGGGCGTGAGTTCGGGCGGCGCCCTCGATGCACTGTCGCTTGAAGTGGGCAACCGCATCGTCGGCAACCGGCCGGATGCGGCGGGCATTGAAGTCACCTTCGGGCCGACCGTGCTGCGCTTCAAGCATGCGACGCGCATTGCCATCGCCGGAACGGATTTCGGCGCCACGCTGGACGACAAGCCGGTCTATTCATGGTGGAGCCTGCCGGTGCGCGCGGGCCAGGAACTGACGCTGCGCGCGGCCAAACGCGGCATGCGTTGTTATGTGTGCATCGCGGGCGGCATCGACGTGCTGCCGATGCTCGGTTCGCGTTCCACCGATCTCGGCGCCTGTTTCGGCGGCCTCGGCGGCCGGGCGTTGCGCGACGGCGACCGATTGCCCGTCGGCGTGCCGCAGCCGCACAAGGGCATTGCGTTCTCCCCGGAAGAGCCCGCGTTCGGCGTGAAGGCGCCGGCGTGGTGCAAGTTCGTGCTGGTCGACGAACCGGTGCGGCGCGGCCGTCACGCGCCGGGCCTGGCGTGGGCAGTGCCGGTGCGCGTGCTGCGCGGCCCCGAATACGACAGCTTCGGCGACGCATCCCAAGAGGCCTTCTGGAACGAAGAATGGACCATCACGCCGAACAGCAACCGCATGGGTTTCCGCCTTGCAGGCACGGCGCTCGAGCGGACCCGCAAGGTGGAACTGCTGTCGCACGCGGTGTTGCCCGGCACGATCCAGGTGCCGCCGAACGGCCAGCCCATCGTGCTGATGGGCGATGCCCAGACCACCGGCGGCTACCCGAAGATCGGCGCGGTCATCCGGGCGGATGTGTGGAAGCTCGCGCAAGTGCGGCTGAACGGCGGCGTGCGCTTCATAGAGACATCGGTAGAAGAGGCGCGCCACGCGCTCGCGGAAGAACGCCAGTACGTGAGCCAGGTGGAAACGGCCATCGCCATGCACGAGGAACGCATCGCGCGCGCCGGCGCATGATGCTGCGCCGGACGCGTCGCGCTCAACACTCAACGTAAGGATTTGCACGAAACATCATGGAAATCGATCTCAATGCCGATCTCGGCGAAGGCTGCGGCACCGACGAAGCGCTGCTCGACCTCGTCAGCTCCGCCAACATCGCGTGCGGCTGGCATGCCGGCGGCGCCACTGCGATGCGCGACTGCGTGCGCTGGGCCGTCGAGAAAGGCGTGGCCATCGGCGCGCATCCGAGCTTCAACGACCCGGAGAACTTCGGCCGCAAGGAGATGGATCTGCCGCCCGAAGAGATCTACGCGGGCGTGCTGTACCAGCTGGGCGCGCTGTCGGCGATCGCGCAGGCGGAAGGCGGGCGCATCGCGCACGTGAAGCCGCACGGCGCGCTCTACAACCAGGCGGCGAGAAGCACGGACATCGCCGATGCGATCGTCTCCGCGGTGCGCGACTTCGACCCGTCGCTGCTCGTGTTCGGACTCGCCAACAGCGGCTTGGTGGAAGCGGCGCGGCGCGCGGGACTCATCGCGATCGAGGAAGTGTTCGCGGACCGCGGCTATCGGGCGGACGGCTCGCTCGTGCCGCGCAAGGAGCCGGGCGCGCTGCTCGACGATGAAAACATCGTGCTCGACCGCACGCTCGCGATGGTCCGCGAACAGCGCGTGCAGGCCGTGTCGGGCGAATGGGTGCCGCTCAACGCGCAAACCATCTGCCTGCACGGCGACGGCGCGCACGCGCTGGCGTTCGCGCGCCGGATCCGCGGCGCGCTCGCCGATGCGGGCATCGAGGTGCGCGCGGCGCACGCCGAATGACGCCTTTTCATTGAGCAATCCCGCGCCCCGCGCAACCGGGGCGCGTCAGCAAGCGGCCGGCAGAGCCGCGCAGTCGCAAGCAGCAAACCACAAGCAATAAAACCACGCGCCCGGTTCGAGGCGTGACGCTTGATCCGTTTGGAGAACTCATGGCAACCGCAGTCAATCTATGGCCGCTCATTGGCGTGGCCGTCATCATCGTGGGCTTTGTCCTGCGCTTCAATCCGATGCTGATCGTCGCCGCCGCCGCGATCATCACCGGCCTGGCGGCGCACTTCCCGGTCGAGAAAATCCTGACCGCGATCGGCAGCGGCTTTCTCAAGACCCGCAACATTCCGCTCATCATCCTGTTGCCGCTCGCGGTGATCGGATTGCTCGAACGTCACGGCCTGCGCGAACGCGCGCAAATGTGGATCTCCAGCATCAAGGCGGCGACGGCCGGACGCCTGCTGATCGTCTATCTGTTCGTGCGCGAGATCACGGCGGCGGTCGGCCTGACCGGGCTCGGCGGTCATCCGCAGATGGTGCGTCCGCTGCTCGCGCCGATGGCCGAAGGCGCTACCGAAGCCCGCTACGGCAAGCTGTCCGATGCGGTGCGCCACAAGTTGCGCGCCTACTCGGCGGCCACCGACAATGTTGGCCTGTTCTTCGGCGAGGACATCTTCGTGGCGTTCGGCGCGATCGTGCTGATGACCACCTTCCTGAAGGAAGCGGGCATCGTGGTCGAGCCGATGCACGTCGCCGTCTGGGGCATTCCCACGGCGATCTGCGCGTTCCTGATTCATGGCTTCCGCTTGTGGCTCCTCGACCGCAGGCTCGCGCGCGAACTCGGCGCCCTGACGCGCAACGTCGCCGGAGAGAAGGCATGACGCTCACGATCAACTATCTGTTCTATCTCGTCGGCATCGTGCTCGTGGTCGTCGCGGGCATGATCCTCACGGACAAGTCGCATCCGCGCCGGCTCACCGCGGGCGGCTTCTGGCTGATCTACGCACTGATCTTCCTGATCGGCGACTGGATTCCGGTGACCGCCGTCGGCGTGCTCGTGGTCGCGATGGCGCTGATCGCCGGCTTCGGCGGCGTGACCGGCGCGAAGCCGAAGATGCTCTCCGAAGAAACCCGTCGCCAGAGCGCCGTGCGGCTCGGCAACAAGCTCTTCATTCCGGCGCTGACGATTCCGGTCGTGACCGTCGTTCTCACGCTCGGCGCGAAGTATCTGGTGTTCGGCGGCACGCCGCTGATCGAACTGAAGAACGTGACGCTGATCGGCTTCGGCGTCGGCTGCGTGATCGCGCTGGCCATTGCCTGCGTGATGACGCGCGATACGGTCGGCCAGTCGATGCGCGAGACGCGTCGCCTGATCGACGCGCTGTCGTGGGCCGCCGTGTTGCCGCAGATGCTCGGCATGCTCGGGCTGGTGTTCTCGGACGCGGGCGTGGGCAAGGCCGTCGCGCACGTGACGACGGCCTACGTGAACATGGACTACCGCTTTGTCGCGGTGGCGGTGTACGTGATCGGCATGGCGCTGTTCACGATGGTCATGGGCAACGGCTTCGCCGCGTTCCCGGTGATGACGGGCGGCGTCGGCGTGCCGATCCTGGTCGGCGTGTTCCACGGCAATCCCGCGACGATGGCCGCTATCGGCATGTTTTCCGGCTACTGCGGCACGCTGATGACGCCGATGGCTGCGAACTTCAACATCGTGCCATCGGCCTTGCTGGAGTTGCCCGACAAGAACGCGGTGATCAAGGTGCAAGTGCCGACCGCGCTGACGCTGTTGATCGCGAACATCTTCCTGCTGAACTGGCTGATGTTCATCTGAGCATCGGCGCGAGAGCACGCGGCTTCCGCGTGCTCTCGTGAATCTTCCCTCCTCGCATTCCCCTTCCTTTCTTCCGCTTGTCAACCGCGCGCCGGAGTCGATAGCCGTGGCGGTTCGTCTCGTCCCCTTCTCCTCGCGGCATCGAAACTTCGACGCAGGTCCGTCCGAATTTTTCGATGCTCATCATCAGCATTGCAACCCGTGAGCACTGCGCTCAGGCATTCAAATTCGTCCGTGTGATCGCGATATTGGGAGCGGGATTCAGAACCCTCTGACGACTACCCATTGCGGGAATCGGACACCGCCCAGATTCGGAGCCCGCCTATGGTTGCATCCCGGGCCGATCGAGGAGACTGCGCACGTTTTGTTCGGCGCTCGCTCGACAAGTGAGGATGCAGAGTTGCTCCACAAGTAACTCGTTGGCGTACTGCGTGCGATGCCGATCGCGTGTTTCCTGAATGGACCGAGGCGTGGCTTTTTCCGCCTTCCGCATATCGCGACTTTCGGGGAACTGATCTTTCGTCATCGATCCTGTCATGCGTTTGCCGACTTACAGCCATTTTCTGAATTTCCCGGCGGCCCCCGATCTGCTGTTTCGTTTGCTCGAGACGCTGCTCGTCATGGTCTGCTCGCTGGTCGCCGAAGGCCGCTTCGGTCACGCGGCCAACGCGGGTTATGACAGCGCCATCACGGCCTTCGCGATCGTTTTCGCGTTGAGTCTTTCGTCCGGTGCCCGTCTCAAGCGTCCGGCCCGCCGGGCTTTGGCTTGGTACGTCCTGCTGCCGGCGCTGGGCTGGATCGTGTGCGAAGCGCTCGCGGTCGGGGTGGTCAACCGGATGCATGGCGGCTACGCGCCTTCGATGGACTGGTTCGTCTGCCTGAGCGGCCTGACGGCGGGTGGCGTGATCATCTGCCGTCTTGTCGAACGCATGGCGGGCGCGCGACGCTTTTCAGTGGCGGTGGTCGGTCGCGGCGAGCGCTGCGCGGCATTCGTGCGGCGCGTGATGTCGATGCGCGACGCGGGTTGCGGGATCGGCGCCGTCTTCGACTTGGATCCTGAATCGGATGCGCATTACCCGGGCGCGCTGCGCTTCCGCGACATCGAGACATTCGCCGCGTACGTCCGCGCGCGTCGCATCAACGAAGTATGGCTCGTACTGCCGCTCACTGACGAAGCGACGCTGCAGCGCTTTCTCGGGACCTTCCGCAACGACCTCGTCAACATCCGGTTCATTCCGGACGTCCGCGGCGTCGCGCGCTTTCACAGCGAGAGCGCCGATCTCGATACGACCCTCGCCATCAACCTCGTCGCGGCGCCGCTCACCGGCGATGCGGTCACCGCCAAGACGCTGTTCGACCTGGTCTTCGCCACCTGCGCGATCGTGGCGTGCGCGCCGCTGCTGATCGCGATCGCGCTGGCCATCAAGGTGTCGTCGCGCGGCCCTGTGCTGTTCCAGCAGCGGCGCCGCGGTGCGAACGGCCAACCCTTCCGGATCTACAA
This sequence comes from Caballeronia sp. LZ065, assembly GCF_031450975.1. Taxonomy (NCBI): domain Bacteria; kingdom Pseudomonadati; phylum Pseudomonadota; class Betaproteobacteria; order Burkholderiales; family Burkholderiaceae; genus Caballeronia; species Caballeronia sp. LZ065. Next base: position 78,060 of record NZ_JARUXV010000001.1, read on the forward strand.
GTTCCGCACGATGCGCGCGCATCAGCGCGAAGAAGGCGTGGTGGTGCAGGCGACACGGAACGATCAGCGCATCACGTGCGTCGGCGCGTTCCTGCGCCGCACCAGCCTGGATGAGTTGCCGCAGTTCTTCAACGTGCTGCGCGGCGACATGTCCGTGGTCGGCCCCCGGCCGCATGCGATCGAGCACGACGCGCTGTATCAGAACATCGTCGACGACTACATCCACCGCTACCGCATCAAGCCCGGCATCACCGGCTGGGCCCAGGTCAACGGCCTGCGCGGCGAGACGAGCTCCGTGGAGATGATGCGGCAGCGCGTCGAACACGATCTCTTCTATCTCAGCAACTGGTCGTTCGCGTTCGACTTGCGCATCGTCGCGGCGACCGTCGTGCGCGGCCTCGTGCATCGCAACGCGTACTGAATCGCAGGAACCCAACATGAAGCACTCGATACAGTCCCACATCGTCGCCGCACTCGCGCTGACGGGGTTGCTGGGCGCCTGTGCGTCGGCGCCGGGCTTTCACATGCCGGTCAGCCGGAACGCGACGGCGGGTCAGGAGGACAACCGCTATACGGAGCCCTCGGCGGCCGCGCCCGCGCTGCCGGTCACGGAACTCGACCTGAGTCTCGTCCAGCGTTTCGCCGCCGAGCGCAAGGGACGGCAGGACCAGCAGGCAAAGCGTCTGTTCGCTGCGCCGGAGACCTATACGGTCGGCGCAGGCGACGTGCTGCAGATCGTCGTCTGGGACCACCCGGAGTTCGCCGCGGCGCTCGGACCGGCGCAGAGCCAAGGGTCGGCGAAGGCGAGTGATCCGGCGGCAGGCTTCGTCGTGGACCAGAACGGCACGCTCCAGTTTCCGTACGCGGGCACGCTCAAGGTCGCGGGCTTGCGCACGGAGCAGATCCAGCAGCGCCTGCGCGCCGCGCTCGCGGCCTATCTGGTCAAGCCGCAGGTCACCGTACGCATGGCGTCATACCGCTCGCGCCAGGTCTATGTCGACGGTGAAGTCCGCAGCCCGGGTGCCCTGTCGTTGACCGACGTGCCACTCAGTTTCTACGACGCCGTCGCACGCGCGGGCGGCTTCAGCGAGAACGCCGATCAAAGCGATGTCGTCCTGGTGCGCGAGGGCGTCTCGCAGCGCATCGACGTGCCGCAGCTGCTTGCGCAGGGTCTCAGCCCGTCACAGCTCTACTTGAAGGCCGGTGACATGTTGCGGGTCACATCGCGCGATGAAAACGCGGTCTATGTGATGGGCGAAGTCAACAAGCCGGGCTCCGCGCAGCCGCGCCGCGACGGCCGCCTGTCGCTCGCGGACGCGCTCGCTCAGGCGGGCAGCATCAATGCGAACACGGCCGACACGGCGCAGATGTTCGTGATCCGTTCACTCGACGGCACGCCGCAAGTCTTCCATCTCGACAGCCGTTCGCCGGTGTCGATGCTCGTCGCGAAGGACTTCGAGCTGCAACCGAAAGACGTCGTCTATGTCGACGGCAACGGGCTCGTGCGCTTCAACCGCGTGCTGACCCTGCTGATGCCGCTGATCAGCTCGGGACTCACGGCGGGAGTGATCGCGAAATGATCCGCTCCGTGCTGATGGTCTGTGAGGGAAACATCTGTCGTAGCCCGTTGGCGGCGGCGCTGCTCGCTCAGGCGATGCCGGGGATCGAGGTGGGATCCGCGGGCACGCATGCGCTGACCGGCCAGCCGGCGGACCCCCAGGCCGTCGAACTGATGCGGGCACGCGGCATCGACCTCTCGGGTCACGTGGCGCGCCCGGCGAGTTCCGTATTGCTGCGTCGTCACGAGCTCATCCTCGTCATGGCGCTCGGCCAGCGCGAGACGCTGCTCGCGCGCCACCCCTTCGCGCGCGGCCGTGTCTACCGGCTGTTGCATGCCGCACAGCGCGATGTCCGCGATCCGTACCGGCAGGGCCACGCGGCCTTCGAAGCTTCGCTCGCGCACATCGAATCCGGCCTGCGCGAATGGCTCGACCGTCTGCGCCCTGAACCCGACCAGCGCAATCGCACCGTCCGACCGGCCGCTGCCCCGGTGCGCAGCGCTCCACTTTCCAGATAGATCCATTCATGTCCTACCCCGATCGACACGGCCCGGCCGCCACCGCCGAACTCGATGTCATTACGCTCCTCGACACGCTTCTCACGAACGCGTGGCGCATCGTCCTGATCGTGTCCGTGGTCGGGCTGGCCGGCATCGGCTGGAGTTTTCTGTGGCCGCCGAAGTATCAGGCGGACATCCTGATCCAGGTCGAGGACAGCGCCGGCGCAGGCATGGCCGGCAATCTTCCCAGCCAGATGTCGACATTTTTCGACGTCAAGTCCTCCGCCGCGGCGGAGGCTCAGATCATCACGTCGCGCCTCGTGGTCTCGCGCGCCGTCGACAGGCAGCATCTGCACATCGAGGTGGCGCCGGCGCGTTTCCCGCTGATCGGCGATCTGGTTTCGCGCTTTCAGGATGGCCTGCTCGCTCCCGGCGTGTTCGGCTTCGGCGGCTACGCATGGGGCCGCGAGCGCGCCGACGTGAGCCGCTTCGACGTGCCGGAACCATGGCAGGACGAGCCCTTCACGCTGAAGGTGGAGGCCGGAGGCCGATACACGCTCGCCGGCGCCTTGCTCGACGTCCCGCTGCACGGGCGCGTCGGCGCCGAGAGCCGCGTGAGCACACCGTCCGGGCCGCTGATCATCGCCGTGGCGAGCCTCGACGCGCGGCCCGGCACCGCATTCTCCGTGATCCGGCACGGCTTCGACGACACCGTCGTCAAGCTGCAGCAACGCCTCGACGTCCAGGAAAAGGTCAGGCAGTCGGGCGTGATCGTCGCGACCTTGCTCGGACGCGACGCAGAGCGCACCAGCCGCACGCTGCGCGAGATCGGCGAGCAGTACGTCCGCCAGAACGTGGAGCGCAAATATGCCGATGCGGCTCAATCGCTCGGCTTCCTGATGGCACAACTGCCTGAGCTGAAACGGAAGCTTGATGACGCGCAGGCGCGCTACACCCGCATGCGCGACGAGCGCGGCGTTATCGATCTGCCGACGCAGATCGCGACCGGACTGCAGCAGCAGGCGGAAGCGCGTGGCCAGTTGATCGTCCTGCAGCAGAAGCGCGCGGAACTCGCGACCCGCTACGCGCCGCAGCACCCGGGCGTGGTGGCGGCGGACCGGCAGATCGCGCTGCTGCGTGCGCAGATCACCGCCTTCGACTCCGCGCTGGCCCGCCTGCCCGATATCGAACAGACGGCCGCCCGGCTCATGCTGGACGTGAAGGTCAGCACCGACCTCTATACCGCGACGCTCGCCAACGCGCAGCAGTTGCAACTCGTCAAGGCCGGCAAGGTCGGCAGCGTGCGGATGATCGACGCGCCGATCGTCGCGCAAGATCCCGCGTGGCCGAAGCGGCCGCTCGTGGCGACCGCTTCGCTGCTGGGCGGTCTGCTCGTCGGCCTTGTCTATGCATTCGTGCGGGAGTTCCTGACCGGCGCGGTCCGTTCGGCCGATGAAATCGAACGCGGCACGGGTTTGCCGGTGCTGGCGACGGTGCCCTTTTCGGCCGCGCAGCGTTCGCTTCGAACTGCGCTCGCGGGCCCGGGCGCCACGCGTGCCGCGCTGCTCGCCGTCGAGGCGCCGCACGATCGGGCCATCGAAAGCCTGCGCAGCCTGCGCACCGCGTTGCGCATGACCGGGCCGGATGCACCAGGCAAGGTGGTCGTATTCACGGGCGCGGCACCGAATGCCGGCAAGTCGTTCATCGCGCTCAATCTCGCCGCGGTGCTGGCCGCGACGGGCCTGCGTGTGCTGCTCATCGACGGCGATCTGCGCAGACCATCGCTCAATGCCTGTCTGGGCGTGACCCGCGGCCCCGGCTGGGCCGACCTGATTGCGGGCAGCGTGAGCCCGGAGCCGGTCATTCACCGGATCGAATCGCCCCGTCTGGATTTCATCGCAGCGGGCTCACCGGCCGACCGCCCCGCCGAATTGCTGCTGTCCGCGCGCGCCGGTGATCTGATCGACGCCCTGCGCGGCGCGTACGACTTCGTACTCGTCGACACGCCGCCGGTTCTCGCGGTGGAGGACGCGACGTCGTTCACGTCGCGGGCCAGCGCGGTGTTGCTGGTGGCGAGAGCGGGCGAGACACGGCTCGGCGAACTGAACGAGACGGTCAAGCGCCTCGGACATGGCGGCACGAAGCCCGCCGGCCTGATCCTCAACGGGCTGTCGATGCGCTCCGTCCACGCGTCGCTGGGCAGAACGGGCTACCGAAGTTACGACTACGGCGCGCCCGCCAAGGCGCAATGGCGAACCGCCCTTTCGTTGCTGCGCAGCCGGATGAAACGCACATGAAGCCGCCCATCTCCTTCAAGAACAGCATGACGCCTGCCCGCGGGCGGCAGGCGCGCGCGGCCGACGTCGCAGCACAGTGCCGCCTGCGCGTCGCCATCGTGGTGGAAGCCGCGGCCGGAGGCGTCGCCACCCATCTTGCCGATCTGATTCCCGGTCTCGCGAGGCGCGGCATCGAGGTGCACCTGATCGCGCGCCCCGATGGAGATCGCTTCGATTCTCACTGGCTGACCGCCGACTGCCTTGCATCATGCTCGACGGTCACGCGCCTGCCCATGCAGCGCGCCATCGGCGCACGCGACCTCGGGTCCTTCGCGCGGCTCTACAGGACGCTCGCCGCGCTGCGACCGGACCTCGTGCACTCGCACAGCTCCAAGGCCGGCGTGCTCGCGCGCGCATGCCGCGGGCCCTGGCGTCACGTCTACACACCGCACGCGGTCTTCACGCTGAATCCCACGCTCGGCGCCGTCGCGCGGCGGGCGATCGGCGCTGTCGAGGGCGGTTTCGGGCGCTGGCTGACCGATCGCATCATCGCTGTTTCGGATGACGAAGCGCGTCACCTGCATGAGGACCTGCACATCGGCCGCCCGCGTATCTCGACCATTCATAACGGCGTGCCCGAGTTCGAGCGCGTGAGCCGTGAAGCGGCGCGGCGCTACCTGGGCCTGCGCGATGACGCCTTCGTCGTCGGCCTGGTGGGGCGCTTTGCGTTCCAGAAGGGTATCGATCGCTTCGTGTCGATCGCACGTCAGGTCGAGGAGCGGCTCGGCCGGCGCGTGCAGTTCGTCTGCATCGGCAGCGGCGACTTCTGCGCCGCTGCCGGCGTGGCACTCGACGCGTTGCCGGCCAATCTGCACGTCGTCGGCGCCGTGCCCAACGCCCGGCGCTACTTCGGCGCATTCGATCTCTGCGCGCTGCCGAGTCGCTACGAGGGCTTCCCCTATGTCTATGTCGAGTCGGTCGCCGCCGGCGTGCCGATCGTTTCCACGCGCGTCGCGGGCGCGGACGCGCTGGTCGCCGCATGCGACACCGGCGTCGTCGTGCCGAATCACGACGACGCGACGCCCTTCGCCGAAGCGTTGATCGCGCTCGCGACCGACGCGCCACGGCTCGCGCGGCTCAGATCCAACTGCGCGAGCGCTGCCGCCCATTTCACCTCCGAGCGGATGGTGGACGAAACCCTCGCCGTCTATCGGCATTGCATCCACGCCTGAACCATGAAAACGATTGAAAACATCGTGCTGCTGCACGCCTATAGCCGTCGCAATTCCGGTGACGGGTTGCTGGTCGATCTGTCCGCCGCCCTGTTGCGCGAGGCCTTCGGCGCACGCTTTCGCCTGGCTGTCGTTGCCGCGGATCCGTTGTCGTTCCCGGAATACGACGACGTGCTGCCCGCGCCGGTCATCGCGTCGAGCGGTCTTGCGCGGGTCGCCGCCGCGGCGGGCACCGCCTGCCGCATCGTCACGCCCGCGGCGGCGCGACTGCGCGAGCGTCTGTCGCAGTGCGATCTGATCGTCGGGGTCGGCGGCGGCTACTTGCGTGCGCGCAATGGCGTCGAAGCGGCCAAGCTGGCGCTCGGGCATCTCGTGCAGGCGGACGCCGCACGCGCCGCGCGCAAGCCAACGGTGTATCTGCCGCAAAGCATCGGTCCGGCGATGAGCTGTTCGTCCGCCCTGTCGGATCGGGCCGCCGGCCGGCTGCGCGAAGCACTGGCGGGGTTCGCCACGGTGTGCGTGCGCGACGACCGCTCCGAGACTTTTCTTGCCGGCAATGCGAACGTCATGCGCATGCCGGATCTGGCCGTGCTCGAATTCGCCCGGTCGCGCGACGCCGTGCTGGCGCAGGCCGCAGCGCGTCCGCACGGCGTGCGGCACGTCGCCTTGGTGCTGCGCGACGCGCCGAGCTGGAGCCGCCCGCAACGCGAACGCTACGCGCAGTCGACGCGCGAACTGATCGCCTTGCTGCGGAACGAATGCCGGCTCAGTTTCGCGGTGCAGAGCACGGGGCGCGGCAACGACGACGCCGCCTACTACCGGCGGCTGGGCATCGGCGAGACGCTGCCGGGTCTGCGTCATCTGCTGGAGCACGACACGCCGGATGTGGTCGTGTCGGTGCGCCTGCACGGCGCACTCGAGTCACTGCTGCATGGCGTGCCCGCGTTCCATCTCAGCTACGAGCGCAAGGGCTTCGGCGCGTATGGCGACCTCGCCATCCCGTCCTGGGTGGCGAATGCCGCGGATTTCGACGCCTCATCGGTCGTGCAGCGCCTGTTCGCACCGTACGCGCTGGCGGCATTCTGGGACGCGACGGAGCGCGCGCTGACGCGTATCGCCGGGCAGCGTGCATCGCTCATCGAGATACTGCGCCACGCCGCGGGCACGAAGACGATGCTCGGCCATCCGCGCCGCGACGCGCAGCGTCCGGTCGAAGCCTGAGGACCCGCGACGATGGTGTGGCGCCTTCTGTCACGTGCGCTGTCCCTTGCGGCCAAGTTCGGACTGACGATCGTCCTCGCACGCACCTTGGGCCTGGGCGCGGTCGCCGACTACGGCTTGGCCGTCGCCGCTTCGGTCATCGCGTCGAAATTGTGCGGACTCGGTTTCGGCGCCGAATTGAACCGGCGTTTGAGCGAAGCGGATCCGCGTGCCGCGATCGCCACGGCGCGTGCGCTGCGGCGCGTCTATGGGATGTTCGATGCGAGCGCCCTGTGCGCTGCCATGACGGCTTCGCTGTGCGGCTGGCTCCCGGGCGCCGCATCCGACCCGCGAACGCTGGGTCTGCTGCTGTTGGTCGCGGCCAGCGAGCACTACGCGCTGGAGGTCAACGCCTACGTGTTTTCGGTGCACCGCGCGCGCGCCGGCTCCTCGATGTTGTTCGTGCGTACCGGCGGCTGGGCCGTCTTCGCCATAGCGGGTCTGCTGACGGGCGCGCTTGACGACGTGCGTGCCGTCTTCGTGCTGTGGACGGTGACGAATCTCGCGGTCATCCTGTGGGGCTGGGCGCTGCTTTCACGGCAGGCACGGGACGGCAGCATGCAACATGGCGCGGCGCGTCCGGCAGCGGCGCTGCGCCCGGTCTGGCGCGCAGGCGTGCCGTTCCATGTCGGCGGCGTGCTGCTCGCCGGGTTGCAGTACGCGGAACGCTTTATCGCGTCGGCCTTGCTCCCGGCCGAGGAAGTCGGGCGCTACGTCTTCCTGTGGTCGGTCGCGAATGCGGTACAGACGATCGCGTTCGCGAGCGTCGGGGTGATCGCGGGGCCGCGTCTGGCGCGGGCGGCGGGTGGCGTGCAAGAGACATGGCGCGCCACGCTGCGTGCGTCCCTGCGCAGTACCGCCGCCGTGAGCGTGGCGGTGGCGCTGGGCATCGGCTGTGCCGCTCCGCTCATCTTCTGGATGGCGAAGGAGCGCGCCACGACTTTCTCCTGCCTGACCCTCGCCGTGCTGCTGGTCTCGTTCCTGCTGCGCTCCACGGGCGATGTGCTCTGGGCCGCTTGCATCGCGCGCTGCGTGGGGCGTCGGATCCTCGTTGCCCTGTGCTGCGCGGCGCTCGCTTCCCTGCCACTTTCTTTCTGGCTCATTGCCGGTGACGGCGCGGGTCAGGGTGCCGTCCGGATGGCGCTGGCCCATCTGCTCGCCAGCACCACGGCGCTGATCGCGCTCGGATGGGCACAGCGCGGCCAACCGGCGGGAGCGCGCACCGATGCTTGAGCGGATCATGCTCACGGGTCCCCGTCTCAGCCGCGGCGTGACGGCCTGGCTGGCGGGGCTGGCTTCGTGCGCGTACCTTCTGCTGTTCGTGGCAGGCAGGTCGCTGCTGCCCGACTTTCTGTTTCGGGACGCCGAAAAGATCCAGGCGCAGATGGACGGCGCGAGCACCTACGATGGTTCGTCCTTCGATGCGGTGGGCCAGTTCTTTGCGCTCTTCGGTCCGACGCTGCTCGATGTCTTCGTGCTCGCGACGGGCATCGGGTTCATACAGTGCATGCTGGCCCGCGCCAGACATGCCGGGGCGCTGGCGGTGGCGCTTCTGCTCGGCGCGCCCTGTGTCTTCTTCAACTTGTTCGTTGCATCGAAAGATACGCTGGTGGTAGCGATGTCACTGCTGATCGTGTGGTCGCTCGTGCGACGGCGCGTGGCGTTCACGGCGACGGTCGGCGTGGGCGTCTATCTCGTCTACGCGCTGCTGGTGCGCCGCTATTTCCTGCTGATCGGCGCGGCGGCCGCGGCCGTGCTGCTGTTCCGGCGTGCCGGCCGGCGCGGACGGATCGTGCTGGCGGGCCTGCTCGTGCTCGCCCTGCTGCTGTTGCCGTCGGGCGCGTACACCGCGCTCCTGCAGCCTCGCGACATGGCGGTCGACTATCTCATGGTCCAGTCGCCCTTCGGCGCGCGCACGAGCTTTCACAACCTGATGCCGCCGAATTCCTTCGCGGCGTTCTGTATCGACTATCTCTATGCCGTGGCGAGACTGCATCTGCCGCTGCTGTTTTCGCCCGATCCGCGCGGCCTCGCCATGCAGGTGTTCGTCATCGCCGCGTGGCGATCCGCGCGGCCCTTCCGGCACAGCGCCGACGCGAACCCCGTCATGGATGGGCTCGCGTGTCTGGTCATGGGGCATATCGCCGTTTCAATGCTGTTCGAGCCCGATCTCGGCAGCTACGTGCGGCATCTGTCGAGCGTGTCGCTCTTCTGCATGACCCTGCTCGCTGCTCGGGCCGATGCCGCCCGGGTCTCGCATGCCGGGCATCAGCGGCCGCCGGGAGCCTTGCCGACATAGTCGAGCACCGGTGCGAGCGCGGGCTTGGGCGCGCCGCCGGCGTCGACGAGACCGAAGCTGCGTTCCCGCTCATTCTCCGCCCGCGCGGTGTCCTTCCACTCGTATAGGGAGACAAGGGAGGCGCTCAGTGTGTCGAGCGCGGCAACGAACGCATCGACGCGGCTTGCCTGCCGTGCCGGGCTGCTCGTGACTGCGCCCCGGGACGGCGCGCCCCATTCGGTGATGGCGGCAGGCAGCCCGTAGCGGTCGCGCAGACTTCGAGCGGTGGCGTTGATCTGGGCGAAAGTCATTCCGTATGCGTGATATGACACGGCGTCGATGCAGCCCGGCGACGCAGCGAGCACGGCGTCCAGCAGCGCTCCGGCCGTATTGTCGCGTCGCGGCGCGTGCGCAAAGCCGAAGCCCGCCACTGACACGTGAAGCGGCGCGCGCCGGAGTTCGTCGCAGACGCCGTGCATGAACGGCGCAAAGGTCTCGCGGACTTTTCCCGTGGGCCAGTAGCGGTCCAGATCCGGCTCGTTCCACAACTCGATGCCGATCAGTCCGGACGCATAGGTGCGCGCCACGGCGCGCACCTGCATGCCGAAACGCTTACCGGCGATGTTCAGCAGTCGGCCGTCCGTCTGGCCCGATGCCAGCAGCGGACGGGTCGAGCGCAGGGTCAGCAGGACGGGCAGCCTGGCGCGCGCCGCGAGGTCGAAAGCCGACGCGACACGCTGCATATAGGCGGTATCGTCCATGTGGTCCGTCCATACGCCAAGGCGGATGAAACGGAAGCCGGCGCGCGCGATCGCACTGGCATCCTGCTCGGTGAAGGTCTCGACCTTCACCTGCACGCCGACGGGCGGACGACCCGTGCTTGCGGAGATCGGCGCGGCATCGCCGGAACGGGCCCGGGCCGGCGCCAACGAGAGAATGAATGAGAGGATGAGCGCGATAGTCCATGACATCGCGATGAAGCAGCGAATCAGCAATGGCGTGCGCAGGGGCGGAGACATGCGTGCGCGGTCGGCGCAGCGGATCGGAAGCAAAGACGCAGTGTAGAGTCTTTCCATCGCCGCGCATGTGAAGAAGTGTCGTTACGCGGGGAAGCATCGTGAATCGATGTGGATCGGCCTCACGCCGGCTCGACCACGAAGCCCCGTTTCCTGAGCAGTTCCAGCACGCCTCGTGGTCCGCCCAGATGCAGCGCGCCGATCGCGACGAACACGGGTTTGTCAGGCGCCGCGATCTGCACCATGCGCTGCACGAAGCGCCGGTTGCGTTCGTACACCACGCGATTGTCGACCTGGGCGGCCAGCGACCGGTTCCTGGCCAGCTTGCTCGACTTCGCATCGTCCCAGGCCTTGAGCGCATCCGCATCGCCGATGCGCCATAGCCGGTGCAGTTCCTTCACATCCGCGATGTTCTCGGCCGGCGTCTGCACGAGATCCTGGCCGAGCATCTCGCGCTGCTGCGCCGACGTCAGCCGCGTGAAGGTGGAAATCTGTTCGTTCAAGCTCTCCAGCCCGACAATCTTCCCGCGCGCCCGCAGATAGACGTTCTGCAACTGCGCCTCGGTGCCGTACTCGCTGTCGAAGCCGGCCTTGAGCGTGTCGTAGGTTTCGATCAGCATCGACGCCAGCCACGGCCGCGTGTGCCGCAACTGCTTCAGCGCTTCCGGATGCGAGCGCATGCGCGTCTCGACCTGTTGCCACATCGGGTCGGGCAGATAGTCGAGCAGGCACTCGCTGCGGCACATGCCGTAGCGGTTCACGTCTTCCTGGGACAGCAGGAGGTCGTCGGGGGAAATCTCGAGCGCCAGCGTAGGTGACGCTTCGAGCGCGGCGAGGATGCGTGCGCGAAACGGTTGCTCGGGCGGATAGTCGTTCGGGAAACCGACGTGCAGCGTGCCGAGCACGTAGAGGGTCGTGGCGCCCTTGGTGGCGACATAGAACGGCATGCGCGGCGGCTGCGCGCGTACCGGGCCGCTTGCCGTGGTGCCGTTCGAGCGATCGGTGCGCGGCGGGGGGGCAGGCCGGGAAGGCGCCGCGGCCGGTCCGGCATCGCCGGCGGCCTGCGGAGTGCGCGAACCACCGACGGCAAAACTGTCGGGCGCCACGCAGAGTCCCGCCGTAAACAGCACGAGCGACAGCGCAAAGGCTGTCGCATGGGCGAACGCCGCGCGGAAGAAGCGCGGCTTGTCGAGTGAATCCGGCACGACCGACATCTTAGAACATTCGTGTGTCGGCCCGTCCATTCGTCTGCATGAAGCGCCATGAAGCCGCGTGGGGCCGATGGCGCAATCAGCCCTCGCCTTCGCCGACTTCTTCCGCGCGATGACACGACACCTGCCGCCCGTCCACCACGCGCAGCTTCGGCTCCTCCGCGCGGCAGCGCTCGATCGCATACGGGCAGCGCTGATGGAACGTGCAACCCGAAGGCGGATTGAGCGGCGAAGGCATTTCGCCCTGCAGCTTGATCTTGATGCGCCGGTCTTCCTCGAACAGCGCGGGCGTGGCGGACATCAGCGCGCGCGTGTACGGATGACGCGGCCGGGCGAAGATGGTCTCCTTGTCGCCGAGTTCGGCGATGCCGCCGAAGTACATCACCATCACGTCGTCGGCAATGTGCTCGACCACCGAGAGATTGTGCGAGATGAACACATAGCTCGTGCCGAACTGCTCCTGCAGGTCCATGAACAGATTGAGGATCTGCGCCTGGATCGAGACATCGAGCGCGGATACCGGCTCGTCCGCGACGACGATCTGCGGATCGAGGATCATCGCGCGCGCGATCGCCACGCGCTGGCGCTGGCCGCCGGAGAACATGTGCGGATAGCGCGACGCATGCTCCGGACGCAGCCCGACCGTGCGCATCATGTGGGCGATGCGCTCGGCGCGCCCGGTGGCGCTGAGCTTCGTATTGATCGCGAGCGGTTCGCCGAGCGTCTGCTCGACGGTCTTGCGCGGGTTCAGCGACGCGAACGGGTTCTGGAACACCATCTGGATGCGTTGTCGCAGCTCGGCGATCTTCGCCTTGCTCGCGCCGGCGACATCATCGCCTTCGATCAGCAGGCGGCCGGAGGTCGGCGTTTCGATCATCGTCAACTGGCGGGCGAGCGTCGACTTGCCACAGCCCGATTCGCCGACGACCGCGAGCGTATGCCCGCGCTTCAGCTCGAACGACACGCCGTTCAGCGCCTTCACCGTGCCGTGCTGGAACGCGCTGCGCTTCACGTCGTAATGCTTCGCGAGCTGGTCGGCCGCCAGCACGATATCCTGGTTGAGTTGCTTCGGTACGGCGTTCATCGCGCGCCTCCTTCCATCACTACGTCGATGTTCAACGGCTTGATGCAGCGTGCGCGCACCGCCGGATCATTGCTGTCGAGCGGGAACAGGTCCGGCCGCCCCTTCCAGCATGCCTCGACCGCATACTTGCAGCGCGGCGCGAACAGGCAGCCGCTCGGTCGGTCGTCCTTGCCCGGCACCATGCCCGGCAGCGCGGCGAGCCGTGCGGCGCCGCGACTATGCTCGGGAATCGCGGCGAGCAGCGCTTCGGTGTAGGGATGATGCGGCTCGCTGAAGATCGTCGGCACATGATTCGTTTCGATGATCTCGCCCGCGTACATCACCGCCACGCGCTGCGCCACTTCGGACACCACGGCGAGATCGTGCGAGATCAGCACGAGCGCCATGCCGCGCTCCTTCTGCAGGCGCACGAGCAGTTCCATGATCTGCGCCTGGATGGTCACGTCGAGCGCGGTGGTGGGCTCGTCGGCGATCAGCAGCTTGGGGTTGCACGCCACCGCCATCGCGATCATCACGCGCTGGTTCATGCCGCCCGACATCTGATGCGGGAATGATTCGATGCGGCTCTTCGCATCCGGAATGCCAACCTGGTCGAGCAATTCGACCGCGCGTTTGTGCAGCGCGTCGCCGCGCAGGCCTTCGTGCAGCTTCAGCACTTCCTTGATCTGATAGCCGACCGTGTAGCTCGGGTTCAGGCTCGTGAGCGCGTCCTGGAACACCATCGCGATGTCCTTGCCGATGATCTTGCGACGCTCGCGCGACGAGGCCTTCAGCAAGTCTTTTCCGTCGAACGTGATCTGGTCGGCGCTGACCTTGCCGGGTGCGTCGATGAGGCCCATCAGCGCCATCATCGTGACGCTTTTTCCCGAGCCGGATTCGCCGACCACGCCGACGACTTCACCGGGTTTCACGGACAGGTCGATGCGATCGACGGCCTGTGTGCCGCCGAACGTCACCTGCAGGTTGCGGATAGTCAAAAGATCGTTCATGTCGTCAGCCCATCCGCTTCAGTTTCGGATCGAGCGCGTCGCGCAGCCCGTCGCCGAGGAGATTGATGACGAGCACCGAGATCAGGATCGAGAGGCCCGGCATGGTGACGATCCACCAGGCGCTTTCGATGTAGTCGCGCGCCGAGGCCAGCATCGCGCCCCACTCCGCCGCTGGCGGCTGCACGCCGAGGCCGAGGAAGCCGAGTGCGGCGGCATCGAGAATGGCGGACGAGAAACCGAGCGTGGCCTGCACGATCAGCGGCGCCGCGCAGTTGGGCAGCACTTGCGAGAACATCAGGCGCACGGTGCCCGCGCCGGCCACACGCGAAGCCGTCACGTATTCCTTCTGCAACTCGCCGAGCGCGGAGGCACGCGTGAGACGCACATAGCCCGGCAGCGCGACGATGGCGATGGCGAGCATCGTGTTGACGAGACCCGGTCCGATGATCGCCACGACCGCGACCGCCAGCAGCAGCGAGGGCAGCGCGAGCAGCACGTCCATGACGCGCATGATCGGCGTGTCGAGCCAGTGGAAGAACGCGGCCATGAGACCGAGCACGATGCCCGGAATCAGCGCGAGCACCACGGACACGAAGCCGATCCAGAACGACAGCCTTGCGCCATACATGAGACGCGAGAGGATGTCGCGGCCGGCTTCGTCGGTGCCGAGCAGGAACATGCGGTTGCCGCCATCGAGCCAGGCGGGCGGGATCTTCACGTAGTCACGGTATTGTTCGATCGGGCTATGCGGCGCGATCAGCGGTGCGAACAGCGCGACCAGGATCAGCAGCAGCACGATCAGGCCCGCGACCACAGCGCCGTGATTGCGCGAGAAGTTGGCCCAGAATTCGCGGGCGGCGACCATGCGGCCGGAAGGCGGCGGCGTGATCGCTTGCGGGGGAAGATTGTTTTGGATGTCAGCCATGATCGTGTCGTGATTACCTCGTATGGCGAATGCGCGGATTCAGCACGCCGTAGAGCAGATCCACGACCAGATTCACAACGATCACGAGTGTCGCGATCATCAGAATGCCGCCTTGCACGACGGGATAGTCGCGCCGCGAGATGGCGTCGATGAGCCACTTGCCGACGCCCGGCCACGAGAACAGCGTCTCGGTCAGCACCGCGCCCGCGAGCAGCGTGCCGACCTGCAGGCCGATGACCGTGACCACGGGAATCAGTGCATTGCGCAGCGCATGCACGATGACCACGCGCAACGGCGAAAGCCCTTTGGCGCGCGCAGTGCGGATGTAATCCTCGCGCAGCACTTCGAGCATCGACGAGCGCGTCATGCGCGCGATGACCGCCAGAGGAATCGTGCCGAGCACGATGGTCGGCAGGATCAGATGGCTCACGGCCGAGGTAAACGCGCCTTCGTCGGTGGAGAACAGCGCGTCGATCAGCATGAAGCCGGTCACGTGCGGAATGTCGTACTCCACCGCGATGCGGCCCGACACCGGCGTCCAGCCGAGCTTCGCCGAAAAGAACATGATGAGGATCAAGCCCCACCAGAAGATCGGCATCGAGTAACCGGTGAGCGCGGTGCCCATCACGCCGTGATCGACGACCGTACCGCGTTTCAGCGCCGCCGTGACGCCCGCCGGCAAGCCGACGACGAGCGCGAAGATCATCGCGCAGATGGACAGTTCGACCGTGGCCGGAAAGCGTGCGAGGAACTCGCCCATCACGCTCGTGTTGGTGATGATCGAGGTGCCGAGATCGCCCTTGAGCGCATGCCCGACATAGGTGAGATATTGAAGCGGAAGCGGCTGGTCGAGGCCCAGGCGCTTCATGGCTGCGGCATGCATGGCCGGGTCCACGCCGCGCTCGCCCATCATCACTTCGATGGGATCGCCCGGAATCAGGTGGATCAGCGCGAACGCGAGAATGGTGATGCCGATGAACGTCGGTATCACCATTCCTATGCGTCGCAAAACGAATCGGAACATGATCGCCCTTTTCGGTCTTGAGGGGACAAAAACGTATCCGGCGGCTTGGATCTCGTGGACCCGCGCCGCCGGACCTTGTACTTGTTATTTAGTGCAAAAAGCGTTCCGCTGCAAAGACTTGCGGCGAAACTTATTGCATGCCGACGCCATCGAAGCGCACGTAGCCAAGCGGCTCGATCCTCATGTTCGTCACCTTCTTGCTGACGGGCTGATAAACCGTCGAGTGCGCGATCGGCGAGAACGGCAGCTGCTGCGCGAAGATCTGCTGAGCGTCGGTGTAGGCCTTGGTGCGCGCGGCGACGTCGGTGGTGGAGCGGCCCTTCACGACGAGGTCGTCGAACGGCTTGTAGCACCACTTCGAGAAGTTGCTGCCCTTGACCGCATCGCAGCCGAGCAGCGTGCCGAGCCAGTTGTCGGGATCGCCGTTGTCGCCGGTCCAGCCAATCAGCAGCGCATCATGCTCGCCCGCGTGCGCGCGCTTCAGATACTCGCCCCACTCGTACGACACGATGTTCGCCTTCACGCCGATCTTGGCCCAGTCGGCCTGGATCATTTCCGCCATCAGACGCGCGTTCGGGTTGTAGGCACGCTGCACGGGCATGGCCCACAGCGTGATCTCCATGCCGTTCGGGAAGCCTGCTTTCGCAAGCAGCGCCTTCGCCTTCGCGGTGTCGTATGCCTGGCCCTTCAGGTTCTTGTCATAGGACCATTGCGTGGGCGGCATCGGTGCGGTGGCCGGCTGGCCCGCGCCCTGATACACGGAATCGATGATCGCCTTCTTGTTGATCGCCATGTCGAGGGCGCGGCGCACGTCGGTGTTGTCGAGGCCCTTCTTGGTCACGTTGTATGCCACGTATCCTTCGTTGAAGCCCGCCTGCGACGGCGAATCGACATTTGACGCCGACTTCAGCGCCGCGATGTCGCCCGGACGCGGATAGCTCATCACCTGGCATTCGTTGCTCTTCAGCTTCTGCACGCGCACGGCGGCATCCGGCGTGATCGAGAAGATCAGCTTCGAGATCTGCACCGCGTTCGGCTTCCAGTAGTCCGGGTTGCCGTCGAAGCGGATGGTCGCGTCCTTCGTGTAGCTGCGGAAGATGAACGGGCCCGTGCCGACCGGCTGCTGGTTGATGTCGGCGGCCTTGCCGTCCTTCAGCAGCTTGTCCGTGTATTCCGCGGACAGGATCGATGCGTATTCCATCGCCATGTTCTGGATGAACGGCGCGCTGACTTCCTTCAGCGTGAACTTCACGGTGTACGGATCCACCTTCTCGATCTTCGAGATCAGCTTGTCCATGCCGAGGTCCGTGAAGTACGGGAACTGGACGTTGTAGGCCTTGCGGAACGGATTGTTCGGGTCGAGCATACGGTTGAACGTGAAGATCACGTCGTCCGCATTGAATTCGCGCGTGGGCTTGAAGAACGACGTCGTCTGGAACTTCACGCCGTGACGCAGATGGAACGTGTAGGTCAGGCCGTCCGGCGACACATCCCATTTCTCGGCGAGACCCGGCTCCACCTTCGTGCCGCCGCGCTCGAACTCAACCAGGCGGTTGTACACGGTGAAGGTGTTGGCGGTGAAGTCGGTGCCGGTGGTGTACTGGGCGGGATCGAAGCCGGCAGGGCTGCCTTCCGAGCAGTACACGAGCGTCTTGTTGGGAAGCGCGGCGTGCGCGACGGTGGCCGCGAACAGCGTTGCCGTAGCGATGGCGCCGGCGAGCGCAGGTCCGCGGACCGCTCGCAACAGGCTGTTTTTGTTCATGTTTTCCTCCAGGTCGATGCCGGCATTCATCCCGGCGTAGCGCGAGTGTATAGGATCGCGTCGTGCGCTTTTTGCAGCGTTTGCGCGAATGCGGGCGCTACCGTAGCACGAACAAAAGTGGCTTGCGTAGTTGGTTTTCCCCACTAGAGTTTGTCGCCGATGACGGGTCGATAAGGGCAGGTTATCGACCATACGCGCAAGTAATAGACCTTCGCGCGTCCATGCACAAAGAGGAAATTCGTAAGGGAAAGGAAAGCACCGCGCGACGGACGCCGCGCGGTGAAAGCAGAAAAGAAAACTCAGGCGCTCTTGAAGCCGAGCCGCTCGCAGACCGTCTTCGCGGCCCACGCGCCGTTCAGCGTGTAGAAGTGCAGGCCGGGCGCGCCGCCGTCGATGAGACGCCGGCACAGGCCCGTCACCACGTCCACGCCGAAGGCGCGGATCGACTCGCGGTCGTCGCCGAAGCTTTCGAGCCGGCGCGCGACCCACTTCGGCACTTCAGCGCCGCACATGTCGGAGAAGCGCATCAGTTGCGAGAAGTTGGTGATCGGCATGATGCCCGGCACGACCGGTACGTCCACGCCCAGCTTGTGCGCTTCCTCGAGGAATCTGAAGTACGAGTCCGCGTTGAAGAAGTACTGCGTGATCGCGGAATTCGCGCCCGCCTTCACCTTGCGGGCGAAGTTCTCGAGGTCGGCGCGCGGCGACTTCGATTGCGGATGAAACTCCGGATACGCGGCCACCTCGATGTTGAACCAGTCGCCGTGCTCCTGGCGGATGAACGCCACGAGTTCCGACGCATAGCGCAACTCGCCGACTTCGCCCATGCCCGAGGGCAAATCGCCGCGCAGCGCGACGATATGGCGGATGCCATGCCCGCGATAGTTCGAGAGGATCGCGCGCAGATTCTCTTTCGAGGAGCCGATGCACGACAGATGCGGTGCGGCTTCGAAGCCTTCCGCGGCCATCTCGAGCACGGTATCGAGCGTGCCTTGCTGCGTGGAGCCGCCTGCGCCGAAGGTCACGGAGACGAACTTGGGCGAGAGCGTCTTCAGTTCGGCGCGGGTGGCGCGCAGCTTGTCCACGCCTTCTTGCGTCTTCGGCGGGAAAAACTCGAATGAAAGTTCGATCGGTTTCATGATGAGAAGGGATCGAGCGGCGGCGACGCAGAGGCGATCTGACTCAACCGAAGTTGCGGTTGCCGAAAATCAGCGCCGACAACAGCCAGGACACGATGCTGTACAGGATCGAGCCGAAGAACGCGGACCAGAACCCCGAGACCTCGAAGCCCTTCAGCAGTGACGAGCACAACCAGAAGCACAGTGCATTCACCACGAGGATGAAGACCCCGAGCGTCAGGATCGTGACCGGCAGGGTGAGGAGGATGAGGACGGGGCGCAGGATGGCGTTGATGAGCCCCAGCACCACAGCGATGATGAGCGCCGTGCCGAAACTGCGAATGTGAATCGACGGCACGAGATAGGTGATGATCAGCAGCGCAAGCGCGTTGATCAGCCATGTCAGCAGCACGGTCATCGATGATTCTCCGGTTGATGCCTCAGGTCGCGGGCGCCGCACGAATGCCTGGGCATCCGTGCGGACGTGGGTCGCCGCCCGCGGTTAATAGCGGTAGTGGTTCGGCTTGAACGGACCGGTCTTGTCGACGCCGATATAGCCGGCCTGTTCGTCCGACAGCACGGTCAGTTCCGCGCCGATGCGGCCGAGGTGCAGGCGCGCGACCTTCTCGTCGAGATGCTTGGGCAGCACGTAGACCTTGTTCTCGTACTTGTCGCCATGGCAGAACAGTTCGATCTGCGCGAGCGTCTGGTTCGTGAACGAGTTCGACATGACGAACGACGGATGGCCCGTTGCGCAGCCGAGGTTCACCAGACGACCTTCAGCCAGCAGGATGATCTTCTTGCCGTCCGGGAAGACGATGTGATCGACCTGCGGCTTGATGTTGTCCCAGGTGTACTGGCGCGTCGAGGCGATATCGATTTCGGAGTCGAAGTGGCCGATGTTGCACACGATCGCGTTGTTGCGCATGGCCTTCATGTGATCGTGGTTGATCACGTGATAGTTGCCGGTGGCGGTCACGAAGATGTCGGCCTTGTCGGCGGCGTATTCCATCGTCACCACGCGGTAGCCTTCCATCGCGGCCTGCAACGCGCAGATCGGATCGATTTCCGTCACCCACACGGTGGCGCCCAGACCGCGCAGCGACTGCGCGCAGCCCTTGCCCACGTCGCCGTAACCGGCAACCACCGCGACCTTGCCGGCGATCATCACGTCGGTGGCGCGCTTGATGCCGTCCACGAGCGACTCGCGGCAACCGTACAGGTTGTCGAACTTCGACTTCGTGACGGAATCGTTGACGTTGATGGCGGGGAACGGCAGACGGCCTTCCTTCTCCATCTGATACAGGCGATGCACGCCCGTCGTGGTTTCCTCGGTCACGCCCTGGATGTGCGACAGGCGCGTGGAATACCACGTCGGGTCCGCATCCAGATGCTTGCCGATGGACTTGTACAGCGCCACTTCTTCTTCGTTGGTCGGCTTGCTGATGACCGAGCGGTCCTTTTCAGCCTTCGCGCCGAGGATCAGCAGCAACGTGGCGTCGCCGCCGTCGTCGAGGATCATGTTGGCGAATTCGCCGTTCGGCCATTCGAAGATGCGGTGCGAGAACTCCCAGTATTCGTCGAGCGATTCGCCCTTGAACGCGAACACCGGCGTGCCGCCCGCGGCAATCGCGGCGGCAGCGTGATCCTGCGTGGAGAAGATGTTGCACGAAGCCCAGCGCACGTCCGCGCCCAGCGCCGTGAGCGTTTCGATCAGCACGCCCGTCTGGATGGTCATGTGCAGCGAACCGGCGACGCGCGCGCCTTTCAGCGGCTGCTGCGCCTTGTACTCTTCGCGCGTCTGGATGAGACCCGGCATTTCCGTTTCGGCAATGTCGAGTTCTTTCCGGCCCCATGCGGCCAGCGACATGTCGGCGACGACGTAATCCTTGGAATTCTTGGAATCGAGAACTGCGGCGTTCATCACGCCCTCCTTTTCTAAAAAGACTAGAAATGTTGACGTGAGCGCCGTTCGAATGCGGGGGCTCTGGGGGGCATTGCACATGCCTTCGAACCGTCCGGATTGAATGCTCCGAGCCTGGCGGGCGTTTTGAAAGCCCGTCGCAACGCTCCTCGGAAGCGAACGCTGATTGTAGCAAAGACTCATCGGACGAAGGCGCAACGGCCGCGCGCGGAAGCGGGTTTTTGGCGGTCCGGTGCGAGACTGTCGGGCCGCGTTTCGGGATCAGAAAGGAAGGATGGACAAGAGCGGCGCGAGCAGGACCATCGCGACGCCCGCGATCATCATCGTGAGGCTCGCGACCACGCCTTCCTCGCTGCCGAGTTCACGCGCTTTCGCGGTGCCGACGCCATGCGCCGCCGCGCCGAACAGCGCGCCGCGCGCGAGCCGCGTGCGCAGGGGCACGAGCGCCAGCACGATTTCGCCGAACAGCATGCCGCACACGCCCGTGGCAATCACGAACAGCGCGGTGAGGTCCTTGGGCGCGTGGATCTTGTCGGACACGGCGAGCGCGAACGGCGTGGAGACGGAGCGCGTCGCGAGGCTGCGTTGCAGTTCCGGCGACAGATGCAGCAGCTTGGCCAGCGCCAGCGAGCCGCCCACCGCCACCAGAATGCCGACCGTCACGCCGACGCTCAGCGAGATCCAGTGCCGCTTGATGAGCGTGCGGTATTCGTAGATCGGCACGGCGAAGGCGACCGTGGCCGGGCCGAGCAGCCACATGAGCCAGCGTGTGTCGGCGAAATAGACCTGGTACGGAATGCGCGCCATCACGACGATGATTCCTAGCACCACCGGCACTGCCAGCAGCGGCGTGAGCCACGGACGCCGGAAGCGCGCATAGAGCTGCTTGGCCGCGAAGTACAGCGCCACGGTCAGAACCAGGCAGCCCGCCGCGATCAGGCGGGCGGAATCGTCGGCGAACAGGGATTCGTAGAAGTGGTTCATGGCGGCGCTCAGGAGTGTCCAGGCCGTTCAGGCGCGGGCGGCGTGCCGCGTGACGAGCGCGCGGCGCAACGCGAGACGCCGTTCGAGGCGCGCGGCGCGATCCACGGCAAACGCCACCGCGACCATCACCATCAGTGTTCCGCCGACCACCACCAGCGCGAGCCGCCAGCCGTCTTCCAGGAACAGGCCGCCGTACTGGACCGCCGCAACCGCAGCCGGGATGAAGAACAGCAGCATGTCCGCCAACAGCCAGTCGGCGCCGGCCTTGACCCAGCGCGGCGCGATGCCGCCGCAGAACAGCAGCGCCAGCAGCGCGACCAGCCCGACGACACCGCCCGGAACCGGCAGCGACAACTTGCGCGCCACAAAATCCGCGGCGGCCCAGATTGCAGCCAGGGCGGCCGATTGCAGTGCGACACGCAGGAAGCGGCCGAACGCGACACGGGCGTTTCTGGCCTGAACTGGGCTTGCGAGGGCGGCGGACATGGCTTGTTCTCGGGGTTTGGACGTTGAGCTAGGGTTAACCTGTAGACCGAGTATATGGGCGCCCCAAACATAATAAAAATGACTTAACCTTATCCGAATCATTCCAATCCGGAATCCGGGAGCCGACGATGGAACTGCGCGCTTTGCGGTACTTCATCGAAGTGGTGAAGCAGAAGAGCTTCACCGCCGCCGCCGAACACATGTTCGTGACCCAGCCGACCATCAGCAAGATGGTGAAGGCGCTGGAGGACGAGGTCGGCTCGCCGCTGCTGCTGCGCGAGGGCCGCCAGATGGTGCTCACCGATGTCGGGCAGATCGTCTGGCAACGCGGGGCCGAAGTGCTGGCGGCGCACGCGCGGCTGGAGGCCGAGCTGAACGATCTCGGCACGTTCGGTCGCGGCACGCTGACCATCGGTATTCCGCCGATGGGCGGATCGCTGTTCACGCCGGCCATCGCCGCGTTCCGGCAACGGTATCCGAAGGTCGAACTGAAGCTGTTCGAACGCGGCTCGAAGGCGATCGAAGCGGCGCTACTCGACGGTGAACTGGAACTGGGCGGCGTGCTGCAACCCGTCGATGCCGACCTGTTCGACGTGCTTCCCGTCAGCCGCCAACTGCTGTGGCTGGTGGCACAGAAAGGCTCGCGCTGGGACGACGCGCACGAAGTCGCGCTCGCCGATCTCGCCGCGGAGCCGTTCGTGTTCTATGGCGAAAGCCTCGCGCTCAACGACGTCGTGCTCGCCGCGTGCCGCGACGCGGGCTTCGCGCCAACTATCGTCGGGCGCAGCGGGCATTGGGATTTCATTTCGGCGCTGGTGCAGGCCGGCATCGGCATTGCGCTGCTGCCGGCGCCGTATTGCCGGCGGCTCGACGCCGAAGCATTCACGTGCCGGCCGGTGGTGCAGCCGGAGATCCACTGGGACATGGCGCTTGGCTGGCGGCGCAACGGGTATCTGTCGCATGCCGCACGCGCGTGGATTGAAGTGGCGCGCGAGATGCTGCCCGCCAATCTCGACCAGGACTTCATGGCCGACGGCTTTTCCCGCAGCCGCCGCGGCAAGCCGGCCGAATAGCGGCGCGCGGTGAACTTGCACGGCCTATGATGAGGTGAATATTCGTCTAGCGGGATCGCGCCTCCCCGCCGACAACCGGCGCGGCCTGCTCCCTGTGCGCCGCGCCAAGGAGACCGAAGATGTCCGCGACTTCGCCCGCCTCATCCAACCCCGCTGCTCTGCCGTTTCATCAAACCCACGAAGTCACCAATCAGGTCGAGCCGCTCGTCGGCTATGACGCGTTCGCCTTCGATCACGCGCTCGTCGCGGCGCTCGGCCGCGAGGGCGCGCAATGGCACGCGGAGGCGCTCTCGAGCGACGGCATGGCGCTGACGCAGCCGGATGTCGTCGCGCTGGCGGAGTTGGCCAACCGGCACGAACCGGCGCTTTCGACCCACAACCCGCGCGGCCAACGCATCGACGCGCTGGAGTTCCATCCGGCCTGGCACGAATTGCTGCGGCGCTTGCGCCGGGCGGGCGCGCACGCGATGCCGTTCGAACCGTCCGCGCGCCCTGGATCGATGGCCGCACGCTGCGCCGCGTATTTCCTGCACGGGCAGCTGGAATCGGGTTCGCTCTGCCCGATCACGATGACCTTCGCCAGCATTCCGGTCTTGCGCAACGAACCCGACCTGTACGCGCGGCTTGCCCGGCCGCTGCTGTCGCGCGAGCACGATCCGCGCGACATTCCCCTGGAAGCCGGCAAGCATTCGATGATGATCGGCATGGGCATGACCGAGAAACAGGGCGGTTCGGACGTGCGCAGCAACCGCACGCGCGCGCATGCGCTGGGCGCGCCGGGACGCGGCGGCGCCTACCGGCTGATCGGGCACAAATGGTTCTTCTCCGCGCCGCAATGCGACGCCCATCTCGTGCTCGCGCGCACCGAGGAACAAGGTGGGCTGTCGTGCTTTTACGTGCCGCGCTTCCAGCCGGATGGCCGCAAGAACGCGGTCGAGGTCCAGCGGCTGAAGGACAAGCTCGGCAATCGCTCGAACGCGAGCAGCGAAGTGGAGTTCCGCGATGCCTACGGCGTGATGATCGGCGACGAAGGACGCGGCGTGCCGACCATCATCGAGATGGCGAACTTCACGCGCCTCGATTGCGTGATCGGCAGCGCAGCGCTGATGCGCGCGGCGCTCGTGCAGGCGATCCACCACGCGCGGCACCGCAGCGCGTTTGGCGCGCCGCTCGTCGATCAGCCGCTGATGCGCAACGTGCTCGCCGACCTCGCGCTCGAATCCGAGGCGGCCACGGTGTTGTTCATGCGTCTCGCGGGCGCCTTCGAGGACAGCGCGGCGCCGGGCGGATCGACGCAAGCGCGCGCGTGGCGGCGTATCGTGACGCCAGCCGCGAAGTTTTGGGTCTGCAAGCGCGCGCTCGAATTCACCGGCGAGGCGATGGAAGTCTGGGGTGGCAACGGTTACGTCGAAACCGGACCGATGGCGCGCTTCTACCGCGAGGCGCCGGTCAACTCGATCTGGGAAGGCTCGGGCAATGTGATGTGCCTCGACGTGCTGCGCGCGTTCGAGCGCGAACAGGACGCCGCGCACGCGCTGCTCGCCGACTGGAACGCGACGGCCGGCGCGCATCCGGCGTTGGCGGGCGCACTGGCGTCGTTGATGAAACTATTGACCGGCGATCCGGCTGCGCGCGAGGCTTCGGCGCGGCGCATCGCGCAGCAACTGGCGCTGTGCGCGCAGGGCGTGTTGCTGGCGCGGCATTCGCCGCAGGAGGTGGCTGATGCGTTCATCGAGACGCGTCTCGGCGACGCGCGGGGCGACACGGGGCGGGTCTACGGCACGTTGCCGGCACGTTTCGATCACGCCGCGCTCGTGAAGCGCGCTTTTGCGGCTTGAACGCGTTAGCGGTAAAGAACCAGCGAAGCAAGCGCCCCGCTTCGAGGTGCGTCGCGGCGACGCGCGAGGCGGGAGCGGGCGGGTCTCCGGCACGCTGTCGGCGCGCTTCGATCACGCCGCGCTCGTGAAGCGCGCGCTCGCGGCTCAAGAGCGTCAGTGGTGAAGAATCAGCGAAGCACACGCCCCGCTTCGCGCAGCGGCTCTTCGTTTTCCAGCCGATACACCCACGACAGCAGTTCCGCGACCGCGTGATACAGCGCGGGCGGGATGTGCGCGTCGAGATCGACCTGCATCAGCAGCGACACCATTTCCGGCGACTCGTGCACATACAGGCCCGCTTCCTTCGCGCGCTGCACGATCATCTCCGCGACCATGCCGTAGCCCTTCGCGACCACGCGCGGCGTCGCGTCGCGGTTGCCCGCCTCGTAGGCGAGCGCCGTGGCCTGCATGCGGGTGTACGGCGGCGGGCCGGACTGGTTCTGGTTCATGCCGCGCCTCCCTCGCCCGCCGCCGGACGCAACAAATGCTCGAGCGGCGACTTGACCGGTTTCTTGTCGTGCGGCTCGCCGGAAATCGCGAGATCGGTAGAGCCGTCCATCGAACGGACCGACAACGACGCCAGCGCCAGCCCCGCGGCCTCCAGCTGGCGCGCGAAGGCGGGACCGTCGGTGGCGAGCCGCCGCGCGCCCGCGTCGCCCGCCTTGATGCGCGCGACCAGCTTGTCGCCGGTCAGTACCAGTTCCGCGTCCACGGTGCCGAGGGCCGGCAGCGAAAGCGTGATGCGCGTGCGCCAGGCGCGCTCGTCGGCGACGTCGTCGAGCGAGCGGTGATCGCGCGGTTCGCGGGCAACCTCCCAATCGAAGCGCGTACCGGGCCAGGCCTCGCCCTGCCAGCGGAACTGCTGGTTCGCAAGCACGTCGAGCTGCTGGCGCACGACATTGAGCGTGGCCGGATGAATGCCCGCATCGGCCGATGCTTGCAGCGCCGAATTGTGTTCGCTCGGCCGCGCGGCCGGGGCGGACGCAGCGCCGGCGCCGTACGCGTTGTTCGTGCCCTGTGAACTCGACAGCATCGCCGCCGGCGCATCGCGCACCGATGCCGCGAGCGCGGCCGCCTGCTGCGGCGTCTGCGGAGTCGCGACGCCGCGCGCGGGGAAATCGGGGAGATCGGGGGAATCCGTGGCGGCGGCTTGCGGCGCGCGGGGGTCGTCGAGGCCGGTGTCGCCGGCCGTGGCGTTGCTCAGCGCGTCGCTGACGAAGTCGAGCGGCAACGCACGCGTGCGAGCGTCGACGCGCGCCTGCGGCTCATTGCCGAGCGATGCGCTGCTGCGCTGACCCGCCAGCCATTGCACGAGGTGCGATTCGTAGAAGAGTCCGCTTTCGTCGACGGTCTTCGCCAGTTCAGCGGCGAGCACGCCCGCCGGCAGCGGCGGCAGGTTCTGCGTCGCGGCGCGCGCAGCGGCGACCGCGGCGGCATTGGCGGAGAAAGCGGTGTCGAAGAGTCCGGTGGAAAGCGCCGCGAAGGCGCTGGCGGGACGGGGCGGCGTCGGCCAGAGCGGAGCATCGCCGGTGACGGGCGGCGTCGCGCCGCCGAAACGGGAAATCACGTCGAGCGTGCGCGCCACGCTGGAGAAAGCGGTCTGCGTCGACGGCGCCGGCGCGATGCTGGCCTGCGGCGCGCCGCCGACGAGCGACGTATCGGCCGGCGTGCCCGTCTGTCCGACGCTCGCGCCGGTGACGCCGCTGCCGCTCACGCCGTTCGGCGCGCGAAGGGCGGACATCAGGAGCTCGGTTCGGTTGGCGAGCAAGCTTGCGATCGCAGTATCGAGTCCACTCATGCCCACATCCTCAAGTACGCTGTGACCGGCTTCCGGCCAGGCGCAGTTGCGCTCAGCGCAGTCCCATCATTTTTTTCAATACACGCGCCGGGCTGTTGACCGTGAACAGCGCGGACAGGCGGGCGAGGCTCGGCGACGTCAGATCGCGGATCGCGGCGTCATCGGCCAGGATCTTCTTGACGAGATCGAGCTTGCGGGCCCGGGCGCTTTCATCGAGCTCCGAGCCGGAATCCACGTCCTTCAGCTGCTCGATCAACTCGCGGTAGGTGCCTTGCAATGTCTTCAGTTCGCCCCACTCGCCGCCGCGCGCGGCCACGAGCATCTGGCCGGAGACCGCCGCAATGGCTTCGTAGTGGGCGAAATATTCTTGGGTCGTCTTCATTCTTTCGAGGCAATCGACGCAGCCTTCCGTCATACGGGCGCTACGGTCATTTGAGCCACTTCCGGTGCGATGCCCACCCACGCTTCTTCGAGCGTCGCGAGCAGATTGTCGACTTCTACGAGCATCGTCTCGTCCTGCTTCAGGTTCGCTTCGAGCAGCCGGCGCGACATGTACGTATACAGTGCGTCCAGCCGTTCCGCGATCTCGCCGCCCGCGTCCTTGTTGAGCGCCTGCTGCAGGCCGCTCTCGATGATGCTGATGGCCTTCCCGATCGCCGCGCCGCGCCCGCCGATGTTCTTCTGCTGGAGGTGCATGCGCGCCTGCGCGATGGCCTGGCGCGCGCCCTGATAGAGCATCGTGATCAGCCGGTGCGGGCTCGCTCCCATCACCCCTGTCTGGACGCCCACGCGCGCGTAGGCGTTGGCTCCGGCGTGTCCTGGGGAATACATCTCTTGCTTCTCCTTTTACGATGCCCTGCTGCAATCCGCTGTCCGTCCGGTTTCGGGCCTGCGGGAAACCGGTGCTGGCGCCCGGTTCGCTCGCCGGGGCGAGCGAACCGGCGTTCGCCGTGCTGTTATGGGGGTTATCGGAGGAACGCGGCAAAGCTTTAGGACGCAAGGCTCAGGAGGCGGCGACAGGGTCGGAAGAGCAACCGCGGACGGTTCAATCCCGGGCTTGACGATGCGTCAGACCGAGATCTGCATGACGTCGTTATAGGCCGAGACGAGCTTGTTGCGCACTTGCAGACCGAATTGCAAGCCGACGTTTGCCTTCTGCATGTCCACCATCACGTCGTTCAGCGACACGTTCGGCGAGCCGATTTCAAACGCGTGCGCTTCGCCGAGCGCCTTGGTCTGGTTGTCACTGATCTTGTCGATCGAGGTTTTCAGCGCGTCGGCGAAGCTGCCCACGCTGGCCGCGCCCGACTGGCCACCTGTCACGGCGCCCGTCGCCACGTTCGCGGCGCCCGCGGCGGACGAGCCGCCGGCGGCCTGCGACGCCATCGACTGGATGGAAGACAGCGCGGCCGAGAGCGGATTGATCGGAAAGTTCATGTTGACTCCGGAAATCAGTGATAAGCCGGCGGATCGCGTCCGAAGGCGGGACGGCCCGCGCCGCACGAGAGCGGTGGCCTGGGTTCGGCGCCGCCGTGGCGGAGGTACACCGAGTACGAAAAAGCTTAGCAGCGGGTGCTGTTTCAAAGCGCGGGAAGAACGGGGAAAACCCCGCTCTATTCGCTGAATCGAGTTGCAATCTTCTGCGGATAATCCCCATCGTGAAAAGTCCACCGCCGCCGCTCAAGAAGCCCGGCGGCTGCGGTGGAAGCGAAAGATTCGGAGCCTCGACGCTAAATGGAAACGCCCAACAACTCACTCATCACGCCCGATGCCAGACTGGGCCTGGCGGGCGCACAATCCGGCGCAGCCGGAACGGCAGGCCCGAGCCTCGCAGGCGGCGCCGACTTCGGCGGCTTTGCGCAGCGCGTGCCGATGCTCAACCAGTTCCGCTCAAACCCGCGCGTGCCGCTGATCGTCGCCGTCGCCATTCTGGTGATGGTCATCGCGGGCCTCGTCATGTGGTCGCGCCAGCCGGACTACCGCGTCCTCTTCTCGAACCTCTCGGATCGCGACGGCGGCGCAATCGTTGCCGCGCTCCAGCAGGGCAATATTCCCTACAAGCTCTCCGACGGCGGCGGCGCGATCCTCGTCCCGGCCGAGCAGGTTCACGAAACGCGCCTGCGTCTCGCAAGCCAGGGCCTGCCGAAGGCCGGCTCGGTCGGCTTCGAACTGATGGACAACCAGAAGTTCGGCATCAGCCAGTTCGCCGAGCAGGTCAACTATCAGCGCGCGCTCGAAGGCGAGCTGGAGCGCACCATAGGTTCGATCTCGTCGGTGAAGTCGGCGCGCGTGCATCTGGCCATTCCGAAGCCCAGCGTGTTCGTGCGCGACAAGGAGCTCCCGACCGCCTCCGTGATGGTCAATCTGTATCCGGGACGCGTGCTCGACGAAGGCCAGGTGCTGGCGATCGCGCACATGGTGGCGTCGGGCGTGGCGGACATGCCGGTCAAGAACGTCAATATCGTCGATCAGGACGGCAACCTGCTCACCAGCCAGAGCGCCGCCAACGGCCTTGACGCGTCGCAACTGAAGTACGTGCAGCAGATCGAGCACAACACGCAGAAGCGCATCGACGCGATCCTCGCCCCGCTGTTCGGCGCCGGCAATGCCCGCTCGCAGGTCAGCGCCGACATCGATTTCTCGAAGCTCGAGCAGACGGCCGAAAGCTACGGCCCGAACGGCAACGCGCAAAACACGGCGATCCGCAGCCAGCAGTCGAGCGAATCCAGCGAAACGTCGGGCAGCGGCGCTTCCGGCGTGCCGGGCGCGCTCTCCAACCAGCCGCCGCAAGCCGCCTCCGCGCCGGTCGATGCTGCTGCGTCCGGCGTGGCCGGCGCCAAGTCCACGCCGCAGAACCAGCGCAAGGACACCACGACGAACTACGAAGTGGACCGCACCGTGCGCCACTTCGAGCAGGCGACCGGCGGCATCAAGCGCCTGTCGGTGGCGGTGGTCGTGAACTACGAGAAGAAGGTCGACGCCAAGGGCAACGTGACGATGACGCCGCTCGCCGCCGACAAGCTCGCGCAAGTGCAGCAGCTCGTGAAGGACGCGATGGGCTTCGACGACAAGCGCGGCGACTCGGTGAACGTGGTCAACAGCGCGTTCTCCGCCGACCTGAACGTGACGCCCGACGTGCCGTGGTGGAAGACGCCGGAGTCGATCGGCATGGGCATTCAGGCGGCGAAGTATCTGGGCATCGGTATCGTCGGGTTGTTCCTGTACTTCAGCATGGTGAAGCCGGCGATGCGCCGCGCCTTCCCGCCGCCGCCCGAATTCGCGCCGTCGCTCGCGGCACCGGACGAACTCTCGCTGCTCGACGGCCCCGCGGCCGGCAGCGAGAAGAAGGACGATGAAGACAAGGATGCCGAGGTCAGTCTCCTCGGTCATGAAAGCAAGAAAGCCAAATTCGATCGCAATCTCGACTACGCGCGCATGGTGGCGCGTCAGGACGCGAGAATCGTTGCGACGGTCGTCAAGAACTGGGTGTCCGATGAACGCTGAAGGCCTGAATAAAGCCGCTCTCCTCCTGATGTCTGTCGGTGAGGAAGAAGCCGCTGAAGTTTTCAAGTATCTCGCGCCGCGCGAGGTGCAGAAGATCGGCGCGACCATGGCCGCGTTGAAGAACGTGACGCGCGAGCAGCTCGACAACGTGCTGACCGAATTCGTCAGCGAGGCGGAGCAGCACACGGCGTTGTCGCTCGATTCGAGCGAGTACATCCGCTCGGTGCTGACCAAGGCGCTCGGCGAAACCAAGGCCGGCGCGCTGATCGACCGCATTCTGCAGGGCAGCGACACGAGCGGCATCGAAGGCCTCAAGTGGATGGACTCGGGCGCGGTCGCGGAACTGATCAAGAACGAGCATCCGCAGATCATCGCGACGATCCTCGTGCACCTGGACCGCGACCAGGCGTCGGAAATCGTCTCGCTGCTGACCGACCGCCTCCGCAACGACGTGCTGCTGCGCATCGCGACGCTCGACGGCATCCAGCCCGCCGCGCTGCGCGAGCTCGACGACGTGCTGACCACCCTCCTTTCCGGCAGCGACAACCTGAAGCGCGCGCCGATGGGCGGCATCCGCACAGCGGCCGAGATTCTCAACTTCATGTCGAGCAACCATGAGGAAGGCGTGATCTCGAATGTCCGCGAGTACGACGCGGAACTCGCGCAGAAGATCATCGACCAGATGTTCGTGTTCGAGAACCTGCTCGACCTCGAAGACCGCGCCATTCAGCTGCTGCTGAAGGAAGTGGAGTCCGAGACGCTGATCGTCTCGCTGAAGGGCGCGCAGCCGGCGCTGCGCCAGAAGTTCCTGTCGAACATGTCGCAGCGCGCGGCCGAACTGCTCGCGGAAGACCTCGATTCGCGCGGTCCGGTGCGCGTGTCGGAAGTGGAGCAGCAGCAGCGCAAGGTCCTGCAGATCGTCCGCAACCTCGCGGAAAACGGCCAGATCCAACTAGGCGGCAAGGCGGAGGACGCGTATGTCTGACGCCCGCACGCAGAAGGGCCCGGGCAAGGCTCCGCTCTCGGCATACCAGCGCTGGGAGATGGCGTCCTTCGATCCCGTCAACGTCACCGTCGACAACAGCGCAGCCGAACAGGCCGCCCTCGAGACGCACCTGCGCCGCGTCGAGGAAGACGCGCACGCACAGGGTCTCGCCAAGGGGCACGTCGCGGGCCAGGCGCTCGGCTATCAGGCCGGCTACGAACAAGGTCAGGCGAAGGGCTTCGAAGACGGCCGCAAGGAAGCGTTGGCGCAGGCGGCGCGGCTCGCCGAGATCGCCGATACGTTCAAGACCGCGTTGCAGGCGGCGGATGCGGCCATCGCTGAGGCACTCGCCGAACTGGCGGTCGATATCGCGCAACAGGTCGTGCGCCAGCATCTCGCGCTCGATCCGACCGCGCTGGTCGCGGTGGCGCGCGAGGTGATCGCGGCGGAACCGGAGCTGTCGGGCGCGCCGACGCTGATCGTCAATCCGGCCGACATGCCGGTCGTCGATGCCTATCTGAAGGATGAACTCGAAGGCGCGGGCTGGATCGTGCGCCCCGACCCGATCGTCGAGCGCGGCGGCTGCAAGGCGCATGCGGCGACGGGCGAAGTCGACTCGACCAATGTGTCGCGCTGGGAGCGCGTCGTGGCTGCCCTTGGGAGACACAAGCCGTGGTAAATCAACCCGCATCGTCCGCCGTGCACGCGCACCGCATCACGCAGGACGGCCTGAGCGCGCTCGAACAGGAACTCGCGCGCGCGTCATTTGGCCCGCTCGCCGCCGATGAAGCCGCCGACGAGCCCACGCCCGAAGAACTCGCCGCGCGCACCATCGCCGAACTCGCCGATATCGCCGGCAATCCGCACATCGATGCGTGGCGCGACAAGATCGACGCCCTGCGCACGCGCAGCGCGCTCGCCAAGCCGCTGCGTCCGTGCGGTCGCCTGACGCGCGCCGCCGGTCTGGTGCTCGAAGCGGTCGGCCTGAAAATGGGCGTCGGCTCCGAATGCATGATCGAGTTGCCGCCCGGCAGTGCGATTCCGAGCGCCGAAGCCGAAGTCGTCGGCTTCTCGGGCGACAAGCTGTTCCTCATGCCGACTACCGAAGTGGCCGGCCTGCTGCCGGGCGCGCGCGTCTATCCGCTCGAAAGCGCGCCGATCAACGACCCGATGGCCGGCGCCAAGCGCCTGCCGGTCGGCTGGGAATTGCTCGGCCGGGTGGTCGATGCGTCGGGCCGTCCGCTCGACGGGCTCGGTCCGCTTAACGCGCGCGTCGACGCGCCGCTGTCCGCGCCGGTCATCAACCCGCTCAACCGCGAGCCGATCCACAAGGTGCTCGACGTCGGCGTGCGCGCGATCAATTCGCTGCTGACCGTCGGACGCGGGCAGCGCATGGGCCTGTTCGCGGGTTCGGGCGTCGGCAAGTCCGTGTTGCTGGGCACGATGGCGCGCTACACGAGCGCGGAAGTGATCGTGATCGGGCTGATCGGCGAACGGGGCCGCGAAGTGAAGGAATTCATCGAGCAGATCCTGGGCGAAGACGGTCTCGCGCGCTCGGTGGTGGTGGCCGCGCCCGCCGATGTCTCGCCGGTGCTGCGCATGCAGGCCGCCGCCTACACGACCTCGCTCGCCGAATACTTCCGCGATCAGGGCAAGCACGTCCTGATGCTGATGGATTCGCTGACGCGTTACGCGATGGCGCAGCGCGAAATCGCGCTGGCCATCGGCGAGCCGCCTGCGACCAAGGGTTATCCGCCGTCGGTGTTCGCCAAGCTGCCGGCGCTCGTCGAGCGCACCGGCAACGGCCCGGAAGGCGGCGGCTCGATCACCGCGTTCTACACCGTGCTCACCGAAGGCGATGACCAGCAGGACCCGATCGCCGATTCGGCCCGCGCCATTCTGGACGGCCACATCGTGCTGAACCGCTCGCTGGCGGAAGCGGGGCACTATCCCGCGATCGACATTGAACAGTCGATCAGCCGCGCGATGACCTCGCTCATCGACGACCGGCATCTCGAGCGCGTGCGCCTGTTCAAGCAGATGTTGTCGCGTTACCAGCGCAACAAGGACCTGATCAACGTGGGCGCGTATTCGAGCGGCCGCGATCAGTTGCTCGACCGGGCGATTGCGCTGTATCCGCGCATGGAGTCATTCCTGCAGCAGGGTTTCAGGGAACAGGCGCCGTTCGAGCCGAGCATCGAAATGCTGAATCAACTCTTCGAATAGTTTTCGACTAGTATCCAGTTCATTAGTCAGAAGAAAGCCAAAAGACCATACGGGACCGTCAAACCATGTCCAAGAATCTGCCGATCAACACCCTCATCGAACTCGCGGGAGAAGAACTCGACGCCGCGACGAAGAAACTCGGCAAGCTCCAGCAGGAACGAAACGACCTCGAAGCGCAGCTGAATTCGCTCATCACCTATCGGGACGAATATCACGCGCGTTTCACCGCTTCGGCGCAGCAAGGCACTACGGCGCAGACGCTGCGCAATTTCCAGGCGTTCGTCGACACGCTCGATTCGGCGATCGCACAACAGCGCACGGCCTTGTTGATGGCCGATCAGCGCATCGAAGCCGCCAAGCCCGACTGGCGCATGAAGAAGCAGAAACTCGGCAGTTACGAAGTGCTGGCCGCGCGCGGCGAAGCGATGCTCGCCAAGAAGGCGGCGCGCGTCGAACAGCGCGAGGCAGACGAACACGCGGCCAAGATCCTGCGCATGCGCGCCGAGCGCGCGTCGTCCTGACCGATCAAACACTCCCACCGATTTCCAGAGGCTACGCATGTCCTCCGTTTCCCTCCTTGGCGCGCTGTCGGGCGCCTCGTCTTCGAGCAAAACCACGGCGCAGCGGGTCGCGAGCGCGGGCGCGTCGTTCGGCCTGACGCTGCAGGGCATCACCGACCGCGCCAACGCCGATGCACAGGCCGCCCGCGCGCTGGCCGACTCGGCGCAGCCGTCGGGCGATACGTCGAGCGTGCATGACGCGCCCAAGCCCGATGACCGCTCCGACGCCGCGTCGAAGGCCGATGACGCCGCCGATACGCAAAGCGCGTCGCAAGCCAATCAAGCCGATGCGGGCGCGAAGACGGGCGCAGCCGCTCGCCCAGGCAAGTCCGCGACGGCCGATGCATCGAAGTCGGCCGCGCAGTCCGCTGGCTCCGCGCAGGATGCGGCAGCGGCGGCGCAGGCCAAAGCCAAGGCGCTCGCGGACGCGGCCAATGCCGACGACGACACTGACCCGACGCTCACGGACCTGACCGATGCGGCCGCCGCTGTTGCGACGAGCGCCACCGACGACACGAAATCCACCGACGGCACTCAAAAGAGCGGCGATGCGAAATCGGCGCAGGATGCGTTGCAGGCAGCGCTTGCTGCGCTGAACCAGCAGACGCCCGCCGCATTGCCGGCGAACGTTGCGACCGGTGCGGCGCGCGAAGTCGGCAAGGAGGGCGACGAACAGACCGGTCTGTTCGCCAAGGGCGGCAAGGGCGCGGGTTTGATCGGACTGTCGTCTGCGGCAAACGCAAACGCCGACGCCCACGCGGCCACCGCGCAGACCGATGTCGCGGCGCTCGCCGGTGGTCAGTCAGCGACGGCGATGCCCGCCGATGCCGCGACCGCCGCGTACAAGCAGGCAGCGGACGCCGCGGCACACGCGGTGGCGATGCAGTCGGCTTCGGCCAGTTCGACCGTGTCGGGCACGCAGGGCTCGATGGCGGCGTCCACCAGCGCGGCAATCGCGCCGCATGTCGGCTCCTCGGGCTGGGACGATGCGTTCAGCCAGAAAGTGGTGTTCGTGTCGAAGTCCGACCAGCAGAGCGCGGAGCTGACGCTCAATCCGAAGGACCTCGGGCCGCTGCAGGTCACGCTGCAGGTTTCCGAGAATCACGCGCACGCGTTGTTCGTATCGCAGCACGCGCAGGTGCGGGACGCGGTCGAAGCCGCGATGCCGAAGTTGCGCGAGGCAATGGAAGCCAACGGCATCAGCCTCGGCAGCGCGTCCGTTTCGGATGGCTCCGCGTTCGCGCGGCAGTCGCAGCAGCAAGGCGGCGACGGGCGTTCGGGATCGGGCAGCGGGCGTGGTATGGGCGGGATCGGTGGTGTCGGCGGTATCGACGATGGCGGCACGGCCAGTGTGACCGTGCCGGTGCGGCGCACGGTCGGGCTGGTCGACACGTTCGCCTGACCGATCCGGGTCGCGTCGGTATGGCAGCGCGACTTTCACTTCCAGCCCTCCCGATTGCTGCTGAAGTCGATATACATCCGGCGTTCGGTGAAGAAGCCGATTCCTATAATTGTTCTGTTCAACTGCGCGGAATCAGTAACCGTGGTGACAAAGGGCAGTCCCTTCCCCACCTGATAGCTGTAGGTGAACGGCGAGGCTGCCAGCGTCAAGGTTTCCGTACTGCCGCGAGTCAATGACTGCGGAAATGTCGCTTTGGGGGGGACCGAAAAAACCATGTTTGGCGTGCCGGAATCGAACACGACTTTTGCCGCGAAACTTTCGCCGGAGCCGGAGTCGCTGATCGTGAAGCCGGGAATTTTGGCTTCGCATGCCGTCACTCCCGAGTTTGCTACGGCCGGGCCATCGGAAGGCGGACAGGTCAAGGGCATGGATGAATAAGCTTGCTCGTCGGCGGCGCTCAGCCCTACCGTCAGCGTTGATTGAAGGGTGCATCCCGTCATCGTGGCGGTGATAAGGCAGTTTGGATCAAGAGTCGCATTGCCGAGCGAGAAACCCGCGTTGACGCCCGCACCGTAATTCAGGTAGCGCAGCACACTCTCGAGGTCGCAACCGTTCGCATTGATCGACCGCAGCGAGCAAAGGCTCAGGCTATCGGATGGCTGCGCGCCGGGTGCTCTGGCGGCGTTAGCGTCCGAGTAGATACCCAGGATGCCGTGCTCCGGGGTTTTAAGCAGTTGGCCATTACTGCCGAGCGCTTTATAGCTGAACAGGACCGGCATGAAATTCGTGGTCAGTTCGCCGTGCCCGCCGAATTTCACCGTGGCATAACCGATATTGCCGTAGTAGTTTGAGGACCCGTTGCCGTAGATCTTGATGGCCTGCACATTAGTCACGGTGATGCCGTGGAAAGTCAGCGAGTTCTGCCCGGGTGGAAACACGAAGCCGTTGATGCTGACCATGTCCGCGGGAAATACGTCCTGTGCGCTGATGACCATACCAGCTGAGCCGGTGTCCAATACCAGCGGGGAAGGCGTTGAGAGCGTTTGCGAACCGAGCGTGACCACCGGGATGATCAGCCTGCTCATCGGATTATCTGACGATCCGCCGAATAACGATCCGTATATCGTCACCGCTGTCGGGCTTGTGACAGTGCTCCCGCCTGTCACACCCTGAACTGTTCCGGGCGCGTTCTGAAAGGCTGGCACCGGTGCAGACGCGGGCGCAGCCGGATCATTCGGAGTCGGCGATCCTGTGCTCGACTGCGGCGAGTTGCTGCTCCCGCCGCAACCGGACAAGGCCAGTCCGAGCAGGAGGATCAAGGCGAAGAAAGGTATGCGCCCCGGCTTGATTCGTTTCATGGCGGATAATCAATGAACGCAACGAGTTAAACAGGATCGGGCGTGCGTCACGTCCGAATCGATTGCTTGCACATTGCGACGCGCTCGAACCCGTCGCGCTTTTTCAATATAAATTGTCTCAAAAAAATTCCAATGAAATTTGGATACGCAATTCCCGAAATACCCTTTCGCTTTTTCCATAAATAAAGTAAAAGCTTGCCGATTCAAAGACGCGACTTGGGCGATCGACTAAACCACCCACCCGCTTCGATATTTGCAGCCGTTCTGTCATTTCAGTGCTACGGGGTTTCTCTGAACACCCGCCGCCGCTGGAAATGCTGTTCAGCACTCCCGCAGAATGATTTTCATGAACGAATCGCTTGACGTAATTATTTCTGTGAAACGCAGACTGAGCAACTGTGAGAAACCAGCTTGATCCAGACGGCCCGAGAAAACCTCAACGTTATGAGGGGACCCGCACTGCATACGGGTCCCCAATTGCATCAACCAAATCTTCGTTTACTCATGCTGAAAACGAAGCTCAAGCATATTCGTTAATCGCATCCGCGTTATTCTCAGCATTGACGCACGCAGGCGCTTACGTCAAGCTCAGTATCAACAACTGTTATTCATGCGCGGGCGCGCTCGTCAGCAGCCATGTCGTGATTACCGCACGCCATCGCCTGATCAGCGTGTCGTGCGGCAATGCGTTCTCGTCCTCCCAAGACGCGGCATCCACCGTGGACGACACGGGCCGGGCGCGAATCCCGGGCATCGAGAACGCGCTCATCAAACTGCAGAGACCCGTCCCTTCCATCGGGACGCAGACGCTGAAAATTCCCCGAAGTGCATGGCACCGAAGATCTCGATTTCGCGAGCAATCCGGGGGTGGCTCATTGCCAGACGCCGCATTCTGTGATCGTAGCCGGTGCCTTCGGACTTTTCGGAACCGCAATGTTGCCGCAGAGCGAATACGTCACGACGCCGATCACCTTCAACCGCGCGCGCCCCGTTTAGCACTCGAAGGAATCTTTTGGGCAGTGCGGTCGGCCTGGTACTTTGGCGACTCCAGAGGGCCGCTGGTCGACAGCAACGGCGTCGTCATGGGAACGGTCAGCAACGGCGGCCTGTCGGTGGAGTACGCCGCCGCGACCTGTACGGTTTCAGCCTCCATTCAAGCCGACAGCACCCTGCCGAAAGGAAACACCTCGACGAATCCAGCGAATATCTCGACCCGTGATGCTGCCTCGGGCAGCACGACCAGTCGGCTCGGATTCACACCGCAATCACCAGCCGATACCACGCAAAGTTCGTCTTCGCGCCTCGCCAGCATCCTCCAGGCGCTTGCGGACGCCTTCTCCGGTATGTGGAGCGGTTCCTGACCGCCGGCCAACCCGACCAGGCTCGAAACGCGGGGCGGCCGCGCGCGCTTCCCCGCTGTGCCGCTTCCCCGCTCGAATCACCAGCCAGCGCTCTACCTTCCCCCGGCGACCAAAAGTTTTCCGCCAATCCCCCGTTAACCCTACAAACCACGCCCAACCCACGGCCTCCATCAATCAGATGGAATAACCCCTAATCCCCCCTCTGTTCGACCCATCGCTTTACACCGCGATAGCCAACAATTCACCCTATCGAAAGAGGCACGCATTCATGGCTACCACGACCGCAAACCAGCAACCCATCGTTCCCGCCAAAGGCGGCAAGTTCAAGAAGATCCTGATCATCGCCATCGGCGCGATGGTTCTGCTCGGCGCGGGCGCCGGCGGCGCGTACTTCTTCTTCGGCAAGAACCACGGCCCGGCCAAGCCGGCTCCGGAGCCGCCGCCCGTGTTCTTCCCGCTCGATTCGCTCACCGTCAACCTCCAGTCCGACGACGGCACCATGCACTACCTGCGCGCGGGCCTGACGCTCAAGCTGCACGACGAAAAGGTGCAGTTGCTGGTCACCGAGCACATGCCCGAGGTCCGCAGCCGCGTACTGCTTCTGCTCTCGGGCAAGCGTCCCGACGACCTCGCCACCGTAGACGGCAAGAAACAGCTCGCCAACGAACTGCGCGCCGCCGTCGAGACGGCCGCGAGCACGGCTGAAAAGCCGGTGCGCGTCGAGGAAGTGCTGTTCACCGAGTTCGTCGTTCAGTAACGCTGCACCAGCGAGTCAATATTCATGGGCCACGAAGAGTTCATGTCGCAAGAGGAGGTCGATGCCCTCCTCAAGGGCGTCACCGGCGAAATCGACCAGGTCTCCGACGAGACCAAACCCGTCGGCGTCCGTCCTTACAACATCGCGACGCAGGAACGCATCGTCCGCGGCCGGATGCCCGGCCTCGAAATCATCAACGACCGCTTCGCGCGCCTGATGCGCGTGGGCATCTTCAACTTCATGCGGCGTTCGGCGGAAATTTCCGTGGGCCCGGTGAAGGTGCAGAAGTACAGCGAATTCACCCGCAACCTGCCGATCCCGACCAACCTCAACCTGGTCCACGTGAAGCCCTTGCGCGGCACGTCGCTGTTCGTGTTCGACCCGAATCTGGTGTTCTTCGTGGTCGACAACCTGTTCGGCGGCGACGGGCGCTTCCATACGCGCGTCGAGGGACGCGAGTTCACGCAGACCGAGCAGCGCATCATCAGCAAGCTCCTCAACCTGGTGTTCGAGCATTACGCAACCTCGTGGCGCAGCGTGAAGCCGCTCCAGTTCGAATACATGCGTTCGGAGATGCACACGCAGTTCGCCAACGTCGCGACGCCGAACGAGATTGTCATCGTGACGCAGTTCACGATCGAGTTCGGCTCGACGGGCGGCACGCTGCACATCTGCATGCCCTACTCGATGATCGAGCCGATCCGTGACGTGCTGTCCTCGCCCATCCAGGGCGAAGCGCTCGAAGTGGACCGCCGCTGGGTGCGCGTGCTGTCGCAACAGGTGCAGTCGGCGGAA
This sequence comes from Caballeronia sp. LZ065, assembly GCF_031450975.1. Lineage (NCBI taxonomy): Bacteria > Pseudomonadati > Pseudomonadota > Betaproteobacteria > Burkholderiales > Burkholderiaceae > Caballeronia > Caballeronia sp. LZ065. The sequence goes on from NZ_JARUXV010000001.1 coordinate 117,384, forward strand.
GTGGAACTGACGGTGGATCTCGCTGAAATCCGCTCGTCGTTCGAACAGCTGCTGAACATGCGCGCCGGCGACGTGCTGCCGATCGACATCCCCGAGCATGTCACGGCGAAGGTGGACGGCGTGCCGGTGATGGATTGCGGCTACGGAATTTTCAATGGGCAATACGCGCTGCGCGTGCAAAAAATGGTCAGCGCGAGCGATACGATGAAGGAAGGTGGATATGAGTGACCTGATGCAGGAAGGCACGTTGCCCGGCGCGGACGCCAAGGCCGACGACGCCGTCATGGACGACTGGGCCAGCGCCCTCGCCGAACAGAACGGCAACGAAACGCCGGCGGTGGCTACGGCCGGCGTGTTCCAGCCCTTGTCGAAGGCCGCGGCGCCGTCCACTCGCAACGACATCGACATGATTCTCGACATCCCCGTGCAGATGACGGTGGAGCTCGGACGTACGAAGATTGCGATCCGCAACCTGCTGCAACTCGCACAGGGCTCGGTCGTGGAACTCGACGGCCTCGCTGGCGAGCCGATGGACGTGCTGGTCAACGGCTGCCTGATCGCACAGGGCGAAGTGGTGGTCGTCAACGACAAGTTCGGCATCCGCCTGACCGACATCATCACGCCGTCTGAACGCATCCGGAAGCTGAATCGATGAAACGCGTGGCCGCCGCGCTGCTTTTCGCCGCGCCCCTTCTCGTGCCGGTGCTTGCCCACGCCGCCGACATGAACGCGGTGAATCACGCCGCGCAGATTGCCTCCGGCGTCGGCGCAGGCACCGCGGTGCCGTCGCTCGGCTTCGGCGCGGTTCTGCAGACACTCGTCGGGCTCGCGGTCGTGATCGGCTTCGTGTTCGGCTGCGCATGGCTCGCACGCAAGTTCGGCTATCAGGGCGGCAAGCGCAGCGGGCTCGTGAAAGTGGTCGGCGGCGCGTCGCTCGGCAACAAGGAACGCGTTGCGGTGATCGAGGTAGGCGATACCTGGCTCGTGCTCGGCGCCGGTCCCGGCAACGTGCGCCTGCTGCACACGATGCCCGCCGGTTCCGCGCAAGTGGACGGCATTGGCGTTCCTGTTCCGGGCGCTGCGCAAACGGCGTCCGGCGGCTTCGGCCAGCGCTTCCGCGACGCGCTCGCCGGCGAAGCGAACAAGCGCCTGCAGAAGTTCGTCAAGTAACGCGATGGTCCCCTGCATCGGGCGTGCTCCGCGAGGACCACGCCCGATGTGCGTTTACATCCCATCTGACAGCCCGCCCGCAATAGAACGAGTTAGCGCGGGTTTCCCCCTCTGTTCGCGTCATCGTCGCGTCCCCGGATAGTCAACAATTCAGCCTATCGAAAGAGGCAGGATTTCATGGCTATCACCTTCATCGTTTTCCACGGTCAGCGCGTCATCGATGTCCTTGCGGGCATCGCGGGCAAGCGTCTCAAGCAGTTCGTCGGCGGGAGCAAGTAATGCGGGTCAGTCGTAACATCGTGCGCGGCGTGAAGCTCGCGCTTCCGGTCGTGATCGGTCTGATGCCGTATCTCGCCTTCGCACAAAGCACCGCGGGCCTGCCCGCGTTCAACACCAGCCCCGGCCCGAACGGCGGCACGACCTATTCGCTCAGCGTGCAGACAATGCTGCTGCTGACGATGCTGTCGTTCCTCCCGGCGATGGTCCTGATGATGACGAGCTTCACGCGCATCATCATCGTGCTGTCGCTGCTGCGCCAGGCGCTCGGCACGACGAGCACGCCGCCGAACCAAGTGCTTGTCGGCCTCGCGCTGTTTCTCTCGTTCTTCGTGATGTCGCCGGTGCTCGACAAGGCCTACAACGACGCTTACAAGCCCTTCTCCGAAGGCCAGATCGCGATGGATCAGGCCATGACGCGCGGCGTCGCGCCGTTCAAGCAGTTCATGCTGAAGCAGACCCGCGAGGCGGATCTCGCGCTGTTCGCGCGCATTTCGCACGCCGCGCCGATGAACGGCCCCGAGGACGTGCCGCTGTCGCTGCTGGTGCCTTCGTTCGTCACGAGCGAGTTGAAGACCGGTTTCCAGATCGGCTTCACGATCTTCATCCCGTTCCTGATCATCGACATGGTGGTGGCCAGCGTGCTGATGTCGATGGGCATGATGATGGTGTCGCCCACCACGATCGCGCTGCCGTTCAAGCTGATGTTGTTCGTGCTCGTCGACGGCTGGCAGTTGCTGATCGGCTCGCTCGCGCAGAGCTTCGTTTCCTGAGGATCGACAGATGACGCCGGAATCCGTCATGACGATGGCCCATCAGGCGATGTACGTCGCCTTGTTGCTGGCCGCGCCGCTGCTGCTCGTCGCGCTGGTCGTGGGTCTGGTGGTGAGCCTGTTCCAGGCCGCCACGCAGATCAACGAATCGACGCTCTCGTTCATTCCGAAGCTGATCGCGGTGGCGGTCACGCTGGTGATCGCCGGGCCCTGGATGCTCTCGACGCTGCTCGACTACATGCGTCACGTCTTCACCATCACGCCCGCGATCACGGGCTGAGCGGTTCAATGTTCTCCGTCACCTATGCGCAACTGAACGGCTGGCTCACGGCGTTCCTGTGGCCGTTCGTGCGCATTCTTGCGCTGATCGGCACGGCGCCGGTGCTGAGCCACATGGCGATCCCGATGCGCGTGAAGATCGCGCTCGCCGCGTTCGTCGCGCTGATCGTCGCGCCGACGCTCGGCGCCATGCCGCAGGTGACGGTGTTTTCATCGGCGGGCATCTGGATCATCGTCAACCAGTTTCTGATTGGCGCGGCCATCGGCATGACGATGCAGGTTGCGTTCGCGGCCGTGGATGCCGCCGGCGAGTTCATCGGCCAGCAGATGGGGCTCGGCTTCGCGATGCTCTACGATCCGCGCGCCGGCGGCAATGCCGTGGTTGTGTCGCGCTATCTCAACACGCTGGCGATGCTCGCCTTCCTCGTGTTCGACGGCCATCTGCAACTGATCAGCGCGCTGGTCTCTACATTTCAAAGCGTGCCGGTGGATGTGAACGTCGTGGCGTCAGCCGCGCATGCCCAAGGCTGGCGCGTGTTGGTGGGTTATGGCGCCAGCGTTTTTTCGACGGGCTTGCTGCTTGCGCTGCCGATCGTCGCCGCGCTGCTCACCGCCAACCTGGCGCTCGGCATTCTGAACCGGGCCGCGCCGCAGATCGGCATCTTCCAGGTCGGCTTTCCGGTGACCATGCTCGTCGGCTTGTTGCTGCTGCAACTCATGGTGCCGAACCTGATGCCGTTCTTCCAGCGCATCTTCGACGTAGGGCTCGGGCAAATCGGGCGTATCGCCGGCGCGATGCACTGACGCGCATTGAAATGTTCCGGCTCATGCCGTCCGGCAACGATATCTCGGAATTTCCGTAACGCCTTCGACGTGGGATCGCTGTAGTCTGCCGCCTGACGAAATTTCCATCGTCCAATTCTTACAAGGAAGCAGTCATGCACCAACGTCAGTCAGTCACCATGCAGAAGATCGATCGAAGCCAACTTCGCTACTCGCTGGTTTCGGGAGGCGCGGCGAAGACCACCAACGCCGTCACGCAGAGCAACATCGAGGGCAATAACGTCATCGTGCTGCAGGGCGAAGTCTCCAGCACCAACACAAAGATTCCTGTCTAGCAGCGAGCCCCGGGCCCATCCGCCCGGACCGGCGGGCGAGCGAAAGCACGTTCGACTGTTGCGCGCCCATAAAAAAGGAGCATCGCGTCTCCGCGATGCTCCTCACGATCAAGGCCCGGCAAGAGCCGCCCCAATCAGCTCCCGATGTAATCGAACAGCGACATCTTCTGGATCTGCGAGAACGCCATCTGGGCTGCTTGCAGCGAGGTCTGCGTCAGCTCGTACTGGCTGATCGCCGACACCAGGTCGATGCTCGTGAGATTGGCCATGTCGCTCGCCGTCTGCGTCTGGCTGGTCTGCATCGACGTCTGCGTCGACTGCACTTCCTGTTCACGCCCACCCACCACCGTCTGCGCCGCCAGCACGTTATTGAACGTGTTGTTGACCTTGGTCCCGGCCGTACTCAATGCATTCGTCAACGCGGCCTGCGCGCCCGGCGTACCGGTCGGCTGCTTGAGCGCCGCCACGATGTTGTCGAGCGTCGCGAAGATATCGTTGTTGTCGGTGGCCGCCGGCTGCACGGTGAACGTGTCGCCGTTGCCCGGCGTGCCGTCGATCGTCACGCTCTGGCCGCCCAGCTTGATGTCCGTCTTGCCGGTATAAGCCACGTTGGTCGGCAGCGTGGTGTCGGGCGGCGTGGATTCGACCGAATAGCTCGTCGTGCCGTCCGTTGCCGACACCGCGAACGTGATCTTGTACTGGCTCGCGTTGCCGGCGTTGCTGGCGTCAGTGACGCTCACCGCGCTGACCGTGCCGGTGCCGGTGTTCTGGCTGCCGGCGCTCGAGACGGGATCGCTTTCCGTCGGCGAGACGCTCTGGAAAATCGATACGCCCGTGTCGCCCACCGAAATCGAACGGCCTTCGCTGATCTGCACCGAACGCTGGCCGAAGTCGCCCGAATAGGTCGTGCCGACGCCCGACGAATCGTTGGTGAACGGCGCCGTGCTGCCCTTCAAGCCGGAGAAGATGTAGTTGCCGTTGCTGTCCGTGGTGTTCGCGAGGCCGAAGAGCTGGTCGCGCAAACCCTGGATCGCGGTCGCGACCGAGGTGCGGTCCGCATCGGTGAGCGAGCCGTCGCCGGCCTGCACGATCTTCGTCTGAATGCTTTGCAGCACCGTGCTCACGGTGCCGAGCGTGGAGTCTTCCTGTTGCAGCGAGGACAACGCGGTCGTCTGGTTCGTGCTGTATTGCGCGAGCGCGCCGCTCTTCAGCGTCAGCTGCACGGCCTGCGCGGCGCCGAGCGGATCGTCGGACGCGGTGAGAATGCGCTTGCCCGACGAGATCTGCTGATACATCGACGCGAGCGTGCTTTGCTGGTCGCTCATCGAAGCGACGTTCATGTTGAAGTACTGGGAGCTGGAAATGCGCATCGCGTTGTGCCTCAGTTGAACATGCCGAGCAGCGACTGGAACAGCGTTGCGGCGGTCTGGATCACCTTGCTGTTCGCTTGATAGAGCTGCTGATACTGAATCAGGTTGGCCGCTTCTTCGTTCAGGTTCACGCCCTGCACCGATTGCTGCGCCGTCGTGGCTTGCGAGAGCAGCGCGGTCTGCGCCGTGCTGGTCGCCTTGAGCTGGTTGGTCTGGTTGCCGATCGTGTTCACGTAATTCGCGTACGAGCTCGTGAGCGTGTCGGTGCCGCCGTTGAACGACTTGGTCGAGACCAGGTTGGACATCGCGAGCGCGTTGCTGCCGTCGCTCGTGCCGCCCTTGTTCTGCGCGATGGTGAACGCGTCGTTGTCTTTCGGCGTGCCGCTGATGGTGGCGGAAATGCCGTTCGCCGTGACCGTCATGCCGTTCGACGTGTTGTACGGAATGGTCGTGCCCGCCGTGTAGCTGGTGCCGCCGACCGTCACATCGACGCTCGACGTGAAGCCGCCCGCCGACGCGCTGTACGTGAGCTTGATGTCCGACGGCATCGAGTAGCCGGTCGTGACCGTCGCCGACGAAATCGTCGCCGTGCCGGTGTTCGAGCTGCCCGCCGAGGTCACTGCCGGCGACGCCGCGGCCACTGCGGCGCCGTTGGTCGTCGTGAGCTTGAACGCGTCGAGTGCGGCGCGCGTCGGCTGGATCGTGAACGAGTCGCCCTGCTTCACATCGGCGGCGGCCGGCACGGTGATCTTCAGGCCGTTGATGGTCTTGTCGGTGCCGGGATCGATCGTGCCGAGCGAGTTGCCGGTGGCCGGATCGGTCACGTTGAACGTCGTGCCGTTGTAGGTGACGGCGAAATCGTTGGTCGGCGGCTGCGTGCCGTCGACGATCGATGCGCTCACGGTACCCGTGCCCTGGTTGCGCGCATTGGTCACGATGTTCGGGCTGCCGGCCGCGAACAGGTCCGTGCCCTGGACGCCGTTGAGATCGAGGCCGAGCTTGTTCTGGCTGTTCAACTGACTGCTGAAGCTCGTGGCGATGGCGCCGAGCTGCGCTTCGGCCGGGTCGAGCGTCTGCGAGCGGAACGAGATGAGACCGCCGACCACGCCGCCCGTGAGCGCTGAGTTGTCGATGTACTGGGTATTCGCGGGCGTCTGCAGCGAGCCGTCGCGGCTTTGGAACGCCACGGTCAGTTCGCTCGGATCCGACGGAGAATTCACCGTCTGCAAGCCGTATTGCGTATTGCCGACGACGAGCGGCTGCCCGTTGCCGATGAACACGTTGTAGCTGTTGCCCTGCGACACGACCTGCACGCCGATCATCGAACTGAGGTTCGTGACGAGCTGATCGCGCTGGTCGAGCAACTGGTTCGGTTGCTGGCCGCCGGCCGTGGCGACGTCGATCTGCTTGTTGAGATCGGCGATCTGCTGCGAGTAGCTGTTGATCTGCGAGACCGCGCTCGTCAACTGCGTGTTGACGCTCTGGCGCAGCTGGTCGTATTGCTCGCCGGCCGAATTGATCTGGTCAGCGAGCGTCTGCGCGCTGCTCATCAGCGACTGGCGCACGGCGGTGCTGCTTGCCGAGTTCGCGACGGACTGCAGGCCGGAGAAGTAATTGGTGACGCCCGTCGCGATGCCCTTGGTCGGATCGCCCACGAGGTTGTTGAGCTGCGAGATCAGCGAGTAGTACGTGCTCGCCGCGCTGCTCGACGCTTGCGTGTTGTTGACCTGGGTCGTCAGGTACTGGCTGTATTGACGCGTGACGGTGGTCGCCTGCACACCATTGCCGAGATAGCCGGAGCCGGTGTATTGGCCGGCTGCTTCCTGATACTGGACTTTTTCGAGCGTATAGCCGGGCGTCGCGGCATTGCTGATGTTCTGTCCGGTCGTCGTCAGGCCCCACTGGGCCGCGTTCAGTCCGGAAAGACCAATGCTGAAGATATTGTTGGACATGCGTGATCCTGTTGAGGCGGCGTGGAATCGAGCGCTGCCGCATGATTGCCTTGTATATCGGCCGGACGCCGGGGAAATTGAGCTTCACGCGTGGCTCGCATCGGGAGATCGGAGCGATTGCAGCGATCACGAGTCGATGCAAACGCTGGACGCTTGTCGCGATGGGAGATTATCGACGGGCGATGTCAATCGCCATTGGGCGAAGAGCGCGGGATTTTCCGGTCAATTCTGCTGATTCGGTGCACGCTCGCTCAATTGCCCCATGAACGACGATGCCCCTGTGCAAGACGGCAGTTGCCTGCCGCCCCGCACAGGGGCATGGGGCTGATCCACTCAGCCAGTTACTCGGCGAACGCGTTACTTCGCCAGTGAGCGACGCTTCATCTCGAGCTGAGTGATCAGCCGTTGCAGCGTGTTTTCCGCTGAACCGGGCATTGACGTGAACTTGAAGCCGATCGTATAGCGGCGGTCACCTTTGGGCGTCGTCGATTCGCGATGGGACACCAGCATCATGTCCAGTGTGACCTTGCCGTTCGCGCTGAAATGCAACTCGGCGTCCTCCAGCACGACGCCCATCTCCAGGCCCGCGAGACGCTCGTCCGTCGTGCGCAGCGCGACGCCGCCCAGCGACAGGTCGTGCACCTCGAAGCGGAAGCGCTCGCCGTCCGGGAGCACGCCTGTGCAGATGTAAGGATCGAGCACCGGCGCTTCGACGCGGAAATACTCGCGCCGCTGCATGTAGTAGAGCACCGTCGGGAACTCGACTTCGAACGCGGGCCGGCCTTCGAACACGGTTTCGCGCGGCCGCGCCGTGGTGAACTCGACGCGCACGCCTTCAGGCGCCGCATGGAAAATGAGCTTCTGGGCCGCCAGCACGCCGTGGTTCTGTTCCGCGACGCCGCCCCAGTCGAAGGTGAAACGATGCGCCGTCACATCGACGTCGAGCAGGCGGGTGACAATCTGGCCGTCGCCGTATTGCGCGGTGAGGAAGTCGCCGCGATTGCCGAGATTGCGCAGCGCAACGCCGATTTCCAGCGGATTGCGTCGCCCGAAATCAACGATCGGTGCAACATCATCGTCGGCAACGTCATGTTTTTGATTGGTGTTCATGGTGCTAGCCGTATTCTCTGTGCTCGCGCATCGCCCTTATCCCCGAACGCCGCGCGTCGCTCCAGGCCCCTATTGGTCCGGAACTTCGATTATTCATGTTAGCGGCTTGCGGTTTTAAAAGTTTAGGGTTTGCCGGCGCAAAAAGTATGTGGTGCGCCGTCCCTTCGAACGTAAAACGTTTGCTGTCGGTCCACGTCCGAACAATTGCGCTGGATGGGGCCGTAAACGGCAAATGCCGCCTTCAGAGCAAGAAGGCGGCCGCAACCATCGGGTGATTGGACAGGACGCTGCGCCCTGCTATGTCAGACGATCTGCTGCATGATCGAGATGAGCTTCTTCGCGTAATGCGGATCGGTCGCGTAACCCGCCTTCTGCATGCCGTGCGCGAAGCCGGCCACATCGCGCGAAGCCTGGATTACCGGCGCATAGCGCGGGTTGTTGCTGATGACGCTGGCGTAATCAGTCAGCGCGTGCTCGTACGAATCGTAGGCTCGGAACTTCTCCACCACCTTTTGCGGCCGGCCGTTCACGTATTCGGTCGTGACGGCATTGACCGTCTTGCCGGTCCAGTCCTTGGTCGCCTTGATGCCGAAGATGTTGTGGCTCGTCGAGCCATCGGCGGCCTTGATCTCACGCTTGCCCCAGCCGGATTCCAGCGCCGCCTGGCCGATAATGAAGCGCGCCGGAATGCCCGTCGCCGCGCTCGCGGCCTGCGCCGGCGCAGCCAGGCGGTCGACGAACGCATTGACCTTGTCCGAACCGTTGCCGCGCGCGGGCGGCTCGAGCGAATCCGCCGCCGAGTAGCCGCGGCCGGCGAGCGCGCTGTTCTTGTTGACCTGCGCCGCCGAATAGGCTTTCGCCATGGCGTTCATGGCGGCGAGATTGCCCGCGTTGGCATCGAGATCGCCGCCGCTGCCCGACATGCCGCCGAGCGCCTGCATCGCGTTCATGGAGCTTGCCGCGCCGCCCGCGGCGTTGGCGCCGGTCTGCGCGCCGGAATTGCGCATGAGCTGCTTGAGCATCATGTCCGCCACGCCAATGCCTTTCGACGACATCTGCTGCGACAGCTGCTGATCGAGCATCGACGTGAACGACTTTGAATCGTTCGATTCGAACGGGCTGTCGGAAGGCGTTGCGTCGCGCATGCTTTTCAGCATCATCTGCGTGAAGACGGCGTCAAACTGCTTCGCCGCTTCCTTGAGTCCCTGCTGCGGGTTCGCGCCGGCCTGCGCGCGCAATGCGTCGAAGCCTTGCGTATCGAGCGCGAAACGGTTCGAGAGATTCGAGAGTCCGCCGCTCGTATCGGTCGATGCCAGCGCGGCGCTGGCGATTCCGTTGGTGTTCGCGTTCATGGGTTCTTATACGTTATCAGATGATTTCGAGGTCGGCGCGCAAGGCGCCGGCAGCCTTCATCGACTGAAGGATCGAGATGAGATCGGCCGGCGTTGCGCCGAGCGCGTTGAGCGCCTTGACGACTTCGGCGAGATTCGCGCCCGCGTTCAACATCTTGAGTGCGCCGCTGTCCTGCTTGAGCTGGATCGACGACTCCTTCGCTGCCACGGTCTGGCCGTTCGAGAAAGCGTTCGGCTGGCTCACCGCCGTCTTGGTGTTGATCACGACCGACAGATTGCCGTGTGCCACGGCGCAGTTCTGCAGCGTGACCATCTGGTTCATCACGATGGACCCGGTGCGCGCGTTCAGGATCACCTTCGCGGCGGCCTGCGCCGGATGCACGTCGATATTCTGCAACTGCGCCATGAAGGATACTTGCTGGCTCGGGTCCTGCGGCGCGCGCAACTGGATGGTGCGGCCGTCGAGCGCGAGCGCCGTGCCCGGGCCGAACAGGTTGTTGACCGCCGCCACGATGCGCTGCGTCGTGTCGAAGTCCATGTCGCGCAGTTCCATCTGCATGACGCCGCCCTGCTGCTGCAACGCCGACGGCACCGCGCGCTCGACAATTGCCCCCGCCGAGATGCGGCCCACCGCCAGCTGGTTCACCTGGACCTTGCTGCCGTTTGCACTGGCGCCCGCGCCGCCGACGACGAGGTTGCCCTGCGCCATCGCGTACACCTGACCGTCGGCGCCTTTCAGCGGCGACATCAGCAAGGTGCCGCCCCGCAGGCTCTTGGCGTTGCCGAGCGAAGACACGGTGACGTCGATCGCTTCGCCGGGGCGCGCGAACGGCGGCAGCGTCGCGGTGACCATCACGGCGGCGACGTTCTTCAGCTGCATGTTCTGTGTAGTCGCTGAATTCACCGTGATGCCCAGGTTGCCGAGCATGTTGGTGAGCGACTGCGTCGTGAACGGCGTCTGCATGGTCTGGTCGCCGGTGCCGTCGAGGCCGACGACGAGACCATAGCCGATCAGCGGATTGTCACGCACGCCCTGGAACGAGACGAGGTCCTTGAGGCGCTCGGCATGCGCATACGGCACGGTGCCGAGCGCGACGACGGCTGCGGCGAGCGAGAACGAGATAAAACGAAGAAGCGGATTCATGATCAGAACGGCGCGACGTTGAGGAAGAAGCGTTGGAGCCAGCCCATGTTCTCCGCTTCGTCGATGTAACCCTTCGCCGAGTATTCGATCTTCGCGTCGGCGACTTGCGTGGAGTAGACGGTGTTGCTGCCCGAGATGGTCGTCGGGTTGACGACGCCCGAGAAGCGTACGAATTCATTGCCCTGGTTGATGAGCATCTGCTTCTCGCCGCTCACCATCAGGTTGCCGTTGGGCAGGACTTCCGTGACGGTCACGGTCAGCGTGCCGCTGAACGTGTTGGCTGCGCTGGCGCCGCCAGCCGCGGTGAACTTGTTGGCGCCGGTGGCCGAGAGCGTCGTGTTGTTGAACAGGCCGCCGAAGATGCCCGGCGTGGTCGGCACGGCGAACGACGCATTGCTGCCGCGGTTGGTGTTCGCTGCCGAGGACTTCGTCGCGTTGACGTTTTCCGAGATCACGATGGTCAGGATGTCGCCCATGTTGCGCGGCCGCTGGTCTTCGAACAGCGGGCGGCCCGCGTAGCCGGCGTTGTAGATCGCGCCGGGCGAGCGCGTGCCGGTGGGCGGCTGCGGCGGACGCGCGGTCATCGGCTGCTGGATGATCGGCTCTTTCGGCACGAGGCCGCACGCGGCGAGCGTCGCGCCGAGCACAGCAACCGTGGCGAGGCGCGATGCATGAAGCGAAGCGCGCGCGATGAGGTGAAGTGACGACATCGTGATAACTCGTATGAAGCGAAAGATGCGTCAGTGTGACGTCATCTTTCCGATTTTCATCCGTCGAATAAAGGGGTTAAACCTGCATTTGCGAGAGCGTCTGCAACATCTGGTCGGACGTCGTCACGGCCTTGCTGTTGATTTCGTATGCGCGCTGGGTCTGGATCATGTTCACCAGTTCCTGCACGACGTTCACGTTCGACGCTTCCACATAGCCTTGCTGCAACGAGCCCGCGCCGTTCAGGCCCGGTTGCGACACGTTCGGCGCGCCCGAGCTGCCGGTCTCGGAGAACAGGTTTTCGCCACGCGCTTCGAGGCCGGCCGGATTGATGAACGTCGCGAGCTGGATCGCGCCGACCGTCGTGCTGGCCGACGTGCCCGACTGCGTGATGGACACCGTGCCGTCCGAACCGATCGTGATCGACGTCGCGTTCTGCGGAATCGTGATCGCCGGATTCACCTGATAGCCGCTCGACGTAACCAACTGGCCCTGCGCGTTGGTCTGGAACGAGCCGTCGCGGGTGTAGGCGGTCGTGCCGTCGGGCATCGTCACCTGGAAAAAGCCCTGGCCGTTGATCGCGACGTCCTTCGAGTTGCCGGTCTGCTGCAGGTTGCCCTGCGTGTACAGCCGTTCCGTTGCGACCTGCTGCACGCCAGTGCCGAGCTGCACGCCCGAGGCCAGCTCGGTCTGCTGCGTCGAATTCGCGCCCGGCTGGCGCGTCGTCTGATAAAGCAGGTCCTCGAACACCGCGCGCGAACCCTTGAAGCCGTTCGTGCTCACGTTGGCGAGGTTGTTCGAGATGGTGTCCATCTGCGCTTGCTGCGCATTCATGCCGGTCGCGGCGATGTAGAGAGAGCGATTCATGTTCTTTCGTGTCCTGAAGTGCTGGCGTGCGCCGCTTAGCTGAAGTTGAGCAGCTTGTTGGCCGACTGTTCGTTCTGGTCGGCCGATTCCATCAGCTTCGTCTGCATCTGGAATTGCCGGGCGTTGGTGATCATCGAGACCATCGCGGCGACCGGGTTCACGTTGCTGCCCTCGAGCGCGCCGCCGGCCACGACGACATTCGGGTCCGCGTCGGCGGGATCGCCGGTCGCGGTGCGGAAGAGCCCGTCGTCGCCGCGCGTGAGCGTCGCCGGATCGGGATTGACGAGCTTCAGCTGATCGACGACCGCGATCGCCGTCGGCGGGTCGCCCGGAATCAGCGCCGAGATCGTGCCGTCATGACCGATCGTCACTTCGGCGCCCGGCGGGATCGACAGCGGACCGCTGTTGCCGATCACCGGCAGGTTGCTCGCGTTGACGAGCTGGCCGTTCTGATCCACGTGCAGGTTGCCCGCGCGCGTGTAGGCCTCGCTGCCGTCCGCCGCCTGCACGGACAGCCAGCCCGGGCCCTGAACCGCGACGTCGAGCGGATTGCCGGTCTGCTGGACCGGCCCCGACGAGTAGTCCGCGGTGGGCGTCGACGAGAGCACGAAAGTGCGCGTCGAGCCGTCGGCGGACTGGTTTTCGAACGACATCGGCACCTGGCGGAACGCCGCGAGCTGCGCCTTGAAACCCGTGGTCGACGTGTTCGCGAGGTTGTTCGCCACGACGGCCTGTTGTTCGAGCGCCTGGCTGGCGCCGGTCATCGCGGTGTAGATCAGACGGTCCATGAATCGCTTCCTTCGAGCCTATGCGTGCGCTGCTTACAGGTTGATCAGCGTCTGATCGACGGTCTGCTGCGTCTTGATCGTCTGCGCGTTCGCCTGATAGTTGCGCTGCGCGGTGATCAGGTTGACGAGCTCGCTCGTCAGGTCGACGTTGGAGTTCTCCACCGCGCCGCCCTGCAGCGTGCCGTGGTTGGTCGAGCCCGGCACCGCGACCTGCGCCGCGCCCGACGCCGCAGTCTGCGCGTACACGTTGCCGCCCAGGTTCTGCAGGCCGTTCTGGTTGTTGAAGTTGGCGATCGCGATCTGGCCGAGCGCCTTCGTCGAGCCATTCGAATAGTTGCCCGTGAGCATGCCGTCCGTGCCGACCGTGAAGCCGGTCAGCTCACCCGTCGGATTGCCGTCCTGATGCAGGTTCGTGATGCCGCTCTTGGCGCCGTATTGAGTCGTGCCGGTCAGGTCGAGCGTCAGCGTCTGCGTGGTGTTGCCGGTCGGATCAGCGCCGTTCGGGATCGTGAACGTGAACTGCCCTTTGTTCGCCGAGGTCACGCCGCCCGCCGTGTTCGCCGCCGTGCCGGTCAGCGTGCCGGTGGTGTCGAACGAAACCGCGCCGAGATCAGTCGATTTCGACACCGGGTCGCCATAGCCCGCATACGCTTCCCACGAGCCCGTCTCGGTCTTCGTGAAGTAGACGGACACTTTCTGCGTGCCGCCCAGCGTGTCGTACACGTCGACCGAGGTCGATTCGTTGTAGGTGTTGCCGTTGGTCGGGTCGAAATTCAGCGTCTGGTTCGTGTCCTGCGAGTTCAGGTTGAACGCGGCGGTGATGGTCTTCGTGACGTTCGGCTGGATGTTGGCCGTCGGCACCGAGAGGGGCACCGTGCTCGCGCTGTTGACCACGCCGGACGAATCCGCCGCATAGCCCATCAGTTGCAGGCCCGAGGAGTTGACGATCTTGCCGCTGTCGTCGAGGTGGAACACGCCGTTGCGCGAATACACCACCGAACCGTTGTTCGACAACTGATAGAAGCCGTTGCCGTTGATCGCGACGTCGAGCGCCTGGTTCGTGGTCGTGATCGTGCCTTGTGAAAACTGCTGCTGCACTTCCGACAGACGCGTGCCGATACCGATCTGGTTGCTGACGGCCGTGGCCATCGAGTTGGCGTACATGTCGGCGAACTGCGCCGAGCCTTGCTTGAAGCCGACCGTGTTCGAGTTGGCGATGTTGTTGCCGATGACGTCGAGGTCGCTCGATGCGGCGCCCAGACCGCTCAATGCCTGTTGATAGCTCATGTGTTTCTCCGTGACGAGTCCGCGCTCGTCCTAAAAATTGAATTTAAAGAATCGAGGCGACGCTCGAGAGCGCCACGGTGGAACCGTTCGAGAGCTTGAGACCCGGCGCGCCGCCGGACATCTGCACGACGCTCTGGACCTGCGCGGCCGACAGCGTCGTAGCGGTGGCCTGCTGGCCGTTGATCGTGCCTTGCGCGGTGATCGTATAGCTGCCGTCGGCGAGCGTGGCGCCCTTCGAATCCACTGGCGTCCAGCCCGTCACCGGCACGACGCCCGCGCCCTGCGCACCGAGGTCGAGCGTGTTGACGATCTGGCCCGACGCGTTCTTCACGACGATCTGCAGGTCGCTCACATCGTTCGCCAGCTGCACGCCGAAGCCCGACGACGCGCCGCTCGACACCGTGACGTCGTTGCCGCTGGACAGCACGTTGGAACCGATCAGCAGCGCGGCCTGCGTCTGCTGGCCGGCCGACAGCTGCGCGGCAAGCGAAGACAGCGACGTATTCAACTGGCCGATGCCCGTCACCGTATTGATCTGCGCGAGCTGCGAAGTCATCTGCGAGCTGTCGGCGGGGTTGGTCGGGTCCTGGTTCTTCAGCTGCGTCACGAGGAGCGTGAGGAAGGTGTTCTGCAGGTCCGACGCCGACTGCGCGCCGGTTGCCGAGGTCGACGACGTCGACGAACTCGACGACGCGCCGTTCATGGTGTCGAGCAGCGTCTGCGACACCGTGGTGCCGTTGCTGCCGATGGTTGTGCTGGTAGTCACGTTGCGTTCCTTGGATGTCTGTATCAGGTTCCGATGGTCAGGGTCTTGAGCATCAATTGTTTGGCGGTGTTGAGCGTTTCGACGTTCGCCTGGTAGGAACGCGACGCGGAAATCATGTTGACCATTTCCTGCACGGGATCGACGTTGGGCAGCGTCACATAGCCGTCCGCGTTGGCCGCGGGGTTGCTCGGGTCGTAGCTGGTCTTCATCGGACTCGGATCGTCGATCACGCCGGTCACCTGCACGCCGCCGACCTGCTGGCCCGACGCGGTGCGCGCGCCGCCGAGCGGATCGACCGCGAACACGACCTGCTTGGCCTTGTACGGCTGGCCGTCCGGGCCGGTCGTGCTGTCCGCGTTGGCGAGGTTCGACGCGGTGACGTTGAGGCGCTGCGCCTGGGCGGACATCGCCGAGCCGGCGACGTTGAAGATGTTCATCAAAGAGGGCATGGTCTTTCTCCTGTCGTGCTCAGCTGTTCGACGTGATCGCCGACAGCATCGACTTGATCTGCGACGAGAGCACCGTCATGCCGGCTTCGAAGTGCAGCGCGTTGTCCGCGAACTGCACGCGCTCGGCGTCGAGGTCCACTGTGTTGCCGTCGAGCGAAGGCTGGTTCGGCACGCGGTAGGCAAGCTTGCCGTAGTCGTCCGTCGAGCCGCCGGATGCAGCGAGCGTCGACGTGCCGCTCATGTGGCCTTGCGAAGTCACGGCCAGCGACGCGCTCGTGCTCAGGCTGACGGGCTGCGCCATCTTCAGCGTCGAAGTGTTCGACGCCGTGCCGTTCTGCTTCAGCGCGCCCGCGAGCGCGCTCGAGAATTCGACGTCGCGCGCCTTGTAGCCGGGGGTATCGGCGTTGGCAATGTTCGACGACAGCAATTCCTGCCGATACGCGCGCACGTCGAGCGCTTCACGGCCAAAGGCGAATTCCTTGTCGAGTCTGTCTAGCATTCCGGTTTCTCCTGTCGGCAGCGCCGAGGCCTTTTTGCATGACACGCATCTTAGGAGCGGCGCACAAGAACTAATCCGACGAATAACCGGGAAACGCGGCCTCTATTCGGCGCTTGCTCGCGCCCGCCGATATCTAGAATGCGTTTCGTGGCCGATGGCGGGTGCTGTGCGTTCCGTCCGGTCAAGGCAGTTGCCGTGCAGTGCGCGGCCCGATCGATTCAGGCAATGTCGCGTTCTGATACGCGACGTCAGGGAGAGAAGTGATGAGCAGGTCCGCCAAGCGTGCATCGAACCCTACGGCTCGCGCCGCAGCGACGTTCGCGCGCCGCACGCTGTGCGGGCTGGCAGGCGTCTCGCTCCTGATGGCCGTCGCGGCGGGCGCGTCCGCGCAGCAAGGCGACGGCATGATCGTCATTCCCGGCAATGCCGAAACCAATCCCGCCGCGGCCGCCGACATGGCAAAGAACCTGGCGCCTGCCGCGCGGGTGTCGACGCCCGCGCCGTCCGTTGTGTCCGCCGCGCCCGCGCCTGTGAGCGCCAGCGGTTATCGCGCAGCGACGCGGGCCGCGGATGCCGCGATGCGCAACGCGGCACTCGAACTGGAAGCCCACGCCGACGCCGCCGACGATTCCATGAACGACGCCGGCATGATCGTGATTCCCGGTCCGGGCGAAGCGAAGCCAGCTGTCGCCGCCGCCCCTGTTATGACGCGCGCTGCGGCTCCTGCGCTCGTCAAGGCGCCCGCTGTGTCCGCCTCGCGTGACGTGATGCCGGTAGTCGTCACGCGCGACGATGGCGCCGCTGCCCGCGCAGTCAATGCGCGCCCGCTTGCGGCCGGCGTGGCGACGCCCGTCACGAGCGCAGCCGCTTCGCCGATGCAGCGCGTCAGCTTCAAGCCTGCCGCCGCAGCCGCACCGGCAGCGGCGACCCTTCCGCCCGCGCCCGGCGCACCCGCCACGATGCAGGACGGCGAGTCGATTCGCGTGGCCGCGCTGAACTTCTTGCAGCAACAAGCGGCTGGCCTGCCCGGCAAGGTCGATATCACAGTCACGCCGGTGTTTCCGCGCGGCCTCGCTGCGTGCTCGTCGCTCGATCCGTTCATGCCGACCGGCGCGCGCCTCTGGGGCCGCATGACGGTCGGCGTGCGCTGCGTCGGCGAGCGGCCGTGGACGCTGTACGTCCAGGCTCGCGTGTCGATCAACGCCACTTACTATCTGGCCGCGCGCGCGATTGCGCCCGGCGAAGTGCTGACCAATGCCGATCTGATCGCCCGCGACGGCGACCTTACCGCGATGCCGCAGGCCATCGTCACCGATCCGGCGCAGGCTGTCGGTGCTGTTGCGTTGGCACGCGTGCCGGCAGGTTTGCCGCTGCGCACCGACATGCTGCGCGCCGCGAGTTCGGTGTCGATCGGACAGACCGTCCATGTGGTCACGGGCGGCACCGGCTTCTCTATTTCCGCCGATGGCACCGCGATGAACAACGCCGCGCCCGGCCAGCAAGTACGTGTAAAAACTGCCGGTGGCCAGATCATTACCGGCATCGTGAAGGACAGTCAGACGGTGGAAGTATCCCTCTGAAGAGGGTGCTTCAGGCGATGTGTTCGGTCCCCCACGTATGTTTCATTTTGTTGCAATTCGTCTCGATGACCGCTGGATAAGGGTTTCCGGGCGATGAGCACGGCGAACGCCAGTTGGCGCTCCTGAGGCAGGGTCAAGTTTGCGGGCACCCTGACCGATAAAGGACTCAACACGTTCGGGAATGGACATCGTGAAAATCGAATCGAATAGCAACACCACTCTGGCAGGCCTTCAAGACAACCTGCAGCGCGCGTCGCAAAACGACGCCAAAGGTGCCGCGAGCACCGTGCAACAAGCGGGCGCAAACCCGGCAACGAATTCGAAAGTGAGCTTGTCGTCCTTGTCGACGGACCTGCGCGCATCGAACGGCTCGGACATCGACACGGCGAAAGTCGAGTCGATCAAGGCCGCGATCCGCGACGGCAGCCTGACGATGGATCCGTCCAAGATCGCCGACGGCATTCTGAGCACGGCTCGCGATCTGCTGCAAACGAGAACCCCGCCGACCGGCGGCTGAACGCAGTGACCTCGACACGCCTGTTATAGATAAACAGGCACGTCATGGCGGCGGCGTTCGCGGACCGGGCGGCTTTCCAAAACCGCTTTTCGACGTATCCAGCGAGCCGCAATGAGAGACGCCCTGCTTGCCACCATCACTGAAGAAGTCGCTGCTGTTCAGGCCTTCGAATCCCTCCTCGCCGATGAGGAAAAAGCGCTGATCGCCGCGCAGCCGCTTCCGGCGCTACCCGGCATCATCGAGAACAAGACCGCGCTCACTGAACGCATCTCCAGTCTCGAAAAAACGCGCGACGAGCATCTGAATGCGCTGGGCTTTCAGGCCGGTTTCATCGGCATGGAAGCCGCCGCCGCTGGCGATCCGGCCATTGCCGAGCAATGGGCGCTGCTTACCGCCGCCGCCCGTCGCGCGAAACAGGGCAACAACAACAACGGCGTGCTGATCCGCACCCGCATGGAATACAACCGCAAGGCGCTTGCCGCGATGCAGGTCGCGCCGTCGCGTGCCGGTTTCTACGGACCGGACGGCCGCGTGCCGGGCGCCTGATTCAGGCTGCGGCTTCCTTCAGAACGGCGCGTGTCTCATGCGGGACACGCGCCGCTTTCGTTTCCGCGCTTTCATCTAGCGAATAACCCCCTTTTCTCCGGCCTTATCCTCCGATGGCCGCTCGACGCCTTCCGCAATAATCCCTTTCATCGAAAAGCGGCTTCGTGCCGCTCGCGCGAATTGGACACAGAACGGAGCAAGGCCCGGTGGCAGAAGAAAGCGATCTCGAAAAAACCGAATCAGCCACTCCCAAGCGCCTGGAAAAGGCGCGGGAGGAAGGCCAGGTTGCGCGTTCGCGGGAACTCGCTTCCTTTGCGCTGCTGGCGGCGGGCTTTTTCGGGGTCTGGGGCTTGTCCGGCCCGATCAGCGGGCATTTGCAGTCGGTATTGCGAGGCGCTTTCACGTTCGATCACACCACCGTACTCGACACGCATCAGATGATGATCGGGGCGGCGAACGCCGGAAAGGAAGGCTTGCTGGCCGTGATGCCGGTCCTGTTGCTCACCTGCTTCGCCGCGCTGGCCGCGCCGATGGCGCTCGGCGGCTGGCTGCTCACCACCAAGCCGCTCGCGCCCAATTTTGGCCGCCTCAATCCGGTGAGCGGGCTCGGCAAGATCTTTTCCTCGCAGGGCCCGGTTCAGCTCGGCATGGCGATCCTGAAGACGGTCGTGGTCGGCGGCATGGCGGGTTCCGCAATCTGGAGCCGCCGGACCGAAGTGCTCGACCTGCTGACCAAGCCGCTCAGCCTCGCACTCGCCGATGCCATGCACCTCATCTTCGTGTGCTGCGGCATGGCGATCGGCGGATTGTTTCTGGTCGCGGCCGTGGACGTTCCGTATCAGCTCTACTCGCACGCCAAGAAGCTGCGCATGAGCAAGGAAGAAGTGAAGCGCGAGCACAAGGAAAACGAAGGCGACCCGCACATCAAGGGCAAGATTCGTCAGCAGCAGCGTGCGGCCGCGCGTCGCCGGATGATGCAGGCGATTCCCACCGCCGACGTGATCGTGACCAACCCGACGCACTTCGCGGTCGCGTTGAAGTACACGGACGGCGAGATGCGCGCGCCGAAGGTCGTCGCAAAGGGCGTGAATCTCGTGGCCGAGCGCATCCGCGAACTGGGCCGCGAGCACAACGTGCCGCTGCTCGAAGCGCCGCCGCTGGCGCGCGCGCTGTATCACAACGTCGAGATCAATCGCGAGATTCCGGGCGCGCTGTATGGCGCGGTGGCGCAAGTGCTGGCGTGGGTCTACCAGCTGAAGCGCTACAAGGAAGACGGCGGTATCAAGCCGGACCAGCCGTCCGATCTCGACGTGCCGAAGGAACTCGACAAAGGCGGCGTTTCCGACGCCGACGCCGATCGGGAAGCTGAAGAAGCCCTGACCGGCGACAACCCTGACAATGGAGCCGCCGCATGAACGCGCGCGCTGGATTTTTCGCCAAACGGCCCGACGCGCTGGGCACGCAGAACCTTCGAGCCCTCGCCGGCCCGATCCTGATCTGCATGATCTTGGGCATGATGATTCTGCCCTTGCCGGCCTTTCTGCTGGATCTGCTGTTCACCTTCAACATCGCGCTGGCGGTGATGGTGCTGCTCGTCAGCATGTACACGCAGAAACCGCTCGACTTCGCGGCGTTCCCGAGCGTGCTGCTGTTCTCCACCTTGCTGCGCCTGTCGCTGAACGTCGCGTCGACGCGTATCGTGCTGCTGGAAGGCCACACCGGCCCGGATGCGGCCGGCCAGGTGATCGAGTCGTTCGGTCACTTCCTGGTGGGCGGCAACTTCGCGGTGGGTATCGTCGTCTTCGTGATTCTGATGATCATCAACTTCATGGTGATCACGAAGGGCGCGGGCCGGATCGCCGAAGTGGGCGCGCGCTTCACGCTCGATGCCATGCCCGGCAAGCAGATGGCCATCGACGCCGACCTGAACGCCGGCCTCATCAACGAGGAGACCGCGAAGAAACGCCGTCAGGCCGTGGCGCAGGAAGCCGAGTTCTACGGTTCCATGGACGGCGCGAGCAAGTTCGTGCGCGGCGACGCCATCGCGGGCCTGCTGATCATGGTGATCAATATCGTTGGCGGACTGATTGTCGGCATGCTCCAGCACGACATGGACTTCGGTCACGCAGCGACCAACTACACGCTGCTGACCATCGGCGACGGCCTCGTCGCGCAGATTCCGTCGCTCATCATTTCGACGGCCGCGGGCGTGATCGTTTCCCGCGTGGCGACCGAGGAAGACATCGGCACCCAGCTGACCGGGCAGTTATTCCAGAACCCCCGCGTGCTGATGATTACAGGCGTGATCATCGGCATCATGGGCCTGATCCCCGGCATGCCGCACTTCGCGTTCATGCTGCTCGGCGGCGGCCTGATCTATGCCGCGCGCTCGATGAACAAGCGCGCCGAAGCAAAGAAGAAAAGCGCCGTCACCGATGTCACGCCGCTCGCGGCAAGCGCGGCGGCCGCCTCGGCCGAGAATGCGGAAGCGAGTTGGGAAGATGTCGCGCTCATCGATCCGCTCGGGCTGGAAGTGGGCTATCGTCTGATTCCGCTCGTCGACAAGAACGCCGATGGCGAACTGCTCAAGCGCATCAAGGGCATCCGCAAGAAGTTCGCGCAGGAAATCGGCTTCCTGCCGCCGGTCATTCATATTCGCGACAACCTCGAACTGCGCCCGAACGGCTACCGCATTGCGCTGAAGGGCGTGGAAGTAGGCGTGGGCGAGGCGTTCCCGGGACAGTGGCTCGCGATCAACCCCGGCCAGGTTTCAGCCGCACTGCCGGGCGCGCAGACGCAGGATCCGGCGTTCGGCCTGCCAGCGGTGTGGATCGACACCAATCTGCGCGAGCAGGCTCAGGTGTACGGCTATACGGTGGTGGACGCGAGCACGGTGGTCGCGACGCACCTGAATCATCTGGTGGTGACGCACGCGGCCGAATTGCTCGGACGCCAGGAAGTGCAGGCGCTGCTGGAGCGCATCGGCAAGGACACGCCGTCGCTCACGGAAGACCTCGTGCCGAAGGTGATCTCGCTGACGACGCTGCAAAAAGTGTTGCAGAACCTGCTCGACGAAAGCGTGCCGATCCGCGACATGCGCACCATTCTCGACGCGCTGCAGGAACACGCACCGAAGCTTTCCGACCCTCACGACCTGACGGCCGCGGTGCGTCTCGCGCTGGGCCGCGCGATCTCGCAACAATGGTATCCCGGCAACGACGACCTCCAGGTGATGGGCCTCGATCCGACGCTGGAGCGCGTGTTGTCGCAGGCGTTGTCCACCGGCCCGAATCCGGGACTGGAGCCCGGTCTCGCACAGACGCTGATGAACTCGACACAGAACGCGATGATGCGCCAGCAGAACCTCGGACTGCCGCCGGTGCTGCTGGTGCAGCATTCGCTGCGCGCAATGCTTGCGCGCTTCCTGCGCCGCAGCCTGCCGCAGTTGAAAGTGCTGTCCTATGCCGAAGTGCCCGATACGCGCAACGTGAAAGTGGTCAACCTGATCGGCGCGTGATCAGACGACGGTTAATCTGCGCTCCTGCGCTGACGTGTCCGAGATGTACAGCCTGAGCGGGTGGCCCTCGTCATCCAGATCCGCTTTCGCGACGAAGCTGATGGAGTGGCTGGAGGCCATGGCCTCGACGTAGCGGTTCTTCGGGCGGTTGAACGCAGGATCGACCACGATGGCAGGAATCCGCGCGCGACTTCCTTCAAGCGTGACCCGGCACGCGCCGGTGGTCATGTCGAACTGCGAGATCACGCCGACATAAGTCTCGAGATGCTCCGAGAGCTTGCGTCCCGCGTGTGCAAAAGACCGCTTGTGCGTGCGATTCAGGCTCATGAAACACGCGCCCTCCACGTGGAGGTCAACGCGTTCGCATGATCGCTCGATGGGACTCAGCGCCTGACGCGCGGCAGGTTGCAGGATGTCGGTGAGCTTGTCGATGGAAGCCATCATCTTGTCGACCGTGGTGGCCAGTCTGGTCATGTTGAGCTCGTTGCTCTGCATCGACCGTTGCAATGCTTCGTTCAGGTATTTCATATTGCCTTGATCGCGTCGGGATAGAACGTACTGAATCACGGCGGCAAGCACAGCGCCAAACGCACCAGACGACAGTTCCTTGCTCGTTGCCATGCTTTTCACCATTGCCAGGATGTCGAAACAATGATGCTCGTCTACCGGGAGCGAGACGACATTGACATCGAGTGCATTGAAGTGAAAGGGCAGTCTACCTGTGGCAAGCACGCTCGCACATAGCGAAATGACGCGCGCGAAGCCTTGAATCAATTCTCCCAGCCGATTCGGATCTATCTCATGCGAGATAGCGTCATAGCCTTGATAACGAACGCTGAGAATGCACAGTTTGTTTTCGATGTTGCCACGAGTGACGTCAAGCATTGTTTGCTCCGCATGCCAGTTATGACGCCATGCCAAGCAAATGAGGCGGACTCGGACATCCGCCGAACGGCCAGCTTGCGCCGGACCTCAACACTCGACAATATTCACCGCAAGCCCGCCGCGCGACGTTTCCTTGTACTTGGTCTTCATGTCGGCGCCGGTTTCGCGCATGGTCTTGATGACCGAATCGAGCGAGACATAGTGCGAACCGTCGCCGCGCATCGCCATGCGCGCTGCGTTGACGGCCTTCACCGAACCCATGGCATTGCGTTCGATGCAGGGAATCTGCACCATCCCGCCCACCGGGTCGCAGGTGAGTCCGAGGTTATGCTCCATGCCGATTTCCGCCGCGTTCTCCACTTGCGCGGGCGTGCCGCCAAGCACGGCCGCCAGACCGCCCGCCGCCATCGAGCACGCCACGCCCACTTCGCCCTGGCAGCCCACTTCCGCGCCCGAGATCGACGCGTTCATCTTGTACAGGATGCCGATAGCGCCGGCCGTCAACAGGAAGTCGATGATGCCCTGCGGGTTCGAGCCCGGCACGAAGCGATCGTAGTAGTGCAGCACGGCCGGAATGATGCCGGCTGCGCCATTGGTCGGCGCGGTCACGACGCGTCCGCCTATCGCGTTCTCCTCGTTCACCGCGATCGCGTAGAGGTTGATCCAGTCGATCATCGACAACGGATCGCGCAGCGCCAGCTCCGGCTTGCTCGCCAGCGCCTTGTACAGCTGCGGCGCGCGGCGCTTCACCTGGAACGGCCCGGGCAGATGTCCCTCCGCCTCCGGATTGCCGATGCCGCAGCCCCGCGCGACGCAATCCTGCATCACGTCCCAGATGCGCAACAGGCCCGTGCGGATCTCGTCCTCGCTGCGCCAAACGCGCTCGTTCTCCCACATCAGCCGGGCAATCGAATGGCCCGACGCGACGCACATCTGCAATAGTTCGTCGCCGGTATGAAACGGAAAGGGCAATTGCTCGTGTGCCATCAGCACCGCCGTATTCGCCGCGCCCGCCGTCACCACGAAACCGCCGCCCACCGACAGATAGGTCGCCTCGCGCAGCAACGCGCCGCCTGCATCGAAGGCGTACAGCTTCATGCCGTTCGGATGCTCGGGCAGCGCCTGACGGTAGAACGCGATGTTCTCCCTGATCGTGAAGGGCAGCTTGTGATGGCCGAGCAGCGCCAGCGTCTTCGATGCGCGCACCTGGTCGAGACGCGCCGAGATCGTGCCGGCATCGACCGTATCGGGCGCGTCGCCCATCAGGCCGAGCATCACGCCGCGATCGGTGCCATGGCCCTTGCCGGTCGCGCCGAGCGAGCCATACAGCTCGCATTTCACCGACGCCACCGCATCCAGCAGCGCGTCGCGGTCGAGCCCCTGGGCGAACAACAAGGCCGCGCGCATCGGACCGACCGTGTGCGAGCTCGACGGTCCGATGCCGATCTTGAAGAGGTCGAATACGCTGACTGCCATGACTGCTCCTGCGTGAGAGTTAGCGCGCCGGCAGCGGCAGACACACCGCGAGCCAGGCGGGCGGCGTCGGCGCGAGCCGCAGCGCCACCGGCGCATAGCGGCCGTCGAGACGCGCCGCCAGATGAAAGAGTTCTGCCGCGTTCCTCGGATCCCATGCACCCGAGAAGCCCGGCAAACCGGCCTCGCGGCGCTTGGCATCGAAAGGGACGGTCGAACGCACGAATTCCTCGTGCGTCTTCGTGCCGAGCGCATACGGCGTGAGCCAGTTGAGCGCGCCGGCGAGCGTCGCGCCCGACTGCGCGCGTTCTGGCAACCAGTTGCGGTTGTGGCGCCGCGCAGCCAGCGCGGCCGTGACGAGCGGCTGAAGGTCGTAGGTCACGTAGTGAAGCGCGTCGCGTTCGGCGAAATCCACCGTTGAGCCATCCGGCGCGATGTTGTCGCCGATATGCTCGACGAACAGCCGCTGCGCCGCGTTGATGAGCTTGCGGTCGTCGATGGTGAAGGCGCCCATCGCCACCAGCTTGACGCGATGACTCTGCCAGTTGTTGCGATACGTGCCGGTGAGCGGACGCGGCTGCTTGTCGATGTCGTTGACGTAACCGGTCACGAGCTTCGTGATGAAAGCGTTCGCGGCATTGCGCGTCTTGACCGGCAGGGCGCTCGCCGTCAGGTCGTAGGCGAGAATCAGCGACTCGAAGTGGGTCTCGTCGATCGGGTTGAAGCTCGGCTGATACGTGGTGGTCCACGCGAACAGAAACCGGTCCACCAGACGCAGGTAGCGCTCGTCGCCGGTGGCCCGCCAGGCGAGCGCCGCGTCGCGCATCAGGCTCAAGTCCTTCTCGGCCTCGATGCTCTCGTCGCGAATGCCCTCGTGCGGCAACGTGCCCTCGGTGTGCAGCTTCGCAAGCGCCTTCGGCTGGTCGTTCACGTGAGACTGCACCATCTTCACGAGCGCCCGCACGCCGGGATCCGCATTGGTGCGCTCGCTCGTCTGCATCGCGGGCGCGGCGCAGAAGTTCATCGCCGCATGCGCGGCCGGCGCGGCCAGCGTCAGCGCGCACAGCACGGCCAGCCTTTCGCGTGGCCTGAGACGGCCTTCGTTCACCTCTCGCACCTTCGGCGCCATGCATACTCCTTGATTGGCTTGGGTCCGGGGTGTGATGTTAGCCGTTCTGCTGCGCTCCGCAAAACCGCCCGACAATGCTTGACCGATTCAGGCGGCCCGCCGGATCTACGCCGTACTATTCAGCGTATTCCGAAATCGGCACGCACGAACACATCAGGTTGCGATCGCCATACGCGTTGTCCGCGCGGCCCACCGGCGACCAGTACTTGCGCGTCACCAACGACTTGAGCGGATAAGCTGCCGACGCGCGCGTGTACTTGTGGTCCCACGCGTCTGCCGTGACGACTGCGGCCGTGTGCGGCGCGTGTTTCAGCACGTTGTCGTCGCGATCGGCGCGGCCTTCCTCGACGGCGCGAATCTCTTCACGAATCGCGATCATCGCGTCGATGAAGCGGTCGAGCTCTTCCTTCGATTCGGATTCGGTCGGCTCCACCATCAGCGTGCCCGGCACCGGGAAGCTCATGGTCGGCGCGTGGAAACCGTAGTCGATCAGGCGCTTCGCCACGTCTTCCACCGAGATGCCGCTCGACTCCTTGATTGGACGCACGTCGAGAATGCACTCGTGCGCAACGAGTCCGCCCGGGCCGCTGTACAGCACCGGATAGTGCGGCGCGAGGCGCTTCGCGACATAGTTGGCAGCAAGAATCGCGCTTTCGGTGGCGGCCGTCAGGCCTTGTGCGCCCATCATCGCGATGTACATCCAGGAAATCGGCAGGATGGCAGCCGAGCCATACGGCGCCGACGACACCGCGCCGATGCCCGCTTCGTCACGTGTGTAGCCGGTCGAAGTCTGGTTTGGCAGGAACTTCGCCAGATGCGCGCCGACCGCGACCGGACCGACGCCCGGTCCGCCGCCGCCGTGCGGAATGCAGAAGGTCTTGTGCAGGTTCAGGTGCGAGACGTCGCCGCCGAACTGGCCAGGCGCGCACAGGCCGACCATCGCGTTCATGTTGGCGCCGTCCACATACACCTGACCACCGTGCGCGTGCACGATCTCGCAGATTTCCCGCACGTTGCGCTCGAACACGCCGTGCGTGGACGGATACGTGATCATGATCGCCGCGAGATTCGACGAATGCTTCTCGGCCTTCGCTTTCAGATCGTCGATATCGACGTTGCCGTTCGCATCGCATGCCACCACGACGACCTGCATGCCGGCCATTTGCGCCGACGCCGGATTCGTGCCATGCGCCGATGCCGGGATCAGGCATACATTGCGATGGCCTTCGCCGCGCGACTCGTGATAAGCGTGAATGATCAACAGGCCGGCATACTCGCCCTGCGAGCCGGCGTTCGGCTGCAAGGACACCGCCGCGTAGCCTGTGCACGCGACCAACATCTGTTCCAGCTGATCGATCATCGTGCGATAGCCGACTGTCTGTTCGGCAGGCGCGAACGGATGAATCTGCGCGAACTCGGGCCACGTGACCGGCAGCATTTCCGACGTGGCGTTGAGCTTCATCGTGCAGGAGCCGAGCGGGATCATCGTGCGGTCGAGCGCGAGATCCTTGTCTGCGAGGCTGCGCAGATAGCGCAGCATTTCATGCTCGGAATGATGACGGTTGAAGACCGGATGCGTCAGGTAGCCGCTCGTGCGTTGCAGTTCGGCCGGCAGCGAAACGGACGCGGCTTCGTCGAGCGCGTCGATGTCGAACGTCTCGGTCTTGCCCGCAACTTCCGCAAACAACGCGAACAGCTTCAGCAGATCGTCACGCGTCGTGGTTTCGTCGAGCGACACGCCCACGCGCGTCGCGCTCACGCGGCGCAGATTGACGTGCGCGGCGTAAGCGGCCTGATGCAGCGCGTTCGTGCTGGCGCCGCTTTCGATCGTCAGCGTGTCGAAGAAGGATTCATTGGCCAGCGTGTAGCCCAGCTTGCGCAGACCGCCCGCGACGATGGACGCGACGCGGTTCACCCGTTGCGCGATCGTCCGGAGACCCTGCGGGCCGTGATAGACCGCGTACATGCTCGCCATGATCGCGAGCAGCGCCTGCGCCGTGCAGACGTTCGACGTCGCTTTCTCGCGGCGAATATGTTGTTCGCGCGTCTGCAACGCGAGACGCAGCGCGGAGTTGCCCTGTGCGTCAACCGTCACGCCGACGAGACGGCCCGGCATCTGGCGCTTGAATTCGTCACGCACCGCCATGAAGGCCGCATGCGGACCGCCGAAGCCGACCGGCACGCCAAAGCGCTGCGTGTTGCCGATGGCCACGTCCGCGCCCCACTCGCCCGGCGGCGTAATGAGCGTCAGCGCGAGCAGATCCGCCGCCGCGATCACATGACCGCCCGCAGCGTGAATCGCTTCGGCGAGCGTGCGGTAGTCGTGCACGTCGCCGTTTGCACCGGGATACTGCAACAGCACGCCGAAGGCATTCGCACTCGCAGCCTCCGCCGCGGGACCGATCTTCACTTCGATGCCCGCCGGCTTCGCACGCGTCTTCACCACTTCGATGGTCTGCGGCAGGACGTCGTCGGCGACATAGAACACGTTCGACTTCGGCTTGCCCACGCGTTGCAGCAGCGTCATGGCTTCGGCGGCGGCGGTAGCTTCGTCGAGCAGCGATGCGTTCGCCATCGCGAGGCCGGTCAGGTCCATCACCATCTGCTGGAAGTTGAGCAGCGCCTCAAGACGGCCTTGCGAGATTTCCGGCTGATACGGCGTATAGGCCGTGTACCACGCCGGATTTTCGAGCACATTGCGCAGGATCACGGCCGGCGTATGCGTGCCGTAGTAACCCTGGCCGATGTAAGTCCGGAACACCAGATTCTCGTCCGCCAGCTTGCGCAGCGACGCGAGCGCTTCCGCCTCGCTCTTCGGCTGCGTAAACGCGCCGAGCGGCAGCGTTTCCTTGCGGCGGATCGATTCAGGAATCACCGCGTCGATGAAGGCCGCGCGCGAGGCGAAGCCGAGCGCGTCGAGCATCGCGCGCTGATCTGCTTCATCGGGGCCGATGTGCCGTTCCGCGAACGCGTCGTGGCGTTCGAGCGCGGCGAGTGACAGGGAGGTGCGGTTCATCAGGCGATCCGGGTGTTCGAGCTTCATGAGAATTCCTGCGAGAAGCGGCTTTCCTCCGGGAAAGCCGCCTTCGTCCATAGAGAAAGTTATTCGCCGATCGACTGGCCGTAGCCTGCAGCGTCGAGCAGCTTGTCGAGACCGTCATTGCTCGACGGCTTGATCTTGAAGAGCCAGCTTTCGTAGGGCGCGCCATTGACCTGGTCCGGCGCGGCTGCCAGCGCGTCGTTCGACGCGACGATCTCGCCCGACACCGGCGCGTAGATGTCGGAGGCGGCTTTCACCGATTCGATGACCGCGATGGCGTCGCCCGCCGCGACGCTCTTGCCGGCTGCCGGCAGTTCGACGAACACGATGTCGCCGAGCGCTTCCTGCGCATGATCGGTGATGCCGACGGTCAGGGTGCCGTCGGACTCGGTGCGGACCCATTCGTGCGATTCGGTGTATTTCAGATCGGCCGGGATGCTCATTGGATGCTCCTTGCGTGATGCGTTCGTGAGGTTCTTGATCGGAGGAAACGGGCGCAGCGGCTTGAACCTGCCTCAGGAGAGATCCACCAGGACCTTGCCGTTGCGCACGAACGGAAGTTTTACCACGCGCGCCGGGACTTGCTTGTCACGAATCACGACCTGCACCATGTCGCCGACGGCAACGGCGGCGGGCACGCGCGCGAACGCGATCGACTCCTGCATCGACGGCGAAAACGTGCCGCTCGTGATCTCGCCTTCGCCGTGCTGCGACAGCACTTTCTGATGAGCGCGCAGCACGCCGGCCGCGCGACCGTTTTCCTTCATCAGCACCAGTCCGACGAAGTTCGCCTGCGCGCCATTTGCTTCCAGCGCGCTGCGGCCGACGAAGTCGCGTTCGCTTTTCAGGTCCACCGTCCATGCGAGGCCGGCGTCGAGCGGCGAGACGGTGTCGTCCATGTCCTGACCATAGAGGTTCATGCCGGCTTCCAGCCGCAGCGTATCGCGCGCGCCGAGACCGGCGGGCTTGACGCCGGCGTCGCGCAGCGCGTTCCACAGCGCTTCGACGTGCGTCGCGGGCACGACAATCTCGAAACCGTCTTCACCGGTATAGCCGGTGCGCGCGAGCATGACTTCGCCGTATGCCGTCGACGGGAAGCGCACTGCGTTGAACGGCTTGATCGATTCGGTTTGCGTGCGGGTGTCGGGCAGTACGTGCCAGACTTTTTCGCGGGCGTTCGGACCTTGAGCGGCGATGATCGCCATATCGCGACGCGGCGCGATGGAGAGGTTGAACTCGCCTTCAGCATTCAACTGCCCGAACCAGGCGATGTCCTTCTCGGCGGTACTCGCATTCACGACGACGCGAAAGCTCGTCTCGGAGAAGTAATAGACGATCAGGTCGTCGATGACGCCGCCGTTGCCGTTGAGCAGGCACGAATAAAGTGCGCGGCCGGGTGTCGTGAGTTTGTCGACGTTGTTGGCGAGCGCGTACTTGAAGATATCGCGGACGGCTTCGCCTTCGAAATCGACGACGCGCATATGGGAGACGTCGAACATGCCGGCATCGGTGCGGATGGCGCGATGCTCGTCAATCTGCGAACCGTAGTTGACGGGCATGTCCCAGCCGCCGAAATCGACCATGCGCGCGTTCAGCGCAAGATGGGCGGCGTGCAGGGGCGTGTGTTGAAGGTCGGTCATCGGGGCCTCGGTTCGCGAAACAAAAAAGGCCACGCAGCGCACGTTTCGTCTGCCGGATGAGCCTTTCGTGCTGTCGAACAGCGCGCAAGGCTTATGCCGCGACGATTGCGATGCGTGACCCCTCTGTCCTCGGTACCTGAGAGATTGCGCGAACCGTGCACGGTCGTGCTGCGGTTCATCGCGCGCCCCTTCGGTGGGCAACTGGCTCCGTTACAGAAGCCGCTGCCGCTCTCCAGAGTGCGAGGAAATGGTTCCTCGACGCCGTCGGTCCTTTTGCCTGAGAGTTTGCGGGTATGCCCCTTCGGCGGCGCGGCGACACTGCTTGAACAGCGGCCACGCGCTCTCCCGACGCGTGCGGCAGAATTTACGCGACCGAATTGGGGTTGTCAAACGCATCCGGGGGCGGAATGGGTGGGGGCGGACAGTTCGCGGCGCACCGGGATTGCGCTTGGCCGGGGGGGCGCGGCCGATCAGGAAAAGGCGGTCTGGGCGCGTTCGACGTGCGCCTGGAAAGCGTCCGCCCGAGGGACAAACGCACGGCAATTCGCCAGCAGATCCGTGGCCTGACACTGTGTGAACGGCTCGGCGAGACGATAGTCTGCATCTGTTCTCACGCGCTTGAGGTCGATCAGTGAATAGGCCAGTGATCGTCCTTTCATGCCTCCTGCCTTGAGTCGCTCGGTGAGCTTGACGTGCTCACCACAAAGCTGCGGACTGGATGGCAGGCAGTGATCCGCCACGATCAGCGCCTTGTGGCAGGCGGCGTAGTAGGCGCGCGAGGCGCCCGCGCGCCATTCACATTCGTGACTGCCCGCCGACAGCTGTTCGGCCAGCTTCAACAGATCATCGACTTCGATACTCATCGCTCTACCTCGATGGACACACCTGCCGGGATATAGGAGGCAAATGGACGGCACGCAAATGTGATGGCTTCAGGGTGAGCGTTCTCGAAGCGTTCGGTCAACGTGTCCGCTATCGCGAAATTCACGGTGGCACAACGGCTCGCGGACTGATCGACGAAAAGCTCGTATCGCATGGAGTGGTCCGGATAAACCACGACGGTGGTTTGCCTGATGACACACTCTTCCTCGCAGATGGCCGCGATGGCCGACTCCAGCAGAGCCAGACGTAACTCGATGGCGATCTCCGCGCTCTGAAGCCTGCCGAGGATCCCCTCCATCGACACAAAAAACGCATCCACTTCCGTTAGTGCGCTGTGATTTTCCCGAGAATGAACGATGTTCGCCGCGTCTTCGAAATGCAGTGCTCCGAAAAGCACGCGTGCCGCATTCACCTTGAATCGAGCATCATCACCTGCATTCAAGACCGCCCGACGCGCGTATTCGACAGCAAGACGCGGCATGCCTATATTGTTCAAAAGCGAGGCCGCATTGCCCAGAATCATCACATCATGTTTCGCGAGCGCATGAGCGGCTTCAATACACCGAATGCACTGGCCTCGGTCGCCACGCAAAAAGGCAGTAAATGCAAGAATTAGCCAGCACAACTCCGGCTGCTGCCGGGCTCTTTCGAGAAGTGCCTGAGCTTCTCGCTCAATACGCTTTATCCGGAATGCATTGCCATTCGTTGTGATCGTCATGTCGATCACTTCGCTGAGCCATTCCGTCGTGGCGAGTTTGGGAAGGTTCAAGGACGACTGCTCCGGAATTCAAATCACGATCTGTCCGGATACTAGCAGCGCAATCGAAGCAAACCGCCGTCTCGAAAAAAATCAGAAATAACGCCTGCCGGAATACACGAAAGGCATGAATCTAGCAGCAATCCGCCCGCATTCACGCCTTTCATCAGCACGTGCTTTCACGCCCTCGCGAACGCCACGCTCCGCCCTTCGCGATCGCTCTGCATGGCCAGTTCGATGATCGTCATCGTATCCACCGCATCCTGCGGCGAAACGGGGAACGGCTTGCCATCCTGGATCGACGCCGCCAGCGCCCGGTAAAACTCGATGTACGCGCCGTCCCTCGTCGCGAATTCATGGCGCAGATCGTGATCGCCGTCCACTTCGCGCAGCAGACCCGGCGGATTCTTGCCGAACTCCGGATTGCCCGGCCGCATGCCGGCGCGCAATTGATCTTCCTGCGTGTCGAGCCCGTTCTTCACGTAGCTGCCGCGCGTGCCGTGAACCGCAAAACGCGGCGGCTCCAGCGCCGCGAGCGCGCTTGCGTGCAGGATCACTTGCTTGTCGTCGTAGCCGAGCACGAGATGCACGTAATCCGGTGCATGCGCGTGATCGCGATGCGTCTTGACGAACGCCGTCACCGTCTCCGGTGCGCCGAACAAGGTCAGCGCCTGGTCGATCAAATGCGGCCCCAGATCGAACAGCAACCCGCCGCCGCGCGCCGCTTCCTCGCGCCAGCGTTGCGGAACCTTGGGGCGGAAGCGGTCGAAGTGCGATTCGTAATGGGCGATGCGCCCGAGCCTCCCGCTTTCGATCAAGCCGCGCAACGTCATGAAGTCGCCGTCCCAGCGGCGATTGTGGAACGGCGCGAACAGCAGCCCTGTCTGCCGGGCGAGATCGGCGAGCGTGCGGGCATCGGCGGCGCTGAGCGTGACGGGTTTGTCGACGACCACATGCTTGCCTGCCGACAA
This sequence comes from Caballeronia sp. LZ065, assembly GCF_031450975.1. Classification (NCBI taxonomy): domain Bacteria; kingdom Pseudomonadati; phylum Pseudomonadota; class Betaproteobacteria; order Burkholderiales; family Burkholderiaceae; genus Caballeronia; species Caballeronia sp. LZ065. The sequence continues at coordinate 150,229 of NZ_JARUXV010000001.1, forward strand.
CGCGCGCTGCGCGAGGTCGAAGTGCGTGTCGTTCGGCGTCGCGATGACGACGCACTCGAGCCCCGGAACGGCCAGCAGCGCGTCGAGGTCCGCCACGATCTGCGCGTCGGGATAGTCGGCCTGCGCGCGCTCGGCCTGGCTGGTCGCGATGGCGGTCACTTCGGCCCGGCCGCAATGCTCGATGACGGGCGCGTGGAACGTCGCGCCGGCGAGGCCGTAACCCATTACACCGACTTTCAGTGCTGAACTCATGCGGGCATCCTGTCGTGGAAAGCGGTTTGATATTGTGGCACGCCCGCGCTCGACGCCCGGTGCCCGTCGACGGGAAGCAGGGCCGGAACCTCGTGCTTTTCATCGTGTTAACATCGCGCACTCCTCCATGCGCCGGCTACGTGCCGCGCGCCTCAGAATCCAAAGCCCAGAACGATGTCCGCAGGTCTGAACGCCGCGCAAAACGAAGCCGTGCGCTATCTCGATGGTCCCTGTCTCGTGCTCGCCGGCGCGGGCAGCGGCAAGACACGCGTGATCACGCAGAAGATCGCGCATCTGATCGAGGGGCGCGGCTTCGAGCCGAAGCACATCGCGGCGCTCACGTTCACGAACAAGGCCGCGCTCGAAATGCGCGAGCGCACCGCCAAGCTGCTTGAAGGCAAGACACTGACCGCGCCGGGCAAGGAAGGCCGCCGGATTCCGGTCAATCAGTTGACTATCTGCACGTTTCACTCGCTCGGCGTGCAGATCATGCGGCAAGAGGCGGAGCACGTCGGCCTGAAGCCGCAGTTCTCGATCATGGATTCCGACGATTGCTTCGGCATGGTTCAGGAGCAGCTCGGCACCACGGACAAGGGGCTGATCCGCAAGATCCAGTCGATCATCTCGCTGTGGAAGAACGCGATGGTGTCGCCCGATCAGGCGTCGGTGCTCGCCGGCAACGAGGACGAACATCAGGCGGCAATCGTGTATCGCAGCTACGCCGCCACGCTGCACGCTTATCAGGCGCTCGATTTCGACGATCTGATCCTGCGCCCGGCACAACTCTTCGCACAGAACGAGCAGGTGCGCGACAAGTGGCAGAACCGCCTGCGCTACCTGCTGATCGACGAGTATCAGGACACCAACACCTGCCAGTACGAACTGGTGAAGCAACTGGCCGGACCGCGCGCCGCGTTCACGGCCGTGGGCGACGACGATCAGGCCATTTACGGCTGGCGCGGCGCGACCATCGAGAATCTCGCGCAGCTCGGCAAGGACTTTCCGAAGCTGCACGTCATCAAGCTGGAGCAGAACTATCGCTCGACGGTACGTATCCTGACCGCGGCGAACAACGTCATTGCCAACAATCCGAAACTGTTTGAAAAGAAGCTGTGGTCCGAGCACGGCATGGGCGACACGATCACCGTAACCGGCTGCAACGACGAAGAGCACGAGGCGGAATCCGTGGTGTTCCGGCTCTCGGCGCACAAGTTCGAACGGCGCACGCAGTTCCGCGATTACGCGATTCTCTATCGCGGCAACTTCCAGGCGCGCATCTTCGAACAGGTGCTGCGGCGCGAGCGCATTCCCTATGTGCTGTCGGGCGGGCAATCGTTCTTCGACAAGGCCGAGATCAAGGACCTGATCGCCTATCTGCGGCTGATCGCGAATCCCGACGACGATCCCGCTTTCATCCGCGCGATCACGACGCCGCGCCGGGGTGTCGGCAACACGACGCTCGAAGCGCTCGGCGCGTTCGCGGGCGCGGCGAAGGTGTCCCTGTTCGAGGCGGTGTTCATGGGCGGCATCGAGGCGCGTCTGTCGGCGCGGCAGGTCGAGCCGCTGCGCACCTTCTGCGAGTGGATTCGACGGCTCTCCGACCGCGCCGCGCGCGATCCGGCCACCGAAGTCCTCGATGACATGATGGAAGCCATTCACTACGAGTCGTATCTCTACGATGCCTACGATGAACGGCAGGCGCAGTCGAAGTGGCAGAACGTGCTCGAGTTCCTCGAATGGCTGAAGCGCAAGGGCACCAAGCCCGAAGCGGCGCCCGGCACGGAGCAGACCGGCTTCGACACCGCCGACGGTCTCGCCGACGAAGGCAAGAACCTGCTGGGACTGATTCAGACCGTTGCGCTGATGTCGATGCTCGAAGGCAAGGAAGAGGATCCGGATGCGGTGCGCCTGTCGACGGTGCATGCGTCGAAGGGGCTGGAGTATCCGCACGTGTTCCTGGTGGGCGTCGAGGAAGGCATCATGCCGCATCGCGGCGCTTCGGACGAAGATACGCCGGTCGACGATGCGCGCATCGAGGAAGAACGCCGTTTGATGTACGTCGCTATCACGCGGGCGCAGCGCAGTCTGCATCTGAACTGGTGCAAGAAGCGCAAGCGGGCGCGCGAGACGGTGGTGTGCGAACCGTCGCGCTTCATTCCCGAGATGCTGCTCGACGACGCGCCGCCGCCGACTGCCGAAGAAGCGCCGCTGTCGCCGAAGGACCGGATGGCGATGCTCAAGGCGATGCTGCAGAAGACCTGAGTTCGCGCCGGGGTTCATCTGGTGCATTCAAAAAAACCCTGCGACACCCCCGCAAAACCGCCGTGCTTGCCGCATAGATAGTCTTTGACGACTGCTTGCTTGAATCGTGCGCTGTGCTTGCTCATGAAAAAACACCCCAAATCGTTGGACCGGTGTCCAACTTTTGGGGTGCAGTTCACTCGCGTGCGCAGGGTTTTTTGCTTTGCGGCCTGGCCTCTTACTTCGACGCGTTCACCATGTAGTCGACGGCGGCCTTGACATCGGCGTCCGGCGCGTTCGATCCGCCCTTCGGCGGCATCGCGCCCTTGCCGTGCAGCGCGTAGTTGTAGACAGTGTCCATCGGCTCTTTCAGGCGCGGAGTCCATGCGGCCTTGTCGCCGAACTTCGGTGCACCGAGCACGCCTGCTGCGTGACACGCCTGGCAGACCTGCTCGTAGAGCGCCTTGCCGGCTTGCGCGGCGTCGGCGCTCTGGGCCCCGGCAGCCGGAGCCGGTGCGGCCTGCGGCACCGAAGCCAGCGCGGCGACGGCGGCCGCGGCCTGTGCGTTCTCGTTGGAACTCGCGCCTGCCGGTGCGGCTGCACCCGGTGCGCTTGCTGCGTTCGCCGCCGCGCCCGGCGCTGGTTGCGCGGGCTCCGCGAACTTGGCGCCGCCGTCGTTCGCCATGTAGACGACCGCGCGCGCGATTTCGAAGTCGCTGTAGTCGTCGGGATTCGTGCCGCCGCGCGCGGGCATCGCGCCCTTGCCGTTGAGCGCGTTGTGCAGCAGCGTGTCGTAGCCTTCGCTGATGCGCGGCGCCCACGCGCCGGCATCGCCAAACTTGGGCGCGCCGGCGGTGCCGGCAGCGTGACAGGCGGAGCAGACGGCCTTGAAAACTTCCTCGCCGGTTTTGTAGACGCGCGGGGCGTTGGCGTCGCGGACATCGACCTGGGCGGCGGGCGCGATGCGCTCGTTCACCGAGGCTTCGATATCGGTGCCTGCGCCGGTGCGCGTCGAGTTGTTCACATAGACGGCGAGCAGAATGATGATGGCGACGGGAATGGCGAATCCCGCAATGATCGCGACGATGAGTTGACCGGGCGTCTTGATCGGGGCTCCGTGGGGTGCTTCGCTCATGCTTGTCTCGTCTCCCGTTTTTTGGTGTGAGTCGGTTCAGTGACAGCGTGACAGCTACCGCATGCATTGCCTGGGCGCTCAGACCTGGCGCCGAGACAAAGCCGTGGGGAAAGGCTCGGTCGATTATAGACGGAACGTTCGAGCGGCGGCACAGGGCGGCAGCGTGACCGGACGGGCGTTTACCCGAATCGTGTGATGCTTGGCCGAACGAGCGGGCATCGAGTTTGCAGCGCCGCGCGATGGACGGGGTCAGGGAAAACAGGTATCCTCTCGGATTCGCGTGGGCCTTGAAGCCGGCTTTCTTTGGGCCGCTTGCCTTGTTCAACAGCCCACCGCCGATGCGCCCGTAGCTCAATGGATAGAGTACTGCCCTCCGAAGGCAGGGGTTGCTGGTTCGATCCCAGCCGGGCGCACCAAGTCGCTGTCGTTTCTCAGCGCAGCCGCTACACCCCACCCGTCGTCCCCCACCCGAACGCCAGCTCCGCCAGCCATCGCCGGTAGGCCACCGACATTCGGTCACACTTCTGATGCAGCTCTGCATCGAGCGCCAACGGCAAGCACTTCGGCCATTGCGATTCGACGATCGGCGTGTCCTGCATCAGAATCTCCATGTTGAAGTCATAAAGCGCCTGATCGCTGTGCGTCGCGTCATCTTCGTGAATGGAGACGAGCCACGCCCGCGTTTCCGTCTCCGACACCGGCGACGCCACCAGCATGATGTGCAGCGCGCCCTGCCCGCCCACGGCCATCTTGGTGAGACTCGCGATCAACGGCCGCCTGACGCGATACACATAGTCGATCATCGCGCCGCCGCCCTGTCCCGGCATGCCGGCCGGTTGCCAATAACGGCACTGTCGCGCTTCAAGACCGCCATCGACCGGGACGACTTCGTAATCGGGCACCTCGGTATGCGCCTGCTCGCCCAGAATCCCCCCATGCACGAAAGAGAAATGGGCCATGTCGAGAAAATTCTCGACCACTCTCGGCGCCGATGACCTCACCGTCTGCGGCGCAAGATTGATGCGGCGCCCGCCGGGCACATCGGCTTCCGGATAAAAATCGAGCGCATACGCGGGCTCGCCGAAACACATCCAGACAACGCCGTATTTCTCTTCGCTGACGAAGGTCGTTGCACAGGCGCGTTTCGGCGGACGCAGTGCGGGATTCGACGGGATATGCAGACACTGCCCCTCGATGTCATATCGCCAGCCGTGATACGGACACGTGATCCAGTCGCGCGATACCGAGCCGAGCGACAGTTGCGCCCCGCGATGCGGACAGGCGTCGCGCCACGCATGCGCTGCATCGAGACTGTCCCGCCACACGACGATGCGCTCATCCGCGACGAGGAATCCTCGCGCCTCGCCCTCCGGCACGTCCTCGCTGTTGCAGACCGGCAGCCATTCGCCTTGCAGGGAAGAAGCGTTGTTGTGCATTGTCATCAGCCGTAAGCAGGAAGATGGGGAAGATTCGCAAGACCGCGATTGCCCCAACCCAACCTGCAGCGAAATCGCAAAAAGTAGCAGAATAGCGGGTCGCGCGACGGTGCAACCCGATGCAACGCCTTCACACCACCTCCCGCGACGGGGCCGCACATACAGAGACAGCAGCACACCATAACAGCAAGAAATCACCATCCAGGGGTTCATATGGAGCAGGCGCATCAACCGGCACGCCGGATCCAGGCTTTCATTGGGTCCGGGCACCGGAGTCCCGAACGGGAGCAGGCCACGCTTCGGGTCTGGATGGGAACTGCGGTGCTTCTCGCGTATGGCCTCTTCGAGTGGTGGCGCCCGTCACACGATGCCTCGATGGTCGTGCGGCTCGTCGCCCTCTATGTGTCGTACGGCGCCATGACGCTGCTCGTCGTGAGCCGCGCGAGCGCCACGTCCGGGACGCGCCTCACGCTCACGACCATCGCCGATCAAGCCTTGCTCGGACTCGCGCTCGCGGCCGGCGGCGCCAGCGCGCTGCCGCTCATCTGGGTGATGTTCTGGTTTCTGATCGGTTCGGGATGCCGGTATGGCAAGCGCACGCTCGCGGTGTCCTGTGCGACGGCGCTCATCGTGGTGATCGCGCTCGGCCTCGTACAACCGTGGTGGCATGCCAACCTGCCGGTCGCGATCGGTCTGGGACTGAGCGTGCTGGGGGCATCGGTGTATCTGAGCGTGCTAGTCGACCGGCTTGGCAAGCTCAATCTGGATCTCGCGCGCCAAGCGTCCACCGATCCGCTCACGGGCTTGTCGAATCGCTATGCGCTGGAGAAGATCGTCAACCGGGCGATGACCGCGCCACCCGCCGGCCACGACGGCGATGACGCCACGGCCCTGCTGCTGATCGACCTGGACGGTTTCAAGGAAGTGAACGACACCTACGGGCACGCGGTCGGCGATGTGCTGCTGCAATCTTTCGCTCAACAGCTCGAGACCCGCCTGCGCCGGACTGACACCATCGCCCGGCTCGGCGGCGACGAATTCGTGGTGCTCGCCCATCAGATGCGCGACCGGTCGGCGGTGCTCGCCGTGGCCGACAGCATTCACTCTGCGCTAGCCGCGATCACGTCGGTGCAGGAACGGAAGGTTTCGGTGTCGGCAAGCATCGGCGCCTGCCTGTTGTCCGGCGCGACGATCGTGCGCCAGTCCGACATGAATACCGTGCTGCGCGCCGCCGACCGTGCGATGTATCGCGCGAAGAGTCTGGGCGCCGGCAAGACCGTGTTCGCCGAAACCCACGACTTCGAAACCGGCTAAAAAAATGACCCGCATCGCTGCGGGCCATCCGTGTCATGCATCACAGTTCAAGCGTCAAGCGTCAAGCCTCGGCGCCGGTCCAGGCCTGCTCGCGCAGCTTCGTGCGCAGACGCGCCACCGCCTGGCTGTGCAGCTGGCACACGCGCGACTCGCTCACTTCCATCACCGCGCCGATCTCGCGCAGGTTCAGGCCGCGCTCGTAGTACAGGCTCATCAGCAGCTTTTCGCGTTCCGGCAGCCGTTCGATGGCTTCGATCAGCGCGCCGCGCAGGCTGTCGTCCATCAGCGCGGACAGCGGATCCGAACGGTCGACGCAGTAGCGGTCGAGGAACGGCTCGTCATCGGCGGAACGGTCAAAGTCTTCGTAATAGATCAGCTGCGCGCCGTGCAGGTCCTGCAGCATCGACTGGTATTCGTCGAGCGGCATCTTCATGTGCTCGGCGATTTCCGTTTCGCTGGCGGACCGGCCGAGATTCTGCTCGACCTTGTGCACCGCCGATTCCACCTCGCGCGACGTCTTGCGCATGCTGCGCGGCAGCCAGTCGTTGGCGCGCAGCTCGTCGAGCATTGCGCCGCGGATCCGCTGGCTTGCATACGTTTCGAACTGCGCGCCCTGATCTTCCTTGTAGCGGCCAGCCGCATCCAACAAGCCGATCATGCCGGCCTGGATGAGATCGTCGAGATCGACGCTCGCCGGCATCTTGGCGACGAGCTGAAGCCCCAGCCGGCGAACGAGCGGTGCATATTTCGTCAGCGTTTCGGACTGTGAGAGTTTGCCTTGGGCGTTATACATCTTGGTCACCTATCTTGATCACATCGACGCCGTACTGCTCATGGCCAGTTCGTGAAGCGCGGCCGCACGATGCGCCGTCTCCCGCCCGCCCTGCTCAGAGTCGCCAACCGGAATTCGCGCGTCCGCCTGGCCGTTCACCGCACGCGCATACGGCGCGGGGCGCATCGGCCAGTGGAGGAGCTCTGCTGCAATCGCGCGGTAGTCGCGTGCCGCGGCTGTAGCCGGGAACGCTTCGACTGCGCAGCGTGAGAGTTCCTTTGCCCGAGCGACGCGCGCATCCTCGGACACATATCCCGCCTGCACCAGCGACACAGCCAGATACCGGCTTGCGACGCCCGACAGGTTGTCGAACGCGACCGCCGCATCGGCCGGGTTCTGCACGTGATTGATCAGCACGCGGAACTGGCCGATCGCATGGGCGTAGTGCAGACGCTTCATGCACGCATACGCCTCGGTGATCGCCGACGCGGCCACCCGCGTCACTACGAGAAAGTCATGCGCCTGCGCCGCGAGCGACGAGAGCGCGCCATACCGGTCCAATTGCGCGTCGATCAGCACGATGTCCGCCGGACCGTCCAGCAACGCGCGGCATTGCGCGGCGTCGTGGCTGATGCGTTCGTCACGCGGCGCCGCAAGCAGCGAGAAACCGAACGGCGTGCGCCCGGCAGCTTCCGCGAGCGTGCTGCGGCCCGCCATCACCGCGGCGGCCGCGGCTGCATCCTCGATGCCGGCGAGCCGGCTGGCCGAAGCCGAATTGCGGTGCTCGTCGATCACGAGCACGTCCTTGCCATGCACCGACAGCGCCGCGCCGAGGTTCAACACCGTCGACGTACAGCCGATTCCCGCCGGGCCGCCCACGACCGCCACCACCCGCGAGCCGGCTCGCGTGAGGAGCCGTCGCAGACCTTCTGCCTGGTCGAGCACGAACTTATCCAAAGTGCACCCCATGCATGTCGGTCGAGGCACGCGCGGACAGCGCGGAGAGCAGCGCGGGCACTTCTTCGTCGTTCGGCACGAACGGCGAGCCGTCGCGCGGAATGCAGAACGCGCTCTTGATGAGAAAACGCTTGGTCGCGACGTACAGGTTCTCCGGCACCTTCTGTCCGGTCGAGACGTAATGCACCGGCAGCTTGTAGCGGATCACCGTGTCGAGCACGCCGCCGAGATTGGTGGCTTCATCGAGCTTCGTCAGGATGCAGCCCGCGAGCGGCGGCTGGTCCGGCGCGCTCTTGTAGGCCTGCACGACTTCGTTCAGCGTGTCGCCGTGGCTGGTCGCGTTGAGCAGCAGGATGCGCTGCACCGGATGACCCGCACCGCACAGCATCGCGATCTGGTCGGAAACCATGCGGTCGCGCTGGCTCATGCCGATCGTGTCGATCAGCACGATGTGTTTGTTGCGAAGTTCGGACAGCGCCAGTTGCAGGTCGGCGGCGTCCTTCACCGCATGCACCGACACGCCCAGAATCTTGCCGAAGATGCGCAGTTGCTCGTGCGCGCCGATCCGGTAGCTGTCGGTCGTGAGCAGCGCAACCTTGCTCGCGCCGAAGCGCATCACGCAGCGCGCCGCGAGCTTCGCCGTGGTGGTCGTCTTGCCGACGCCCGTCGGGCCCATCAGCGCGAACACGCCGCCGCGCTCCATCAGCGCGTCTTCACTGTCCATCACCGGAATGTTGCTTTCGAGGACTTGCTGCACCCATTCGAGCGCGCCTTCCACACTCTCCATCTCCGGCATGTTGTCCATCACCATGCGCACGAGCTGCGCCGAGAAACCGGCCGAGAACAGGCGCTTGGTCAGCGCGCCGCCCGTCGGGTTGCGGCGCTGGCGTTCGCTCCACATCAGGCCGGCGAAGTGCTCTTCCATCATCTCGCGCATCGACGAGAGTTCGTTCATCACCGTGTCGTTGACGACCTGCTGCATGCGCGCCCGGATCGCTTCCGTCACGACCGCCGCCGCATTCGCGGGCAGGCCTTCGAAGACGCTTTCCGGCGTGGCAGGCGCGGCGCTCGGCGCCGGCGTCTCGGCGTGCGGCGCGCTCGTGTTGATCTTGTGCGCGGCGCGGCGGGCAGCGACCTGCGCGGCTTCGCGCGCCCAGTCGGGGGTTTCGATCTTCTGCTGCGTGGCGGGCTGCTTGACCGGCTGCGTCGCTTCGGCTCGCGCCGATTGCTGCTGGCGCAATGCGTACTTGGCAACTTCCGTTTCGTCCGACTCGACCGGCGCCTGCGACAGCGTCGTCACCGGCACGCCCATGCCACGCGCAATCGCTGCCGACGGCGTGAGCGGGCGATTCGACGGCAGCGACGCCTGTTGAGCCAGGCGCTTCGCGTGTTCGACCAGCCACGGGTTGGTGTCGGCCATCGTACGGGACCTGTCGTCGGCGGGGGACGCGTAGTCGTCTTCGTCGTCGGCATTCGCGCCGAACACGGAGGAAAACACGTCGCCGCTCACGTAGGGGTTCGTGGCTGCCTGCTGCTTCACCGGAATCGCTGCTGCCGCCGCGGCCAGCGCCGCGCGCGACGCGCCGCCCGAACGCACCGCCTGTTCCTTCGCGGCGGGCGAGATCGAAGCGATATCGCTGTCCGCCACCCCGACGATTTCGACCGAACCGTCGTCCAGCGTGCGATTCGACAACACCACGGCATCGGGACCGAGCGTTTCACGAACCTGGCGCAGTGCGTCACGGCTGTTCGCGCCGATGAATTTACGAATGTTCAAACTTGCCCCCGATGAGGTGTGATACGGCGATCGTTGCGAGCGAACCGGTCTGCCTGCTTGCCGGTCCCGCTTTTCAGTGAAGCCATTATTGCGAAGTTCCCCTTGGGCCCATCGCTGGATAAAGGGTGGGAAAAAGGGGTATTTCGGCTGATGGACGCCTCGGGGCCAAGAAGACTGCACGCCCGCCGCCGGCAAATATTCCCGGACGGCGCGTGGCCGAAGCCGCGCCCGAACGCGTAAGCTGGAGGGCACGTCGCTCATCGTCCGGCTCCTCTCCGGCATCGCGCCGAGGCGTTTCCGGACCCTTCAAGGAGACTTCATCGCATGACGTCCGCCGCTTCCGCTGCTTCGCCCGCTTCTCCCGCTTCGCCCGAAAGCCAGACGACCGGCGCCCGTCTCGTCGTCGATGCGCTCGTCCATCACGGCGTCGAGCGCGTGTTCTGCGTGCCCGGCGAAAGCTTCCTCGCGGTGCTCGATGCGCTGCACGACGAAACCGCGCAGATCCAGACCATCGTCTGCCGCCACGAGGCCGGCGCGGCGAACATGGCTGAGGCGGTCGGCAAGTTGACCGGACGTCCGGGCGTGGCGATCGTCACGCGCGGGCCGGGCGCCACGCATGCGTCGATCGGCGTACACACCGCGTTTCAGGATTCGACGCCGATGCTGCTGCTCATCGGCCAATGCGCGCGCGATCACATGGACCGCGAGGCCTTCCAGGAGATCGACTACCGGCGCATGTTCGGGCAGATGGCGAAGTGGGTCGCGCAGATCGACGACCCGCGCCGCGTGCCGGAATATCTGAGTCACGCGTTTCACGTCGCGACGGCCGGGCGTCCCGGGCCGGTCGTGCTCGCGTTGCCGGAAGACATGCTGACCGAGACGCTTGCCGCCATCCCGCCGTTGCCGCGCTACCAGCGCGTGGCGGCCGCGCCCGCGCCGGCCCAGATGGAGCGCCTGCGCGAGTTGCTCGGCAACGCGCGGAAGCCGTTCGTGATCGCGGGCGGCAGCGGCTGGACGGAAGACGCCACGCAGGACTTCGCGCGCTTCGTCGAGCAATGGCAGTTGCCGGTGGGCTGCGCATTTCGTTATCAGGACACGCTGTCGAACGAGCATCCGAACTACGCCGGCGATGTCGGTCTCGGCATCAACCCGGCGCTTGCCGCGCGCGTGCGTGACGCCGACGTGCTCTTCGTGCTCGGCCCGCGCATGGGCGAATCGACGACGGGCGGTTATGCGCTGCTCGACATCCCGAAGCCGAAACAGACGCTGATTCACGTTCATCAGGGTGCGGAGGAACTCGGGCGCGTCTACCACGCGGATTTGCCGATCGTCTCGGGCATGCCGGAAATCGCGGCGATGCTCGCCGCACTGCCGCCGCCGCGTTCCATCGCGTGGGCCGGCGAGGCGGAAGCGGCACATGCCGCGTATCTCGACTGGCGCGAGCCGCGCCCGATGCTCGGCGATGTTCAGCTCGGCGAGATCATGCGCCAGCTCGCACACACCCTTCCCGCCGACGCCATTCTCACCAACGGCGCCGGCAACTATGCGACGTGGCTGCATCGGCATTATTCGTATCGGCAGTTTCGCTCGCAGGTCGCGCCCACCAGCGGCGCGATGGGCTACGGCGTGCCGGCCGCGATCGCCGCGAAGTCGCTGTATCCGGAGCGCACGGTGATCGCCTTCGCGGGCGACGGCTGCTTCATGATGTCGAGCCACGAGCTGGCCACGGCCATGCAATATGCATTGCCGGTGATTTTCATCGTCGTGAACAACGGCCAGTACGGAACGATCCGCATGCATCAGGAACGGCACTATCCGAACCGCGTGCACGGAACGGGACTGACCAACCCCGACTTCGCCGCCTACGCGCGGGCCTTCGGCGCGCATGGCGAACTCGTCGAAACGACCAGCCAGTTCATGCCCGCGTTCGAGCGCGCGCAACGTTCCGGCCTGCCTGCCGTGATCGAAATCCGCGTTCCGGCGGAACAGAGCACCCCCGGCGCGACGCTCGAACACATTCGCCAGCAAGGCAAGCGTTAGCGGACAAACTTTCAGTCTGCTTGCGGCGCGCTTCCGGTGGCGCTAGAGTAGCCGGTCCGAAACCACCGGGAGTAAGTCATGCTGAAGATTCTGGCGTTGTCGTTGGCAATGGGATTGTCGGGTGCGGCCTTCGCGAAGGCGGATTGCACGGCGCATCCGAAAAGCGAGTGGATGAAGGAGTCCGACGCGAAGGCGAAGCTCGAGGCCGAAGGCTACAAGATCCGCAAGTTCAAGGTCGATGGCAACTGCTATGAGATCTACGGTCACGACAAGAACGGCAAGAAGGTCGAGATCTATTACGACACGAAGACGCTCGCGGTCGTGAAGTCGGAAGTGGAATAAGCGTCATGTCTCCGCCCGTGACCTGGCCCACGAAAGTCTGGGACATCTGGGTACGGCTCACGCACTGGGCCGTCGCGGGCATCGTCCTCTGGAACCTGTTCGGTCCGACCGATTCCATTCATAGGCTGCTCGGGTATGGCGCGGCGGGGCTGGTCGCCGCGCGCATCGTGTGGGGCTTCATCGGCTCGCGGCACGCGCGCTTTTCCGCGTGGTGGCCTACGTGTATGCATCTCGTCGAGTATCTGCGTTCGCTGGCCGCCGGTCAGCCGATGCACCATCTCTCGCACAATCCGCTCGGCGCGTTGATGGCGCTCACGCTGTGGTGCCTGATTCTCGCGCTGGCGCTATCCGGCTGGATCATGCGGCTCGATGCCTTCTGGGGCGAAGACTGGCCGCAGGAGCTTCACAGCTGGCTCGCGGTCGCGGTGGAAGTGTGCGTCTGCGTGCATGTTCTTGCGGCCGTGCTGATGAGTGTATGGACGCGGGAGAATCTCATCGGGGCGATGGTGACAGGCAACAAGCGCGGTCCCGAAAAAGAAAAAGCCCCGTGACCTGAATCACGGGGCTTTCACTCAAAACATCAACCGCAAAAGCTGGCGCGCTTACTTCCCGCCCACGCTCTGCAGCGTCGTCCACTTGCCGCCGACGACCTTGTACAGCGTGATGCCGCCGTTCTTCAGATCGCCCTTCGAGTCGTATTGCAGGTGCTTCGCCGTCACGCCCTGCATGTCGGTCTTCGCGAGGAACGGCAGGTACTTGGCCGGATCCGTCGAGTTGGCCGCCTTCATTGCAGTGAACATCGCCATCGCGCCGTCGTAGGCGTACGGCGAGTAGGTCTGCACGTCTTCGTTGAAGCGCTTCTTGTACTTCGCTTCGTAGTCCGCGCCGCCCGGCATTTGGTCCATCGGCAGGCCGGCAAGCGAGGCCACCGTGCCGTCGGCCGCATCACCCGAGATCTTGATGAAGGTGTCGGTCTTCACCATTTCGCCCGCCATCAGCGGCGCGCGCAGGCCGAGCGTCTTCATTTGCTTGACCATCGGGCCGGCTTGCGAATCCGCGCCGCCGTAGTACACGAGGTCCGGGTTCATCGACTTGATCTTGGTCAGGATCGCCTTGAAGTCCACGGCCTTGTCGTTCGTGAATTCACGGTCGACGATCGTGCCGCCCGCCGCCTTCGCCGCCTTCTCGAACTGGTCGGCGAGACCCTGGCCGTAGGCCGTGCGGTCATCGACGATCGCAATCTTCTTGACCTTCAGGTTCTTCACCGCGAACTCACCCGCGACCGAGCCCTGCTGCGTGTCCGAGGTCATCATGCGGAACGCCGTCTTGAAGCCCTGCGTGGTGTACTCCGGCGCCGTCGCCATGGCGATCTCGGGAATGCCCGCGTTCGCATAGATGCGCGAGGCCGGGATCGTCGTGCCCGAGTTGAAGTGGCCCAGCATGCCCTTGATGCCATCGTCCACGAGGCGCTGCGCGACCGTCGTGCCGGTGCGCGGGTCGGCCTGGTCGTCAGCGGATTCCAGAACGATGCGAACCGGCTTGCCGCCGATCACCGGCTTCGTCGCGTTGAAATCTTCCACCGCGAGCGTGATGCCGTTCTGCATGTCCTTGCCGTAGTGCGCCTGCGCGCCCGTCAGCGGACCCGCATAACCCACTTTCACGTCTTCCGCCGTCTGCGCGGCTGCCGTCCCCGCGAACAGGCCGGCGAGCGTCATGGCTGCCGCCAGCTTGGTCATCGTGTGCTTCATAGCTTCTCCTGGTTCCAGTGTGGATGGCAGCGCGTGCCGGGATCACCGTGCCTGCTGCCGCTTGTTTGAATGTTCCTGATCAGAACGTCCGAGGGGTAACTCAGCCGATCGTCATCAAATTGGCATTGCCGCCTGCCGCCGCCGTGTTCACGCTCACCGAGCGTTCCGTCAGCAGACGTTCGAGCGCATAGTCTTCGCCGTCGTGGCCCGCGTCGGCGAACGCTCCCGCAGCCACGCCCTGCACCGATACGATCGGTCCCGGACGCTTCGCGACTTCCTTCACGAGCGACAGCAGTTCATCGCTGTCGCCTTCGAACAGCACGGCGTCGAAGTCTTCCGCCGCCCGGCGAACCTGCGCATACGGCTTGAGCGCCGCCGGCAGCGACGCCGCCAGTTGCTCGCCCGCCGATCCGCTGAACAACGCACGATTGCCGGTCGCGAGCACCGCCGCGAACTGGGCGCGCGCGCCGCTCTGCGTCGCCGCCACGCACAGCACCGTGCCGCGCGCGCCGAGCGTGTAGGTGTTGCGCTCGCCCGTCGGGCCGGTCAGCACCGCTGTCGCGCCCGCCATCACATGCTGCAGATAACCGTCGCAACGCGCGGCCGTGTGCGGATCGCGCTCGCCGATCGCCCAGTCGCGCAATGCGGTGAGCGCCGCGGCCGGCGTGTCCTTCGTCGCGGAAGGATCAACGGTCAGCGCGCTTTCCAGCGACTTCGGCAAGCCGCCCGGGCGCTTGGCCAGCAGGCGCTGCAAGTACAGCGCGCCACCCGCCTTCGGACCTGTTCCCGACAAACCTTCGCCGCCGAACGGCTGCACGCCGACCACGGCGCCGATCACATTGCGGTTCACGTAGATGTTGCCCACGTGCGCCCGCGAAATGACATGCGCGATGGTTTCGTCGATGCGCGTATGGATGCCCAGCGTCAGGCCATAGCCGGTCGCGCGAATTTGGTCGAGGAGTTTATCAAGGTTCGATCGGCGGTAGCGAACCACATGGAGCACCGGGCCGAACACTTCGCGCTTCAACTCGTCGATGTTCTCCAGTTCGATCAGCGTCGGCGGCACGAAGGTGCCTTGCGCGCAGTGATCCGGCATCGGCAGCTGCACGACGTTGCGGCCTTTCTCGCGCATCGCGACGACGTGCGCGTCGATGCCGCGTTTCGCGTCCGTGTCGATGACCGGGCCGACGTCCGCCGAGAGCCGGTCCGGATTGCCCACCGCCAGCTGGTTCATCGCGCCCGTGAGCATCTCGAGCGTGCGGTCGGCGATGTCGTCCTGCAGGCACAGCACGCGCAGCGCCGAACAGCGCTGGCCGGCCGAATCGAACGACGACTGCAGCACGTCCGCCACCACCTGCTCCGCGAGCGCGGACGAATCGACGATCATCGCATTCTGGCCGCCGGTTTCGGCGATCAGCGGAATCGGGCGGCCGTCCGGATCGAGGCGCTCGGAAAGCGTCTTGTTGATCAGGCGCGCGACTTCGGTCGAGCCGGTGAACATCACGGCGCGGGTGCGCGGATCAGCGACCAGCGCCGCGCCCACCGTTTCACCATTGCCCGGCAGCAGTTGCACCGCGCCCGCCGGCACGCCGGCCTCGCGCAGGATGCGCACGGCTTGCGCGGCGATCAGCGGCGTCTGTTCCGCCGGCTTCGCGAGCACCGGATTGCCGGCCGCGAGCGCGGCGGCGACCTGTCCCATGAAGATCGCGAGCGGGAAGTTCCACGGGCTGATACACACGACCGGACCGAGCGGACGATGCGTATCGTTCGAGAACTCGCCACGGATCTGCGCGGCGTAGTAACGCAGAAAATCGACAGCTTCGCGAATCTCGGCAATCGCGTTCGGCAGCGACTTGCCCGCCTCGCGAATGATGAGGCCCATCAGCGTGTGCATCTGCGCTTCGAGCAGGTCGGCGGCGCGGGTCAGGCAGTCCGCGCGGTCTTCGACCGGCGTCGCCTGCCAGATGGGCGCAGCGGCGACGGCGTTGGCAATGGCCGCGCTCACCTGTTCAGGCAAAGCCTCGACGACCGTGCCGACGAGATCGCGCAGATCCGACGGATTGCGCACGTCGCGGGCGACGCCGTTGGCCGCGTCGTCGGCCGCTGCGCCTTCGAGCATCGGCTGCGCGCGCCACGGATGATTCGCGCTCGCCAGCAGCGCCGACGACAGCGACGCCAGCCGATGTTCGTTCGACAGATCGAGGCCCATCGAATTGGGACGCTCGTCGCCGTAGAGATGGCGCGGCAGCGGAATCTTCGCGTGCGGCGCGCCGAGCGGCACGAGCTTCTGCGCTTCGTCGATCGGATCCTGGACGAGATCCTTCACCGGAATCGTTTCGTCGGCGATGCGGTTCACGAACGACGTGTTCGCGCCGTTTTCGAGCAGACGCCGCACGAGATACGCGAGCAGCGTTTCATGCGTGCCGACCGGCGCATACACGCGGCACGGACGATTGAGCTTGTCGCGGCCGGTGACTTCTTCATACAGCGGCTCGCCCATGCCGTGCAGGCACTGGAACTCGTACTGGCCAGGATAGTAGTTCTGGCCGGCGAGGTGATAGATCGCCGACAGCGTGAATGCGTTGTGCGTCGCGAACTGCGGATAGACCGCGTCGGGCGCGGCCAGCAGCTTCTTCGCGCACGCGAGATACGAGATGTCCGTGTAGATCTTGCGCGTGTAGACCGGATAGCCTTCGAGGCCGTCCACCTGGGCACGCTTGATTTCCGTATCCCAGTACGCGCCCTTCACGAGGCGGATCATCAGGCGATGGCGGCTGCGGCGGGCGAGATCGACCAGATAGTCGATCACGAACGGACAGCGCTTCTGATAACCCTGCACGACGAAGCCGATGCCGTTCCAGCCCGCGAGTTCCGGATCGAAACACAGCGCTTCGAGCAGATCCAGCGAGAGTTCGAGACGGTCGGCTTCTTCCGCGTCGATGTTCAGGCCGATGTCATAGCGACGCGCGAGTTGCGCCAGCGAACGCACGCGCGGCAGCAGCTCGTTCATCGTGCGTTCCTGCTGGGCGCGCGAGTAGCGCGGATGCAGCGCGGAAAGCTTGATCGAGATGCCCGGGCCCTCGTAGATGCCACGCCCGCCGGCCGCCTTGCCGATCGCATGGATGGCCTGCTCGTAGGACGCGTAGTAACGCAGCGCGTCTTCCTCGGTCGTCGCGGCTTCGCCGAGCATGTCGTACGAGTAGCGGAAACCGCGCGCCTCGAACTTGCGGCTGTTCGCCAGCGCCTCGGAAATGGTCTCGCCGGTGACGAACTGCTCGCCCATCAGGCGCATCGCCATGTCGACGCCCTTGCGGATCAGCGGCTCGCCGCCCCGGCCGATGAGGCGCGTCAACGCGGACGACAGGCCCGTTTCGCTGTTGGTCGTCACCAGCTTGCCGGTGATCATGAGGCCCCATGTGGCGGCGTTCACGAACAGCGACGGCGCCTGACCCATGTGCGACTTCCAGTCGCCTTTGCTGATCTTGTCGCGGATCAGCGCGTCGCGCGTGGCGCGGTCGGGAATGCGCAGCAGCGCTTCCGCGAGGCACATCAGCGCGACGCCTTCCTGGCTCGACAACGAAAACTCGTGGATCAAGCCTTCGACGCCACCGCCCGAGCTCTTCGCGCGCAGCGCTTCGACGAGCCTGGTCGCGAGTTTTTCGGTATCGGCGGAGACGTTCGCCGGGAGGCGCGCCTGACCGATCAGGAACGGCACGCACTCCGGTTCGGGGCGGCGGTACGCGGCGGTGATCGCCGCGCGCAGCACCGATTGCGGCTGCACGTTCTGGGCAAAGTCGAGGAAGGGATGCGGCGCGCCGTCCTCGTCGCTATCGACAGGCGCGGTGTCGGCCAGTTCGGAGCCGCCGTTCGCACCCGACAACTCGGGCGGCAACTGGCCGTGCTCGATGCGTTCGAGGTAAGCAAAGATCGCCTGCTTGATCAGCCAGTGAGGGGTGCGCTCGAGACGCGTCGCGGCATCCTTCAGCCGGGAACGCAGCAGATCATCGACTTTGACGCCTAAGGTTGTGCTCGCCATGTTTCCTTCGTTTGCCGGTGGTGCGTAACCGGCGAAAGACTAAAAAGTGGGCGAATCGTACTCCGCTGATATAAAAGGTGCAACCGATTTTCAAAATGGGTTGCACCCTAGAATAACCCTTATGGATCAATGGCTTGCGTCGGTCACTCGAGACATGTGGTAACGACCTTGGCTTAGTACTTTCCCTGAAGCAATTAAATTTTGGGACAAACCCTAAGCAATGCGCCCGGCCGCGCCGATATAAACACAATGCGCCGCCCACGGCGCGGTATTTCGCGGTCAACGATCCGCGACCTCGGGGAGAGTTTCGAGCATGAGCACTTGGATGGTGGTAACCAGCGTTTGGGTGATGTTCGCAGTCTGTGTCGTGCTGTTCGTGCGGGGTGCATCACCGCACGTGCACCGGTCCGACGACGCCCCGGACGAAGGCCGACGCGCCCGCAGCGGCGTTTCCCGCGCGAAGTCCTGAACCTTTCACGGCGGCCTGACGTCGCCAGCCGCTTTCACGCCAGCATCAGACGTCCTGTGGATCGACTTCCACATTCCAGCGCAGCACACCCTTCAGCGAACGCAGCACGGGCTGCCAGGCATGCAGCGCGGTTTGCAGCGCCGCACGTGAATTGCTTTCAAGCAGCAATTGCGCGCGATGCACGTTGAACACTTTCACGATGGTCAGCGGCACGGCGTCGTACACCGTCACGCGCTCGGCGCCCGGCAGCGGCGCGAATCCGGCGGCCGCCTGCTCCAGAAAGGCCAGCGCGGCTTCGAGCGTGCGTCCCTCGGCACGCAGCATCGCCTGGTAGACGAATGGCGGAAGGTGCGCGTCACGCCGTTCAGCCAGCGTTGAGTTGGCGAATCCCGCGTAGTCCTGGCGCGTCAACGCCTGGTAGAGCGCATGGCGCGGATAGCGCGTCTGGATCATCACTTCGCCGGGCAGACCGGCGCGCCCCGCCCGGCCGCTCACCTGCGTCAGTTGGGCGAAGAGGCGTTCGCTGGCGCGGAAGTCGTGTGAAAACAGCGCAAGGTCGGCATTGAGCACGCCGACGAGCGTCACTCGCCGGAAGTCGTGCCCCTTCGCGATCATCTGCGTGCCCACCAGAATGTCGACTTCCCCGGCATGGACATCGGAGAACAGCGCCTGCGCGCTGCCCTTGCGGCGCGTGCTGTCGGCATCGATGCGCAGGACGCGCGCGCCCGGCATCACGCTCGCGAGCGTCTCCTCGACGCGCTGCGTACCGCGGCCCATCGGCGCGATGTCGATGTTGCCGCAATCCGGACACGACTTCGGAATGCGCGACTCCCATCCGCAGTGGTGACAGCGCAGCGCCCGCTCCGGCTTGTGGAGCACGGCATAGGCGCTGCACCGCGGGCAGCCCGCGACCCAGCCGCACGCGTCGCATGACAGGATCGGCGCATAGCCTCGCCGGTTCAGGAACACGAGACTCTGTTCGCCCCGCTCGACACGCGTCTTCAACGCGGCGATCAAGGGCCCCGACAGTCCATCGACGGACGCGCGGCCGCGGCGCCGCTCCTCTTCCAGATCAATGAGCCTGACGCCCGGCAGCACCGCCTCGGCGACGGCCCGCCGTGTCAGCGTCAGACGCGTGTAGCGGCCCTGCTCCGTCTGCCACCAGGTTTCGAGCGACGGCGTCGCGGAGCCCAGCACTACGGCGATATCGAGCTGCTTGGCGCGATAGATGGCGAGATCGCGCGCGGAATAGCGCAAGCCTTCCTGCTGCTTGTAAGCGGGGTCGTGCTCCTCGTCGACGACGATCATCGCGAGGTGCGGCATCGATGCCAGGATGGCGAGGCGCGTGCCGAGCACGATGCGCGCGTGCCCCATGTGGGCGGCCAGCCAGTTGCGCGCGCGCTCGCCTTCAGCGAGGCCGCTGTGCATCGTGACGATGGCCCCTTCTGCGAGGCCCGCGAAGCGCGTGCGGAACGCGGCCTCGAACTGCGGCGTCAGGTTGATTTCAGGGACCAGGACGAGCGCCTGCGCGTCGGGGCGCGCGGCGAATAACCGTGCCAGCGCCTGCAGATACACCTCGGTTTTGCCGCTTCCCGTCACGCCGTGCAGCAAGAACGGGGCGAAGCCTTGTGCGGCCGAAATGGCATCGACAGCGGTGCGTTGTTCGTCGGTCAGCACCGGAAGGGAGGCGTTGCCGGTCGGCGCGACGTGAATCGGCGACTCCGGGGCGCGCTCGTCAACCTGCTCGATCCAGCCGTGGGCCAGCCAGTCTTCCAGCGTCGCGCCCGCCTTGGGGTGCAGCGCGCGGGCATCGCTCAGGCCCAGGAAAGGCTGGTCGGCGAGCGTTTGCGCCAGACGTCGCAATGCACTGGCGCGGGCGGGCAAGGCATCGGGCAAGGCGGCGCGTCCATCGGCCAGCAAGCGGTAACGCGCTTCGACGGCGAACAGGCGATTCCACCTCGACGCATCGCGCAGCGCCTGCGGCAGCGCCGGCAGCGCGACCTCCCCAAGACCGCGCTGATAGTAGTCCGCGGCAAACCTGGTGAGTGCGATCCATGACTCGGACAGCGGCGGACAAGATTCGCAGATCGCGCTGACGTTGCGCAGCTTCCCTGCGGGAACATCGGTGGTGGAGGCGACCTCGCAGATCAGTCCCACCACTTCGCGCCGGCCGAACGGCACCAGCACCAGCGCTCCTGCCATTGGCGCGTCGGCCAGCGCATACCGATAGTCGAACAGCACCGGCATCGGCTGATCCACGGCGACGCGCACGAAGAGGCCGGCCATTATCCACAGCTCCGGCCGTGTGGGCGTGGAACAGGCGCGTGGATTGCCCGGCTGAAGTTAAAGTAAAACATCAGAATCGTTGGTAAACCGCAGATTAGTTTTGGATTTCCGATGCTTTCCACAGCCTTGTGGATAACTTTGTTGAGAAGTGCTGGCGGTCACGCCGCAATGCCCGTCACGAAACCCTTATGTGCGCTGGCCCACATTTCGGGCGAAGCAGCCTAAAACTCTTATCATTCATGGACTTAAAGCACATATAGAGATACCGAATCAGCTGTTTCAGGCCATAGGTCTGATGGCGCGCCGCAGCGAACGAAATGTGTATAAGTTCAGTCTTGACATCGCCGGACCCCGCCTGAGACGGGCGATTGCGACAAAAAGCTACACCCGCTGACGATTCCAGGTGGAATCGTGACATTGCGGCGCAACATGCGTGCGTAATAGGGGCTTTCGGACATGCCGGCCGCGTAACCGTAACTAGCGCGAGCCCTGTCCACCTCGAATGGCGCGGCTATGCCGATGCACCTCGTCAACCAGCTCCGCAACGTGTTCCGGCGGCGTGAATTGCGAAATGCCGTGGCCCAGATTGAAAACGTGGCCCGGATGGTTGCCGAAACTGTCGAGCACGGCGCGTGCTTCCGTGCGGATCGCGGCGGGCGGTGCGAACAGCACGTTCGGATCGATGTTTCCCTGCAGCGCGACGCGCGCACCCACTTTCTCTCGCGCACGGCCGAGGTTCACGGTCCAGTCGAGTCCGACGGCATCGACGCCCGTTGCCGCGATCTCTTCCAGCCACAGGCCGCCGCCCTTCGTGAAGGTGATGACCGGGACGCGCGCGCCGTCGTGCTCGCGCTTCAGGCCCGCGACGATCTTCGCGATGTAATCGAGCGAGAAGCGCTGATAGGCGCCATCCGCGAGCGCTCCGCCCCAGGTGTCGAAGATCATCACGGCTTGCGCGCCCGCTTCGATCTGCGCATTCAGGTACGCCACCACGGCTTGCGCGTTGATGTCGAGGATGCGGTGCATCAGGTCCGGCCGCGCATAAGCCAGCGATTTGACCGTGCGATGGTCGTCCGACCCGCCGCCTTCCACCATGTAACACGCGAGCGTCCACGGACTACCCGAAAAGCCGATCAGCGGCACTTTCTGGCGACCCTGCGAATCCGTGAGCGCGCGCCGGATCTGGCTGACGGCGTCGGTGACGTAGCGCAGCGTGCTGTCGATGTCCGGCACCGCGAGGCGCTTCACGTCGTCTTCCGTGCGCACGGTCCGCTCGAAGCGCGGGCCCTCGCCCTGCACGAAGTTCAGCCCGAGACCCATGGCGTCAGGCACCGTCAGGATGTCGGAAAACAGGATGGCGGCGTCCAGCGGGAAGCGTTCGAGCGGCTGAAGCGTGACTTCAGTTGCGTAATCCGGGTTCTTCGCGAGCCCCAGGAAACTGCCGGCGCGCGTCCGCGTGGCGTTGTACTCGGGCAGGTAACGGCCTGCCTGACGCATCAGCCAGATCGGGGTGTAGTCGGTGGGCTGGCGCAACAGCGCGCGCAGGAAGGTGTCGTTCAGAAGGGTATGTGCCACGTCGCTCGGTGCTGAAGGCGAAGAATCGTTCATTCTACCGGAGGGCCCGAGCGTTGCCGTTGACGGATCCGGACCATTCGGCGAGTCTCACACGGCGCCGGCGCGGGCCGGCCTATGCCATTCGGCCGACTGTCGGCCCGTCGAACGGCTCGCTATGATCGCTGGACGGTCACCCCAATTCACAACCACTCAGAAACAAAGACAACCGGGAGAATCGATGAAAAGCACGTCTGTCCGTCTCGCCGCAGCCGCTTATGCCATTGGCGCCGTCACGCTGTCGTCCGCGTTCGCGGGCGCCGCGCAGGCTCAAACCGTTCAGGCAGGCACCGTCTCGGGCGCCCAGCCCGCGCCGGCGTCCGCGCCAGCCACACGCCTCGACAGCATTCTTGCGCGCCATACCTTGCGGGTCTGCACTACCGGCGACTACAAGCCGTATTCGTTCCTGAGGACGGACGGACAGTTCGAAGGCATCGACATCGATCTGGCGGAGAGCCTCGCCAAGTCGCTCGGCGCCAAGGTGGAATACGTGAAGACGTCGTGGTCGAACCTGATGAACGACTTCATCGCCCAGTGCGACATCGCCGTGGGCGGCGTCTCGACCACGCTCGAGCGGCAGAAGCGCGCCTTCTTCACCGCGCCGTACATGGAAGACGGCAAGACGCCCATCGTCCGCTGCGACGATGTGGACAAGTACCAGACGGTTGCGCAGATCGATCAGCCGGGCGTGCGCACCATCGTCAATCCGGGCGGCACGAACGAGCGCTTCGCCAAACAGTATTTCCCGCACTCGCAGCTGATCGAGTATCCGGACAACGTGACCATCTTCAAGCAGATCCTCGACGGCAAAGCAGACGTCATGGTTACGGACGCGTCCGAGACGCTGCTCCAGCAGAAGCTCAATCCTGGTTTGTGCTCGGTGCATCCGGACAAGCCATTCCAGTTCGGCGAAAAGGCGTATCTGCTGCCGCGCGGCGACGTGGTGTTCCAGCAGTACGTCGACCAGTGGCTGCATCTCGCCCGTTCGTCGGGCGAGTATCAGGCGGTATATGACAAGTGGCTGAAGTAAGGACTCAGCGCCCCGCCCGCAGCAGCTCGCCGGTGTGCACGCCGATCTTGCGCAGCCAGGCGAGCGCCGCCTCGGAGTGCGAGTGCAGACGGGCGAATCCGTGCGTCATGTCGTGGGCGTCGATCATTTCGGCGCGGCCGCCATTGGCTTCGAGGAAGCTCTTGAGGGCATAGGCGTCGTCGTAGAGCGGGTCGTAGGCCGCCGCGACAATCAGCGCCGGCGCGGGCGCGCGCTCGTAGGGCTCGGCGAGCGGGAAGGCGCGTGCGTCGTCTGAATTCGGCGTGCCGGCCGCGAAGAACCGGGCCCAGTACCACGTCATTTCGTCGTTGGTGAGACCCGGACCGTTTGCGTTGGCGATGCAGCTCGGGCTGTCGAACTGTTGCCGCATGACCGGATAGAGGAGCAACTGCAAGTCGACCATTCCAGCCACCTGCTGGTTTGCCCCGCGCGCCGCGACCACCGCCAGATGAGCACCGGCGCTGTCGCCGCCCACGGCGAGCCGGTCAGTCGCGAAGCCCAGCCGCGAGCGGTGCTCGGCGAGCCAGATCAGCGCGTCGAACGCGTCGGCGCACGGCGCGGGGAATGGAAATTCGGGCGCCAGCCGGTAGTCGACGCTTGCCACCGCGCATTGAGCATCCCGCGCGAGCCGTGCGACGAGGCCGTGGTGCGTCTCCAGATCGCCGACCACCCAGCCGCCGCCATGGAAGTACACGAGCAGCGGCAACGGGCCGGCGATGTCGGCGGGTTGGTAGATGCGCGCCTTGACGGTGCGGCCTTCGAGCGGGATCTCGATGTCTTCGGTCGTGACAGCTGCATCATCTGGGCCAGCGTAGGCATGTGCAATTTTGCTGAACCGATCTCGCACTGCTCGCGCGTCGTCGTTCAGTGCAGGAAGCGGAAAGGCCTGGGCAACGTTCTCGTAGTAGCGCAGCAGGGCTGCATCGATGGTCATGCATGTCTCCAGATGTTTTTTGGAAAAGACGCCCGCTCACGGGTTTTGCGCTCCGTTTACATGCGTCCGCGCGTTCAATTTTCTCGGACGATTAGAATAATCGCACTAGCCCTTAAGACGGCATTTTTTCATTCGAACAATCCGATGAAGTGGGCGTTTCGAAGATCGGGCAATATATTCACGCGAAACCCACAGATTGCGCGCGAAAATTTCCTGAAAGCCTTACGGGGCGGGGGTTACAACCTGAAACACTTTGTTACGGCGACGCGGATTCAATTCGCCCACAATCTGTTCAAACGGTTTCAACACGGATGTATTGGGGCGTGCGAGATAAAAGCTGCGCGTTTCCGGTGGTCGGCAATCGCCGAAGCTCACTTTTGGGGCATCTTTGCTGGGATCGTTCTTCGAGTTTCGTACTCGAAACATCTCACCTTTGGTCTCCTCGCGCTAACCCCGTAGCGTGTGGTTTTTAGCGGGCTCCAGGCCCGCTTTTTTTTTGCCTGAACAAACGTTTGCGCCGCTTTAGCGCTTTTTGAGAGCTTCGACAGCGCCAATGTTTGGTCCAATGACAGAAGGGAGCGCACTGCGCTCCCTTCTTCGTTTCGGCTGAATGATCCACGTCGTCAGGCGGTTCGACTCTCCGAAAGCTTCAATTCGTCGATCATGCGGGCCCGCATGACGAACTTTTGTACCTTGCCGGTTACCGTCATCGGCAGGTCATCGACGAAACGAATGTAACGCGGCACCTTGTAATGCGCGATCTGGCCCGCGCAAAACTCCCGTACTTCCTCCTCGCTCAGGTGCTCCCTGGGACGCACGACGATCCACGCGCACGCTTCCTCTCCATACTTCGGGTCGGGGACGCCGAAGACCTGGACCGACTGCACCTTCGGATGGCGGAACAGGAATTCTTCGATCTCACGCGGGTAAATGTTCTCGCCACCGCGAATCAACATGTCCTTCAGGCGGCCGACGATGTTGCAATAGCCCTCGGCGTCGAGCGTGGCGAGGTCGCCGGTATGCATCCAGCCGTCGACTACGGCTTCGCGTGTCTTCGCCTCGTCGCCCCAGTAGCCTTTCATCACCGAGTAGCCGCGCGTGCAAAGTTCACCCGTCTCGCCGACCGGCACGATTTCGCCCAGCGGATCGACGATCTTCACTTCGAGATGTGGCTGAACCCGTCCGACGGTCGTCGTGCGCTTGTCGAGCGGATCGGTGGTCGAGCTCTGGAAGGATACCGGGCTCGTTTCGGTCATGCCGTAGGCGATGGTGATCTCGCTCAAATGCATCTTCGACACGACCCGCTTCATGGTTTCGATCGGGCACGGCGAGCCGGCCATGATTCCGGTGCGCAGGCGACTGAGATCGAATGTGCCGAAATCCGGGTGATCCAGTTCCGCGATGAACATCGTCGGCACGCCGTGCAGCGCCGTGCATTGCTCTTCGTGCACGGCGGCGAGCGTCGCGCCGGGGTCGAAGGCCTCGCCGGGGAAGACCATCGCGCAGCCCGTCGAGACGCATGCAAGCACCGCCAACACCATGCCGAAGCAGTGGTATAGCGGCACTGGAATGCACAGTGAGTCCTGCTCGGTAAGTCGCATCGCCATCGCGATGTAGCGCGCGTTGTTGACGATGTTCCGATGCGTAAGCGTCGCCCCCTTCGGATTGCCGGTCGTGCCGCTCGTGAACTGGATATTGATCGGTTCGTCCGAATTGAACGCCGCTTCCAGCGCGTCGAGTTTCGCCCCGTCGAGTTGCTCGCGGCCGAGTCGCATGACGTCGGCGAAGTTGAGCATGCCGGGACTGCTCGCGTCGCCCATTCGGATCACCGCGCGCAAGTCGGGCAGCTTTTTGGCGCGCAGTGCGTTGGGCTCGGCGTGGGCGAATTCAGGCGCGAGCGACTCGAGCATCTCCAGATACTTCGACGTCTTGAACTGCTCGGCGGCGATGATGGCCTTGCAGCTGACCTTGTTCAGCGCATATTCGAGCTCGGCCAGCCGATACGCCGGATTGATGTTCACCAGCACGGCGCCCATGCGAGCTGTGGCGAACTGCGTCAACAGCCATTCGGCCCGGTTCGGCGACCAGATTCCCACGCGATCGCCCGCCTCCACGCCCAGGGACAGCAGGCCGCTGGCGAGCGCGTCGACCTCGTCGGCGAACTGACGCCACGTCCAACGGATGCCCTGCTCGCGAAACACCACAGCAGGGCGATCCGGAAAACGGCGCACGGTGTCGAGCAGGAAGCGTGAGACGGTTGCTTCGCTCAAGGGAATATCGGTTGCACCGCGCACGTAGGACACGCCGTCGCGCGGTGCGACCTGCGCACCCGCCTGCGTCTGTTCAGTCGCCATCGATCACTCTCCGCCTGGATATTTTGCCGCCCTGAGCCGGGCGTAATGTGGCTGGCCGCTGTAAGGGCCGATGAAAGCCATTGTGCATGGCGATCTTGCCAGCGGGCATTGAGTGTTTCCCCGCAATGCGACGCGAACCTGCCGCGTGCCTTAGACGAGAACGTCGATGAATCAGGGGTCTACGGAACGACGCGTCAGAGGCTGCACATCCGATATGCAGAAATCGCCCAAGCAGCAGCCCGAATCGAGCATAAAAAAAGCAGCCCGAAGGCTGCCTTTTGTCGCTGCTGAACACGCAAAAAGCGTGTCGCGTGTCAGTGCTTCGCGTGAACCTTGCGCAGACGCTGGATCGCCGCGAGCTGCGCTGTCGCATACGCCAGTTCCGCTTGCGCGGTGGCGTATTCGAGTTCGGACTTGTTGTCCTGCATTGCTTCTTCGGCGCGTTTCTTCGCCTGCTCTGCCTTCGCTTCGTCGAGATCGGCGCCGCGAATGGCGGTATCGGCGAGCACGGTCACGACGCCCGGCTGGATTTCGAGAATCCCGCCTGCAACGAACACGAACTCTTCCGAACCGTCTTCCGCCTCGATGCGCACCGCGCCCGGACGAATGCGCGTGATGAGCGGCGTGTGGCCCGGCAGAATGCCGAGTTCACCCGCTTCGCCCGGCAGCGCGACGAACTTCGCCTGGCCCGAGAAGATCTGCTCTTCCGCGCTGACGACGTCTACCTTGATGGTTGCCATATGTGTCGACTCCTGTCGGTCTGTGTATTTCGTGGACGCCGCTGCAAAGCAAGGGCGTCCGCCTGAAATAACCGACCTTTACTGGATCTTCTTGGCCTTTTCGAAGGCTTCGTCGATCGTGCCGACCATGTAGAACGCCTGCTCCGGCAGATGATCGCATTCACCTTCCACGATCATCTTGAAGCCGCGAATGGTTTCCTTCAGCGGCACGTACTTGCCCGGCGAGCCCGTGAACACTTCAGCGACGTGGAACGGCTGCGACAGGAAACGCTGGATCTTCCGCGCGCGCGCGACCGACAGCTTGTCTTCCGGCGACAGTTCGTCCATGCCCAGAATCGCGATAATGTCGCGCAATTCCTTGTAGCGCTGCAGCGTTTGCTGCACGCCGCGCGTGATCGAGTAGTGCTCTTCGCCGATCACGTTCGGGTCGATCTGACGCGAGGTCGAATCGAGCGGGTCCACGGCCGGATAGATACCCAGCGAAGCGATGTCACGCGACAACACGACGGTGGCGTCCAAGTGGCCGAAAGTCGTAGCCGGCGACGGGTCGGTCAAGTCATCCGCAGGGACGTACACGGCCTGAACCGAGGTAATCGAGCCGGTCTTGGTCGACGTAATACGCTCTTGCAGCTTGCCCATTTCCTCAGCCAGCGTCGGCTGATAGCCCACTGCCGACGGCATACGGCCGAGCAGTGCCGACACTTCCGTGCCTGCCAGCGTGAAACGGTAGATGTTGTCGACGAAGAAGAGAACGTCCAGGCCTTCGTCACGGAAGTGCTCGGCCATCGTCAGACCGGTCAGCGCGACGCGCAGACGGTTGCCCGGCGGTTCGTTCATCTGGCCGTACACGAGCGCGACCTTGTCGAGGACGTTCGAGTCCTTCATTTCGTGATAGAAGTCGTTCCCTTCACGGGTACGCTCACCCACACCGGCGAACACGGAGTAACCGCCGTGTTCCTTCGCGATGTTGTTGATGAGTTCCATCATGTTCACGGTCTTGCCCACACCGGCGCCACCGAACAGACCCACCTTGCCGCCCTTCGCGAACGGGCAGATCAGGTCGATAACCTTGATGCCGGTTTCGAGCAGTTCTGTGGACGGCGACAGTTCGTCGAACGCCGGCGCCTTCTGGTGGATCGAACGCGTGATTTCCGCGGTGATCGGACCGGCTTCATCGATCGGACGGCCGAGCACGTCCATGATGCGGCCCAGCGTCGGCTTGCCGACCGGCACGCTGATTGGCTTGCCCGTGTTCTTGACCATCGTGCCGCGGCGCAAACCGTCGGAAGCACCCAGACAGATGGTGCGAACCACGCCGTCGCCCAGCTGCTGCTGGACTTCGAGCGTCAGTTCGGTGCCTTCCAGAATGAGCGCGTCGTAGATCTTCGGCATCTCTGCACGCGGAAACTCCACGTCGATAACGGCGCCGATGCACTGTACGATCTTGCCTTCTACCAAAGCAGTGGTACTCATCGCATTTCCTTTAGATACTGTGTTCTTTCACGCGGCCGTCAGACCGCTGCGGCGCCGCCGACGATTTCCGACAATTCTTTCGTAATCGCGGCCTGGCGGCTCTTGTTGTAGACGAGCTGCAGTTCGTTGATCACGGTCTTCGCGTTGTCGGACGCGGCCTTCATCGCGACCATGCGCGCGGATTGCTCCGAGGCCATGTTTTCCGCGACAGCCTGATAAACCAGCGCCTCGACGTAGCGCACGAGGAGCTCGTCCACCACGGTCTGCGCATCCGGTTCGTAGATGTAGTCCCACGAAGTCTTCGGCGTGTCGCCGTCTTCATCCTTCGCGTGGAGGTCATCCACCGACAACGGCAGCAACTGCTCGATCACCGCTTCCTGCTTCATCGTGTTGACGAAGCGCGTGTACGCCAGGTACACCGCGTTGATCTTGCCTTCCGAATACAAGTCGAGCTGCACCTTGATCGCGCCGATCAGCTTTTCCAGATGCGGCGTGTCGCCCAGTTGCGTGACTTGCGACACGACCTGCGCCTTCAGCCGGTTCAGGAAGCCCAGACCCTTGCCGCCGATCGCCGAAGCTTCGATCTTCACACCGCTCTGATCGAGTTCCTTGATCTTGCTCAACGACATGCGCAGCACGTTCGTATTCATGCCGCCGCACAGACCCTTGTCGGTGGTGACGAGGATCAGGCCGGCGGTCTTCGCACCCTTGTTCTCCACCATGAACGGATGGCGATACTCGGGATTGGCCTTGCTCATGTGCGAGGCGATCGCGCGGACCTTGTCGGCATACGGACGGGCGGAACGCATGCGTTCCTGGGCGCGGCGCATCTTCGATGCGGCGACCATTTCCATCGCTTTGGTGATCTTGCGCGTGTTTTGCACGCTCTTGATCTTGCCGCGAATTTCCTTCATTCCAGCCATTGCTTACTCCTTGTCGGCCTGAGTTAGCGCTTTAGCGCTTACTCGGGCCCCATGCAACGCGGATCGAAGCCGCGCGATGTTTATTGAACATCGCGCGTTGCCTCTCTATCCCGATCAATAAGCGCCCGACTTCTTGAAGTCCTTCAGCGCGGCATGCAGTGCGCCTTCGTCGTCCTTCGCCAAGTCCTTGTTGTCTTCAATGCGCTTGATCAGATCGCCGTGGCTGGTCTTCAGGAATTCGCGCATGCCCTTTTCAAACGGCAGCACTTGCGAAACTTCCAGGTCGTCCAGGTAGCCATTGTTCGCCGCGAACAGCGACACAGCCAGTTCCCACACTTGCAGCGGCTGATACTGCGGCTGCTTCAGCAGTTCCGTCACGCGGCGGCCGCGCTCCAGCTGCTTGCGGGTGGCTTCGTCGAGGTCCGACGCGAACTGCGCGAACGCAGCCAGTTCACGATACTGCGCCAGGTCGGTACGGATGCCGCCCGACAGCTTCTTCACGACCTTCGTCTGAGCCGCACCGCCGACGCGCGACACCGACACGCCCGCGTTGATGGCAGGGCGGATACCGGCGTTGAACAAGTCGGTTTCCAGGAAGATCTGGCCGTCGGTAATCGAGATCACGTTCGTCGGAACGAACGCGGTCACGTCGCCAGCTTGCGTTTCGATGACTGGCAGTGCCGTCAGCGAACCGCTCTTGCCCTTCACTTCGCCGTTGGTGAACTTCTCGACGTACTCTTCCGAGACGCGAGCCGCACGCTCGAGCAGACGCGAGTGCAGATAGAACACGTCACCCGGATACGCTTCACGGCCCGGCGGGCGGCGCAGCAGCAGCGAGATCTGGCGATACGCCCACGCTTGCTTGGTCAAGTCGTCATAGACGATCAGCGCATCTTGACCGCGGTCGCGGAAGTATTCGCCCATCGTGCAGCCGGCATACGGCGCGAGGTATTGCATCGCGGCCGATTCCGAAGCCGAAGCCGCCACGACGATGGTGTATTCCATCGCGCCGGTTTCTTCGAGCTTGCGCACCACGTTCATGATCGACGAAGCCTTCTGACCGATCGCGACGTAGATACAGAACAGGTCCTTGCCCTTCTGGTTGATGATCGCGTCGACGGCCACGGCGGTCTTGCCGCACTGACGGTCGCCGATGATCAGCTCGCGCTGGCCGCGGCCGATCGGCACCATGGCGTCGATCGACTTCAGGCCCGTCTGCACCGGCTGCGACACCGACTTACGCCAGATCACGCCCGGCGCGATCTTTTCGATAGCGTCGGTCGTCTTTGCGTTGATCGGGCCTTTGCCGTCGATCGGGTTGCCCAGCGCATCGACCACGCGGCCGATCATCTCCGGACCCACCGGCACTTCGAGAATGCGGCCCGTCGTCTTGACGATGTCGCCTTCCGAGATGTGCTCGTATTCGCCGAGAATAACGGCGCCGACCGAGTCGCGTTCGAGGTTCAGCGCGAGGCCGAAGGTGTTGCCCGGAAATTCGAGCATTTCACCCTGCATCACGTCCGACAGGCCGTGGATGCGCACGATACCGTCGGTCACGGAGATCACGGTGCCTTGGTTGCGAACATCCGCGCTCGCTTCAAGGCCCTGGATCCGGCTCTTGATCAGTTCGCTGATCTCAGAGGGATTGAGTTGCATTATTCGCTCCTGATAGTCAATTCTGTTGCGTGCCCGTCAGAGACACGGTTGGCCGCATCGTTAAGCGGTCAGAGCCGTCTGCATGCGGGCGAGGCGCGCGCGGACCGAGGTATCGAGCACTTCGTCGCCAACCGTCACGCGAACGCCGCCGATCAGCGACTGATCCACCGTGACAACCGGCTTCAGCTTGCGCTGAAACTTGCGTTCGAGACTGGCGACGAGGTCGTTCAA
This sequence comes from Caballeronia sp. LZ065, assembly GCF_031450975.1. Taxonomy (NCBI): domain Bacteria; kingdom Pseudomonadati; phylum Pseudomonadota; class Betaproteobacteria; order Burkholderiales; family Burkholderiaceae; genus Caballeronia; species Caballeronia sp. LZ065. Next base: position 182,004 of record NZ_JARUXV010000001.1, read on the forward strand.
TTGTTCGCCTTCGAGGGGGAACGCGCTTACGATCAGCGCGTCGGCCGCACCTTCGCGGGCGTTCTTCAGCTCGTCGAACTGGACGGCGATTTCCGACAGCAGCGGCAGGCGATGATTCTCGACCAGCATGCCGACGAAATTCTTCGCTTGAGCGTTGCCTTGCGCCAGCGGCGACTTCACCGCGGCGAGCAGCAGATCGATGATTTGCTGACGGTTCACCTTCGGGCTCGAAGCGACCGATTCCACTTCGGGCAGACGCGCAACCTGTGCCAGCTCCTCGACGAAGGTGGACCAGCCCGCGAGATCGCCGGTTTCGGCCACGCGGAACAGCGCTTCTGCGTAAGGACGAGCGATGGTTGCAAGTTCGGCCATGATCAGAGCTCGGTTTTGAGTTGATTCAGCAGAGCGGCGTGCGCGTTCTGGTCGACTTCGCGCTTCAGAATCTGCTCAGCGCCCTTGACGGCCAGCGCGGCGACTTCCGCACGCAGCGTTTCGCGTGCCTTGACGACTTGCTGGTCGGCATCGGCTTTGGCCTGAGCGACGATGCGCGCGGCTTCAGCCTGTGCGTTTGCCTTGATTTCTTCTGCGACGGCGGCAGCACGCTTCTCGGCGTCAGCAATGCGCTGCTGGCCGTCGTTGCGTGCTTGCGCGAGTTCCTGGTCGACGCGCTTGTGCGCTGCTTCGAGTTCCGCTTTGCCCTTGTCGGCGGCGGCGAGGCCGTCGGCAATCTTCTTCGAGCGCTCGTCGAGGGCGTTGATCAACGGCGGCCACACGAACTTCATCGTGAACCACGCGAGGATCAGAAACACGACCATTTGCGCAAACAGGGTTGCGTTGAGATTCACGGTGTTTCCTTAAACGTTGCTTGATCGGAGGGAATACGGTTAAAAGGCGCTCATCGGCTTGTTGAGCTCGATCAGCGCCTCACCCGTTCCGTTCTGGCGTCTTGAAAGGTCAGACGCACACTTCCGAGAACCTCAGCCTGCGAGCTTCGAGAGCAGCGGATTCGCGAACGCAAACAGCATTGCCACACCAACGCCGATCAGGAACGCCGCGTCGATCAGACCAGCCAGCAGGAACATCTTGGTCTGCAGCGGATTCATCAGTTCCGGCTGGCGGGCGCACGCTTCAATGTACTTGCCGCCCATCAGGCCGATACCGATACAGGCGCCGATTGCACCCAGGCCGATGATGATGCCGATACCGATGGCGGTCAGACCCTGGATGTTGGCGATGAAAGCTTGCATGATCACTCCTTTGATTAAAGACTTTGGAACTGGATTTATAAAAATTGAAACTGGCGAAACCTAAACCTGAAAGCTTCCGGAACGTGCGGCCGCTTCTTTAGTGCGAGTCATGCGCCTGGCCGATATACACCAGCGTCAGCATCATGAAAATGAACGCCTGCAACAGCACGATCAGAATGTGGAAGATTGCCCAAACCGTGCCCGCGACCACGTGGCCGATGAAACCGAGCAACGACAGATCCGCGCCGAACGACCACATGCTGCCCAGCAGGGCGATCAGCAGGAACAGCAGTTCGCCGGCGTACATGTTGCCGAACAGCCGCATGCCGAGCGAAACCGTCTTGGCGACGAACTCGATGATGTTCAGCGCGAGGTTCGGGATCCACAACAGCGGATGCGCGCCGAACGGAGCCGACAGCAGCTCGTGAACGAAGCCGCCCACGCCCTTGATCTTGAAGTTGTAGTAGATCATCAGCACGAACACGCCGAGCGCGATGCCGAGGGTGCCGTTGAGGTCGGCGGTCGGCACGATGCGATGGTGCGGCAGGACATGCTCGAGACCGAGCCAGCCGATCAGACGGCCCGGCAGATCCACGGGGATGAAGTCGAGGGAGTTCATCAGGGCGACCCAGACGAACACGGTCAGCGCGAGCGGAGCGATGAAGCGGCGGCTGCCGTGGATCATCGACTTCGACTGGTCTTCGACCATTTCGACCAGCATCTCGATGGCACACTGGAAACGGCCGGGAACGCCGGACGTCGCCTTGCGTGCCGCAAGTCCGAGAATGACGATGGTGAGGACACCGCATACGATCGACCAGAACAGCGTGTCGAGATTCCAGACGTGGATGTCGAAGATCGACGTCTGCGTATGCGTGGAAAGATTCTGCAAGTGGTGCGCAATGTACTCGGACGGATCCAGAGCGTGCGTTCCTTCGCTAGCTGCCATATCGTTAAAGCCACCCAAATTGTCAAAAATCTTTCGCCGCCTGCCGCTGCCGAGACGCCGCTTCGCGTCGCGTCTCCGGGCGGGAGGCCGGAGTGCGGAACCTGTTCCGCACCTGTTCATTCATGATGCTACTTGTAATCGGTGCTGCAGGCGCTTACCTGGGACGTCATGAAATGTCACCGCAGCGCCATGGCAACCCAGTAAGTCTTCAGAGCGATGATGTAGGTGACGAGCAACGGCAGCCACAACGCGCTCTTGTACCAGTAAGCGACCGCCACGAACATAGCAATCGTCGCTCCCATCTTGAGCGCCTCGCCGATCATCCAGCTCACGATCGTCTCCGCGCCGCTCTTTGCTTTCAGGCGCGCGGCGAACAAGGCACTCGGCGCCCAGCAGATCGCTCCTCCCAGGAAGGCTGACAGCGCAGCATCACCCGGCGGCTTGTAGAACAGCCACCACAGCAGCGTCGCACCCAGGGACAAAACCATTTGCGCCGCCACGACCCGAAACGGCGTGACACGCGATGGACGACTCACTTCCGGGCCAAACAGCTTCTCTGCCTGATCCCGCGTGAGCGGAACGATATTGTTATCTTGCGCCTCGGCGTCCCACGACTCGCTCGACGTACCGTGCAGCTGATTTCCGGGGACGTGCGCAGCTTCGGTTGCATGCGCGTCCGGCGCTCGATTTTGCTCTCGCACCGTCTTCAAACCTTCAACCAAAAGTCCGGGGAAATCACCCTGCGCTTTCGCGGCGCTTTCGAGGTGGCCTAGCTGATAAATCCGGGCGATTGTAAGCGATTGTTGTCACAGATTCAATAGTTTAGGTGTGTCAAAAGGCAGTGAAAGAGCATGCCGAAAACGTTCTCGAAAACGAGACTTTCCTTGCAATTGCAAGCAGATTCTCAAGTGTTGGCAGAGGGTTCATCGCGCCTCAAACGAGCGCCCATCCAATGACCATCGCCACGATCCAGAACGGGATGGATACGATATGAAACGGCATCCACATGCCCTTCTCATTCGACAGTCTCACGGCAATGAGATTGGCCAGTGAACCGATGGCAATACCAAAGCCACCCACGCTCACGCCGTAGGTCAGCGCACGCCAGTCCTTCGAGAATTCAGCGAGCACGATGGCGGCCGGAACGTTGCTGATGCCCTGCGATAGCACGGCGCCCGCCATGTACGCCCTGACCGGCGTGTCGATGCCGAGATGCGCGATGGCTTGATGAATCACGGGCAATGCAGCGGCACTGCGCAACACGATGAACATCAGCACGAAGATGAGCAGCAGCAGCCAGTCGATCTTGAAAACGACCTCACGTCGCCAGAGCAAGAACCCGGCAGCAAGGACGGCGAGCGCGGGTCCGACATGATGCGCATCGGCGAGATAGACGAACGCGGCGAACGCCACCGCACTGATGACGCACAGCACGCGATCCACCCGGTGCTCGTCCACGTCGCTGGACAGGTCGAGCGGCTGGCCGCGAAACATCGCGAAGGTCACGACGGCCAGCAGCGCCATCAACGCGGCGCACAGCGGCAGCATCGTCCACACGAACGCGCCGAACGCGACACCGCTCGTCTGCCAGAGAAAGAGATTTTGCGGATTGCCGAGCGGCGTAAGAATCGAGCCCGCATTCACCGCAAGCGCGATCACGATGACCAGCCGTTTAATCGGCAGCGGAGCAAGCTTGTGCAGCGACAGCGCGAGCGGCACGACCGCGAAAAGCGCGACGTCGTTGGTGAGCACGGTGGACAGGCCCGCCGCGAGTGCAACGAGCAGCAGCGCGAGCGTGCGCTCGCCATGGATGTGATGCACCAGCCGGTGCGCCGCCCACATCAGGAATCCTGATAGTTCGATGGCCTTCGTCAGGATCAGAAGGCCCGCAAGCGTCAGGACCGTTTGCCAGTCGACGAGACCAGGCAGGGACGGCCACGGGCGCGGCTGCGCGATCTGAAGTACAACCAGCGCGAAAACCAGAATAGCGAGAACCGGCTCCTTGGAGACGGTCCTCCAGAGGCGTCCGATCCAGTCTAGCCGCGTACGTTTGACGTTGACCTCGGACACAATGCGCGTCCGTCAGGCAGTCGGCGTTGACGATTCGATGCTGCCGCGCAGCTTGCTCAGGATGCCTTCGAGGGAATCGAGCGTACCGAAGTCGATCGTGACCTTGCCGCGCCCTCTTCCACCGACCTTGATCTTCACGTTCGCGGACAACAGGTCGGACAATTCTTCTTCCAGACGGCGCGTATCGCGGCCGCCATCGTTCGCCGCGCGCGCTTTGGTCGTCGGCGCTTCCTTCGTCGTCGCCGCGACGAGACGTTCGGTTTCACGCACCGACAAACGACGATTCACCACATGATTGGCCAGCTGGATCTGCGTCGCGGCGTCCACGGCCAGCAGCGCGCGGGCGTGACCCATGTCGAGATCGCCGGCGAGGAGCATCGTCTGGACGGGCGTCGCGAGATTCAACAGGCGCAACAGGTTGGATACCGCGCTGCGAGACCGGCCGACCGACTCCGCAGCCTGTTCGTGCGTGAAGCTGAATTCGTCGAGCAGGCGCTGGATGCCCTGCGCCTCTTCCAGCGGATTCAGATCTTCTCGCTGGATGTTCTCGATCAGCGCCATTGCGGCCGCGGCCTGATCTGGCACGTTTTTCACGAGGACCGGCACTTCGTCGAGACCTGCCAGCCGCGCTGCCCGAAAGCGTCGTTCGCCTGCGATGATTTCGTAACGGTCGTCGCCGACCGAGCGCACTAGAATGGGTTGCATCAACCCTTGAGCACGGATGCTCGCTGCCAACTCCTGGAGCGCGCCTTCGTCCATCCGCGTCCGCGGCTGATATTTGCCGGCCTGCAGCTTGTCCAGCGCCAGCACCGAGGGCATGCCCTCGCCACGTACGGCTTCGGTGATATCGACACTGCCACCGAGCAATGCATCCAGGCCCCGGCCCAACCCCTTCTTCTTCATCACAGCGCTCATTTCGGTTCCTCCGTCGGCGTTCGCAGCCGCATCGAATGGGTGTTGCTCAGCTCACGTTCAGCGCGCGCACGCGCTCGATCATTTCCGTGCCGAACTGGATATACGCCTGGGCGCCGCGCGACGACTTGTCGAACACGACCCCGGGCAGCCCGTAGCTCGGCGCCTCGGCAAGACGCACGTTGCGCGGGATGACGACATCGAACAGCTTGCTGCCGAAGTGCTCTTTCAACTGGTCCGACACCTGTTGTTGCAGCGTGATGCGCGGATCGAACATCACACGCAGCAGGCCGATGACCGTCAGCTCGCGATTGAGATTAGCGTGGACCTGCTTGATCGTGTTAACCAGGTCGGATAGCCCTTCCAGCGCGAAATACTCGCACTGCATCGGAATGACGACGCCGTGCGCCGCGCACAATGCGTTGAGCGTCAGCAGCGACAGCGCCGGAGGACAATCGATCAGGACAAAGTCATAGTCATCGACTACTTCGGCAATCGCGGTGCGCAGAATGCGTTCGCGATTTTCCATGCCGACGAGCTCGACCTCCGCACCCGCCAGCTCCCGGTTGGCCGGTACGACATCGTAGTTCACTGCATCCGGGCGCACGCGGGCATCCCGGACGGCCACGCCATCGACGAGCACTTCGTACACGGTGTTCTCACAGGCCGCCTTGTTGATGCCGCTGCCCATCGTTGCGTTGCCCTGCGGATCGAGATCGATCAGCAGCACGCGTTGCCCGAGCCCGCCGAGGCTCGCTGCGAGGTTGACCGCTGTCGTGGTCTTTCCAACGCCGCCCTTCTGATTTGCGACGCAGAAGATTTTTGCCATCGTTTAGTGTCCTCGTTATTCCGCTGTCAGAAGATCAGCGTGCCTGGATGGCGGATCGAACGGTGCGGCGAACCGTCATTCTGCTGCGACGGCTATTTCGATGACATGTCGCTCGGCGTCGAGCATCGGCACCTTCAGACGCTCCATTCCGAGCACCGTTGCGCCCGCTGGGAGACGTGCGACTTCGGCATCGGGCCTGACACCCTTCATCGCGAGAATGCGCCCGTCGACTTCGACCAGATGACGCGAAAGTGTAACGAAATCGGAGAGCTCTGCGAATGCGCGAGACACGATTACATCGAATTTTTCTGCTACTTCGACACCAGGACGCAGCGCCTCGACGCGGCCCGTTACGACGGACAGATTGTCGAGGCCTAATTGAGCTTTGACCTGCGACTGAAAAGCACTCTTCTTGTGAACAATGTCGTTCAATGTCACACGCACGTGGGGCAGCGTAATCGCGAGTACGACACCCGGCAGCCCACCACCTGAGCCGACATCCAGCACCGTGGACGGACGGCGGGCAGACACCGCCGGGACGATGGCAAGCGAATCCAGAATATGCTGGATCATCATCTGCTCGGGATCGCGGATGGCCGTCAGGTTGTAGACGGCGTTCCACTTGCCCAGCAGCGCGACGTATTCGAGCAGCTTCTGCTTTTGCTCAGGAGAAAGTGGAACGGAGAGTTCAGTGGCGCCTTTTTCCAGCGTCGCCGCGAGCGAAGATGCGCGTTCCGTCATTGAGCCGCCGTTGAGTTGCCTGTCGAGGACGCATCTCCCGCCGAGTTTCGGCCCCGACGACCCGCACCGCGCTTGAGGTGAACCATCAGCAGCGAGATCGCCGCCGGCGTGATGCCGGAGATGCGCGACGCCTGCCCGATGGTTTCCGGCCGATGTTGCGTAAGCTTCTGGCGTGCTTCGAACGACAGCCCGCGGACCTCGTTGTAGTCGAGCGCATCGGGCAGACGGGTGTTCTCCTGCGCTCCGTTGCGCAGGATTTCGTCCGCCTGGCGCTCGATATAGCCCTGGTACTTCACCCCGATCTCGATCTGCTCCTTGATCTGCGCCAGCAACACAGAATCGTCCGCGAGTTCGGCTTCCGGACCGCAGTCGCCATCGCGGAGCGCGCAGATGGCGTCGTAGGTGACTTCCGGACGACGCAACAGGTCCGCAAGACTGTATTCATGGTCGATCGGCTTACCGAGCAGTGCTGTCGCCTCCTCCGCCGGCAGCGTTTTCGGATTAACCCACGTCACGCGCAGACGCTGTGTTTCACGTGAAACAGCATCCCGCTTCCGGCTGAATGCATCCCAGCGCGCGTTATCGACCACGCCCAATTCTCTTCCGACCTCTGTCAGACGCATGTCAGCGTTGTCTTCACGCAGCGAAAGCCGATATTCCGCGCGGCTGGTGAACATCCGATAAGGCTCAGACACGCCGCGTGTCACCAGATCATCGACCAGAACGCCGAGATAAGCTTGATCGCGTCGCGGCGACCACGCCTCCTTCCCTTGCACTAGCAGCCCAGCGTTAATGCCGGCCAAGAGTCCTTGCGCCGCGGCCTCTTCGTATCCCGTCGTACCGTTGATCTGCCCGGCGAAAAAGAGACCGTTGATTGCTTTGGTCTCAAGCGATGCCTTCAGGCCGCGAGGATCGAAATAGTCGTATTCGATGGCGTAGCCCGGCCGCAGGATATGCGCGTGCTCAAGGCCACGCATCGAACGCACGAGTTCGAGCTGGACATCAAATGGCAGGCTGGTCGAGATTCCGTTCGGATAGAACTCGTTCGTCGTGAGACCTTCCGGTTCCAGAAAGATCTGATGCGCGTCCTTGGATGCAAAGCGGTGAATCTTGTCCTCGATCGACGGGCAATAACGCGGCCCGACACCCTCAATGACGCCGGTGTACATCGGCGAACGATCCAGACCCGAGCGGATGATGTCATGCGTCCGCGCGTTAGTGTGCGTCACCCAGCACGGCACCTGCCGGGGATGCTGCTCTACCCGCCCAAGGAACGAGAAGACGGGAATCGGATCGAGATCGCCGGGCTGTTCCTCCAGTTGCGAGAAATCAATGGTTCGGCCGTCGATTCGTGGAGGCGTACCCGTCTTGAGTCTGCCCTGCGGTAGCTTCAGTTCTTTAAGACGAGACGAGAGCGAAACCGCCGCAGGATCGCCCGCCCGACCGCCCACGTAATTATTCAAGCCAACGTGAATCTTTCCGTCGAGAAAGGTGCCCGCCGTTAGAACGACCGCGCGGGAACGGAATCTCAACCCCACCTGTGTCACCGCACCGACTACACGATCGCCCTCTACCATCAAGTCTTCCACCGCTTGCTGGAATAGCCATAGATTCGGCTGATTTTCCAGGCGATGACGTATCGCTTGCTTGTAGAGCAGTCGATCAGCTTGCGCTCGCGTTGCGCGTACAGCCGGGCCCTTCGAAGAATTGAGGATGCGAAACTGGATGCCAGATTCGTCCGTTGCGGCTGCCATCGCGCCGCCGAGGGCATCGACTTCCTTGACAAGATGGCCCTTGCCAATACCGCCAATCGACGGATTACAGCTCATCTGGCCCAAGGTTTCGATGTTGTGCGTCAGAAGAAGGGTCTTGCAGCCCATGCGAGCCGAAGCGAGCGCCGCCTCAGTGCCCGCATGACCGCCGCCGACGACGATCACGTCAAATTCTGTGGGATAAAGCATTGGGGTCTCGTGTGCGAATGACACGATCCTGAAGAGAGAACAGCCTTGAATTATAACGGTTTCTTCTCTGTGTCGACTTCGCTGCCCGTTCGATGGGCGAAAAAAAGGCGTGTTTCACGTGAAACACGCCTCTCTTAAATCAACAGAAAGCGGAGAACTAGGCCGTCTTCTTGGATAAACCAAGATACGTTTCGATCACCTGCGGGTCGTGCTGAAGGTCGCTAGCCCTTCCTTCCATCGCAAACTCGCCTGTTTCAAGAACATAGCCATAGTCGGAAATCTGCAGCGCCGCGCGTGCATTCTGCTCGATTAGCAGCGTGGCAACGCCGCTCTTACGCAACGCGCTGATGATGTGGAAGATCTCTTTGACGATCAATGGAGCAAGCCCGAGACTCGGCTCGTCGAGCATCAGCAACTGAGGTTTGCCCATCAACGCCCGACCCACTGCCAACATCTGGCGCTCTCCACCAGACAGCGTGCCCGCCGCCTGCTTCCGTCGCTCCTTGAGACGCGGAAACAAGCGATAGACTTCATCGATCTGATCCAGGAAATTCCGCTCGCCCGCGCGCTTGCGCCGGTAGGCGCCGAGAATCAAATTGTCTTCTACGGCCATGGTCGCGAACAACTCGCGCTTTTCAGGCACCAGACACATCCCTCGCGACACTCGCCGCTCGATCGCCATGGCGGACACCTCTTCGCCCAAATAACGCACCGAACCTTTGGCGTGCCCCGAGGATGGCAACGCGCCCATGATCGCATTCAGCAGGGTCGACTTGCCCGCGCCGTTCGGACCAATCACGGACACGATCTGCCCCGCGCCTACGGTGAGCTTACCGTCGTGCAGCGCTTCCACCTTGCCGTATCTGACCGACAGGCCGTCCACTTGGAGAATCGGATTCATAACCTGCGACATCACTCCACCCCACCCAAATACGCTTCCAACACCGCGGGATCTTTCTGCACGTCGACGGGGAGTCCTTCCGCGATCTTTGTGCCGAATTCCATCACCACGAGCCGATCCGTGAGATTCATCACGAAATCCATATCGTGCTCGACGAGGAGAATGCTCATCCCCTCTGCCCGCAGCTTGCGAAGCAGTTCAGCCAGTTGCTGCTTCTCCTGATAGCGCAAACCGGCAGCGGGTTCGTCGAGCAATAGCAAAGTCGGATCACAGCAAAGCGCACGCGCAATTTCCAGGATCCGTTGCTGGCCAAGCGCAAGACTTCCTGCCTCACTGTAGATATGCTTCTCGAGCCCGACGCGCCGGATCTGTTTGGCCGCTTCCGCCATCAGCCGGGCCTCCTCAGCCGCATTCAGGCGAACGATGCTCCGCCACACGCCCGTCGTGCCGCGCAGATGCGCACCAATCGCCACGTTTTCGAGCACGGTCATGCTGGGCAGCATCTTGACGTGCTGAAACGTCCGGCCGATGCCTCGCTTGACGATATCTCGCGACGTGAGCTTTTCAATGCGCTCGCCATGGAAGCTGATCGCGCCGCTGGTTGCCTGCAACACGCCGGTGACGAGGTTGAACGTCGTCGATTTGCCCGCACCATTCGGACCGATCAGCCCAATGATCTCCCCTGCCTTGACCTCGAAGCTCACATCGTTGACGGCAACCAATCCGCCGAACTGCTTGCGCGCCTTCTCGACCACCAGCAGACGTTCACCCGTCGCAGGCTTGCTGCGCTGCGGCAAATCCTCGCCATGTTCCGGAACATGTGCGCCCGGTCCGCGCGGAAAAAGACGTGCGACGAACGGCCATACGCCCTGCCGCGCGTACTGAAGCAGCAGCACCATCACGACGCCGAACACGATGATTTCGAAGTTTCCGTTAGCACCGATCAGCCTGGGCAGCCAGGTTTGCAGATAGTCCTGCAGAACGGTGAGGATCGTCGCACCAAGAATCGCACCCCAGACATGCGAGACCCCGCCTACCACCGCCATGAACAAGAATTCGATGCCGTGATTCAGGCCGAACGGCGTCGGATTGACGGCGCGCTGCAAATGGGCATACAGGAAGCCGGAAATGGCGGCCAGCACTGCCGCGTAGATGAAGATGGTGACCCGCATCCACGCAGTGTTCACGCCCATCGCTTCGGCCATGGTGCCGCCGCCGCGCAGCGCACGAATGGCACGCCCCGGCCGGCTATTCAGAAGGTTCTGAACCGAAATCACTGCAAGCAGCACGACCACCCAGATCAGGTAGTAAATGCTTCTGCCCGATTCGAGCTGCCATCCGAAGACGTTAAGAACGGGAATGCCGTTGATGCCGTCGTACTTGCCGAGCAGTTCCATGTTGCCGAACAGATAGAACAGCGACAGGCCCCAGGCAATCGTGCCGAGCGGCAGGAAGTGGCCCGAGAGACGCATGGTGATCAGCCCGAGCAACAGCGCGATGAAGGCGGTCAAGACGACGCCCGCAATTAGCGCGAGCCACGGCGAGACGCCGTATTGCGTGGTCAGGAAGGCCGTCGCATAGGCGCCGACGCCCACGAACGCGGCTTGCCCGAAACTCGTCATGCCGCCGATGCCTGTCAGCAGCACGAGCCCGATTGCGACAATCGAATAGAGCCCGATGTAGTTCAGCAACGTGATCCAGTATTCCGGCACGGCGACGGGCCCGGGCAGCACCGGCAACGCGAAGACCACCAGCAGGAAGACCCAGAAGAATCGATATCGTTTTAGGAATTTCATCCGCTTACTCCTCGTCCTCATCCGTATGCGGCGTTGCCAGGCTTCGCCACAGCAGCACCGGAATGATCAGGGTGAAGACGATCACTTCCTTATAGGCACTCGCCCAGAACGACGAATACGATTCGAGCAGCCCCACGAGCAGCGATCCGGCCGCCGCAAGCGGATAGCTCACCAGACCGCCGACGATGGCCCCCACGAAACCCTTCAGGCCGATCAGGAAGCCCGAGTCGTAGTAGATCGTCGTGATGGGCGCGACCAGCACGCCGCACAGCGCGCCGAGGCCCGCAGCGAGCGTGAACGCAAGGCGTCCGGCCTGCGTCGTGCCGATGCCGACCAGCCGCGCGCCCAGACGATTCACCGAGGTCGCTCGCAGCGCCTTGCCGGAAATCGAGCGATCGAAATAGAAGTACAGCGCGACAATCAACACGACCGCCGTGCCGACCACCCACAGGCTTTGCCCGGAGATCGACACGCCGCCGAGATCGAAGTTGGCATCGGAGAAGGCCGTCGTGCGCGAGCCTTCCGCCCCGAACATGACGAGCCCGAGTCCCACCATCGCGAAATGCACGGCCACGGCGACGATCAGCAGCAGCAACGTGCTCGCCTCCGCAATCGGCTCATAGGCGAGCCGGTATACGAACGGGCCCATCGGCACAACGATCAGAAGCGTCAGCGCGATCTGCGCGATCATCGGCAGCGTCTGGGGAACGACCGCCTGGGTCAGCGCCCACACCGCCACCGGGAACACGAGATACTTGCCCACCAGCACGGCCAGCAAGCGTCCGATCTGGTGATATCGCGCAGGATGGCGCACGATGCCAGCCACTTCGGCGAGGAAGCAGCCCACGCCCATCGCAATGAGCAGATAGCAGGTCGCCGGCAGCTTCTGTGTTTGCAGGGCCGCGAGCGTCAGCGCGCCGTACGCGACGAACTCGCCCTGCGGTATGAAAATGACCCGTGTCACCGAGAACACGAGCACCAGCGCCAACGCCAGCAACGCGTAGATCGCGCCTGTGGTGATCCCGTCCTGCGCGAGAATCGCCGCAATCGATAAGTCCATACTTCCTCTTCAAAGCTTCTCGTGAAACAGGCGCACCGGAATCGGCGGCCTTGCATGCTCGAAGCGGCGCGCCGTTGCCGGTGCGCCGCCCCGTCATCTCGAAATTAAGACGTACGAACGCGCGGTGAAGCGCGTCGCGCGCCTTAGTCGTTCAGCAACTTCCACTTACCGTCGACGATCTGCACCATCACGCGTGCACGATCGTCGAAGCCGTTGTGATCGGTCGGAGTCGTGTTCATGATGCCGTGCGCGACCGGCACGTCCTTCAGGTTTTCCAGCGCAGCGCGCAGCGCCTCGCGAAATTCCGGCGTGCCCGGCTGGCCTTTCTTGAGCGCTTCGGGAATGGCCCGCTGAAGCATCTGACCGGCATCCCATGCATGACCGCCGAAGGTCGACAGCGACCCCGCGCCATAGGCCTTCTCATATGCGTCCTTGTAAGCCGCCGAGGACTTCTTCACCGGATTGCTCGCCGGCAGCTGCTCGGTCACCAGCACCGGACCCGCGGGCAGGATCTCGCCCTCGCAATCCTTGCCGCACACGCGCAGGAAGTCGTTGTTGGCCACGCCATGCGTCTGATAGACCTTGCCCTTGTAGCCGCGCTCCTTCAGCGCCTTGGCCGGCAACGCCGAAGGCGTGCCCGCGCCCGCGATCAGCACTGCGTCCGGATTCGCGCCCATCGTCTTCAAGACTTGTCCGGTCACCGACGTGTCCGTGCGGTTATACCGTTCGTTCGCGACGATCTTCAGCTTGTGCGCCGCCGCGGCCGTGTTGAAGACGTTGTACCAGCCGTCGCCGTAGGCATCCGCGAAGCCGATGAAGCCCACCGTCTTCACGCCATGCTTCTCCATGTAGCTCGCGATCGCATCGGCCATCAAGGCATCGTTCTGCGGCGTCTTGAAGACCCAGGCCTTCTTGGCGTCCATCGGCGCGATGATCGCCGCTGATGCGGCCATCGAGATCATCGGCGTCTTGCCGGACGCCGCCGGATCGATCATCGCGAGCGAGTTCGGCGTGACCGTCGAGCCGACGATCGCATCCACATGATCCTCGTCGATCAGCTTGCGTGTGTTTTGCACGGCGCGGCTCGTGTCCGAGCCATCGTCGAGCACGATCCACTCGACCGACTTGCCGCCCATTTCCTTCGGCAGCAGCGCGACGGTATTTTTCTCGGGAATCCCAAGCGATGCCGCCGGGCCCGTCGCCGAGAGCGTCACGCCGATCTTCACCTGCGCATATGCCGCACCGGTGCCGAGCAGCGCGCCGCCCGCAAGCGCGAGCGCCATGCTCGTCCTGATCCATGCCTTCTTCGTTTTCATTGCTGTCTCCAAACGCGACGTGCTCGTTTTGCCAACACGCACCCCAGCGGTGCGCTGCTTCGAGTTGTTATCGATGCCGCCTCTTACGGGCCAATCGAGCCAGGCCATGCAAAGGGCCGCCCCAATCTATTTACCGCCATACCGCATGCCAAGGGTGGTTTTCCCTGACCGTTGCGCGACGTGTTGCCAGACTGCCCGTGAGCAGCCTGCGAGGCTTTACGCTTTCTTCTTTTCGCCGCGTCCTGCCCACTGCGCCGCACAGAAAAAAAGGCGCGTTCTGCTTCAACGCGCCTTGGTTTCCGAATCAGTTCACATACGATTCCGTCAGTTGCCCGAGAGCTTCCACTTGCCGCCGACGATCTCGACCATCACGCGCGCGCGCTGGTCGAGTCCGGAGTGATCGTTCGCGCTCATGTTGAAGATGCCGTGCGAGGCGGGCAGATTCTTCGTCTCTTCGATCGCGGCGCGCAGCGCTTCACGAAACGCCGGCGTGCCCGGCTGACCCTTCTTCAACGCGAGCGGAATGGCGCGCTGGAGAATGAGCCCGGCGTCCCATGCGTGGCCGCCGAAGGTCGACACCGAACCCGCGCCATATGCACCTTCATAGGCCTTCTTGTAGGTGAGCGCGGCCGGCTTAACCGGGTTGCTGTCCGGCAGTTGCTCCGCGACCAGCAGCGGACCCGCCGGCAGGAACGTGCCTTCGCAATCCTTGCCGCACACGCGCAAGAAGTCGTTATTCGCGACGCCGTGCGTCTGATAGAGCTTGCCCTTGTAGCCCCGCTCCTTGAGCGTCTTCTGCGGCAGCGCGGCCGGCGTGCCCGCGCCTGCGATCAGCACCGCATCCGGGTTCTGCGACATCATCTTCAGCACCTGGCCCGTGACCGATGCATCGTTGCGTGCGAAGCGCTCGTTCGCGACGACCTTGATCTTCGCGAGCTCGGCGGCCTTTGTGAATTCCTTGAACCAGCTCTCGCCATAGGCGTCGCTGAAGCCGATGAACGCCACCGTCTTCACGCCATGATTCGACATGTGCTGCGCGATGGCGGTAGCCATCAGGATGTCGTTCTGCGGCGTCTTGAAGACCCACGCCTTCTTGGCATCCATCGGTTCGACGATGCTCGCGGCGGCGGCCATCGAGATCATCGGCGTTTGCGTTTCAGCGGCGATGTCGATCATCGCAAGCGAATTGGGCACCACGGTGGAACCGACCAATGCATCGACATGATCTTCGCTCGTCAGCTTGCGCGCGTTCTTCACGGCCTGGGTGGAGTCCGTTGCGTCATCGAGGACGATGTACTGCATCTTCTGACCGGCGACTTCCTTCGGCAGCAAGGCAATGGTGTTCTTTTCCGGAATGCCGAGCGATGCAGCCGGACCGGTTGCCGAGACCGTCACGCCGACTTTCACGTCCGCCAAAACCTGAGTGCTGATTACCGCCGATAACCCGACAACGGCCATTGCGACCGCGTTAATGCGTGAAGCCAACTTCATTGATGTGCGCCCCGTAATTCGTGTTTCTTCGTGATGAACTGCACGCGAAAATGCCCCTGAATTGCGCTCGCCGCGAATTCCCGACCAGCGGGTCGGGAAATGCAGTTTAGCGAGGCATGCGCTGCGCAGCAAGCGTTTTGAAGGCTCTCCCGTGCGGCTTTTCGCATTGTTTTTCAAGGCCTTGCGAGAGCGCCCTGCGCAAGCTGGGAAGCCTCAGGGAAAACCCCGTTTAAAATCGCCCGCCGAATTTAATCACATAATCAGCGGGCAATAAAAAAGCGCTGTTGGACTCATCCAACAGCGCTTTTCGGTCGGGCACTTTGTGCCTCATGTCTCCTCGTTCTCCACCTCAAAAATCTGGGTGCAACAGAACTAGACCGAATGTTAAAGAACGCAACAGTGCACGACAACCTAGCATTTACCCTAGTGGTGCATGAAAGCACCTGGAAGGGGCGTATTTCTTGCAATAAAACGCGCGCAAAAGCGTGATTCCTGACTCTTCAGCCTTGCAGCGGACGCACGCGCGCGACGATTTCCCCGACAATACCGCGACGAAACGCCAGCACGCACGCAATAAAGATGACGCCGGTAACGATGGTCACGGACTCGCCGAGCGAGTTGAACCACGTCATGCCGGTGAGACGCGCGAGACCGCCGCCGATGTCGCCGAGCCGGTCCTCCAGCGCGACGATGATCGCGGCGCCGAGCAGCGGCCCGAACATCGTGCTCATGCCGCCGACGAGCGTCATCAGCACCACCAGGCCAGACATTGTCCAGTAGGCGTCGCCGAGCGTCTCGAAGCCGAGCACGAGCGTCTTGGTGGCGCCCGCCAGCCCCGCAAGTCCCGCCGAGAGCACGAATGCCAGCAGCTTGTAGCGCGCCGTATCGTAGCCGAGCGACACCGCGCGCGGCTCGTTCTCCTTGATCGCGATCAGCACCTCGCCGAACGGCGAATGCACGATGCGCACGATCAGCGCGAACGCGAGCAACATCACCACGAGCACGACGTAATACAGCGTGCTGTCGCTGCCGAGGTCGATCATGTTGAACAGCCTGCCGCGCGGCACGCCCTGCAAACCATCTTCACCGTGCGTGAACGGCGCCTGCAGGAACACGAAGTACACCATCTGCGCGAGCGCCAGCGTGACCATCGCGAAGTAGATGCCCTGGCGGCGGATCGCCAGCAGGCCGGCGACGAGCCCGAGCAGCGTCGCCGCCGCCGTGCCCGCGATCACGCCGAGTTCAGGCGTCAGTCCGATGGTCTGGATCGCGTAGCCGGCGACGTAACCGGCGGTCGCGAGAAACATCGCATGGCCGAACGAGAGCAGGCCGGTATAGCCGATCAGCAGGTTGAAAGCCGCCGCGAACAGCGCGAAGCACAGCACCTTCATCATGAACAGCGGATACACGCCGACAAACGGCGCCACGATCAGGCCAATCAGCAACAGGCCGTAGAGCGCTTTTCTCTGCATCATTTTTCCTTGCCGAAGAGTCCTGCCGGGCGAATCATCAACACGATCGCCATGATGACGAAGACGACCGTCGCGGACGCTTCCGGATAGAACACGCGCGTCAGGCCCTCGATCACGCCGAGCAGGAGACCGGTGAG
This sequence comes from Caballeronia sp. LZ065, assembly GCF_031450975.1. Taxonomy (NCBI): domain Bacteria; kingdom Pseudomonadati; phylum Pseudomonadota; class Betaproteobacteria; order Burkholderiales; family Burkholderiaceae; genus Caballeronia; species Caballeronia sp. LZ065. Next base: position 198,886 of record NZ_JARUXV010000001.1, read on the forward strand.
GATCGAGCCCATGATCGAGCCCATGCCGCCGATCACGACGACCGCGAACACGGTGATGATCATCGACTGGCCCATCAGCGGCGACACCTGGATCACCGGCGCGGCCAGCACCCCGGCGAAGGCCGCGAGCGCCACGCCGAAGCCGTAGGTCAGCGTGATCATCAGCGGCACGTTGACGCCGAACGCCTCGACCAGCTTGGGGTTTTCCGTGCCCGCGCGGAGATAGGCGCCCAGGCGCGTCTTCTCGATCACGAACCAGGTCGCGAAGCACACCGCCAGCGACGCCACCACGACCCACGCGCGATAGTTCGGCAGGAACATGAAGCCGAGATTCGTCGCGCCGGACAACAGCGACGGCACGTCGTAAGGCTGCCCCGACGAGCCATAGATGGAGCGGAACACGCCCTCGACCACGAGCGTCAGGCCGAAGGTGAGCAACAGTCCGTAGAGATGGTCGAGCTTGTAGAGCCAGCGCAGCATCGACCGCTCGATGACCATGCCGAACAGCCCGACGACGACCGGCGCGAGCACGAGCATCGCCCAGTAGGGGATGTTGAAGTACGAGTAGCCCATCCACGCCAGCATCGCGCCCAGCATGAACAACGCGCCGTGCGCGAAGTTGATGACGTTGAGCAAGCCGAAGATCACCGCGAGACCCAGACTCAGGATCGCGTAGAACGAGCCGTTCACCAGCCCGAGCAAGAGCTGGCTCAGCATTGCGGCGAGTGGAATGCCGAAAATTTCCATTGAACCTGCCGTCAGAAACGTGTTGACGCGGTTGCAGCGGCGGAAGTCCTCACCGGACGCCCGCCGCGCGAATGCGCTGAATCACAGCCGAATGCTTACTTCCAGAGCTTGCAGCGCGATTCCGCCTTCGTGCCGAATGCCTGGTCGCCCGGAATCGTGGCGGTGATCTTGTAGTAATCCCACGGTTCCTTCGACTCCGACGGCTTCTTCACTTCCATCAGGTACATGTCGTGGATCATCGCGCCGTCTTCGCGCACGTAACCCTTCGCGTAGAAGTCGTCGATCTTCATCTTCTTGAGCTGTTCCATGACCTTGTCGCTGTCCGTCGTGCCCGCCGCCTGCACGGCCTTCAGATAGCTCGTGGTCGCCGAATAGTCCGCCGCCTGCAGGCTGCCCGGCATCTTCTTCATCTTGTCGAAATAGCGCTTGGCCCAGGCGCGCGTCTTGTCATCCTTGTTCCAGTACCAGCTGTCCGTCGCCACCAGACCTTGCGTGGTTTCCAGGCCCAGCGAGTGGATGTCGGAGAGGAAGATCAGCAGCGCGGCGATCTTCATCGACTTGGTGACGCCGAATTCCTTCGCCGCCTTGATCGCATTGACCGTGTCGCCGCCCGCGTTCGCGAGGCCGAGCACCTGCGCCTTCGAGCCTTGGGCCTGCAACAGGAACGACGAGAAGTCCGACGCCGACAACGGATGGCGCACTTCGCCCAGCACCTGGCCGCCGTTTGCCTTCACCACGTCCGCGGTGTTCTTCTCGAGCGCCTTGCCGAACGCGTAGTCGGCCGTCAGGAAGTACCACGTCTTGCCGCCCTGCTTGGTCACCGCGGAACCGGTGCCCTTGGCGAGCGCCATCGTGTCGTACGCGTAGTGAACCGTGTAGGGCGAGCATTGCTCGTTGGTCAGATTGTCCGCGCCCGCGCCGATGTTGATGTACGGAATCTTCTTCTCGGCCGTGACCTGCGCGCTGGAAAGCGCCGTCGCCGAGTTCGTGCCGCCGATGATCGCATTCACGCCGTCGCGGTCGATCCATTCCCGCACGCGCGATGCCGCGATATCCGCCTTGTTCTGATGGTCCGCATACACCAGTTCGATCGGCTTGCCGTTCACCTTGCCGCCGAAGTCCGCGATGGCCATGCGGATTGCTTCGAGGCCGCCCTGTCCGTCGATATCCGCGTAAAGGCCCGACATGTCGGTGACGAAACCGATCTTCACGGTGTTGCTGTCGGCGGCGTATGCATTGCTGCTCATCACCGCCACACTCGCCGCCGCAGCCGCAAAGCACAACGTAGAGAGGCGCGCGAGGGTCTTCTTTTTCATTCCAGTCTCCATGAGTTTTTGATTTGATGCGGTGTTACTGGTGTTGCCCTTTCCATTCCGGTACGGCACGCCGGCTCCCGATCACACGCCGAGCAGTTCGTGCAGCACCGGCATCTTCGCTTCGAGTTCCCCCGCGCCGAAATGCTCGACGATATTGCCGTGCTCCATCACGTAGAAGCGGTCCGCGAGCGGCGCCGCGAAACGAAAATTCTGTTCGACCATGACGATGGTGTAGCCGCGCGACTTGAGCATCAGGATCATGCGCGCGAGTGTCTGCACGATGACCGGCGCCAAGCCTTCCGAGATTTCGTCGAGCAGCAGCAGGTTTGCGCCGGTGCGCAGGATGCGCGCGACGGCCAGCATCTGCTGCTCGCCGCCCGAAAGACGCGTGCCCTGGCTGGCGCGGCGTTCCTTCAGGTTGGGGAACATCGAATAGAGTTCGTCGAGCGACATTGCGTCCTTCGGGTTGCCGATCAGCGGCGGCAACAGCAGGTTCTCTTCGCAGGACAAACTCGAGAATATGCCGCGCTCCTCCGGACAATAGCCGACCCCGTAATGCGCGATCTTGTAGGTAGGCAGGCCGATGGTTTCGTGTCCGCTCACGCGGATCGAACCCGTGCGCCGCCCGGTCAAACCCATGATGGCCCGGAACGTGGTGGTGCGGCCTGCACCATTGCGTCCAAGCAGCGTGACCACTTCGCCGCGGTTCACCTTCAAGTCCACGCCGTGCAGGATGTGCGACTCGCCGTACCATGCCTGCAGGCCCGAGATTTCCAGCGCCGGCACGTTGCTGGCCCCGCCGTTCGCGTTGAGCGAGCGGCGTTCTTCCACGATCGTACTCATGCATGCGCTCCGGTGAGCGCCGCATCGGCGCTGCCCATGTAGGCTTCCATCACGAGCGGATTCTTCGATACTTCCGCGTAGCTGCCTTCGGCGAGCACTTCACCCTGCTTCAGCACGGTGATGGTGTCGGAGATGCCCGCGATCACGTTCATGTTGTGCTCGACCATCAGGATGGTGCGGCCCGCCGACACCTTCTTGATCAGCGCGGTCACGCGGTCGACGTCTTCGTGGCCCATGCCCTGGGTCGGTTCGTCGAGCAGCATGAGCTCCGGCTCCATCGACAGCGTGGTGGCGATCTCCAGCGCGCGCTTGCGGCCATAAGAAAGCTCGACGGTCTTCGTGTCGGCGAAATCGGTGAGGCCGACTTGCGTGAGCAAGTCCATGGCGCGGTCATTGAGCTGGTCGAGCGACCGCTCGCTGCGCCAGAAATGAAACGACGTGCCCAACTGCCGCTGCAGCCCGATGCGCACGTTCTGCAGCACCGAAAGATGCGGGAACACCGCCGAGATCTGGAACGATCGAATGACGCCGCGCCGTGCAATATGCGCGGGACGTTCGCGCGTGATGTCGACGCCGTTGAAAACGATCTGGCCCGCAGTGGGGTCGAGAAATTTGGTGAGGAGGTTGAAGCAGGTGGTCTTGCCCGCGCCGTTCGGTCCGATCAGCGCGTGGATCGAACCCCGGCGCACGCGCAGGTTCACGTCATTCACGGCCGTGAAGCCTTTGAACTCCTTGGTGAGCCCTCGCGTTTCAAGAATGGTGTCGCCGAGAATCATGTCCCCTTCCATGCGAAGTGAAGCGCTAGACAGCGGGTGGGTCTGCGCCTTGTTTTTCTGATCCGCGCGCACCGGACGGTGTCTCCATTCCGGTACTGCTTCGCTTCGTACAGCGCTGTTGCGTCCGCACAAAGTGCGCACGAGTGTCCTCGAGCATCACTTGATCCGGGGCCATTGTCGCGCCAATGATGCAGCGCAATCATTGGGATTTGCACTAACTAACAAACGGCTTGGAAACCGCGCTGAGTGCACGTTTCGAGGGCATGCGAAGAGTTCACTTTTGCGACATGCGCAAGCGCGCCGGATCCATCGCGTGCGCTGTCATCCGTGCGCCATGCCGCTGTCATCTCAACATGTGAAGCGCGTCGTTCGCACCGTCATGCGAGGGCGGTTGCGATCGCTTCCTCGGTGGCGAGACCGCGACGGTCCTCGCGAATCATCTCGCTCGCGCGCTCGGCGATCATCAGCGTCGGCGAGTTCGTGTTGCCCGAGGTGATGGTGGGCATCACCGAGGCATCGACCACGCGCAGGCCGCGCACGCCGATCACGCGCAGGCGGCTGTCCACGACCGCGGCGGGGTCGTTGTCGGTGCCCATGCGGCATGTGCCGACCGGATGAAAGATCGTGGTCCCGACCTGCCCCGCCGCTTCGATGAGTTCTTCCTGTGTCTGGAACTGGATGCCCGGCAGAATCTCCTGCGGCGCATATTGCGCGAGCGCAGGCGCGGCGGCGATGCGCCGCGTGAGCCGCAAGGCATTGGCGGCGACTTCGCGGTCGCGCTCCGTCGACAGATAATTCGGCGCGATCAACGGTGCCGCATGCGCATCCGGCGACTCGATATGCACGCTGCCGCGCGAGGTCGGCCGCAGATTGCATACGGACGCAGTGAACGCATTGAACGCATGCAGCGGTTCGCCGAAACGTTCGAGCGACAGCGGCTGAACGTGATATTCGAGATCGGGCCGCTTGATGGACGCATCGTCGGGATTGGACTTGGCGAACGCACCGAGCTGCGAAGGCGCCATCGACATGGGGCCGCTGCGCATGAACGCATACTGCATGCCGATGAACAGCTTGCCCCACCAGTGAGCCGACAAGGTGTTGAGGGTGCGCACGCCGGTCACCTTGTAGGCCATGCGCAATTGCAGATGATCCTGCAGGTTTTCACCGACGCCGCGCAAGTCCTTCACCACGTCGATGCCGAGCCGTTGCAGACGCGCGCCATTTCCGATGCCCGACAGTTCGAGAATCTGCGGCGAGTTCACGGCGCCCGCGCTCAGCACGACTTCGCAGCGCGCACGGGCGAGGTAATCGACGTCGCCGCCACGGTACTCGACGCCGACGCAGCGCGCGCCTTCGAACACGAGTCGTTGTGTATGCGCGCCGGTGATCGTCGTCAGGTTGGGGCGCTTCATGGCTTCGCGCAGGAAGGCCTTGGCCGCATTCCAGCGGATGCCGCCGCGCTGGTTCACATCGAAGTAGCCGACGCCCGTGTTGTCCCCGCGATTGAAATCCTCCGTGGCGGGAATGCCGGTTTGCTGCGCGGCTTGCGAAAAAGTTTCGAGAATCTTCCACTTGAGACGCTGTTTCTCGACGCGCCACTCGCCGCCCGCGCCATGCCATTGATTCGCGCCGCCATGATGATCCTCGCTGCGCATGAAGACCGGCAACACGGAGTCCCATGACCAGTTCGGATCGCCGCTGATGTGCGCCCAGTCGTCATAATCCTCGCGCTGGCCGCGCATGTAGATCATGCCGTTGATCGACGAGCAGCCGCCGAGCACCCGGCCGCGCGGATACGACAGCGCACGTCCATTGAGCCCGGGCTCGGCCTGGGTCTTGTAGAGCCAGTCCGTGCGCGGATTGCCGATGCAATACAGATAACCGACCGGGATGTGGATCCAGTGGTAATCGTCCTTGCCGCCGGCTTCGAGCAGCAGCACCTTGACGTCCGGATCTTCGGTGAGGCGATTCGCCAGCACGCATCCGGCCGTGCCTGCGCCCACGATGATGTAGTCGAATTCGCCTTCGAGCCTGCGCGCGTCCTGTTTCATTGCCGTCTCCGATATCGTTGTTCGTTGTTTCGCTGAGCGATGCGTGTCAATCCGAGCGTACTGCCAGTCGCGTGTCCGAATCCAATCAGATATGTTCAACTGCGATATAAGAAACGTTAATATCAGCGGATGGACTACACCCTTTTACGCGCCTTTCTCACCGTCGCTCGCGAAGGCAATCTGACGCGCGCCGCGGCGCAACTGCATGTCACGCAGCCGGCCGTCAGCCTGCAAATCAAAAACTTGCAGGAGATGCTTGGCGTCGTGCTGTTCTCGCGCACGTCGCACGGCCTGCTGCTGACGCGCGATGGCGAAGCGCTGCTACCGCATGCCGAGCGCGCGCTCGCCGCCGCCGCCGACGTACGCCGCGCCGCCGCCGCCTTGCGTCACGAAGTCAGCGGCACCTTGCGTATCGGTTCGATCCTGGATCCCGAGTTCCTGCGCCTCGGCGGCTTCCTGCGCCAGCTGGTCGAAACGCATCCGCGCATCGAGACCTCGCTGCGGCATGGCATGTCGGGCTGGGTGCTGGAACGCGTGCGGGCGCGCGATCTCGATGTCGGCTATTACATCGGCGATCCGGCCAGCGACGGCGCGCGCGACAGCGACCGCTTCCACGTCGTGCGGCTCACGCCGTTCGTGTATCGCGTGCTGGCGCCGGCGGGCTGGCACAACCGCGTGAACAAGGGCAAGCGCAGCTGGGCCGCGCTCGCGAAGCTGCCGTGGATCTGGACGCCGGCCGAATCCGCGCACAACCGCCTGCTGTCGCGCCTGTTCCGCGAAGCGGGCGCGATGCCGACGGTGGTCGCCGAAGTGGATCAGGAGCCGTCGATGCTCGATCTCGTCAAATCGGGCATCGGGCTTTCGCTGGTGCGCGATTCGATCGCGCTCGGCGAGGCGCATGCGCACGCGCTGACGATCGTCGAAGGCGTTTCAGTGCCGACGCAGTTGGCGTTCCTCGTGCTCGCCGAGCGTTGCGAGGAGCCGGCCATCGCGGCGGCGCTGCGGCTGATCGACGCGCAATGGGCCGTGTGAAGACCGGGCCGTCGGGCATGCCCAGGAATTGCTCGGGGTTTCAAGCGGGCTTCACCGAATCTTTGCTAGTCTGAGTCCTCGCTTATCCAACCCTTTGTGTTCGAGGAATCTTCATGGCACGCAACATCGAAATCAAGGCGCGCGCGCATCAGTTCGAGCAATTGCGCGAGCGCGCGGCCGCGCTCGCCACCGACGCGCCGCTTGTGTTTCGCCAGCAGGACTTCTTCTACGACGTGCCCACCGGACGCCTCAAGCTGCGCCAGTTCGACGACGGCACGCCGTCGGAACTCATCTTCTACCAGCGCGACGACCGTGACGGCCCGAAGGTGTCGTATTACTCACGCAGCCCGGTGACGAATCCCGAAGCCATGCACGCGCTGCTGGCCCAGGCGCTGACGACACGCGGCATTGTTTCGAAGGAGCGCCATGTATATCTCGTCGGGCGCACTCGGATTCATCTGGATCGCGTGGATGGCCTCGGCGATTTCATCGAGCTGGAAGTGCTCCTGGGCCAGGACGACGACGAAGCCGGCGGCGAGGAGGAAGCGCACGCGATGTTCGCACAGCTGGGTGTAGGTGAAGCGGATCTGGTGCCGCTCGCGTATGTGGATCTGCTGAATCCGGCTCAGGAAGCGTCGGCGGCGAGATGAGCCAGCGGCAATGGACCATTGCGCTTGAACGTCGTCAGCACGATGTTCGAGCGCACGCTGTCCACGCCCGGCACCCGCATCAACTTCTTCATCACGAAACCTGACAGCGCGTTCAGGTCCGGCGCGACGATGCGCAGCAGGTAATCAGCGTCGCCGACGGTGGCATGGCATTCGAGCACTTCGGGCAGCAAGTCGATCTGCTGCTGGAACTCCTCGATGACCGAATCGCCATGATGCTTGAGCTTCAGGCTCGTGAAGGCCGTCACGCCCAGGCCCAGTTTCTCGGGCCGCAGCATGACCCGATAGCCCTCGATCACCCCCACCGCTTCCAGTCTCTGCAAACGCCGTCCGATCTGCGACGGCGACAGCGGCACCTGTTCGCCCAGTTGTTGATGCGTGGCCCGTCCGAAGCGTTGCAGGACGTCCAGCAGGGCGAGGTCGAAGTGGTCGAGATCGAGCATGAGGCGAATGTGCGCGTAAGCGAGAGCGAATGCGACTTTATCGCATTAACGCGGCAGGGCTCACTTAACCCTTGCGGCGGAGGGCCGTTCCATGCCCGCGAATCCGACCCTTACAGTAAAAAGAAGGTAACGTGCGTGTTACGAACCATGACAGCGTCGAAAAGCGGAAAATGCAATGAATCGCTCGATTTTTTGGCCGCTGGAAGCTTAAATGAAGAAATCCGAAAGCGAATTGGTGCCCAAGCTTTCAGTCGCGCATGCCATTGTTGAAGCGCACGTAAGCTTCCCACGCGGCGCGGGCGTCTTCGTCCATCTGTTCGGAAGGCAGACTTGACCGACGCTGTACAATCAGCAGCGCATAAGGCCTGGACAGAGCGCTCGCCTCCTTGCATAGAGCGAGCTCGTCGCCGCTCGACGGCGAGCGGCCGCGCCAGTAGTTGATCGCGGCTTCGAGTTCGTTGATTGGGATGAGAGCCATGTCCGGGAAGAAAGACATTCGATGTACGGCCGCTCGCGGCTCAAAGTATCGTCGCGCAACGCCGCATGAGATGTGAGTTTTAACTGGCTCGAGCCTGCCGCCGCGTCATGCATGACAGAACATGCCACCGATCGCCCCCGCCGGCCTGAGCTCAACCCATTGTACTTGAGCGACTCCATGCGAATCCTTCTGATCGAAGACGACCGCCCCATCGCGCGCGGCATCCAAAGCAGCCTCGAACAATCCGGCTTCACGGTCGACATGGTGCACGACGGCATCTTCGCCGAACAGGCCCTCACGCAAAACCGCCACGAACTCGTCATTCTCGACCTGGGCCTGCCCGGCATCGACGGCATGACGCTGCTCGCGCGTTTCCGCCAGAGCAACCGCCACACGCCGGTCATCATCCTCACCGCGCGCGACGAACTGCATGACCGCGTGCAAGGCCTCAACAGCGGCGCCGACGACTACATGCTGAAGCCCTTCGAGCCGCAGGAGCTCGAAGCGCGCATCCGCGCGGTGATGCGCCGCAGCGGCCCGCACGGCGACGTGCCGCGTCCCGAAGTCTCGCTGGGCGGCCTGCGCCTGTCGGGCGTCGATCGCCGCATCTTCAACGACGAGCGTCCGCTCGAACTGTCGCCGCGCGAATTCGCCGTGCTGGAAATGCTGTTGCTGCGCCATGGCCGCGTGGTCAGCAAGGCGCAGTTGCAGGATCACCTGACGCACTTCGGCGGCGATCTCGGCGACACGGCCATCGAAGTCTATGTGCATCGCGTGCGCAAGAAGCTGGAGAACACTCGCGTCGAGATCGTGACGGTGCGCGGCTTCGGCTACCTGCTCCAGGAAATCCGTCAGACAGCCTGACGCGCCGCGTCGGCTGCCGCGAAGCAGACTGCCTTGCGATTTCCCACCCGGCGCGCGGGCGACCAGCGTTTCGCCCGCGAAGACTGGCTCGATCTGGCGCGATCGAAAGCCCCCGAGACCCCGAGGCCGCCGAGCCTGCGGCGCACGTTGCTGCGCCGCCTCGCCGCGCCGCTGTCCCTGCTCGCGCTGATGAGCGGCCTGATGGCGTACTGGCTCGCCTGGCAGTACACGCAGCACGTGGTGGACCGCTCGCTCGCGGATCTCGCCACCGCCATCTCCAAGCAGATCCAGCTCGCGGGCGTCGATGCGCCCGTCACCGTGCCGCCACTCGCGCAGGCCATGTTCTCCGACCCGGTCGAGCAGCTCATCTACCGCATCAGTACGGGCGACGAGGAAATCGCCGGCGAACGCGACCTGCCGCTCACCGGCAGCAACGTCCGGCGCATTCACTACGCCTATGTCTTCGAGACGCACTTCCAGGGCGTGAGCGTGCGCGCGGCGCAAGTGCGCGTGCCGCAGCCGACCGGCAATCCGATCGTCGTGGAAGTGGCGCAGCGCGTGGGCTCGCGGTATCGCATCGCGGTGGAATTCCTGATCGCGATCATGATGCCGCTCGCGCTGCTGTTGCTCGCCGGCTGGGTGATCGTGTGGCGCGTCGTGAACCAGCAATTGAACCCGCTGACCGACCTCGCCGACGCGCTCAACCAGCAGACTCACATCTCCCTCGAACCCGTCGACGAAACCTACGTGCCGGGCGAGATCCGTCCGCTCACCAGCGCGATGAACGCGTTGCTCGTGCGCCTGCAAACGGCGCTCGATGCGCAGCGCAAGTTCATCGCCGATGCCGCGCATCAGTTGCGCACGCCGCTGACGGCCGTGAAGCTGCACGCGGAACAGGCGCTCAGCTCGCGCGATCCCGCCAAGGCGGTGGAAGCGGTCAAGGAACTGCGCGCATCGGCTGACCGGGCGGTGCGGCTGTCGAATCAATTGCTTTCGCTGGCGCGGGCGGAACCGGGCGAGCAGGCCGCGCGCTTCACCGATTTCGATTTCGCCGCGCTCGCCTTCGAAACCGGCGCGGAATGGGTGCCGCGGGCGCTGGCATCGAACGTCGATCTCGGCTTCCAGCGCCTCGACGATCCCGAGAACGAGCATCCGCTGATCGTGCGCGGCAACATCGTGCTGTCGCGCGAGGTGATTGCGAATCTGATCGACAATGCGCTCAAGTACATTCCGCCGTTTCGCGCGGAAGGCGCGCGCATCACGCTGACGATCACCGAATGGCGCGACGACAACCTGCGCGCCTTCGCCGAAGTCGTGGTGGAAGACAATGGGCCCGGCGTGCCGTCCGACCAGCAAGCCGACCTCTTCAAGCGCTTCTTCCGTGGCGATGGCCAAATGGTCGAGGGCGGTGCGGGTCTTGGGTTGGCGATCGTGCATGACATCGTCGTGCTGCACGGCGGCTCGGTGCATTACGAGGATGCGCCGGAAGGCGGCGCGCGCTTCATCGTGCGCATTCCGCTCAAGCAGGAACCCTTAGCGCAGTCGTGAAAAGAGCCACGGTCTTTTTCCCGTGGCTCTTCTCGAATACAAGCGTTGGCGCCGGACTCGCTACTTCTTCTTCTTTTCCTTCTTCACGGCAAGCATGGTGCCGCGGCATTTCTTCGCGCCGCAACGGCACTCGTATTCCTTCTTGAGCTTCTTCGTGATGCGGCCGTCAATAACGAGGCCGTAGTCGTAATTCAACTCCTCTTCCGCCTCGATATCGCGCAGCGCGTGAATGAAGACGCGCCCTTCGATTTCCTCGGCTTCGCAGTTCGGCGCGCACGAATGGTTGATGTACTTCGCGCTGTTGCCGTCGATCTTGCCGTCGATCACGCGGCCGTCGTCGAGGGCGAAATAAAAGGTGTGATTGGGCTCGTCGGGATTGTGCGGATGGCGTCGCAGCGCTTCCTTCCACGAAATGTGCTCGCCCTTGTATTCCATCACCTTCTCGCCGGCGGCGATCGGCTTCACAGCAAACACGCCCTTGCCGTGCACGCCGGAGCGGCGAACGGTGACCCTGCGTGAACTCATCGACTGAATCCTTGAATGACGCTTCGCTCCCGCGCGCTCGGGATGAACATCGGGGATAAAAAAAACGCGGTGGCCTTCGAGGCGCCGCGTTAGCTTGGTTGAACGCTCACGTGTCCAACACACCGGTATCCTACACTCCCGGCGCGCGAATGCTCAACCGTCTCGATGACACTCGATACTTTTCAACGTTGTCCGATCGTGATCTCGCCGAACAGGTTCTTCTGGTCGCGCGGCTGCGAACGCCAGTATTGCGGCGGCGCCGTGACGGCCGCGCCGAGCTCGGCGGCGGCGTGCCACGGCCAGCGCGGATCGTAGAGCATGCCGCGCGCGATCGCGACGAAGTCCGCCTGACCGCCGGCCACGATCTTCTCCGCGTCCTTCGCCTCGGTGATGAGACCGACCGCGATGGTATTCACGCCCGTCGCTTCCTTCACGGCCTGCGCGAACGGCACCTGATAACCGGTGGCAAGCGGGATCTTCTGCAGTGGCGATACCCCGCCCGACGAGACATCGATCCAGTCGACACCGCGCTTCTGCAACTCGGATGCAAACACAATCGTGTCCTCGATGCCCCATCCGCCGTCGACCCAATCGGTCGCGGACACGCGCACGCCGACCGGCTTGTCGGCGGGAAACGCGGCGCGCACCGCGTCGAAGATTTCAAGCGGATAACGCATGCGGTTCTCGCGCGAGCCGCCGTATTCGTCGGTGCGCTGATTGGCGAGCGGCGAGAGAAACTGATGCAGCAGATAACCGTGCGCGCAATGCACCTCGATCCCGTCGATGCCGAGCCGCGCCGCGCGTCGCGCCGATGCCGCGAAGGCTTCCTTCACGCGCATCAGACCGGCGATGTCGAGCGCGAGCGGCGGCGTCTCCTCGGGCTTGTGCGGCAGCGCCGACGGCGCATGGGTCATCCAGCCGCCCTCCGCGACGGGGATCAGCTGTCCGCCGTCCCAGGGTGCGTGACTCGACGCCTTGCGGCCCGCATGCGCCAGCTGCATCGTCACGGCGATGGTCGAATACTGGCGGATCGCTGCGAGCACCGGACGCAACGCGGCTTCGGTGACGTCGTCCCACAGGCCGAGATCGCCGGGCGTGATGCGGCCGTCAGGCTCGACCGCCGTAGCCTCGATGAACAGCATCGCTGCGCCGGACAGCGCGAGCTGCCCCAGGTGGATCATGTGCCACGCCGTGGCTTCGCCGCGCTCGGCCGAGTACTGGCACATCGGCGAAACCATGATGCGATTGGGAAGCTGCAGGCTGCGTAAAGTCGCGGGTGTGAACAACGCGCTCATGTCGTGGGCTCGGAAAGGAAGGTGCGGTCGAGAATAGCATCGCGTTTTCAACGCTGCAGGACGCGCCACGGATCCTTGCGTCACGCTCAGGCGTGTGGCGTGTCCTTGCGGGTAAACCGGTCGAGCCATTCGCCGAACATCGCGCGCGCGGCGCGTTCGAGAGCGGGTGCGTGTCGCGCGGTGTCCTCGCGTAACGCGGCGACGGTCGTGGCGCTTCGCGCGACATCGCCGGGATACGCAACCAGCCAGCTTTCGAAGCGATCGGCCAGGACTTCGGGATGGCACTGCAACGCAAGCACATGCTCGCCCCACGCGAACGCCTGATGCGCGCACTGCGCAGTCGATGCGAGCAGCGTGGCGCCGTCGGGGAGATCGAAGGTATCGCCGTGCCAGTGAAACACGGGAACGGGCGTGCCGTCGGCTTCGAGATGGCGCAGCGCGGAGGCATGCCCCGCGTCGGTCAGCGTGAGCGGCGACCAGCCCAGTTCGGTCGAGCCAGAGGGATAGACCCGTGCGCCGAGCGCCCGGGCAATCAGTTGCGAACCGAGACAGATGCCGATGGTCGGCAAACCCGCCGCAATGCGCTTCTCGAGCATCGCGAGCAAGGGAGCGAGATGAGGATACGCGGCGTCCTCATAGGCGCCGATCGGGCCGCCGAGCACGACGAGCAGCGAAGGATCGAGCGGATTGGGCGCATCGATGCGACCGCGTCCGACATCCAGATAACGCACGAGATGACCGCGATCGCCCAGCACGAGTTCGAGGCTGCCCAGATCTTCGAAATAGACGTGGCGAATCGCCAGGACTTCATCTTTCATCGGCGGCTTCCGTGTCGGGCCGTGCGTGGCTCGGGCAAGTGTTGACGAGCCGCGCCTCGCGGGGAGGCGCGACGCGCACAGTCTAACCGACTCGCCGCGGCCTCACAGCGTTGCTGCCGCCGGATGAATGACCCCGGAATGACCCCGCGTGGGGCCCCCTGTCAGGCCAGGTGGGCGAAGACCTTCCAGCTCTTCTTCTGCGTCGCTAGATCGGCTTCCTCGTAGACCGAGCAGTCGAGACGCAGATCGGTGTCCGCCATGTCGATCTGCAACAGCGCGCAATGATGCGGCGCCTTCTTCGGATTCTTGCTGGCCTGGAAGTGCGAGCAGGACAGGCACATACGGTGCGCCGGCATCTGCTGTTGCGCCTCGAGGTGACGGATGGTCTTCAGCAGCGTGCGATAGAACGCCACCTGCTCGTCCTCGCGCAGCGTGCCGACCGCCTTCGCCAGGAAGTCCGGCCATTGCACCGCCTTCTTCGCGGCCGTGCGGCCACGTGCAGTGAGGCGCACGGCCAGCGCCCGGCCGTCGTCGAGCGCGCGGCGCTTTTCGACCAGCCCCTTGCCTTCAAGCGTGCTCACCGCATCGCTCGTCGTGGCGGCCGTCAATGCCGTTTCGCGTGCGATCTCGCCGAGGCGCATCGGCCCCCTGCGCTGCATCAGCAAGACGAGAATTTCACCTTGGGTCGGCGTCAGCCCCGCGCCTTCTGCCCATTCCCAAGCCTGGCTGCGCATCGCCGTGCTCAGCCGCAGCAGACCATGGGTCACCCGCCCCGTCGCCTGCTCTCCGTAAACGCCTTCATTCATAGTCTTTCGCTTGTTGTTCCGCTTATGTGTTTTGACGGCATGTTCGCGCACGCAGCACGAACACCGTTCCCGAAACGCTTCCGCAGAAAACGACTTGAAACCCCTTGCGGAACACGCTCGTTCCCGGTCCCCGCCGTCTCAAAATTCAGGCGTGCCAAGCCTCACGGCGACACCTGAATGGGGACATTGCTACCCTCTTGTTTATGCGCCCTCTTATGTACTGCTTCGCGGCGCTACGTATTTGCCGACTATAACGTCCCGCCAGCAAAGTCGCCATTCTAAGCGACATGGAACAAACGTACACCTTAATTGTCCGTGCAGGACTGTGGATAACTCGTGAAAATGCTTCGCTTACTTGTCCAATTCGGGGTCAACGCGTAGTCGACTCGTTTGATTAACTCTATACGAGTCGTCAGTCGCCTTCACGTCACTGAAAGTTCCGCTCGAGCCCGCCTGGACGCCTGAGCATGCCGTGCCTTCCTGGTCCGGACATGCACACACGACGTGCAAGCATTACGCCGGTATACGGTTTCTTTGAGAAAAACCTTAGAAGCGGAAGTTTGAACCGGCTTCAAACGATGGCATGAGACAGTTATTCCCGATTCCTGCTCACGTCCTTGTTTCATAAAGCGCAAAAGAAAAAGGCTGCATGCACTTTCAAGCAGCAGCCTTTTCTGTTCATTGAATGCGGATTACCAGCGTAAGCTTCCCGATAAGCAGCATGGTACGCGGCGCGTCATTGCCGCCACTGCAAGCATTGCTGCCTGACGGCCTCATGCAGCGATTTCTCCTTGTCGAATACGCTGCGCAGCCAGGTAGCGTCGTTCGTGCCGCGCGCGATGTCGGCGACCTGTGCGAGCGCTGCTTGCGAGCCGAGCGCTTCGGCGTGCGGTGCGAGCACGTCGAGCGTCGCCAGGATGTCTTCGCCGATGGTCCTGCGTTCACCCGTCTGCGGATGGATGCAGGTGCCCTCCAGTCCGAAGCGGCACGCTTCGAAGCGATTGAAGGTGTAGACGAGGTAGTCGTCCTCGTGAGGCGTGAGCGGCTTGTCGAGCAGCAGGTAGCGTGACAGCGTCTGGATATAGCACGCAATTGCGGCCGCCCGGTCCACTGACAGCGGCGTGTCCATCACGCGGACTTCGATCGTGCCGAAACCCGGCTTCGGCCGGATGTCCCAATAGAAGTCCTTCATGCTGTTGACGACGCCGGTGTGCACCATCTTCGAGAAATACTCTTCGAAGCTGTCCCAGGTCAGCACGAACGGCGCGCGGCCCGACAGCGGAAACGCGAACACCGAGTTCAGGCGTGCCGAATGGAAGCCCGTATCGACGCCTTGAATGTACGGCGACGAAGCCGACAGCGCGATGAAATGCGGAATGTAGCGCGACATCGAATGCAGCAGGAACAGCGCGCTGTTCGGATCGGGGCAGCCGATATGCACGTGTTGGCCGAACACCGTGAACTGCTTGGCGAGATAGCCGTACAGCTCGGAGATGTACTGGAAACGCGGTGCATCGTAGATCTGCCGGTCGCTCCACTGCTGGAACGCATGGGTACCGCCGCCCGCCAGACCGACGTTCAGCTGGTCCGCTGCCGCGACGAGCGTGTCGCGGATGGTGCGCAGATCGGTGACGGCCTGTTCGTGCGTCGTGCAGATGCCGGTCGACAGCTCGATCATGCTCTCGGTGATTTCGGGCGTGATGTTGCCCGGGATCTTCTCGTCCTTGATGAGACGCATGAGGTCCGACGCCGCGCGGGTCAGATCGTAGTCGTGCGTATTGACGACCTGGATCTCAAGCTCGACGCCGAACGTAAAGGGTTCGGAGTTGATGAAGGGTTCGAGTGCCATGGCGCCTCTGAAAAAATCAATACTTGAGCGGGGCGGACGCGCTTATTCGCGCCGCTCGCCGACCGCCGACAGGCTGCGGTACACCACGAACGGCGACACGATCTGCAGCACGACGATCGAGCACATGACGATCGCGCGCAGCGTGGGATCGTAGTGGGGATAGAGCACGTACATGTCGTCGACGAGCAGGTACGCAAGCGCGGACATCGGCGACAGCGCGACGCCCAGCGCCGCGCCCTGCTTCCAGTTCAGTCCGCTGGGCTTGGCGAAGATCAGCACGCCGGCAAGCTTGCCGATGAAGCGTGCGACGATCAGCCCCAGCGCCGCGACGCCGCCCAGCGCGATGTCGCGCCAGTGAAACGACGTCAGCGTGAGCGCGAACAAGATGACGGTAAGCAGCCACCCGGCGGAGCCAAAGTGTGACGGCCAGAGTTGCGGACGTTCGTCGGCGTTCTTCACGATGATGCCGGCCGCGAGCAGCGCAAGGATGGTCGACAGCTTGAAGATGTGCGCCACCGCGATCGCCAGCAGCACGAGCCCGAACAACGCGACGAACGAATGCTCGTCGTTGGTGGGCAGGCGCCGGACCAGCAGGTTGCAGGCGCGCGCGAGCAGGAACGCCAGCACCAGCGAGCCGACCAGCAGATACAGCGGCTGCAGGATGGTGGCGAGCGTATTGCCGTAGATTTCCTGATGCAGCACGCCGGCCGCGAGCTTCTCGACGATCACCGCATACATGCTGTTGAGCGCGGTCAGCGTGAGCAGCCGCTGCGTGACCTGGCCTTCCGCGCGCAGCTCCATTTTGAGCTGGATGACCATTGCGGGCGAAGTGGCCATGGCGATGGCGGCGACGACGACCGAGGGCATCGTCGGTACGTTAAGCAGGGTCAGCGCGATCAGTACGAGGCCGAATGTCAGCGTGGATTCCGCGATGCTCGACAGGATCAGATACGGATTGCGCCGGATCCAGCGCAGGTCGAGCCGGCCGCCGAGTTCGAACAGCAGCAGGCCGAGCGCGACATCCAGAAGCGGCCGCGACAGGCCGGCCGCGCTCGAGTCGATCACGCCGAGACCCGCATTCCCCGCAATCAATCCGATCACCGCATAGCCGGTGATGCGCGGCAGGCGCCACGCGCGCCACAGCAGTTCACCGGCCAGGCCCGCCGTGACGAGCGCGAGACCGGCCCAGAGAATGGCGTCGGGTTCGAGCGGCCACGCGGGCAGAAATGAAAACGCCGAGTTCATCGTATTGGCTTCTCCTTCGTTGCTGCTATCTGTTGCTGCTGGCTGAGCGTGCGCGTTCGTCACGTGACAGTGCCTGAGGGCGTCGCGCTCGCAGGCGGCGCGCGTCCGCTCGCGTGAGCGGACGTCAGTTCATTCAGGCGAAACGAAATACGAACGAACACGGTGTCACGGTCTGGCCGTGCACGAGTCAGACGACGTGCCCGGTGTGAGGCTGCATGCCGCGCGTCGGTTCAGTGAAACACCGAGCCTACATGCGGCGATCGAACGATGGCCAGCCGGACACAGAAAACGACGACGCGGCTTCGTTGATCAGATTCTTGACGCGCGGTCATCGTTCCGTTGAAAGCGCTCGCCGCATGCACGGCGCGACGCAGGAAGAAGCGCGATTGTGCCATACCTCGATGCCCCTGACCGAAAGTCCAAGCTCATGATTCTTTTAAGGTAAAAGCGACTGCCAGGCACTGGAACGGATTGGCAATGCTGACCGGCTGCATGAACCGGCAGGGTGAAGTGGTCTGCCTGGCTGCCGCCCGACGGCTCCGCCTTCTGGTGTTTACAGGTTTACTGTATATACAAGTAGTAGTAGTTAACAAGCGCTGCCGCGCACTGTGGATAACCGCCATTTTGTCTTTCCAATCAATTGATTGGGAGAAGCATAAGGGCACGGCAAACATGTTCGTCCACGGCGGTTAACCTGGAACAACTTGCGCGCGTAAACCGGAGTCTTCAGGTTGTCCCGTTTACATGCACAACGAGTTCACATGCGTTTCACCGGCAATCCGCCGCGTTATCCACAGACCGGCGGGGACAACTCGTCGGGGCCGATCTCGCCATGGCGCAACGCCCGCAGCAGGAAGCGGGCGGGATCGACGGCCTCCGCGAGGTCGCGCTCGACGGGCCAGGGCTCGCCTTCAATCTGCGCCGCCACCAGCTCGGCGGCGAGCGCCGCCCAGATCAGCCCGCGCGAGCCGAAAGCAAACGCGCCATACAGACCCGGCATGCGCGGCAGGTCGAGTGGCCAGGCGCCGGACAACCGGCGCGCATCGCGGCGGGCGGCAGCTTCGTCGGCAAGCTGGCCGATCATCGGCATGCGATCGCTGGTCACGCAACGGAACGCAACCCGCCCGCCGAGGACCGTGTTCGCGTTGAATGGCAACCCAGGCAGCATGCCGGCGACGCGCGCCAGGTTCTCGACATGTCCTTCGGCGCGCATCTCGGGATCGGGATCGTCGACGTCGTAGGTCGCACCGATGAGCGTGCTGCCCGCGCCAAGCGGCACCGCATAGCCTTCGCCGATCACCGGCACGCGCAGCGCATCCAGGTCGCGTGACTCGAGCATGCTGAGCTGGCCGCGCACGATGCGCGTCGGCTGCCCATGGAGACCGGCCAGACGCGCGGCATCGCGCGCATTGGCGAGGATCATCGCCGGCGCGCGGGCGATCTCATTGCCGCTGGCATCGAAGGCTCGCCACAGCCCGTCTTCACGAGCAATGCGCGCTACTGCGGTGTTCATGCGCATCACCGTTCGCGCGGCAGACCCGGCCAGTTGCGCCGTGCACAGCGATGCCGGCGAGATCGCGCCGCCGTGCGGGAAGAACCAGCCGCCGCGCGCGACATCGACGCCTGCCATGCGCGAAGCTTCGCTGCGCGTCAACGGCTGCACATACTCCGATGGATACGCGAAGCGCGCGATGGCGGCCGCGAGGGCCTCGGCGTCTTCTTGCGTGTCGGCGATCTGGAGCAGGCCGGCGCTGCTTCGATGCAACTCGTGACCGGCGTGTTCGAGCGGGCGCCATCGCTGCAACGCGTAGAGAAAGCCGGCGCGGGTGAGGCGCGCGGCGACGCTGTCGTCGCGCCAGACGATCGGATGGAACACGCCGGCCGGATTGCCCGATGCATCGCGCGCCGGCTGTTCATGGCGGTCGATGAGCGTCACGCGGAAGCCGCGTGCGGTCAGCCGCGATGTCATCGCGCAGCCGGCCAGTCCTGCGCCGATGACGATGGCTTCGCGCGCGCCGTCGCCATCGGGCAGCGGCGGTTCATGGCGACGCACGCGCCAGCGCGGCGCGAAACGTCCCGTGACCCGATCGCGTGCGCCCGACGAATGGCATGTGAAACCGGCCGCTTCAAGCGCGCGTTCGAACGTCGCATGGACGTCAGCGGGCGCGCTGATGCAGACGGTCGCATCCTCGCCGGCGAGACGCGCAAGCGACTTGCACAGCATGCGCGGATCCGGCTCGTCCGTACCGCTCACCTCGACGTGCAAGGCATCGGCGCGCAGCCATAGCTTCGACAGCATCTCCTGGCGCTCGCCCACCGCGAGCGTCAACACAACCCGGCCTGCCGCGAACTCCAGCCGATGCAGGCCCGGTACGCGCATCGGCCAGGCACGCAGTAGCTCGGCTGCGAGGGGCGAGCCCGTGTTTGCCGGAGGTTGATCGAGCGCAACGAGCGGTGCAATGGCGACGACATGGAGACGCTCGCAACGCGCTTCGTCGTCGAGCCAGCCTTCCCACGCGGCCAGAAAGTCTTTGCCAGGGGTGAAGGTCAGATCGACGATCGTGAAGGCGCGCCGGTTGCGCCACCGTGCGGGCAGGGCGTGCGGCGCGAGAAGCGAGGGCTCAGTCATGGGAAGGAAGAAAGATCGATGGCGAACCGCGGATTCGACGGAGATCAATGCGCGCGGGGCTGTGCGGCTGCCGCGTCCGCCGCCCGGGTACCGAACTTGCGACGCGCTTTGCCGCCTTCCCGAAGACTGGGACCGAGCGCCGTTTGAACTCATGGCCTCGATGAACGGTCCTGCAAACGCGCTGCCTGGACTCGGACCACAGCCGTCAAACCCAATGTGGGCAAGGCTGAGCGCGGGAGCAGGGGAGGCCGGCGAGAACGTTGGCAAAAACCAACGGCGCCGGGTCTTGAAGAAATCTCCCTTGCCACAAGCGTCGAAAGTCGATGTTGTACGCTGAAAAACCCCGCCGGAAGCCCGAAAAATATAAGGGTAAATCTTTGAAACCCTTATCCTGATTGGGTTTGCGCTGCGCTATCATACCAAGCGCTGCCTACAGAGGCGGCGTGAGGGCGACGATGTGGAGCAACGTCCGTGAAGTGGCGCCGGAGAACGTCAAATCGTCGGGCGAGCCTGTCAGAAGGCCGCCGCTACTCGACTGCACGGCTTGCGCACGTATAATCGGCGCGTTCGCGCTGTTCGTGTCAACCTAAACTGATAAAGGAACCTTAATGAACAAACAGGAATTGATCGACGCCGTAGCCGCCCAGACCGGCGCCAGCAAGGCTCAAACCGGCGAAACGCTGGACACGTTGCTCGAAGTGATCAAGAAGGCTGTCTCGAAAGGTGACGCAGTGCAGTTGATCGGCTTCGGCAGTTTCGGTTCGGGAAAGCGCGCAGCGCGCACCGGCCGCAACCCGAAGACTGGCGAGTCCATCAAGATTCCGGCCGCAAAGACGGTCAAGTTCACGGCTGGCAAGGCATTCAAGGATGCAGTGAACAAGCGGTAAGTTTCTTGCCGATTGTCCGGCTACCTGCGGTAGCCAGTGATACATGACCCGCCCTCGGCGGGTTTTTTTTCGCCAGCGCCACCCGTGCATTGCCCGGCGATGGCACGCCCCGCAGGCGTGCCGTTATGTCGATCAGTGCCGGTGATCCTCGCAACCGCAATCGGGACCGTGGTCGTGATCGTGGTCATCGTGGTCATGGTCTTCGATGTCCCACGCAGGGAACGGATCGGGCAGATGCTTCCAGCCATCCGCGCCGAGCGCCCATTCATCGTCGGTGAGGAGACAGGCGTCGAAGGTGTCCTGCCAGGTCGCCGGATCGAGATCCAGGCCAATGAGCACCAGTTCCTGGCGCCGGTCGCCGATGCTGTTGTCGTCCGCATCGCCAACCCATTCCGCGACGATCTCCGCTTCGAGCTCGGGATCATCGGTAGGCCATTCGCTGCGATCTTGCGCTGCCCACCACACGCCCGCCGGCCCATGACGGCACGTGCCGCCAGCCTGCGACAGCGAACCGCCGACCTCACTGCGCGTCGCCAGCCAGAAGAAGCCCTTGGCGCGCAGCACGCCCGGCCATTCGCGATGCAGCAGGTTCCATAGACGCTCGGGATGGAACGGCCGACGCGCCCGATACACGACATGACCGACATCGGCGACGTCCGCTTCATCGTTCGGGTTCGCCGACGGCGCTTCGTCGAGAATGGCCAGCCAGCCCGGTGCGCTCGCGGTTGCATCGAGATCGAAACGTCCTGTGTCGAGGATTTCACCGGGTGCAACGATGCCGGATTGCGTCGTGATCTGGAGCGCGCGGGGATTGAGCGCATGGAGGATGCGCGCGATCTTCTCCGCTTCCGCAGCGTCGACGAGATCGGTCTTGTTGATCACGATCACGTCGCAGAACTCGATCTGAGCGATCAGCGTTTCCACGACCGTCCGGTCTTCTTCATCCTGCTCGTTCGTCTGCAGTCCGCGTTCGGCCAGCGAGTCCGAGGACATGTAGTCACGCAGGACATTCGCGGCATCGATCACCGTGACGAAGGTGTCCAGTGCCGCGTGGCCGGCGAGCGTGGCGTCATCGTCGTCGCCGAACGCGAAGTGCTCGGCGATCGTCATGGGATCCGCAGCGTGCGATGTCTCGATCAGGATCGCATCGAAACGCTGCTGTTCGGCAAGCCAGGTGATGGCGCCTTGCAGTGCCGGCATGGATTGATCGCTCAAGGTGAGCAGCAGTCCGCCGTTGGGAAGCTCGGTCGTTTCCTGGTCGGCGGCCGGCGGCGCCTTGCCGCATGTGATCGCGCCGATGCGTACGGCTTCGGTATTGGCAAGCAGTGCATCGACAAGCGTGGTTTTACCCGCGCCTGTGAATCCCGACAGCACGGTGATCGGAAGAGGCGATTGGTTCATTGCAGTGGACCGGGACGGGGAAGGAAGCGCGCAAGCGCGGGTCCGTTGCGCGAGACGCGGCGCGGACGATCGAAGAGGGGATTTTGCATCAATTGCGCCGGACGCGGGCGCGGGCAACACGAGCGATGAAGGAAGACGGGAGGGCTCAGCGCTTGGCTTCGACCAGCTTCCAGCGGCGCAGGATCTCGATGATCTGGGCCGAGTACTTGTCGCGCAGCGCAGGCGTTTCGGAATGGTAAGCGCCGACCGCCTGCCAGGAATTGCCGTACTTGTTCATCTTCTGGCGCAGATGCCACGCAGCGACATAGACGCTCTTGCACGGCTGCATCAGCGTGCCGCTGGAGATGCCGTATTGAGCCAGGGTGTCGAGGTGGATGGAGTTGATCTGCATCAGGCCGTAGTCGGTCGACCCGTTGGCGTTCTTGTTGATCGCGTCCGGCTTGTTGTGCGACTCCTGCCAGGCGATGGCGCGCAGGATCAGCGGATTGACCTTCTGATACTTGGCGGCTTCGTCGAAGCAGTCCGCATGCGCGGAAGCGGACGCCAGCAGCGGCCCGCATAACGCGACGCATGACACAAGTCTGCGCGTGATTCTCTTCATCTTCGTTCTGCTCCATCCGCCCATGCGGAACGTCATGCCGCCGTTGCGGCGCCTTGGCGCCAACGCCAACCAACACACGTCCGCGGCCGGGATTGTGCTCTCAAAGGGAACCATTGTTTCGGGAAAACCCACCCTTTGTGAGACAGCCCGTAAAGCGGAACCGACCGTATCATACCGGCTGATGTTTCTTGTCATAAGTTGGCTATCAGACATACGCCAACGCGGACACGAGAGGGGCGTTCGCGTGCAAGTTTGCCAGACCTGCTGTTGGCTGTGCTGTAAACGTCTGAATATTAAGAGTTCTGGACGCGTTACAATTCGGCTCCCGCGCGCATCGGCCCGTCCTCGGAACCTGTTACGAGCACGGTCTATCGGCAAGCTCCCTGGAAGCTTGAGGCGCTGGAGCGTATCGCTCGATGCAGCTTCAGACAGATTTCGATCTGGTACGAATTGGCATAATTTCGTTACATAAAGCTGTTATCGTCATATTTTTTACCCGGCTGCGTGCCGTGCGCCCTGCGCGCCGATCGCGGTCGGCAGCGTTTCCCGCTGGCGGGCAGCGCTGCCTTGGCCGGCTTCCCGGTGATCCGGCTCTGATATCACATCCATGAGAAGACAACCTATGGCACTGCGTCGCATCGCGACGGCTCTGCTGGCGGCGGGACTTATCGTCGCTCAAGTCGCGCACGCGCAAGTGACGTTGAATTTCGTCAACGCGGATATCGACCAGGTCGCCAAGGCGATCGGCGCCGCCACCGGCAAAACCATCATCGTCGATCCCCGCGTCAAGGGACAATTGAACCTTGTCTCGGAGAACGCGGTTCCCGAAGATCAGGCGCTGAAGACGCTTCAGTCGTCGCTGCGCATGCAGGGCTTCGCGCTCGTGCAGGATCACGGCGTGCTGAAGGTCGTGCCCGAAGCCGATGCCAAGCTGCAAGGCGTGCCGACCTACGTCGGCAACACGCCGGGCGCGCGCGGCGACCAGGTCATCACGCAGGTCTTTCAGCTGCGTAACGAATCGGCCAACAATCTGCTGCCGGTGCTGCGCCCGCTGATTTCCCCGAACAACACCATCGCGGCCTATCCAGCCAACAACACGTTGGTGGTCACCGACTACGCCGACAACGTGCGCCGTATCGCGGGCATCATCGCGGGCGTGGATACGGCGGCCGGCCGCGAGGTCGATATCGTCACGCTGAAGAACGCGAACGCCATCGATGTCGCCGAGCAGATGAACAAGCTGCTGGATCCAGGCACGATCGGCAGCACCGACGCGACGCTCAAGGTCACCGTCACGCCGGACGCGCGCACCAATTCGCTGATGTTCCGCGCGTCGAGCAGCGCGCGGCTCGACGCCGCCAAGGCACTTGCGAAGAAGCTGGATGCCCCGACCGGCCAGCCCGGCAACATGCACGTCGTCTCGCTGCGCAACGCCGACGCCACGCGCCTCGCCAAGACGTTGCGCGGCATGCTCGGCAAGGGCAGCGGTTCCAGCGACAACTCCAGTTCGTCGAACTCGAACTCGAATAATGGCTACGGCAACAGCGGCGGCGGCCTCGGCAGCAATTCGTCGATGTCCACCGGACAGTCCGGCGTGCCGCCGCTCCCCGGCGGTCTGGGTTCGTCGAGTTCGGGCGGCGGCAACAATCCCTTGACGGGCGGCAGCGGAAACCGCGACTCGAACTTCTCGTCGAACAAGGACAGCGACAACGGCAACGATCAGGGCGGCGGCATGATCCAGGCGGATTCGGCGACGAACTCGCTCATCATCACCGCGCCCGATCCGATGTACCGCAACCTGCGCGCCGTGATCGACCAGCTGGACGTGCGCCGGCCGCAGGTCTATATCGAGGCGCTGATCGTCGAACTGAACGCGGCGACCGATTCAAGCCTCGGCATTCAGTGGCAGGGCGCGCTGCTGTCCAACAGCGGTAACAACGCGATCTACGGCAGCACGGGCTTTCCGACCGTCACGGGCACGAGCAACAACATTGTCGATCTGACGCTGGCAGGCGCCGCGGCCTCGCAGAATACGTCCGCGCTCGCGGGTGCGGCCGGCGTGCTGGCGCCGGGCCTCAACATCGGCTTGCTGCACCGCTTCGGCAATCTGTTCGGATTGGGCGGCCTGCTGCAGGCGCTGTCGGGGTCCTCGGACGCCAACGTCCTCTCGACGCCTAATTTGATCACGCTCGACAACGAGGAAGCGAAGATCATCGTTGGCCAGAACGTGCCGGTGACCTCGGGTTCCTACGCAACGCCCACCGCGAACGCGGCCACCTCGGTCACCGCGTTCAACACGTACGACCGTCGCGACGTCGGCGTGGTGCTGCACGTCAAGCCGCAGATCACCGAGGGCGGCGTGCTGAAGCTCCAGGTCTACCAGGAAGATTCGAGCGTCGAAACCGCGACCCAGAACAATGTGGCTGGCCCGACCATCGACACGCGTTCCGTGCAGTCGACCATCATGGCCGACGACGGCGAGATCGTGGTGTTGGGCGGCCTCATGAGGGACGAGTACGACAGCAGCAACAGCAAGATTCCGCTGCTCGGCGACATTCCGTTCATTGGCAGCCTGTTCCGCAGCGAGAGCAAGATCCGCAAGAAGACCAACCTGATGGTGTTTCTGCGGCCGGTGATCGTGCGCGATCGGGCAACGTCTTCGCGGATCGCGAGCACGCGCTACGACTACATGCGCCAGCAGCAGTACGGTTCGACGACGGATAACCGCCTCATCAAGGACAAGAATGTGCCGGTGATCCCGCCGAAGCCGCTTGGCCCGAGCGAAGGCGGCGGCGCGCCGGCGGACAACCTGCTCGACTGGAGCAGCATGACGCGTGGTCCGGGACCGAGCACGACGCTGCCGCAGAACCCCGATGCGGGACCGGCGCCGCAACCGGTGCAGACGGCGCCGCAGTCCACCTTGCCGTCGCAGAACAGCTATCCGCCGTCCGGCGGCGCGGGCACCGGCCAGACCGGAGCACGGCCGTGAGCACGGTGAACGGCGCGCACGACCACGCGAGCACCGCGGCGTCGCCGCTGGCGGCGCGGCTCGTGCCCTACGGCTTCGCGCGCAGCGGACAGATCCTGCTGGCGCACCAGCATCCGGACGGCATCGAGGTCTGGATCAGTGAACGCACCAGCGACGCCGCGCTCGCCGAGGTCGCGCGCAATTTCGGCGCGCTGTCGATCGTGCGCAAGCCCTCCGACGAACTCGCCGCGGCCATCAACGCGGCCTATGCGCGCAATGACGGCAGCGCGGCGCAGGTGGTCGGCGAAGTGGAAGGCGAAGTCGATCTGTCGCGCCTGATGCAGGACATTCCGGAAGTCGAGGACCTGCTGGAGTCGGAGGACGACGCGCCGATCATCCGCATGATCAACGCGCTGCTCACGCAGGCGGCGCGCGAGCAGGCGTCGGACATTCACATCGAGCCGTTCGAGAATGCCTCGGTGGTGCGCTTCCGGGTGGATGGCACGCTGCGCGATGTCGTGCGCCCGAAGAAGGCGCTGCACGGCGCGCTGATCTCGCGGATCAAGATCATGGCGCAGCTCGACATCGCGGAGAAACGTTTGCCGCAGGACGGGCGCATCACGCTGCGCGTCGGCGGACGTCCGGTCGACGTGCGCGTCTCCACGCTGCCGACCGGCCACGGCGAGCGCGCGGTGCTGCGTCTCCTGGAAAAGGACGCGCAGCGCCTGAATCTCGAAACCCTCGGCATGGCGCGCGACACGCTCGTCCACTTCGACAAGCTGATCGGCCGGCCGCACGGCATCGTGCTCGTCACGGGTCCGACCGGCTCCGGCAAGACCACCACGCTGTATGCGTCGATGTCGCGGCTGGAGACCACCACCACCAACATCATGACGGTGGAGGATCCGATCGAGTACGACCTGTCGGGCATCGGGCAGACCCAGGTGAACGAGCGCATCGGCATGACTTTCGCGCGGGCGCTGCGCTCCATCCTGCGTCAGGATCCGGACATCATCATGATCGGCGAGATCCGCGACCTCGAAACCGCGCAGATCGCCGTTCAGGCGTCGCTGACCGGCCACCTGGTGCTCGCGACGCTGCACACGAACGATGCCGCCTCCGCCGTCACGCGTCTCACCGACATGGGCGTGGAGCCGTACCTGCTGGCCTCGTCGCTGCTGGGCGTACTGGCGCAGCGGCTCATCAGGCAGCTGTGTCCGGTGTGCAAGGAAGAGCGCGTGGAAGAAGACGGCGTGCGCCACTGGCATCCGGTGGGCTGCGAGCGCTGCGGCCAATCGGGCTACGTGGGCCGCCGCGGGGTCTATGAATTGCTGCTGATCGACGACACGATCCGGCCGCTCATCCATCGCAACGCCGCCGACGCCGAGATTCTGGAAGCCGGCCGCGCGCAAGGCATGCGCACGCTGCGCGAGGACGGCGACCGGTGGCTTGCCGCGGGTGTTTCGTCGCTCGAGGAAGTGCTGCGCGTGACTGGCGGCGATTAAGAGCGAACCCAAGGCGGAGAATCAACGTATGCCGGCTTTTCGTTTTGAAGCCATCGACTCGGCGGGCAAGACCCAGAAAGGCGTGCTCGACGCCGACAGCGCCCGCGCCGCGCGCAGCCAGCTGCGCACGCAGGGCCTGACGCCGCTCGTGGTCGAGCCGGCGGGTTCGCGCACGCGCGGCGAACGGCAGCAGCGGCTCTCGCTCGGACGCCGTCTGTCGCAGCGCGAGCAGGCCATTCTCACGCGCCAGCTGGCGAGCCTGCTGATCGCCGGCCTGCCGCTCGGCGAGACGCTCGCCGTGCTGACGGACCAGTCCGAGCGCGATTACATCCGCGAACTGATGGCCGCGATCCGCGCCGAAGTGCTCGGCGGCCATTCGTTCGCCAATGCGCTTGCGCAGCATCCGAAGGATTTTCCGGAGATCTATCGCGCGCTGGTGGCGGCGGGCGAGCATACCGGCAAGCTCGGGCTGGTGCTGTCGCGCCTGGCGGACTACATCGAACAGCGCAACGCGCTCAAGCAGAAGATCGTCCTGGCGTTCACGTATCCGGGCATCGTGACGATCATCGCGTTCGGCATCGTGACCTTCCTGCTGAGCTATGTCGTGCCGCAGGTCGTCAACGTGTTCGCGAGCACCAAGCAGCAACTGCCTTTCCTCACCATCATGATGATGGCGCTGTCCGCCTTCGTGCGCAGTTACTGGTGGGCGATGCTGATCGGCGTGGCGCTCTTCGCCTGGATCGTGAAGAGCATCCTGGCGCGGCCCGGGCCGCGCATGTCGTTCGACCGCTGGCTGCTCGGCGCGCCGCTGGTCGGCAAGCTGGTGCGCGGCTACAACACGGTGCGCTTTTCCAGTACGCTCGCCATCCTCACCGCCGCCGGCGTGCCGATCCTGCGGGCGCTCCAGGCCGCCGGCGAAACGCTCAGCAACACGGCGATGCGCGACAACGTCGACGACGCCATCGTGCGCGTGCGCGAAGGCTCGTCGCTGTCGCGGGCGCTCGGCAACACGAAGACCTTTCCGCCGGTGCTGGTCCATCTGATCCGCTCGGGCGAGGCGACCGGCGACGTCACCACGATGCTCGACCGCGCCTCCGAAGGCGAAGCGCGCGAGCTCGAACGCCGCACGATGTTCCTGACGAGCCTGCTCGAGCCGCTGCTGATCCTCGCGATGGGCGGCGTGGTGCTGGTGATCGTGCTCGCGGTGATGCTGCCGATCATCGAACTGAATAATCTGGTGCAGTAATGAACGCCCTGCGAACCCGACTGATATCGCTTGCCGCCCTTGCGCTTTTTTGCGTGACGATCACTTACTGGTTCGTCACGCTGACCGCGCGCCAGACCATGCCGCTGCCCGGCGCGGCCGCGACGCGCACGCCTTCGGTCGAGCAGGCCGCGACCGTTTTCGGCGGACGGCTCGAACGTCAGGCCAACTCGGACGTCCACCTGTTCGGCATCCTGGCGCTGCAGGGCGGCGCCGCGGCCATCGTCAGCTACGGCGGCGAGCCGGCCAAGGCGGTGTCGCTCGGCGGGCCGCTCACGCAGGGCGTGAAGCTGTCGGAAGTGCGCGCGCGCTCGATCATCATTGAGCGCAACGGCGTGAAATCGGAGATCTTCCTGCCGCAGAATCCGCCCGGACCGACCATCTGGGTGCGCTGAACGCGGTGCAATTCGGCTCGCTGCGACGCGATGCCCGCATGCAGCGGGAACGCGGGATGAAAGCGGATCGATAGAATGACCGGCGGCGGCGTCTCAGGACGGCCGCGCGATGTTTTCGAAACACCGGACGTGGCAGTCCGGAACGTTATTTTCAATTGAAGAGGGTGGTGTTATGCATATGTTGACCCAACGCCGCATGCGGCTTCAGCAAGCCCAGGCGCAAGGTCGTCGCCAGCGCGGTTTCACGCTGATCGAAATCATGGTCGTGATCGCGATTCTCGGCATTCTCGCCGCGCTGATCGTGCCGAAGATCATGAGCCGTCCGGACGAAGCACGGCGCGTCGCGGCCAAGCAGGACATTGGCACGATCATGCAGGCGATGAAACTCTATCGCCTCGACAACGGCCGTTATCCGACCCAGGAGCAGGGCCTGCGCGCGCTGATCGAGAAGCCTTCCACCGAACCCGTGCCGAACAACTGGAAGGACGGCGGTTATCTGGAGCGCCTGCCCGCTGACCCGTGGGGCAGCCAGTATCAGTACCTGAATCCCGGCGTGCACGGCGAGATCGACGTGTTCAGCTACGGCGCGGACAACAAGGCGGGCGGCGAGGGCAACGATGCCGACGTCGGCTCGTGGCAATGACCGTCCGGCGGTAGGAAGGAACGCAGCGTGAACAGGCACGGCAGGCACATCGACGCACGGCGCAACGCCGGCTTCACGCTGCTCGAAATGCTCGTCGTGCTGGTGATCGCGGGTTTGCTGGTGTCGCTCGCGTCGCTGCAGCTGACGCGCAATCCGCGCACCGATCTCAACGAGGAAGCGCAGCGGCTCGCGCTGCTGTTCGAAGCGGCCGGCGACGAAGCCCAGGTGCGCGCTCGGCCCATCGCCTGGCAGCCGCAGGACGGCGGTTTTCGCTTCGACGTCCGCACCGAAGACGGCTGGCGCCCGTTGCGCGACGACCTGCTGCGCCCGCGCCACTGGGAAGGCGGCGTGACCGGCGTGAGCATCCAGTTTCTCGACTCGGACAAGTCAATGAGCCGGCTCGTGTTCGGGACCGAGGTGATCGACGCGCCAATGGAAATCACGCTGTTCTCGGCCGTGGGCCGCGCGACCATCGTGGGCAGCGGCAACGGCCGCTATCAGGTGAAATGATGCGGCGCCGACGTCATCCAACTGAGCAACGCGGCTTCACGATGATCGAAGTGCTCGTGGCGCTGGCGATCATCGGCGTGGCGCTGGCGGCGTCGATCCGCGCGGTCGGTTCGCTCGCGACCGGCGAGGAGGACCTGCACCGGCGCCTCCTGGCGGGCTGGAGCGCGGACAACGAACTCGCGCAGCTGCGGCTCTCGCATCAGTTTCCGGCGCTGGGCTCGCGCACCTTCGACTGTTCGCAGGGCAATCTGAAGCTCACCTGCACGCAGCGCGTGAGCCAGACGCCGAATCCGATTTTCCGGCGCGTCGAAATGTTCGTCTCGACGCCGGGCCGCTCCGGCAATCTCGCGCAAATGGTCACGGTGGTGGCGAATGAAACGAATCGCTCGCTCTGACCGCCGCACGAGGACGGGCAAACGCGGGCAGCGCGGTTTCACGCTGCTCGAGATGCTGATCGCCATCGCGATTCTCGCGGTGATCGCGGTGCTGTCGTGGCGTGGACTGGACGCCATGATCCGCGCCCGCGCGACCATCGAGAATGCGATGGAAGACGAGCGCATCGTCGCGCAGTTGTTCGACCAGATGCGTATCGACGCCCGCCAGGCCGCCACCGACGACGAAGCCGGACAGCCTGCCGTGCAGATCGGCGACGGCTCGCTGCAGATCGTGCGCGGCGTGTTCGCGGCGAACGTGCCGCCGCGCCTGCAAGTGGTCCGCTACCGGCTGTCGAACGGGCGTATCGTGCGCTATGCGTCGCCGCCGCTGGCGAACGTCGGCGAGGTGCGGCGCGCCTTGTCCGGCGACACCGGCGGCTGGAGTTCGATTCCGCTGATGGGCGGCGTGGGCTCGCTCGCAACGCGCGTGTTCATCCCGGAGAAAGGCTGGACGACGCGCATGAGCGACGTGCTCGCGCAGATCAACCAGAACGACAACAACCTGAAGGTGCCGCAACTGGGCAACGCGCCGCTGCCGCGCGCGGTGTCGGGCATTCAGGTGGCCGTCGCCGCGCAGACGCTTAAAGCGCCGCTCACCCGCGTGTTCCTGGTCGGAGAATGACAATGCGCCACCGTTCGAACCGCCGGCTGCAAAGGAAACAACGCGGCGTCGCCATCATCACCGCGCTGCTGGTCGTGTCGCTGACGGCCATCCTCGTGTCGGGCCTGCTGTGGCGCCAGCAGGTGCAGATCCGGCGCATCGAGAACCAGCGGCTGCTGGCGCAGGCGCAATGGATTTCGCGCAGCGCGCTCGACTGGACGCGCCTCATCCTGCGCTCGGAAGCCGATACCTCGCCTACCGTCACCTATCTCGGCGGCGTCTGGGGCGTGCCGATCGCGCGGACCAAGCTGTCGGACTTTCTCGGGCAGATCGGCGAAGTGCGCGCGCAGCAGGGCGCATCGACTTACCTGTCCGGCTCGATCGAGGACGCGCAGGCGAAGTTCAACCTGCGCAATCTGGTGTCGACGCCGACGCCCGGCGTGCTCACCATCAACGTCGAGCAGATCCAGGCGTTCCAGCGGCTCCTGACGATGCTCGGCATCAACGGCTCGCTCGCGAAGACGGTTGCCCTGCAGATCCGCGCGGGCTTGCAGCGCTCGGCGACGCGCTTCCAGACGCAGACCGGCGCCGCCGCGGGCGCCGCCAGCGGCACGACGGCGGAAGCGCAGATCGCCGCGCTCGCGCAGGGCGGCGGCGTGGGCGGCGGCAACTTCACCGACGATCCGGGCCTGAAGGACGCCGACGAGAACGCGCCGGTCGCACCGCTGCAGATGATCACGGTCGATTCGCTGCTCGACGTGCCGGGTTTCTCGCCGGAGGCGGTCGCGAAGCTGCGGCCGTTCGTGACGGTGTTGCCCACGACCTCCGCCGTCAACATGAACACCGCGCCGGCCGAAGTGGTGGCGGCGATGGTGCAGGGCATGAGCCTCTCGCAGGCGCAGGCGTTCGTCGCGCGCCGCGAGACGGTGTTCTTTCACGACGCGGCCGGCGTGCAGCTCGCGCTGACGGGCGCAGGCGTGAAGACGACCTCGATCGATCCGAACGAACTCGATGTCACGACGAAATACTTCGTGATTCACGGACACGTCGATCATGAACGCGCGCAGCTCGAGCGCACGACGCTCGTCTATCGCGATCCGACGACGCACACGACGCGCATTGTCTATACGCGCGACGCGACCTGATGGCCGTGTCGCAGTCATTGTTGAGGGGAAGTGTCGCTTGAGCACACTGATCGTTTCATTACCGCCGCGCGATCCCGCGGTGCGCTCGGAAGAGTGGCATCTGCCGGATCTGCCTTTTCTGCTGCTCGACAAGCGCGGCGAGCCGCAACGCATCGGCCGCTCGGCGCTCGGGCTTCTGCCGCGCGCGAGCGCGACGGTGCTGATCGTCGCCGCGCGCGACACGCTGTTGCTCGCCGCGACCCTGCCGCCGCTCAAGGGGCCGCGTTTGCGGCAGGCGCTGCCGAACGTGGTGGAAGACCAGCTCATTCAGGATCCGCAGACGTGTCATATGGCCGTCGATCCCGTCGCGCTGGCGAACGGGCGGCGGGTGGTGGCCGTGATCGACCGCGGCTGGTTCCGCTTCGTCCTCAGCGCCTTCGCGGGCGCGGGCCATCGCAACGTGAAGGCGGTGCCCGCGATGCGTTGCCTGCCGGTGCCGGCGGCCATCGTGGAGAGCACTGAAGCCGAGGTCGAGGTGGACGCCGTGCCGTCGACGCCGTTCATCGTCGGCCTGCTGGGCCCGGTGATCTCGACCGCGCCCGCGCTCATCGGCGAGATGGCGGCGCCCACGCCGGCGTCGCTCGGCGCGCCGCGCATCGAGATCGCAATCGCGCGCGGTGAGCGCGCCGCGCTCGGCGAAGGCCTCGCGCTGTCCGCCGAATCCATCGTGCCGACGCTGACGGCGCTCGCAGGCGATCATCCAGCGACGCTCTATTCACTCGTCGATCTGCCCGGCGACGAGCCGCGTCTCGCCAGCGTTCGCCCCGTCGCGGGCCACGTGGACATACCAGGCGCGCAGCCCATCGCCTTCGAAACGCTCGCGCGCAACGCGCTCGCCAGCCGCTTCGACCTGTGCCAGTTCGAGTTCGCCGCGCAGCCGTGGAAGCTCGATCGCGCGACGGTGCGGCGGCTGCGCGTGCCGATCGCGCTCGTGGCGCTGTCCGTGCTGGTGTCGATCATCGGCATCAACGTGCAGTGGCTGCAACTTGCCCGCCAGCGCGACGCAATCAACGCGCAGATGACCGAGCTGCTGCTCAACGCGTTCCCGAAGACGACCGTCGTGCTCGATGCGCCCGATCAGATGACGCGCAACCTCGACCGCCTGCGCACGGCGTCGGGGGAACTGTCGCCGGCGGATTTCCTGTCGCTCGCGGACGGGCTCGCGCGTTCGCTCGGTCCCGTGCCGGTGAACGGCGTCGCGGGACTCGACTATCGCGATCGTCATCTGGAAGTGACCTTCAAGCCCGACACCAAGGTCGATCCCGACCTCACGAAGCGCCTCGCCGCCAACGGCCTGAGCGGTTCGATCGACAGCAATACCGGCAAATGGACCATCGGGAGCGGCCAATGAAAGCGGAACTCCTCCGTTCCCTGGCGGAATTCTGGGAAGCGCGCACGCCGCGCGAAAAGACCATGCTGATGTGGGGCGGCCTCGCGCTCGCCATCGTGCTCGTGTATCTGGTGCTGTGGGCGCCGGCGTTCGAAGGCCGCGCGCGGCTGCGCGACGCCTTGCCCGGAATGCAGCGCCAGCTCGCGACCATGAACGCGCAGGCCAATGAAGCGCGCTCGCTCGCGCCGGCCGCGGAAGGCATGACGCCGACCGGCGGCGCGCTGCGCGACGCGTTGCAGAAATCGCTCACCGACAACGGCATGCAGCCGACGCAGGTGCAGGTGATCGGCGCGGCGGTGCAGATCCAGTTAAAGAACGCGTCGTTCCCGAACTGGACGATGTGGCTCGACGACGCGCGCAAGCAGTACAAGGTGCAGGTGTCGGAGGCGCACATCACCGCGCTGAAGCCGGATGGCCAGGTGGACCTGACGGCGTCGCTGCAACCGGCCGGCGTGAAATGAGCTACTGGACCCGACGCATCCGGCTGGCGGTGCCGGCGCTGCTCGTGATGTTCGTGTCGATCGGCGGGACGCTGCTCGTGATGATGCCCGCCGTGTGGATCGTGCCGCAGTTCTCGAAGGCCACCGACGGACACGTGAACCTGGTCGATCCGTCCGGCTCGCTGTGGCGCGGTTCCGCGACCCTGATGCTTGCGGCCGGCAGCGATGGTTCGGGCGCGACGCTGCTGCCGGGGCGCATCGAATGGACGACGGCGTTCTGGCCGCTCTTCACCGGCCGCGTGCACATGACCATGCGCCAGACGCAGGCGATGCCCGACGCCGTGATCGTCGACGCCAGCCCGCGCGGCGCGACGCTCAGCGCGAGCGAGATTGCCGTGCCGGCGACGCTGCTGTCGGGCTTGGGCGCGCCGTTCAACACGCTGAATTTCGACGGCAACGTGCGGCTCGCCTGGACCGAACTGCGCCTGTTGAATCGCAAGGCCTACGGGCAGGTGGTGGTGACGCTCGACGACATGGCGTCGAGCGTCTCGCGGATCAAGCCGCTCGGTTCATATCGCGTGGCGTTGCAGGCGGAGGGCGCGCAGGCGAGCATCGATCTGTCCACGAGCAAGGGCCCGCTGATCCTCAAGGGCAATGGCTCGATCTCGCAGGAATCGACGTCGTTCCAGGGCACCGCGACCGCCGCGCCCGAACAGCGCGAGAATCTCGCCGGGCTGCTCAACCTGCTTGGCCGTCACTCTGATCCGGACACCGTCGCGCTCGTCTTCGTGCGCTGAAGCTGACGCCTTCAGCGCTCCGTCGTGTGGCTTGCGTCCGCTGTCTTCGCCATCGGAGCCGATGCAGCGGACGTGGCTGACGTGGCTGACGCAGCGGCGGGCGCTTGCACGTCGCCGGTTTCGTGGTCCATCTGCGCGGTGTCCCAGCCGCCGCCCAGCGCCTTCACCAGGCCCACCGAGGACACCATCCGCTGTCCCGCGATGTTCGCGAGCTTCTGCTGCGCGGTGAAGGCCGTGGTCTGCGCGGTCAGCACGTTGATATACGCGACCGTTCCCGCCTTGTACTGATTGTTGATGATCGCCAGCGCCTGCTGTGCCGATTCAACCGCCTGTTGCTGCACGGCGATTTCCTTTTCCAGGATGCGCAGCGACGCGAGGTTGTCTTCGACGTCCTGGAACGCCGTGAGCACGGTCTGCCGATAGGTCGCGACGTTCTGGTCGTAGGCGGCGCGTGCGGCGTCGGTGCGGGCGGAGCGCAGGCCGCCGTCGAACAGCGTGGCCGCGATATCCGGCCCGAGCGTCCAGAAGCGCGACGGCGCGCGCAGCAGCTGCGACAGCACCGAACTCTCGAAACCGCCTTGCGCCGACAGCGTGAGGGTCGGGAAATAGGCGGCCATTTCCACGCCGATCTGCTCGTTCGCCGCGGCGGCCTTGCGTTCCGCGGACGCGATGTCCGGACGCCGCTCGAGCATGGCCGACGGCATCTGCACCGGGACGGTCGGCGGGGTGGCGTCGAGCGGAATGGGCGGGATGGAGAAGGTGGAGGCCGGCTCGCCGACCAGCACGGCGATGGCGTGTTCGTACTGGGCGCGCGTGACGCCGTTGTCGATCGCCGCGGCCTGCGCGGACTGCAGCTGCGTCTGCGCCTGGATCACGTCCGAGCGCGCGACGATGCCTTGTCCGTACTGGTTCTGCGTGAGCTTGAGCGATTGCCCGTAGGCAGCGACGGTGTCGTCGAGCAGCCTTTGCTGGGCGTCGAGCGAGCGCAACTGGTAATAGGTCTGCGCGAGCGTGGCCTGCGCGGAGAGCCGGGCGTTGGCGAGGTCGGCGGCGGCGCCCTGTTGTCCCGCTTTCTGCGACGCCACCGTGCGTGACACGGTGCCCCACAGGTCCGGCTCCCAAGAGGCATCGAGCGAAGCGCTGAACTGGTTGTTCACGGAGCCTTGCTGGCCGAAGCTGGAGCTGCTGGTCGAGCGGTTGCCGGCGCCGGTACCCGAACGCGACCCCGATGCCGAGGCGCCGATGGTCGGGAAATAGGCCGCGCGCGCTTCGCCGACGAGCGCGCGCGCTTGCCGATAAGCGGCGGCATACTGCGTGACGGTCTGGTTCGACTGATTCAGCTGGGTTTCGAGCGCGTCGAGACGCGTGTCGTTGTAGATGGTCCACCAGGTGCCGCGGTCCGACTGATCGGCGGGCTGTGCGACCTTCCAGCCTTCGGGCGCTTCCTTGAAGCTTGCCGGGACCGTCACGGACGGACGCTGATAGTCGGGTCCGACGGCGCATCCGGCGATCAGCATCGCGAGCGTGGCGGCGAGCGCCGTGGCAGTGAGCCGGCGCGGGCTGAGGGAAACGGAGTGGGCGGTACGGTGCGGCATCTGCGGGTCGGAAGTCCTGTCGGCGCCGCGCCGTTCGAAACGGCGGACGCGGCTGCCGGGATGAGTGTGGAGCACGCCTGGAACGCGCGCGACGCTCGATAAGTACTGTTTCTGCGCCTGAACAGACTTGGCGTACCTGTCGGGCGTGTCGGGCAGACGTTAGCGTACCGGGTTCGCCGTAAGCCGGGTGTTACGCGACTGAGGAAATCGGTTACGACGCGTTACGGTCTGGGCTCAGACGCTGGTGGCGCCGCCGTTTCCCGGGCAGGGCGAGCAGGGTGGCTGGAGCAGCGGCCGGGCGGCCACCGGAGGCGTTGCGGGTGCTTTCGCGGGTGCTGCGTCCTTGCGCCGATGCCGGTTCTCGTACCAGCCCATGCCCAGCACGATGAACGATCCGCCCGGCAGCAGGAACACGATCAGATAGAGCGCGAACTTCCACGTATTCAGCTTCGGCGGGACGAACTGACGGGAAGCGCGGGCGATCGTGCTGCTGACAGTGCCGAAACGTCGGCGGGCGGTGCGTACGAAGCGGGTCATGGGAGGGGTCCTTGGGGCGTCGGGGGACGACGCTGCGGGCGATCAGAACATGGTCTCGGGCGGCGCACGATGCGCGTAACTCGTTGCATGAAATAATATTGACTGTGCAAGTAATTTTCAAGATACTTCCGATGGCTTTTTTATGAGTGTGGCCCCGGTGTAACGCAGTGCAGCATCGCGGGCTTCGCCTCTCTAGCAAGACATGAGCCGCAATGAACAGCGACCCTTTATACGATCCGTCCACCATCCGGCTCGAAACGAGCCTTGGCTATCTGCTCGCCAAGGCGCGTAACGTACTCGTCGCGCGGACCGATCAGGCGCTCAAGCCGCTCGATCTCACCGCTCAGCAGATCGGCGTGATGCTGGCGCTGGCTTCGGGGCGCGCGCATACGTCGCTGGAGTTGTCGCGCGAGATGTCGTATGACAGCGGATCGATGACGCGCATGCTCGACCGGCTCGAAAAGAAGGGCTTCGTGAGCCGCACACGAAGCGCCGCGGACCGCCGCATCGTCGAACTGACGCTGACCGAGCGCGGGCGCGCCGCAGCCGGCCAGCTTCCGGCAATTGGCGCCGCGGTGCTCAATGAGCAACTGGACGGTTTCAGCCGTGCGGAGCTGGATCAGTTGATCGGACTGCTGGCGCGCTTCATCGGGAATGCGTCCGCTGGCGACTGCCCGACCTGTCCCCTCAGCGACGAATAACAGCGGGTTTCAATCAAGGTATTCAACCGCCCATTTCGCTGTCTGGGCAGAGAATGTCGCGACAAGAGAAAGATTGCATGCGATGCGAGCTTCCATGCTTGCCTTGCTGCTGGAGATAAAACGATGTCAACAACGGCAACCTCCGCCGCACCTGTTCCCATGCCGCTCAAGGGCGGCATCCTGGCCCTGCTGACGCTGGGCCTCGCGCTCGGCACCTTCATGGAGGTGCTCGACACGTCCATCGCGAATGTCGCGGTGCCGACCCTCTCCGGCAGTCTCGGCGTGGCGACGAGCGAAGGCACCTGGGTCATATCCTCCTACTCCGTGGCGTCGGCGATCGCGGTGCCGCTGACCGGCTGGCTCGCCCGGCGCGTCGGCGAGGTGAAGCTGTTCACGATCTCGGTACTGCTGTTTTCCGTCGCCTCGGCGCTATGCGGTCTCGCGCACAACTTCGAATCGCTGATCGCGTTCCGGCTGCTGCAAGGGCTTGTGTCCGGGCCCATGGTGCCGCTGTCGCAAACCATCCTGATGCGCAGCTATCCGCCCGACAAGCGCGGGCTCGCGCTCGGACTCTGGGCCATGACGGTGATCGTCGCGCCCATCTTCGGCCCAATGATGGGCGGCTACATCACCGACAACTTCACCTGGCCGTGGATCTTCTACATCAACGTGCCGATCGGCTTGCTGTCGGCGGCGCTCGCGTGGTTCCTGCTGCGCGGTCATGAAACGAAAACGACCGCGCAACGCATCGACGGCGTCGGGCTCACGCTGCTCGTGATCGGCGTCGCGAGCCTGCAGATGATGCTGGACCTCGGCAAGGACCGCGACTGGTTCAGCTCGCATCTGATCACGACGCTGGCAATCGTTTCGGCGATCTCGCTCACATTCATGTTCGCGTGGGAGCTGACCGAAAAGGAACCGGTGATCGACCTCTCGCTGTTCCGCGACCGCAACTTCGCGATGGGCGTGCTCATCACGTCGCTGGGCTTTCTGGCGTTCTTCGGTTCGGTCGTCGTGCTGCCGCTCTGGCTCCAGACCGTGCTCGGCTACACACCGTGGCTCGCGGGTCTCGCCACCGCGCCGGTCGGCCTGCTCGCGCTCGTGCTGTCGCCGGTGATCGGGCAGAACATGCATCGGTTGAACCTGCGTGTCGTGGCGAGCTTCGCGTTCCTGACCTTCGCGTTCGTGTCGCACTGGAACTCGACCTTCACGCTCGACACGCCCTTTCATCAGATCATCGTTCCGCGTCTGATCCAGGGCATCGGCGTCGCCTGCTTCTTCGTGCCGATGACGACCATCACGCTCTCCAGCGTCTCCGACGAACGGCTCGCGGGCGCGGCGGGATTGTCGAACTTTCTGCGGACGCTGTCGGGGGCGATCGGCACGGCGGTCAGCACGACGTTCTGGGAGAACGACATGATCCGTCATCACGCGCGGCTCACCGAGTCCGTCACGCCGTATGCGACAGGCACGACGGCCTATTCGGATCTGTTGGCGGGGCTCGGGCTGAGCGGCCAGGCGCTCACTGCGCAGCTGGATCGCGTGGTGTCTGCGCAGGCGTACATGATGTCGACCAACGACTTCTTCCGCATTTCGTACTATGCGTTTCTGGTGCTGGCCGGGATGGTCTGGCTGACGCGGCCCCGGAAGGGCGCGTCAGCCTCGATGGGGCATTGAGGGCGTTACTGCGGCGTGAGCGGGGTCGCGGATTGACCCGGCTGGCTCTCGAGATTGAGCGGCGCCGGCGTGTCCAGCGGACTGACCTGCACGCCGCCCGGCACGGGAGCCGGCACCGGCGCGGGCAGCGACGCGCCTGTCTGCGCGGCTTGCGGCGTCGCCGTCTTGCGCAGTCCCGGACCATTGCGGATGAACTGCTTGAAGTCCGCGCCCGCCTGCCAGGGATTCGGCTCGCAGCCAAGCGGGTTGTCGCAGTGCGCAGCGAAGCCGATGGTCGCGGTGCCCTCGTTGGTCGGCGTCTTGGTGACCTGGTACGCGAGCGCGCGTTTGCCGCTCGATGGCCCGGCCGTCATGATGATCGAGTCGGTGACGGTCTGAATGCGGTATTCCGAATGATTCGTGACCCAGACCTGCGCACGGGCCCACCAGGCGTCGCATTCGGGCTTGCTCATGCAGGTGAGCGGCTGGGTGGCCTGCTCCATCGTCGTGCTGCTGACCTGATCCTGCACCGCGCAGCCGCCCAGTAACGCGAGCGACGCAGCCCCCAGCGCGGCCGCGCCGAAGAACTTCTTGTTCATTGCTCCCCCGATCGTCGAAAAATGAGCAACATTTTGACCTGTCAGACCGGCCGATGTTGCGCTGCGTTGCGCACTGTTGCACACGCCGGTAAGCGTTGCCGCCGGCGACGGTCATCAGCGTGGCAATTCTGCCAGTGCGCGGCGGATGGCGTGATCAGACGCTTTCGGTGTCCGGCTTGTAGGCCTGATAGGCAGCGACGAAAGCCTCGAACGATTCGCTGTCGCGGCTTTCGACCTCGGCCTGTTCCACCAGCGATTTCGCCGCGAGCTCTTCCATCCTGCGTTCCTCGTCCGCCGCAAGCGGCCGTTCACGAAACGCCGCTGCATGGCGCGCGCTGAGTTCGAGCGCGAATGCGTCGAAGGATTGCTGTTTGTCATGCATGGTGCGCAGCACGCGTGCCGATGGCGTGAGCGACGCATCCGCCAGCCGCGGCCGCAGTGCCGCGAGCGCGCGCGTGTGATCGTCACGGCCTACGAGGTCGTCGAGCGTCTTTGCCACGGGCGCGATGGCATCGAAGAGTTCTTCGGCCCATTGCTGCATCGGCACGCTGGCGCCGTTGCGCTGTAATTCGAGCCCCGGCTTGCGCCCTTCCTTCGCCACCGCGCTGAAGTTGGCGTTGGCTTCGACATTCGCGTCGGGCGGCAGCAGCGGACTGTCTTCCAGTGCGCAGTAGAGCAGATAGGCATCGAGGAAACGCGCGGTCTCCAGCGAAATGCCGTTCGGCTCGAACGGATCGATGTCCAGGCAACGCACCTCGATGTACTGCACGCCCCGCTCGCACAGCGCGTGCAACGGACGCTCGCCGGAATGCGTGATGCGTTTCGGACGGATCGTCGAGTAGAACTCGTTTTCGATCTGCAGCACGTTGGTGTTGATCTGCACCCACTCGCCGTCGCGCTGCGTACCGATGTCTTCATACGGCCCGTACGGCTGGCTGACCGCTCGTGAGAGCACGCGCAGATAGGCGCCGAGGTTGTCGTAACTCGGCAGCAGATCGGCCTGCGCCGGATTGTTGGTGTAACCGAGATCGCTCATGCGCAGGCTGGTGGCGTGCGGCAGGAAGAACGTGTCGGCGTCGAAGGTTTCGAGATGATGCGCGCGGCCTTCGACGAAACGCCGGTTCAACGCCGGCGATGCGCCGA
The DNA here is from genome assembly GCF_031450975.1 of Caballeronia sp. LZ065. Lineage (NCBI taxonomy): Bacteria > Pseudomonadati > Pseudomonadota > Betaproteobacteria > Burkholderiales > Burkholderiaceae > Caballeronia > Caballeronia sp. LZ065. The sequence goes on from NZ_JARUXV010000001.1 coordinate 240,073, forward strand.
ACAAATACATCAGCAGCCAGCTCGTGCGGCGGAAGTTGCGGATCAGCGCGAAATAGCGCTCCGACTGGAAGTCCTTCGCCGATAGCGTGCTCGACGGATCGAGCGCCTGCCAGGCGCGCCAGACGTTCTCGTTCAGCGAATAGTTGTAGTGGATGCCGGCAATGCATTGCATCGTGCGGCCATAGCGCAAGGCGAGGCCGTGCCGGTACACGTGCTTCAGCTTGCCGATGTTCGACGTGCCATACGTTCCCAGCGGGATCTTGTCTTCCGGCGGCAACGTGTTGGGCATCGAGTTGTTCCACAGCAGCTCGTCGCCCATGCGCGAATACACGAAACGATGCAGTTCATCGAGCCGTTCCAGCGTGATCGACACATCCGTTTCAGCGGGCGTGATCAGTTCGACGAGCGCTTCCGAGTAATCGGTCGTGAGCAGCGGATGCGTGAGCGCGGACCCGAACGCACGCGGATGCGGCGTCATGGCGAGTTCGCCCAGCGGCGTCACGCGCAAGCTTTCTTTCTCGATGCCGCGCAGGCCTTGACGCAAGGCGTCGGCATGCGTGCCGGACGCGAGCGCGGCGAGCCTGCGCTGATAGGCGCCGGCTTGGGGATGAACGGGATTCTGGTTTGCCATGAAGCGATCTGCGAGGCGCGCGAGCGATGAAGCCCGAGTCGTATTTTTAGGGTAGCGGGCACTTTAACATCTCGGTGTAAGGCGTGCTTGAGCGCAAGACCAGCAAGGGTCTGCGGGTTTTTCGGGGTGTTCGCGGCGGGTTTCGCGGAGGGTGTCGGAGCCGTCTGGAGCGGCTCGCGAGGAGAACGAAGCGCCGCCGGGCGCTTCGTGTGGAACAGTGACGAGCGTGGGTGGAACAGTCAGGCGATTTCGTCGGTGGCGTGTTGCGTGCGCTCGGTGTGGAGCAGCGTTTCCTTGCGCGACGCACCCCAGCGATAGCCCGCAATCGCCCCGTCCTTGCCGATCACGCGATGACAGGGAATGGCGAGCGCCACCGGATTCGATGCGCACGCGTTCGCGACGGCCCGCACCGCGCGCGGCGACCCGAGTGTTTCCGCGATGTCGCTGTAGCTGCGCGTCTGCCCATACGGAATGTGGCGCAGCGCGTCCCAGACGCGTCGCTGGAACGCGGTCGCGCCGATGTCGAGCGGCAAGTCGAAACGTTCGCGCGTGCCGTGCAGATAGGCCCGGATCTGTGCGACGAACGGTTCCAATCGCGCGGCGTCCTCGAGACGCTCGGCCTGCGAGAAATCGGTGGCGAGCTGCTCGACGAGCGTGGCGGCGTCGTCGCCGAACGCGATCTTGCACACGCCCTTGTCCGTGGCCGCGACGATCACGATGCCAAGCGGCGTGTCGGCGGTCGTGTAATGCACGGTCAGGCCCGCGCCCTGGCGCTTGTAGGCGGAAGGGGTCATGCCGAGTTCGGCGGGCACGGCGTCATACATGCGCGACGGCGAGCCGAATCCGGCGTCGTGCGTGGCGCGGGTGACGTCGCGGCCGCGCTGCAACGCGTCGCGCAGCACGCCCGCGCGTTGGGCCGCCTGATACTGGCGCGGCGAAATGCCGACGATCCGCGAAAACAGCCGTTGCAGATGGAACGGGCTGACGTGCACTTCATCGCTCAGCTGGGCGAGCGTCATGCGCTGCTGCGAATGGGCGTCGAGCACCTTGCACGCCCGTTCGACGATGGCCAGGTCGCGCGGCAGACGCGTCGGCTGACAACGCTTGCAGGCCCGATAGCCGGCGGTTTCCGCCGCGTCGGTCGTCGCGAAGAATTCGACATTCTCCCGGCGCGGCGCCCGCGACGCACACGACGGCCGGCAGAACACACCCGTTGTGCGCACGGCGAAGAAGAAGGCGCCGTCGGCGTGGGCGTCGCGCTGGACAACGGCTTGCCAGCGGCTGTCGTCAGAGGAGAAAACGGGGACGGTTTCGGTGTTCATCACAAACCTCGGCGGCTCAGTGGGTATGCGACCACTGTAGAGCCCTGCCGGTGAGCTTACGCGCCGATTCTTGCGCTGTCATCGAAGGGTCGGGCGCGAGAGAAGACCGGCAGATACGTCATAGTGACGCCATAGGGGTTTTTACTAAAATTTCTATTGCGTCGCATCAAGGGGCTGTGTATTATTGGAACTGTCTCCTCCATGTCTCCTCCTGATATGGATTCAGCCCGCCAACCTAGGCGGGCTTTTTTTCGTCTGTATGTTCCGGTTGATTTCGTTCCGGGCACGAATGACAAAGCCGGGCACCTTGGCCCGGCTTCGCTGGACGGCATATTGAAGGCCGCTCAATCCCTCACAGCACGTAACGCGACAGGTCTTCGTCCTGCGCCACGTCGCCGAGCGCGCGCTCCACATAGGCCGCGTCGATCCGCACCGGCTGACCCGCGTGATTGCCGGCCGCGAACGACACTTCTTCCAGCAGCTTCTCGATCACCGTGTACAGCCGCCGCGCGCCGATATTCTCCGTTTTCTCATTGACTGAGAACGCAATCTCGGCGAGACGTCGGATGCCTTCCTCGGTGAAGTCGAGTTCGACGCCTTCGGTCGCGAGCAATGCCTTGTATTGCTTGACGAGACTGGCGTCGGTGGAATTCAGGATCGATTCGAAATCACCGACCGACAGCGAATCCAGCTCGACGCGAATCGGAAAACGGCCCTGCAGCTCGGGAATCAGGTCGCTCGGCTTGGCCAGATGGAACGCGCCGCTCGCGATGAACAGGATGTGATCCGTCTTGATCATCCCGTACTTGGTGTTGATGGTCGTGCCTTCGACGAGCGGCAGCAGGTCGCGCTGCACGCCCGCACGCGACACCTCGGCCCCGCCGGCCTCGCTGCGCGACGCGATCTTGTCGATTTCATCCAGGAACACGATGCCGTTCTGCTCGACGTTCTGCACCGCGCGGCTCTTGACCTCTTCGTCGTTGAGCATCTTGCCAGCTTCTTCATCGGTCAGCAGCTTGAGCGCTTCCTTCACCTTCACCTTGCGCCGCGTTTTCTTGCCGCCGCCCATGTTCGCGAACATCGAACGGATCTGCTCGGTCATGTCTTCCATGCCCGGCGGCCCCATGATGTCCATGCCGGTCTGCGGCATCTCGATGTCGAGCTCGATTTCCTTGTCGTCCAGCGCACCTTCGCGCAGACGCTTGCGGAAGGTCTGCCGCGTGGCATTGTCGCCTTCACCCGACGACGCATCCGCCGTCCCGAAGCCCACCGGACGCGCGCCCGGCAGCAGGATGTCGAGAATGCGGTCTTCGGCGCGATCTTCGGCCTTGGTGCGCACCTTCTTCATCTCCGACTCACGCGTCTGCTTCACCGAGATTTCGATCAGATCGCGCACGATGCTGTCCACGTCGCGGCCCACGTAGCCGACTTCGGTGAACTTGGTCGCTTCGATCTTGATGAACGGCGCGTCTGCCAGCTTGGCGAGACGCCGCGCGATTTCGGTCTTGCCGACGCCGGTCGGTCCGATCATCAGGATGTTCTTCGGCGTGATTTCCTGGCGCAGCGGCTCGGCTACCTGCTGACGGCGCCAGCGGTTGCGCAGCGCGACGGCGACAGCCTTCTTCGCGCGGCCCTGGCCGATGATGTGTTTGTCGAGTTCGGAGACGATTTCGGCGGGAGTCATGGTGGTCATCGTCATAGTCCTTTATTCGATCGTCTCGATGACGCGATTGTGATTGGTATAGATGCACATGTCGCCGGCGATGGTCAGCGCCTTCTCGACGATGTCGCGCGGGGAGAGGTCGGTGTTTTCCATCAGCGCCTGCGCGGCGGCCTGCGCGTAGGCGCCGCCCGAGCCGATCGCGGCGATGCCGTGTTCAGGATCGAGCACGTCGCCATTGCCGGTGATGACGAGCGTGGCGTGCGCATCGGCGGTGATGAGCATGGCTTCGAGGCGGCGCAGCATGCGGTCGGTGCGCCAGTCCTTTGCGAGTTCGACAGCGGCGCGCGTCAGGTTGCCCTGATGCTTCTCGAGCTTCGCCTCGAAGCGATCGAGCAGCGAGAACGCGTCGGCGGTGCCGCCGGCGAAACCGACGAGCACCTTGCCGCCATAGATGCGGCGCACCTTCTTCGCGCCCCCTTTCATGACGATGTTGCCGAGCGTCACCTGACCATCGCCGCCCAGCGCGACCTTGCCGTCGCGGCGCACGGAGACGATGGTCGTGCCGTGAAATTGTTCCATGTGCGTTCCTTAAGAAAACCGGATGAACGCGGGGCGGTTTCGTGTCTTCGAAGGCCGCCACGCAGTCGAGAATTCGATGGAGTGCACGGCGCGGGGTTCCGTCTGCGAGTCGTCACGGACGAACGGCGCCGCGCACGCGCCCGGCCGCATTGATGCCGCATTGTGCGTTCACGAGGCGCGTCGGGTTGATTTTAGGGCGAGGGAGGAATAATCAAGACGTGCGGAAACGGATGCATCCGCTTTTTACGGGCAGAAAGCAAAAAAGGCACACGTCGACGTGTGCCTTTTTATTGAGCGCGGTGCCGTGGTCCGGCTTTTCGCGGCGGCGGGTTCCCCGCTGCGGGCGGTCCCGCAGCGAACGCCCGATTGCCGCGGAATCAGTCGCCGAAAAGTTTCTGGCGCAGTTCGCGGCGCTCCTGGGCTTCGAGCGAGAGCGTGGCGGTCGGACGCGCGAGCAGGCGCGGAATGCCGATCGGTTCGCCCGTTTCCTCGCACCAGCCGTAATCGCCGGAGTCGATGCGCGCGAGCGACTGCTGCACTTTCTTCAGGAGCTTGCGTTCGCGGTCACGCGTGCGCAGTTCCAGTGCATGCTCTTCCTCGATGGTCGCGCGATCCGCGGGGTCCGGCACGATCACCGTTTCCCGGAGATTTTCGGTCGTCTGGCCGGCATTCTTCAGAATGTCCGCTTGCAACTGTTCGAGCCGGTTCTTGAAGAAGGCGAGTTGATCCGCGTTCATGTAGTCCTTCTCGCTCATCTTCAGGATTTCGGCTTCGGTCAAGAGTTTCGTTGTCATCTGCTTGCTTCTTCAATGTGAGGCGCTGTCTTCGCAACGCCCGCAACTGCGTTACCCGCATGCAACGCACCGGTACGCGCGAGCATCAGGCGACACGCCCATGCGGGGCCGAACTCCTCTGGAAACCGATTCTGGATGATGCTCCGGACTGACTGGCGTGTGCTGCAAGGCCCGACATGACCGGCCCCGGTGCTTTGACTTGATTTGCCTTCCCCCGGCAAATCGAGGCATCGTCCCGACGGGACATCCTTTCTCCTGGTCCGCTGGCTGAACATCCGAAGACGAACGTCCAACGAAACTGCCCTTCTCCAGTGGGGCTGTATTGTAACTGAACCGCAATTTCCGACGACAACCGAGGAAAACCCTGTCGATTCGTGCCGGAATCCCAAAAATATAACGCCTGGTCGTTCAAAAAGCGATGCCGAAGCGTGCCCGCGATTACATATCCGTGCCGAAAGCCGGCGTCGAAAAAAACGCCGCGCGCGGTTGCCCGTGGCGGCGTCTTGTCTTTCGAGGCTGCTGGCACCGCGCGGACTGCGCGCAGTTCAAGCGAGATGCGTGCCGGTTTATTTGACGAGGCAGGCGTCGAGACCGTCGGTGATCAGGTCCTTCGGCAGTTCAATGCCGATGAACACCATCTTGCTGTTCTTCTTCTCGATCGGCAGCCACTTGCTCGCTAGGTCGCTGCCCATCATCTGGTGCACGCCCTGGAAGACGACCTTGCGATCGACGCCCTTCATGTAGAGCACGCCCTTGTAACGCAGCAGGCGCTCGCCATAGATCTGCAGAATGCCGCCGAGGAAGTCTTCGAGGCGGTTCGGGTCGAACGGCTTGTCGCTGCGGTACACGAACGACTTGATCTTGTCGTCGTGATGCGCGTGATGATGGTTGTGGTGATGATGCCCAGGCTCGTGATCATGGCTGTGGTCGTGACCGCAGGTCGCGTGGTCATGGTCGTGATCGTGATCGTGGTCATGCGCATGATCGTGCTCGTCTTCGGCGAGGAAATCCGGGTCGATCTCGAGCTTCGCATTCAGATTGAAGCCGCGCAGATCGAAGATTTCCTTGATGTCCGCTTCGCCGAAATTGACGACCTTGATCGCCGCGCGCGGGTTCATGTGCAGCAGACGATGCTTGAGTGCGTCGAGCGCGGCGGCATCGACGAGATCGGACTTCGTGATGAACAGGCGGTCCGCGAAACCGACCTGGCGCTGCACCACTTCCTGCTGGTCCAGTTGCTGATTCGCGTGCTTCGCGTCCACCAGCGTGATGATGGCGTCGAGCAGGAATTCGTCGGCGACGGTGTTGTCCATGAAGAAGGTCTGCGCCACCGGACCCGGATTCGCGAGACCGGTGGTCTCGATCACAACGCGGTCGAAATCCAGTGTGGCCGCCTTCTTGCGGTTGGCCAGGTCTTCCAGCGCGCGCGCCAGGTCGCCACGAATCGTGCAGCAGATGCAGCCGTTGCTCATCTGGATGATCTGCTCGTTCGTTTCCTGCACGAGGATTTCGTTGTCGATGTTCTCTTCGCCGAACTCGTTCTCGATCACGGCGATCTTCATGCCGTGCTGCTCGTTCAGGATGCGCTTGAGCAGCGTGGTTTTGCCGCTGCCCAGAAAGCCGGTCAGGATGGTTACGGGAATCATGGTGTCGCCTGTGTCCTTGTCTGTGTTCAGGAGATGCGCGGCGGCGCGTCGAACTGTTTATTGAAACATATTTGTCAAGCGGACGCCGCAGCGGTCCGCGCGGCCGTCATCGCGGAGAGATGGAGACGCTCACGCGATTTGCAACATCAGGCCCTTCAGGTATTCGCCTTCGGGAAACGCCGTCAGTAGCGGATGATCGACGCCGGCGCCCAGCCGCTTCAGGATCCGGGCATCGACGCGAGCGTCCGCCGCCGCGCCCGCGACGATCTTCTGGAACAGGTCCGAGTCAATTGCGCCCGAGCACGAGTACGTGAACAGCAGGCCGCCCGGACGCAGCAGCTTGAAGCCGCTCAGATTGATGTCCTTGTACGCGCGCGCGGCGCGATCCACCGTTTCCTTCGACGGCGCGAACTTCGGCGGATCGAGCACGATCAGGTCGAAACGCCGGCCTTCGTCGTAGAGGCGACGCAGGGTCTTGAACGCATCGGCGTCGAGCCATTCGGCCTTGTCGGCGTTGAAGCCGTTCGCCTTGACGTTCTCGCGCGCGAGCGCCAGCGCATCGCCGGACGAATCCACCGAGGTCACGTGCGTCGCGCCGCCCTTAAGCGCCGCGAGCGAAAAGCCGCCCGTGTAGCAGAAGCAGTTCAGCACCTCACGGCCCGCCGCGCTCTGGGCGACCAGCACGCGGTTGTCGCGCTGGTCGACATAGAAGCCGGTCTTGTGCCCGTGGCGCACGTCCACGTGATGACGCACGCCGCATTCGTTGGTGATGAGCGTCTCGGGCGGCGCGGCGCCCGCGAGCACGCCGGTGATCTGTTCGAGTCCTTCCTTTTGGCGGATCGACACGTCCGAGCGTTCATAGATGTTCGGGCATCCGGTCGCGTGGATCAGCGCCTGCACGATCGCTTCCTTCCAGGCCTCGACACCGGTTGCCATGAACTGGCAGACGAGCTGCGCGTGCGTGCCGTCGTCCGCGACGTAGTAATCGACGATCAGACCCGGCAACCCGTCCGCCTCGCCGAAGACGAGGCGGGTCGCGCCGGTGTCCTTCACCAGCGTGCGCCGATGCTCGACCGCGCGCTGCACGCGGCGCTTGAAGAACGCGTGATCGACGGGTTCGTTCTCGTCGAAGGTCCAGACGCGCGCGCGGATCTGCGACTGCGGGCTGTACGAGGCACGCGCGAGAAAGCGGCCGTCGGCGGCGCGCACGGTCACGGTGGCGCCCGGCGCCGGATCGCCGTCGATGCGCGCGATGGCGTTCGAGTAGATCCAGGGATGACGGCGGGCGAGCGATCTGTCCTTCGCTGGTTTGAGGGTGAGGGTGTTCATGGCCATACGGATGAGCCGCGCTTGAACGCGGCCGGATTAATCGTGCGCTCAGTCGCGTTTCTTGGCGCGCGGATGCGCCGAGTCATACACGCGGGCGAGATGCTGGAAGTCGAGCGAGGTGTAGACCTGCGTCGCGGTGATGCTTGCGTGACCGAGCAGTTCCTGCACGGCGCGCAGATCGCCGCTCGATTGCAGCACGTGCGTGGCGAACGAATGGCGCAGCACGTGCGGATGCACGTTCGACGGAATGCCTGCCAGCAGCGCAAGCCGCTTGACGCGCGTACGCACGACGCCCGGCGCCATGCGGTTGCCGCGCACGGAGAGAAACAGCGCGTGCGGATCGAGTTTGACGAATTCGTCGCGTACGGCGATCCACGCGCGCAAGGCCTCGATCGCCTTGCGTCCGACCGGCACCGAGCGCCGCCGGCTGCCCTTGCCGAGCACGGTCACTTCTTCGTGCTCGAGATCGAGCCAGCCCGCCGAGCGGTAACCGTCCGCTTCGACGAAGCGCACGTCGAGGCCGACCAGTTCCGCAAGCCGCAAGCCCGACGAGTAGAACAGTTCGAGGATCGCGTGATCGCGCAACGCTTCGGTCGTGCCGGACTGCGGCGCGTCCATGAGCGCCATGGCGTCATCGACGGAAAGCGCCTTTGGCAAGGTCTTTTCGCCCTTCGGCGCGCGCACCGTCGCGACCGGATTGGCCGGCATCTCGACCCGTTCGGCGAGCCAGCGATAAAACGCGCGCCAGGCCGACAGCCGGTGCGCGATGGAGCGCGGCGACAGTCCGCCCGAATGCGCCCGCACCACGGCGCCGCGGATATCGGCGGCGGTGAGCGTCGGCAGCGGGCGCTCCTTGGCCAGCGCGCGCAGTTCGCCCAGTTCGTAGGCGTAGGCGCGCAACGTGTGCTCGGACAGCCGCCGCTCGTGTTCGAGCATCGCGAGATAGGTGGCGATGGCCTCGGCGGTGTCCATGGCTCAGTGCGGCAGCAGGCGGGACAGGGCCGCGCTCGCCAGCGCGCCAATCTGGATCAGGAAGTCGGTCGCCATGCCGTCGTGGAAGCGGCGCGGGTCGGGCGAACCCATCACCAGCAAGCCGATGCTCGGCGCGTCAGGACCGGCCTGCGGATCGCGCAGCGTGATCAGCGCGACCGATTCCACCTTGCGTTCGACGTCGGACGGACCGTCGCCGGGCGCGACCGTCGCCGAGGCCGAGTTCTCGACGCCGAGCCATTGCGCCGCCGCGAAGTCGGTGTTCGCGCCGCAGTAGGGCGCGGTGAGGCTGTTCGCGAAGATGCGCACTTCCTCGCCCACCTGGCGCGCGAAGTCCGCCTGCCGATACGCTTCGTCGATGTCCCACAGACGCAGCGCCGCATGCGGCACGTCGAAGACGTCGCACAGGCCCGCGCTGATGGTCTTGGGCAGGACGTACGGATCGCGCTGCGAGATCACGCGCACGGTCCAGCGGTTGAACTTGGTCGAGATGCTGTCGTTCTCGTGACCGTAGCGCAGCAGTTCGGCGAGGCGCCGTTCGAGCTGCTTGTTCTTGTCGCGGAGCATTTCCATCTGCCGCTCCTGCAGCGACACGGCGGCCTTGCCATGCGGATTCGAGAGGCGGATGCTGCCGAGCAGTTCCGCGTGCTCGACGAAGAAATCGGGATTGTCGAGCAGGTAGTCGGCGACTTCGCGTGGATTCATGATCGATAGGGTTGCGTTAGACGATGCGGTCGAGCTCAATTTCGCCTTCGAAGACCGTCGTGGCCGGGCCCGCCATGAACAGCGCGGCGGAGGCATCGCGCGCGCCGTCCCAGCTGATCGTGAGCGTGCCGCCGTGGGTCTCGACGCGCACCGGCGAGTCCAGCACGCCGCGGCGGATGCCCGCCGCAACGGCCGCGCAGGCGCCCGTGCCGCATGCGAGTGTTTCGCCCGCGCCGCGTTCGAAGACGCGCAGCTTGACGGAATGACGGTCGATGACCTGCATGAAGCCTGCGTTCACGCGCTTCGGAAAGCGCGCGTGTCGTTCGATCAGCGGGCCTTCTGCCAACACCGGATACGCCTCGACGTCCGCGACGATCTGCACCGCGTGCGGATTGCCCATCGAGACGGCGGAGATCCAGCGCGTCTCGCCGGCGACATCGAGCGGCCAGAGCGTGTCGTTGCCCTCGCGACGGCCGTCGAGCCCGTGCGCGTCGAACGGCACCTGCGGCGGATCGAACACGGGCGTGCTCATGTCGACGACGACTTCGCCGTTGTCCTGCATCGTCAGCGTGATGACGCCGTTTTGCACCTGCACGCGCACGCTCGACGCTTCCGTCAGCCGCTGCTCGCGCACGAACTTCACGAAGCAGCGGGCGCCGTTGCCGCAATGCTCGACTTCGCCGCCATCGCAATTGAAGATGCGGTATTTGAAATCCACGCCGTCGAGGGTCGGCTTCTCGACGAGCAGCAACTGGTCCGCGCCGATGCCGAAATGACGGTTGGCCAGCGCGCGCACCTGCGCGGCGCTCAGGTCAAGCGCCTGCGAGTAGCCGTCGAGCACGACGAAGTCATTGCCCGCGCCCTGCATCTTGGTGAATTTGAGTTTCATGGCCGCTATTGTATGTGAGCCGCCGCGCGGCGTTTTCTGCCGCGCCCGCTTCAGTGCCGCTTCAGTAGAAGCCGGGCTCGCCCGGCGGCCGCGTCTTGAAGCGCTTGTGCACCCAGTAGTATTGCTCGGGCATGTCGGGAATGTGCTCTTCGAGGAACGCGTTCATGCGCCGGGCATCGGCTTCGTCGTCGCCGGTCGGATAGTTGTCCCACGGCGCGAAGATCTTGAGCCGGTAGCCCTTGTAGTCGGGCAGCACTTCGCCGATGAACGGCACCACCTGCGCGCGCCCCGTCTTGGCGAGCCGGCCGACCGCCGTCAGCGTACACGTGGGAATGCCGAAGAACGGCACGAACGCCGAGTTGCGCATGCCATAGTCCATGTCCGCGCCGAGCATCACGGGCTTGCGGTCGCGCAGCCAGCGCAGCACGACGCGCGCGCTGTCGGCGCGGCTTGCCATGTCGGCGCCGAAGCGGCCGCGCTGCTGCTTCGCCATCTCCTCGACCCGCGGGTTCGAGAACGGCTGGTAGAGCGAGCCGCATTGACGGTGCAGCGAGTAGTTGAGGAAGATCGAGCCCGCCTCGATACCGACGAAATGCAGTCCGAGAAACAGCGTGGGCGGCAGGTCGGGATCGCTGAGGTCCACGGCGCTGTCCACCTGGATCAGCTTTTCGAGCTTCTTCGCCGAGCCAAACCATTGCACGCTGCGCTCGACATAACTTCGGATCGCGTGGCGGAAATGCTTCTGCGCGATGTCCTCGCGCTTCTCGTCGGACCACTCGGGAAAGCACAGTTTCAGGTTGGTGTGGACGATGCGTTTGCGGCGGCTCGGGATCTGATAGAGCAGCCAGCCGAGTCCGTCGCCGAAACGCGCCGTGATGCCGTATGGAATGACCGCGAGGAACTTGAGAAAGCCAATCGCAAGGGCGACCCCGATGCGCCCTAGCATGAGGTGCTCCAGCGAACATACGGGTGGCCGCGAGGTACAGAAAATTGATGCGGGGCGATTGGCGTCAAGCGGTCGACTCTGAAAAAATAAGGGAAACCGGTATAATAAAACCTTCGCCGAGTTAATGGACAACTTGCGGGGCGAAGCGGGTCGGGGACTTCAAGCGGTATGGAAGACTCAGACCTGGTAAGGATATCCGCTAAAGCGTCGCCGCTTCAGACTCCAAACGAAGTCGGCTACGTGAACACCAACCGTACTCAAACTGGAGTCTGAAGCGTGTCGAACGACTATCTCTTTACATCCGAATCTGTTTCCGAAGGCCACCCGGACAAGGTCGCCGATCAAATCTCCGACGCCATCCTCGACGCCATCCTGGCTCAGGACAAGTATTCGCGCGTCGCGGCGGAAACCCTCTGCAATACCGGTCTCGTCGTGCTCGCCGGTGAAATCACCACCACGGCCAACGTCGACTACATCCAGGTCGCGCGCGAAACCATCAAGCGCATCGGCTACGACAACACGGATTACGGCATCGACTATCGCGGTTGCGCGGTGCTCGTCGCTTACGACAAGCAGTCGCCCGATATCGCGCAAGGCGTGAACAAGGCGCACGACGACAACCTCGATCAAGGCGCCGGCGACCAGGGCCTGATGTTCGGCTACGCATGCGACGAAACGCCCGAACTCATGCCGCTGCCCATCCATCTTTCGCACCGTCTGGTCGAGCGTCAGGCAAACCTGCGCCGTGACGGCCGCCTGCCCTGGCTGCGTCCGGATGCGAAGTCGCAAGTCACTGTGCGCTACGTGGACGGCAAGCCGCATTCCATCGACACCGTGGTGCTGTCCACCCAGCACGCACCGGACATCGACCTGCGGCAACTGCGCGAGGCCGTGATCGAAGAGGTCATCAAGCCGACGCTGCCGAAGGAACTCATCAAGGGCGACATCAAGTTCCTGGTGAACCCCACCGGGCGTTTCGTGATCGGCGGTCCGCAAGGCGATTGCGGTCTGACGGGCCGCAAGATCATCGTCGATACCTACGGCGGCGCGGCTCCGCACGGCGGCGGCGCGTTCTCGGGCAAGGATCCGTCGAAGGTGGACCGCTCGGCCGCGTATGCGGGCCGTTATGTCGCGAAGAACATCGTCGCGGCGGGCCTTGCGTCGCGCGCGCTGATCCAGGTGTCCTATGCGATCGGCGTGGCGCGTCCGACCTCGATCATGGTCAACACGTTCGGCACGGGCCGGATCTCGGACGCCGAGATCACGAAGCTCGTGCAGGAACACTTCGATCTGCGTCCGAAGGGCATCATCCAGATGCTCGACCTGCTGCGTCCGATCTACGAAAAGACCGCTGCCTACGGCCACTTCGGTCGCGAAGAACCCGAGTTCTCGTGGGAAGCCGCCGACAAGGCGCTGGTGCTGGCCGAAGCCGCCGGCACCGAGCCGGTCGCGAGCGTCGCGTAACCCGCTTCGCCGCACCGTCGTACACGTCGCAAGGAAACCGGCAGGCAGCGCGCCTGCCGGTTTTTTGCGCACGTTTCTTGCACCTCAATGCGCGGATCATCGGATCTTCCGGAGCCGCCATGTCGCATGAAACGCTCTTCTCGCCACTTGGCATCGGCCGTCTCGAACTGCCGAATCGCATCGTCATGGGGCCGTTCGCGCGGCATCGCGCAGCGCAGCCCGGCGACGTTCCCTTTGAAATGAATGCCCGTTATTACACGCAGCGCGCGAGCGCCGGCCTGATCGTCACGGAGCCCGCGCAGATTTCACCTGCGGGACGCGGCGGCTTCGCCACGCCCGGCATGTATTCGGATGCGCAGGAAGCGGGATGGAAAAGCGTCGCGGGCGCGGTGCATGCCCGGCATGGACGCATCGCGCTGCAACTGGCGCACGCCGGGCGTCTGTCTCATCGCCGCTTGCAGGAAGACGGCGCGCCGCCCGTCGCGCCCTCGGCGATCCGTGCGCGCGACGCGAAAATCTTCATGCGCGAGGACGACGGCGCGTTCGCATTCATCGACGCCGACGACCCTCGCCCGCTGGAAACGAACGAGATTGCGAGCGTCGTGCTGCAGTACGTCGATGCCGCGCATCGCGCCGATCGCGCGGGCTTCGACCTGCTCGACATCGATGCGTCGGACGGTGCGCTGCTGCATCAGTTCCTCGCGACCGGCACGAACCGGCGCAGCGACGCATACGGCGGCAGCGTCGAGCGGCGGGCGCGGCTCATCGTGGACGTGCTGGAGGCGGTGTCGGGCGTGCTCGGTGCGGACCGCATCGGCTTGCGGCTGTCGCCGCTTTTCAACGGCGCGGATATCGAGGATGCCGAAGCACGAGAATCGGCGGCGTACCTGGCGCATGCGCTTGAACGGATCGGCATCGCGTATCTGCAGCTTGCCGATTTCGACGACGCCTTGCTTCGCAGCGTGCGCGATGCGTACGGCGGCGCGATCATCGCGGCCGGCGACTGGCGCATCGACGAAGCGAACGCGCTGATCGAACGCGGCGCAGCCGATGCCGTGGCATTCGGCCGCGCCTTTGTCGCGAATCCGGATCTGGCGGAACGGGTGAAGGAGAATGCGCCGCTGGTCGAGGCCGATTCTGCGACCCTTCGAGGCGGCGGCGAGGCGGGCTATACCGACTATTTGGCGCTGAACGAAAAGAACGCCTAGCGCGCGGCGAATGCGTACCAGCCGGCGCTGCTCGTCGAGAGGCGGCGCGGACGGCGGCTCGTCAAGGCCGCCGGCTTCGGTTTGGGCGTGGGCGCGCGCAGCGACACCGGGCGTCGCAGCAAGGCGCGCAGCGACACGCGGCGCGACGCCGCGCGTACCCGAAGATTGAAGAAGAGTCCGCGGAACCAGGAGCGGATGCCATCGACCGGATGAACCTGCTTCAACTGCTCGGCGAGCAGGCGGGTGCGGGTGGAATGATGGCGCAGCGCGCGGATCATGCCGCGGCGGGCAGGACGCGCCGCGCGCGATGCTGCACGGGAAAGGCCTAGGGTGATTCGGGATTTCATGTCGGCGGGAGGTCGGTTCGCTGGAAGGCAAACCCGACGGTAGTCGTCTCAAAAATAACGTTCAAGCCTTCGATCCAACTCGACTCATCAAGTTGCACCGAATCGATGCGGCCAATTTACAGAAGCTTCATGACCCGGGTAAGTCCGCGTTTTCCCTGCATTTTTCTGAAGTGTTCGCTGACAAGAATCAGGTAAAGCGCGGCCACGCGGGCCTTGGCGCCACGACGGAATTACAATTGAAGAATTCGAACCCATTCCGGATATAGCGTCATTGGCATGAGTGATCTAGCCAAGGCACGTGGAACTGAAATGTCTGATCAAAACTGGCTGAAATCCAAAAAAGAGCAGGTGCGTGAACTGCGCGAAACCGGCTTCGTCATCGTCAAGGGACTCGTGCCCAATGAACGCCGCGAAGCCATGCGCGATGTGGCGCGCCGGCAGCTCGTGGACGCTGCGGCGCCCGCCGAGTTCGAAGCGGACCTCAAGTATCCCGGCGCGCCGGATTCGAAGGAAGCGCCCGGCGGGCACACGGTGCGCCGTCTGCTGGACGCCTACGCGCGACATCCGCTGTTTGCGGAGTTCGCGACATCGCCCGAAGTGCGCGGCTGGATGGAACTGTATTTCGGGGAAACGCCGTATCTTTCGCGCGCGCATCACAACTGCATGATGACCAAGCATCCGGCGTACGGCAGCCTGACCGGATGGCATCGGGACGTGCGCTACTGGGCGTTCGAACGGGACGACCTGGTGTCGGCGTGGGTGGCGATCGGTCGCGAGACGGTGGATAACGGCGGGCTGTGGTTCGTGCCGGGATCGCACAAGCTGCCGTTCACGTCGGACCGTTTCGACGATGCCAAGTTCTTCCGCTCGGATGTCCCCGAAAACGCCGCGCTGATTCGCACGGCGGTATCGCCCGAACTCGAACCGGGCGACGTCGTGTTCTTCCACTGCAATACGCTGCATTCGGCCGGCAAAAACCTGACCGACCAGGTGAAGTTCTCGCTCGTGTACACCTATCGCGGGGCGAGCAACGCGCCGTTGCCCGGCACGCGTTCGGCATCAAAGCCGGAGGTGGCGCTCGCCTGAGCGGGCGGGGCGGGTTCAGCGCCGCGAAGGAATCGCCAGCCCGATCAGCCCGGCCAGGCAGGCAACGACGCCGCCCGCGATCAGCCAGATGGTCTTGTTCGTGGGCGAGCCCGTGAAGAAGCGCGCGACGTCGTTGGACAGCGAATGGAACGACTGGCCGCCGAAGTAAAGCAACACAATGCCGCCGACAAGCAGCGCAACGGAAATCGCTCGGGTCATGGTCTGGTCTCGTGACTGAAAGGCGCGTCAGATTAATCGGTTCGCAAGCCCTCGTCCACCCGACTGCTACTCACCGGCGAGCGGATCGATTCAGGCGGCCCGCGCTTCCTCGCGCGTCAGCGGCTGGATCTTGCGCAACAGATCGGCCATTACGCCGGCGTGGTCGCTGCGGCTCGTCCACGCGCCGAGGTTGTACTTGACGCCGGTATCGGTGTAATCCGTCACCGCGATCCACGGCGCAGACGGTCCCTCCTGCACGATGCGCGCGTCCTCGCCGACCAGCCGGCGCAATTCGCCGAGCACGTGGTCCACCTTCAGCCCGTGCTGCGCCTGGAAGTTGATGACGACGCGCCGGCGATCGTTCGCGCTGTAGTTGGTGATCGCGTTCGCCCAGATCAGGCTGTTCGGCACATACATGACGATGCCGTCGGCTTTCGTCAGACGCGTGGTGAACAGTCCGATTTCGTTGACCGTGCCCGCCGTGGTGCCGACGCCTTCGATGTAATCGCCGACCCGGAACGGCCGCAGCAGCAACAGCATCAGCCCCGCCGCGATGTTCTGCAGCGTGCCCTGCAAGGCCAGCCCGATCGCCAAACCCGCAGCGCCGAGCACCGTGAGAATGCTGGCCGCCGCGATGCCGAACTTGCCGAGCGCCGCGACGATGGCGACCACGCGAATCGCCCATAGCGCGATGCTGGCGAGCACCGGCGTGAGCGTCGCGTCGACGCTGGTGCGGGCCAGCGCGCGGCGCAGCGCATTGGCGACGACATTGGAGATCCACCATCCGGCCAGCAGGATCAACAGCGCCAGCACAATGTCGACACCGTAGGTCACGGCGATGGCGGTGAAGGAATCGTAGGCGGGGCGCAGTCTGTCGATTGAATCCATGGGGAAGCTCCGGAAAACGGGATGAGCATTGGTCCGGCTGGGCCGGCGAACGTTCACTGCGCTTGCAGCGTTTGAGGAAAGAAAGGGTGGTGCCAAATAGCGGGACGGCGAAAAGGACGCTGCACGCCCGCAGTTGATCGGCTTACCATGAACGCCCTTGGCAGGGCACGTGCCCACGCTGTCATGCCGGCCACAGAACCGTTCAACACGCAAACCGCAGAGGAATCGCCATGGCTTACCACGCATCATCCGAGCGTTATACGCAAATGCAGTACCGCACCTGCGGCAAAAGCGGTTTGAAGCTGCCGGCGCTTTCGCTGGGCCTGTGGCATAACTTCGGCGATACGACGCCCATTTCCACCCAGCGCGAAATCCTGCGCACCGCGTTCGATCTGGGCGTCACGCATTTCGATCTCGCCAACAACTACGGCCCGCCCTACGGCAGCGCCGAAACCAACTTCGGACGCCTCTTCAAGGACGATTTCCGGCCGTACCGGGACGAACTGCTGATTTCGTCGAAGGCCGGATGGGACATGTGGCCGGGACCGTACGGCCAGGGCGGCGGCTCGCGCAAGTACGTGCTCGCGAGCCTGGACCAGAGCCTGAAGCGCATGGGCTTGGATTACGTCGACATCTTCTACTCGCATCGTTTCGACGCCGACACGCCGCTCGAGGAAACCGCCGGCGCGCTCGCCACGGCGGTGCATTCCGGCAAGGCGCTGTACGTGGGGATTTCGTCGTATTCGGCAACGAAAACGCGTGAAATGGCGAAGCTGCTCGCCGAACACAAGGTGCCGCTGCTGATCCATCAGCCGTCCTACAACATGCTGAACCGCTGGATCGAGAAGGAACTGCTCGACACGCTCGACGACATCGGCGCCGGCAGTATTGCGTTCACGCCGCTCGCGCAGGGGCTGCTGACGAACAAGTATCTGAACGGCGTGCCGCAGGACGCGCGTGTCAACAAGCCGGGCGGAGGGTCGCTCAAGCAGGAGCATCTGAGCGAGGCCAATCTCGCGCATGTGCGCAAGCTCGACGAACTGGCGCAGAAGCGCGGCCAGAGTCTTGCGCAGATGGCGCTGGCGTGGGCGCTGCGCGGTTCACGGGTGACGTCGGTGCTGATCGGCGCGAGCCGCGCGGAGCAGGTCGCGGAGAATGTCGCCGCGCTGAAGAACCTGGAGTTCACCGCGGAAGAACTCGCCGAAATCGATCGGCATGCGCAGGAAGGCGGCATCAATCTGTGGGAGAAGCCGTCCACCGACCAGCGCATCTGATCCGCGCAAACGCGTCCAAGCCTTTCTGCGGAAAGGGGTTTTCCAGTCGGCGACGGTTCCGTTGCTATCATGCGGGCTCGGCGGCTTCCGGCGATTCGATCATTGCCGGGAAGCCCGCTGAAGCCCGCCGCCCGCCAGCCACACGCCAGCCAGCGATAACCGTCCAGCGCGCGCTTCGGCCCGCTTTGGTCCGGCGTGCATGTCCGAGCCGCAGCGGCGTCCCGCGCGGCCCCGGACGACGCGGATTCGCTATCGGGTTAAAATACGCGACTCCGCCGCACTGTCGCGCTGCATGGGTTGTAGCCTGAGTCGTACCGAAGCGCCTGGGTCGTACCGATCCGCGGCCGCCACCACTCGAAGGTCCTTTCGCGCAGCGCAGCGCCTTCGTCGTGCGCGCGTTTGCAGCGCGGTCCCGGCGTGGCGATGGTTGCCGCAAGCCGGCCGCGATCGTCGGAGCGCCACCGTTTTCGCACAGTTCAAGAAGCCATGAGCAACCTTAATTCTCAAACCGTCCTGAGCGTCCATCACTGGACCGACACGCTGTTCAGTTTCACCTGCACCCGCGACAGCTCGTTCCGCTTCGAGAACGGCCAGTTCACGATGGTGGGTCTCGAAGTCGAAGGCAAGCCGCTGCTGCGCGCCTACAGCCTCGCGAGCGCCAACTACGAAGACCATCTCGAATTCCTGAGCATCAAGGTGCCGGACGGTCCGCTGACCTCGCGCCTGCAGCACTTGAAGGTGGGTGATTCCGTGCTGATCGGCAAGAAGCCGACGGGCACGCTCATGGCCGACAACCTGCTGCCCGGCAAGACGCTGTGGCTGCTGTCGACCGGCACGGGGCTCGCGCCGTTCATGTCCATCATCAAGGACCCGGACGTGTACGACCGCTACGAGAAGATCGTGCTCACGCACACTTGCCGTTTCGTCGATGAACTCGCGTACAAGGACTTCATCACCGAGCATTTGCCGGCGCATGAGCATATTGGCGAGATCGTGTCGGAGAAGCTGGTCTACTACCCGACTGTCACGCGCGAGGAATTCGCCAACCGCGGCCGTATCACGGATCTGATCGAAACGAAAAAGCTGTTTGCGGATCTGGCGGTGGAGCCGTTCTCCGTCGAGAACGACCGCGTCATGCTGTGCGGCAGCCCGCACATGCTCCGCGACACCCGCGAACTGCTCGACAGCCTCGGTTTCAAGGAAGGCAGCAACAACCATCCTGGCCACTATGTCGTCGAAAAGGCGTTCGTCGGCTGATCACCGCGCTGCATTCGTTCACTAAAAACCGGAGCCTCGCGCTCCGGTTTTTTTTCGCCTCGACTACCTGCGCAGTTACAAATTAGCCGCTGGTTGCCACGCGCAGTAGGTGTTTTTCCTACGCATTGTGTGCGCCGAACTTGGCAAACGACATGAAGTTCTCCGTTCCAGCCCTTGTCGGACATGGATTTATCATATTTTTGAGATATGATCCGTTTACGCCAGAGAGGGCGCGCGCGCCGCGCGCTCCGTCTTCGATGTTACAGAGTGTAAATTCAGTTACGCCGCTCGCGGGTCTACCGAGGGCGTAGCTCCAGTTGCGCTCAAAGCGAGGAATGTGAATGAACCCGCCGGCCATGATCTCGCTCGACGAGAGTCCGATTCGCCGCGCCTCGTTGCGCGGGGTGTCGTCACCGCCGCCGGAATGTCCCGGCGCGTCGTTTAGCCTTCCGTCTTCGTCTCCCTGGTCCGCGCTGATCGATGCCAAGCTCAAAGGCGACCGGCAGATTCAGCGTCTGACCGCGCGCGTGCAGGAACTGGCCGCGCTGCTCGCCGCCACCGAAGAACGCGCGCGCCAGGCGCTTGCCCAGGATCTCCACGACGAAACCGGCGCCGCGCTCACCGTTGCCAATCTGGCGCTCGCACGCGCCGGACACTGGCTTCCCGCCGACGCGCCCGCCGCGCTCGACGACGCGCTGCATCAGGCGCGCGCCGCGCTGGCGGAGGTCTGCGAAACGAGCCATCGCATTGTCGAGGGCTTGCACGCGCCGACCTTCGCAGCCGGTCTCGGCGCCGAACTGTTCAATTGGATCGACAGCTTTCGCGCCCGCACGACGCTCTCCGTGACGTTCGCCTGCGCGAAAGACGCGCATCTCGACCATTTGTCCGACGACATGTCGCTCGCGCTGTTTCGCGTGGCGCAGGAAGCGCTCGGCAACGTCGCGCGCCACGCCGGCGCGACGCATGCGAACGTCACCCTCGACGCCGACAGCGACGCCGTCACGCTGACCGTCGAGGACGACGGCATCGGCATCAGCGCAGCCGCGCGCCGCAAGAGCGGCCGCTTCGGCCTGTCCGGCATGCGTGCGCGCTGCGAGTCGCTGTGCGGCAGCCTGCGCGTCGTGGCCGCAAAACCGGCGGGAACCGTCGTGCGCGCGCGTCTGCCATGGGCCGCGGCGCGGCCGGCGCTGTTCGCGATCGGCGTCGTCAGCGCCTGAGGCCGCCGATGCTCAAGGTCCTGCTCGCTGACGATCACGCCATCGTGCGCCGCGGCGTCGCGCAATTGCTGGTGGAACGCGGTGTCGCCGCCGAAGTGTCGGAGGCCGAAACCGGCATGCAGGCGCTCGCGCTGGTCGCGCGCCACGCGTTCGATGTCGCGATGCTCGACATCTCGCTGCCCGACGTCAACGGTATCGACCTGCTGAAGCGCATCAAGCGCGACGTGCCGCGCTTGCCGGTGCTGATGTTCTCGATGTACCGCGAGGATCAGTACGCGGTGCGGGCGCTGAAGGCGGGCGCGGCGGGCTATCTGTCGAAGACGGCCGATCCCGCGCTGATGCTCGGCGCGATTCGCCAGGTAGCGGCGGGCCGGAAATACGTGAGCCCGGAGATGGCCGAAGCGCTCGCCACTTACGTTTCGCTCGATACCGAACGGCTGCCGCATGAAAAGCTGTCGGACCGCGAGTTCCAGACGCTGTGCATGCTGGCCTCCGGCAAGCGCCTGACGGATATCGCGAACGCGTTATCGCTTTCGGTTAAAACGGTGAGTGTTTATCGCGCGCGGTTGTTGGAGAAGATGAAGCTCGCCAACAACGCGGAGCTGACCTTCTACGTCATGAGCAACCGTCTCGTCGACATGAATCCGGGAATCGCCGGCTGAGAATTTATCTTTAACAAGATAAAGTCGTGAAAATTCGCCGCGACACGCGCGATCTGCCCCATATCCGGGCACTCTCTGAGTCTCCGATAAGATGCCGGGTTTTCCCGCAGCAGGGCGCCCGCGCGCCAGAAGGAGATTCATCGCAATGTCGTTGTTCCGCAGGAAGAATGTCGAGCACATGCTGGCCGGCGCGTCTGGCACGTCTGGCACGTCTGGCACGTCCGGCACGTCCGGCACGTCCGGCACGTCGCTCAAGAAAACGCTCGGCGCCCTCGATCTGACCTTTCTCGGCATCGGGGCGATCATCGGCACCGGGATTTTCGTGCTGACCGGCACCGGCGCCGTGCAAGCAGGCCCGGCCCTGATGGTCTCGTTCATCGTCGCGGCCGTCGCCTGCGGTTTCGCGGCGCTGGCCTACGCCGAATTCTCATCGACGATTCCCGTCGCCGGTTCCATCTACACCTATTCCTACGCGACACTCGGGGAACTGGCCGCTTGGATCATCGGTTGGGATCTGATGCTCGAGTACGGGCTCGCGTCGTCGGCCGTGTCCGTGGGCTGGTCCGGCTATCTGCAATCGCTGCTGTCCGGCTTCGGCGTCGCCTTGCCCACTGTCCTGACCGCCGCGCCCGGCGCGCTGCCCGGCCAGATCACCTGGTTCAACCTGCCCGCATTCCTGGTGATGATGGCCATCACCACGCTGCTCTCGGTCGGCATCAAGGAATCCACCCGCGTCAACAACCTCATGGTCGCGATCAAGGTGACGGTCGTGTTGCTGGTGATCGCCGTGGGCGTGTTCCACGTCAAGCCCGTGAACTGGCATCCGTTCATGCCGCACGGCTGGTCCGGCGTGTTCGGCGCGGCCGCCGTGATGTTCTTCGCGTTCATCGGCTTCGACGCGGTGTCGTCGGCGGCGGAGGAAGTCAAGAATCCGAAGCGCGACCTGCCCATCGGCATCATCTCGTCGCTGGTCGTGTGCGCCGTGCTGTACGTCGCGGTCGCGGGTGTCGTGACGGGCATCGTGCCGTCGGCGCAGTTCGCGAACAATCCGCATCCGGTGTCGTTCGCGCTGCAGGTGGCGGGGCAGAACTGGGTGGCGGGCTTCATCGATCTCGGCGCGGTGCTCGGCATGCTCACCGTGATTCTTGTGATGAGCTACGGCCAGACCCGCATCATCTACGCGATGTCGCGCGACGGTCTCCTGCCTGCGCGCCTGTCGAAGGTGCATCCGCGATTCTCGACGCCTTTCTTCACCACCTGGCTCGTCGGCATCGTCTTCGGCTTGATTGGCGCGCTCGTGCCGCTCAACGTGCTGGCGGAGCTGATCAATATCGGCACGCTGGCTGCGTTCTCGCTGATGTCCGTCGCGGTGCTGATCCTGCGCCGCACCCATCCCGACCTGCCGCGGGCGTTCCGCTGCCCGGGCGTGCCGGTGGTGCCGGTGCTCGCCGTGGCCTCGTGCCTCTTCCTCATGGCCAACCTCCAGGCGACCACGTGGATTGCCTTCCTCGTGTGGCTGGTGGCCGGGCTGGCGATCTATTTCGCCTATTCGCGCCGTCACGCGCTGCTGGGCCGCGTGCCGCCGGAAGCACCGGACGCCTCTGCCCGTGTGAGAGAGCGCGAAACCGCAACGCATTGAACGCGTTGCGCATCCTTCTGAACGCCGCCCGCCAGGCGGCGTTTTGCGTTGCGGCTCGCCGATTCAAACGTGCGTTCGCGCGGATGGCGACGCCCGTCGATTTGTGTTTTACTCGATGCCACAAACACAACACCCAACCCAGCTGAACGCTCACGGCGGCAGTAAGGCAGGTGCAACGGCGTGAAGCTGGTCCGTCCTCACATGGAGACAGTGAAATGGCGCTCAGCATCAGCCTGACGGTCAACGGCAAGCCCGTGACCGCCACCGTCGAACCGCATCTTCTGCTGGTCCAGTTTCTCCGCGATCAACTCCGCCTCACCGGCACCCACATTGGCTGCGACACCGCCCAGTGCGGCGCATGCACCGTGCACCTCGAAGGCCGCGCGGTGAAGTCGTGCAACATGCTCGCGGTGCAGGCGGACGGCATGGACGTGACGACCATCGAAGGCATGGCGCAAGACGGCCAGCTCCATCCGATGCAGGCGGCCTTCAAGGCCTGTCACGGCTTGCAGTGCGGCTTCTGCACGCCGGGCATGGTGATGAGTGCGAGCGCACTGGCCGCGCAGTCCACCGACCTGTCCGAGGAAGAAGTCCGAGAGCAGCTCGACGGCAATCTGTGCCGCTGTACGGGCTATCACAACATCGTCAAAGCGGTTCTCCAAGGCGCGCAGGACATGAAAGCGGGCGCCTGATCCCGGCTCCGATCCCCCTCCGAAACGATGAATCGCGCCTGAACAGGAGACCGCGATGAATGCCCCTGAGCAACAGAAACTGATCGGCGCCGGCGTCAAGCGCAAGGAAGACTATCGCTTCCTGACCGGCGCGGGCCAGTACACGGACGACGTGGTCCTCCCGCAGCAAAGCCATGGCGTGTTCTTGCGCTCGCCGCATGCGCACGCGCGGATCACGCGCATCGATATCGAGGCGGCGAAGGCGTCGCCGGGCGTGATCGGCATCTTCACGGGCCGGGATCTGGCGGGCGAAAACGTCGGCGGCCTGCCGTGCGGCTGGCTGATCCACAGCACCGATGGCTCGCCGATGCACGAACCGCCGCACCCGGTCATCGCGCACGACAAGGTGCTGCACGTGGGCGATCAGGTGGCGCTGGTGATCGCGGAATCAGTGAAGGAGGCGAAGGACGCGCTCGAACTGATCGAGGTGGATTACGACGAGTTGCCCGCCACCGTCGATACCGGAAGCGCGTCCGACGCCGGCCAGCCGCTGGTCCACGACAGCGTGCCGAACAACATCTGCTACAACTGGGGCCACGGCGACAAGGCCCGGACCGACGCCGCCTTCGCCCAGGCCGCGCACGTGACGACGCTCGATATCGTCAACCAGCGACTCGTGCCGAATGCCATCGAACCGCGCGCCGTCAACGCGAGCTACTCGAAGCACGACGAGAGCTACACGGTCTACGTCGCGAATCAAAACCCGCACGTGGAACGCCTGCTGATGGCGGCGTTCGTGCTGCAACTGCCGGAGTCGAAACTGCGCGTGATCGCGCCGGACGTGGGCGGCGGCTTCGGCTCGAAGATCTTCCTGTATGCGGAAGATGTCGCGCTGACGTGGGCCTCCCGGAAAGTCGGACGGCCGGTGAAGTGGACGGCGGAACGTTCGGAAGCCTTCCTCTCCGACGCGCACGGCCGCGACCACGTGACGAAGGCGGAACTCGCCATCGACGGTGACGGCAAGTTCATCGGCATGCGCGTGCATACGACGGCGAACATGGGCGCGTATCTGTCGACCTTCGCCTCGTCGATCCCGACCGTGCTTTATGCGACGCTGCTCGCCGGCCAATACACGACGCCCGCCATCTACGCCGAAGTGAAAGCAGTGTTCACGAACACGGT
Source organism: Caballeronia sp. LZ065 (assembly GCF_031450975.1). Lineage (NCBI taxonomy): Bacteria > Pseudomonadati > Pseudomonadota > Betaproteobacteria > Burkholderiales > Burkholderiaceae > Caballeronia > Caballeronia sp. LZ065. The sequence goes on from NZ_JARUXV010000001.1 coordinate 264,681, forward strand.
GCCGGTGGATGCGTATCGCGGCGCGGGCCGGCCGGAAGCCACGTATGTGGTCGAGCGGCTGGTGGAAACGGCGGCGCGCGAGCTGAACATCGACCCCGTGGAACTGCGGCGCCGCAACTTCATCCGCGAGTTTCCGTATGCGACGCCGGTCGGCCTGACCTACGACATCGGCGATTACGACGCCTGTCTCGATCGCGCGCTCGAACTCGCCGACGTAAAGGGCTTCGCGGCGCGGCGCGAAGAATCGAAGCGCAATGGCAGGCTGCGCGGCATCGGCTACTCGTGCTACATCGAGGCGTGCGGACTGGCGCCGTCCAACGTGGCGGGCGCACTCGGCGCGCGCGCGGGCCTTTTCGAAGCAGGCGAAGTGCGCGTGCATCCGACCGGCTCGGTCACCGTCTTCACCGGCTCGCACAGTCACGGCCAGGGCCATGAAACGACCTTCGCGCAAGTGGTCGCGGACCGGCTCGGCATTGCGATTGAAAACGTCGAAGTCATTCACGGCGATACCGGGCGCATTCCCTTCGGCATGGGCACCTACGGCTCGCGGTCGATCTCGGTCGGTGGCTCGGCGATCATGAAGGCGCTCGACAAGGTCGAGTCGAAGGCGAAGAAGATCGCCGCGCATTTGCTAGAAGCGGCGGTGGAGGACATCGAGTTCCAGAACGGCGTGTTCCGGGTGGCGGGCACAGACCGCACCAAGAGCTTCGTCGATGTCTCGCTGGCTGCCTACGTGCCGCACAACTTTCCGCTCGACCAAATGGAGCCGGGTCTCAACGAGAACGCGTTCTACGATCCGACCAACTTCACCTATCCGTCCGGCGCCTACGTGTGCGAAGTGGAAGTGGACCAGGACACGGGCGAGACGCGCATCCAGAAGTTCACGGCCGTCGACGACTTCGGCAACGTGATCAATCCGATGATCGTCGAAGGTCAGGTACACGGCGGGCTGGGGCAGGGCATTGGGCAGGCGATGCTCGAACGCTGCGTGTACGACGACAGCACCGGCCAGTTGCTGTCCGGCTCGTTCATGGACTATGCGATGCCGCATGCCATCGATCTGCCGAATTTCACCGTGGAGACGGCGAAGGGCACGCCGTGCACGCACAATCCGCTCGGCGTGAAGGGCTGCGGCGAAGCGGGGGCGATCGGTTCGCCGCCCGCTGTCATCAACGCGATTCTCGATGCGCTCGCGCCGCTTGGCGTGAAGGACCTGCAGATGCCCGCGACGCCGCACCGCGTCTGGACCGCGATGCACAACGCCCAAACCGCCTAAGGAGATCGGCCATGTACTCATTCGATTATCAGCGGCCGGGCGAAGCGCAGGCAGCCGTCGCGGCGCTTTCCGCGAACGACGAGGCCAAGTTCCTCGCCGGCGGCCAGAGCCTGCTGCCGACCATGCGCCTGCGTCTCGCGCAGCCGTCGGCGTTGATCGACGTGACGCGCATCGCGTCGATGAAAGCGGTCACGCTGAATGGCGGCACGCTCACCATCGGCGGCGCCGTGAGCCATGCCGGGGTGGCGGCGAACCCGGACGTGCAGCAGGCATTGCCGGGCCTCGCGGATCTCGCGGGCCGGATCGGCGACCGCCAGGTGCGCGAGCGCGGGACCATCGGCGGCTCGCTCGCCAATGACGATCCCGCCGCGTGCTATCCGTCCGCCGTGCTCGCGCTGAACGCGACCGTCGTGACAGACCGCCGGCGCATCGCCGCCGACGACTTTTTCATCGACATGTATCAGACCGCGCTCGAACCGGATGAACTCATCACCGCAGTCGAGTTTCCACTGGCGGAGCGCGCGGCGTATGAGAAGTTTCGCAATCCCGCGTCGCACTTCGCGTTGGTCGGCGTGTTCGTCGCGAAGTTCAAGGACGGCGTGCGCATCGGCGTGACGGGCGCGGCGCCTTCGGTGTTCCGGCACGCCGAACTGGAGGCGGCGTTGTCGAAGGACTTTTCGGTGGCGTCGGCGCGCGGCGTGACGATTGCGCCCGATCAGCTCAACGCCGACATGCACGCCAGCGCCGCATACCGCGCGCACCTGATACCGGTGCTCGCGGGGCGTGCGGTCGAACGCGCGCTGTCTTTCTAGCGGCGATGCAGGACGACCCCGCTTCCATCGACGAGACGCTCGCGCGCCTGCGCGAGCAGCAGTACTTCGCGAACCGCGAACTCGCGACGGCGCTCTTTCTCGCGCTGAAGCTGCAGCGCCCGCTGTTTCTCGAAGGCGAGCCGGGCGTCGGCAAGACCGAGCTCGCGAAGGCGGCCGCCGGCGTGTGCGGCACGACGCTGCTGCGGCTGCAATGCTACGAAGGACTCGATACCGCGAGCGCGCTGTACGAATGGGACTATCCGCGGCAGATCATGGCGCTGCGGCTGGCGGAAGCGGCGGGCGAGACGCCGTCGAACGATTCGCTGTATCGCGGCGAATTCCTGCTCAAGCGTCCGCTGCTGCAGGCCTTGCTGCCCGATGCCGCGCATCCGGACGCGCGCCGTGTGTTGCTGATCGATGAAATCGACCGCGCCGATGAACCGTTCGAGGCCTTTCTGCTGGAACTGTTGTCGGACTTCCAGGTGTCGATACCCGAGTACGGCACGGTGCGCGCCGCGCGGCCGCCGCTCGTCGTGATGACGTCGAACCGCACGCGCGAAGTGCACGACGCGTTGAAGCGCCGCTGCCTGTATCAGTGGATCGGCTATCCGGCGCGCGACGTGGAACTGGCGATCGTCGCGGCGCGCGCGCCCGAAGCGGGGCAGGCCTTGCAAGAGCGCGCCGTTGCGTTCGTCCACGCGCTACGCTCGCTGGACCTGTTCAAGGCGCCGGGCGTGGCGGAGACGATCGACTGGTGCCGTGCGCTGGCGGCGTTGTCGGTGTCGGAGCTCGATCCGCAATCGGTACAGGACACGTTGGGCGTGCTGCTCAAGTACCAGGACGATCTCGCGCGCATGGACGCCGATACGCTCGCGCGCTGTCTCGCGGCGGCGCCATGACGCTGGGGCCATTCGCACGCAATGTCGTGCATTTCGTGAGGCTGCTGCGTGGCGCGGGGCTCGGCATGTCGCCTGCGCAGGCCGTCGATGCACTCGACGCGCTGCGTTACGTGGATCTCGGCCGGCGCGATGATGTCCGCGCGACGCTCGCCTGTCTGCTGGTGCATGCGAGCGACGAGCGCGAGATTTTCGACGCGGCCTTCGATCTGTTCTGGCGCGATCCCGACTGGGAAGGCAAGCTGCGCGCGCTGTTGTTGCCGAAGGTGACGAACGGCATGCCGCCTCCCAAGCGCAACAACCGTCTGGCCGATGCGCTGGCGGCGCGCGCCGCGTCAGTGCAGACCCCGCAGCCGCCGGCTCCGGACGCGCAACCGGAGCAGGCGCACGCGCGCATCACGTTCAGTGCGCAAGAACGTTTGAGTCACCGCGACTTCGACACGCTCAGCGCCGACGAATGGCGCACGCTGCGGCATCAGATTCGCGCGCACCGTATTCCGCTCGCGACCGAGCCGACGCGCCGGCTCAAGGCCGCGTCGCGCGGCACGCATGCCGACCTCAAAGCGAGCGCGCGTCATGCCGTCCGTTCGGGCGGCGACTGGACCGTGTGGAAGTATCGCGCGGCCGTGGAGCGCCGCCCGCCGCTGGTGCTGCTGCTCGACATTTCAGGTTCGATGAGCGCCTATTCGCGCGCGGTGCTGTATTTCTGCCACGCGCTCGTGCAGTCGCGTGAACGGTTGCAAGTGTTCCTGTTCGGCACGCGCCTGACTCACGCCACGCGCGCGCTGCGCGAACGCGATCCCGATATCGCCATCGCCGCACTCGGACAGAGCGTGGCGGACTGGTCGGGCGGTACGCGCATCGGCGCGGCGCTCGCGGAGTTCAACCGGCGCTGGGCGCGCCGCGTGCTGGCGGGACGCGCGACGGTCCTGCTCGTGACCGATGGCCTGGATCATGAAGCCATCGACGTGCTCGATGCCGAGATGCACCGGCTCAGGCGTTTCGCCCACCGGCTCGTGTGGCTCAATCCGTTGCTGCGCTACGCCGCATTCACGCCGCGCGCGCGGGGTGCGCGCGCCATCCTGCCGCACGCGATGCGATGCTCGCGGCGCATAACCTCGACAGTCTCGCGGCCGTCGGACGCGAACTCGCCACTTTGTCGCAACATCCGCCCTCCGGAGGCCCGCGATGGAACTGACCGAAACGCACACCTTGCCCGTCACGCAGGAACGCGCGTGGGAAGCGCTCAACGACGCGTCGATCCTGAAAGCCTGCATTCCGGGCTGCGACAGCATCGAAGCCGAGGGCGAAAACGCCTATGCCGTTGCGATGACGGCGGCGGTCGGTCCGGTGAAGGCGCGTTTCAAGGGCAGAATGGAGCTGACGAACATCGACGCGCCCCGCACCTATACGATCGTGTTCGAAGGGCAGGGCGGCGCGGCGGGTTTCAGCAAGGGCAGTGCGACCGTGCATCTCGAACCCGGCGACGATGCCGATTCAACGAAGCTCAGCTATACCGCCAACGCGCAGGTGGGCGGCAAGCTGGCGCAGATCGGCTCGCGTCTCGTCGACGGCGCGGCCCGCAAGATTGCGGCAGAATTTTTCAAGCGCTTTGGCGCGCAGCTTCAGGGCGATCAGGCGCCGCAGGATGCCGCAGCCGAAGGCAACGGCGACGCGCCGGATGCGCCCGAAGAACAGGACGTGCAGCAAAAGGGAAAGAAATCATGGACAGCGTGGATCTCGAAGTCCTGAAGAACAGCGCGCGATGGCTCGAAGAAGGCCATCGTGCACTGCTCGTCACGGTCGTCAAAACATGGGGCTCGTCGCCACGCCCCGAAGGCGCAATGCTCGCCGTGCGCGGCGATGGACACGTGGTCGGATCGGTATCCGGCGGGTGTATCGAGGATGATCTGATCGAGCGGGTGCGCCAGCGGGGCATCGAGCAGACCGTGCCCGAGGCCGTGAAATACGGCATCAGCGCTGAGGAGGCGCATCGCTTCGGCTTGCCGTGCGGCGGCATCATCCAGCTCGTGCTCGAGCCGCTCACGCGCGCGAGCGGCATCGCAGAGCTATGTGCGGCGGTGGAAAGCGGCAGGCTGGTGGCGCGCAAGCTCGATATGGCGACCGGCGCCGTGCGCCTGGAACCGGCCCAGGCCACCGACGGCGTGCTCTTCGACGACCAGCAACTGCTGACCATTCACGGCCCGCGCTACCGGATGCTGGTGATCGGCGCGGGGCAGTTGTCGCGCTATCTGTGCAGCATCGCAGTCGGGCTGGATTATCAGGTGACGGTGTGCGACCCGCGCGAAGAATACACGGAAGAGTGGGACGTGCCGGGCACGACGATCGTCCGCACCATGCCCGACGACACCGTCATGGAGATGCAGCTCGACGAACGCTGTGCGGTGATCGCGCTGACGCACGATCCAAAGCTCGACGACCTTGCGCTGATGGAAGCGCTGAAGACGCCGGCATTCTATGTCGGCGCGCTGGGTTCGCGGCGCAACAACGCGGCGCGGCGCGAACGCCTCAAGGAGTTCGATCTCAGCGAAGCCGAGCTGGCCCGGCTGCATGGGCCGGTGGGCATCTATATCGGCAGCAGGACGCCGCCGGAGATCGCGGTTTCGATACTGGCCGAAGTCACCGCCGCCAAGAACGGCGTCTCGCTGCCGGAGTTGCTGCAGGTGGAAGGCGCGAAGGCGGCGCGTGAAGTGGCGGGGAAAGGGGAAGTGTGCGGCGTGTGAGCGGTTGATCGCGCCGATGCGCGATCAACCGGTGATCAAATCAACCCGCAGACCACCGCCGCAATCAGCGAAGCCGCCACGATCACCGCGCCTGCCGTGCGCTTCTTGTTGAGCTCGGTCCACAACAGCACGCCCGTCAGCGACAGCAGCACGATGCTGCCCGCAAAGGTATCGATGAGCAGCACCCAGCCCACGCTCAGGCCCACGCCCTTGTGCAGGTTGGTCATCATCGCGAGGAAGGTGTTGTCGGTGCGCTTCACCGAAACGAAGTTGTTGCCCACCCAGTATTCGGCCATCACGTTGCCGCCCGGCGAAGCCACCATCACCGACCATTGTTCCGGCTGCATCGTGCTCTTGTCGCCCCAGCCCACGGGATGCGACGGTTCGCGGCGCGTGCGCCCGAGATTGCCGTCGAGTTTCAGTTCGCGCTTGAGCCAGGTGCCCATGTCGCGCGGCGTCTTGAAGCCTTCCGCCGGCAACGGCATTTGCAACTGCGACACCTGCGGCTCGCCCGTCGAGATGCGCAGCGGCGGCGCGCGATGGTTCAGCAGAAAGCCCGTCACACCGAACAGCAGCCCGAGCAACGCGCCCCACAGACCGATCCAGCCATGCACCTTGCGCAGCCATTTGAGGAAGGTCGAGCGGCGCGAGCGGTTCTTGCGCACGAATTGCTCGGCATCGTCGATCAGACGGCCATGCGGACGATAATGGGCCGGGCCGCTCGCTGCAGGCGGCTGCGGATTGAGGGTGTTAGGCGCGTTCAAGCGTCTCTCCAGGAATTCGAAGTGGGATGCACACCCCCGCCCCGATCGCAAACGCGTGCAAACACGGCGATCGAACGGAGACGGGAAGATGAGAATCGTTATCGTTACACGCGCTAAAAGGCTTTGCAATCTTTTGTGATTGCTTAAGGCGCCTGCGTGTCACGAAAGATTTCAGACCGGCCAGAGCGGCCCTTCCTGCATGGCGCCGATTTGCTCCCGCAATTCGAGGATGCGCTCCTCCCAATAGCGCTGCGTGTTGAACCAGGGAAACGCGGCAGGGAAGGCCGGATCGTTCCAGCGGCGCGCGAGCCACGCGGAATAGTGGATCAGCCGCAGCGTGCGCAGGGCTTCGATCAGATGCAATTCGCGCGGATTGAACTCGCAGAAATCCTCGTAGCCCGCGAGCAGGTCCGTCAGCGCACGCGAGGCATCCGCGCGGCCCGCCGGCAGCAGCAGCCACAAGTCCTGGATGGCCGGGCCCATGCGGCTGTCGTCGAAATCGACGAAGTGCGGGCCGCCGTCGGTCCAGAGCACATTGCTCGGATGACAGTCGCCATGCAGGCGTAGATGCTGCACGTCGCCCGCGCGCTCGAAACAGTGTGCGACGCCTTCGAGCGCCATCGCGACGACCGTTTCCCATGCTTCGCGCACGTCGGCGGGAATGAAGCCGTGTTCGAGCAGGTAGTCGCGCGGTTCGTAGCCGAAGGTGGCGATGTCGAGCGTCGGGCGCTCGCGATACGGCTCGATCGCGCCCACCGCGTGGATCCGCCCGATGAAGCGCCCGAGCCATTCGAGTGTGTCGCTGCGATCGAGATCGGGCGCGCGTCCGCCGCGGCGTTCGAACACGGAGAAGCGGAAGCCGCCGAACGTGTGCAGCGTGGCGCCTTCGAGCGCGCGCGCGGGCACGGCCGGAATTTCGCGTGCGGCGAGGCTCGCGACGAACGCATGCTCTTCCAGGATTGCGCCGTCCGACCAGCGCTCCGGCCGATAAAACTTCGCGACGACCGGCGCGCCGTCCTCGACACCCACCTGGTAGACGCGGTTCTCGTAGCTGTTCAGGGGCAGCAGGCGGCCGTCGGTGCGCGTGCCTGCGGGAAGCAGGACGCTGTCGAGTGCATCGAGCACACGCTCGGGCGTGAGGCCGGCGAAGGGAGGCGCGTCGCCATCACGGGGAACGGGCGCGCCGTGGGAGTCGGGATCGATTGAGTTCATCCCGGCATTGTGCCGCGCCGGCGCGCGGATGGCATCGGCGGTTTTCAGTGAGCGTCAGTGAACGACGGTGTTCGCGGGCCGCACGATGTCGCCGGTGTCGATCAGGTCTTCGAGAAAGAACGGCTCCGTGTTGAGCAGCTGGGTGACGCCGGGCTCGCCTGCGTACCAGGCGACCATGGCCATGTCGCCGAGAATGCGCATGACGATACCGCGCGCGCCCTGAGGCACGGCAATATGCACTGAGCGGACAATCGAACCGATTTGCATGATGAATCCCCGTTTCAACGCCGGCTGAGGATGACGCGCCGGTCAAAAATATCGCAACAAACACAGGCCAGCGAGGGCCCGTGCACCAGACTTTCGCCTCGTCAGCCTTGGCGCGTGGGGCTTCGGCGCGCGGCGTTCATGAACGATTGTGCGCTTACTTTAGCGCATCGCGGCGCGCCGACGCGACGCCAATTGCCGTCTTATGTTGTCGAGCGCAGACGATTGGAAGTAATTGCGCGCTGATCGTCAATTATTAGCTGCCGCAGATTAGGCAAAACCCTCGTCGCAGCGTATCGTTGAAGGTTTGTCAAAGAATACTTAAAAAATGCGTGCTGCTTCGGCCGGGTCAACCCTGGAAGGCGATGTCGGCGAGCCCCCGTATCTTGAACGCGGCTCGCGAGCGTACTGGCGGGCGTCGCTCGCGCTGCTGTTTGCCGGCTACGCCACCTTCTCGCTGCTGTATTGCGTGCAGCCGCTGCTTCCGGAGTTCACCAAGGCGTTCGGCGTCAGCCCGGCGGTCAGCGCGCTGGCGGTGTCCGTCAGCACAGCCGCCCTGGCGGTCGCGATCTTCATCGCGGGATTCGTCTCCGAAAGCTGGAGCCGCCACCGGCTGATGACGCTGTCGCTGCTGGCGTCATCGGTGCTGACGGTGCTCGTGGCCGTGCTGCCGGACTGGCACGCGCTGCTCATCGTGCGCGCGCTCGCCGGTTTCGCGCTCGGCGGCGTGCCCGCCGTCGCGATGGCCTATCTCGCCGAGGAAGTACATCCGAAAGGACTCGGTCTCGCGATGGGACTGTATGTCGGCGGAACGGCGATCGGCGGCATGGCCGGGCGCGTGATCAGCGGCGTGCTGGCGGATCTGTTCGGCTGGCGCGTGGCGATCGGCGGAATCGGGGTGCTCGGACTGCTTGCCATGCTGATCTTTCGCGCGCTGCTGCCGCCGTCACAACGCTTTCAGCCCCGGCGCGGCGTCGGTTTCACGCAGCATCGACGCTCGTTGGCCGGGCACGTGCGCCATCGCGGCCTGCCGTTCCTGTTCCTGCTGGGCTTCGTCATGATGGGCAGCTTCGTCACGCTCTATAACTACGTCGGCTATCGTCTGCTCGGTGCGCCGTTCCGGTTGAACCAGACGCAGATCGGCGCCATTTTCACCGTCTACCTGACGGGCGTCATCGCATCGCCCAGCTCAGGCAAGCTGGCCGATGCCTTCGGGCGTGGCCGTGTGTTGATCGCCAGTCTCCTGCTGATGATGCTCGGCATCGCGCTGACCTTGTCGATGTCGCTGCCGGTGATCATCGCGGGCATCGCTTGCCTGACTTTCGGTTTCTTCGCCGGTCATTCGGTCGCGAGCGGCTGGGTCGGACGACTCGCCGCGCAGGCCAAAGGCCAGGCGGCGGCGCTCTATCTGCTCGCGTATTACCTAGGCTCGAGCGTGATCGGCTCGTATGGCGGCCACTTCTGGACCGCGTTCGGCTGGTCGGGCGTGGCTGGGCTCATTGGCGCGCTGCTGCTCGTCGGCCTGGCTGCTGCGGTGTATCTCGATCGCAGGGAACGGATCGGAACCGCGCCTGCGCGATAGGCCGCGCGTTAATCAGAAAGCCAGTTGAAATACGAAGAAAGTAAGGGTTTTTACGTGGGCGCTTAAAAAAGTCGCCCGCAAGCCCTTGTCGCGCAAGGGTTTTACGATCCCGCGCGTTTCCCGCCGGACGAAGAAGGCCCGACGCCCTTCGAGGCGCCGCCTATACTCGAAAATGTCGACGTACAGAACAGAACTTCAGCGCGCGACAACCCAGGCACAAGCTGGACGAAGGGAGACGCACCATGACGTATTTCACGATCGGCGACTTCATCCTGATCATTCCGATGGCGCTCGCCGGCGCCCTGTTTCTCGGGGCCATTCCCTGTGCGACGCATTTCAAGAACAACACCTTGCGCGTGTGTGGCGCGCTGCTAGGCGTGCTCGCCGCGTTCCTGCTGGTCGAGGGACTGCCTGCGCTGATTTAGGCAGGCCCGGCAGTCCGTCAGATAACTGACCGGCGCGCGCTTGCGTGCGCGCGCTGTCGGGTTCTTACAGGTGTTCGCCGAGGAACGTCAGCGTGCGTCCGTGCGCGAGCGCCGATGCCTTCGCGTTGTACGAAGCGCGATCACCGCAATTGAAGCCGTGATCGGCTTGCGGATACACATACAGTTCCGAGTCCTTGCGTCCGGCGAACTTCTGGCGCACGGCATCCACGGCGTCCGCCGGGATGTGGGCGTCGAGCTCGCCGTAGTGGAACTGCATCGGCACCTTGACCTGATCGGCCTGGTCGAGTGCGTTCTGAATGCCGCCGCCGTAATAGGCCACGCCCAGATCCAGTGACCCTTGCGCCGCCGCCAGATAAGCGAGCCGGCCGCCGAAGCAGTAGCCGATCGCCGCCACCTTGCCCGTCACTTCCGGCAGTGCCTTCAGCGCCTTGGCCGCCGCGCCCACGTCGGCCACCGCAGCTTCCACCTTGGTCTTCTGCAGCAGTTCCATCGCCTTCTCGCGATCCGCGCCTTCGTAGCCCAGCTCGACGCGCGGTTGCGTGCGCCAGAAGACGTCCGGCGCCAGCGCGACATAGCCATCGGCCGCATATTGATCCGCGACGCTGCGGATGTGGCCGTTCACGCCGAAGATCTCCTGCAGGATGATGACGGCGGGTCCGCTGCCCGTCTTGGGCAGCGCGAGATAGCCTTGGAAGCTGCCGCCATCGGCGGGAATGTCGATCCAGCGGGAAGTCACGGGTACGGTCACGTCGAAGCTCCTTGTGTGTGAGATGCCGAGGCGGGTGAGTGTGCCAGCTTTCCCTTTCAGCTGCCCTGGTCCGCTTTGTCGCCGCCTGGCACGATGCTTGACCATGCGCAGCATTATGTAGAGCGATGAGCCTAATCGCCGCCTAAAAGCGCGGCTTAAAAATCAGCCTAATGATCTGATGGCCGGAGATTATCGGCGTCGTGTGATGAAACTTGAATGACGCTCAAAAGACTGTAAGCCGATATCTCGGAAACCCGCATGAACAGGGCGTCTTCGCGCAAACGCCAGCACAAACCGACGGCGCTCACAACTGGCCGTTAATCGGTAGTGATACCAGTATCCTAAAAAACTTCCCTAAATTAATTTGACAACCCTACACTTGCGCGCAGTGCGGATGGCGGCCGCCACGAACGGCCCGCCAGAAGGACTTGCCAAGTGCATGACGATGCATCCGGCGTGGTCGTCCACGGGACTGAGCGATCGAGATGAAAGACGGGGCACAGGGCGATTACGTTGTTTTTGGGACCGAAACTGGAGACTTACATGAACACCAAGCTTCACAAACTGTTGCCGATCAGCGCCGCGGCTGTTTTGTTCGCCACGCTGGCAACGACCGCAGCAGCCGACCAGGTCGTCAAGATCGGTCACGTCGCTCCGCTGACCGGCGGCATTGCTCACCTGGGCAAGGACAACGAAAACGGCGCGCGGATGGCAGTCGAAGAGATCAACGCAAAGGGTCTCACGATCGGCGGCGAAAAGATCACGCTGCAACTGGACCCGCAAGACGATGCCGCTGACCCGCGTACCGCTACGCAAGTCGCACAGAAGCTCGTCGATGACAAGGTTGTCGCCGTTGTCGGTCACTTGAACTCCGGCACCTCGATCCCGGCGTCGAAGATCTACAGCGATGCAGGCATCGTGCAGATCTCCCCGTCGGCAACGAACCCGGCCTACACGCAGCAAGGTTTCAAGACGACGTACCGCGTCGTCGCGACCGATGCGCAACAGGGCCCGGCACTCGCCAACTACGCGGCGAAGAATCTGAAGGTGAAGACGGTTGCCGTCGTCGACGACTCGACCGCCTATGGCCAGGGTCTCGCGAACGAGTTCGAGAAGACCGCCAAGTCGCTCGGCCTGAAGGTGATCTCGCATGACGCGACGAACGACAAGGCTGTCGACTTCCGCGCGATTCTGACGAAGATCAAGGGCGAAAACCCGGACGCCGTGATGTACGGCGGCATGGACGCCACCGGCGGCCCGTTCGCGAAGCAAGCCAAGCAGCTCGGCCTGCGCGCGAAGGTTCTGGCTGGCGACGGCGTCTGCACCGAGAAGCTGGCCGACCTCGCCGGCGACGCGACCGACAATATCGTGTGCTCGGAAGCCGGCATGGCGCTCGAGAAGATGGAAGGCGGCCAGGCATTCGCGGCCAAGTTCCAGAAGCGTTTCGGCCAGCCGATCCAGATCTACGCGCCGTTCACGTATGACGCGGTGTACATCATCGTCGACGCGATGAAGCGCGCGAACTCGACCGATCCGGCGAAGATCCTCGCCGCGATGCCGAACACGGACTACAAGGGCGTGATCGGTCAGACGAGCTTCGATTCGAAGGGCGACCTGAAGCACGGCGTGATCTCGCTGTACGACTACAAGAAGGGCAAGAAAACCCTGCTCGACGTCGTCAAGATGTAAGTCACACGGGACTTCGGTCCTGAGAAACGCGCGGCGCCGCAAGGGCCGCGCGTTTTTTCATATCTTCAGCCGCCTGAGGATTTTCGGTCCGATCAGCGTGATGACCGCGCAACAGGCGGCGACCACGCACAGGCCGATGGGCAGACTCGTGACCTGCGCGACACCGCCGATCAGCACTGGCCCGAGCAACAGTCCGAAATAAGCGAGACCCGCGACCTGCGCGAGTCCTTCGGCGGGCGTCACGCCCTCGACGCGCGCCGCAGCGGCAAACAGCACCGGCATCATGTTCGCGAGACCAAGTCCCATCAGCGTGAAGCCGGTCATCGTGAAGATCGTGTTCGGCAGCACGAGCGCCATCACCATGCCGACGAACGCGAGCCCCGCGCTGCCGAAGATCAGTTGCGGCGCGCCGAAACGCGCGCGCACCGCGTCGCCGCCGAAACGGCCCGCTGCCATGCCGCCCGAGAAAGCAGCGTAGGCGGCGCTCGAGACCGAAGGCGTGGCTTCCACCACGTCGCGCATATAGACGGTGGCCCAGTCGTACATCGCGCCCTCGGCGATCAGCGCGATCAGCGCCAGGCCGCCGAGCGCCCACAGCGCGCCCGAGCGCCAGCGTTTCGACGACGACGCCTTCGCGTGTTCATCGTGATGCGGCACGTGCGGGAGCGTGGCGGGGATGGAGACGAGCAGCACCAGCAGGCTCACGCCCGATGCCAGCGCGAAATGCGCCGCCGGCGCGAGTCCGTGCGCGAGCAGCGCGCCGCCCGCCGCCGCGCCCGCCATCCCGCCGATGCTGAACATGCCGTGCAGCGACGACATGATCGGCCGGTCCAGCGCTTCTTCGACCGCGCTGGCTTCGGCGTTCATTGCGACGTCGAGCGTGGCCATGCCGAAGCCGAACAAGGCGAGCACGAGCAGCAGCAGCCAGAACCATGGCGTCACGAGAATCAGCGCGCCACAGAGCATCATCAGGACGCCGCCCGTCATGCACGCGGTCCGCGTGCCGGCGCGCGCGATCCACGAGCCGGCGGTGAGCATCGCGAAAATCGAGCCGCCCGCCACCGCGAACAGCGCAAGGGACAGCATGCCGGGACTGAGCGAGAACTTGTCGCGCACCGTCGGCACGTGGACGCCCCACGACGCGTACATCATGCCGGCGATGAAGAAGATGGCCATCGTCGCGTAGCGGGCGCGCACGCGCGTGGCGTAGGGAAGGCTGCGATGCAGCGCGAGCGCCGGACTGGTTTCGCGGACGGCGGAAGAGGCGGTGGTCGAGTCTGACACGAGAGAGCTTCTGAAGTGAGGCGCAACGCAGCGCAACCTGACAGCTTGCCTGCTTGTGCGAAGGTTTTCGATTCTATCGAACGGCCAGGAGACACGCTCGAGGGCGCTGCATTACCATCGCGTGGACACATCGCCGCCGCACGAGGATTCAATGCATATTCCATCCCAAGCCCCGCTTCATTTGCTGCATCACGTCGCGGAAGGCACGCTCGCGACGCATTCGCGCGAACCCGAGGGCTTTCCGTATCCGACCGTCTTGCCGTTTGCATTGACCGCGAAGCACATGCCGATGCTGCTGATCAGCCGTCTCGCCGAACACACGCGCAACCTGCAAGCCAATGCGCAGGCTGGCTTTCTCGTCACGCACGCGGGACACGGCAACGTGCTGGAAGGACAGCGTCTGACGATGCTCGGCGCCTTCTTGCCCGCCGGGCCGGAAGAGAGCGAGCAGCTCGCGCGGCGCTATCTGCGCTATCACCCGCACGCGGCGCGTTACCTTGAATTGGGCGACTTCTCTTTCTGGGTGATGAAACTGGCGCGCATGCGTTATATCGGCGGCTTTGGCGCGATGGGCTGGCTCGGCGAAGACCAGCTGGATCCGCTTGAGCCGCTTTCACACGATGACGAATCAACGCTGTGTGAATATTTCGAGGCTTACCCGGCCCGGCCCGCCGGAATTCGGTTAATGGGGATTGACCGTTACGGATGCGATTTGCAGCATGAAAGTTGTCGCAATCGTTTTACATTCGATAAGCCCATGCAAACAAGGGATGAACTGAAGCTTGCGCTTATCGATTGTTTCGAGCGAAACGTCTGAATTCCCACTGAATGATAAAAGCGGCAGGCGCTTCTCATGTACATTACAAAATCTGGTGAAAGCGTCTGCCAAGCTGTCATTCCATGAAACGTTCGAGGAGCATCAGCTTGATTGTTCTCATGCGATGCCAGTGAGGCTTGGCTATTTTGATTGGGTCGTATCTTTTTAAGCCTAATGGGCGGTGCTTCGGAGATCGGAATAATCGGCAAATCTTACGAAGAAAGTCGCAAAAGTTTATTAAGCGGCAAACCGCCCGTGTCGCGTTAATCAGAACTGTGTTAATCTGCGTGCCAGTCCGAGGCTATACCGAAAACTGCAAGCGAGCGAGTCGATTCGTAAATCAGCAAACCACTTAGGGAATTGCCATGCCTTCATACAAGGAACTGCTCGCACAGCGCGAGTCTCTCGAACGCCAGATTGAAGAAGCGAAGTCGCGCGAATACGCCGAAGTGCTTAATGAGATCAAGCAGAAAATGGCGGATTACGGCATCACGCTTCAGGAACTCGCTGGCGGCCGGGGTGCAAAGGTATCAAAGGCATCGCGCAGCCGTTCGGGCGTCGCACCGAAATACCGCGACCCGGAAAGCGGCAGCACGTGGTCGGGCCGCGGCAAGCCGCCGAAATGGATTGCCGGACAGGACCGCGACAGTTTCCTGATCAGCAAGTAAATTTCTGCGTCAAGACTGCCGGTAAAGGCCGCGCCCCAGGGGCGCGGCCTTTGTTTTTTGTCGAACGGATTTTGTTGCGGCCATGGCGCCGCAGTATCGTGTCCAAGGTCCTTGCAGCCTGGATTGGACCATCCGATCCAAACCTGGCATCCTTTGCGCGCCGCGCGTTAAAGTGACCGTCTGAGCAAGCCGAGACACATTGACATGTCACTTTCGAGTTCGAATATTGCCGAAAAGCAGGAAGTTGCCCGCCGGACGACCTGGGCGAGCATTGGGCTGAATAGCGGACTCGTAATTGCGCAACTCGTCGTTGGTTTTCTTGCTCACTCCCAAGCATTGATAGCGGACGGGTTTCACTCGTTGGCCGATATCGTGTCCGATTTCATTGTTCTGATCGCCAATCGTCATGCGGCCGCCGCGCCGGACCTCGATCATAACTATGGGCATAGCCGCTATGAGACCGTCGCGTCATTATTCCTCGGTGGATTGTTGATTGCGGTCGGAGTCGGGATGTTATGGCGGGCGGGAACGCGACTCGTGAACCTTCAGGATATTCCGCCGGTTCACGCCATCGCCTTGGTTGTAGCAATCGTTGTATTGATTTCGAAAGAAACGTTGTTTCGATTCATGCTTCGTGCTGCGGAGAGGGTTCGCTCGGCCATGCTTGTTGCAAATGCATGGCACGCGCGTTCTGACGCGGCTTCTTCGCTGGTGGTGGCGTTGGGAATCGTCGGGAGTCTGGCGGGCTTTCGTATTCTCGATCCAATCGCCGCCGCGCTTGTAGGATTTCTGATTGCGAAAATGGGATGGACGTTCGCGTGGGACGCCTTGCAGGATTTATCTGACCGCGCGCTCGATCAAACCACCACGAATGATTTGCGCGTGATTTTGCTGAACACGCCCGGCGTGCGTGAAGTGCATGAGCTGCGCACGAGAAAAATGGGTGATCTCGCCATGGTCGACGCGCATATTCTGGTGGATCCGCTGATATCGGTTTCGGAAGGTCATTTTATCGCGGAATCGGCGCGCGCCCATGTCCGAGCCGACTCGCGCGTGCTCGACGCGCTCATTCATGTCGATCCGGAGAGCGACGAGCTCAATCCGTTGCCGGGCAACTTCCCCTTGCGTTCCATGGTCAGCGAAACCGTGCGCAGTGCGTTTGCTCAGCACGGCTTGGCGGTGCAGTCGCTGGGCTTGCATTATCTGAGCGGCGGCTTTGACGTCGAGATCGTTCTGCCGGCCCCGGCGGCGCACGACACCGCCGCACGGCTCGGAGCCATTGACTTCGGCGCGCTCGGCCGACGGATCGGCGCGCGTGAACTTCGCGTGACCCAGGCGCTTGCCCTTTCCCGCACTCCGCATCCCGACCGCGCAACCTGAAGCGTCAGGCCAGCGCGACGGTGCTTCGACTCAAAGCGGCAACTGCGTATCGAATTTGATCTCGCGCAGCACGACGCTGGTGCGAACCTGCGCGACAGCCGGGATCTTGAAGATGCGGTCGTGCAGGAATGCGTCGTATGCCTTGATGTCCGGCGCCACGATCTTGAGGATGTAGTCCGATTCGCCAGTGGTGCTGTAGCACTCGGTCACTTCGGGGCAGGTGGCGATCTCGCGCTCGAATTGCTCGACGCCGCCTTCCGTGTGCCGCGTGAGGTGGATATGCGCGAGTGCGCAGACATGCAAGCCGAGCTTTTCGCGATCGAGCAGCGCGGTGTAGCGCTGGATCACACCGGATTGCTCCATGTCCTTGATGCGACGCCAGCACGGCGTGCTCGACAGCCCGACCTGATCCGAGATTTCCTGAACGGAGCGCCGTGCATCCAGTTGCAGAAGACGCAGGATTTTTTGTGAGAATGTATCGAGAGTCAACTGCGCCTCCGTTCGGTCGCGATCTGACTCTCATAGTAGAGGCCTCGGAAAAGAAACGCAATGCAACGAGGCTGCACTGAGGGAGTTTCCCTAACTCATTGGCCTCACTGCGCGGTTTTACCTTCCGTGTCTTCGGGTGTGCCGGCCGTGGCGCTGGCCGCCTTTTGGCTGGCACGCAACTCCGCCAGCATGTTGCAGAAGAGCGCGCCTTGCTCGATGGCATCGTCGAGTGCGACGTGCGTATGCGGCAACTCGTCGAACCAGTGCTTGGGCAGACGCGGCTTGATGGCCTTGCGGTACGGCAGGCCGGTCATCGCGAAGGCGAGTGTCTTGATGTCGAGCGCCGACCACGAGAATGGGCAGCGCTCGGCGAAGCGCATCATGTACCAGAACATATAGGTAAAGTCGAAGCCCGCCGGATACGCGACGAACACCGGCTTGCCCGGCAGCGCCTCCACCCATTCGACATAGGCCCGCAATGCCGGCTCCGGTTTTTGCAGGTCCTTGCGGCAGGCGGCCCACGCGTCGGGCTGGGTCTTCCACCAGGCGGCCTGCACCGGATGCGGCGCGGCGCCTTCGAGCGTTTCGAGATTCGCGGAGAACGTGGCGATGAGCTGCTTGTCGGCAGTGAAGGCGGCCGATGCGAAGCTCAGCATCGAATGCGGACCGGGAATGGGCCCGTCGGCTTCGACGTCGGTGCTGACGTAGATTTCAGGAATGGCGTTCACGCAAGGACTCCATCGCCGACGAAAGGATTGGTGCGGCGCTCTTCGCCGAACGTCGAGGCGGGGCCGTGGCCCGGCACGAACGTGACGTCGTCGCCGAGCGGCCAGAGCTTTTCACGGATCGAACGGACGAGATCCGCGTGATTGCCGCGCGGAAAGTCGGTGCGGCCGATTGATCCGGCAAACAGCACGTCGCCGACGAACGCCAGTTGATGCGCCTCACTGAAGAAAACCACATGACCCGGCGTATGGCCGGGACAGAAATAGACCGTCATGTTTTCGTCGCCGAATTGCACGGTGTCGCCGTTGTCGAGCCAGCGCGCAGGCGTGAAGGCTTCGGCATTCGAGAAACCGAAGCGCTTCGTCTGCTCCGGCAACTGATCGATCCAGAAGGCGTCTTCCCGATGCGGGCCCTCTATCTGTACACCGTAGTGATCCGCGAGCGCCTTGGCGCCGCCGCAGTGATCGAGATGACCGTGCGTCAGCAGGATCTTCTCGACCGTCACGCCTTGTTGCTCGACCTCGGCAATAATGCGTTCGATGTCGCCGCCCGGGTCGACGACAGCCGCGCGCCGGGTCGCTTCACAGATGACGATGGAGCAGTTCTGCTGGAACGGCGTCACGGGAACGAGAATGACTTTCATATGACTGTCGTGGGTACAAGCGAGGCTGTAAAAACGTCCATTGTACCGAGCCGCATTGGGGAGCGATAAGCCGCGTTTTGTGACTGAAAACGAGGCGGGAACCGGCAATTCTTACGGTCATAGTGAAAATCAATGACGGTTTGCACAGTCCGACGAGCTAAACCCCGGGTTTTTTGTATAATGGCACTACTTGTGCATGGGAGTCACCATGCTGTCATCAGGTGAATGTTCAGACGCTAGCGCGTTTTTACAATTGCCTTCAGTACGCTGTTGGGGGCCAAAAGCCTCGCAATCGCAATTCAGGCACCTTTCGTAGGTGCACACGTCTTGTCCGGCCAGACGCTGCGCGTCTGTCAGATGGCCTTGCTGCCGTCACGCCGGATGGGGCCTACGCCGCCGTTCCTGCGCTTTTACTGGTTTGTCCAGCGCACGAGCGTGATGCCATGTTCGATGGCGGCATGTGGGGTCTGGTCAGGCTGCCGGGGACAGGTTGCGCCAGACGTGAACAATAACCGGGCTTTGCGGCACGAGTACGCCGCATCCGTGCAGGGCCTGCCGTTCGCTTGACCGAGCGGCTTTGTGCTTTTGCGCGGCCATGCCTTGTGCAGCCTTGCGCGCGCCGACCAGCGCAGCGCGGCTGCGCTTTTATCATTGGTACACGTCTATGAATGCTCGATTTATTCGACATGTCGGGAGCCTGCTAGCCGTTGGTGTGCTGGCTGGTTGCGCCGCGCCGGGTTCGGGCAATGTCGCATCCAATCCTCAGACTACAAAGTCTCTCAGCACGAGCAGTGCCCGCCCGGTCGGGCCGCTCGCCTTTGATTCGCACCTTTCCGCGCTTCCGGCGGACAAGCCGGCGCAGCCGTCGCAGTCGCTGTCTGACGCCGAGCCGATCACCTCCGGTCCGGACGTCGGCAGCTTCGAACAGAAGGGCAAGGCGTCGTGGTACGGCCGCATGTTTCATGGCCGAAAGACCGCGAGCGGCGAGAAGTTCAACATGAACGCCCTGACCGCCGCGCACCGCACGTTGCCGCTGGCGTCGTGGGTGCGAGTGACGAACGAGGCGAATCACAAGACGGTAGTGGTCAAGATCAACGACCGTGGCCCGTATGTGCGCGGACGCGTGATCGACCTCTCGTATGCCGCCGCGGCTGTGCTCGGCATGCGCGGCACCGGTACGCAGAAGGTGAAGATCGAAGGGCTCACGCAGCAGGAAGCGCGTGACGCTCGCGAAGAACAGGCACAGTCGCTGGCCGACGGCAGCGTGAACTGATCGTGCTGATCGCCTGAACGAATTTCCTTCGTTCCAGAACCATGACGGGCCGTCTTGCGACGGCCCGTTTTTTATTCCTCTTCGTCCTGGCTTTCGTGCCCCGCGCGTTTTGCGAGCGTAAGCGCGCGCTCGTACAGCACGTTGCGCGATCCGCCGGTCAAGGTTGCAGCGATGCGCGCCGCGCTCTTCACCGACAACTCGTCCAGCAAGGTCCCGAGCAGGCCGTCGTGGGCGTCATCCGCGTCCTCGATATCGGGCGCACCTTCCACCACCAGCACGAATTCCCCGCGTTGACGGTTCGCATCCGCCTCGAGCCATGCTGGCCCTTCGGCCAGGGTGCAGCGATGCAGACTCTCATGTAACTTCGTCAACTCACGGGCAATCAACAACTGCCGCTCGCCGCCGAAAGCCTCGGCAAGCGCGCGCACCGTCTCGACAATGCGATGCGGCGCTTCGTAGAAGACCAGCGCCATCGGATGCTGGGTGAGCGTCCGCAAGTGCGTGGTGCGTTGCTTCGCCTTGGTCGGCAGGAAGCCGATGAACGTGAAGCTGTTCACCCAGGCGCCCGTCGCGCTCAATGCTGTCGTGAGCGCGCTGGCGCCCGGCAACGGGATCACGGGAAGACCGGCCTCACGCACGGCATCCACGAGACGCGCACCGGGATCGGAGATACCCGGCGTGCCGGCGTCCGAGACACACGCAATGCGCTCGCCGTTGCGCAGATGCGCGATCACGCGTTCGGCGGCGCTCTTCTCGTTGTGCTCGTGTACCGCGATAGACGGTTTCGAGATGCCGTAGCGCGCGAGCAATTGGGAGGTGTTGCG
Source organism: Caballeronia sp. LZ065 (assembly GCF_031450975.1). Lineage (NCBI taxonomy): Bacteria > Pseudomonadati > Pseudomonadota > Betaproteobacteria > Burkholderiales > Burkholderiaceae > Caballeronia > Caballeronia sp. LZ065. Next base: position 285,218 of record NZ_JARUXV010000001.1, read on the forward strand.
CGTGTCTTCGGCGGCGATGCGATCCGCCAGTCCGAGCACATGCAGCGCGCGCAGGGTGATATCCGCGGCATTGCCGATCGGGGTGGCGACGACATAGAGGGCGCCCGTCGGATAGCTCTGTCCATCGGCGAGGCCGGAGAGTGACGCGGAAAGTGAGGACATGTGACGGGCATCGGGAGAAAGGAAGTCATTTTGCCACGTGCGATGTAGCCGTCCCGTCGACAACTTTCAGGAAGAAGCCATGTCCAAGACGCTCGGCGATGCATTCGAAGCTCATGCGCTCGATTATCTGCAGCGAAGACGTATGCGCCTGGTCGCGCGCAACGTGACGTGCCGCGGCGGCGAGCTGGATCTCGTGATGCTCGATGCGCATGGCGCGCTGGTGTTTGTCGAAGTGAGGGCGAGACGGAGCAGACGGTTTGCGCAGGCGGCCGCGAGTATCGATGCAAGGAAACGTGCGCGGCTCGTGCGAGCCGCGGAGTATTTCCTGACGACATGGCGCGGCGCGTTGCCGGCGTGCCGGTTCGATGTCGTCACGTTCGATGCCGGCCGTATTCACTGGATGCCCGACGCCTTTCGCGCGGACGAAGCCTGAAGCAGCGGCGTGCTGCGTGATGCATGCGGTAAACTGCGCAACAACCTTCGCCCCGGGCAGCGCTTCGGGCGATTACCTTTATGCTGAACGGCGCCGCAGGTTGCGGCCGATGATCGAGAGCGATGTCAGTCGAACGTATCCAGCAGCATTTTCGCGACAGCGCGTCGCTCACACTCGAAGCACTCGATGCGCTGGCGGTCCCGATCGCGGCCGCCGTCGACACGCTGTTCGGCGCACTGGCCAATGGCAACAAGATTCTCGTGTGCGGCAACGGTGGCTCGGCGGCGGATGCGCAGCGTTTCGCGGCGCATCTGATTGGCCGCTTCGAGCGGGAGCGTCCGGGCTTGCCGGCGATCGCACTGACCACGGATACATCGATCCTGACGGCCATCGGCAACGACTTTGCCTTCGAGCAGATCTTCTCGAACCAGGTGCGCGCGCTGGGGCAGGCGGAAGACGTTTTGCTCGCGATCAGTACGTCGGGGAACGCGGTGAACGTGCTGGCAGCCATTCAGGAGGCGCACGAGCGCGAGATGCTCGTGATCGCGCTGTCCGGCGACGGCGGCGGCGCCATGAACGACGTACTGGCCGAAACCGATATCCATGTCTGCGTGCCGTCGGAGCGGACGGCGCGGATCCAGGAAGTCCAGTTGCTGACCATTCACTGTCTGTGCGACGGCATCGATGCGATGCTGCTCGGCGACGATTGAAAACTGAAAGGGGGAACGGAGTTGATGAACAAGACACGCGTCAAGGCGACTTTGGCCAATGCCACGCTGGTGCTGAGCATGTTGTCGGGAGTTGCGTTGACGTTGCAGGGCTGTGCGCTTGCAGTGGTCGGCGCGGCGGCTGGAGGAACATTGATCGCTACTGACCGGCGCACGCTCGGTGCCCAGACGGAAGACCGCGAGATTCAGGTGAAGGCGCTTTCGCGCATCAACGAGAACCTGCCCGATACCGCGCATGTGAACGTGACGGTGTTCAATCGCCGTGTGCTGCTGACTGGGGAGGTTCCTGATGATGCGGCAAAGCAGAAGGCCGAGGCGGTGGTGCGCGACATCAACAACGTGGGCAGCATTGTTAATGAGCTGTCGGTGCAGGGGGCGAGTTCGCTTTCGTCGCGGGCTAATGACTCGTATCTCGAAACGCGCGTGAAGACGGCGATGGTCGGCGAGAAGGATCTGCGCGCGAATTACTACAAGGTGGTGTGCGAGCGCAGCATCGTTTATCTGATGGGGCTTGTGACGCAGGATGAAGGTGCGCATGGCGCGGATGTCGCGGCGCGCGTGCCGGGTGTGGAACAAGTGGTGAAGGTGTATCAGTACATCAAGCCGGAAGAAGCGCGGGCGCTGGAGGCTGCGGCGGCATCGGATGCAAGCGCGGTGTCGGCGGCGGGTGCGCCGGCTCCGGCTGAGGCTACGGTGGGGACGGTGCCTGATTCGGGCGTGACGTCGCGTCCGCTTGATCAGCAGGCACCGGCGCCGGTGAAGAATTCGGATGTGCATCCGGGGGCTTCCTCAGGGTCTTCTTCTGCGCCGGCGGTTAAATGACGATGCGGGGGGGGGTGGTTGTTGTTGCGATGGTTGCGGTGGCTATCGATGCGCAGGCGGCGGAGCAGGCTGTTTCTGCCGCTGACGCGATGGCCATCGCTCGCAGTAACGCTTGCATGGGGTGTCATGCGGTTGATCGCAAGCTCGTTGGGCCCTCGTTTCAGCAAGTGGCGGAGAAGTACAAAGGGAAACCGCAAGCTAGCGTGCAGCTTGAGAAGAAGGTTAAGAACGGAGGCGCAGGAGTCTGGGGATCGATTCCGATGCCTTCCCACCCGCGAATGAGCGACGCAGATATCAAGACGGTTGTGGCCTGGGTGCTGGCTGGCGCGCCTAGCAAGTAAGCCGGTGAGCCGCTATCGTCCGATGGCTCGCACCTCGGCCAATCCGCTGTGATATTATTTTGTTTCGTTGGGGGGGTAGCTCAGCTGGGAGAGCGTCGCGTTCGCAATGCGAAGGTCGGGAGTTCGATCCTCCTCCTCTCCACCAAGAATAGCAAAGGGTTACAGGTGATTTGCCTGTAACCCTTTTTCATTTTACGATGTCATGTAACCCCCCTGTAACCGATTTTTGTCAACGTCGCACAATCTCAATCCACATGTATTGAGAGAGCGTCCGCGTTCGTTCCCTCATGTCGCGAGGGCGGCGCGCTTGATTCAAGCGCATGGTCCAACGCGATGGTCACTACGATCGAGGTCGTTGGCAACCACTTGCGCCCAGGCCCGCCATTGAGAGTAACCGTCCATTGTTTGACCACCGTCGCCGATGCGGCTATCGAGCATTGTCAGATAAGCACGGATCAGTTCGGCGCGTTGCCAATCATCGACTTCCGAAATCAATGCCTGACGCTGCTGGGTCTCCTCCTCGCACCTTCTTTGCGCCTCCCTCCGCTGTCGCTCTTCTTCCTGTCGTCTGATTTCTGACTCTCTCCTGTCCTGTTCCCATTTCGCCCGTTCGGCAACTCGTGCCAGTGACCCTTTATGCTGATGTTCGATGGCCTCGAAAATCCGATCGAATTGATTCTCCAGCAATTCATCTGGGCGGTCGGCGAGCTCCGTCTGCCCCGTACCTTGTCGCTCCACAAATAGCGCAAGTTTCCCCGTAGCGGTTCGTGTCCGAACAGGTTGCCTAGACTTGTCCCAGCTATTCACGCGGTATCGAATTCCAGCAACCAGTTTTTCGGTAATCCGAAGCTCGACATAGGCTTCGTCTCGAGACAACCTGAGTCGCTCTTCGCCTTGTTGCATACTTACTGAGTATCCCCTCTGTTCGGCCTGATGGCAGATGGCATTGAGCAAGGAGAGTCCTCTCTTGTAGCAGTCCAAAGACAAGCGGGCGACCAACTTCCGGTGAGTTAACGTCAGGAGCAATTGTCCGGCGTCGCAAAAATATTCCCAGTTCCCATAAATGACTTCCGGGAGCGTGGGGTATTTCTTTCCCGGATGAGCTTGTTCCCAGTCATGTTTTTTCTTCAGTTGGTCTGCTTTACCGGCGTCTTTCTCCATCTGTTGGCGCAGGCCGTTGAGCATTGGGTGCCAACGTTCACGCGTCTGTCTGGCCGCCATCCCGATGCGATCTACTGCACGTTCATCAGACGCAGGTCGTGGTGTCTCGACGAGCCCTCTTTTGCGTACCGGCCGGGCGCCGATCGGAGATGCCGCTTTGGTCGTCGGCTGTTCCGACAATGCCGGAAGCGGAGGGCGCTGAACAGAATGTCCCAGCTCCGCCCGCGTCCAATGTCCTGGCTCGGGAACAGGTATATGAAGCTCGTCGCATATGCGCTTAATTGCGGTTCCAGAAAGGCCATACTTTTTGCCGACATGCACCATCGGGATGGTCCAGACCTCTTCGTAAAGCTGCGCCCGATGGAATGAATTCAGATCACGCCTGTTCGACATTCATTTTCCCTATGAGCGTTACACGCTGCTGAGTGACCTTGTTCGCCCAAGGGTGGCGCGTACCACGTGAAGGCCATGCACCGTGCGATTTCCGGATCATTCGGAGCGGTACTGAGAACTAGATGCGCCCACAGCATCATGCTGAGGCGGTTTCTGTGCTGGTCCGCCAACCATTCTGCCGCGTCTGTCGGCCGCTCCGATCGTATGTCATGCCAAGATGCAGAGAAGACTCGCCAGCCGAAACAAAAGCGGCGACCCAACTCTTAATACGCTGGTCGCAGGTTCAATGCTGACGGTGCCTGCCTTATGCCAAGGCGACATGCATCCGAAGCACCCGGCAGCAGGCGACGTGAGAACGATGGTATGCATCGAAAAGCTGCATTTGCAGTTTGCCATGTACTGTCTATTGAGAGAAAATCTGGGTATGTCAAAAAATCCCAGATGTAAGGTGGTCATGGCCAATCCTAGACCCAATGCTCAAGCTCAGCTCTCAATTTTCGCCGCGACCGACGAAGCCGACGTTACTGTTCCCATCTACGAGGAAAGCCCGCTTCATTTCGGGACCGCCGATGCGGCAATCGCATATTTGAAAACCATTGATCTGTCGTTTACGGACGACGACACCCGGTTCTTGGGGCATGATCTGCATCCTTACCCGGCAAAGTTCATTCCACAGTTGCCAGGCACCTTCGTTTCTCTCCTAAGTTCGAAGGGGGAACTCGTATTCGATCCATTCGGTGGCAGCGGAACTACCGCTTTGGAAGCGATCCGTCTCGGTCGTCGGGCGGTGAGCCTGGATGCCAATCCGGTTGCAGCTCTTATCGGGCGAGTCAAAACCGCACGAGTGAGCGCCGAAGCAACCGCCGAACTTCATTTGCTACATGGAGCACTCCGTGCTCTGGTGCCGACCCTTCCCCGCGATCCAGCCGAGACGGTCAGGAAGTACGCTCAATTCGCGCCGGTCATCACCAACCGCGAGAAGTGGTTTCCTGACTCCTCCTATGGCGAACTGGCTCATATTCGGCAACGCATCGCGGCATTGGCCGACGATACGGCGAAGGACATCGTTTCCCTTGCGTTGTCACGAACGGTACTGTCCGCATCATTCCAGGATTCGGAGACACGCTACAAGAGCGTGCCCCGCGAAATCCCGGTGGGTGAAACAACTAAGCGGTTCATCAAAGAGTTCGAACTGGTTATGCGCTCCGTGGCCAGGAACGCTGCGGCCACGCGTTACGGCGTGTCGTATTTTCTGACGGGTGACGTCAGGGCGATCCCGGAAGATGGGCTTCCTGACGGCTCGGTGGATTTGATCGTCACGTCTCCGCCTTATGGCAACGCGATGGACTATCACCTTTACCATCGCTTCCGCCTGCTCTGGCTTGGTCACGACCCTGTCGCGTTCGGTAAGCTCGAAATCGGCTCGCATCTGAAACACCAACGCGAGTCGAGTGGTTTCGACACATACCACAATGACATGGTGGCGGCCATTGAGGGAATGTCGAGGGTTCTAAAAAATGGGCGTTATGCCGTACTGGTGATCGGGGACTCGGTCTACGAGGGCACCACGTATGACACGGCGCGCATCCTCGCTCGCGATGCGGAAAGACTCGGATTCGATGCGGCAGACGTCTTCGAACGCGAAGTTCATAGGGTCAAACGATCGTTCACGCCGGCGGGAAGGCGAGCGTCCAAGGAAAGTATCCTTGTGCTGCGGAAGAAGGAAGGTCCGACGCACGTATTACTTCAGCCCCCACCGTACAAGTTCTGGCCCTACGAGCAAACGCTGAGGGTTCGTGAAGGGGGCACGGCAGAACCCGAAACAGGGATTGAGGCCAGCGTGGCCGATCTCGTGCGATACCGTTCGATGGCGTTCACCCACAAGGTAGAGTTTCCTTCGGGGCACAGCGAACCCACATGGCAGGCCATACTCGAAAATGGCATGGCATCCAGCCCAGCCGCACGGAAAGATCCGAAATATGTGACGCACGGCCTACATCCCTACAAGGGTAAGTTTTATCCCCAGCTAGCGAAAGCGCTAATCAACCAGCGCTCGCTGCCGCAGGGAGCGCGCATTCTCGACCCGTTTTGCGGGAGCGGAACCACCCTGCTGGAAGGCTATCTCAACGGTTACTCCGCGCTTGGATGCGATGTTCACCCCTTGGCCGCGAAAATTGCAAAGGCCAAGAGCAACGTGCTCGACCAGGACCCTGACGTTCTCACCGAGGTCGTATCTAGTGTGCTCGAAGCACTGGACGGCGCACCCGCAAAGATGCCGAACACTTTGGATCAGTTCGACCCCGCGTGCATGGACGAGATTTACAACTGGTTCGCGACACCGGTGGCGAGGAAGTTGAACTGGCTATTGAAGACCATCCGCGCGGGAAGTGAGGGTGTAAGCCGGGATTTTCTCGAAGTGGTGTTCAGTTCGATCATTCGGGATGTTTCGCAGCAGGAGCCCAGCGACCTGAGAATCCGCTATCGAAAAGAAATGCTTGAGGACGCGGATGTGCTTGGCCTTTTCCGCCAACAACTGTCGTTGCAGTTTTCGAGGGTCGAGAAGTTCTGGAAGGTGCGGGGCCACGCTCCCAACGCGTTTCATTCGGCTTCGGCTGTCGTGGGGGACAACAGAATTGCCGCAACTTACGACGCCTTGGGCCTGAGCGCCGGCACCGTCGATATGGTCTTGACCAGCCCGCCGTACGCTATGGCATTGCCCTACATTGATACCGATCGACTCTCCCTCCTAACGCTGTTCGGCTTGGGAGGCGCTGGCCGGCGCCCAATCGAGCAAACCCTGATTGGAAGCCGAGAGATTTCCACTGGTGTGCGCAAACGTATCGAGGGCACCTTCAAAGATGACGACGCACTACCTGTGTCGTGCCTGCACTTCGTTCGGGACTTGCACGATAGGGTAAGTAAATCGGACGAGGCCGGGTTTCGCAAACAGAACATGCCGGCACTCATCCATCGCTTCTTGAGCGACATGCAGGCGGTACTTACACAACTTCATCGCCTTTGCAAAGTCGGCGCCGAAGCTATGATTGTGATCGGCGACAGCAAGATGACAGTGGACGACCAAGACATCCGCATTCCGTCCACCGACCTGGTCGAAGACATTGCGGAAGCCTGCGGCTTCAGACGGATGGAGCGCATCGACATTTCCGTGACCACGGAGAACCTGGTGCATATAAAAAACGCGATCACAGAAAACGTAGTCCTCCGGCTTCGCAAAGACGGTTAATCGAATCCGAAGCCGCGATCCGTTTTCTCCCCCGTCTTGCAGTAGGCGGCCCACTTAGCATGGAGCGGGTGGGCCTTTTTCACAAGTTCGCAACTGAAATCTACCGTGCCGTCATCGACTCGGGTGATTTTGACGATGTCTCCAGGTTCGCCCCACGACTTCAGCTCCCCTGCCGTAAAGCGGAAGTCAGAACTATTTTCGTAGAAGTACATTCGGACCGCTCTGCGAATCCTCTTGGTGGCGTCTCCGACTAGAGATAAATCCCAAATGGGATACCAGTTACGGTAGATGCGATCCACTTTTTCCTTGTTCGGATCTTCGTCTTTCTTTGCGCGTTTTCTATTGGCGCCTGGATTTATGGATAGGGTGTAATTGTCGGGCCACCCCCAATAATCCTGGGCTGACCAGATGGCTGGTAGAGGGATACGTTGTTCGCCAGGGATGTTGGACTTCTCGCCCGCTTTTGGTTTGGCCCCTTCTGTGGCATTTAGCTCCATGTAGAAAGAGACAGGGGCAATCTGAGCCAGCGGCTCAGCAGCCATAATCCCGCCCTTCTTAACCTTCTTCGTGCCGGATTGGGCGGCTTTTTTAGCCCCCTTTTTGATTTCAGATAGTTTTGCGGAATTGGCCGTAAGTACCAGATCTTGGTAGTTCGGTGGCAACTCAAGTGCACCGGGAGTCGGTTCAAAGCCGAAGACATCGTCAGCTGCCGACGAGGGCGATCCTACCTTGGCTGCTCTTGCGCGCTGTCGACTTTCTGCCTCACTGGGGATGTCTGATCTCTCAAGCAGTTTCGTTAAGTATTCTTCGTCGAGCAGCTTTGCAACAGGTGCGTCGGGGGTAAGGAACTTTGACAGTTCGGATTTCGCGGCCGTAAGCGAAGCTGCATCTGTCGGTAAGGAGTATGACAGATGAACAGCCCCCTCGTAGTTCTTGAAGAGTCCGCCATCAGTAAGGTTGTTTGATCCCACGAAAAAGTCAGCTACGTGATCGCGTTCGACCACGTAGATCTTCGGGTGGAATGTGACGCCGGCTTTCTTGTTCTTGAAAACGAAGACCTCAATCGGGGACCAGGAGCAAAGCTCTCGCAGGACTTCCTTGCTCGTGCCGCCCATATCGACACCAATCACAAGCCGTACTTTCGTTCCAGCGGCATGAAGCTCGCGAAGGCGAGATTTCAAGCGGTGAATTGTTGCACGCGCTACGAACGCTGACACGATGGTCACGGCCGTGGGCGGCTGAGGGTTCGCCAGCTCGCTTAAAAAGAGTTTTCCTAATTGGTTACCGTGTGGTTGTGCGACAAATCGAACCTGCATCTTCTTTCCTTATATGGCGCAGTTTGATTGGCTTGACATTGCAGCGGAAATGTCCGGTCGTCTGTGGATTCGCAGGGGCATTTTTATTTTCCTTAGCGCACGCTTGATTTATGCCGGCCTACACGAGCTGCGCGAGCGGATGTCCGCCCGCTCACCTGATCCTCTAGGCACTCGCTCCCCGACCATTTCACGGTCGGCGGGGCTCGAATCAAACTCAAAGTTCGCGCACGGCAACATAATACCCGGATGCGCCCCTACCATATTCACCCGTCGGAGTGCAGTTGCACGGCCAGAAGACGAGCGATCGCTAAGCGATCATTCAGCATGTCAGTTTATTCCATAGATCCTTGCCCGACGTGTGAACGCTTCCCGCGCGCCCTCAAGGATTTTGCACGCTGCATCTTGAGCTACCTTGTCGTCAATTGAACCCCGCGCCACGATCACGCTGTGGTCGCTGTTGCTCTTGAACACAATCAACTGCTCGGCGTCGCCAAGAACGGCGATATTGGCATTGTGGGTGACGATGATCACCTGTCGCCGTTCCTTCGCGCGACGCAGCACGGGAACGAAGGTGTGAAAAATGAACTCGCTGTCGAGGTTGTCCTCGGGTTGGTCGATGATGAGTGGACGTTTGCTGTCAGAAGAGAGAATGAGTGCAAGTAGAACGGACTGCTGTTGCCCCAACGAGAGTTGAGAGAAGTCGCGTTGCATGAATTTCGGCTTCTCCCCGCCATCGATTCGCCGGCTCACCGTCAATCGCGGCAAATCATCGAGATGACAGTGTTCAAGCGCTGCACGCAATGGCGGCTCGCTCAGTTTTTCCAGGATTTCCCGGGCCTCGGAGGTCGAAAACTCTTGAATATCGCCATTCCTGATTTCCGTCAGTGCAGTAGGTTGCGACTTTGAGATCGCGTTGAGCAGGCCAGGGATAGTAAGTTTTTCAACAATCAGGCGCGACTTGGAATGGTTCACCGTGCGCCAGCTCATCGCGCCGGCGATGATGCTTACTGCCTCAGTAGAAAACCCGCTTTCGACATATTGCAGTTTGACCTGGAAGTCCGACAGGACCTCGGCGAGTGCGCGAGACGCTTTGATGGCGTAAGCCTGCCGTAGTGCTGCGACCTTTTTCCGGGCCAGCCATCTTTCGGAGAGAAGCGTCACGTACTGGGCGCGCAATGTTTTGAGCTGCGGCTCGAACGTCTTCAGATTCGCCAGCAATTTTTGTTGCTTTGCTTCGTCTTTCGTCAATTGCGCCACATGCGCCATGTCAAGCTTGATTCCCTTCGATTCCAGAGCGGCTCGCTTGGTTTCGATTTCTTCGCGAATCGGCTTCTCTTTCGCGACCCAGCGTTCGAGCGCTGCATTCGCCTTGGTCTGAAACTCGTCAAATTCGCAGGCGACTTCATCTCGCGTCCGTTCAAGATAACCGCGAAAACTCTTCACGGCCGCCAGGACTTCGGCGGCTTCGGTGCGCCCGGTCACAATATCCGTTGCATCGACGATCGAGCGTAGTGATGCCGCTGCCTCGACAAGCGAGCTATCCCCGATCTGTTCTTCCAGGTCAGCCATTTCTTCTTCGAAAAGGTCACGCCTGGTTTTCTCGCTTGCCAGACTACGCTGAAGCGTAATCACTTCGGAACCCTTGACGGCTTCAAACGCTTTTAGCTGCTGCTGTATCGTACTCAATGCGCGTTGCGTGGGTGCAATGGCTTCCACCTTCTTTTCGGCCTCGATGATCTTTTCACGCTGGGTCGCCAGATTGTCCCGGACTATATGCTCCTCATCGACCGCATCCTGAGCCCTCGTGAATGTGTCAAGATACTTCATCAGAGCAAGTGGATCACTCCTGGCCTGCTCCCGCACGCGGCCCGCTTCTCCCTGACCGAAGCAATCGAGTTCGAAAGCAACTGGCCCGTCAAGCGGATCGTCAAGATTCGTGAGACCTTCGCCGATCGCCCTGGAAATTGAATGTTGCTGACCGGCCTCGTCCTGCCAGAAAAGATGCAGCAGCTGCGGCCACACCTCGGAGTCAACGACCTCGGCTCCCGACGCCGTGCCTGTAAGGCATCTTACCGCTTCGAATGTGGTGGATTTTCCTGTTCCGCGTCCGCCGATGATGCAATTGAGATTGGGGCTGAAATGAATGCTTTGCCCCCTGAGAAATCCGCCACCTATGATCGCGCCCAGGATGTATGGGGTGGCCGTCGGAACCTCTTCTTCAAGACGGATGCGAGAGTCCCCCTCCTCAAGCGCGTGGCGCAAGCCTTCAAAGGACGGGGTTGACATCTTGTAGCGCGTGAGCTTCCGATCCAGATTCGCATTGCGGCCGAGGGCTTTCACGGTGTGAGAATCGGAACTTAGAATCCGAGCAAGATATTGGCGTTCCCCCAAACCGAGCCTTTCAATGCGTTGCTTGCCGATGTTTGCCCGAACGTTATCGGGGTCATCAGGCGCATAGCGCACCGGCGATCCCGCCGCGCTGAGTTCGATGCCAAGCAGGGCCTTGTGGCAGAGGATGTCAATCTTGTGAGGCGAGCCACCCGGAACTTTGGTTTCGAGGCCATTGCCCACGTCAACGTGGGCGAGTATGCAGAATCCGCCGAGTTGCTGGGTCAGTTCCAGGCAGGCATGCATGGCGGTGCGGCAGCGGCTATTGCTCTGGCCTCGGTCCGCAAGGTCGAGTCTGCCATGGAACTGTGCAAGTACATCGGCCGTCGGAAAATAGCAAAGCAGATGCCCCTCTGGCGTGGAGAGTTCGACGGCTGGAACAACGAGAATACCTGCGGCTGTGCCGGCTGCAACAGCAGCCTGAACATTGCCGATCTCATTGTGATCCGCTACCGCGATAATCTGCAGATTCTCTTGTACCGCAGTATCGATGATGGCTTGCGGCGTCATTCCGGTGTCGCTTACGTCGTGAGATGCGACATAAGAGTGGATATGGAGATCACCCCGATAAAAATGCGCCCCGTTTGGCTGCACCAGACATTCTTGTAATTTTTCAGTCATCTTTCTTCCGTATCTCAAATACCCGGGCGCATCGTTACCCGCTGTGCCGGCCAACGCTTTGGGCGTCTGGCGACGTAATCGTACGTTGGGCACCTGTGCGCGAAAGTCTGCGCAGTAATCTTGTTGCCGAGATCGCACGGATCATTTTAAATAATTCCAGGTCGCGATGGGCACATCTGGCGCGTTTTAGCGCGTTGACTTGTGCCCCTGTCACCCGTTCAACCAAACAGCATAAAGCCCAAGGGCGCGACCCCCTGGGCTTTATGCTGTTTGGTGGCAGTGCGTCTGAGCCCGCCGTACAGCGGCTTCGACTGGTTGCCGCGATTCAAAAAAATCTCGGCCACATATCACCTCGTTGGACAAAGCCAGTTGTGTGCTTTGTCTGGCAACGGATCAGATACGTGTATCGGGGATACCCATTCCCGGTCATATCAACGCATTCCGTTTTCTTCCACTCCTGTACGTCGCCGGTTTCTCACCTGACCGGTTTCATACGACGCTATTCTGGAGAATTCCCTTTATGACCTATTCGTGTTCGGACTTTGCGGACGACGTGATCAATCGTCTCGTCGACATCGGTGTGCTCGGCGCTTTGAAGGTTCCAGAGAACGATCCGCTGAGGCAGGCGAGTCTTGCGCTTGCCGCCATCACCACACTGCAACGCGGACTGCTTGCCGCACGCTTTGCGAACGAAGTCCTCAATTCGGTCGAATCGCTGTGTGCCGTGGCGGAGCAACACGGCGTGCATGCGCTCGCCGATCTGTTCTATCTGCAAACCGTGATTCTCGAAGGCACGCAGGTGCAGCTCGATTCGAAGACGACACCGATCTTTGAACTTGTTCGAACGCTGCCATCGGTATCCGAGTGGGAGCGGCATATCCGGTTCGATGCTTGCGTTTGCCTGTCGGCATTTCAACCCTAGGGACAATAGCTCATGTTTCCCGTGCCTTCCCCCTCGACGTGCTGATCGCGTTCGCCATTGTGTTCCTGGCGAGCGTGCTTTCAACGGTCGGCCTGCTCAGAGAGATCGACCGGCTCAAGACGGCAGTCCACGCTGCGCAGGCGGCCTGACCCAACCAGATCCATCACGAAGGGATGACTTATATGCACCCATGTCCAAAGTGCCAGTCAGAACAGATCGAAACGAGAAATTACGCAAGGAAGACGGGCGGCGCAATTGGCGCGGTCGCCGGTGCGGCAAGCACTGCAACCGCCGCCATGTCGGGCGCAGAAATTGGCGCGACCGCTGGCATGATCGGCGGCCCTGTCGGCTCCGTCTTCGGGCTGATCGCAGGCGCCGTTATTGGTGGACTCCTCGGCGGAGCCGCAGGCTGTGCGGCGGGCACAACCGTCGGTGAAGTCATCGACGACAACGTCCTCGATAACTACCGTTGCCTTGAGTGCGGCCACACGTTCAGCAGACGCCCACTTAAAGCCTGAACCCGCCCCCCGCATTGTCGGGCCTTTCACCTGGCAGTCTTGCCCACCGCCCTCCTGCTGTCCCGAATTCCCTCATCCTGATTTCAACGCGCGCGTATGCCCGGTCTCGGCCGGGCTTTATGCGCTCGTCTTTTCACAAAGGAGCTATTCATGCATCTCGTACAAACCATGGCCTACGTCAACGAAGCCCCGTGGCACGGCCTCGGCAATCAACTCGCCCACAACCAGCCGCTCGAAGTATGGGCGCATCAGGCAGGTATGAACTGGAAGATTGAAGAGTCTGAGGTTCGCTTTGTAGCGGGCAACGCTGGTCTCGGTTCCATCCATGCGTTTCCGGAACAGAAGGTGCTGTATCGCTCGGACACCAGGGCACCGCTGTCCGTCGTGTCAAGCCGCTATCAGGTCGTCCAGCCCGCAGAGATCCTGGAGTTCTATCGCGACCTGACCGAGGTCGGCGGCTTCGAGCTCGAAACGGCTGGTGTCCTGAAGGACGGCAAGAAGCTCTGGGCGCTCGCCCGCACCGGCCAGAGCGCGACGCTCAAGGGGCGTGACAAGGTCAACGGTTATCTGCTGCTCGCCACCGCATGCGACGGCACGCTCGCGACTACTGCACAGTTCACCTCTGTTCGTGTCGTGTGCAATAACACCCTCGCCATTGCGTTGGGTGACAGCACCGGAGCGGTCAAGGTTCCTCACCGTAGCCAGTTCGATGCACAGGCCGTGAAGCGTCAACTCGGCATCGCCATTTCGTCGTGGGACGGGTTCATGGTGCGGATGAAAGCGTTGTCGGAACGCAAGGTGACGGCCGAATCCGCCGAAGCTTATTTCCGGCGCGTGCTGACCTATCCGACCGGTAGCGCATCGGGGGCTGCGGACAAGCCGAATGCGACCACCAACGATAGCGCGATCCGTGCCGTGCACGACCTGTTCGCCGGTCGAGGCAAGGGCGCGACGCTCGCGTCTGCCTCTGGGACCGCGTGGGGGTTGCTCAATAGCGTCACCGAGTTTGTCGACCACCAGCGCCGTGCGCGCAGCGAAGACCACCGGCGCGACGCTGCGTGGTTTGGTCACGGAGCAACGCTCAAGCAGAAGGCATGGGACGAAGCGCTGAAGCTCGTCGTCTGAATCATTGCCGCTGGTTTCATCGTTACCTGTCGTCCATCGTCTGTTTCCGTCATAAGGCGCCCGGTTGAGCTTCGGCTCATCGGGCGCTTTTTATTTATCCGTCTGGGAGAAGACCATGTCGCAACTCATCCAGGAAGAAAAAAGCATCAGGAAAGGTTCTGCATTACGTCTGGTCGAAACACGCAGCCTGAGCCGCAACGACTGGCTGGAGGTCCGCAGGACGGGCATCGGTGGCTCCGACGCCGCAGCAGCAGTGGGCCTCAATCCATACAAGAGTGCGCTCGAGCTGTGGCTGGAAAAGACCGGGCGCGACGCGAATCTCGCCCAACCCGATCCGCACGACACCACGGAGCCGGTCTACTGGGGAATGCTACTCCAACCCATCGTCGCTGCAGCCTATACGCAACAGACCGGCAACCGCGTGCGGAAAGTCAACGCGGTCCTTCAGCATCCGACTATCCCTTTCATGCTGGCCAATCTCGACAGGGAGATTGTGGGCGTACCGGGGCTCCAGATTCTGGAATGCAAGACGGCGGGCGAGTTCGGTGCACGACTCTGGCGTGACGGCGTGCCGGAATACGTGCAGTTGCAGGTACAGCACCAGTTTGCCGTCACTGGCAAGCGAGCGGCCGACGTCGCGGTATTGCTGTGCGGCCAGCAACTGGCGGTCCACCGCATCGAGCGCGACGACGCGCTAATCGCCCGGCTGATCCCGCTCGAAGCGCAGTTCTGGCAGTACGTCATAAGCGATACCCCGCCCCCGGCAGACGGTTCCGAATCGGCTGACCGTGCACTGCGCTGTCTGTATCCGGGTAATGCCGACACGGTGGATTTCGCGGATGACCGGCGACTGTGCGCGGCGTTCGCGGATCTGGTGGCGGTTCGTGCGGACATTGAAGCGCGCCAGCGACAAGAAGCGAAGCTCAAACAGACGATTCAGCAGGCGATGGGCGATGCGTCCCGTGCTGTGTTCGAGACCGGCGAAATCTCGTTCAGACGCAGCAAGGATTCAGACGGTATCGATCTGAAGCGGCTTATCGCTGATCACCCTGAGTTTGAGTCGCAATATGCCATCACGAAACCCGGCTCACGTCGCTTCCTCATTAACGTCTGATGTCCCCAAGGAGAATTACCATGCTCAAGGGTCTGGCGATCACGCCCCCCGTTGTTGGCCGTATCATGATCGGCCGCATTGTCGAGAAGAACGGCAAACGTCTGCCGGAGAAAGATGACCAGTTCACCATCACCAGCCAGATGCAGCACGCAAGCGGCTGGCTGCTGCATCCGTTCAACGACACACTTCGCAAAGCGACCACTGGCAAGCTGCGCTCGATCCCGGTCAGGCTACTGTTCAACGATCCGGACCTGAACCTGCGCGCCGAGTACTCGCTGTTCGACCGCAAAACCGGACGACCCTTGTGTGTCGGCAACGGTGAAACGTGCCGACGCGTGACCAATGGCAGCATCACGGCAATGGGTTGCCCGACCCCGGACGGCTGCGCGTTTGGCGAAGCCGGTGGCTGCAAGCCGTACGGCCGGCTAAACGTCGCAATCGGCGACGAGGATGAACTCGGTTCGTTCATCCTCCGCACCACCTCGTACAACTCGATCCGCACGCTGGCGGCGCGGTTGCATTACTTCAACGCCGTATCGGGTGGGTTGCTCGCCTGTCTGCCACTGGAACTGAAGCTGCGCGGCAAGTCCACCACGCAAAGCTTCCGCTCTGCGATCTACTACGTTGATCTTGGCGTGCGGGCTGGCAGCTCGTTGGAGGAAGCCATCGTACAGGCACGTGAGCTGGATGCACGTCGCCGCGCAGCGGGCTTCAATCAGGCGGCGCTCGATGCCGCTGCACGGATCGGGTTCAGCAACGGCGCCTTCGAAGACTGTATCGAGGAAGGGGCGGCGGTGGCGGAAGAGTTTTATCCGAAAATGTCGGACGGGCGAGATAGCGAAGGCAACGAGCGTGGCGAATCAGGCGAAGGTGTTCATGAAACTGGGCCGGATGCGGCGGCTACTTCGGCAACGGCCGGCAACAGGACGGCGGCGCGCAGAGCCGACAACAGGAACGGTAGTCAGGACAACAGCAAGCCGAGTCTGCTGGACAAGCTTGATGGTAAGGCGGCGGCGCTGTCGGGGAAGGCCGCATGAACGCTGTCGCTCAATCTGCGCAATCCCCCTGCTTCATCTGCCGCGATGGTCGGTGTTTGCCGCCGTACGGCGAGCGTGACGCCAACTTGCCTGCGGGACTCTATCTCGGTCTCTTTCATGGGCGCGAGGCGCCCGATGCCGACATGGACGATTGGGGCTTTACAGGCCCGGTCATCGGTCCACTCGAATATGTGCACACCACCTACGCGTCGGAGGTCAAGCTGCGCTTCATTGATGGACAGCGCGCAACGCTGTACTTCCCGGATACGGGCGACATCACCAACCTGACGACCGGAGAGTGCACGCCATGCTTGGAGGCTGTACTGAGCATTGCAGAGGATCTGCTCTTCTTCGATGGCTGGTACTTCGGCGACTGGACGGTCTTTTACCACAAGGAGGAAACGCGTGAACCGCAAACCGGTAGCGCAAACCCAACTACGGAGGAAATCGACAATGGCGTTGATCTACACTGTCCAGCGTCGCGCTCCGCCTGCTGGGTGGGCACTCTGGCTAGCGCTCGCTTCGACCGTGACGGCGCTGTGCATCTCGGTGCTCGCGGGCTGGCAGCGCGGCGGCTGGCTGTCCGAGCGCATCGCGTGGGTCACCATCGGTGCTGTGCTGGTGGTCAGTGCCCACGTGTTGCCCGCACTCTGCCGTACGGCTTCCGTAGTGGTGCGTCTCGGCGGCGCAGGCTTGTGGGTCGTATGCATGGTGACGACGTGCTACGGGCACGCGACGTTCTTCCTGCTCGCGCAGGAACATGCCGCAGCCTTGCGCGTGGCGGCATTGCCGGTCGTGGTCGTGCCCACTGCGCCGATGATGTCATCGTCGGGGCGACGGACTGTGCGCGGTCCGGCCGCGATTGCCGCAGAACACGCTGATGTGGTGGCGGCGCTAGCACGTGCCGATGCACGGCATTGTGCTGGTGACTGCCCTGCATTGCGCGTGATCCGGGTGTCGCTTGCCGCGAAACTCGACGCGCTCGATGTGGAAGCCGACGAAGCGAAGCGGTGGCAGGTAGCCGAAGACCGTCAGCGCGAAGAAACGGAACGTTTGACGGCGGCGCGTGACGTTTTGCGTGACTCGGTACGCGACGATCCGGTCACGAGTCGCCTGGCGAATTCACTCGGCGTCACGGCGGCGCGTGTAGACCTCGCATCGGGACTTGTCTTCGCGGGCGTACTCGAAGGCGTCGCGTGTCTGTTCTGGTTTCTGGCGCTAGGACCGGCTAACCGGACGCGTGATCGAGTAGTCGGCGCGACTTCTGAGGACGCCTCAGTCACGCCGGAGGTCGGGTCCGGTGACTCACCGGCCGTCAGCGCGGTCGCGCCAGCGTCGTCGCCGGTCGCGGCGAGTCACGTGTCCGTCGTGCCGCTGCATTCGACAGCCATACCAGCAGTCACGCCGACAGACGCGGCGGTGGCCTGTCAACCACCGACCGATTTGGCAAGACTCGTGCAAGCCATCGAGGCAGGGCAGGTACGTGCGACGGTCGCGGACATCCGGCGCTACCTCGGCTGTTCACAGGCCAAAGCCACCGCGTTGCGGCGAGACCTCGGCTTCCAGTCAACACAATTGACCGCGTCAACAGACCGATCAATGCGCGCTGAAGCAGCGACTGCCGAACGTCCGTAGCGCAGGTCCGTTCGGGCCGTCATTCCTTTTCCCCTCCTGTGCATCCGGTTCCCGGAGGCACGTGCGCGTCCTCTATGAGGACCTTTATCTGGAGAATCGCAACATGCATGCATATCAAGTGCGACCGGTCAGGCCGCGTCTGCGGCTTGGCCGTCTCTTTGCCACACCCGGCGCGATTGACGCGCTGCGCGCCACCAGCGTATCGGCCGGCGATCTGCTCTCCCGGCACTTGCGCGGTGACTGGGGCGTTCTCTCTGAAGAAGACCGCAAGCAGAACGAACTCGCCCTTGAATTGGGGCTTCGCGTTCTGTCCTGCTACGTGCTTTCTCCGAACGTGAAGGTCTGGATCATCACCGAATGGGATCGCTCGGTGACGACGGTGCTGCTGCCCTGTGATTACTGAGGCCCGGCTTTTGCATCGCCACCTTCCCATGTTCGACCTTCAGCGCCATCGCGTCTGAGCGACCTCGGTTTCTCTTTCTGCTGTTTCCCGCTTTCCTTTCTTAATACTCATCCCCTGCTTGCCACCGCGTGCCGCGATCGCCGTCGAGCGTCGCCACCGGGGCGAAACACTTTCACACTGGAACCATCATGCCCTCACAAACCGATACCGCGAACCGAGTCCGCTTCAAGGCGGGCCGTCCAAACGTCACACCCGCTGCCGCAGCGGCCCTTGAGCTAGCCCAAGTCCCGGAGCTGCTACTGCTCGCACGCCACCTTCACGGCGACTGGGGCGACCTGAGCGAGCGCGACTGCCTTCAAAACGAACTCGCCGTATTGCTCGACATGCGCATTCTCTCGCGCTTTGTACTGCCGACCGGCTCCGTCACCTGGATCGTCACCGAGGCTGATCGGTCCGCCACGACGATCTTGCTCGTCGAAACCGATTAGCGCGACGGCCCCGCTATCAGGCTCACCGCCGCCCCCTCAACGCCTGGCAAACCTGGACGTCAAACGCTCCACGATCTCCACGATCATTTCCCGGTCCGTGCTGCCCACACCCGTCAGTAAGCGTGCCAAGTGCCTCGCCTGATCGCTCGAACGGCTGCTGACCTCGGTCAGCAGATCCGCAATGTCGCAATCGAAGATGTCGGCCAGCTCCATGAGCCGCGCCACATTGGGCATGACCAGCCCCCGCTCGATTCGCGAGACGGCCTCGTTTCCTATTCCCAGCTGTTCTGCGACCTGTTCCTGGGTCAGCTCCGCTGTGACGCGGTTTCTCGCGATCGCCCGCCCCACCATCCCAGCCAGTCGATCCATGTCGGTTCCCGGCATTCGCCCTCCTTTTCCACCCGAATAGTTGGCGATCACCCCACTGACATGAAGGGCTTTATAGGTTGATATTCAACCTTTTGAGATGTTTGCCGTTATCCCTTTTGTACGCCGTCTCCCAGTCTGCTCAATCGGTCAGCAGGCGGGACGCCCGGGCACGTATGGCCGGCCTTGTCCGGCATTGAACGAAACAGCCACGCAATCCGGTCGCCGAAGCAGCCCGGTAGGCCGGTAGTCGGCCCGTTCGTCGCTGACAAACCTAAGAGGACAAGAAATTGAAGACTTTCGAGAGTGCAGGATTGGTGAGATTGACGCTTTGCGCGTCGCTCGCAGTAACGCTTGCCGCGTGTGGTGGCGGCGGTGGCGGTGGTGGCGCAAACGCAGGCGCCCCAGCTTCGCCGGCTGGAGACAGCAAGGCGCAACTCACCGGCAAGGCCATCGACGGCTATCTGTCCGGTGCGACCGTCTGTTTCGACAACGGTCAGGGTGCGTGCGATACGACGCAGCCTTCGACCACCACCGATGCGAACGGCAACTACTCGCTCACGCCGAACGGCAACGTCGTTGGCAGACAGTTACTGGTCGTCGTTTCGCCGACGACAAAGGATCTTTCGCGTCCCGGCTACATGTTTCCGGCGTCGTTCACGCTCTCGGGCATTGTCACGGACGAGACCGGGCAGGCGCCCGTTACGCCGATCTCGACGATGGTGGTCGCGATGATGCAGTCCGGCATAAGCCAGTCGGCAGCAACGGCTGCGGTGTCGAACCTGCTGGGCGAGCGGGTGAACCTGGCGACCGATTACATCGCAGCGAATGACACGACCGCGTCCACCTTTGCGACAAACGTCGTGAACACGGTCACCTCGTTCGGGACGAACGGCGCGACATCGGTGAGCACCGTGCGCTCGGTGCTTCAGGCAATGGTGATCAACAACACCACGACGCCCACGCAGGCCCAGGTCACGGCGCAGGTCGGTCAGCCCGTTTATCTGCCCGCAGATGCAACGCAGGTGCTGGCCAGTCCGACGTCTTCGCTCGACGGCTATCTGTACGACTGGGTCAATGGACCGAAAAACGGCACGAACCAGCAGGCACCGGTCCAGACGATCCATCAGCTCGCGGCCAACGTACTCACCAGCACCCAGCAGGAGTTCGTCAACAACGCGTGGTCCACGCCGGACATCAGGAAATACAACCAGATGATCGGCGCTTACGAACTGAAGGCAGACGCGTCGGGCTTCTCGCCATACGTGCCACTCTCGCAATACAACGCGCTGCCGCTCTCCGGCGTCGGCCCCACGCTCACCGGCACCGATCCCATTACCGGCATCGCGTTCACCTATGAGTATCGCACCGTGGACCTGAGTGGTGAGCCCATGTCTGTGGCTGTTTTTCCGAATGGCGAATCGCTTTTCCCGCTCTGGACTTCATCGGCGATGACATCGACGAAGTTTGCGGCAGGCACGAAAGCGTATGCCGGTCTGCTCTCGTATGCGGCAGATCGAGTGGTCATTCCGGTGTGGCAACCCATATGCGACGCGCCGGCAGTGACCAGCGGCCTGACGTGCGGGGGAGCACCGGCCGTCATGGACGGCGCACAGGTCGTCGAAGTTTCGACACCGACGGCGGCCAGCTACAACTCAGTCCAGCAGGCGGTGGGTCTGACGATGCTCGCGCCGGGCGGCGGATCGTACTTCCAGTTATTGGCCAACGGCACTGTGCAGCAGGTCCAGCCGAACGCACCCGGGACGCCTGTGACGGTCACGAACCCTAACATCGGCTCGTGGACGACGTATAGCCGTAACAGCAATGTGATCGTTGTCACATTCAATGCGGCCGAAATGGCCGTGCTGCGGGCTGCGGCTGCGTCGCAGCAACAGGCACAGGTCGATCCGCAGACAGTACCGGTACTCAACGGCGCGTCGACCGTGGTAGCGCTTGTGAACAACAGCCTGATGGTGGGCTGGCTGTTCCCGACGACCTACACGGACAGGTCGGTGCAGTTCGGCTCAGCGTTGCCGCAACCGTTGCTCGACGCGGTGAATGCAGCAGCCACTGCTTACTGGAGTTCGGTCGGTTCCTGAGCGGCAGCCTGGACGCGGGGCGTGGTTGTCTTTTCAGACGCGCCCCGTGCATCCCGAGACCCCATAAGCCGCCTCTGTCCATCGGGCATTCGGCTGATGGCCGACATTTGGTGCCCCGCTGCGCCCGCTTTTTTCAGGAGCACCGACGACCGAAACGCCCGGCATCTTTTTTTTGTTCGCCCTCTTGGTCGGCGCGAATTCAACTCAACCAGAACTATGAAAGATCTCAGACGCATACTTCTATCGGCCGGCGTCGCCGGCATCACGATATTCGGACTTGCGGCATGCGGCAGCAAGACGCTGGACTACCGCAACGCCCATATATCGAACGGGAAGATTTTTGCTGGGGACGACAACCGCCCTTTCAGCGGTCATCTGACCAGTCTGCCGGACCAGCAACTCAGAAATTCACAGAGCGGACTTGCGCAGATCATGCAGTTCGTCGGGCTGGGCAACCAGAACTTTCATGGTAGTGCGTCAACGGTCTTCTGCGACGTCGATGTGAAAGAGGGTTACCTCGACGGCAAGGCGACGTGCAAGGAGGCCGGTTCCGGTCTCACCCGTTACGAAATGGCGTTCACAGGCGGCGCGCTTGACGGCGACTTCAAGGTCTTCGCGCCGACCAGCGACAACAATGTGATCTCGGAGGTCTCTTTCGAGCAGGGCCGCGCGGACGGCGAGCAGAAGGTCTACAACATTGTCACCCGGAACCTCGTGTACGACCTGCACTGGCAACGTGGGATAGCGGTCGGCGATCAGTCACGCTTCGATGCCGGAACCGGCAAGATGACCTTCCACAGTCAGTTCGATGACGAGGGGAAGCTCGACGGCGATTATGTGGAATCAACGCCTGACGGCATCGTCTTTCACAAACTTCACTATGTCCACGGGCAGAAAGACGGCGCTGAGGATACGTTTGACAACGTTGCGGGAAAACCGACGTCCCATATCGGGTGGCAGAATGACCGGATGAACGGGGCTTACAGGAAGTGGGATGCCGGCGGCAATCTCGTAACCGACGATACCTATCGGGACGGCACGCTGGTGCCGACAGCGGCCGAACAGCAGGCGGCGTCAGATGCAACAGCCGGAATGGCCTATGCGGACTGCATGAAGAAATGGCAACGGGTCGGCATGGTGCTGGAAGTCCATACCGTCAGCCCGCAGGAAGAAGTCGCGCAGTGGGAAGCGTCGTGCCAGCAGGGAAAATTACCAGACTGATTTCTCAGCAGGCTCCGCATATTGCTCTTGTTGCAGGGCGTCTGGTGGCGCCACAGATGCAAAATGCGACTCTCTCAGGTTCTGGCAATGCGCCGTTGCCCCTTCGCTGACCCGCGTGCAGGTTGGAGTGGACGAAATCGCTCAGTTGCTGCCGCACCGTTGGACGCACGCTAAGGTCTGATAGTGCTCCACGGTGTCACTTCAAGTTCGTCTAGCTTTAGCCGATAACATTGTTAGCTTAGTCTTCGTGCTTCGCGAAGACGCGATCCTTGCCTGAACGGCTTTCGGGACATCGGGAGAGAAAATTTTGAACGAGATTATTGTCGGGGGAGTGGCCGCCGTCGTTGCATTGCTCGGTGGCGGGGCAGGACTTCGTTTTTTTGCGACACGCCGTACCAATACCGCAAGTGCAGAACGCATAGATGCGACCGTCCGGCCCGCCGATCTCGTTAAGGCTCGCTCGGCGCCGGCGGAAACGGGCGATGCATTGTCCAGCACGGACCTTCAGTTCCTCGACAGCACCGGCAATGTCGTCTTTAACACCCGGCTTCTGCCTGCTATACCGGAAGGGGCGCAGTCACTATCAGACGGCGGGGGCGTGGCGCTTGCGCGAGCCCGCCAGTTGGCGGCGGACGTTTTCAAAGGGGCGGTAAGTCTGCCCAACAAGACGGTCGAACTGGTGTTCGATCCGCATATCCAGCGCGGGCTGGCAGAAGGATCGCTCGAGATCGTACCTGCCGTTAAGGGTGGGGTTCGCGCAATAGCGAGGCAAAAGGATACAAAGGCGTTTGCTGGGCACGGGCGCATCCTCGAAGGAGGAAAAGTTCGTCAGGTCGCGGCCGGTGCATTTCAGCTGATCAGCATCGCGGTTGCGCAATCGCACCTGGACGACATCAATCGCAGTCTCGCCGACATCAGGAAAGAAGTGACGGAGTTGCGGCTCTATCTTGACCACAAGGACCGCTCGAAGCTTGTAGGCGCTTGCGATTACCTGTCGGAACTGGGCGCGGACATCAATGCCATGAAATCGCTTCGCGATATTCCCGTCGAGAAGAAGGTTCAGATCGAGGCGATTACCCGGGAGGTCTCGGAGTGGGTGGATCAGCTTAGTTCCGAACTGCATCAGCTTCGACAAAACGTCGCGTCTCAGGTGGACAAGGACACGTTCGGAGGAACCGAGAATACGTATTCGGCATTGAAGGTGCTCGCAGATTCCGCTCATCGGCTCGTTGAGAAACGTAATCTGCTGTTGCGCGTCATGGCCTTGTTGCGGCTGTGTGGCGCCTATATCGACCCACTGAACATGCGTCCGGTCCCACAGTCGTGGCCTAAAGGACTGTCTGCGCTTGCGACCGGATTTGCGGAGCTGACAATGTCGCTTCGCGACAAATCGAACCAGTTGCTTTCGCGTGCACTCTGGAACAGCCAGGAAACACTCGACAAACGGCGCCGTGAACTTGTTGGCCTATCAGAGGATCTGCAGCATTTTGCGGTGGAACATCAGGATGGCTATGAATCCCTGATGCGCAGACTTGATGACAACGTCCGGCGGATTCGCCGTGACGACGGCAAGATACGGCTGGCGATGACGTTTGACAGCGAGAGTAACGTCAGTGCCGTTGCTGTGATCTAAAAATAGGCTGCCAGCTGCCGCTTATTTTAATCTGCTGTTCCCGATTGGACACAGGCCCGCGTTTTGTCGCCATGATTGCAGTAGAATCGCTTGGCCCATTACATTCCACGCAATGTATTCGATACTGCATATCACCGACCTCCATCGTGCGAAGAGCGATCCGATCTCCAACGCGGAACTGCTCTCGGCGCTTATCAGCGATCGCGAACGTTACGAACGAGAAACCCCTCCCATCAAACCACCCGACGCAATAGTCGTAAGTGGCGACGTCATCCAAGGAGTGACGCTTAACCAGCCTGATTTCGAGCGCGAGCTTTCAACACAATACGAGGTAGCACACGATTTTCTCGTTAGCCTTGCCGATCGATTCCTCAATGGCGATCGCACGAAAGTCGTCATAGTGCCCGGAAACCACGACATCGACTGGAATGCCGCATTTAGCTCAATGGAGCCTGTTGGCGAAAGCGAACTGCCGTCAAATCTTCCAATCGCGCTGTTTGAGCCGGACTCTCCCTATCGATGGGATTGGAAGACGCGTCACCTGTACAGAATTAAAAATCAAGATCTATATAACACGCGATTGGCCGCCTTCTGGGCATTCTTCGAACGCTTCTACGCTGGCTTTGACGGGATGTTGCGGGTGGCCCCATGGTCGGATGCGAATCTCTACAGCCTAGACAACGGGCGCATTGCGGTCGCTGCTTTTAACTCTTGTGTTTCCAACGACTGCTTTGCTTTTCACGGCGAGATACCGCGCGAGGCGGTTGCCCGGGCGCATCTCGACCTCAAGGATCTCGGGCCCTGGAGGCTGCGTGTTGCGGTCTGGCATCACGATATCGAAGGACCTCCACAGCGCGCCGATTACATGGATCTCGAGATCGTGCGCGGCATGATCGGCCGTGGGTTTCGACTTGGCCTCTATGGCCACCAGCACCGTGTACAGGTTACGCCGCAACATGCCCGCCTGCTGGACCAGGAAACGATGGTGGTAGCCAGCGCAGGTTCGCTATGTGCCGGCCGACGCGAGCTACCAATGGGAGCCCTGCGCGGCTACAGCATCATCGAGATCCAAGAGGACTACTCCGGCGCACGAGTCCATGTCCGTGAGATGCGCGTTGCCAATCTATTTTCTCGCGCAATACTGCGTGACTTCGAGGGGCGCAGCTACGTAGATCTAGAATGGACAACGCCGCTGGATGCAGCTGGCCGGTCCGAGAATCCTGCCGACGAAGAGCGCATCGCCATCTTGCGGAAGGCGGAGGATGCACTCCACGGGCGGAACGACCCAGTTGAGGCCTTGAGTTTGCTGTCCAAAATCGACGTTACCGATGATACATTTGGCCGACGATTGGTAATAGAGGCTGCTGCTGCACATAGTGATCCGCAAAAGCTCATCGAGGTCATGGGCGAGCCGCAGACAATCACCGAATTGGTGCAATTAGTAGATGCCTACATCGCTAGCGGTAATGATGCGAAAGCAGAGTTAGTGATTTCACAACACGCCGTGCGCTTATCTTTGCCCGCGCCGATCAAGACCGAGCTGCAAACCAAGATTAAACTGACGAAGCGGATCAAATCGTGACAAACGGATCAAAGGAAGCCATTCCGTTCAGTATCGACATCAGCCGGATGATCGAGCTGCTCGCATCTCAAATTTATCCCTCGCCATTCGCCTTGCTGAGGGAGAATGTACAAAATGCTTTCGATGCGATTATGCTGCGTCGACATGCCGGCCAAGTTTTTGAACCTGCTATCGATGTTGTAATTGAGCCCACTCGAATCATCGTGTCGGACAATGGTATCGGCATGTCGCGTCAGGAACTTCGAGATCATTTCTGGCGGGCAGGCTCGAGCTCAAAGAATACCGACGATGCTCGTGCAGCTGGCGTAGTGGGCACCTTCGGTATTGGCGCAATGGCCAACTTCGGCATTGCCGATAGGCTCGAAGTGGTAAGTGAAAGCGCGAACACTCCCGAACGGACCCGCTGTATAGCCGAACGCGCAACGCTTTCCGTTACGGATGATTGTATCGAATTCGCCGACCAACCAGTTACCGACGAACCTGGGACTGTTGTCATGGCGACGATGCCCGCCGGTAGTTCTATTGACGTGACGCAGGCCGTGGCCTATATCGCGGAGTTTGTGCGCTTCGTAGAACTCCCCGTCCGCGTGAATGGCACTATCGTCAGTCAGACTCCACTCGCCCAGGCCGTCGCCGAGCTAGCGGTGAGTTGGCGATGGGACGGTGCGCGCGTTGTGCTTGGACCGCACATTACAGCTGATGTAGTGCTGACGGGCGCCGGCACCGGCGAGGTTCGCGTAGAGCTTTCCGATATCGAGTTGAATGGCGAGCCCATTGCCGGGCAGATGGTACTGCGACAAGGCGTAAATGCGCTCCGGACCTTCCGTAGCCGCTTCGGATTGGCGATAGCGTCAATTCCCTCAACTTACCAGCTCGGCGGTGTCGCCGATTTTCTGATTTTAAAGCCAACCGCTGGACGAGAAGCGCTCACAACGGAAAGCCTGGCGTTTCTAAACCTTTTTGCGGCACCGGTTGACGCATTGATTTCCGAACACCTCGCAAATCGCCCCGAGGCCAATAACAGCCAGGCATTCATCAATTGGACAGCTAGTCACCAGCGCTGGGACCTTTGTGGTCAGCTCCGCGCACGCATTGAGCCGGGCGATTCAGCGACCTTGAGCGAGCTGGCCGGGGCGAGCAAGTCAAACCCATTACTCGTCTACGCGGGAAGCGACCCTGCTACACTGAAATATGCATCAAGCGAACGGCCACTGGTTCAGCTCGCACGTAACGCTCAGCGCCGTCAGTGCGAACAAAATTACCTGTTGCAATACAGCCGTGCCGAATTGCTTGCTGACGAACCGAAGGTCCTCCAGCGCCTACAGAAAGCCGAGCTGACGACGGCGCAATTAGCCCTTGTATTCCGCCTGGCGGAAATATTGAACTCGGACTATTTTCTCTCCGCCAACATCGACTTTGGCACGATCTCTCATGGGCTGCCGATACTGGTTAGCGCGCAAACTCCCGTTTCTATCGTGCTGGATCCTGATGCGTCCAACGTCAGGGTCATGCTGCAGATCTACGAGAAGGAATACGGCGCATTCGGTCATCTCGCGAAGGACTTCGTGCGCAATGTGATTTTCCCGAGAGTGAGCCAGCACGTCCCCAGCGCCACGCGGCAAGGGACGGAGGCCTTCCTGAAAACCCTCCAGCGTACCCGTGACGTGTTCGAATATGAACGCGGTGATCTTGAGAATCTGACTTTGCTCTGGACAGACTATCTCGAAGGCAAGATCACTCTGGAACAAGCATCCGTCAAGTCAGCAGCCGTTCGGCGCAGCTATCAGGTGCTCGATCCCGCCACTACGGGACGGGTCCGCGACGTCGTTCCCGATGTGACCGAAGGAGAGCAGTTCGTTAATAGCACTGCTGGCGCCGCCCCCGATTTTGGCGCGATGCCTCCCATCCAGCGCACTGACATCTCAACTGACAGAAAGCTACTAACCATTGAGGAAGCGGATCCCCCCCTCAAGGGGTATCGGTGCTTCCTCGCGCTCAGTAAGCGCATCCGGGAGGAAAGAGGCGAGTTCTTCCTGCAACCACACCGCACTTCCGTGGTATGGGGCGGACAAAAGGCGCTATTTATCTTCGAGCATCACTCTGGCGAAGTTGGCCTCTATTACGATGTCCAGATGAGTGAGCCCGTGGCATCCTCCCCCGGAGGCGGCTCGTTCGAGACCTGCACCATCGTAATGAAGAACCAGATCTTCATTCCTGTGCCCGCTCCACTACAGGAAGCATTCATGCCTGAAATGGGCGAAGTCAAACGACTTGAGGTCCGCTGCGACCTACTCTACATCGACGCCATTCGCTAGGACGTTTGCGGCTGCACCGTGCGTTTGACCGATGATTTAGGTGCGACACCGGAAACGGTCCGATTTAATCGTCCAGCGTCTTGTCCGACGGCGATGCATCTACCGTCTTTCCATCTGACGCCTGCTTGCGTGGGCGCCCAGCCTTTTTCTTCGCTTTGGCCTGGCTGGTGCCGAACACGTGACACTGTTCGCCGTATTTCATCTTCAGAAACTGATCGGCCTTAGTCATGTACTGAATGTTCTTGCGCAATGCTTTACGCTTGTCATGATCATCCCAGTTGATTTCGCCTGTGCCAACGCCGTGCCCGTACTTCTCGTGAAACCACTTGTCGGCATTGCTGTTCCAGTACTGCCCTTCGCCCTTGGTCACGACGTTCTCCCAGTACTCGCCGATCAGCCGGGCGATAAGCACGTCACGACGCACATCGTCAGCCCGGTAGAAGATCAGTACGTGCAGGTGCAAGCCGGTTTCATCCCCTTCCTCCAGCGTCCAGATGTAATCAACGATGCCTCGCAACAAGCGGTTTGTGCGACGATTATTGAAGAATTTCTCGCGGTGCTTCTGGATTTGCTCGAGCGTGATTTTGTGGCGGTATTTCTCCTGGAAGCCAAAATGCAGCATTAGCACAAGGTGCCTGGACTTCGTCTCGAACACCTGTTGCTCGATCGTCAGTGCCCTCTCCTGATTACGCTTCGCACCGCGCACACGAACTCGCAAGCGCTCACGAAACCGCGATGTACCCAGGATCTCGCCAAGCTTGGCAATTACCTCGTTGAACACCTCGCCATGTGCTTTACCTGATTTATGCTCCAGTGAACCGGGGTCGCCGAAGGTAAAGGTGGACGGATGCAAGCCTAGCGCCTTAAAGGCTTCACATAAAGCCAACACGTGAAGACTGTAGATATAGCGCTCATTGAAAGCATCCTGATGGAAGAAAGCTTTCAACGAATAGAAGTAACGCTTCCCCAGCGCTTTCTCCAGTATCACCAGCTTGCCGTACTTGTCACGTTTAATCGTGAAGCCTGAACTGTCTTTGGCAAACTCAAGCTCACGAGCCAACGCTTCCATCTCAGCGAGCAATGGACACAGTAACCTATAGTCGTGGCGAAGAGCCACATTATCGACGCCATCAATGACTTTTCCTTCTGTGTTTTTTACTACATCAGTGTACTCGTAGATTCTACTGAATTCGTCATCTTCATAAGACATCTTCATTTACCTATTTAATTTTTGTGATATCGATAGGCATCAGAATTTCCATATCCGATACCTGCGACATGCCCTTCTAAAGATCATGAATTTTTAACAGCCCACTCATCGTTATGAACCTGGTAAGTATCTGTAAACTCTTTCATTACATAAAACCCATAAGTCACCACCCATTCAAATGTGAGGACTCTCGGGATGCCGACAATCAAAAGATCGACAGACACCGGGAAATCAATATCTTGCGGATATACACACTTATGACCGCACTAACACAGGCAAAACAACTCCTGCCAACGGCAGGAGAGACTTGAGCGCTTCGCGTCCGATAGCAAGCCTCGTCATCCGTCATTTGGAGACAGCAACCCGAGTTCGCCCGTCAAATAAGGGGCTCGGTTGTAATTTGTGTTTTTCGACGTATCTTGTATTGCTAACTTTTCCCTGAAGCAGACGGTGTCAGGCAGCACGTCCCGGACAACTATGTCGTCCGGGACGCGCTGCGTACGCGTACTACGGACGTTAATGCCGCGTTGTACTTTATGGGTAGCAAGGTTAAAAGCACGGGGGCCGCCACCTGTCCGGCTGCCAGGGTGTATGTTGCGGGTGCAGATGGATATGACTCGCCTTCCCATTCGTATCGATACTCAGCCGTCCTGTCGTACGAAGCACTTCCAAGGCGCGACAGAACCGGGGGCGACTCATGCCCATGCCGGAGGGCCAGGTTTTAAGATCGCTTCTGAGGATAGCCAAATGCCCCGTTCTCGTGGAGTGAAGACGCAGACACGACTCCAGATGAAATGCGTCGATTTGCTCGATCGGCACATGTGGCGGCGGTGGAGTCGTGGCTCGTGTGCCCGATTTCCGGATGGTCCCAGTCATCATGCGCCTCCATTCAGCAGCGCTTGAATTTCCGCCAACGGCCATGCGAGCCGGCGGTTCGGCAGACGTCGTGGGCGGATTCCGCAGTATTCGCCTTTCTGTGAAAACTGCTTGCGCATCGTTTGCGGCTGAACCATCAACATGGTCGCCGCTTCTTCCGTGGGGACATGCGACTGCGCGCAACGGATGTTAGAGGGCACGTTTCCCATTTCATTTCACTCCAAGCTTTGTCGCAAATCAGGACACGGATTTGCGGTGCGTGCGGCAGTCCAGATCGATCAATTCGGATCAGTTTGGATCAGCTTGAGCGAATCATAGGAATCGAAGTCAGCGGGCTCCAGCTACCGGGCAAATGCGGGCGCCTACGGGCATTTTTGCGGGCGCTTAACGCTTCCCTCGCGCTTTTGAATCGATCCGCTTGCGCATAGTGTCCTTACCAAAAAACTCGACGTCCCCGTTGCTATTGATCCATTTAACGTTTTCTTCATCGGCCACGTAGCTCAATTTTAAATGCCGATAATCAGACGATTCATGCATTACTATTTTTATAAACTCGACCCATACAGCTTGATAGTCGTCGATGAAGTTAAGTCTTCGCCATGCCTTTGTGATAGGGGCGGCCAATTCACCTCTTAACTTTCTGGGCTGATGATTTTCGACTTCGCTCGATGCGGGGGAACCATCGATTGCCTTCGAGCTGGCCGTAGGTGTGACAACTGATTCCGTATCCGCAGAGTAGTCCATGGCCTGGGCACCGAGTTGGTGCAGAATATCGTTGTCATCTAGAAATCTGACAATTTCCGGGCGGCTAAAGCCAATTTCACGTGATCTTTGGTAAGTTTCGTGACTTTTATATTGCCCCTCGTGAAATTCAATTTTACTCGCAGGCCAGGTATCAAATTTTCCGATTTTTACGCCATCCCTAAAGCGGGGGAAATATCCTGTCATATGCAGAAGAATATCGGTCGCTTCGTCGCGCAAGGCCGGGTTTTGCCTTGGCCTTCCAGTCGGGCGAATGTCAAACCATCTAGGGCTCCATGCCGACGCATTGCAAATACACGCGTCTAGCGTACTGGCGCCCTCCGAGCAGCGATAGGCAAGCATCAAGAGAGACGCGACGTCGCGCATATTGTTTGCATGAACCCAGCGCTCGAAGTCCTCGAGAGATCCCGGTTTAAGGTCTTTCGGAATGTTTTCTATGAGCATTGGCATGATGCCTTTCCAGCTTTCGGGTTCGGGAACGCGATCCGCGATGGCGTTTACGGCATCGGTTAACGAAATAAACTCAATTTTTCCGTCCATTCTCGACCATTGAATATGAGTAAAACGTCTCTCCAGACTGGATTCGGCCGATTTATGCTACTTCGCCTTACCATCTAGATAGATGCAAAGAAAATGCGAACCCGCCGTTCGCCGCTTGCCGTGCACGATCAGACTTTATCGACGGCTGATCCTTCTCAGCTATCGTCTTGAGATTTTATGCGAGTTATCCCGGCGGGGTAGGGCGAGATAGACTCGCAGTAAGAACGATGGACGGTCTATCTGCATGTCTCGACGTGTTCTATGGCCCGAAATTTATCCAGCCTTCTGCTCAAGAAGGAATTCTATCCGCGCCTGCTCCAGCATCCATGCCTCGATTTTGTCGTGCCACATGCGCAATAGGTCAAGGGGACGGCGACGATAGTGCTTTTCGGCGATCGCCGACGGCTTGTGCCCTTGGATTTGCGCGACGACGCCCACTGGTACTTCGCACCATTCGGACAACGTGCCGAACGATCGGCGCAAGCCGTGCAGTGAGATGTGCGGTAGCCCTGTGGGGGCTAACGCGCGGTTGTGCGCATGCCGTGGTTCAGCAATCTTCCCGTCGGATGCCGTTTTACTGGCAAATACCCACTGGGACGGCGCCCACTGCTCGCCATTTTTAGCGAGACGCACGGCTTGCCGCTTGTTTGGAGGAATCTCGTTTAGTCGCTTCAGATTCAATAGTAAGCTCGCCAAGTACGGAGACAGCGGGATGGTTCTGCCGCCGGTACCCTCAATTTTGTCGTTCATGGTCAAGCTGCGCCAGCGGAAGTCCACATCTTCCCAGCGCAATGCTGCTAGCTCTTCCCGACGAGCGCCTGTGATCAGCAGGCCTTGCAGGTATGCACTGATGACAGGGTTCGCGATGCCACGTACGGCACTAAACCAAACAGACAACT
The DNA here is from genome assembly GCF_031450975.1 of Caballeronia sp. LZ065. Taxonomy (NCBI): domain Bacteria; kingdom Pseudomonadati; phylum Pseudomonadota; class Betaproteobacteria; order Burkholderiales; family Burkholderiaceae; genus Caballeronia; species Caballeronia sp. LZ065. The sequence goes on from NZ_JARUXV010000001.1 coordinate 317,572, forward strand.
GCTCGCGCTGCAGACAGTCGTCTTTTGCGACGCTACGAGGCAGAATTCCCTTTACCTTTGGCGACGCGTACGCGTCGTGAGATACAGTGCCTGCATACGTCTCGTGCGTGTCACACCACCGGATGAATGCCTTAAACAGGCCAAACGCATGAGCCGCGTTCGTCGGTCCTCGGTCGATTTCAACCTCAAGCCAGTCGGCCATACTCGTTGCCGTGATTTCGGACAACCTGCGTGGCATGAGCGGTGCCAAGGGGCCGCGCACTTTTTCTTTGCCGCCACGTTTTGCGATGCCACCACCGGGCGCGGAGAGGTTGATATGGTCTGTGATGTATCTTTCCGACCTCGGCTTCTTCGTCTTGGGTGAAATCTTCGTTCGCAGATGCTCCATGTACTGTTCCCATGCTTCGCCGACGGTCACATCCTGACGGCGCCTGGCTGCCTGTCGAGCTTTGTGTGCTGCCTTCTGCTCAGCCTCTTGCTCTCGCGGATCTATGCCGCCGTCGATGAGCGTCTGGAGGCTACGCGCTCGCTCCTGCGCCGCGTCGATCGTCCAACTTTTCGGATCACCGATCGTGATTCGCACCGTCGAACCATGTATCTTCCCTTGGAAAATGTACGCTTTGGCGCCGCCAACTGTGGCACGCAAGCCTAGCCCCGGGGTCTTGCTGTCCCAGAGAAACGATTGTGATTTACCTTCGGCGCAGCGATGGGCTTCTACCCGCGCCGCAGTGAAATTGACCTTCGCCACCGAGCCTCCTCTTTGTGAGTCCGCAATCCCGTGTAACCACTGTGTAACCGGATTATGCGGTAGTGAAGGTATTTAGATCAACGTGAACGAGTGGTTGATTTCAAGATATTTGTTTAAATACAATAACTTGTTGGTGTCGATGCATGCCAGTCTATCCAGATAAATTTCGACTTGTTCGTATTCGCAATGCGAAGGTCGTGAGTTCGATCCTCATCCTCTCCACCACGAATCCAAAAAGACCTGGCCTAACCCGCCAGGTCTTTCTCATTCCCACCTCCCCCGCGCTAAACTCCCTCGCAACTCCCACCGCGAGCGCCCCGCCATGCCCTTCACCATCCGCGAAATCGATCACGTCGTGATCCGCTGCGCTGACCTCGACAACATGGTGAACTTCTACCGCATCGTGCTGAACTGCCCGATCGAAAAGGAGCAGCGCGACCTAGGTCTGATCCAAATGCGCGCAGGCCGTTCACTGATCGACCTCCTGAGCGTAGGTGCAAAAATCGACCGACCGGACAGCGGCGACCCAAGCGCAGGCCGCAACATGGATCATCTATGCGTACGCGTCGAGCCCTTCGACGCCGAAGCAATCCGCGCTCACCTCGAAAAACACGGCGTGAACTTGGGCGAAGAAGCGCGACGCTACGGCGCCGAGGGCTACGGCCCTTCCCTTTACCTCTTCGACCCCGAGGGCAACATGATCGAACTCAAGGGACCGCCTGAAGCGTCAGCCGACAAACCGATCACCCCTTAAGCACACTCCACCTCAGGTCAACAGCATCAGCCGTCTCGCTACCCAGCGAAGCCTCCCCATCCTGCATCATCAATTGCAGGCGCATGGTCCGTTCGGCCAGCTTGCCGAGCGCGTCGCCAACGCCTTCCTCAAGCGACCAGACCGTCACATTGCGCAAACGATCTATCTTGCCCTTCACACCCTGCCACCATATGTCCGCCGTCCGGCCCGCATAAGCAATGACGATCACGCGCCCAGATCGGCCGCTCGCCTTGGCAATACGTCGTTCGTCCGGCTGACCCACCTCGATCCACGTCTCGATCTGCCCCGTGAGATCCTTCTGCCAGAGATCGGGCTCATCGGTGTCGGAAAGGCCCTTGCAGAATTCCAATCGTTCGCTCGCGAAGAGCGCAAATGCGGCAATGCGCACCATCATGCGTTCGTCCGTTTCGGACGGATGACGCGCGATGGTCAGGGAATGATCGCCGTAGTAGTGGCGATCCATGTCGGCAATCTGAAGCTCTGCCTTATAGATGGTGGATTTGAGAGCCATTCAGCGTCGGGCGCCGGCTGCTTGGCCGGCGAATCAGGTGAGCAAAAGCGGTCGGTGCGGCGCACACGAGCACGCGCGACCGGTATTGTGCGGGGAATCCGAGGGAAATGGGAAGACGTGAGGACGCACACGCACCAAAAAGTCCGACGCGTGGGAAAAAAAGGAGACTTAAGCCAGCAGCCGAATCAAGACGAAGCGCGTTCGCCGACGCGATTAGAAAATCGCGCCGTACGAATTAAATGCAATTGAAATACGAACCAGATTATTGATCGATGAAACGATCCGTCGTCCACATACCTTGTGTATCGCTGTTCGCCGCATTGACGAACTCGACGTCATGACCGACAACGCGTAATACACGGAAGTGAGAATCGACTGGAGTCGAAATACACTCGAAGCCTTCGAAATACTGCTGCATCTTTTGATGCTCTCCGGCTTTCTGGTGTTGATCGGCCGAATCAAACTTGTCTTTCGACAAGCACCCATACGAATTTGGCCGGAAGGTGAAGGTCTGCTGAGGCTGAACAACGCTGTCCTGGGCTTGCGCGGTGGACACAATGGCGAACAGGCCGACCATCGCAAAAAGAGCAGTGGCGCGTTTCTGCATATATTTAGCCTCCGAACGACTTATCACTCGAAATTAGCTACGTATTTAAAAGCGGTTGACCGCAAAAGTCATGCTAATGGAGTGAGAAAAAGTTGCAAGCACAAGTTGTGTGCGTCCGCAACAAGGCAGAATGTCGCGGCGTGGCCGATTCCGATCGGCTAACGGCAGCGATTAACCGAAAAAACCTGAAAGGCGGCCAATCGGAAATGAAAGATTTCGAACTGCGTCATTCCGTCGCTGAAAATCTCCCAAGACAATGCATATTGCACCGCACGATTTTGCGTTCATCGGCGCGTCGGTAGCCCCGCGCAACGGCATCGAGCCGTCAAGCTGGCCAAGCGGCCTATTGCCACATCCGTGCGTTCATGGATAAATCGACGCTTCGACTTCAGGAGAAAACAATGACCCTTGCACAATGGTTGCCGTTTGCGATCGCCTCCGCGATTCTCGTCGCCATCCCCGGGCCCACCGTGTTGCTGGTCGTCTCATACGCGCTCGGCCATGGGCGCAAGTTCGCTTTGGCCACCACGCTGGGCGTTGCACTTGGCGATCTCACTGCAATGACCGCGTCGATGCTCGGACTCGGCGTGCTGCTGGCGGCCTCGGCCGAACTGTTCATGCTCGTCAAATGGATCGGCGCAGCCTATCTCGTCTATCTGGGCGTAAAACTGTGGCGGGCGCCAGTCGTCGATACCGACGCCCCTCAACCCACAGGCGAGGTGCGCATGAGCCGCATCATCGCGCACGCCTATGCTGTCACGACACTCAACCCGAAGAGCATCATTTTCTTCGTCGCGTTCGTGCCGCAATTTGTGGATCCCCATACAGCCAGCGTGTCGCAGATTGCGATTCTGGAAGCCACCTTCGTCGGTCTGGCGGCGGCCAATGCGTTCGCCTACGCGCTGCTTGCTTCTGGCGCGCGCAAGGCGATTCGCAAGCCATCCGTCCAGCGAGCCGTGAATCGCACCGGCGGGGCGCTCCTGATGGGAGCGGGCATTTTTGCCGCAGCATGGAAGAAGGCGGCATGAGCGAGGCTGAAGACTGGACGACCAGCGCGCGGCGCGTCTACTTCGGGCTGCTGGAAGACTGGAACCGCCAGGACGCCCGCGCGCTGGCGGCGCGCTTTACCGAACGCGGCAGCCTTGTCGGGTTCGACGGCAGTCCGGTCGATGGCCGCACTTGCATCGAAGCTCATCTGCGGCCCATCTTCGAGCAACATCCAACGCCGCTCTTCGTCGCGAACGTGCGCGAGGTGCGGCGCATGGCGAATGGGCACACGCTGCTCGTGCGCGCGATCGCGGGTATGTGGCCGCGCGGTGCGACCGCACTCGATCCAAAGCTGAACGCCATCCAGACAATGCTGCTTTCGCTGTGCGATGGCGGTTATCGGATCGAAATGTTCCAGAACACGCCCGCCGCGTTTCACGGGCGTCCGGAAGAGGTTGAGAACCTCAGCAGCGAACTGCGCGGCGTTGGGAAGCCGCACGGGCTATGAGCTTATTTGCCGATGCAGAAGCGGCTGAAGATCACGCCAAGCAGATCATCGGAGCTGAACTCTCCGGTAATCGCGTTGAGTTTCTCCTGCCCAAGCCGTAGCTCTTCGGCAAACAAATCGAGCACTTGCGATCGCTGATCGGCATGTCCCGCAGCCAGCGCTAGATGTTCGCGAGCGTCACGCAACGCAATCAGATGCCGTTCGCGTGCCAGATAGACACTCTCGGCACCCGCCTGCCAGCCGGCGATCTTGAGCAGTTCGCCACGCAGCAGCGCGATACCATCCCCATTCTTCGCTGAGAGCTGCACGACGCGAATGTGGCCTTCGCCATCATGCGCAGCGGCGGGCATGCCGGCCAGATCGGTCTTGTTCATGATCCGGACGACCGGCACGCCTTGCGGAAAGCGGGCGGCGATGTCGCGGTCCTCGACGCTCAAACCCTCGCGTGCGTCGAGCAGATGCAGCACCACGTCGGCACGCTCGATCTCGCCCCACGTCCGCTCAATGCCAATCCGCTCCACCTCGTCCTGAGTTTCGCGCAAGCCCGCCGTGTCGATGATATGCAGCGGAATGCCCTCGACCTGAATCGTCTGCGCCACTTTGTCGCGCGTGGTTCCGGCGATCGGCGTGACGATGGCGAGTTCAGCCCCCGCCAACGCGTTCAGCAGCGACGATTTGCCCACATTCGGCTGTCCCGCGAGCACCACCGAGAGACCTTCGCGCAACAACGCACCTTGGCGCGCGTCGGCGAGTACGGTCTCGAGTTGTTGCCGGATACGCGCAAGCTTGCCGCGCGCATCGGCGGCTTCGAGAAAATCGATTTCCTCCTCGGGAAAGTCGAGCGTCGCTTCCACCAGCATCCGCAGATTGATCACGTCCTCGACGAGCGCATGAATCTCACGTGAGAACACACCGTCCAGCGATCGCCCGGCTGAACGCGCAGCGGCCTCGGTACTGGCTTCGATCAGATCCGCGACGGCTTCGGCCTGGGCGAGATCGAGCTTGTCGTTCAGAAACGCGCGCCGGGTGAATTCGCCCGGCTCGGCCAGCCGCAGGCCGAACGCCCGGCCCACTTCAATCGCGCGCTGCAGCACGAGTTGCAGCACGATCGGTCCGCCGTGCCCCTGCAATTCAAGCACATGCTCGCCGGTGTACGAGTGCGGCGCGGGGAAGTAAAGCGCGATGCCGCGATCGAGCGCTTCGCCCCCCGCATCCATGAACGGCACGTAACTCGCATGCCGAGGCGACAGCGTCTCGCCGCATAGCGCGAGCATGGCCTGCTGCGCCGCCGATGCCCCCGCTCGCCCGAACGACACCCGCACGACGCCAATGCCGCCACGTCCGGGTGCGGTGGCGATTGCGACGATCGGATCGGTGTCGTTGCTCAACATGAAGGCAGTCAAAACGGAGGGATGAAGGGTGCGCGCATTGTATCGCGGCGACAAATCCAATCGACCTGCCGTGCTATTAGGACGATTCTTGCGTTATCTTATTTGAGATACTCGACTTTAACGCTCGGCTTGCCCGCGCTGGCAAGAGAATCGGCGTATAAGTCAACAATGAAGGACATTGTTGAGGAAATGATGCTGTTGATAAGCAACGATTCAATCAACGTAAGCAAGATAAATGCGGACGAAACAAGCCATATCTAGCGCAACCGGTTGACTTGTTGTCAGCGGATATTTCGCACAATTCGGTCATGCCTACACCACAAGAAAAGGCCGATTTTTCTGAGCGGCTGAAATTCTCGATGACCCGCGCACCTGAAAAGATGCGCGGCGCGACCGATCTCGCATTGCATTTCAATCTGCGCTATCGGGGCGAATCGGTTTCGCCCCAGACGGCGCACAAATGGCTGACCGCGCGGTCGATCCCAACCGCCGACAAGCTGAAGACGCTCTCCGAATGGTTCAAGGTCGATCAGCATTGGCTGCACTATGGCCCGCCGCCGAGCGGCAGTCCGAAGGGGCCGCCCAAACCTCTGGCTCGTGACGACAAATATCCGGCGTCGGGCGAGACGCTCGAGTTGGCGACCAAGATCGAATCGCTGTCGCCGCACCATCGGTATTTGCTTGAGGAGCTCATCGAGCAGTTCTATGGGGCGGTGAAACGGTGAGTCATCCTCGTGACACTTCGGCAGAGCGCAAGCGCTCACGCTGAGTCATCGCCAAAGAGTAGTCGCCCAAACGAAATCGCCCGGCCAGAGCCGGGCGTTCTCACATGCAAATCACAACCGCGCGCTTACGCCGCTTTCTTGCGGTTCTTGCCCATCATGCGCGTGATGTAGTACTGCTGGGCGATGGACAACACGTTGTTCACCACGTAGTACAGCACCAGGCCGGCGGGGAAGAAGAAGAACATGACCGAGAAGGCGATCGGCATGAACATCATCATCTTGGCCTGCACGGGATCCGGCGGCGTCGGGTTCAGCTTGGTCTGCACGAACATCGAGACGGCCATCAGCACCGGCAGGATGAAGTACGGGTCTTGCTGCGACAGATCGTGAATCCACAGAATCCACGGCGCGCCGCGCATTTCCACCGACGACAGCAGCACCCAGTACAGCGAGATGAACACCGGAATCTGGATCACGACCGGCAGACAGCCGCCGAACGGATTCACCTTCTCGGTCTTGTACAGCTCCATCAGCTGCGCGTTCATCTTCTGCGGATCGCCCTTGAAGCGCTCGCGGATCTGCTGCATGCGCGGCGTGATTTCCTTCATGCGCGCCATCGACTTGTAGCTCGCCGCCGACAGCGGGAAGAACACCGCCTTGATGAGCAACGTGAGCAGCACGATCGCCCAGCCCCAGTTGCCGACGTAGCTGTGGATCTTCTCCAGCAGCCAGAACAGCGGCTTGGCGATGATCGTCACCATGCCGTAGTCCTTCACCAGCTCGAGACCCGGTGCGATGCCTTCGAGCATGCGCTCTTCTTCCGGTCCGGCGAAGAGACGGGCATCGACGTTGACGCTCTGTCCCGGCGCGATCGTCTGCACGGGCAGCTTGACGCCGACGCGGTACAGATCCGGATCGATCTTCTCCACGTAGATGTCGCGCTTCACGCCCTGTTGCGGAATGAACGCGGACGCGAAGTAATGCTGGACCATCGCAATCCAGCCGTTGTCGGCGGAGTTGACGTAGTCCTGCTTCTTCTTGTCGATGTCGCTGAAGTCGATCTTCTGGAAGTGCTTCTGATCCGTATAGACCGCCGGCCCGATGAACGTGTGCGAGAAGCGCGGCGTTTCCACCGGCGTGTTGTCGCGCACGAGCTCCATGTACACCGAAGGCGAAACCGGCGCCGTGCCGACGTTCTCGATCTTCGTATCGACGTTGATCACATAGCTGCCGCGCGTGAACGTGTAGGTCTTGATGACCTTCACGCCGCCCTTTACCGGCGATTCGAACGCGATCTTCAACGTCTTCTCGTCACCGGTCAGCGAGGTCTGGCCGGGAATCGGCGTGAAGACGTCGTTGTGGTTCGGGAAGTCGCCGCCGAGCAGGCCGGTGCGCGCCAGATAGGTGTGGTTCGCGGTGTGATCGAACAGGGTGATGTAGAGGTTCGGCTGCTTGCCGTCGCCTTCCTTCATCAACGCGAGCTTCGAGAGCGTGCCGCCGCGCGTGTCGATTTCACCCGAATACACGTCCGTCGAGAACTTGACGACCTGCGCCTGGGCAGTGGCGGGCGGCGTCGTCGTGCCAGGCGCGGCGCCGGCCGGTGCGTTCGGCAGTTCGGAGGGCTGTGTGCCCGGCGTCGCCGATCCGGGTGCGGGGTTGGCGGCGGTCTTGGCCGGCTGCGTCGCGCTCGGGAAGAACATCGACGGGCGCCCATGGTCCCGTTGCCAGTTGTCGAACAGCAAGACAACTGACACGAAGAAGATGACCCATAGGACGGTGCGTTTGATATCCATGCGTTGTCTCAGTGTCGATCGGAAAGCGCTTCAGCGCCGTTTAGTGTTGAAAGCTTGTTGCGCGCGGACGGGTCCGACGATGCGGAATCCGGTTGCGAAGCTGGCTTGTCGGGTTCGCCGACGTGCCCCGGAGGAGCCGGCACGAGATCGATGCCGCCGGCCGAGAAAGGATGGCAGCGGCAGAGCCGTTTAACGGCGAGATACGTGCCGTGCGCGGCGCCATGATACTGGATTGCCTCGCGTGCGTAGTCAGAACAGGAAGGATAAAAGCGGCAGCGGTTGCCGAGCAGGGGGCTCACAGCAAGCTTGTAGAAGCGCAACAACGCGATGAGTGCCGTTTGCATAAGCTTCGCGCTGCGCGCCGGGTTCGTCACGGAGACAAAACCTGGCGCATCTGCGCTTCATGACCCGGATGAACTGCTCGGGTCGGATGAATCGTCGACGGGGGGCGCCTTGGGCGGCTCCGTCACGGAATCGGCCGAACGGCGCGCTGCTTCGCGTACCGCACGGTCGAACAAGGCTTCCAGTTCCTGACCGATGAGCGCCCGAAGCGGCGGCGAACTCGCGCTCGGCATGGCCTTGCGGTCGATCTTCAAATGCAGCCGCACGAGGATATCGAAGCCGCTCAGCTGCTCGCGCCGTAACCGGAACGCATCGCGCGCCAGCCGCTTGACCAGGTTGCGCGTGACGGCGCGCGGCGCCTGCTTCTTGCCGATGACCAGCCCGAGCCGTGCTGCATGACCCGTTGGCTTCCCGTACAGGACGAAGTGCGGCGAACGTCGCCAGGGGCGCAAACGAAAAACGGATGAGAACTCATCCGTTTTCAGCAGCCTTGCGGCCTTGGGGAACGTGGCCTGCGCCGGCAACTGAACGATGTCCTGATTCAAGACTTCTGTGCGGCGCATGATCGGCTCGTCGGCAGAAACGCCACGAGCGGCCATCTGCGGCAATGCCAGCAGACTCAGACTGCCAGGCGCTTGCGGCCCTTCGCGCGACGCGCGTTGATGACCTTGCGGCCACCCGCGGTCTTCATGCGAACGCGGAAGCCATGGGTGCGCTTGCGGCGCGTCACTGAAGGTTGGTAAGTACGTTTCATGGTGCTCTCACTTGAGTTGATTGACCGCGCGGGCTTGGCTCCAGTGTGATCACTGCAAGCGCGATGGCCGGAGGTTCAGGAATTCTGTTTTCGCGGAACCCGCTATTTAAACTGCTTTTCTATTGACCGTCAATAGCTTAGCGGCACGCCAAGCGCTCGCAGACTGCTTTTGCAGGCTTCCGGGACCCTGATGTGTCCCTGTGGATAACTCGCGCGCCGGTCTCTTTTGGCGTTAGAATCTCGCCTTACTCCCAAATATCCGCTCGCTGCTTCGGCTCGCTGTCCGCCCGCAAACCCTTGCGGCGCAAGGCTCCGGAGCAGGTCTGCTCGGCTGTGCCGGGACTTGCCGTCAACGGACGAACGTTCGGCAAGCACGGCCCTCAGGTGCGCGGAGCAACCAAAACGACCGCATTCGATGAACGATTTCTGGGAACACTGTTCCGCACTGCTGGCGCGGGAACTGACGCCGCAGCAGTACGTCACGTGGATCAAACCGCTGACCCCGGTCGAATTCGATGCCGATGCGCACACATTGCGCATCGCTGCTCCCAATCGTTTCAAGCTTGACTGGGTGAAAAGCCAGTTCGCCGGACGAATCACCGACGTCGCGCGCGATTTCTTCAGCGCGCCTATCGACGTCCAGTTCGTCCTCGACCCGAAGGCGACCGCGCGCAACGCAATCGGCGGCGGTCCGAACGCCGCGCCGCGGCCGAGCGCGCCCGTCGCGCCGCGCGCACCGGCGCCGGCGGCGGCCGTGCCGCCCGCGCCTTCGGTCGTCGCGCACGCCAACGCGGCCGCGCATATCAACGCGCTTGCTGCCGAGGCCGCGCAACACGCGCAGTCGATGCCCGAAGACCCCGCCGACCTCGACCTTCCTAGCCTCGATGCGAACGAAGCCGCCGCGGGCCGTCGCACGTGGCGTCCCGGCGGCGCTCCGCCGGCCGGCGGTGAAAACGATTCCGCCTACGAGCGTTCGAAGCTCAATCCGGTGCTGACCTTCGACAACTTCGTGACCGGCAAGGCGAACCAGCTCGCGCGCGCCGCAGCCATCCAGGTCGCGGACAATCCGGGCATCTCGTACAACCCGCTGTTCCTGTATGGCGGCGTGGGCCTCGGCAAGACGCACCTGATTCACGCGATCGGCAATCAGTTGCTGATGGACAAGGCCGGCGCGCGGATCCGCTACATCCACGCGGAGCAGTACGTTTCGGACGTCGTGAAGGCGTACCAGCGCAAGGCGTTCGATGACTTCAAGCGCTATTACCACTCGCTCGACCTGCTGCTGATCGACGATATTCAGTTCTTCTCCGGCAAGTCGCGCACCCAGGAAGAGTTCTTCTACGCGTTCGAGGCGCTGGTCGCCAACAAGGCGCAGGTCATCATCACGAGCGATACGTATCCGAAGGAAATCTCCGGCATCGACGATCGTCTGATCTCGCGCTTCGACTCCGGCCTAACGGTGGCAATCGAGCCGCCCGAGCTGGAAATGCGCGTCGCCATTTTGATGCGCAAGGCGCAGTCGGAGGGCGTGAGCCTCTCGGAGGACGTGGCGTTCTTCGTGGCCAAGCATCTGCGCTCGAACGTCCGCGAGCTCGAAGGCGCGCTGCGCAAGATCCTCGCGTATTCGAAGTTCCATGGCCGCGACATCACCATCGAACTGACCAAGGAAGCGCTGAAGGACCTGCTGACGGTGCAGAACCGCCAGATCTCGGTGGAGAACATCCAGAAGACGGTGGCCGACTTCTACAACATCAAGGTCGCCGACATGTATTCGAAAAAAAGGCCGGCTAACATTGCCCGCCCGCGCCAGATTGCGATGTATCTCGCGAAGGAACTGACGCAGAAAAGCCTGCCCGAGATCGGCGAATTGTTCGGCGGCCGCGATCACACCACCGTGCTGCACGCCGTGCGCAAGATCGGGTCCGAGCGCAGCACCGATGCGCAGTTGAACCACGAACTGCACGTGCTCGAACAGACCTTGAAGGGCTGACGCGCGATTCACGGAGCGCTGCGGGCGTACGCGTCAGATATTGCGCGCGCGGGCCTGTTTTTTGACGAAACGGCCCCCATTTTTAGGGAGCGCGGCCGTTTTGAGGCACAATACAGGTTTCGCCGCTCATGGCCTGGGCGGCTTGGCGCAAAGCTGTCGCGAGTGACCGGCGGGGGGCCGGCAACGCGGGTTACGAGGTTGTCCGTCGGTCAGGGTGGCAAACCCAGTGGTGGCGAAACCGGCGGACGGGCCGACACATCAACGAAGGAACTCTATGCAACTGGTCAAGACCGAACGAGATAATCTTCTAAGGCCGCTGCAAACCGTGAGCGGAATCGTAGAACGCCGCCACACGTTGCCGATCCTCGCCAATCTGCTGATCACCAAGAACGGCGCCGACGTGTCGTTCCTTTCGACCGACCTCGAACTCCAGATCACGACCCGCGCCGACTTCGGCGTCGGCAGCGACCAGGTCGCCACCACGGTCGCCGCGCGCAAGCTGCTGGACATCCTGCGCGCCATGCCTTCCGGTGAAGTCGTGCTCGATCTTTCCGACAAGCGCCTGACCGTGCGTTCCGGCAAGAGCCGTTTCGCGCTGCAGACCCTCGCCGCCGACGAATTTCCGACCGTCAACCAGGCTACTGACTTCGGCGCGAGCCTTTCGGTTCCGCAGAAGACGTTCCGCCAGCTGCTCGGCATGGTCTATTTCGCGATGGCGCAGCAGGACATTCGCTACTACCTGAACGGCATGTTGCTGGTGGTGGACGGCGACCAGCTGATGGCGGTCGCAACGGACGGCCACCGTCTCGCGTTCTCGTCGATAAAGATCGAAGGTTCGTTCCCGCGCCAGGAAGTCATCATTCCGCGCAAGACCATTCTCGAGTTGCAGCGCCTGCTGGAAGACATCGACGACGATCTGAAGATCGACATCGCCGCCACGCAGGTGAAGTTCAGCTTCGGCCAGGTGGAACTCGTGTCGAAGCTGGTCGAGGGCAAGTTCCCGGACTTCCAGCGCGTGATTCCGAAGTCGCACAAGAACAGCTTCGAGATCGGCCGCGAGGAACTCCAGCGCTCGCTGCAGCGCGCGGCCATCCTGACCTCCGACAAGTTCAAGGGCGTGCGCTGTCTCGTCGAGCCGGGCCAGCTCAAGATCATGTCCACGAACGCTGATCAGGAAGAGGCGCAGGAAGAACTGGAGATCGCGTATCAGGGCGACACCGTCGACATCGGTTTCAACGTCACGTACCTGCTCGACGTGCTCGCGAACCTGAAGGTCGACACGCTGACGGTCAGCCTCGGCGACGCCAATTCCAGCGCGCTCATCACGATTCCCGAGAACGAGGAATTCAAGTACGTAGTGATGCCGATGCGCATCTGACCCGCGCATTCACGGTGAACACTCCAAGGGGCGGCGCGCCCCTTTGGCGTTTTTAATGGTGTTCAGAAAAGTTCGAGCGGTAACCCAGGCAGTGAAGCAGAACCGGAAAATTCCATGACTGAAAACACAAATTCGCAACCCGACAACACGCCCGACAACAGCTACGGCGCCTCGTCCATTCAGATCCTTGAGGGTCTGGAGGCGGTGCGCAAGCGGCCGGGCATGTATATCGGCGATACGTCGGATGGCACCGGTCTGCATCACCTCGTTTTCGAAGTGCTGGACAACTCCATCGACGAAGCGCTCGCCGGCTATTGCGACGACATTCACGTCGTGATCCATGCGGACAATTCGATTTCCGTGACCGATAACGGCCGCGGCGTGCCGACCGGCCTGAAGCGCGACGACAAGCACGATCCGAAGCGCAGCGCCGCCGAGATCGTCATGACGGAACTGCACGCGGGCGGCAAGTTCGACCAGAACAGCTACAAGGTGTCGGGCGGCCTGCACGGCGTGGGCGTGTCGTGCGTGAACGCGCTGTCCGAATGGCTGCGCCTCACGGTGCGTCGCGACGGCAAGAAGCACTTCATGGAGTTCGCGCGCGGCTTCGTGCAGAACCGCGAGATCGTCGAGGAAAACGGCGTGCAGTATTCGCCGATGCCGGTGGTCGGCGACACCGAGAACCGCGGCACCGAAGTGCATTTTCTTGCGGATGCCACGATCTTCGGCAATGTCGAGTTTCACTACGACATCCTCGCCAAGCGCATGCGCGAGCTTTCGTTCCTGAACAACGGCGTGCGCATCCGCCTGACGGATCAGCGCACGGGCAAGGAAGACGATTTCGCGTTCGGCGGCGGCGTGAAGGGCTTTGTCGAGTACATCAACAAGGCGAAGCAGGTGCTGCATCCGAACGTGTTCCATGCGGTGGGCGAGCGCGAGAACGTGACCGTCGAAGTGGCGATGCAGTGGAACGACAGCTTCAACGAAAGCGTGGTCTGCTTCACCAACAACATTCCGCAGCGCGACGGCGGCACGCACCTGACCGGTCTGCGCGCGGCGATGACGCGGGTCATCAACAAGTACATCATCGACAACGAGATCGCCAAGAAGGCCAAGGTCGAGACGACCGGCGACGACATGCGCGAAGGTTTGTCGTGCGTGCTCTCGGTGAAGGTGCCCGAGCCGAAGTTCAGCTCGCAGACCAAGGACAAGCTGGTGTCGTCCGAAGTGCGCGCGCCGGTGGAGGAAGTCGTCGCGAAGGCGCTCGAGGACTATCTGCAGGAAACGCCGAACGACGCGAAGATCATCACGAGCAAGATCGTCGATGCCGCGCGTGCCCGCGATGCGGCCCGCAAGGCGCGCGAGATGACGCGCCGCAAGGGCGTGCTCGACGGCATTGGGTTGCCGGGCAAGCTGGCCGATTGCCAGGAGAAGGATCCGGCGAAGTCGGAGATTTATATCGTCGAGGGCGACTCGGCGGGCGGCTCGGCGAAGCAGGGGCGTGACCGCAAGTTCCAGGCGATTTTGCCGTTGCGCGGCAAGGTGCTGAACGTGGAGAAGGCGCGCTTCGACAAGCTGATTTCTTCGGAGCAGATCGTGACGCTGGTGACGGCGCTCGGGTGCGGCATCGGCAAGGACGATTACAACCTGGACAAGCTGCGCTATCACCGCATCATCATCATGACCGATGCGGACGTGGACGGCGCGCACATTCGGACGCTGCTGCTGACCTTCTTCTATCGGCAGATGCCGGAGATCGTCGAGCGCGGGTTCATTTATATCGCGCAGCCGCCGCTGTACAAGATCAAGGCGGGCAAGGACGAGCGGTATATGAAGGACGCGCATGAGCTGAATCAGCACATGCTCAAGCTGGCTCTGCAGGGCTCGGAGCTGATCCCGGCCGAAGGCGCCGATGCGATCGCGGGCGATGCGCTCGGCGAACTGGCGCGGGCGTATCTGCTGGCGCAGGCGGTGATCGATCGGTTGAGCCGGATCTACGATTCGGCGTCGCTCGAGGCGGTGATGGATGGTGTCGTGCTCGATCTGTCGTCGCAAGAGGCGGCGGAGGAATCGGCGAAGCATCTGGAAGCGCGCTTGCGGGCGGATCCGTTGAAGCCGGAAGTCAACGTCGTGCCGGCCTACGATCAGGTGCGCGAGCTGCGGTCGCTGCATATCAAGCGGCGTCATCATGGGAATGTGAAGGTCTCGGTGATCGATGAAGACCTTCAGTTGACGGCGGACTACAAGCAGCTCGTGTCGACGGCGGATACCTTCAAGGGCTTGATCGGCGAGGGTGCGTTGATCAAGCGCGGCGAGCGGTCGATGGCTGTGACGGACTTCAAGAGCGCGATGAAGTGGTTGATCGCGGATGCGGAGCGCAATGTTTCGAAGCAGCGCTATAAGGGCTTGGGGGAGATGAACCCCGGGCAGCTGTGGGAAACGACCATGGATCCGAGTGTGCGGCGGCTGTTGCGCGTGCAGATCGAGGACGCGATCGCGGCGGACGGGATCTTTACCACGCTCATGGGGGATGATGTGGAGCCGCGCCGGGCCTTCATCGAGAGCAATGCGTTGAGGGCGGGGAATATTGATGTTTGAGGGGTAGACAGACCCCGTTTCCGGTTCCACAAACCCGTGATCGCACGATGCGTCACGGGTTTTTCTTTGTCGATGAACATTGTCTGAGTCATGACCGCAATCGGCCCATCCGGAATTCTGCAAAGCTTTGAGAACTTGAATATCTGGCGGCGCAACGGCGAGCGTGCGCCTCACAAGCCGCTGCTGATTCTGATGGCGTTGGCCTTGTTCCAGCAAGGCGTCAGAGACATACCTTTTCGCGAGTACGAGTCTCGTCTGTGCGAGCTCTTGAGAGAATTCGCGCCTCAGCGTCGCACGCTTTATCCCGAGGCCCCCTTTGTGCGCTTGAAGAATGACGCCATCTGGGAGGTCACGCTCGGCACGAATCGCAATATCGTCTTGCTCGAAAACGATTTAAGCAAGGGGCAACTGCGAAACCTGGACGCAAGCGGACGTTTCTCACCCGACGTTCAGACATTCCTGGAAAGCGACCCCAAGGCAATCACTACGATTGCCCGCGTACTGCTCACCGCTCATTTCCCGGAGAGCATTCACAGCGACATTCTTGATGCCGTCGGTCTTGCTCTCGATGACTCAACCACATTAAAAAACGAAGACGAAACCGCCGCCAGGCAGCGCCGCCGCGACCCGAGATTCCGCGAAGCCGTGCTGACCGCCTACCAGTACCGATGCGCGCTATGCGATCTGGACTTGCGCATCGGCAACATCACAATTGGCCTCGAAGCGGCGCACATCAAGTGGCATCAGGCGAGCGGGCCGGACGCCGTCGAGAACGGTATCGCGCTGTGCTGCCTGCATCACAAGCTCTTCGATATCGGCGCCTTCACGCTCGGCGATCATCGTCGCGTGCTGGTCTCGGAGAAAGCCCACGGCGGCCAACGTTTCGAAGAGATCCTCCTTCGACACCACGGCGGCCAGTTGAACGCGCCCGTGCGAACCGAACACCACCCGGCGGGCGGCTTCGTCGAGTGGCATCGACAGCAGGTGTTCAAGGGCAGCGCGCGACCACTCTGAAGCCCAGGCTCAAACCACCTCCGCCCCTCGCGCCGTCAACAACTCCCGCAGCACCGAGCGATGACACCGCGCCTCGTGCTCGCAATAGCATCCCAGTGCCATGTTCGTCTGATGCGACAGCGCGGCCAGCAGGTCCAGCGTCCTGCTCGCATCCGGCGCGGCCATTTCCGTCTTGAATTTCTTCACGAAGGCGCGCCATTCCTTGTCGCTCTCGGCATGAAGCGCAGCCGTCACCAAATCCTGCGTCGGCGACAGCACCGGATACCACACGTCATAGAAATCACGCTTTGCGAATTCCGCCTTGGGCACCCCACGCGGCGGCCTCCGCACCGTGCCGATACGCAAGCCTTCACCCTGCGCACGCGGCGTCCCCAGCCTCACGATTCGAATCGCCATCTCCCGGTCTCCCATGATCGACGCCATCGCCAGAGCATACCCGCGCACCCTTCCGGAAAGCCATCTGAAAGCCCTCCATCCTTGCCCCAGCAAAAACCGCCGCCATCCCGTATCGTTTCGGCTTATTCTTCTTTCGCTTAATCCGGATTCAGCGCCGTGCCCACCGAAGAACGTCCCCAAGACCAAGACCTGCCCCACGATCCCGACGCCCCAATGACCCCGCTCGAACGGCGCGGCATGGCGGCGATCCTGTTGTCGGTCGCGCTCGCGACACTCGACACAGCCATTGCCAACACCGCGTTGCCGGCCATCGCCGCCGACCTGCATACGACGCCTGCCGCGTCCGTCTGGATCATCAACGCGTATCAGCTCGCGATGGTCGCGACGCTGCTGCCGTTCGCCGCGCTCGGCGGCATCCTCGGGCATCGGCGCGTGTATCTGGGCGGGCTGGTGGTGTTCCTGATCTCGTCGGCGTTGTGTGCGTTCTCGTGGTCCTTGCCGACGCTCGTCGCCGCGCGTCTGCTTCAAGGCCTCGGCGCGAGCGCCATCATGAGCGTCAACGCCGCGCTCATCAGCGCCATCTTTCCGCCGCATCGATTGGGGCGCGGCGTCGGGCTGAATGCGCTGGTCGTCGGCATCGCGTTTGCTGTCGGGCCGACGGTCGCGTCCATCGTGCTCTCGCTCGGCACCTGGCCATGGCTGTTCGCGGTGAACCTGCCGGTCGGCGTGTTCGCGCTGATCATCGCGTGGCCGTCGTTGCCGCAGACCAAACGTGCCGAGCACGGCTTCGATCGCGTGGCGGCCTTGCTCAACGTCATCACATTCGCGTCGCTGATCTTCGCGCTTGGCGAGGCGTCGCAGCGTGCGCCGACGCAGATCGTGCTCGCATCGTTCGGCGTGACGCTGGTGGCGGGCGTGTTGCTGTTGCGTCGTGAACGCGGTCATCCCGCGCCGATGCTGCCCGTCGATCTCTTCCGCCGCCCCATGTTCGCCCTCTCGACAATGACCGCCATCTGCTCGTTCGCCGCGCAGGGGCTCGCGTTCGTGTCGCTGCCGTTTTTCTTCGAGAGCGTGCTGGGCCGCAGCCAGGTCGAGACCGGATTCCTGATGACGCCGTGGTCCGCGCTGGTCGCGCTGATGGCGCCGATTGCCGGCCGTCTGTCCGACCGGCAATCGCCAGGCTTGCTGGGCGGAATCGGACTCGCGCTGCTGTGCGTGGGCATGGTGTCGCTGGCCATGCTGCCCGCGCAGCCGCATGTACTGGAGATTTGCGTCCGCATGGCCATCTGCGGCGCGGGCTTCGGGTTCTTTCAGTCGCCGAACCTGAAGGCGTTCATGTCGAGCGCACCGCGCGAACGCAGCGGGGGCGCGAGTGGCGTGATCGCGACCTCGCGTCTGATTGGACAGGCGACCGGCGCGGCGCTCGTGGCGTTGTGCTTCAGCCTTGCCGGCAAACATGGACCGACGCTTGCGCTCTCGCTGGGCGCGGCCTTCGCGGGCGCGGGGAGTATCGCGAGCGGGCTGCGGCTGATGACGCGCAATCCTGCAAACGCGACTTCCAAGCCGGACACCATCGCCCGCGACCCTTCGCAGAAAGTCTGAGCCTGACTACATGCGGCGCACTTTCACCTTGCGCCCCTTGAGCTTGCCGTTGCCGAGCCGACGCACGGCGTCGTCGGCGACGCCGCGTTCGATCGCCACGTAAGTGACCATGTCCATCACGTTGATCTTGCCGATCTGCTTGCCGTCAAAGCCCGCTTCGCCGGTGAGGGCGCCGAGCACGTCGCCGGGACGGATCTTGTCCTTGCGGCCGCCGAGGATCTGAAGCGTCGCCATCGGCGGCTTGAGATGCCCGGGCGCAGCCGAGGTCAGTTCGGCAAGCGGATGCCACTCCACTTCCGCGCGCTGCGCCTGTTCGATCGAACCGACACGCCCCATCTCGTCCATGCTCGCCAGCGACAGCGCCCAGCCTTCCTGATCCGCCCGTCCCGTCCGGCCGATGCGATGCACATGCACTTCCGGATCCGGCGTGACATCGACGTTGATCACTGCTTCCAACTGGGCGATATCGAGACCGCGCGCGGCGACATCGGTTGCCACCAGCACCGAGCAGCTGCGGTTGGCGAACTGCACCAGCACCTGATCGCGCTCGCGTTGGTCGAGTTCGCCGTGCAGCGTGAGCGCCTCGAAGCCTTGCGCGAGCAGGACGTCGAGCAGATCGCGGCATTGCTGCTTGGTGTTGCAGAACGCGAGCGTGCTGACCGGGCGATAGTGATCCAGCAACAGGCCGACCGCATGCAGGCGTTCGTGATCCGCGACCTCATAGAAGCGCTGCTTGATCTTCGCGTTGCTGTGCTGTTCGGCGAGCTTGATTTCGCGCGGATTGCGCAGGAACTGCTGGCTCAGCTTGACGATGCCTTCCGGATAGGTTGCCGAGAACAGCAAGGTCTGGCGATCCTTTGGACATTGCCGCGCGACCGATGCGATGTCGTCGAAGAAGCCCATGTCGAGCATGCGGTCGGCTTCGTCGAGCACGAGAGTGCGCACGGCGTCGAGTGCGAGCGTGCCGCGCCCCAGGTGATCCATGATGCGCCCCGGCGTCCCGACGGCAATATGCGCGCCGTGTTCAAGGCTCGCAATCTGCGGGCGCATCGGTGTGCCGCCGCAGAGCGTCAGCACTTTCACATTGTCCTCGGCGCGCGCGAGACGGCGGATTTCCTGCGTGACCTGGTCGGCGAGCTCGCGGGTCGGGCAGAGCACGAGGGCTTGCACGGCGAATTGCTTCGGATCGAGCTTGGCGAGCAGCGGCAAAGTGAACGCGGCGGTCTTGCCGCTGCCGGTCTTCGCCTGCGCGATGAGATCGTGACCCGCGAGCGCGGGCGGCAGGCTGGCGGCCTGGATCGGCGTCATCGATTGATAGCCGAGCTGCTGCAGGTTCGCCTGCATCGCGGGCGTGAGCGGCAGGCTGCTGAAAGAGGTGTCGGTGGTCATGTCGATCAGCGCTCGCCGTGGGGCGGGACGTCGCGGAGTTGTTCGTAGGAGACGTTGCCGTCGGCCGCTTCGTGACGGGCGACGTAATTGCGCGCGCCGCACATCGGGCAGCGGAACAAGAGGCCTTGGCCCTCGTTCTTGATGACGACGTCCGACGGCTCCCACTGTGCTTCGCAGGACTGGTTTCGGCAGGTGAACATGTTCGATGGTTCTCGTTGTTGCATCGCGCGGAGCGCCCGGTGTGCGCGGCGCGGCGTGATTGCTTCGTTCAAAGACGGAAGTGTACGCGTCTCGCGAGGCGAGGCGATGCGGGCGGCGTGAGCTTCCGACGCAGTGTGGAAAGTCAGCAAGAAATGCTAAGGCGGGTCGTGCTACTTTTTGAGCATCGTATGCACTTCTTCCTGGAGCGCAGCATGGCCGAAAAGCTTTACGAGACGCGGCTCGCGCGCGTGGTCGCCTATATCCACGATCATCTCGACGACGAACTCGATCTCAATCGTCTCGCCGAGGTGGCGTGTCTGTCGCCGTATCACTGGCATCGGATCTATCACGGATTCTATGGCGAGACGGCGGCGGCGACCGTGCGGCGCTTGCGGCTGCATCGGGCGGCGAACGAGTTGCTGCATGGTGAGGCGCAGATCGACGCCATTGCCGCGCGGGCCGGTTACAGCGGCGCGCAGGCGTTCTCGCGAGCGTTTCAGGCGAGTTACCGGATGGCGCCGGGACAGTTCAGGAACGAGGGCGGGGCCTCGATGTTCGGGGCGATCGATGGTTTCGGATCGAAGGAGGGAGCGATGCAACAACATCAGGTCGATATTCGTACGCAGGAAGGATTCAGTGTCGCGGCGATTGAGCATCGGGGTGATTACATGGGCATTGGTCGCGCGTTCGAGATGCTGTTTCACTGGCTGGCGACGCGTGGACTGGTCGATTCGCGGGCGAGGTCCCTTGGCATTTACTTCGATGATCCATCGGCGGTGCCGGCTGAGGAATTGCGGTCGATGGCATGCTGCGAGTTGTTCGAGCCCGATGCGGTGAAGTTCGAGGCGCCGGTTTCGCGCGTCGAGGTTCCGGGTGGGGAGTTTGCCGTGCTCACGCATGTCGGACCGTATGCGCAGCTTTGTTTTGCGTATCAGTGGCTGTATGGGGAGTGGCTGCCGAAGTCGGGTAGGGAAACGGGAGATGCGCCAGTGTTCGAGGTGTATCTCAATGATCCGAGGGAGACCGCGCCTGCCGATCTGGTGACGGAAATCTGGGTGGCGGTGAGGTAGATGAGGTCCCGCAAAGCAAAAAGCCCAGTCACGAGGACTGGGCTTTTTGCATGAATCGGGTGGTGGGGCGTGAGTGACTCGAACACTCGACCTACGGATTAAGAGTCCGAAAAAAACGACGGTCTTCCAGATAGATGTATTTCCATGTAGGCACATAGTCAGTAGTAAAATAAGGGGGCTGCAGTGTTTTGCACGGATCTTTCGGTTGATTTGAATTGATCGATTTCCCGATCAATTGCCTACATGGTGCCTACACACGGACGAGATGGAAAAGCAAAATTTCACTGCAGCGCGCGTCGAGGGCTTCGTGTGCGAATCTGCAAAGCAACAAAGTATCTACTGGGACGCGAAAACGCCAGGCTTCGGGTTGCGAGTAACTGCCGCTGGCTCACGCGCGTACATTTTTGAATCGCGTCTTTTCGGCAAGACAATTCGGCTGACAATAGGGGATGCTAGGGCTTGGGAGCTTGGAAAGGCTCGCACCGAGGCAAGCAGGCTTAAAACGCTAATTGACGACGGGAAAGATCCACGCGAACTCCGCGTTGAAGAGCAGATAGCGCACGCGGCGCGCCGGGCAGACGCGCGGCGCCAGGATGCGACCTTCAGCGATGCATGGGATGAATATGTTGAATCGCGCAAGTCATTTTGGAGCGCACGACACTACCGTGACCACCTGCAACATTCGGTCGCTGGCGGTAAGCCTAAGAAGCGTGGCGAAGGTACG
This sequence comes from Caballeronia sp. LZ065, assembly GCF_031450975.1. Classification (NCBI taxonomy): domain Bacteria; kingdom Pseudomonadati; phylum Pseudomonadota; class Betaproteobacteria; order Burkholderiales; family Burkholderiaceae; genus Caballeronia; species Caballeronia sp. LZ065. The sequence goes on from NZ_JARUXV010000001.1 coordinate 339,075, forward strand.
ACTCAAGCCGGCCCGCTTGCAGCGCTACGTCAAAACAAGCTCATCGAGCTGACAAGTGAGCGAATTGCTGAATGGCTGGTGTCCCAAACGGCCGAACGTCCAACGATGGCAGCACTTTCGTTTCGACTATTGCGAGGCTTTATTCGCTGGACGTCGGAAACTCCCACTTACCGCGGATTGGTGCCGGCCGATGCATACAGGGCGCGCAGTGTGAAAGACGCCGTTCCCCGCGTTAGAGCGAAGGAGGGCGATTCACTGCAGCGAGAGCAATTGTCTTCATGGTTTGGCGGCGTGCGCGACATCGGGAATCCGGTCATCAGCGCTTATCTGCAGGGCTTACTGCTTACCGGCGCACGGCGCGAAGAGTTGGCGGCGTTGCGTTGGAAGGACGTCGATTTTCAGTGGCGCAGTCTGGTCTTAGATGACAAAGTTGAGGGTTCGGGTGGCCGCTCGATTCCGCTGACGCCTTACTTGTCATCGCTATTGCTGGATTTAAAGCGGATTAACGAGACGCCGCCGAACCCACGCCAAGCTGCTCGCCTCGCTGCGCAGCGCAAGACGTGGGCTCCGTCACAGTGGGTCTTCGCTAGCTGTACCGCTTCCGATGGCAAGATTGCGGAACCGCGAATCGCCCATGTGAAAGCATTGAAAGCGGCTGGACTACCACACGTGACTCTGCATGGGCTTCGCCGCTCTTTCGGGACTCTGTCGGAGTGGTGCGAAGTCCCGGTAGGCGTGGTCGCGCAGATTCAAGGACATAAACCGTCAGCCATCGCGGAAAAGCATTATCGGCGTCGTCCGTTGGATCTACTTCGGATGTGGCATGACAAAATCGAGGTGTGGCTCCTCGCCCAGGCTGGAATCCCGTTCGATGCCGCGCAATTCAGGCGGGAACGACAGCTTCCCGAAACACCTTAACGGATATGAATAAGATGGCGGTATTGCAATGGAGCCACGCTCGCGCCCGGAACGTATGACTGAACAAAAAATTCCCCTCGTCGACCGAATTAGAGCGATCAGAGAGAAGCACGAGTATGTGAAGAGATTTTTGGACCAACGTGTTTGGACACCGGTCGTCGGGGCGTTACTTGCGTGTGGTTTCGCACCGTCTCTGGATTGCGACGAAATTCCAATTGGCGAGTCTGACGATCTCCAGATTGCACTTCGCATCGTGAGAAAGTGGCAGGAGCAGAGCAAACCGCCTCATGTTAGTCCGCGCGAGTTCCTTGCTTGGTGTGGCGAAGAAGCGATTGACACACCGTGGATTCGTGAGTTTCAGAATTCTGAACGGCTTCGCTCAAGAGCAAGGATCAGCCGCGCGCCTGTCCTCCTAAGCAGAGTAAAGCTTGAGTCGCCGGCTCAAGCATCCGAGCGGGATGTAGAGTTCAAGGCAGGGTCTAGCGCATCGCGGGGCGCAAGCGTGGACGGCAAGCCGCCGCTTTTGCCAACGCTGGCAATCGCCGTCGCTTTCGATGGCATCGGCCGCTGGGGTGAAGAAGGATGGACGGCAGACCAATGGAAAAAAAACTTGACTGAGCTTGCTTGGCCGCGGCCCGCCAGAGTCGGAGGCGGGCGCGGCCGAGGGAAAACCGCGACTTGGGATCCGGTCCTTTTGGCGCGACTAGCGATTGAGGCGCGCGGGATACGCATTAAAGCGTTTCGTGAGCGGTTTCAGACTGTCAAGTCGTTGGCGAAGTGGCGGACAGAGTGGCAGCAGTTCGAACTTGCGGTCCTTGAATATGGCGACGTCAAAAACCTCCCCAGAAAGCCCTGAAAATCGTGGCCGGAAAGCTTGAAACGACTGTCCCGGCTGGGTTATAAATCCCGGCCGAGGACTCAGTTCCACACCGGGATTTTATTATTGGCCTCAAGCGATAAGCGTTGAGGGGTGCGGCGATAAACTTAGTTTATCGACCCGGTCCCTTTCGCACCGCGACACATTACGTCACGATCAGCTTGGAGCCAACATGTCGTCAAACCATTCGACCGCATTCGAGAGCCGCCGCATAACTACCGCTGAGTTCGCTGCGGCGCTCGCAATGAATGCACAATCCATCAGAAAGCGCTATTCGCAGACAGGAAGCTATTTTGGCGTTCGGCCTGTCAAGCTTCCAAACGGGAAGCTTAGATGGCCTGCCGACGCTGTTTCGCATCTGCTTACCTGGAGCGCGAAATGATGCACCGCCCTCGTCGTTTTGCAAACACTCACAGCGATGCGGCCCAACAGCCGAAGGCACCACGCGCTAAGATGGTTCGAAGAAAACGGCCGCGAAGCGGGCGTTCTGACCAATTCGGAGCCGGTTATAACGCAGGAAGCGGCGCGGGAAACCCTCTGTCCGCATTCGAAATGATTTCATACGCCCTCGAATTTCAAGTCGGCTTTGTGATCGGATACGCTGAAAGCGAGGCCGTCCGGCAGGCCAGTTCGTATGCTAGTGACGTCGTCATAACGGATTTGGCACACCAGTACGCAATCCCGGTGGACCGATTTGCGGGTTATATCTCTGATATGGACTATCAGACTATGTGTGATCCACTCGAAGACGAATAAACGCTTGTACTCGTGCCGCATGCTAGTTCTACTTTCTTGATCTTTGTATGACGAAGAAGCCAATATGCCTTGTCAAACTGACAAGGCATGGACTCCTCAAGTTACGCCGTTTAATCGCGCACGCTGCAAGTACTACTGTGGCGCGCGCTCTCTCAAAAAAGGATCAAATTAGACGTGCCCAGCCTCGAAGCGTCGCGTAGCCGGACACAGGCGGAGGCTGAAAATTAGTTCTTTTGAATGGGAGTTAGTTCTTGTAGGGGCAGACGCGTCTTGGAACCCTCCTGTTTGCTCGCCTGCTTTCTGATCGGACTTCGGTGGCTTGGCTACAGGTGTACGCGACGATATGAATCTGTTATGCCTAAGAGGACTTTCGGCATAACTTCGCATGCCCTTGTTTCCTGAAATCCCCGACGTACGTCGGGATTGTTGATCGCAAGAAGCACTGAATGCGAGGGTTTTGCAAAGAGCGATTCTGGTTAATTAATGAGATTAAGATTGAGATTCGAGGATTCATCGCGCACGTGTGAACAGTAACGTAATGGGAGGCCGGACGGTAACGACGATTTCATAAAGATATTGAAAGATTGGAAGGGAGAACGCGCAGGGAAAATACGGGTTAGTGGGTATTCGACTGAGAAACGTAGAGAATGACGGTGAGCGAATGGCGGTCCATGCATGGACACGCCATTGGGTATCTGTCCGTGAACAACCGATATCCGATGCAATTAGTGCTCCGGCTCTGCATGATGGAGCTCGCTTAGGGAGAAACGATGGCTGACAACGTCCAACACGACAAGTTGACGATGGAGCAAATTTGTTCTGAGGGGATCGATGAGGAACTCAACAGTGTTGTTTCGCAGAATGGCAAGGTCTTTATGCTCGGGCAATATACCAATGAGCTCTGGCGGCTAATCAGGTTCACAGGTCTGGTGCTGGCAACTGACGATCCGGCGTTCGAGGTGACGATGGGTACGCGACGAAAGGAGGCGAAGGCTACCTCCAAGCTTTCGGGCTTCTTCTGCATATTCCGCACACTCATGGAACTGTTTTCTGATGATGTTAACTACAGTCCAGACATATCGCTGTTCTTCGATTGTTTGCGCGGGCATGTAGTCACGCAATGCTTCTTCGACGATCCGTGCACGCCAGCGGGGAGTGGTCTCATTGAAGCTGACCTGTTCAACGATTTCGTTGCAACAATGCGTGCGGAGGCAAAAGTGCAGGGAACTTGCAAAAAAGTTGCCGATTGGAAGCGTAATGCAAATAAAAATCTCGCGAGTATTCGGAAGTGTGTGAGCAGCATATTTGGACGGACAGCCCGACTGCTCGTGCTGCGGGTGGATCTCCTCTACCGCGAAACATGTCTTGCGGAAGACGAGCTTCACGCGGCCGGGGAGCGATTGCAAGCAAAAGCACAGAGGGATGTGATGCGGCACCTCGACGGAGTGGAATCTTCGGTTGCAGCGGAGAATTTTGCTCGCATTGACGTCCATACTGCTAAAAGGGACCTGCGGCGTTTTGTTCGTCAGATGCGTGGTAACAAAACGTTCAGTAACATGGTGGGATACATCTGGAAGATGGAGTGGTCCCGCTGGGGAGGTTACCATTTCCATTGCGTTTTCTTTTTCGACGGCTCAAGAGTGCAGAGAGATGCCTTCGTCGCGGGATTGATCGGTGACCACTGGGAGACGATCACTGAGGGTCGCGGCTTCGCGCACAACTGCAACCGTGACCGGCGGGCGTATCGGAACTGGGGAATTGGCAGGGTGGATTATTACGATCTGCCTAAGCGCGCGCTGCTCGATCAGGCGCTCTCGTACCTTGCGAAGCGCGATCAGTATGTTCGAGTGAAGCCCGGGTGTAAGTGCCGCGTGTTTCAGACAAGCGGATGGAGATCGAACGAGTCACCTGCAGGGCGCCCTCGGAGCAAAGGCCCGCTCGAAGCTTAGAGGGCGGGGTTTCAGGCCCGGCCGGAACGACGTGCGCTTTAGCCATCTTGAATTGTACGGTCATGCAGCTGGAGAGTCCGATGACTAGGCTAAGCCGAACTATGTTTAACGGGTTGCGCCTAAGCGGCTCCGTCGACTCGGTGCCGCTGCGGTGCTTTCATCCTTTTGTTGGGGAAGCCAGTAGCACTTAAGGCAAAAAAATAGGGACGCAGATCACGATGAGAAATCGCCCAGAGGTCGATGAGCACCAACGTTCAAACGGAGAAGCGTTGGAGGAAGTGGATCCCTTTGATTTGCACTTCGAACCCTATAGGGTTCGAAGTGCGCATTGACATCTCAGGCGGCGAAATCGAGACATGCCAAAAGCCGGTGCCTAATGGTCGGCAGGAAGCAGTACGGTCGTTATCGACCGGTCCCATTCGGTGATGATCCATACACTTCCGTCTCCGGGAAGCGCATAGCAGGACAGCACACGCAGACCGATCTGAAGCGCGAGATCGTTCTGCACGCGGTCTTCAGCGCTTAGGTCGCCCCAATCACCGCGCAGATGGCGGCTCAACAAGTCGCCGACTGAAACGTTAACGGCCCGCAACTCTTCGAGCGCTGCGGGCGTGGCATAAAGTCGCCCGGATATAAACCGGCGTCTCGTGGGTGTTACAGCTAGCTGATTCATGACAATATTTCTCCAGGCATGGACGAATGAACGCCTCCGAACGAAATCGGATGCTAGGAATGTGAAGGGAATCCGGGATTTCCCGTCACGACCGGTCCGGACTGTGATGGGCTAGTGCGAGACTCGAAAGCACGCAGGCGGCGCCTTTTGTGCTGCGGCCAAGCCGGATACGCAGATTGCCGTCGCCATTGCGGCGACTACCAACGCCGGTGTCGCCCCGACGCATTGCGATGCGAGTGGCTGGCGGCCCCACTATACTTGCGTATCATGCCGTCGTTCCTCCCAGCAGTGCAGCGCGCCTGTCGAGCTTGTCACGCAGCGTCGGTTTTCCCTGTTTTCCGCTTGTACTCGTTGTATCGTCGACAATTCGCGTAGTAGCCACAACCCCAGAATTACCTGCGCCGGTTCCATCACTTGGTTCGGCGCGGGAATAAAACTCTTCCGTCACAGCAGCGCTTTCCTCGGCACTCTCTTCAAAGGCCCCGTTTGCGAGGCCTGTGCGGGCTGCGACATCAAGTGCAGCCTGATCGAACCCGACTGTTCGCCGGCGCATATCAAGCTCACGCGCCTGCCCGATGGCGTCCTCGAGATTGCTGCCAGCCCTCACGCCCAGATCGGCGTAGAAGATAGCCGAGCGGTAGCTCTGCGTGGTTGATTTCCCACGCAGCTTCAATTCGAGCGGCAAGCAGGCGAGCAATCCACCCGACACCGCACTGAAGTACCGAAGCCGCGCTGAGAGGGTGCGGATCGAGTTGTAGGAGGTGGTGCGGAAAATGAAGGAGCCCAACTCATCTTCATCGCCGACCGTAACATTGAGCCGTCCGTACGGCTTGCACCCACCGGCCTCTCCCAACTCGCACCCGTCAGGGGTCGGACAGCCCATTACCGCAATACCGCCGTCCGTGACGCGCCGGCAGGTTTCGCCGTCGCCGACACAGACCGGACGACCGGTCCTGCGATCAAACAGGCTGTATTCGGCACGTAGGTTAAGGTCCGGATCGTTAAACAGCATCCTGACCGGAATGGAGCGGAGTTTGCCCGTAGTCGCTTTACGAAGCAGTTCGTTGAGCGGGTGCGGGAGCCAACCGCTCGCGTGCCGCATCTGGCTGGTGAGAGTGAACTGATCGTCCTTCTCAGGCAGGCGTTTACCATTCTTTTCGACGACGCGGCCGATCGTGATCCGACCGACGATTGGAGGCGTGATGGCCAGACCTCTAAGCATGTGAATCTCCTAAATGCAGGGCGGGTTAAAACGAGGTAGTGGTTCAAACGGAAACCAGAAAGCGGCGTGAGCCGAGTTTCGTGGTGGCGTATTGCAATTCAAATTCCGGGTGATCGGCGAGCAGCCGCTTCAGGTCGATGCCAGTTGAGTCTTTGCTGCGTTTGAACGAGACCTCGCCGTTTTCGAACCGCGCACGGGAAGCGTTGCCCATCGCCTGCTGGATGGTCTGTTTAAGCCGGGCCTCCTGCTCCTTGGCCGCTTCAATCCCGGCGCGTACCGCAATGAGATCGGCGAACGCCGCAGAGAGCCTACGGTCATCCTTGAAATCAACCGTGTCCGTACGCCCCGGATACAAGCAACGCAGGGCGCGATCAGCGGAATCAGAGCCATCCGCAGGCGGTGCTGTGTCGGTGGTCACGTACTGCCAGAACGCCGCTTCGAGCGGGATGAGCCGGGCAATCAGTTCGTCGTCGCGTACGATGCGATGAACGTTGAGTTGCTGGCCGCATAGCAGCACAGCGACGTCGGCGGAGCCCTTGCCCGTGACCGCAAGCTGATGCTGGACCTGCAGCTGCACATACTCCGGCACACCGCCTCGCCAGAGTCGCGCCCCGAATTCGCCAGCCGTTTTGCATTCCAGGATTTGCAACCCCGGCACGCCCACAATCTCGCGGTCGAGATTAGCGAGCATGAAGGGAATAGTTGGATGCTGGAGGACGGCGTTGATCTTGCGAACGCGGTTACCGGTCTGCTGAGTGTAGGCTGCCGCGACAATGGGTTCGAGTAGTGAACCCCAGTAGACAGGCTGGGTGGTATCGTGTGGATCGAGTTGCGCGAGCCCAGTGTCACGCCCGGTTTTTTCGAGCCATAGTTGGAGAGCGCTCTTGTACGGATTCAAACCCACTGCGGCGGCGGCGTCGGACCCGCCGATACCGGTCCTGCGCACTTCTAGCCAGTTGTCCCGGCTCAGACTGCGGGTTTCGATCAAACGCAATGCGGATCCTTTCTTTGCGGGTTTTGCTTGTTGGTTAAGTCGCGACATGGCTTTCTTCCCGACGGGCAAATAAAAAGCGCCCGGTGAGCCTGAGCTCAACCGGGCGCCGTATGACGGAAGCAGACAATGGTTAAAGGTACGACCATGCAGAGGTAGCGATTAGACGACGAGTTTCAGCGCTTCGTCCCACGCCTTTTGTTTGAGCGTCGCCCCTTGACCGAACCAAGCAGCGTCGCGCCGGTGGTCTTCGCTCCGTGCCCGGCGTTGGTGATCGACGAACTCGGTCACGCTGTTGAGCAGTCCCCAAGCCGTCCCGGAGGCAGACGCCAGCGTGGATCCCTTGCCGCGTCCGGCGAAGAGATCGTGAACGACTCGTATCGCGCTGTCGTTAGCTGTCGTGGCCGGTTTGTCCGGCGTGTTGGACGCACTACTCGTCTGATAGGTCAACACGCGCCTGAAGTATGCTTCGGCCGATTCGGCAGAGATCTTTCGTTCGGTCAACGCTTTCATCCGCACCATGAATCCATCCCACGACGAGATCGCAATGCCAAGTTGGCGCTTTACAGCCTGTCCATCGAACTGGCTACGATGCGGCACCTTGATCGCACCGTTGCTGTCGCCGAGCGCGATGGCCAGTGTATTGTTGCAGACAACACGAACGGAAGTGAACTGTGCGGTCGTCGCGAGCGTGCCGTCGCATGCTGTGGCAAGAAGGAGATAGCCGTTGACTTTGTCACGGCCTTTGAGCGACACGGTTTGGCCAGTGCGTGCGAGCGCCCAGAGCTTTTTGCCATCCTTCAGAACACCTGCTGTTTCGAGTTCAAAACCACCGACCTCGGTGAGATCCCGATAAAATTCCAGAATCTCTTCAGGCTGGACGACCTGATAGCGACTTGATACAACGGACAACGGCGCTCTGGTATCCGAGCGATACAACACCTTCTGTTCCGGAAAGGCATGGATGGAACCGAGGCCTGCTTTGCCCGCAACAAAACGAACCTCGGATTCTTCGATCTTCCAGTTCATACCCGCTTGTCGCGCCCAGACTTCCAACGGCTCGTTGTGCGCTAGCTGATTGCCCAGGCCGTGCCACGGGGTCTCGTTGACGTAGGCCATAGTTTGTATTAGATGCATATTCGACTCCTTTGTAACGGAACGAACGTATAAGACCGGCGCGAGCCTGGGCTTATACGCGAGCACTGAGATTAAAATTAGGGAATTGGGACTGTGGGAAGACTGTGGAGCATCGGCAGGTAAATGGCCTTACGACGCGAGTTTCGGGGTCAGGCTTCGAATTTGCACCAGCTGAATGTGTGACCACACTCAAGGCACCGGTAGTTATCTAAGACGTTATCGTCGATGGCTTCGCCGATGGCGGTACCCGCTGCACAGCCTGCGGCCCCGCCGAGAAGTCCGCCGATAACCGCGCCTGCAACCAGTCCGAAGATTGAACCGACAGGGCCACCGATCATCCCGGCGGTTGCGCCAATTTCTGCGCCCGACATCGCGGCGGTTGCAGTGCTTGCCGCACCAGCCACCGCGCCAATTGCTCCTCCCGTTTTTCGAGCGTTGTTGCGGGCCTCAATGCGGGGTGACTGACAGCGGGGACATTCAAGCGCGGTGCGATTTAAAAATGAAGTATCTGAGAACATGTGGTTTCCAGAAAATTTGAACCGTATGGATAGTTAACGGTTGAGCGAGGACCATTCCTTGTCTCCCGTCAGTGATATACGTCTCAAATCTTCTAGGTTCGATTCTTTAGGTCACAAGGAGGGCAGCAGTTGTCCCTCTGCTGCCGCTCATAGCCTGATGCCATACGTGTGCAGACTAATTGCAGGAAAACAGCATGCCCGTCACCGCGAATTGATGGGCTGATGTGCGCGACGCAACGCGGTCGTCATCTCCTTGTCAGAACGCGCTTGGGTATAGTCGCGGCGTGTCGAGCGCGAACTCCGTACACTGCGATGCCTCGCAATTTGCCAGCATGAGCGAAGGCGGCGAACGCGAACTGGAGCCGATATTGAGTCCCGGTCCGGGCCGGTATCGGAAGGCCAGAAAATTGGCGTCGACGCCCGTGGTGGCCGGAACGCAATGAAGGTCCCGTGCATAGCCCGGAAGCCCGGCCCAAGGCGACGCACACCGACGCACTTCGAAGGTGTACCGGTACACTCGTCAGATCGAGGTGGTTTTCCCCGTCAGGTCCAGAGTAGCGTCGAAGGTGTGGAACTGCCGTCAGCGTCACGCGTCCGTATACATGGCGCAACTACGGAGGCGACACGTCGGTAAGATTGATCTTCAGTCGCACATAGGCGCAACAGGAGACCGCGGGAGGTCGTCGCGTTGCGGTTGCATATCATTTTCGATATGATGTTAGCATGACGCACGCCACGACGATCATTCCAGAAACAGAACGCCAACCGCCTGCCGGCAACAGGGTGCGTGTTCGACAGCCTTCCGTTGTCCCTGCGCCTCGGAGAGATATGGAAAAAGGTAAGGTGGCACGACGCGAAAAACAGGATCTTGAATTGCCTAAAGCGGTGCTCAGCGTGAAACCGCGTGCATCGCAGGACGCTTGGCGCGCATTGGCGGATGCCATTGCAGAAGCACGCGGCAGTGCGGGTTTGACGCAAGAGGAAGTCGCGCTGCGGATGCGGACAACCCAAAGCAACATCGCTCGCTTGGAAGCAGGTCGAACAATTCCTTCGACCCGAACGCTCAAAAAATTCGCCGATGCCGTAGGCGCGCGCCTCAAGATCACCTTCGAGCGAAGCGGTCGGTAGGCTGGCCGCGAGTCTGGAACGCCAAGGGGCAAATTTTCAAATGATAACCGAACAGACCGTTGTTGGGCCTGACGCTCGAGTTGAGGCGGCGCCTTGCGAGACGCTCGACGTCTGGGACGAAGTTGTCGCCTCTGTGCGAGCAGAATACATGTCCGATGTCCAAGATTACCCTTGGATTATCGGGTTTTCGGGCGGCAAGGACTCGACTGTCGTGGCGCAGGCGGTCTTCGAGGCGCTGCTTCAGGTCCCACCGTCGCGCCGAAAGCGGCACGTTCACGTTGTTTCAAACGACACGCAGGTTGAAAGTCCGCTCGTCATGGCACACCTCGCGAAAGTGCAAACGGCGCTTCGTGAAATGGCCGGAAGCCTTCGCTTGCCCGTTACCGTGGCTACGACGCGTCCGGCTGCTGACAAGACGTTTTGGGCGTTGCTCATTGGAAAGGGCTATCCAAGCCCCAACCAGACTATGCGCTGGTGTACTGATCGGCTCAAGATTCAACCGACTAGTCGTTACATCCTCGACCACGTTTCAGCGCATGGGGCGGCGATCGTCGCGCTCGGCGTGCGACTTGACGAGAGCGAGAGCCGACGCAACTCAATAAATAAGTTCCGAAATCTTGCCGATTCAAATCTAACGCCGCATTCCGAGTTGCCGGGTGCTTTCATCTACCGGCCGATCGTGCATCTAACGATCGACGATGTGTGGGAAGTGCTCGGCGGGCGCGAGCCTCCTTGGGGCGGAACGCACCGCGACTTGATCCAGCTCTATAGGGACGCCGAGGGCGGCGAGTGCCCCGTGGTCTTGAGTAAGGATGAGGCACCTGGATGCGGGACCGCCAACAGCCGCTTCGGCTGCTGGACATGCACGGTGGTTGAGAAAGATAAGAGCCTTCAAGGGTTCGTTGATTCCGGCAACCACCACTTCTCCGCGCTCATCCACTTCCGGCAATGGCTGAAGGACATTCGTAATGATCCACGCTATCGCTCGGTCGAACGACGCAACGGCGAAATTCGATTTAATCCTCGCGGCGAACAGATTCAGCATGTGCCGGGTCCTTTTACGATTCAGGCGCGGAAGATGATTCTAGACAAATTGCTGGCAACTCAGGCTGAATACGGCGAGACGTTGATATCAGCAGATGAAATCGAACGAATCCAGGCGACTTGGGCCGAAGAAATCAGCCGGCCGACCAAACAACGAGGGACGAATAATGAGTGATGTTTTTCTGGGCGATCTGCCGCTTTGGTCGGATGCTAGCGCACGAGCCGTCCTGGAACAATTATGCGTGAAGCATGGCGTGCCGATGGACGTGCTCGAAGATCTGGTCGGTATTCAGCGAGAACGCTCTGGTGAGGAGCGGGCACGCAACGTGTATCCCCGCATCGAAGAAACCCTTAGCCGCATGGACTAGAAGATCAACGACGCCATGTGGATTGCAAAGATCGAACTGTTCAACTTCAAGAGCTATCAGCATCAGATTTTTGAATTCCCGCAGCCGCGCGGCGGCAGGAATATCGTGCTGATAGGCGGTATGAATGGATACGGCAAGACCTCGATACTTGAGGCTCTTTATCTCGGGCTCTTCGGTAAAGAGGCGGTGGAGCATCTTGGCCGCGCCGGCCTGAAGGACGATGTGGGCTACCGAAAGTTTGTCGAGCGTGCTTTGCACGGCACGGCGATTCGCACCGGACGGGACTCGATGTGGGTGAAGATCCAGATCAACCAGTCTAAGGCTGAGGGTTTCGAAGTGACCCGTAAATGGTTCTTCAGCCGCTCGGGCGATTGGACCGGCGAGGACGAGGTAGTCATCTACGAGGTTCGCGACGGAATTAGGGGCCGGGCGGTTGCTTCGGATCGTCTTCCCGAGCTGCTGGACCAGCGATTTATTCCCGCGCACGTCGCGCCGTTTTTCTTCTTTGATGGTGAAGAGGTAAAGAAGCTCGCGGACCAAAGTCGTGGTGATCAAATTCGCACCGGGATCGAGGGATTGTTGGGCGTTGTATTGCTACGCAAGCTCAAGAAGCGTTTGGAGGAATTCCAAACAAATCGTTCGACCGGCATCTCGGTCATGGATGAACAGAAGCACCGCGAGCTATTCGAGACCTTGTCGCAACACGAACGCGAATACGAGGACGCCGAACGCAAACAGCAATCGCTGGACGAGGCGGTCAAAACTCTGCAGGCGCAACGCACAGACTTGACGAATCGGATGATGCAGCTCGGCGCTGGCGCAGGCGATGTGGCCAGCGTTTCGGACGTAGTTAAGCAGCAGGCTGATGCTGAAACTGAACTTAAAGTCACCGAGGATGCGCTGGATGATTTGGTCGCGAGCAAGCTTCCTTTCCATCTAGTCGCGCGCGAGCTCATGGAAGGGCTGTCGAAGCAGGTACAGGAAGAAATTGCGCGTGATAGCTGGGACGCTCGCAAGCGGAGCTTGGAGCCCGAGAAGGCCAAATTCATTGGGACGTTCTACGCGACCGCCGAGCCACCAATGACGCCGGAGCTAACTGCGGAGCAAGAGGCCGCTCTGCAGTCACGTTTGAACGCGGCATGGGAAAGCTTGTTCTACCCTATGCCGCCGGGCTGCGCCGAAGTAGTAGTGCACGATTACCTCGGGCCTAAGCGTGCTGCGCTGCTTCAGGCTATGAACGGCCTTCGCATGGGCGCGCAGGATGTGCTCGGTCTTGTAGCAAAACGCGAGTCTCTGCAAAAGAAGATTCGGGAACTGGTCAATCGCTACACCAAGATCGAAGGCGTAGACCGCGACGGCTCGCTTGCAAAGCTTAACGGTGAATTGACTGCGGTAAATGCAACCTTGGATCAGCGCCAAAGGGAGTTAGGCGACGTTGAGCGGCAGATGTCAGGCCTCAAGGGCACCATCGACCAGGAGCGCGCACTCTATGCCCGGGAGCATGAGAAGTTTGTCCAGGCGAACCCGGTCAAGTCCATGGTGGGTCGAGCCGAGCGCGTCTGCGACCTCATCAACGATTTGATCCCTCGGCTGTATGCGCTTAAGGTGGAGCAGCTCGCTGAGGCTATGACGGGCGTATACAAAAAGCTCGCGCACAAGAAACATGTGAATCGTATTCATATCGATGAGTCGGGCCGAACCACTATCCTGAGCAAGGAAGGTGAGGAGATCCCATTCGACAAATCCGCAGGAGAGAATCAGGTGTTCGCGACTGCGCTGCTCGCCGGCTTGGCTGATATTTCCGGTATCGATGCGCCGCTGGTTGTCGATACGCCGCTGGGCCGTCTCGATAGCTCGCACAGAGCAAACATTCTCAAATATTGGGTTTCCGACAAGAAGCGGCAAGTGATCCTCCTGTCGCAGGACAAGGAAATTGACCGCGAAACTTATGCGGCTATGGAGCCCAACATTGGTATTACGTACTTGCTTCAGCACGCTGAGATTGGCAGCGGCGTGGGCCGTACGTTGGCTATCGAGAACGAGTACTTTATGGATCTGACACAATGAGCGCCGTCACTTTGGAACAGGTGCTCCTCGCTGGCTTCCAGACATCAGCTGATGCAGACAAGCGCACTGAGCAGCTGCGCTCAAGTCTCGGCCTGCAGGCTAGGAACCGCGTTGCGCGTCTTGCCATCGGACGGTCCCTTTCCGAAGGCACCTATCCGACCGGTAACTTGGACGGGGCGGGAAAGTCAATCAAAGGGGATGTTCTGTTCGGCGTGGACGAGCTTCCGCTCTGGGTGGGTCTATTGTTCACGCATCTCCGCCGAACCGACCCTCGCTCGGAGATGACGCTGTCGACGTTACAGGACCTCGTCAGGCGGCACTGGAATCGCGGCATCGCGCTGCTGTTTGAAGATTGGGAGGAGGCGGGCGAGGACTATAACAAGTTCGTCGATGTGCTTGTCCGTAGGCGAGCAAACCTTCCTGAAAGTGGCGGAGTAAGTCCTACCGCGACGGCGGACGTGTCTGGCACGCAGTGGGAAGGTTCAAACGGAGACCCCGCCCCCGTCATCGTAGATCTTGGGCGGACAGTGGACGTGGACGGGCCGTTCCGATGGACGGTCAACGGTGTCGGGTACTCACCGCACGTTGCAGTCATGGGTCAGGCCGGGTCGGGAAAGACCCGCACGATGCTCGAGATGATTGCTCAAGTGCGTAAGCAGAGCGGTGCGCCGGTGATCCTGCTCGATCTTGGCAAAGGCGACCTTGCCAACCGGCATGACTTCATCAAGGCTGTCGGCGCTCGCGTCGTGCGAGTGCCCGACGAGCCGATACCACTCGACATGTTTTTTGGATCGGACGGGTCGGATCTGGCAGCATCGGATGCCATCATGGGCTTCCGCGACTCGTTTGCCAAGGTGATGCAGAGCAAAGCGGGCGCGGTGCAATTGGAGGCTATAAAGGACGCGCTCCGCCCGCTCTTCTCAATGCGCAAGCAAATCAGTCTTGAAGACGTCGGCCAAGCACTGCGGGACTTTTATCAGGATCGGAGCCTGAAGACTGACAGCGTGATTTCGACGATCAGCGACTTGACCGAGCGCACCATTTTTCGGCCCGAAATGCCACCTGCCCAATTTTTTGCCCAGAGCTGGATCATCACCTTCGCGGGTGCGCACGATACACAAAAAAACCTCGCGGCCTACATGCTTCTCGATACCCTGAACACTTTCCTTAAACGAACTAGCGAAGCGCCTCAGGACGCCGAGGGCCACCGTGCCATACGTGCGGTCCTTGCGGTCGATGAAGCTCGCCATCTACTCGCTTCTCGGCACAAAGCGCTGTCTGACAACATCAGGCTGCACCGTTCTAAGGGTCTCATGGTCGCGCTCGCATCACAGAGCCCCGATGACTACGACGGGGCCGGCGACGACCATCTCGAAAATATTGGGCTGCCGATTTGCTTCAAGACGAACGCAGCGAGCAACCAGGTACTTCAAAACATGTTCCGAGGCAAGGTCAGCTTCGCCGCACTGCCCACTGGCGTGTTTATGACAGTAAAGGATTCGAGGCCCATCAAGGTGAAGGCGTTTTAGGTGGCTCCGGGTCCGCTACTGTAGCGCAGACTAATAACCTCGATTGCCGAAATGGGGAGATGGAATGGCAGGGAGCTCGATCGAAGGAAAGGCGGCATCATGGAAAAGGCTTGCGCGCGAATTAGGGAAGCGAAGCCGGGAGCCCTTGGGGCACTTTAGCTTCGTTTCGTATTTTGTTGTTGCTGTCTTCATCTTTGGTGGTGCGGGCATTTGGACAGAACTTCGGTCGTACCTGTACTTTGTGCCGACTGCCCATGAGCCGCTCGCCTCGCTTGCTTCCCTCCGTACGGCTGTGATCACCTTTTTCCCTGCCCTTGCCGGCTCATCCTGCATGCAATTGATTTGGGCTGAAGATCACGAACGCTCACTGCGCGCTTTTGCAATAGTAGTGTTGGCGGCCCTAATAGTTGCAATTTTCTTCATCACCCCTGAAGCCGTATCAGACCGCGCCGCGCTCGTTGTCGGAGCGGCAGCGTCTGTACTTGCTCTATGGTCGTGGTGGATAGCGAACGCAAAGCAACAAGATTTACTTGATCCTGATGCCGCGACAGGGGGAAAGGCTGTTGATGGCGATCTGCCCGGCAGTCTTGACCAATTCAACACGTAGGGGGCAACGCCATGCTTGAATTTCCGCTGGAGGTGCGAGCGTTGCGGGTAGAACAGCCGATGGGCGTCTACTATGTCGCGATTCTCCAAGCTCGGGTGCTGCTCGAGGTAGCATTTAGCGATGTGCTAAGCGCCAACCTGCGCGAAGGCGACGACTACTACGACTTGGACGGCACGCAGAGGCTGATGAACCCAAAGCGATTGCAGTTGATCGCCGACTACATCAATCGCCCGGACGCGGCATTCCCCAATTCGATAATTCTCGCCGCTAATTTTCGTAAGGAAGACGGTCTGATTGAAGACGATGATCTGGAGATCGAGGAGCGGCGTCCGGAGGCAACAGGCCGACGTTGGTCAATTACCGAGCAAGATGACGGTTGTTGCGTTCTGCGTATTCCAACCAAGGAGAAGCTTGCGGCAATTATCGATGGGCAGCACAGACTGTTCGCTTTCGTAAGCGCCCGACCGCAGCGCCTCGACATGAACCTCATTTGCTCGATATTCCTTGACTTGCCAAAGCCGTATCAAGCGCAGCTTTTTGCAACGATCAACTCGACGCAAAAGCCGGTCGACAAGAGCCTCACTTATGAACTGTTTGGCTACAATATCGACGAAGAAGACGAAAAATTTTGGAGCCCAGACAAGCTCGCAGTCTTCTTGACGCGAAAGCTTGGCACGGACGAAAAGTCGCCCCTCAAGGGCCGAATTGTGATTGCGCCTAAAAAAGATGACGCGCTTGCCCGAATGGGGGCAGGGGCTCCATGGAAGGTCTCAACCGCCGTTGTCGTCGAAGGGATCATGCGGCTGATTACGTCGAACCCAAAGAAGGACAACGCGGGCCTGCTGGACGGAGAAAGGAAGAAGAGAAGCGCTCTTATAGCTCTTCGTAAAGATAAGTCTCCACTGCGTGCCGCGTACCTTGAGAGCCAGGACGCAGTCATTTACACGATGGTGCTCAACTTTCTCATTGCGTGTGAGGGGGTATTCTGGTCGAAGGCGGGAACGGGATCATTCATCACTAAGACTGTCGGGGTTCAAGCATTGTTCGATATATTGCGCGGCCTTGCGGCGGACGCTTACGAAGCGCGCGATATCAGCTCTAAGTATTTCGTGAACAGGCTTGGGCCCGCAGGCGCCATTGACTTTTCGGAAGACTCCTTCCGGAATGCGAGCGGCTCCGGTAGATCGCTCATCCGTCGAACCATCGAAGCGGCTATAACAAAGATTTGAGGCAGGGGCACGCATAGCGCTCGCTCACAAAGGGAACGGGCGAGGCATCACCCGCCCGCTTGATGACAAGATCATTCGGTACGACAGACGCGCAGGCTCCGGGGTATAGCTGACGTGAAGAGGTCTGTCCGGTCCGTAGTAGTAGAGCCGGTCGAACGGTAGATTGCTGATTATCCATTCGGCGACATCGTGCATATCTTCGTCTTCAATAAAAAAATCGCAGGCCGCGCCCCCGCGCTCACACACGAACCCTCCCTTGGGCCCGTGTTCGCAGGCGGCGTGTTGGTCAAGCTCCGGGGCAATCCCGCGCTTAATATTTCGCGTTAGCTCGGCTGACGAGAATCCGTAAGTGAGCCGTATAGCCCCGAAGTACTCGATCACCGGATCCAATATCTGGGTTGCAAGGTCATGAAGTGCATTGTAGCTTTCTGGATTCAGCGGCAGATTGGCAATGTCAAGACGCTGTCGCGTTTCTCCGCACTCAATCAGCGCGCGGTACGTGAGGAACGCGCCACAGGGAGCGTTTAGATCGGGGATCGATGAGCACCGGCTAAGCCTCATTCCGTCAATGGTCAATCGCTTGTCCTCAAGCATTGCTAGCAACGCTTCGGCTGTCGGTCCGAACTCGCAGTCGTCACTGAGTATGCCTGATCGATCCAGAGCCTCATCGAAGTTGAGTTGTTCGGCATACCCTTGATGATCTTCGTGTAGATAGCGGTGCTTGCGATAAAGCAACGGCTGAGGATAGTCCGGGCTGCCGTAGTCGAAAACTTGGCAATCAAGTTTGCGCAGCGAGATCTTGATGCGGCGGCGTAGGCGAGGAAGCGGCTCTTCGTCGAAGGCCTCGAGTTCCATTAGCGTCAGCTTGCCGGAGGCAATGTGAATCTTGACGAGCTGTACGTCGCTGACCGCGTCCCAGATGATCAGCCCGCAAGTGACATATACGCGAAGGAGCGCGGGAAGGCGTTCTACAAGTGATATATGTAGTTGCAGCGAATGTTCCCCGTCAAGCCATCCAAGACCTTGAGTCGCGGCAAGCCGGCAAGCCGCCATAATTTTTGAAGGGTCGGCCACATCGCGCAGTAGTTGTTGGCCCGCAGTTTGTGCCGACCGATAGCTTCCGAAAAATGCCTTTATGTCGAATTGTAGCCGTTGCTCAAGGTGTCGATAGGCGGGGCGTTTCGCAAACTGCTGTGCTGCCATTAGAAGACGAACATCATCCGCCCGAGCTTCCGCCGCCGCCCCGAGCATCGTCTGATCGTAGTGGCGGGTCAAGAGCCGTAGTGCCCTGGGCAATCCACCAAGTTCAGCGTCGATTGACGCGAGGTTCGTGACTTCACTGTCGCGAGGGGTGCGGCCGAGATCGAGAGTTCTCGCCCAAAGCTCGTCGAGCAGCGGACGCGCACAAGCAAGACGCTGCGCCGCGCGTGAGATGGGAGGAAGCCGCAAATCACGTGTCTTGGCTTCACGAGCGACCGTTGCGTCGGCCGGCTTGGGCGGGCGGGTGGCCAAGAGTCGCCGAGCGACGTCGCTGCGTCGGTAGCGGCCAGCGCTGAAGCGCTGCTCAGCTTCGATATTTGCGAAGACGAAGGCAATACCTGGTCCAACCATGAAAACGTCGCGTTGAAGGGCCTGCTCGATATAGTCCTTCAATTCGACTTGTGAATAGTATTTTTGGAAGGTATTTCGTGAGGTAAGGAAGCCGTCGCCAAAAGGTTTTCCGGGAAGGTCACCACCGTAAAGCATGACGCCGATGGACATCACATTCCGCGCTAATCTGAACGCCTTCACGATAGTTTCCACTCGCTCGCCGGGATCCTCAATTACGTTAATAACGAAACCGAGATTAACAGCGTCCGCGGGTGCGATAGACGCTTGAGGAAAGTAGTGGGGATCCCAGCCGTGGGCGGAGATGCCTTCAGAGTTGAGCGCGGAAACGTCCCCGCCTCGACCGCAGCCATAGTCGAAGAACGACATTCCAGTCTGGATTAAGCCATGGCGAACTAGCATCTGTACGGGCGCCGAAAGGCCTGCTCGCGAGAGTGCGGTTAGATGACGCTGGATCGCTCCGCCAGAGTTCTGCCCTGGAAGCTCGTTGCCGGCGCTGTAATCGTTTCCTATCGGAAGGAAGTCGTTGCCTACCAGGCGGTAGCCCTTGCTTTGTACTACCCTATCCCAGTTAAGGCGAAACCCGATGGTGGCAACATCGTCGAACAGGCCGAGATTCTCGGCGGTCTTTGTTAAGTTTGCCCATTGCTCCCGCATGGGATGCGACAAGGGGAGCAGTAGTTCCTTACGGTGCAGGATGGGAGGGTTCAGCGAATCCGCATAGGTTCGATGCGAGGCTGGGCCTGCTTCGCCAGGCGGAAACACCCATGTCGCCGCAAGGACGGGAAAGGGCGCGTCGAAGAAGTCAGGGTATGAAAGGAGCGACAACCGTCCCGTACGCACATTGATCTTCGCGACGTTCGGCAAGTCCGAATGCTGTGGTGACAAGCTTTCGATCGCACGGTCAATTGCCTGGCGAATGCTCGGATCACAGATTGTCTCGACCGCCGACAGATGAATATAGAACTCGTCGGCGATTTTTTTACCGGGCGCGGTCATGCGTGACTCACTTCGTCGAATGTTCGTCGAGCAATCTCTCCCTCCAGACCGACGCCATCACTTAGTCGGCGCGACTGTGCATTTCATAATTCTCACCGGCCTGTCCGTTCGCTTGCCTCTTCATCTTGGAGAGTTGCGGTTGCGGAAGTCCGATATGGTGGCGTTCGTTGGTAAGAGAGGCTTTATGCTAGGCTACCTCGTTTGTTCCTTGCCGGCTCAAAGGAGAATGCGCGCGCTCAAGGCGCAAGCGGCTAGGATGCAAGTGTCGTGAGACTGTCCATTCCACTCAAGCGTCTAATACGCCCTTCCGCGGCTCGCAAACAAACGCATCGCGGTCGTCCACGTCCAGCGCAACGCCAGGCAGGTTTCTAGGGTGTTTGTCTTGAACGAGTTGCGATGGCATTCGACGCGAATGGCAGGGAGCTTGCTGGCGTTCCCGCATCTTGTTGTCGCCTGCGGCTCATCACATCGCATTGATTGACGGCGATCTAATATGCCTACATGGTGCCTACACAGAACTCGTGAAAACAAAAAGCCCGGTCAAATGACCGGGCTAAGTGTTTGATTTTTTTGGTGGGGCGTGAGTGACTCGAACACTCGACCTACGGATTAAGAGTCCGCTGCTCTACCAACTGAGCTAACGCCCCGACAGAAGCGAAATTATAGCGGTGGTTTTCGACCACGCGCAAGTCCCTTTTAGCAAATTTCTGAAAAATTCCGGCGCGCGGCAACGTCGCGAGGGCAACCAGCCTACCTCCCCATCCCGTTATCATGAGCGCATTCTCCCGCCCGACGACTCCAAAGAACCTCATGGACGATCCCGCCATCCGCGCCTTGCTCGACAGCATCCTCGCGCCCTGGGTCAAAGACCTGCACCTCACCCCATCCACGATCACCGACGACGCCATCACCCTCCGCCTGCCCCATGCCGACCACCTGCGTCACGCGGGCGGCGTCATCTGCGGCCAGGTCTTCATGGCTGCCGCCGACACCGCGATGGTCGTCGCCATCTCACACGTCATGGGCGGTTTTTCGCCGATGACCACGGTCTCCCTGAACACCACCTTCATGCGCCCGGTGAAGTCCGGCGACATCCTCGTCACCGCCCGCGTCCAGCGACGCGGCCGCAATCTCGTTTTCGGCGACATCGAAATGCGCGATGCACAAGGCGAACTCGCCGCCCACGCCACCACCACCTACGCGCTCATCAACCAATAAATGTTCGACCAAGTCGTATTCGCGGGCGGCGGCAACCGCTGCTGGTGGCAAGCCGGCTTCTGGGACGTCATCCGGCCAGAACTGGATCTGAAGCCGCGCATCATCGCGGGCATTTCGGCGGGCGCGGCCACGGCCTGCATGCTCTACACGAACGAATCGCGCCGCGTGATGGCGTACTACGCCCACGTCCTGCGCGACAACACGAGAAACGCCTACTGGGGCAACCTGCTGCGCGGCGAGTCGGTGTTCCCGCACTACCGCATCTACCGTCAGGCGCTGCTCGACATCTTCGCGGACCGCTTTCCCGAACTCCGGCACGCGCCCGAGATCCGCATCGGCGTGTCGCATCTGCCGCGCTGGCTCGGCGCGCGCAGTGCGGTCGCGGCCGGGATCATCGCGTACAACATCGAGAAATACCTGCGCAAGACGCTCCATCCGACTCTCGGCCAGACGCTCGGCTTCCATCCGGAGTTTGTGAAGGCACAGGATTGCGCCACGGTGGACGATCTCGCCGACCTCATCCTGCAATCGTCGAGCACGCCGCCGTTCACGCCGATCCTGCGTCGCCACGGCCGTCCCGTGCTGGACGGCGGCATGGTCGACAACGTGCCCGTCTCCGCGCTCGATGCCGCTCCGGGTCTCGTCCTCGTCATGGTCACGCGGCTCTATCCGCGCGAGCGCATGTTCGTCGTACCGCATGGAGCACAGCGACGCATCTACGTTCAGCCGTCGCGCAAGGTGCCGATTTCAAGCTGGGACTATACGAGTCCATCCCAGATGCAACATGCTTATGACCTGGGCCGCGCCGACGCCGATGACTTCCTCGAGCGCCTGCCGCGTCTGGTCGAAACCGCATCGCAACCTGTCTGAGGATGAGGAGCACATCGTGGCGAAGCAGCACACGTATGAACTGACCGTCGACTGGACGGGCAACCTGGGTTCGGGCACCTCCGCCTATGACGCCTATTCGCGCGATCACCTCGTGCGCGCCGGCAGCAAGACGGCAATAGAAGGCTCGAGCGATCCCGCCTTCCGCGGCAATCCTGCGCGTCACAATCCGGAGGAGTTGTTCGTGGCGTCGCTGTCGTCGTGCCACATGCTCTGGTATCTGCATCTCTGCGCGACGAATGGAATCGTCGTGACCGGCTATGTCGATGCAGCCGTCGGCACGATGCAGGAGGAAGCGCAGGGCCACGGCCGCTTCGTCGATGTGTTGCTGCGCCCCCGCGTGACCATCGGCGCGGGGGGCGACCAAGCTCTCGCGGCGCGCCTGCATGAAGAGGCGCACCGCTATTGCTTCATCGCCAACTCGGTGAACTGTCCGGTACGTTGCGAACCGGACATCGACATCTCGACGCTATAGCGCCCCTTCAGCGCCGCCGCGCTTGCTGCAACGCTTCCTTGTTGGACACGCTTGACGTATCGCCTGCGTCGAATGCGAGGATGTTCTTGAACGCGGCGCTGAAGTACAGCTCGTAGCTTTCGCGCTCCACATAACCGATGTGCGGCGTGCAGATCACGTTCTCCAGCCGCAGCAGGCCGTAGCCTTGCAGGATCGGCTCGCTTTCGAAGACATCCACAGCCACCATGCCCGGCCGGTTGTGATGCAGTGCGTTGAGCAGCGCATTGTCTTCCAGCAATTCGGCGCGACTCGTGTTGACGAACAGCGCCGTGGGCTTCATCCGCATCAGATCGTCCTGCTTGACCATGCCCGTCGTCTCATCGGACAGACGCAGGTGCAGCGTCAGCACATCGCTTTGTTCGAACAGCGCCTCGCGGCTCTCGGCCACCGCATGACCATCTTCGCGCGCGGCCGTTTGCGAATGCTCGCGGCCATACACGAGCACGTTCATGCCGAACGCCTTGCCATACCCCGCCACCAGTTTGCCGATCTTGCCGTAACCCCAGATGCCGAGCGTCTGGCCGCGCAGCACCTGGCCGAGACCGAAGTTCGGCGGCAGGGCGGACGTCTTCAATCCGGATTGCTGCCACGCGCCCTGTTTGAGATTCGCGACGTACTGCGGAATGCGCCGCTGCGCCGCCATGATGAGCGCCCACGTCAGTTCGGCCGGCGCGACCGGCGAGCCCGTGCCTTCGAGCACCGCGATGCCGCGTTCCGTACAGGCATCGATGTCGATGTGTCCGCCGCCGGCCCGCCCCGTCTGGCTGATCATGCGCAGCTTCGGACACTTGTCGAGCAGTTGCGAGCTGATGCGCGTGCGTTCGCGGATCAGCACCAGGGCGTCGACTTCCGAAAGTCTGCTGGCCAACTGTCCGAGCCCACGCACCGTGTTATTGAAGACCTTTACCTCATGGTCATCGAGCAGATGGAAGCAGCCGAGCTTCCGGACGGCGTCCTGGTAGTCGTCGAGGATGGCGATTTTCATGGGCATTGGTTGGCTTTTGTTAGGCATCAAACGTGCTGTATTTCGGGCAAGCGCGAGAATAGAGCACTTGAATTCGGGTAAATACCGATAAATTGTGCTCCAGCGGGCCTGCTGCGCTGCATTACGGCCGCTGCGCGATGCGATGTTATGCTTGACTCCCACATTTCAGGAGCCCTGTTTCGCAGCGCCAAAAGAAAGAATTTCAGCGCAACTTGCGGAAACCACGGTAATCCGCAACGAGACCGGCCACTTAGTATCTCTTTTTAACAGTTTGTTCCTTCGCGACGCAAGCCGGGCAGCGGTCCGGCACTTATGCTGAAGGATTCATGCCCGTGACGCCGCACCGGCTGTCGAACTGCATTTCGTGCGATGAATCCGTCCATCGGGACCGCACGAAAACGCCCGGTGGTTCGACTCGCAAGCCTCTCGCACGCAGCGTCAGAGGGCCCAGGTTTTCATTGCAGAGAACGGAGACAAGCTCGATGAACCAGCCCGCAGTAGTCGAAGATCACAATATCAAGTCCAACGAAGTTGACGCGCCGGCTCATGTCCGGCACCGCAAGCTCATCGAATGGGTGCAGCGCATCGCAGCCGTGACGAAGCCGGATCGTATCGAATGGTGCGACGGCTCGGAGGAAGAATACGACCGCCTCTGCCAGCAAATGGTCGACGCCGGCACGATGAAGAAGCTCAACCCCGAGAAGCGCCCCAACTCCTTTCTCGCGTGCTCGGATCCGTCCGACGTCGCGCGCGTCGAGGACCGCACGTTCATCTGCTCGCAGCGTCGCGAGGATGCCGGTCCGACGAACAACTGGATCGAACCGCAAGAAATGCGCGTCACGCTCGACGGCCTGTTCGACGGCTGCATGCGCGGCCGCACGATGTACGTCGTGCCGTTCTCGATGGGCCCGCTCGGCTCGCCGATCGCGCATATCGGCGTGGAGTTGTCGGATAGTCCGTACGTGGTGACGAACATGCGCATCATGACGCGCATGGGCCGCGCGGTGTACGACGTGCTCGGCGAGGAAGGCGAGTTCGTGCCGTGCGTGCATTCGGTAGGCGCGCCGCTGGCGGACGGCCGCAAGGATGTGCCCTGGCCGTGCAACGATACGAAGTACATCGTCCACTTTCCGGAAACGCGCGAGATCTGGAGCTTCGGTTCGGGCTACGGCGGCAATGCGCTGCTGGGCAAGAAGTGCTTCGCGCTGCGCATCGCCTCGACGATGGGCCGCGACGAAGGCTGGCTCGCCGAACACATGCTGATCCTTGGCGTGACGTCGCCGCAAGGGCGCAAGTATCACGTCGCGGCGGCGTTTCCATCGGCGTGCGGCAAGACCAACTTCGCGATGCTGATTCCGCCGAGCGACCTGAACGGCTGGAAGGTGACGACCATCGGCGACGACATCGCGTGGATCAAGCCGGGCCGCGACGGCCGCCTGTACGCGATCAATCCGGAAGCAGGCTATTTCGGCGTCGCGCCGGGCACGAGCGAGAAGACCAACTTCAACGCAATGGCCACGCTGAAGGAAAACGTGATCTTCACGAACGTCGCGCTCACCGATGACGGCGACGTCTGGTGGGAAGGCATGACGGATACGCCGCCCGCGCATCTGATCGACTGGCAGGGCCGCGACTGGACGCCTGCGACCGCCAAGGAAACGGGGGCGAAGGCGGCGCATCCGAACGCGCGTTTCACGGCGCCGGCGTCACAGTGTCCGTCGATCGACGCGGACTGGGAGAATCCGGCCGGCGTGCCGATCGACGCGTTCATCTTCGGCGGCCGCCGCTCCAATACGGTGCCGCTGGTGACGGAAGCACGCGACTGGAACGAAGGCGTCTACATGGCCGCGACGATGGGCTCCGAAACCACGGCCGCCGCCGCGGGCCAACAGGGCGTCGTGCGCCGCGACCCGTTCGCGATGCTGCCGTTCTGCGGCTACAACATGGCGGACTATTTCGGGCACTGGCTCAAGATGGGCGAGCGCCTGGACGCGATGAACGCGAAAGTGCCGAAGTTCTTCTGCGTGAACTGGTTCCGCAAGGGTGACGACGGCAAGTTCGTGTGGCCGGGCTTCGGCGAGAACATGCGCGTGCTGAACTGGATGATCGGCCGGATCGAAGGCACGTCGCAGGGCGAGGAGCATGCGTTCGGCATTTCGCCGCGCTACGAGGACATCGACTGGGGTGCGCTCGGTTTCTCGCGCGAGCAGTTCGAACAGGTCATTTCCGTCAATGACACGGCTTGGCGCGACGAACTCGCGCTGCACGACGAGCTTTTCACGAAGTTGCAGGAAGGTCTTCCGGGCGCGTTGCCGGAAGCCAAGGCTGGAATGGAAAAGCGTCTGGCGGCCTGAGTCGGCTTGATCGGCGGGACGATTCGGCAAGGTTGCATGCCGGATTGGTAACACCGATCAAATCAATCCCCAATATCGGGCCCATCGCACCGGGCCCGTTTTCTGCGCATCTACACCGTCAAAAACCGCCCCGCCAGCCTGGACAAAATTCCGCTTACAGGAATACAGCCGATCAAGCGTTGTGCGATCCGCAACAATCGGTGATCTTTCATCTGCGTAACACGCCCCGCCGACCGTTTTTTTTCGACTTTTTCCTGTTTCCCGGCAACTTCTGCACGAAACGCCCAGTCCTAGGATAATCCTGAATTGCGTTGCAGCAGAATTCAAGCCGCATGGCGGCAGGAGTTGTCTTATGGATCATTTGCAGTCGATGAGAGTGTTCGTCCGTGTTGCCGACCTGGGGAGTTTCGCCCGGGCCGCGAGCGCGATGGACATCTCCAATGCAGTCGCGACGCGTCACGTTGCGGACCTCGAAGGTCGCCTTGGCACGCGTCTGTTGAATCGCACGACGCGCAGTCTCTCGCTCACCGAGTCCGGTCAGGTTTATCTGGAGCGGGCGCGGCAAATTCTCGACGAGCTCGAAGACGTCGAACAAATGGTGGTGGCGCGCAATCACGAACCGCTGGGTTCGCTGCGGATCGTCGCGCCGGTGGTCTTCGGCTTGCACAATCTCGCGCCGGTGTTGCAGACCTACGCGCAGCGCTATCCGAAGGTGATTCCGGATGTGACGCTGGTGGACCGTCAGGTCGATCTGGTCGAGGAAGGTTTCGATGTCGGCATCGTCATCGCGCGGCAGGTGAAGAGCGCGAGCGTCGTCACGCGGCGCCTGACGACGGGTTGCATGACCGTCTGCGCGACGCCCGCGTACCTGGAGAAACACGGTACGCCGACGCGCCCCGAGCATCTGCTTGAGCATCCTTGCCTGAGCCTGCCGTCGGAATACTGGGGCGACGAGCGCGTGTTTACGGGTCCGGAAGGCGAAGTGCGCGTGCGGCCGCAGAACGTGATCATCGCGAACAACACCGAGATGCTGAGGCAGTTCGCCCTGCTCGGCATGGGCATCGCGATCCTGCCGAGCTATCTGATCGGCACCGATACGACCCGCGGCCAGCTCGTGCGTCTGCTTGGCGACCATCAATTGCCGCAGGTCGAGATCAACGTCGCGTATCCGAGCCGCCGTCACTTGCCGGCGAAGGTGCGCACTTTCATCGACCATCTGGTCGAGCATTTCAGCCAGACGCCGAATCACCAGCTCGGCGAGCAATGGATTCGCGATGGTCGTGGCCAGCCGGTCGCGCCTGCCGCTCAGTCGCACTACGAGCACGCCGACGACGAACCGGTCCCCCCGCCGCGTTCGCGCCCGATCGATGGCGAACTGGGGCCGAAGCTCGCGAAGCCCTCACGGACGCGTGGGCGCGTGCCGGCGGCATCGCCGTTCTGAAAGGCTCGCGCCCGGCGCAGATGAAAAAGCAAAACCCCCGCGAAGACGCTTCGCGGGGGTTTTTGTTTGGAACCGACCGAATCGCCGGCTGAGCAGCCGGAAGGCGCTCAGCTCGTCTGCGCCGTGGTCTTCTTCGCGGAGCGCGTTGGAGCCGGCGGAACCGCCGGCTACCGGCCACAGGCAACTGAAATGCGCTCAGCTCGTCTTGCGCGCCGCGGCCTTCTTTGCGGCAGCTTTCTTCGCAGGCGCCTTCTTGGCAGCGGCAGGCTTGGCGCGCGTGGTCTTGGCGGCTATGGCGACATCGTTGTCGCCCGCGTCGTCGCCGCTGTCCGCTTGCGCCTCGGCTTGAGCCGCGCCGCGCTTGGCCGCCGCCGATTTCGCCGCCGGCTTGCCTTCCTTCTTCTCGAACTCGAAGCCGATCTTGCCGTCCGGCTGCTTGACGAGAAACGCCTTGAAGTTACGCCCGGTGCGCGACGACTTGAACCCCGTCAGCAGGTCCGTGCGCCCTTCGCCGAGCAACTTCTGCATCTGCTCTCGCGCGATTTCCTGTTGCAGGATGACCTTGCCCGACCGGAAGTCGCAAGTCTTCGGATTCGCGACCGAGTTCTCGCAGACGTAGCTCATGCCGTGCTCGAACACGCGTGACTGACACTTCGGACAGGCGCCGACCGGCGTCTGCTCGGAGAAATCGGGCGGTTCGCCGTCTTCGCCGCCGCTGTCCTGGCCGAAGTCGAATTCGAGCTTGTAGTTCTTGATCTCGTCGTCGAGCGCGAGCTTGAGAATGGCCGAGAACGGCCGGCCCATCTTGCTGCGGAAACCCGACAGCGGCCCAATGGTCTTCTCGCGCAGCAACTCCTCGACTTCCGGGATCTCGAACTGCCGGCCGCCCGGAATCTTCGAGATCGAAAACTCGCACTGGGTGCAGGCGAAGCGGCGATAGTTCTCCTTCACCTGCGAGCCGCAATGCGGGCAGGGCGTTTCGAGCGTCGCGTAATCGCCGGGGATGGTGTCGGAATCGTATTCTTTCGCCCGCTTGACGATGGTCTGCGTCATGCGCGCGATTTCCTGCATGAAGGCGTCGCGATGCAGGTTGCCGCGTTCCATCTGCGAGAGCTTGTGCTCCCACTGACCCGTCAGCTCGGGTGCGGTGAGTTCCTCGACGCCGAGACCGCGCAAGAGCGTCATCAACTGGAACGCCTTGGCGGTCGGAATCAGTTCGCGGCCTTCGCGCACCATGTACTTTTCGCCGAGCAGGCCTTCGATGATCGCCGCGCGCGTCGCCGGCGTGCCGAGACCCTTGGCGGCCATCGCGTCGCGCAGTTCCTCGTCCTCGACGAGCTTGCCCGCGCCTTCCATGGCCGAGAGCAGCGAAGCCTCGTTATAGCGCGCCGGCGGCTTGGTCACGAGGCCGTGAGCGGCGACCTTCTCGACATCGACTTTCTCGTCCTTCTGCACCGGCACGAGATTGCCGTCTTCGCCCGCGGCTTCACGGCCATAGATCTGCAGCCAGCCCGGCTCGACGAGCACCTTGCCTTCGGTCTTGAAGTGATGCCCGGCGACCTCGGTGATGCGTGTCGTCACGAGGAATTCCGCCGCCGGGAAAAACACCGCCAGGAAGCGCTTGACCACCAGGTCGTACAGCTTCTGCTCCGGCTCGGACAGCGCCTTCGGGGCCTGGAGCGTCGGGATGATGGCGAAGTGATCGCTGATCTTCGAGTTGTCGAAGATGCGCTTGTTCGGCTTCACCCAGCCCTTGTCGAGCACCTGCTTGGCAAACGGCAGATAGTTATTGCTGTCCTTGAGCATGGTCATGGTGTCCTTGACCGTGCTCAGGTAGTCCTCGGGCAGCGCGCGTGCATCGGTACGCGGGTAGGTGAGGACCTTGTGCTTTTCGTACAGCGCCTGCGCGAGACCGAGCGTGTTCTTCGCCGAGAAGCCGAAGCGGCCGTTAGCTTCGCGCTGCAAGCTCGTCAGGTCGAAGAGCAGCGGCGACATCTGCGTGGACGGCTTCGATTCTTCCGTGACGATGCCGGTCTTGCCACGGCAGGCCGCCACGACCGATTCCGCGGCCGCGAGGCTCCACAGGCGCGAATCGCGCTGCTCGGGATCGTTCTCGACGCGCTTGAACTTCGGGTCGAACCAGCGGCCTTCATACAGGCCCTTCGCGGCGATGAATTCGGCGCGCACTTCCCAATAGTCGCGCGGCACGAAGCGGCGGATTTTCTCTTCACGTTCGACGACGATCGACAACGTTGGCGTCTGAACGCGTCCGACTGTGGTCAGGAAGAAACCGCCGCCCTTGCTGTTGAATGCGGTCATCGCGCGCGTGCCGTTGATGCCGACCAGCCAGTCGGCTTCGGAACGGCAGCGGGCGGCGTCGGCGAGCGGTTGCATGTCGGCGTCGCTGCGCAGGTGCGCGAAGCCGTCGCGGATCGCGGCGGGCGTCATCGATTGCAGCCAGAGCCGCTGGACCGGATGCTTCGCCTTCGCATGCTGCGCGATCAGGCGGAAGATCAGTTCGCCCTCGCGCCCCGCGTCACATGCATTGATGAGGCGGTCGACGTCCTTGCGCTTCATCAGCTTGGTCAGCACTTTGAGGCGCGACTCGCTTTTCGCGATCGGATTCAGGTCGAAATGCGGCGGAATGACCGGCAGATTGGCAAAGCTCCACTTGCCGCGCTTGACGTCGTATTCCTCGGGCGCAGCGATCTCCAGCAAGTGGCCGACGGCCGACGAGAGCACGTAGTCGTCGCTCTCGTAGTACTCGTCATGCTTGGTGAAGCCGCCCAGCGCCCGCGCGATGTCGTTCGCGACGGAGGGCTTCTCAGCGATGATCAGGGCTTTGGACATGACTCAATAAATTTGGTAACTGGCAGCGGCCCAGTTTGGGCTGCTTCAACGACCGCTTTATAGCACAGGCTTTGGGCGGTGGGCGTCGAAGCGCGAGGGCGGCGTTGCGCTCGGCTGCCCGAAAAGGTGAATTGAACATGGCGCTGCGCGCAATTCGTGCCCGCCTTTTGTCCGTTTCCTGTCCCTTTTTTGGGCACTTCTACACATTCGCGCTCCGTCCCGATGCAGAGGGGCGACGGTCACGCCATGGCAAGGATGGGCCGCAACTTGGGCGCGCCGGCCATATTGGGCAGCGCGGTGAGGTCGGTCAGCAGGCGCTGGACGATTGACGCTTGCGGTAGCACGGTGCCGAAGAAACGGGTTGTGACCGAGTCCTCGATCAGAATCGTCGGAAAATTTTCCACGTCGAGGTCGTCGAGGAGATCGGCATGATTTTCAATGTCGATCCATGCGAAACAGATATCGGGATGTGTGTCGGCCAGCGCATTGAAACCATCGAGATATTCGCGGCACGTGCCGCACCATTCGGCGCACAGGCAGGCGACGAACAGCGTGCCGGGCTCGGCGATGCGCTCAGCGATGCGCTCGGCATCGGTATCGAGATTCAGCGCGGGCATGGTTTCAACGAAATCCTCTTGTTCGACGGCGGGGGCGGTACATTTTTTTCGCGAATGTAGCATGACGCCGCGTTAAGGTCGCTTCACGGCCGAATAGCCAGCGCCCGGCAGCGGCGTGACCTGCTGGCACGTTATGGCCGCTCCACCGCCGTGTAACGGCCGCCCGGCAGCGGCGTCACGCGGCCGCTCATTTCGAGTTGCAGCAACGTACCTTGCAGCGCCGCGCCGTCGAACTGGGTGCGCGCGGCGAGTATTTCAAGGGTCGCCGGTGCGTGGCCGAGGGCGGCGAGCACGCGCGCGGCCTGCTCGCCGAGCTCGTTCTCCGAGGGCAAGCGCGCGGAGGCCCACGATGCGCTGACCGGCCGCGATGCCGTACTGCGGCCAGCGGCGGCGGTAGCCGGAGCCGGAAAGCCGAATTCCTCGAGGATCTCCTCCGGCGTTTCCACGAGCTTGGCTCCTTGTTTGATCAGCCGATGACAACCCTGAGCCAGCGGCGCATGAATGGACCCGGGAAGCGCGAAGACGTCGCGCCCCATTTCGTTGGCAAGGCGGGCCGTGATGAGCGAGCCGGAGCGCATCGCGGCCTCGACGATCAGCACGCCGCCCGACAGGCCCGCAATCAACCGGTTGCGTTGCGGGAAGTTGGCGGACCGCGCGGGCGTGCCGAGCGGCCATTCGGACAGGATGGCGCCTTCCCGGGCGATTTCATGCGCGAGCGCGCGATGCGCGGACGGATAGACGAGGTCCGCGCCCGTGCCGATCACGGCGATGGTGCCGGCAGCGCTCGCCAGCGCCCCGCGATGCGCGGCGGCGTCGATCCCGAGCGCCAGGCCGGACACCACGGCGAGCCCCGCGCCCGACAGCGCGAGTGCGAACCGCCGCGCGTCCTCGAGTCCCTGTGGCGTGGCGTGCCGGCTGCCGACGATGGCAACCGCGCGTGCCTGCAGCCGCTCGAGCCGGCCTTTTGCGTACAGCAGCGCGGGCGGATCGGGCATGTTGAGCAGGGCTTGCGGGTAGTCGCTGTCGGCGAGCGTCAGGATGCGGTTGCCCGGCTCGGACGCCCACGCGAGCGCTCCTTCAATATAGTGGCCGAACGATGTCCCTTCGATCTCGGCGGCCGGCGCCAGCACGGCTTCTGCGGCGCCCGGGCCGGCGATTCGCGCGAGCGACGCAAAGCTCTCCGCCAGCACTTCGCACGGTCCGCCGAAGGCCGCCAGCAACTGGCGCAATGGGAGTGGCCGCAATCCGCGAGCATGGGCGAGCCGCAGCCAGGCGCGGAGTTCTTCTGCGGCGGGCGGAGAGGCGCTGGCTCCGGTCGGCGGGGCGACGGTCGTCATGTTAAGATTTTTGATCCGAAAGACATTGAGAAACGTCGCCCGGCCTCGCGCTCAGGCCTGATGCGACGCGTACGGGCCGCTTGCCGGCGGCGTTGAATCCAGCGGATTCACCCGCATATTTTTTGGCAAGCCGCTCCTTCCCCGCAACCTGGCCGAATGGCCGATTTACACGCGTCGCGGCGCGCGTAGACAATCCGAATCATGGCTCTGCTCAAGATACTCAACTACCCGGACAAGCGTCTGAACAAGGTGGCGAAGCCCGTCGCCGTCGTGGACGACCGCATCCGCAAGCTCGTCGCCGACATGGCCGAAACCATGTATGCCGCACCGGGCGTCGGCCTCGCTGCAACCCAGGTGGACGTGCATGAGCGCGTGATCGTGATCGACACCTCGGACGCGCATGACGAACTGATGGTCTTCATCAATCCGGAAATCGTCTGGTCGAGCGAGGGCAAGAAAGAGTGGGAAGAAGGGTGTCTGTCGGTGCCGGGCATCTATGACTTCGTGGAGCGGCCGGACAAGGTCCGCGTGAAGGCGCTCAACGAAAAGGGCGAAACCTTCGAACTCGATTGCGAGGAGCTCCTTGCCGTGTGCATCCAGCACGAAATGGATCATCTGGCGGGTCACGTGTTTGTCGAATACCTGTCCACGCTCAAGCAGACCCGTATTCGCGGCAAGATGAAAAAGCTGGAAAAGGCGCTGTAAGTCATGAGCCAGTCGCTGCGTGTGGTTTTCGCCGGTACACCCGAATTCGCTTCCGCCGCGCTGGCGGCCATTCACGCGGCGGGCTTTTCGGTGCCTCTGGTCCTGACGCAGCCGGACCGGCCAGCGGGACGCGGCATGAAGCTGACGGCCAGTCCGGTCAAGCGCTTTGCCGTCGAGCACGGTTTGGCCGTCGCGCAACCCACCTCGCTGCGCCGCGCGGGCAAGTATCCGCAGGAAGCCGCCGAAGCCATCGATCTGTTGAAGGCCACGCCGCATGACGTGATGGTGGTCGCCGCCTATGGGCTGATCCTGCCGCAGGAAGTGCTCGACATTGCGCCGCGCGGCGCCATCAACATTCACGCGTCGCTGCTGCCGCGCTGGCGGGGCGCCGCGCCGATCCACCGGGCCATCGAGGCGGGCGACGCCGAAACCGGCATCACGCTGATGCAGATGGACGCCGGCCTCGACACGGGCGCGATGATCCGCGAAGGGCGCACGGCCATTCGTCCCGACGATTCCACCGCGTCGCTGCACGACCGGCTCGCGCAGATGGGCGCGGAGTTGATCGTGGCCGCGCTGCGCGACCTGGAACGCGACGGCGCGCTGCCGTCCACGCCTCAGCCGGAAGAAGGCATCACGTATGCCGAAAAGATCGCCAAGAACGAAGCGGCGCTCGACTGGCGACGCTCCGCGCAGGAACTCGGACGCCAGATCCGCGCGCTCGATCCCTTCCCCGGCGCGTTCGGCACACTGGACGGCGCGGCGATCAAGATCTGGGCGGCCCAGCCAGTCGAGTCTGCCGCGTCTCAGGGCAACGCCGGCACGATCGCGGAGATCGGTCCGGACGGCATCGTCGTGACGTGCGGCAGCGGGGCGCTCAAGCTCACGCAACTGCAAAAACCGGGCGGCAAGCGTCTGCCCGTGCGCGAGTTTCTTGCCGGCGCACCGCTGGTGAAAGGGCAGCGTTTCACGCTGATCTGAAGAACGTGCAAACAGGCGCGGCGCTAAAATAAGAAGCTGTCAACACGCGTCTGTCAGTCTGGAGTTCCCGATGCTCGGCATTACCGGTTTCACCTTCTTCCTCATTGCTGTTTTCCTGCTGAACGTCACGCCGGGTCCCGACACGGCCTATATCGTCGGGCGAAGCGTCGCGCAGGGGCGTGGCGCGGGCGTCGTGTCGGCGCTCGGCATTTCCGCGGGTTGCATCGTGCATACGCTCGCCACCGCGTTCGGCTTGACGGCGATTCTCGCGGCATCGGCAACGGCCTTCACGGTCGTCAAGATTGCCGGCGCGATTTATCTGATTTATCTCGGCGTCCGTTTGCTGTTCGCGAAGCATGAGGACGCGGCCGCATCCCACGACCCGCAAGCATCCGAAAAGGCCGCGCCCAAACCGCTGCACCGGCTGTTCGCGCAAGGTTTCATCACCAATGTGCTGAATCCGAAGGTCGTGCTGTTCTTCGTATCGTTCTTCCCGCAATTCGTCGCGGCCGATAGTCAGCACAAGACGCTCGCCTTCCTGACGCTCGGCATGGTCTTCATTGCCATGAGCACGGTCTGGAACAGCTTCGTTGCGTGGATTGCGGGCAGCGTGACCGAACGCTTCGCAGGCAAGACAGGCGTGCGCAAATGGCTCGACCGCACGGTCGGCGGCGCCTTTGTCGGGCTGGGCATCAAGCTCGCGACGTCGCATCGATAAATCGCGTCCGGCCAATTGAATTATCGACGGACACCCCTATCTAACATTTTGCTTACAATCATTGTTCCGGTCGCATGGGCCGGGAGCACCGCGCCTCGCGCGCACCGTACATAGGGAGAGGAGTTCCGCATATGTTCAACTGGGTCAAAACCGCGATGCTGATGGCTGCGATCACGGCCCTCTTCGCCGTGATCGGCGGCGTGATCGGCGGGTCGAAGGGCATGATGCTCGCGCTGCTCATCGCGCTGGGCATGAATTTCTTTTCGTACTGGTTCTCGGACAAGATGGTCCTGCGCATGTATAACGCGCAGGAAGTGGACGAGACGACCGCGCCGCAGTTCTATCGCATGGTGCGGGAGCTGGCCACGCGGGCGCAGTTGCCGATGCCGCGCGTCTACCTGATCAACGAAGACGCGCCGAATGCGTTCGCCACGGGCCGCAATCCGGAGCACGCGGCCGTAGCGGCGACCACGGGCATTCTGCGCGTGCTGTCCGAGCGTGAAATGCGCGGCGTGATGGCGCACGAATTGGCGCACGTGAAGCACCGCGACATCCTGATCTCGACGATCTCGGCCACCATGGCCGGCGCCATCTCGGCGCTCGCGAACTTCGCGATGTTCTTCGGCGGACGCGATTCGGAAGGCCGGCCGTCGAATCCCATAGCGAGCATTTTGGTGGCGATCCTCGCGCCGATCGCGGGCGCCATGATCCAGATGGCGATTTCGCGGGCGCGCGAATTCGAAGCGGATCGCGGCGGCGCGGAGATTTCCGGCGATCCGCAGTCGCTTGCGAGCGCGCTCGAGAAGATCCACGCCTATGCGTCCGGCGTGCCGTTCCCGACGGCGGAAGCGCATCCGGCCACCGCGCAGATGATGATCATGAATCCGCTCTCGGGCGGCGGCATCGCCAACTTGTTCTCGACGCACCCGGCCACTGAAGAGCGCGTCGCGCGGCTGATGGAAATGGCGCGCACGGGCCGCTTCTGACGCTTCCAGGCGTGTGACGAAGGCCGTTCCGGAGGTAGCGGAACGGCTTTTTTTTGCGCGCGGGACGCGCCTCGCCGCCGCATGTCCGGGCTCGCGAATCCTGCACGTTACAATCCCCGTTCCACGCAAGCCGTCCGCTTGTCGTCCGACCGTTTCCGTTTCCTCATGACCGAACAGCCTTCCCGCCGGCCCGCCGCCGCGCACTCACGCCTGAGCGCGCTTCGCCTCGCGCCCGATTCACTCGGG
Organism: Caballeronia sp. LZ065; assembly: GCF_031450975.1. Lineage (NCBI taxonomy): Bacteria > Pseudomonadati > Pseudomonadota > Betaproteobacteria > Burkholderiales > Burkholderiaceae > Caballeronia > Caballeronia sp. LZ065. The sequence continues at coordinate 374,535 of NZ_JARUXV010000001.1, forward strand.
TTCGCGCTCGATTGCGCGGCGCAGGCCGTCGGCGCGGTGCGTGCTGGCTCGTCGCTGCCGGCGGCGTTGCAGACGGTCATCGCGGCATCGAGGCAGGCGAGCGCGCGCGGCGCGGTGCAGGACATCGCGTATCGCACGATGCGCCGCCTCGCTCTCGCCGATGCCCTGTTGCGCAAGCTCGTGAAGAAAGCGCCGCCGCCGCACGTCGGCAACGTGCTGAGTTGCGCATTCACCCTGCTCGCCGATGACGAAGCCCACGCCGCCTACGCGCCATTCACCGTGGTGGATCAAGCGGTGGGCGCGATCGCGGCGCGCCGCGAATTCGCGTTCGCGAAGGGCTTGGTGAACGCGGTGTTGCGCGCTTTCCTGCGCGAGCGCGACGCGTTGATCGACGAAGCTCGCACGCAACCCGTCGTGCGCTGGAACTATCCGCAGTGGTGGATCGACGCGGTGAAGCGCGGCCAGCCGGAGGCCTGGGAGCGCATTCTCGAAGCAGGCAATCATCAGGGGCCGCTGACCTTGCGCGTGAACGCGCGCCGGGCGAGCGTCGAAGCGTACCTGGCGCGCCTGCATGAAGCCCATATCGAAGCCGACGTCGTCGGCACGCACGCGGTGCGGCTGAGAACGCCGCTGGCCGTGGACCGCATTCCCGGCTTTGACGAAGGCGTCGTCTCGGTGCAGGACGCGGGCGCGCAAGTCGCCGCGCAACTGCTCGGCGTGCAGGACGGCATGCGTGTGCTCGACGCCTGCGCGGCGCCCGGCGGCAAGACCGGTCACGTTCTCGAACTGGCGAACGTCGAGCTGATCGCGCTGGAGAGCGACGCCGAGCGCGCCACCCGCATCGCACAGAATCTCGCGCGCCTGAAACTCGAAGCGCACATCCAGACCGGCGACGCCGGCGACCCCGCGCACTGGTTCGACGGCAAGCCATTCGATCGCATCCTCGCCGACGTGCCCTGTTCGGCCTCGGGGATCGTGCGTCGTCATCCGGACATTCGCTGGCTGCGGCGCGAGTCGGACATTGCCGCGCTCGTCGCCGAGCAGCGGCGCATCCTGTCCGCGCTGTGGCCGTTGCTGGCGAAGGGCGGCGAGCTGCTCTACGTGACGTGCTCGATCTTTCCCGAGGAAGGCGAGGAGCAGGCCCGCTGGTTTGGAACGGTCCATGAAGATGCGGTACGATTGGACGCGCCGGGGCAATTGCTGCCGACTGCGGCGCACGCAGGCGCGGGCGCGGCGCACGGTTTACCGGACGGTACAAATCTCGCAGGCTCTGTTCCGGTCGAGGCGCCAGGCGCCGGTTCATCGTCCGGTCGGCACGCGGCGGCCATCGCGGATCACGACGGATTCTTCTACGCGCGCTTTCAGAAACGGTGACGATCAAACGCTTCCTTCCGCTCAGGCTCGCGGCCGTCATCTGGACTGCGCTGGCGCTCTGGCTGAGTTTCGCCGCGCCCAATGCCGCCCACGCCGAAACCATCGGCGTGCAGCGCGCGTCGCTGCAGGCGGACAGCAACGGCTGGAGCCTCGACGCGCATTTCGACTTCGACCTCAACAGCAGCCTCGAAGAAGCCGTGAACCGCAGCGTCCCGCTCTACTTCACGATCGACTTCAATCTGTCGCGGCCGCGCTGGTACTGGTTCGACGAAGAGCCGGTCAATGTCTCGCAAAGCATTCGCCTGTCCTATCAGCCGCTGACCAACGAATATCGCGTATCCACAGGCGGCTTGCAGTTGCGTTTCGCCTCACTGGACGAAGCGCTCGCGGTCATCAAGCATGTCACTTCGTGGCATGTGATCGACCGCAATCAGGTGCAGGGCGGCCAAACGTATACCGCATCGGTGCGCATGCAACTCGACATCGCGCTGATGCCCAAGCCGTTCCAGATCGACGCGGTGAACAACCGCGACTGGAACCTCGCTTCCGACTGGAAGCGTTTCACTTTTACGGCGGCAGAACGTGCGAAATAGATTTCGACGCGGCCGCACGGACATGAAGAGTTTCGTCGTCCGCTTGCTGGTCTCCACGGTGGCGGTCACGGCAGTGCTCCTGCTCGTGATGCTCGCGCTCGCGAGCGCGAACACGGAGTTCTTCGACCGCTATTACGGCTGGCTCTACGCGGCCAACGTCGCGGTGGCAGTCGTCTTCATGCTGATCGTCATCAGCCTGTTCATCATCATCGTGACGCGGGTGAGACAGGGGCGCTTCGGCACGCGGCTGCTGGCCAAGCTCGCGTTCATCTTCGCGCTCGTCGGCGTGGTGCCGGGCGCGATCATCTACGTGGTTTCGTATCAGTTCGTCTCGCGCAGCATCGAGTCGTGGTTCGACGTGAACGTGGAAACCGCGCTCACGTCGGGTCTGACGCTCGGGCGCGGCATGCTCGAAACCTCGCTCGCTGACTTCAAGAACCGCGGCCGTCAGATGAGCGACCAGCTCGCCAGCGCCGACCCGTCGAGCCTCACGCTCGCGCTGCTGCGTCTGCGCGACCAGTACGGCGTGCAGGACGCCGTGGTGTTCGAACGTCCGCGCGACCAGTACAACCGCGAAGACCTCTCGGTGAACGGCGGCTCGTCGCGCGTGCCGGGTCTGCGCACGGTCGCGCAGGCGTCCGGCAACTACTACGCGCTGCTGCCCGCCAACGAGCCCACCGGCACGATGCTCAAGCAGGCGCAGGATCATCCGTATGGCGCGATTGAAGGCGAGATCGACGGCGATCCAACCTCGAACGGGCCGAAGGGCGCACTGCGGCTGCGGGTGGTTACGAAGATTCCCGACCCGTCCACCACCACGGAATTCCAGCACGTCGACCGCTTCCTGCAGATCGAGCAGCCCGTGAGTCAGGAGCTCGCGCGCAACGCGGATGCCGTGCAGCGGGCGTATCGCGAGTATCAGGAGAAGCGCCTCGGGCGCACCGGCCTGCGCAAGATGTATATCGGCACGCTGACGCTCGCGTTGTTCCTCGCCACCTTCATTGCGATGATGCTGGCGCTCGCGCTAGGCAATCAGCTCGCGCGGCCGCTGTTCCTGCTGGCGCAGGGCACGAAGGAGGTCGCGGAAGGCGACTACACGCCGAAGCGTGAAATCAATTCGCGCGACGAACTCGGCTTCCTCACGCAATCCTTCAACGCGATGACGCGCCAGCTGTCCGAGGCGCGCGCGGCGGTCGAAAACAATCGCATTGCGCTGGAGCATTCGAAGGCCTATCTGGAGAGTATCCTCGCGAACCTGACGGCGGGCGTATTCGTGTTCGACCGCCAGTTCCGTCTCACTACCGTGAATCGCGGCGCGGAGCGCATCTTCCGCCAGCAGTTCGGCGCGCTGCTGAACCATCCGCTCGACCAGATCGGCGTGCTTGCCGAATTCGGCGCGATGGTCAGGAAGGCGTTCGCCGAACGCGATGCGGCCGCGGGCGGCAGCGATCATCGGATCGGCGACCGTGGCCACTGGCAGCAGCAGGTGGCGGTGACGGTGCCGGGCGAGAACGATCCGCTCACGCTGCTGGTGCGCGGCACGCAGTTGCTGGGGGTGAGCGAAGGCGATTCCGAGGACGCGGAAACCACCGGCTACGTGGTCGTGTTCGATGACATCTCCGACGTGATTTCCGCGCAGCGTTCGGTGGCGTGGGGCGAAGTCGCGCGACGGCTCGCACACGAAATCAAGAACCCGCTCACGCCCATTCAGCTGTCGGCCGAGCGCCTGCAGATGAAGCTCGCCGACAAGCTCTCGCAGCCGGATGCCGAGGTGCTGAAGCGCGCGTCAACCACCATCGTTAATCAGGTGCAGGCGATGAAGCAGATGGTCGACGATTTCCGCGAATACGCGCGTACGCCGCCCGCGGTGCTCGGCAACCTGCAACTGAACGAACTCGTCGCCGAAGTGCTGACCCTGTATGGCATCGAAGACGGCAAGACGCCGATAAAGGTCGACCTCACGAAGCTGCCGGTCATCCGTGGCGATGCCACGCAGATCCGCCAGGTGATTCACAACCTGTTGCAGAACGCACAGGATGCGGTGGCGGACGTCGCGGAGCCGCGCGTGCTGCTGGAAACGAGAACAGTAGAATATGGCGAGCCCGATGCCTCCGGACACGCGCGTGTCGCGGTCCGGCTGACGGTATCGGACAACGGTCCGGGTTTTCCGGCGCGGATTCTGTCGCGCGCGTTCGAGCCTTACGTCACAACGAAGGCGAAAGGCACGGGCCTGGGACTTGCAACGGTGAAGAAGATCGTCGATGAGCACGGCGCGCGCATCGACATACGCAACCGCTCGAAGGCGGCGGATGTGGTTGAAGGCGCGCAGATATCGATCCTGTTTCTACAGCTGGCGGACGATACCGCGGCGCCCGGCGCCACGGCCTCGGGCGGCGGTGCGGCGGCGAGTCACGGAACGACAAAAGCAACAGTGCAGACAAGGGCAGCGTAAATGGCAACCATCCTGGTGGTAGACGATGAAATGGGGATCCGGGAACTGCTTTCGGAGATCCTGAGCGACGAGGGCCATGTCGTGGACGTGGCGGAAAACGCGCAGCACGCGCGCGACTACCGTCTGCAACAGAGGCCCGATCTCGTGCTGCTCGACATCTGGATGCCCGATACCGACGGCGTCACCCTGCTCAAGGAGTGGGCCGCGCAGGGCAAGCTCACGATGCCGGTGATCATGATGTCGGGTCACGCGACCATCGACACGGCGGTCGAGGCGACGAAGATCGGCGCGCTCAATTTCCTGGAGAAACCGATCGCGCTGCAGAAGCTGCTGAAGGCGGTCGAGCAGGGTCTGGCTCACGGCACGGCGCCTTCGCCCGCAGCCATCCCGGCGAAGCCGCCGGCGAGCGCGGGCGCAGCGGGCGTGCCGGTGGCCGCCGCGCTGCCGAGCGCCTCGGGCGCGGGTCTGTCGAGCGAGGCGGCAGCGGGCGCGGCGCAAGGGCAGACGGGACAGACGGCGTCCATTTCGTTCGACATTCCGTTGCGCGATGCCCGCGATGCCTTCGAACGCGCCTACTTCGAATATCACCTCGCACGCGAGAACGGCAGCATGACGCGCGTCGCGGAGAAGACCGGACTGGAACGCACGCACTTGTATCGCAAGCTCAAGCAACTGGGCGTGGATCTCGGCAAGAACAAGAACGAAGTCTGATTCCGCTGACTTCGTCGCGTGCGCCGTTCATTCCAACGCCTCTTCGCACCGCAGCGAGCAAAATTTGCGTCGGGGGCTTGAGGCGTGTGTTGGATCCTGCTATAGTTTCACCTCTTCGTTGGCCCGGTAGCTCAGTTGGTAGAGCAGCGGATTGAAAATCCGCGTGTCGTTGGTTCGATTCCGACCCAGGCCACCAGAATGCTAAAAGCCCGAGAGTCTCAACGCTCTCGGGCTTTTTCTTTGTGGCGTGTCGCCAGATCATCGTTGATCGGATCTTGCGCGGTTGCTTCGCAGTCGCTTTATCCGGCCCCCGCGCCCAGCTCGGCGAATCCTCGCCTCCCATGCTAAAATTCGCGCCGAATTAAGGACTTGCCTCGTCCTCGGACCCGCAAGTCTTTTTCTTTTCGACGCTCCGAACCGGTCGCGCCGTGCATCGCGCGGCGCAACGCGAGCTTTCCCGTTCCGCTATCGACGGCATAAAAGGGCGTGCAGGTCCGGGCGCAGGTCGCCGGCCTATACTGGACGCGCGGGGCGTCGCTGCCCGTGCCGCTCATCGCGAATTCCGGTCATTCCGACTTCCTGACGGCGCGCGACGCCATTCTCATACACGGAGTACGGAGTTTTCACGGTGACTCGGACAGACGCTAAAGACAGTGCGCTCGTGCTGTTCTCGGGCGGCCAGGATTCGGCCACGTGCCTGGCCTGGGCGCTCGAACGATACAGAACGGTCGAAACGCTGGGCTTCGATTACGGGCAACGGCATCGCGTCGAACTGGAATGCCGCGACGGTTTCCGCGCCGCGATCGCGCGTGAATTCCCGCACTGGAGCGAGCGTCTCGGTGAGGATCACATGGTCGATCTCTCGGTGCTCGGCGCGATCAGCGAAACCGCGATGACGCGCGAGATCGAGATCGAGGCCACCGCGAACGGCCTGCCGAATACCTTCGTGCCGGGCCGCAATCTGCTGTTCATGACGATTGCGGCAGCGCTGGCGTATCGGCGTGGATTGAAGGTGCTGGTGGGCGGCATGTGCGAGACGGATTTCTCGGGCTATCCCGATTGCCGCGACGACACCATGAAAGCGCTGCAAGTCGCGCTCAATCTGGGCATGGAGACGCGTTACGCGTTGGAGACACCGCTCATGTGGCTCGACAAGGCCGACACCTGGCGTCTCGCGGAAACGCTCGGCGGCGAGGCGCTGGTCGAACTGGTGCGCGTGGAAACGCACACCTGCTATGTCGGCGAGCGCGCGGAACTGCATGACTGGGGCTTCGGCTGCGGCCAGTGTCCGGCATGCAAGCTGCGCAAGCGGGGTTACGAGGCGTATCGCGCGGGCGAGCAGGTCACCGAAGCGCCAGTCTGATTTCTATTCGAGGTTCACAGGGCAGTCATGACGTACGCGGTCAAGGAAATCTTCTACACGTTGCAGGGCGAAGGCGCCAACGCCGGGCGTCCGGCCGTGTTCTGCCGGTTCGCGGGCTGCAACCTGTGGTCGGGGCGCGAGGAAGATCGCGCGGAAGCCGTCTGCCAGTTTTGCGACACCGACTTCGTCGGCACTGACGGCGAGAATGGCGGCAAGTACCGCACGCCCGCCGACCTCGTCGCGAAGATCGCCTCGCTGTGGCCGGAAGGCGCGCAACACAAGTTCGTCGTGTGCACCGGCGGCGAACCGATGCTGCAGATCGACGCGCCCTTCGTCGACGCGCTGCATGAAGCCGGCTTCGAGATGGCGATCGAAACGAACGGTTCCTTGCCCGTGCTGGAGAGCATCGACTGGATTTGCGTGAGCCCGAAGGCGGACGCGCCGCTCGTCGTGACGAAGGGCAACGAACTGAAGGTCGTGGTGCCGCAAGACAACCAACGTCTGGCCGACTATGAGAAGCTCGACTTCGAGTACTTCCTCGTCCAGCCGATGGACGGCCCGTCGCGCGACCTCAACACGAAGCTGGCAATCGACTGGTGCAAGCGTCATCCGAAGTGGCGGCTGTCGATGCAGACCCACAAATACCTGAACATCCCCTGAACGCCGTGCAGACGATCACCCGAAAACTCGAATTCGACGCGGGCCACCGCATTCCCGATCACCGCAGCCAGTGCCGTAATCTGCATGGCCATCGCTACGTGCTCGAAATCACGCTGCAAGGCGATCTCGTCGACGTGGAAGGCGCGCCGGATCGCGGCATGGTGATGGACTTCGCCGACGTCAAGGCGCTCGCGATGGAGCATCTCGTCAATCAGTGGGACCATGCGTTCATCGTCTATTCGGGCGATACCAAGGTGCGGGAGTTCCTGCAAACGCTGACGGATCACAAGACCGTCGTGCTGGACCGCATTCCGACCGTCGAGAATCTGGCGGCCGTCGCGTTCGACATCCTCGCGAACGTCTACGACGCGCACTACGGCGTCAATCTGAAGCTGAAGCGCCTGCGTCTGTACGAGACGCCGAACTGCTGGGCCGACGTCGAGCGCAGCTGAAACGCCGGGCCGTCGCGGGCGAAAGCACGTCCGACGCCCGCGCTTGTGTCACGGTATGATCGTCCGGTAAGTCGCCACCCTCCACGGCGACACGACACGGAGCGCACGCATGCCGTCACTTCTTCCGTCGTTTTTCTCCCTGCGGCCGCGCGCGGCGTCTCTCTCACTCCACGAGGGAGCCGCGCGATGAGCACCTTCACGAATCCCATCAAGCAGCGGCTCGCCGAGCCGGGTCCCCTGTTCGGCCTGTGGCTGTCGCTGGGCAGCGCCGATGCCGCCGAAGCGCTCGCGCACGCGGGCTTCGACTGGCTCTGCATCGACATGGAGCACTCGCCGAACGATAGCGTCGACGTGGTCGCGCAACTCCGCGCGATTGCCGCCGCGCATCTGCCAAGCGAGCCGATCGTGCGCGTGCCCTCCGGCGAAGGCTGGCTCGTGAAGCGCGCGCTGGATGCCGGCGCGCGCACGTTGATGTTCCCCAACGTGCAATCGGCGGAAGAGGCAGCGCGTATCGTGCGCCTCACGCAATATCCGACCGAGGCGGCGCTCGACGGCCTGCGCGGCGTCGCCGGCGCGGTGCGCGCCGCGGCCTTCGGCATGCGCCGCGACTACGTGACCACCGCCAACGCGCAGATCGTGACCATCGTGCAGATCGAATCGGTGGCGGCGCTCGAAGCCGTCGATGAGATCGCGGCGACGCCGGGCGTCGACTGTCTGTTCATCGGGCCGGCGGATCTGGCGGCGAGTCTCGGCCATCTCGGCGACGGCAAGCATCCCGACGTGCAGGCCGCCATCACGAAGATTGCCGACGCGGCGCAGCGCGCGGGCATCGCGAGCGGCATCTTCGCGATGGATGCCGCCAGCGCGAAGCAGTACGCGCAGGCGGGCATCAAGCTGGTGGCGATCGGCGCCGACGTGATGTGGCTGTTGAAGGCGACGCGCCAGGCATTGCAGGAGGCGAGATCATGAACACCGCGCGGGCGTGGGTGATCGCGGCGATGAGTCTGTCGCTGGCGGCAGCTTGGGCGCATGCCGACACCGCGCCCAAGCCAACCGATCTCGCCACGCAGAACGCCGTCGCCGATTACAACGCCGGCAATCTCGTGGCGGCGCGTTCGGAATTCCGGCGCGCGGCGCAGAAAGGCAGCCGTCTCGCCGAATTCAATTACGCGATGATGCTGCTCAACGGCGAAGGCGGCCCGGCGGATGTGCCGGAAGGCAAGAAGTGGCTGCGGCGCGCGGCGGACGCCAACATGACGCACGCGCAGTACGTGTACGGCAAAATGTACGACGATGGCCAGTTCGTCGAGAAGGATCCGGCGGAAGCGCATCGCTGGTTCCTGCGCGCGGCGAATCAGGGGCACGTGCAGGCGGAACTGGCGCTCGCCAACCAGTTTCTCGATGGCCGCGGCACCGCGCGCGACAACACGCAGGCGTTCGCCTGGTACAAGAAGGCCGCGCAGGGCGGCGACATGACGGCGCAGTATGTGGCGGGATCATTCTATGAACGCGGCGGCGATGGCGTCGAACGCAATCTGAACGTCGCCCGGGCCTACTATGCGGCAGCGGCGGCGCAGGGCGATCCGGCCGCGAAGCTCAAGTATCTGCAGTTGAGCGCCGAACTCGAACAGCAGAAACCGCAATAAGGCGCGGTGTGGACTAGCTCTGCATCAGCCGCTTCTGCCGCGCAACGCTCATGATCAGTCCGACCGCCACGCCGAGCGTCGCGAGCGCCGTTCCGCCGTAGCTCATGAACGGCAGCGGCACGCCGACCACGGGCAGAATCCCGCTCACCATGCCGATGTTCACGAACGCGTAGGTGAAGAACGCGAGCGTGAGCGATCCTGCCAGCAAGCGCCCGAAGAAGGTCGCGCCGTTCGCTGCGATGAACAGCCCGCGCGCGACCAGCGCCATGTAGAGAAACAGCAGCACGAGCCCGCCCGCGAGCCCGAACTCCTCGGAGAACACCGCGAAGATGAAGTCCGTGTGCTTCTCGGGAATGAACTCCAGGTGCGCCTGCGTACCCTGCAGCCAGCCCTTGCCGAGCGTGCCGCCCGAGCCGATGGCAATGACCGCCTGAATAGTGTGGAAGCCCTTGCCGAGCGGGTCGGAGGTCGGATCGAGCAGCGTGCAGATGCGGTGCTTCTGGTAGTCGTGCATCATCGGCCAATTGACGTCCGGCTGGCAGATGCGGTCCTGGAACACCGCGACGCACGCGATCACCACGACGCCCGCCGCGAGCACCGGCAGGATCAGCTTGAAACTGAGACCCGCGAAATAGATGACGAACGCGCCCGCGGCGAACACGAGCACGGCCGTGCCGAGGTCGGGCTGCTTGGCGATCAGGGCGACCGGCAGCATCAGGATCACGAAGCCGACCACGTAGTCCCACCAGCGAATGTTGCTCTCGCGTTTCTGGTAGTACCAGGCGAGCATCAGCGGCATCGCGATCTTCATGATCTCCGACGGCTGGATCACCACGCCGACATTGAGCCAGCGTTTCGCGCCCTTGCGCGTGAGTCCGAAGGTGGCAACCGCGATCAGCAGCGCGACGCCGACCGTATAGAGCGGCACGGCAAAGCGCATCAGCGTCTGCGGCGGGATGTTGGCGAGCACCCACATCAGGCCGAAGGTCAGCATGATGTTGCGCAGCTGGTCTTCCACGCGGCCGGGCACGTCGAGACTCGCGCTGTACAGCGTCACGATGCCGACGCACAGCAGCAGGAACACGATGAGCGCGAGCGGTTTGTCGAAGCCCGCAAACATGCGCTTGGCGCGGTCAAGCCACTCGCGCTTGTCGAATTGCATGTGCAGTTGCATGACGGTTTCCTTTATTCGTCGATGCCGCCGGTCGGCGCAAGCACGCGCACGCCGTCGTTCTCGTTGCCGCGCACCATCGAGGGCGCGCTTTCCGCCGGGCGTTTCTTCGGCGCGGGCGTGCGGCCGGGCGCGGACGCGGGGAGGGCGGCGGCGGACGCGGCGCGCGGCTTCTGCGCCTTCGCTGCGGAGGCGGGCAGCGGCGGCGCTGAAGCCGCTTTCGCGACCGCGGGATTCGACGCCGCCTGCGGCGAAAACGCCGGTGATGACTTCGCGACCGACGCAGGCAATGCGGCCGTGGCAGGTGACTCGGTGCCGCCGATCATCGGCAGGCCGGCATCGGTCGTGGCGGACGCGGCGGCGGCCACCGCAGCGGCTTCGGCGCCCGGCTTGAGGCGGTCGACGAGATAGTAGTCGAGCACCTTGCGCGCGATCGGACCGGCCGATTCCGCGCCCCAGCCGCCGTTCTCGACGATCAGCGCAAGCGCGATCGTCGGGTGATCCGCCGGCGCGAACGCGGTGAACAGCGCGTGGTCGCGCAGATGTTCGGCGAGCGCATGCCCCTTGTAGTTCGCGCCCTGCAGCGAATAGACCTGGGCCGTGCCGGTCTTGCCCGCCGCCTGATACGGCGCGCCCGCGAAGACCTTGGCCGCCGTGCCGTTGTTGACGACGCCTTCCAGCGCGCGCTTGATGAAGTCGATGTCCTTCTGCTGCACGTTGATCTTGTTGCTCGGATCGCGCACAACGACGCGCATGGCCTTGCTGATCGGATTTTCGATGTCGCGCACGAGGTGCGGCTTCATCACGACGCCGTTGTTCGCGAGCGTAGCCATGGCGTGCGCGAGCTGCAGAATCGTGAACGAGTTGTAGCCTTGGCCGATGCCCAGGCTGATCGTTTCGCCCTCATACCAGCGCTGCTGTTCCGGCCGGCGATACGCCTTGCGCTTCCACTCGGTGGACGGCAGGATGCCGCGCGCCTCGCCCGCGATGTCGATGCCCGTGATCTGGCCGAAGCCCCACGGCTTCATGAAGTTGGCCATCGCGTTGACGCCGAGGTCGTGGGCCAGCATGTAGAAGTAGGTATCGTTCGAGACCACGATCGCGCGGTTCATGTCCACCCAGCCCTGACCCGAACGCACGTCGTTGCGGAACGTGTGGCCGCCGAAGGTGTACGAGCCCGGATCCTGGAAGCCCCAGCCCGGCGTGCGCTTGTGCAGCGTGAGCGCGGCCAGCGCCATGAACGGCTTATAGGTGGAGCCCGGCGGATAGGTGCCGTGCAGCGGCCGGTTCAGCAGCGGGTGATCCGGCGAGTTGTTGAGCGCGTCCCAGTTCTGCTGGTCGATGCCGTCGACGAAGGAATTCGGATCGAAGCTCGGCGCCGACACGAACGCGAGCACGTCGCCGGTGGACGGCTCGATCGCGACGAGCGCGCCGCGCTTGCCCGCGAAAGCCTGTTCGGCCACCTGCTGCAAGCCGATGTCCAGCGACAGCACGAGATTGTTGCCGGGCGTGGCCTGCGTGCGCGACATCGTGCGCACCGGACGGCCGCCCGCCGTCACTTCCACTTCCTCGAAACCGGTCAGCCCGTGCAGTTCGGTTTCGTAACTCTGCTCGACGCCGATCTTGCCGACGTAATCCGTGCCCTTGTAGTTGTTGGCATCGAGGCGCGGATCGTAGTGGTCGGAGTTTTCGTCGTTGGCGTCGCTGGCGTCGTCGATGCGTTCCTGATCGCGCTGCGAAATGCGCCCGATGTAACCAATCACGTGCGCCGCCGTCATGCCCAGCGGATATTGACGGAACAGCCGCGCGCGCACTTCCACGCCAGGGAAGCGGAAGCGCTGCGCGGTGAACTTGGCGACTTCGTCGTCGGTGAGACGCGTGCGGATCGGCAAGCTTTCGAAGTTCTTCGAGTCTTCCAGCAGCTTCTTGAAGCGCCGGCGGTCGCGCGAGTCGATCGAGATGACCTGCGCGAGCTCGTCGATCACTTCGTCGAGCGTGCCGTTGATCTTCGACGGCGTGATTTCGAGCGTGTACGCCGAGTAGTTCTTCGCCAGGATCACGCCGTTGCGGTCGGTGATGATGCCGCGATTCGGTACGATCGGCGCCACCGAGATGCGGTTTTCGTTCGCCTGCAACGAATACTTGCTGAAGTGCCAGACCTGCAGATACAGGAACCGCAAGCCGATCAGCCCGAAGCAGACGAACACGAACAGGCCCGCCGCTGCTACGCGCAGGCGGAACCTGGACAACTGCTGCTCGGTGTTCTTGATTTCGGTCATGCGCGTTGTGTGCTTCTCGTGCGATTCGTGTGCGATTCGTTCGGCCGGGGTCTCGCGATTCAAGTGTAGTCCGCCCGCGGGCGCTGCATCGGCTGGCGCTCGATTGCGGCGGCGGGGCCGGGTCAGATCGGGCGGGTGTCGTCGGGGTCGGCGGCGCGGCGCTGCGGCATCAGCAGGAAGAAGCTCGCGACCGGCCACAGCAGCGCTTCCACGAAACCGTTGACCAGATAGCTCCAGCCCGGAAAGGCGGCGCCCGTCATCAGGCGGATCACGAACGGCACCAGATGCGTGCCCACCAGCAAAGGCGCCACGACGAACATCTGCACCGGCAGCGCCATCCATAGCACGCGGCGGTGAATGGTGATCGCGCCGTAGGACAGCAGCGTGTAGGCCAGCGCGTGTTCGCCCAGCAGATTGGCGTTGTGGACGTCCATCAGGATGCCCAGCATGAATGCGATGCCCATGCCGACCTTGCGCGGCTGATGCACGTTCCAGAACAGCAGCACCAGCGCGACGAAGTCCGGCACGCCGATCAGGCGTCCCCACGGCATCAGGTTCAGCAGGAAGGCGGCGGCCAGGCTGAAGGTGATGAAGTACGGATTGACCGGCTGCAGGATGTATTGCGGGCGGTTCATCGCGCGGCTCCCGATGAAGCGGGCTTGGGCATATGCGCTTTCTTCGACGGTCGCGCCGCCGGATTCGATGCCGCCTTGGGCGCTGCGGCCCTCGCGGCGGGTTTTTCAGCCGGCTTCTCTGCGGGCTTTTCCGCGGCTGCGGGCGCGGAGCCCGCAGCCGGCGCCGATGCGCCGCTGGCCCCGGCTGCAACTGCCGCCGATTTCGCCGCGGGCTTCTTCTTGCCCTTGTTTTCCTTCGCTTCCTTGGCCGCCGCGGCGGCTTCCACTTCGATCGGATTCGGCGGCTCGTTGCGGTTGTAGTGCAGCACGAGCAACTGGCGCGCGCCGCGCACCGCCGCCACCGGCACGCACACCACGCGCGCGAACGCCGTGTCGGCCTGCTTGTCGACGCGCAGCACCTTCGCGACCGGCAGCCCCGGCGGATAGATGCCGTCGAGACCGCTGGTCACGAGGTCGTCGCCGGCCTGGACATCGGCGCTGATCGGCACGAAGCGCAGGTCGAGCGTGTCGCCCTTCGGCGTGCCGTAGATGACGCTGCGCAAGCCCGTGCGGGCGATCTGCACCGGCACGGCCTGATCCTTGTCCGTCAGCAGCGTCACTTCCGACTGCAACGGGAACACGCGCGTCACCTGACCGATCACGCCATCTTCGGTAACGACCGGCGCGCCGTCCTGGATGTTCTGCTGAGAACCCTTGCCGATCACGACCTTCTGCGTGAACGGATCGCGCGTGTCGTACTGGATCTCGGCGGGGGTTTCGTCGGTCGAGGCACGCGACTGCAGGTTCAACAGCGCGCGCAGATGCGCGTTCTCGACGGCGAGTTGCGCCGCGTCGCCGGCCTTCGCGGAGAGTTCGAGGTTCTTGTCGGCGAGCTTCTTGTTCTCATGGCGCAATGTGGCGCTGGTCACGGCGAGATCCGCCGCGCCCATGAAGATGTCGCGCGGCACGAGCGCCGCGCGCTGCAGCGGATAGAGTCCCGCGCCGAGCATGCCGCGCACGATTTCGAGCGTGCTGAAACGCGCGTCCGAAACCAGCAATGCGATCGCGAGGACCACAAAGAAGATCAGGCGCGCGAGCGCGGAAGGGCCTTGCTTGAAAAGGGGCGGCGGACTGTATTCCATGGTCGGCGCCGAGGGCGTGAACGGATGGATCGATGCTGCAGGCTTGGCCGCTAGAAGCGGGGCCTGCCCTACGCGGGTTCGACAACGGCCCGGACGCCTGCCGGGCCGTGCTCGCGTCGCGTTACGCGGGACATTGTAGTGGCCGTGCCGAAGACCGCGCCGATTGCCCGCGAACAGCGGCGAGCGGGGGAATCAGCGGGCGTTGCGGCGGCACTGCCACGGAGCGGCTTACTCGTAGGAGAAGATGCTGCCGAGCTTGTCCATGCGCTCGAGCGCCATGCCCGAGCCGCGCACCACGCAGGTCAGCGGGTCTTCGGCGACGAGCACCGGCAGGCCGGTTTCCTCGGCGAGCAGGCGGTCCAGGTCGCGCAGGAGCGCGCCGCCGCCCGTCAGCATCATGCCGCGCTCGGCGATGTCCGCGCCGAGCTCCGGCGGCGTCTGTTCCAGCGCGATCTTCACCGACGACACGATCTGGTTCAGCGGGTCCGTCAGCGCTTCGAGAATTTCATTGCTTGAAATAGTGAAGCTGCGCGGAATGCCTTCGGAGAGGTTGCGGCCCTTGACTTCCATTTCCTTGACTTCGGAGCCGGGGAAGGCCGAACCGATTTCCTTCTTGATGGCTTCGGCGGTTTGCTCGCCGATCAGCATGCCGTAATTGCGGCGGATGTAGTTGACGATGGCTTCGTCGAACTTGTCGCCGCCCACGCGCACCGAGCCCTTGTACACGATGCCGCCCAGCGAGATGACGCCGACTTCCGTCGTGCCGCCGCCGATGTCGACCACCATGGAGCCGGTGGCTTCCGAAACCGGCAGGCCCGCGCCGATGGCCGCGGCCATGGGTTCTTCGATCAGGTACACCTGGGAGGCGCCGGCGCCGTGCGCGGCTTCCTTGATGGCGCGGCGCTCGACCTGGGTGGAACCGCACGGCACGCAGATGATGATGCGCGGCGACGGCGAGAACATGCGGGATTCGTGCGCGGTCTTGATGAACTGCTTGATCATCTGCTCGGTGACGGTGAAGTCGGCGATCACGCCGTCCTTCATCGGCCGGATGGCTTCGATGTTGCCGGGCACCTTTCCGAGCATCTGCTTGGCTTCCTTGCCGACCGCCTGAATGGTCTTCTTGCCGTTGGGACCGCCTTCCTGGCGAATGGAAACGACCGAGGGCTCGTCGAGGACGATGCCTTTGCCGCGCATGTAGATCAGCGTGTTGGCGGTGCCGAGGTCAATGGCCAGGTCGTTGGAGAAATAGCTGCGCAAAAAACCGAACATTCAAAAATCCTGTCTCGCTGGGGATGGCCGTTCGTCGCTCGAAGCGCCGGAAACGGCAGCGGAAAAGTAACGGTTTGCCGGGCGGCAAACCGACGCCGCAGGCCGCAAAACCGGGAGAAAATCTACTGCTGAGCGGATGGTCCGATGCAAACGTTTCTCGCAAGGGACGAATCCAGGGAGAAAGCCGCTGACAGGCCGATCCAGAGGTGAGTCGAACGTGTAATGATACCTTATAATTTGGGGGCATCTACAGGAAATGGATGGCATCCGCCGTCATCCCAAAGCCTGCTTCCAGGGGCTCCTTCCAGGTTCGTAACTGGCTGACGCAGCTAGAGTTTTCGCAACTGGGGCGGTCCACGCTTTTCTCCGGTGATCCCATGTCTTTGACCCTGACCGACGTAAAACGCATCGCGCATCTGGCGCGGCTCGAACTGCCCGAGCACGAAGCCGAACTCACACTCGCGCGGCTCAATGACTTCTTCGGCCTCGTCGAGCAGATGCAGGCTGTTGACACGACCGGCATCGAACCGCTCGCGCATCCGATCGAACAGATCGAGGAAGTCGCGCTGCGTCTGCGCGACGACGCTGTTTCAGAGCACGTTCAGCGCGAAGAGTTCCAGCGTTCCGCGCCTGCCGTACAGGACGGCCTGTATCTCGTGCCCAAGGTGATCGAATAAGTCAACGGCCGCCGGCGCTGCGCGCGCCGGACTCAGCCACACAGCGACACCGCGCGCGGCCACATGACAGCCGCGCCCATCAGGGAACTGCAATGCATCAAAAAAGCTTGACCGAATTGCGCGCCGCGCTCGACTCGAAGGACATCTCCGCAGTCGAGCTGGCGCAGACCTATCTGCAGCGCATCGAGGCCGCGAAGGACCTGAATGCGTTCATCGGCTTGGATCGCGAGCTCACGCTCGAACAGGCGAAGGCCGCCGACGCGCTGATCGCCGAAGGCAAGGCCGGCGCGCTGACCGGCGTGCCGGTCGCGCACAAGGACGTGTTCGTGACGCGCGGCTGGGCGTCCACGGCCGGCTCCCGCATGCTGGAAAACTACGCGAGCCCGTTCGACGCCACCGTCGTCGCCCGCCTGAAGCAGGCCGGCATGGTCACGCTCGGCAAGACCAACATGGACGAGTTCGCGATGGGCTCGTCGAACGAAAACTCGTACTTCGGCGCGGTGAAGAACCCGTGGGACACGAAGGCCGTGCCGGGCGGCTCGTCGGGCGGATCTGCAGCGGCCGTGGCCGCGCGCCTCGCGCCCGCCGCGACCGGCACCGACACCGGCGGCTCCATTCGCCAGCCCGCGTCGTTCTCGGGCATCACGGGCATCAAGCCCACGTATGGCCGCGTGTCGCGCTACGGCATGATTGCGTTCGCGTCGTCGCTGGATCAGGGCGGCCCGATGGCACAGAGCGCCGCCGACTGCGCGCTCCTGCTCAACGCGATGTCCGGTTTCGACGAGCGCGATTCCACCAGCCTCGAACGCGAGAACGAGGATTACACGCGCCATCTCGGCAAGAGCTGGAACGGTTCGGACGACGCGAGCCAGCCGCTCAGGGGCCTGCGCATCGGCTTGCCGAAGGAGTATTTCGGCGCCGGTCTGGCCGACGACGTGCGCGCGTCCATCGACGCCGCGCTGAAGCAATACGAAGCGCTCGGCGCCACGCTCGTCGACGTCTCGCTGCCGCAGACCGAGCTTTCGATTCCCGTGTACTACATCATTGCGCCGGCGGAAGCGTCGTCGAACCTGTCGCGTTTCGACGGCGTGCGCTACGGGCATCGCGCGGCTGACTACCGCGACCTGCTCGACATGTACAAGAAGTCGCGCGCCGAAGGCTTCGGGCCGGAAGTGAAGCGCCGCATCCTGGTGGGCGCCTATGTGCTGTCGCACGGCTACTACGACGCGTACTACCTGCAGGCGCAGAAGATCCGCCGCATCATCGCGCGCGACTTCCAGGAAGCGTTCACGAAGTGCGACGTCATCATGGGGCCGGTGGCGCCGTCGGTGGCATGGAATCTCGGCGAGAAGGCCGACGATCCCGTGCAGATGTATCTCGCCGACATCTACACGCTGTCCGTCAGTCTCGCGGGCCTGCCCGGCATGAGCGTGCCGTGCGGCTTCGGCGCGGGTGCGAACGCGCAGCGCCCGGTCGGCCTGCAGATCATCGGCAACTATTTCAACGAAGCCCGGATGCTCCAGGTCGCCGACGCGTATCAGCGCGCGACCGACTGGCACCGTAAGGCACCATCGGCAGCGGGAGTCTGATCATGCAGTGGGAAGTCGTCATCGGTCTGGAAACGCACGCGCAGCTTTCCACCGTCTCCAAGATTTTTTCCGGCACGGCCACACAGTTCGGCGCGGCGCCGAATACGCAGGCCAGCCCCGTCGATCTCGCGTTGCCCGGCGTGCTGCCGGTGATGAACCGCGGCGCCGTGGAGCGCGCGATCCGCTTCGGCCTCGCCATCGGCGCGCACATCGCGCCGCGCAGCATCTTCGCGCGCAAGAACTACTTCTATCCGGATCTGCCGAAGGGCTATCAGATCAGCCAGTACGAGATTCCGGTCGTGCAGGGCGGACAACTCACGATCCAGGTGCCGGCCAACGAAAAGGCCGGCAAGGAAGCGTATTCGAAGACCGTCAACTTGACGCGCGCGCATCTGGAAGAGGACGCGGGGAAGTCGCTGCATGAAGACTTCGCGGGCATGACGGGCATCGACCTGAACCGCGCGGGCACGCCGCTGCTCGAGATCGTCACCGAACCGGAAATGCGCAGCGCCGCGGAAGCGGTCGCGTATGCGAAGGCGCTGCACGGTCTCGTGATGTGGCTCGGCATCTGCGACGGCAGCATGCAGGAAGGCTCGTTCCGCTGCGACGCAAACGTCTCGGTCCGGCCGATGGGGCAGGCCGAGTTCGGCACGCGCGCCGAGATCAAGAACCTGAACTCGTTCCGCTTTCTCGAAGAAGCCATTCAGTATGAAGTGCGCCGCCAGATCGAACTGATCGAGGACGGCGGCACGGTGGTGCAGGAAACGCGTCTGTACGACCCGGACAAGCGCGAAACGCGCTCGATGCGCAGCAAGGAAGACGCGCACGATTACCGGTATTTCCCGGACCCGGACCTGATGCCGCTGGTGATCGAGGCGTCGTGGATCGATCGCGTGAAGGGCGAAATGCCTGAGCTACCGGCGGACATGCAGCAGCGTTTCGTCGAGTCCTACGGCCTCACGCCGTACGACGCGGGCGTGCTGACGGCGTCGAAGGCGATGGCGTCGTATTTCGAGGCGCTCGTGCAGAAGGCGGGCGCGAGCCAGGCGAAGATCGCCGCGAACTGGATCATGGGCGATGTGTCGGCCCAGTTGAACCGCGAGTCGCTGGAGATCGGCGAGTCGCCGGTGTCGAGCGCGCAACTGGCGCAGATCATCCAGCGCATCGCGGACGGCACCATCTCGAACAAGATCGGCAAGGACATCTTCCTGTCGATCTGGGAAGAGAAGGCCACCGACGAAGGCGCGGCCGACCGCATCATCGAGGCGAAGGGGCTGAAGCAGATCTCGGACACCGGCGCGCTCGAAGCGATCATCGACGACGTGCTTGCGGCAAACCCGAAATCGGTCGAGGAATTCCGCGCCGGCAAGGAAAAGGCGTTCAACGCGCTGATCGGCCAGGCGATGAAGGTGACAAAGGGCAAAGCCAACCCTCAGCAAGTCAACGAATTGCTGAAGAAGAAGCTATCCTGAGCGTCCGAATCACGCATGAACGGGCTGCTGCCGGTTAAGCCTGGCCGCAGCCCGTTTTCATTGGCGACGTCAAAGAACAGACATGGCAAAGAAACCTGAACTGGACGACTTCCGCATCCCTTTCTACGACGCGGACAAGAAGCTGAAGCCGTTCAACCTGAGCGCGGTCGATCCCGCCGCGAAGCCGTTTTCGCTCGGCTCGAAGGAGGCGGACCGCGAGCGGCTCGCGGCCATCGGCACGCAGCTCGACGACCTGCAGGAAAAGCTCCACGCGCAGCGTCGTCAACGTGTGCTGCTCGTGCTGCAAGGCATGGACACGAGCGGCAAGGATGGCACCGTGCGCGCGGTGTTCCATGACGTCGATCCGCTCGGCTTGCGCATCGTGCCGTTTCGCGCGCCGTCGGAACGGGAAGCCGCGCATGACTTCCTGTGGCGCGTGCACGCGCAGGCGCCGATGGCCGGCGAGTTCGCGGTCTTCAACCGCAGCCACTATGAAGACGTGCTCGTGCCGCGCGTGCTGAAGACCATCGACGCCGACGAATGCGAGCGCCGTTATCGCCATATGCGCGGCTTCGAGGCGCTGCTTGCGGACAGCGGCACGACCATCGTCAAATGCTTCCTGCATATTTCGAAGGACGAGCAGCGCGAACGCTTGCAGGCGCGCATCGACGATCCGACCAAGCACTGGAAGTTCGACGTCTCCGATCTCGAAGCGCGCAAGCAATGGGACGCGTATCAGGACGCCTATGCCGCTGCGCTCGGCGCGACCTCGACGGACGAGGCGCCGTGGTACATCATTCCGGCCGACTCGAAGACGCATCGCAACCTGATGGTGGCCGAACTGCTGCTGCGCACGATGCAGGGCATGAAGCTGGAATTCCCGGCCGCGAAGGAATCGCTGAAGGGCGTGAAGGTGGAATGAGTCGAGAAGCACAACCCAGGCAACGAACTCAACAAAAAGGAAGCGTATGTTTCGCGTGATCACCGCCAATCTCAACGGCATCCGTTCGGCCGCGAAGAAAGGCTTCTTCGACTGGTTCGGCGAGCAGAAATCCGACGTCGTGTGCGTGCAGGAAATCAAGTGCTCGCAGGACGACCTGACGCCCGAATTCCTCGCGCCGCACGGCTTTCAAGGCTACTTCCAGCATGCGGTGAAGAAGGGCTACAGCGGCGCGGGCCTGTACACGCGCCATGAACCGGATGACGTGATCATCGGCTTCGGCTCGGAGGAGTTCGATCCGGAAGGGCGCTATGTGGAAGCGCGTTTCGGCAAGCTCTCGGTCATCTCCGTGTACGTGCCGTCCGGCTCCAGCGGCGACGAGCGCCAGCAAGCGAAGTATCGCTTCATGGACGAATTCATGCCGCATCTCACAGCACTCTCGCAAGAGCGCGAAGTGATCGTGTGCGGCGACGTGAATATCGTCCACAAGGAAATCGACATCAAGAACTGGAAGAGCAACCAGAAGAATTCAGGCTGCCTGCCCGAAGAACGCGCGTGGCTCACGAAGCTCTTCGACGACGTCGGCTATGTCGACGTGTTCCGTACGCTCGACACGCGCCCCGAGCAGTACACGTGGTGGAGCAATCGCGGCCAGGCGTATGCGAAGAACGTCGGGTGGCGTATCGACTATCAGATCGCGACGCAGGAAGTGGCCGCCACGGCGAAGCAGACCTCGGTCTTCCGCGACATCAAGTTCAGCGATCACGCACCGCTGATCATCGACTACGACTGGAAGCTGGGCAAGAAGAAGTAATGCAGGCGTGGCTCAGCGGCCGGACTTCTTGAACCGGCCGAGCCCCGCATAATTCGGCAACTGATCGATGGTCTTGCCCACCGCCTTCGCATACAGCGGCATCATGTCCGGCATGCGCTTGAGCAGATCCTGCCGGCGGTCCGGCCCGTAGGGATGCAGCCAGATGAAGCCATCGTCGGTACGGCGCGTGCCGGTATCGATCTTGTTCCACAGTGTGACGGCTGCGCGCGGATCGTATCCCGCGCGCGATGCGATCTCGCTGCCGATCACATCGGCTTCGGTTTCATCGGCGGGGGAGTAGCGCATCGACATGAGTTGGTCGCCGATATCCGGCTGCTGCGACCCATAGTTCGACAAACCCAGGTATTGCGGCATCGTGCCGGCGCCCAGTTGCGCGGCCTGCTGCCGGCCGAGCCGCTCGCGCGCATGCTCGCGCAGCGCGTGGGCGATGTCGTGACCGATCATCATGCCGATCTCGTTGTCGTTCAGATGAAGTCGGTCGATCAGCCCGCTATACACGATGATCTTCCCGCCCGGCAGACACACCATGCGCTCGTCGGACGACTTGATGACGTTGATCTCCCACTTCCAGTTCTTCGCGCGGTCGTTCCACTTGAGCGCGAACGGAATCTCGTGATTCGCAATGTCGCGCACGCGCTTGACCAGCGGATTCGTATCCGGGAGCAGCGTCTTGTCGCGCTGGGCGTCGTGGATGACCTGCGCGTATTCCTGCGCGGATTGGGCTTCCAGTGTCGCGGGCGGAATCAGATTGCGAAACAGTGCGGTATTGCCGAAACGAATCTGGTTGTTCGGCGCGGTGAACGGCGGCGGCGCGCTTTTCTCATCCTGAGCGCGCGCGGACAGAGGCGCGCACGTCGCCCATGCCAATACGCAAATCAGGGCGCGACGCGGGTAAGACACCGTCATCGTTGAGTTCTCCAGGGCGCGATTTTGGGCAACAGTAACATGCCCGGCAGCGACAGCGCGACGCAGATCAGGAAGTACGGAAACCAGCCGGCCTCGCTCACGAGATAGCCGCTGCCCGCCGCGGCGAAGGTACGCGGCACGGCCGCGAGGCTCGTGAAAAGCGCGAATTGCGTGGCGGTGTAGCGCGGGTCGGTGGTGCTCGCAATGTACGCGGTGAACGTGGCGAGCGTAAGACCGGTGGCAAAGGTTTCGAAGCCGTACAGCACGGCGAGCGCCAGCGGCGAAGGCCCGATTTTCGCGAGCCACGCGAAGCCGAGCGTCGCGATGATCTGCAATGCGCCGAAGATCCACAGCCCCCGCGCGATGCCGATCTTCACCAGCGCAATGCCGCCAAGCAGGCCGCCCGCAATGCTCGCCCAGAATGCGACCGCCTTGGCGATCACGCCAATCTGCGTGAGCGAGAAGCCGATGTCGAGGAAGAACTTGGTGGCGAGCGCGGTCGCCATGGTGTCGCCGAGCTTGTAGAGGAAGATGAAGCCGAGCACGAGCAAAGCGGCGCGCCAGCCGTCGCGCGTGATGAATTCGTGAAACGGCTCGACGATCGCTTCGCGCAGGCTTTTCGGCGGCGTGCCGTGAATCTCGGGTTCCTTGACGACGAGCGTCATGATGAGCCCCGGCAGCATGAATGCAGCGGTGATGATGAAGACCGTCTTCCACGGCAGGAAGCCGGCAAGAATCAGCGACAGCGAGCCGGGCACCAGCCCCGCGACCTTGTACGCATTGACGTGCACGGCGTTGCCGAGGCCTTGTTCGGTGTCGGCGAGCAGTTCGCGCCGGTAGGCGTCGATGACGATGTCCTGGCTCGCGCCGAAGAACGCGACCAGGGCGGCCACGGCCGCGACGGCCCAGATGTTCTGTTCAGGCGAGAAGAACCCGAACGAGCCGATCGCCAGCATGACGAGCACTTGCGTGACGAACATCCAGCCGCGCCGCCGGCCTGGACGCCAGCCCGGAAAGCGCGGGACGAAGCGGTCCATCAGCGGCGACCAGACGAACTTCCACGTGTAAGGCAGTCCGATCAGCGCGAACAGGCCGATCTCCTTCACATTGACGTGCGCCGTGGTGAGCCAGGCCTGCAACAGGCTGAACAGCGTGAACAGCGGCAATCCGGAGGTGAAGCCGAGAAAGACGCAAATGAGGATGCGCTTGTTGAGAAACGCGCGCCAGCCTGGATGTTCTTCGTGAGCGGTTAGAGCGGGCGCCTCGTGTGGCGTATCGGGCATGTCGTGTACGGGCAGTGGTCGATGCGTGAGCGCACCGGCGGCGATTACCGGCGCTTCACGCGATAGACCGCAAGACTACCACGCCAGTTCGCGCCCCAACGGACCACCTGTCCGCCATGCAGCACCACGCGATCCAGGATCTCGATGCCCACCTCCGGCGCCAGCGCCTCGAAGTCCTCGATGGTCAGCACGCGCACATTCGGCGTGTTGTGCCACTGATAGGGCAGCGAGCGCGACACCGGCATGCGTCCTTGCAACACCGAAAGCCGATGCTGCCAGTAACCGAAATTCGGAAACGACACGATGCATTGACGCCCGACGCGCACGGTTTCGCGCAGGATCGCGGCCGTCTGGTGAATGGTCTGCAAGGTCTGCGAGAGGACCGCGAAGTCGAAGCTGTCGTCCTCGAAGAGTCGCAGGCCGTCTTCGAGATTCTGCTGGATCACGTTCACGCCTTTCTGGGCGCACGCGAGCACGCCGGCATCGTTGATCTCGATGCCATAGCCCGTCACGTCGAGTTCCTCGCCGAGCAGCGAGAGCAGCGAGCCGTCGCCGCAGCCGAGGTCGAGCACGGTCGAGCGCGGTTCCACCCAGCGCGCGATGGCGCGAAAATCCGAACGCAGCGCGAGCGAATCGAGTGTGTTCTGGTTCATGCGCCGATCTCCGTGGCAATGCGCTCGTAATAGGCGCGCATCAGGTTGTGATAGCGCGCGTCGTCGAGCAGGAAGGCGTCGTGGCCATGCGGCGCATCGATCTCGGCGTAGCTCACCGTGCGCTTGTTGTCGAGCAGCGCCTTGACGATCTCGCGCGAGCGCGCGGGCGCGAAACGCCAGTCGGTCGTGAAGCTCGTGACGAGATACTTGGCCTGCGTGTTGGCCAGCGCTTTCGTGAGATCGCCGTCGAAAGCCTTCGCGGGATCGAAATAATCCAGCGCGCGCGTGATCAGCAAGTAAGTGTTCGCGTCGAAGTATTCGGCGAACTTGTCCGCCTGATAGCGCAGATACGACTCCACTTCGAACTCGACGTCGAAGTTGAAGTTGTAGGCATCGAGCGCGCCTTCGGCACGTCGCAGCGCGCGGCCGAATTTCACGGCCATGTCGTCGTCGGAGAGATAGGTGATGTGGCCGATCATGCGCGCGACCCGCAGGCCGCGGCGCGGCTTCACGTCGTGCGCGTAGTAGTCGCCGCCGTGGAAGTCGGGATCGGAGAGGATCGCGGAGCGCGCCGTTTCGTTGAACGCGATGTTCTGTGCGGAGAGCTTCGGTGTCGACGCCACGACGATGCAGTGCCCGAGCCGTTCCGGATACATCATGCTCCACGCCATTGCCTGCATGCCGCCGAGACTGCCGCCCATCACGGCCGCGAAGCGCTCGATGCCGAAGCGGTCGGCCACGCGCGCCTGCGCATGCACCCAGTCTTCCACCGTGATGACCGGAAAGCGCGCGCCATAGGGTTTGCCGGTGGTGCCGTCGACGCTCATCGGGCCGGTCGAGCCGAAGCACGAGCCGAGATTGTTCACGCCGATGACGAAGAAGCGGTTCGTGTCGAGCGGTTTGCCCGGGCCGACCATGTTGTCCCACCAGCCGACGTTCTTCGGCTCGCCTGCATACACGCCCGCCACGTGATGCGAGGCGTTCAGCGCATGGCACACGAGCACGGCGTTCGAGCGCGCGGCGTTGAGTTCGCCATAGGTTTCGACGACCAGTTCATAGTCGGCGAGCGACGAGCCGTTCTGCATGGCAAGCGGCTCGGTGAAACGCAGGGTCTGGGGCGTGACGATGCCGATCGATTCCATTCATTCCGCCTTGTTCGAGCGGCTAAACGGGTGTCGGCGATGCGCGAGGGGAAAGCGTGCGCGGCTGACGACCTCTTTAGCCGCATTTATAGTGAACCTCGCGATGATGCCCTGTGAGGTTCGCGCGCCCGCAATCGAGTCAGCAAATCGGCGCGTGTGAGTGATACGAGAAAATCTCGTTAGCGAGGAAGTATAGCGGAAAACGTCATAAGGCCGCCGAGGCGGCACGTGGACCTGCGAGTCCCGTTCAGCGCATCGCGCCGCCGCGCATGCCGAGCGTCAACGCGCGTAACGAACGCACCGTGCGGTCCACATAATGCGGCCGTCCGATGCCCGGCAGGCGCGTCGACAAACCGCCGCTCGACGTCTTCGCCACCGGCAAGTGCCCGACGATCCACACCGTGCGGATGCCGAGCCGCCGGTAACTCTTCAGATGGCCGCGCGTGTCCTCGACCAGGATCGCGTCGCGCAGATGCACGTGGGCGCGGCGCATTTCCCGGCGCAGCATCGTCGCGTCAGGCTTGGCGCGCCAGCGCTCGCCTTCGCGCATGTCCTCGATCGCAATCACGCGCTCGAACAGCCGGCCGATGCCCAGTTCCGCCATGACCGCGCGCGCATAGAGCGTCGGCGCGTTGGTGAGCACGATCTTGCGGCCGGGCAGCGCGCGCAGGATGCGCGTGAGACCGCGCTCGGCGCGCACCATCGAAGGCAGGTCGGGGAAGGTGTGCACCACGCGCAGGAAGTCGGCGGGATCGACGCCATGGTGCTTGACGAGACCCAGCAGCGTCGCGCCGTAGCGCACCGTGTAGCCGACGCGCAGCCGGTTCGCTTCGTCGATGTCCACGCCCAGCCGGTCGATGATGTACTGCGTCATGCCGCGGTTGATCGCCGGAAAGATGGCGTGTGACGCGTGATGGAGCGTGTTGTCGAGGTCGAAGAGCCAGACGGGGCCGCGCGTTTTCACGTGACGACGGCGAGCGGGACGTTGCGGAGTCATGGTGGGGTGCCGGGCGCCAAAGAAAACGCCCGCGCGGGGGCGGGCGTCGGGAGGGATGCGATACGGCTCAATGCGAGCGGATCATCGTGCCGAACGGTTGTTCGGTCAGGATTTCGAGCAGCACCGAATGTTCGATGCGGCCGTCGATGATGTGCACCGAACGCACGCCGCTCTTGGCGGCGTCGAGCGCGGAGGAGATCTTCGGCAGCATGCCGCCGGAGATGGTGCCGTCCGCGAACAGCGAGTCGATCTCGCGCGCGGAGAGGTCCGTGAGCAGGTTGCCTTCCTTGTCCATCACGCCGGGGATGTTCGTCATCATGACGAGCTTTTCCGCATTCAGCACGACGGCGAGCTTGCCCGCGACGAGGTCCGCGTTGATGTTGTACGAGAGGCCGTCTTCGCCGAAGCCGATGGGCGAGATGACCGGAATGAACGCGTCGTCCTGGAGCGCCTTCACGACGGCCGGATTGATCGCTTCGACTTCGCCCACCTGGCCGATGTCGATGAACTGGCCCGGATTGTCGCGATCCGGCAGCATCAGCTTGCGCGCGTGGATCAGGGCGCCGTCCTTGCCGGTCAGGCCCACCGCGTGGCCACCGAAGTGATTGATCAGCGTGACGATGTCCTGCTGCACTTCGCCGCCGAGCACCCATTCGACGACTTCCATGGTTTCTTCGTCGGTGACGCGCATGCCCTGGATGAAGGTGCCTTGCTTGCCGATCTTCTTGAGCGCCTGGTCGATCTGCGGACCGCCGCCGTGCACGATCACCGGATTGATGCCGACCAGCTTCAGCAGGATCACGTCGCGCGCGAAGCCCTGCTTGAGGCGTTCCTCGGTCATGGCGTTGCCGCCGTATTTGATCACGACCGTCTTGCCGTGATACTGACGGATATAGGGCAGCGCCTCGGCCAGGATTTCGGCCTTCAGGGTCGGGGCGATTTGCGTGAGGTCGGGAAGCTCGGACATGGCGGCAAATGAGGCGAGGAGCGTTTAAACACGCCGAATTGTACAGGACTGACGCAACGCAGCAGGACGAATTGCCGCGCGCCGCATCAGCGTCTCCGGCGGGCTGCCGGCATGCGATCATCGTTCAGTCAGAACCGTGACGAGATGATGAACATGGCTTTGAAAAAGGTCGCCGCGCAGGCGCCGCCAGCCACGATGGCGGTTGCACAGACCTGCGCCCGCTGTGGCGCGGCGTTTCGCTGCGGCGTGCTGGCGGGCGACGCGGCCTGCTGGTGCGCGGATTTTCCGAAACTGCCGTTCGACCGGCTGCAGGCAGATGCGGCGTGCCTGTGTCCGTCGTGTCTGGCGGCCGCGATCGAGCGTGCCGGACTTCCTCGTTAGCAGAACCCATGCCGTAGCGCCGAGGTGCGACAAATCGCGCCAGATGCCGCTGCAAGCCTGATGCAAGCGGGATAATGTCGTCAGGGCGCGCGCCTGGCGCCCGGCGTTCCGCCACGCGTCGACGGATACTCAATCAGATGCATCGCATAACCACCACCGGACGGGTCAATCTCGGTCATCTCTTCTGGCTTCGCTCGCTCGCGATCATCGGCCAGCTGACGAGCATCGCCGTCGTGCAGATCTTCTACGGCGCGAAACTGCCGCTGCCGGCGATGCTGTTCGTCATCGCGCTCGAAATGGTGTTCAACGGCCTCACGTGGCTGCGCGTCGCGCGGGCGCGGCCGGAAACCAACATGGAGCTGTTCGGGCAGATGTGCGTCGATCTCGGCGCGCTCTCGGCCTTGCTGTTCCTCTCGGGCGGCGCGACCAATCCATTCGTCACGCTCTATTTGCCGTCGCTCGCGATCGCGGCCGCCGTGCTGCCGTGGGGCATGATGACCTGCCTCGCGCTGTTCGCCGTCGCGTGCTACGCGCTGCTCAGCTACAACTACGTGCCGCTCAATATCGAGAATCCGGCCAACTTGTTCGACTACTTCCGCATGGGGCTGTGGGTCAATTTCATGGTGAGCGTCGGGCTGATCGGCTGGTTCGTCGCGCGCATGTCGCGGGCGCTGCGCGTGCGCGACGCCGCCCTTGCGGACGCCCAGCAGCGCCACTTGCGCGACGAACGCGCCGTCGCCCTCGGCGTTCAGGCCGCCACGGTGGCGCACGAGATGGGCACGCCGCTGTCGACCATCGCGATGCTGTCCGAGGAACTGCGCGATTCCGCTGCCCACGACCGCAACCTCGCGCCCTACGCCGCGGATTTCGAACTGCTCGAACAGCAGATGGCGCTGTGCACCTCGGCGCTCGCGCGCCTGCGCAGCCGCGCGACCGGGCCGTCCAGCCGTCAGGCGCTGGACGAATGGCTCGCCAGCTTCATCGAGCAATGGCGGCTGCGGCATCCGCAGGTGAAGTTCGCGCAGATCGGCGCGGCGCCGGTGGAGGCGTCGATCGACGATCCGGTGGCCGTCGGCCAGATCCTCACCATCCTGCTCGACAACGCGGCGCGCGCCAGCAGTGAATCGGTGACCTTGCAGGCGAGCGCCGAAACCATCGATGCCGCGCCGTGCGTGCGTTTCGACGTCACCGACCGCGGTCCCGGCATTCCGCCCGCGTTGCGTGTGGCGCTCGGCGCGGCGCCGGTGGACAGCACGCAGGGCGGACATGGCGTCGGCCTGTATCTGGCGTTCGCGGCGGCGGCGCGGCTGGGCGGATCGATCGAACTGCACGATGGCGAGCCGCACGGCACGCGCGCGGTGCTGCGTCTGCCGAATCGCGGCGCGGCGGTGCAGGCGGGACGAACTGAACGAAGCAAGGCGGCCTGAACTCGAATCGGGACGCTACGGGTGAATCACGGAGAAAACAGCATGAGCGATACCAATTTTCTGATCATCGACGACGACGAAGTCTTCGCCGGCATCCTTGCCCGCGGTCTCACGCGGCGCGGCTACACCGCGCATCAGGCGCACGACGCGGATGAAGCGCTGAAGCTCGCGAACCAGCACAAGTTCGGGCAGATCACGGTGGACCTGCATCTCGGCAACGATTCCGGCCTGCGGCTGGTCGCGCCGCTGCGCGATCTGCAACCTGATGCGCGCATTCTCGTGCTGACCGGTTACGCGAGTATCGCGACGGCGGTGCAGGCGGTGAAGGACGGCGCGGACAATTATCTGGCGAAGCCGGCGAACGTCGAGACGATTCTCGCGGCGCTTCACGAGCAGGCCAGCGAGCAGACGGCCGAGGAAGCCATCGAGAATCCGACGCTGCTTTCCGTGGCGCGCCTTGAGTGGGAACACATCCAGCGGGCGCTGGCCGAGAACAACGGCAATATCTCCGCGACGGCGCGCGCGCTGAACATGCATCGACGCACGCTGCAGCGCAAGCTGGCGAAGAAGCCGGTGCGGCAGTAAAGGGGGAAGCGGCTGGAGGAAGTGGCTGTGGCGGGCGAGCCGCAACAGCCACGGCGCAAGGCTAAAGCGCAGAGGCGAAAGCGCGAAGGCCACAGCGGGAAGGCCACAGCGCAGAGGCCAAAGCGCAGAGGCCAAAGCGCGAAGGCCAAAGCGCAGAGGCCAAAGCGCAAAGCCGAAAGCCCAAAGCCCAGAGGCCAAAGCCCAGAGGCCGAAGCCCAGAGGCGGCAGCACAACAGCCGAACCCACCGCCCCAAAAAAAAGAACCGCCCAAGCCGGGGAAGCCAAGGGCGGGAGTCGGAGAGTTGCAACGACTACATGCGCGAACTGAATGTGCCAACTTCGTGCGCGAACATCGACACACGCGCACAAACAGCATACGTGCCGCCTTTCTCCCTCCCTATCAGAGAACTCTTAATCAAGGGAAAGAGAACTCTTAATCAAGGGAAGGTCTCGACTTAGCCGTTGCAATCAGACGCGAGCGGCCTGAAATCCCTTCATCGGGTCCCCTTGCTTACACGCGCCTTCCAGCGCATATCCCACCCGCGTTATCTCCTGCATACGCGCTCAAGAACGGCCTGCACCGGGCCGTAACCACGCTGTGCGCGGACCGGCGTTCGCGCTGCGCTGTCCATGGACGCCGTCCGTGGGGCGCGCAAGAGGAGACATCGATGAAATGGTTTGACCGCCTGTCCGTGCTCAACAAGCTGTTGCTGTCGTTCGCGGTGGTGATCCTGTTCACTGCGTGCGTGGGCGTCACCGGCGTGGCATCGCTCGCGAAGATGAACGGCCTGATCGGCGACATTGGCGAACGTCATCTGGACGGGCTCTATTGGGTCGAGGAAATCAACAAGCACAAGCTCGACACGGATCTCGCCGCCGCCAACCTGACTTTCGCCGACGACGCCGGCAAGACCAAACTCAAGGAAGGCATGTCGACGTCGCTCGATGACATGCACCGCGCGTTCGAACGCGTGCGCCCGACGATTCTCTCCGCCGAAGGCACCGCGCTCTACGACGCCGCGCATCAGTCGGTGTCGGCGTGGGAGGACATCGTGCTGATGCAGATGGGTAGAAAACCCATGCCGATCGACGTCGACCAGATGGGCCTCATTGGCCGCGCGATCGCGTCGAGCGAGAAAGCGCGTGCTTCGCTGGAGCAGCTCGCGGACTTCAAGCGCAAGCGCGCGACCGAAGCGCGCCAGCACGCGGCGTCGGAGTACGAGACCATGCGCGCCGTGATGCTGGCGCTGGTGTTCGGCGCGATGGCCGCGGGCGCGTTGCTCGCGGTGCTGATCGGCCGGCGTCTGGCGGCGCAGCTCGGCGGCGAGCCGGGCTATGCGGCGGACATCGCGGACCGCATCGCGCGCGGCGACCTGACCACGCGTGTCGCCACGCGTCCCGGCGACGAGCGCAGCATGCTCGCGAGTCTCGGCAACATGAGCGTGAAGCTTTCGGACATCGTCGGCGGCATTCGTCATTCGAGCGATTCGATCCTGCATGCGTCGCGCGAGATCGCGCAGGGCAACACGGATCTGTCGCAGCGCACCGAGGAACAGGCGGCGTCGCTTGCGGAAACGGCGTCGAGCATGGAGCAGCTCACGCAGACGGTGCGCCAGAACGCCGATCACGCGGACGAGGCCAGCGGTCTCGCGCGCGGTGCATCCGACATCTCGGCGCGCGGCAGCGAACTCGTCGGTGACGTGGCCGGCACCATGCGCGAGCTGGCCGCCGGGTCCAGGCGCATGACGGACATCATCGGCGTGATCGAGGGCATCGCGTTCCAGACCAACATCCTCGCGCTGAACGCGGCGGTGGAAGCGGCGCGCGCCGGAGAAGAAGGGCGCGGCTTTGCGGTGGTCGCAGGCGAAGTGCGTGCGCTGGCGCAGCGCAGCGCGACCTCGGCGAAGGAAATCAAGGAGCTGATCGAGGCGTCCACGGCGCGTGTCGACAGCGGTGCGGCGCTCGCCGAACGCGCCGGCACGACGATGGCTGAAGTCACCCACGCCGTGCAGCGCGTGACGGACATCATGGCGCAGATTTCGTCGGCGTCGCACGAGCAGAGTTCGGGCATCGAGCAGGTGAACCTGGCCGTCGCGCAGATGGATGAGGTGACGCAGCAGAATGCGGCGCTGGTCGAAGAGGCCGCCGCGGCTGCAGGCGCGATGGCCGACCAGGCCGAGCAGCTGAAGCACGCGGTGGCCGTGTTCACGTTGCAGCACGCCTGAACGGGCGGGCGCGAGCAGGCGCAAGCACGGGCGCGTGGCGGGCAGGCGACGCCCAAACGGCCGTATCATCGGCTCGCTTGCCACTCGACAGCCCGCTCCGTACACTCGCGCCTGATTTTTCATCAGTGCGCCGCACGGACGGCGCTTCATCGCCGCACAGGAGGCCCGCCGATGTCCGATTCCTTCTTCCCCCGCTGGCCGGTCCAGCCCGATGCCCGCGAGGGCCGCGTGGTGGCGCCCGACGAGCGTCTGCCCTGGCCGCAGATGATCGCGATGGGCGTGCAGCACGTCGTCGCGATGTTCGGCTCGACCGTGCTCGCGCCGCTCCTGATGGGCTTCGATCCCAATCTGTGCATCTTCATGTCGGGCATCGGCACGCTGCTGTTCTTCGTGCTCGTCGGCGGGCGCGTGCCGAGCTATCTCGGTTCGAGCTTCGCGTTCATCGGACTCGTGATCGCGGTGACGGGCTACGGCGGCCATGGGCCGAACCTGAACATTCCGGTGGCGCTGGGCGGCATCATCGCGTGCGGCGTGGCTTACGCGATCATCGGCGTGATCGTCGCGGCGGTCGGCACGAAGTGGATCGAGGCCTTGATGCCGCCGGTCGTGACGGGCTCCATCGTTTGTGTGATCGGACTGAATCTCGCGCCGATCGCCGTCAAGGGCGTCATGGGCAGCAGCTTCGAGTCGTGGATGGCGCTGGTCACCGTGCTGTGCGTCGGCGCGGTCGCGGTGTTCGCGCGCGGCATGGCGCAGCGCCTCCTGATCCTGATCGGCCTCGCCATCGCGTATCTCATCTATGCAACGCTGACCAACGGCATGAGCATGGGCAAGCCCATCGACTTCGCGGTGGTCGCGAATGCCGCCTGGTTCGGCATGCCGCACTTCACCGCGCCCGTGTTCGAAGCGCCCGCGATGACCCTGCTCGCGCCCGTCGCGATCATCCTGGTCGCGGAGAACCTCGGCCACATCAAGGCGGTCGGCGCGATGACCGGCAAGAGCCTCGACAAATACATCGGCCGGGCGTTCATCGGCGACGGTCTCGCGACCATCGTTTCGGGCTTCGCGGGCGGCACCGGCGTGACCACTTACGCCGAGAACATCGGCGTGATGGCGGTCACCAAGATCTATTCGACGCTTGTGTTCGTGATCGCCGCATTGTTCGCGATCGTGCTCGGCTTCTCGCCGAAGTTCGGCGCACTGATCCAGACGATTCCGGGCCCGGTGCTGGGCGGCGTGTCGATCGTCGTGTTCGGGCTGATCGCGGTGACGGGCGCGCGCATCTGGGTGGTCAACAAGGTCGACTTCTCCGACAACCGCAATCTGATCGTCGCGGCGGTCACGCTCGTGCTCGGCACCGGCGATTTCACGCTGAAGCTCGGCGGCTTCGCGCTCGGTGGCATCGGGACCGCGACGTTCGGCGCGATCATCTTCTATGCGCTGTTGCGCCGGCGCGGGGCGGGCGTGGTCTGAAGCAGACCGCCTGCCGGTTTGCGTGAAACGCGCGGACCGGCAGTTCTACCCCGCCGTCCCCCGCTTCCGGTTCACAATGGCCGTTTCCGACAGATCCACTTCCCGCAGCAGCTTGTTCAAGGTCTCGTCGTTGATGTCCTGCGCGGCGCGCAGCCGGAGCAGCTCGGCCCGCTCCGCGCGCAGCGCCGCCATCTTCAGCTTTGTCTCCATCAGTTCGCTTTTCTTCGCGGCCACGCGCGGCGCTTCGTCTTCGCCGAGCGACTCCAGCCTGCGCCGGTACATGCCCATCACGCGGGCCGTGGAATCGGCGCAACGCGCGGATGCAGCGGCATCCATTTCCTCGACCATTTCGTCGTGACTTTCGTCGATGGCGTGAATCGCCGCCTGCGCCGCGCGGCGGCGCGCCATGCGTTCCTCCGCCGCGTGCGGATTACGCTCGCGCTCGATGCCGTTCAGCATGATCGGCAGTCCGACCACCGCGATCAGCAGCGACGCCAGAATCACCGCCGACGCAATGAAGATCGCCAGATCGCGCCCGGCGAGCGGTGTGCCGTTGTCGAGCGTCACCGGCAACGAGAGCACGCCTGCCAGCGTCACTGCGCCGCGCACGCCGCTGATGGTCGTCAGCGCGAGCGTCCGAAAACCCGGCTCGGCGCTTTCGAGTCCCTGCTTCGCCGTCCGGCGCGCCGCGAGCCAGCGCAGCGAATACACCCACACGAAGCGCAGCGCATACAGCGCGACCAGGGTGGCGAGCACATAACCGAGCAGCAAGCCGACCTGCGCATTGCCGTCGCGATGCGCCACGATCAGCGCCCGTCCGAGGATGTGCGGGAACTGCAGGCCGAGCAGGATGAAGACCATGCCGTTGAAGACGAACTCGATCATCGTCCACGTGCTGGTCATGCGCACCCGCACCGCGCTCGGGATGCTGGGGCGCAGGCTCTGGATGTTCATCACCATGCCCGCCGACACCGCTGCCAGGATGCCTGAGCAGCCCGCGCGCTCGGCGACGACATAGGCGGCGAACGGAATCAGGATGGTCAGGATGACGCCCGCGGCGGGGTCGTCGTCCTCGGAGAATTTGAGCAGGCGCGCGGGAATCTCGGTGACGGCCCAGCTGATCACGGCGCCGATCGACAGTCCGCCCGCCGCGATGATGAAGAAGCTGATGGTGGCGTCGCGCATCGAGAACACGCCGGTCAGCGCGGCCGCGATCGCGAATTTCAGCGCCACGAGGCCGGACGCGTCGTTCATCAGCGCCTCGCCTTCGAGGATGTTCATGAGGCCCGCCGGAATGCGCTTGCGTCCGGCAATGCCCGTCAGCGCGACGGCATCGGTCGGCGAGAGCACGGCGGCGAGCGCGAAGGCGACGGGCAGCGGCATCGACGGAATCATCGCGTGCAGAAAATAGCCAAGCACGCCGACGGTGAGGAACACGAGCCCGAGCGCGAGCATCAGGATCGCGCGCCGTTGCAGGTAGAGCTCGCGTTTCGGAATGCGCCAGCCGTCCGCGAACAGCAGCGGCGGGATAAACAGCAGCATGAACAACTCGGGGTCGAACGTGACGTGCAGCCCGAACTTCGGCCAGGCGAGACACGCGCCGATCGCGATCTGGATCAGCGGCAGCGGCAGCTTGACCGGCAGCAGGCTCAGGCCGAGGCCCGAGAGCGCCACGGCCAGCAGCAGGATGAGGACGGTAAAGACGATTTCCATATGTGCGCTACAGCACGACACCTGCGCCCGGCGGGCGCGCGCGGCGTCTAGCATTGTCTGGGATGAGCCGAAAGTTTAGCCCGTGCGTGCGCTGCAGGCAGCGACGGGGCTGCTTTGGCTTTTGCACCGATACGGTGCGTTTGCACGACAAATCGCCTGCCGGCGGTGCATTCTGGCGGCAAAAGCACGACGAAACCGGCCGCGCTCCGAGCATGGAGCTTGCTTTAACGAAAGCCACGGGACACCGAGACTCCCGACGAGATCATCGAGGGCTGTTCTTATGAAGACGTTACGGGACGGATCCGGCAAGGGTCCGGCGGCATCAACGACGCAAGGCACGCGCAGGTCGAGCGCGCTTCGCCGAACGCAGCAGGCGAGGGTATCGACATGGTGATCGCAAACCCCGAGAAGTCGACGATTTCCGCACGCAGTTTCGAACTGGGCGTGATGTCGGGTTTCAACCGCTATTCGGTCGAGCATGGCGACTGGACGCTCTCGAGCGTGTTCCAGCCGGTCTTCAGCCTGTCGCACATGCGCGCGGTCGGTTATGAAGGCTTGCTGCGCGCGCACGACGGCTTCGACCGGCCGGTGTCGCCGCTCGACGTGTTCGGCCAGGCATCGCGCGTCGGCGAGGCGCTGCAGATCGACCGGCTCGCGCAGGCCCTGCACCTCGAAAACTTCAAGATGCTCGGCGCCCAGACCGAGTGGCTGTTCCTCAACGTGCATCCCGGCGCGCTGACCGAGCCGTACCACGCCGCCGCGCTGATGGCGAACCTCAAGCGCCTGCACATCGAGCCGCGCCGGGTGGTGCTGGAAGTGCTGGAGCAGAGCGCGGAAGACATCGAGCGGCTCGCGCTCGCCGTGCAGCAGTTCCGTGAGCAGGGTTTCCTGATCGCGCTCGACGACTTCGGCGCCGGGCACACCAACATCGAGCGCATCTGGCAACTCGATCCGGATATCGTCAAGCTCGATCGAGTGATGCTGTCGCACGCGGGCCACAACGTGCATGCGCCACTGTCGCCGCGTTCGCTCAAGCAGCGGCAGAACATGGAAGCGGTGCTGTCGGGCATCGTGTCGCTGCTGCACGAGGCGGGCAAGCTCGTGTTGATCGAAGGCGTCGAGACGGAGCATGAAGCCCAACTCGCGCTCGCCAGCGGCGCGGACTTCGTGCAAGGCTTCTTCTTCGCGCGGCCGCATCCGGGACTCGCGGACGGCGCCCACGCGCAGACGGTGATCGGCGAGCTGACAGAACGCTACCGCTTGCAGACGGAAGCGCGGGAACGGCGCGTCGCCACGCGGCTGCAACCGTATATCCGCGCCTTCGAGCGCGCGGCCGAACGGCTTGCCGCGGGCGAACCGCTCGACGAAGTCTGCTGGAACTTTCTGGCGCTCGACAACGCCGCGCGGTGTTTCCTGCTCGACCAGAACGGCAAGCAGAGCGGCCGCAACGTCGTGCTGCGCGCGGACCGCGCGGCGCACGAGGCGCGCTTTCTGCCGCTGATCGACGCGCAAGGCGCCAACTGGCTGCGCCGCCCGTACTTCCGCGCGGCGCTCGGCGACCCGGAGCGGGTCCACGTGACGAATCCGTATCTGTCGATCAACGAGGCGATGCCGTGCGTCACGCTCTCGGTGGAGACGCGCTCCAGGGGGCGGCGCTGCGTGCTGTGCGGCGACATCGACTGGTTGCCCGACGATCTCGTCGATTGAACCCGCGCCTTACTTCGCTCATTTCGCTTACTTCGCCACCACGACCGGAATGCCCTTGAGCGACGTCGCGCCCTTCATCGTATCGAGCGCGGCGCGCACGGCGTCGCCCGTCGCCGCCTCGATGCCGATGCGCGCCGCCACGTCGCGCTCGCTGCGCTTGACCATCGCGACGTTGGCGAGCTTCACGTGACCATAGCCGCGCACGCGTTCGTACAGTGACGCAAGGGCTTGCACGTCCTTGGCATTCGCCGCGTCGAGCCGGGCCAGCGCGCGCGTCATGGTGATCTCGAAGTCGTCGGCCAGGCGGCGTTCCATGCGGCGTTCAAGCGTCCGGCCGAACACATCGAGCGGCGTGCCGCGCAGCATGCGCAGCTTCGCGAGGCCGCCGAAGACCGGCCACATCCACTGGCCGAACACTTTCTTCTTCGGCACGCCGCCATGCGCCGCGTGCGACAAAGTTGGCGGCGCGAGATTGAACTTGACGGTGTAGCTTTCGCCCGCCGTGCCTTCGAACTGCGCGGCCAGCGCGGCGCGGAACGACGGGTCCGCGTGCAGGCGCGCCACCTCGTACTCGTCCTTCACCGCGAGCAGCTTGTAGAACGCGATAGCGATGGCGCGTGCCAGCGCTTCGTTGCCCGCCGCCGCATTCACCAGCTTGCGGAAACGCGCAACGACTTTCGCGCCGCCGTAGGCGAGCAAGCGTTCTTCGCGATCGCGGACGAGTTCCGGCAGCGACATCTGTTCCATCGTCACGTGCGGCGCGCTCACCTGCGCGGTCAAGGCTTCGAGCGCCGTTGCGTCCGCGGCGGCCAGACGGCCGATGGCAAACGCCAGCTTGTTCGCGCCGACCGCGACATTGTTCAGTTCGAGGGCGCGCATCAGCGCCGCGAGCGAGAGCGGCACGAGGCCGAGTTGCCACGCGAAGCCCAGCATCAGGATATTCGCGCCGATGGTGTCGCCCAGGAAGCGCTGCGCCAGCGCCTGGGCATCGCAACTGCGCATGGCATCGTGCGCGCCGGGGCCGGCCGCGTGGCGCAGCTTGTCGAGCAGCGCGTCCGCGTGGAGACTGGCC
This sequence comes from Caballeronia sp. LZ065, assembly GCF_031450975.1. Classification (NCBI taxonomy): domain Bacteria; kingdom Pseudomonadati; phylum Pseudomonadota; class Betaproteobacteria; order Burkholderiales; family Burkholderiaceae; genus Caballeronia; species Caballeronia sp. LZ065. The sequence goes on from NZ_JARUXV010000001.1 coordinate 412,308, forward strand.
TCGGGGTTCTGCACGAAGGTGGCATTCGGAATCGCGTGCGTGTTCACGACGAGCTTCGTGCGATCGTGCCGCACCGTCTGCAAGGCCTCCGGACTCGCGCCGACCACCAGGTCGCAGGCGAGCAGCAGGTCGGCCTGCTGGGTGTCGATGCGCACCTGGTTGAGTAGTGCATCGGTGGCGGCGAAGCGCACGAACGACAACACCGAGCCGCCCTTCTGCGCAAAGCCCATGAAGTCGAGCACCGACGCGCTCTTGCCTTCCAGATGCGCCGCCATGCTGATCAGCGCGCCGACCGTCACGACGCCCGTGCCGCCGACGCCCGTCACGAGGATGTCGTAGGGCGCGTCGTCGAGCCGGGTTGCGGGCGGCGGCAGCGCCTCGACGCGGCGCGCGAGTTCCGCCGGATCGAACGCGTGGCCTTCAGCCTTTTTCAGCTTCGCGCCTTCGAGCGTGACGAAGCTCGGACAGAAGCCATTCACGCACGAATAATCCTTGTTGCACGACGACTGGTCGATGCGGCGCTTGCGGCCCAGTTCCGTCTCGACCGGTTCCACCGACAAACAGTTCGACTGCACGCCGCAATCGCCGCAGCCTTCGCAGACGGCTTCGTTGATGAACAGGCGCTTGTCCGGGTCGGGAAATTCGCCTTTCTTGCGGCGGCGACGCTTTTCCGCCGCGCAGGTCTGGTCGTAGATCAGCACGGTCACGCCCGGCGTGTCGCGCAGGCGGCGCTGGACCTCGTCGAGCTGACCGCGATGATGGAAAGTCGTGCCGCGCGGAAACTGGTCCTCGTGACCCTGGTACTTCTCCGGTTCGTCGCTCACGACCACCAGCAGCGCAATGCCTTCCGCTTCCACCTGACGCGCGATCTGCGGCACGGAAATGCTGCCGTCGACCGGCTGGCCGCCGGTCATCGCGACGGCGTCGTTGTAGAGGATCTTGTAGGTGATGTTGGCCTTCGCTGCCACCGCCTGACGGATCGCGAGAATGCCCGAATGGAAGTAGGTGCCGTCGCCGAGATTCTGGAACACGTGCGGCGTTTTGGTGAACATCGAGTGCGACGCCCAGTCGACGCCTTCGCCGCCCATCTGGATCAGGCCGGTCGTGTCGCGCTCCATCCACGACGCCATGAAGTGACAGCCGATGCCCGCATGCGCAATTGATCCTTCCGGCACCTTCGTCGACGTGTTGTGCGGACAGCCCGAGCAGAAGTAGGGCGTGCGCTTCACGGCGTCGGCGACGTTCGAGAGAATCTGCGGCGCGACCAGATCGACCACCTTGTCGCGGCGATCCAGCGCGGGCTTGTGATGCGCGAGCCATTGCGCGAACACCGGCAGCACGCGCGACGGCCGCAGTTCGCCGAGCGCGCTCAGCAGCGCGGCGCCATCCCGCGCATGCTTGCCGATCACCACCGGACGCGCGCCGTCGGTGCGGTTGTACAGATGCTCCTTGATCTGCTGCTCGACGACCGGTCCCTTTTCCTCGATCACGAGCACTTCGCTCAGGCCGTCGACGAACTCTTCGAGGCGCGTCGTCTCCAGCGGATACGACAGCCCGACCTTGTAGATGCGCACGCCGGCGGCGTCGAGATCGGCGACGGTCAGGTCCAGGCGGCGCAGCGCTTCCATCAGGTCGAGATGCGCCTTCCCGCAGGTGACGATGCCCACGTTGGCGCGCGGACTCGCCGCGATCCACTTGTCGATGCTGTTCGTGCGCGCGAAGTGGCGCACTGCGTCGAGCTTGGCGGCGAGGCGCGCTTCGATCGTCAGGCTCGGCAGGTCCGGCCAGCGGTTGTGCAGGCCGCCGGCGGGCGGCGTGAAGTCGCCGGGCGCGGGCCAGTCGCGGTGGACGGCGTCGAGATCGACGGTCGAGCCGGATTCCACCGTCTCCGAAATCGCCTTGAAGCCGACCCACGCGCCCGAGAAGCGCGACAGCGCCCAGCCGTACAGGCCGAACTCCAGCATGTCCGCGACGTTCGACGGATTCACCACCGGCATGTGCCACGAGATCATCGTCTGGTCGCTCTGATGCGGCATCGACGACGACACGCAGCCGTGGTCGTCGCCCGCCACGACCAGCACGCCGCCATGCGGCGACGAGCCGTAGGCGTTGCCGTGCTTGAGGGCGTCGCCGGCGCGATCGACGCCCGGTCCCTTGCCGTACCACATTGCGAACACGCCATCGACGGTGCGTTCCGGGTCGGACTCCACGCGCTGCGTGCCGAGCACCGCGGTGCCGCCGAGTTCTTCGTTGATGGCGGGCAGAAAGCGCACATCGTGCGACGCGAGCAGTTTCTTCGCCTTCCACAATTGCTGGTCCACCATGCCGAGCGGCGAGCCGCGATAACCGCTGACGAAGCCGGCGGTGTTCAGGTTCGCTGCGCGGTCCTGTTCGCGCTGCATCAGCACGAGGCGCACGAGCGCCTGGGTGCCGGTCAGGAAGATGCGGCCATGCGTGGCGCTCAGGTTGTCGCCGAGCTGGTAATCCGACAGCGCGGGAGTCAGGCAGGCATCGGCGGGGACGCGAGCGTTCATGGAATCTCCGGTCTCGTTCTGGTATGTGGGGCAATGCGTCATTCTTTGCCGCCGAAAGCGGAATGTTTTTGCGCACTGTCCGGGATTCGGCTGGAATCGAGAAACAGACGGATCAATTGCGGCCGATGCGAGAGAAATCTTCTCGATCTGGATCGTGTGCGCGTTAACCCGGATCGTTCAGACCACGTGCCACAGAGTTTTGGGACTAACCTGAACGACACTGAAACCAGCGAAGAAGACGAGACCGATGAAGCTCTACTACTGGCCGAAGACGCGCGCCTTTCGCGCGCTGTGGATGCTCGAGGAAATGCGCGCGCCGTACGAACTCGAGTACGTGAACATTCGCGCGGGTGCGCAAAACGGCCCTGAGTTCAACCGCGTCAATCCGATGTCGAAACTGCCCGCGCTCGAGGACGGCGGCGTGCGCGTGGCGGAATCGGGTGCGGTGCTGCTGTATCTGGCGGATCGCTATCCGCAGAGCGGGCTGGGCGTGCCCGTCGACGATCCGGCGCGCGGCCGCTTCCTGCAATGGATGTTTTTCACCGGCTCCTGCCTGGAGCCCGCGATGGCCGAGCGCATGACCGGCGCGCCGGGCAACACCGTGAGTTTCGGCTGGGGCGATCTGGTGCGGGTCGAGCACGCGATCGAGAGCGCGCTGGAGGAGGGACCGTGGCTGCTCGGCGAACAGTTCACCGCCGCCGATGTGCTCGCGGCGAGCACGCTGCAGATTGCGCTGGTTGCGAAGCTGATTCCGCCGGAGGGCGTGCTGTTCGAGTATGTCGAGCGCTCACTGGCACGCGAGGGGCATGAGCGTGCGTCGGCGATCGATCGACGCGAGGCCGCGCGGCTCGCGCCCGCTTCGCAAGCGGGCGTGGCGCACGCGTCACGCTGAGCGGAGCGTCGTGCGTGTTCGCGCCGGGGCGAAAGATCAGGGAAAGGCGCGCGGTTTCGGAATGCCCGCGCCGGCTTCGATATCTGCCACGCCGCGTTGATGCGCAAGCTCGACGGCTTCGGCACGATCAACCAGCCCTTCGTCGCCGCCGACCGTCGTCCAGGCCTGCACGGCCTTGTCGTGGTGGCGGATTTCGTATTCCGCGTCCCAGCGCGAGCCTTGCAGCTCGACTGGCCTCACGTGGATCGCATAGACGCCGTATAGGAAGATCTGCTCCGGCATGGTGTCCTCCATTGCAGTCAGCAGGCGCAAGACCAAGCGCCGCCTGACCGCTACAGTTCGATTTCCCCGAGGATGCGGTGCGCGAGCGCGCGCGCTTCGTTGAGCGCTTCTTCTTCATTGCTGGAGGCGGCCTCCACTTCGTGGAGCGTCGCCTCGGTGTCCTCGCCGTCGTCGCGCGTGAGCGAAACGAGGCCCTGGAACTGACCGTCGTCGATGGCGCGCACGCCGATCTTCGCGGTGTAGATGCCTTTCGTGTAGGTGGTGTCTTCCATGGTGGATACGCCTCCGGGCAAGGACGAAACCATGCTAGCACGCAGCTATGTAACGCGTACGACGCCCGCCTGCTGCTTTATTTCAGCAGCGCTTCGACTTCGTCGAGCGTCGGCGAATGCGCGCCCGAATGACGGCAGGCCGCCGCACCCGCTGCGAGCGCGAACTTCAAATGCTCCGGCCAGTCGCCGTGGCGCGCCATCAGGCTGTAGAGCAATCCGCCGATGGACGCATCACCGGCCCCGACCGTATCCGCCACTTCCACGCTCGGCGGACGCGCGCTGAATTGCTCGTCTCCGGCGTAGAGCGTCGCCTGCGCGGAGCCGCGCGTGACGAGCACCGTGGCGTGCAGATTCATCGCGCGGATGGCGGCGAGGGCGTCCGGCTCGGACTTGTCCTTGAACAGCATGTGCAGGTCTTCGTCCGACACCTTGATGAGGTCCGCGAGGCCGGCCATGTTGCGCAGGATCGGCTCGTAACCGTGCTCCATCAGATTGCGGTAGTTCGGGTCGAAGCTGATCTTCACGCCGTGCTCGCGCAACTGCCGGGCAAGCGCCGCCAGCGTGGCGCCGAGCGGCTGACGCACGAGACTGATGCAGCCGAAATGCGCCCACTTCACCCGCTCCATCCAGCCTTGCGGCAGGCGCGACGGATCGAAGGCGAGATCGGCGCCGTTCTCGCCCATGAAGTAGTAGGTAGGCGGCTGCGTCTTGTGGACGATGGCCAAAAGCGGCGGCCGCTCGACGCGCTGCATGAAGCGCATGTCGAGGCCGGATGCGACGCTGGCGTCCCACAGGTCGTCAGAAAAGTTGTCCGTGCCGAGCGAGCCGGCGCAGGCGGTCGGCAGGCCGAGGCGCGCGACCGCGCGGGCCACGTTCCAGCCCGCGCCGCCCGGACGCGAGAGCCAGCTCGACACGTCCGTGCGGATCATGTCGGTGAGGATGTCGCCGGCGGAGACGAATTGCGGGAAGGGGCTGTGCTCGCTTGCCATCGATTTCACCGTGAATGTTGTGACGAGGCGAGCGCGTTCAGCACTTCGTAGCACGCGCCCATGGTGTGATAGTCAGTCTTGCCGGCGGGACTTTTTTCGTCGCCGTATTTGCGGTTGTCGCAGGTCAGGATGCGATACCACGCGCCGTATTCGTGATCGACGAAGTGCTGCCAGCTGTAGCGCCAGAGTTCGTCGTAGCAGTCCCAGAAACGCTCCCGGCCCGTGCGGGCGCCGAGCAGCGCCGCCGCCGCGAAGCTCTCCGCCTGGACCCAGAAATATTTGTCGTGGTCGCAGATCGTGTCGTCGGGACCGAAGCCGTAGTACAGGCCGCCGTGCCGGCTGTCCCACGCGCGGTTGAAACCGGCGTCGAACAGTTCGACCGCGCGCGGCGCGAGCCACGGCAGCGCGCGATGCCGCTCCAGGATCAGCAGCAGCTTCGCCCATTCGGTCTGATGACCGGGCTGGAAGCCCCACGGACGGAAGATGTTCGAACTGTCGGACTCGTTGTAGTGCCAGTCCACTGACCAGTCGGGCCTGAAGTGCTCCCACACGAGCCCGTTCGACAGTCGGGCCTGGCGCAGCGTGATGTTGCCCGCGATCTTTTCGGCCCGATCGAGGTAGACCACATGGCCGGTTGCCTCGTACGCGGCGAGCAGCGCCTCGGTCGCGTGCATATTGGCGTTCTGCCCGCGATAGTCCGAAAGACGCCAGTCGGGCGTGGCTTCGTCGGCGTACAGGCCGGCATCGGCGTCCCAGAAGCGTCGCTCCATCAGCGCGAAGGTTTCATCGATCATCGGCCGGGCTTCGTCGATGCCCGCCATCGCCGCGTGCGCGCACGCGAGCAGCACGAAGGCCATGCCGTAGCAGTGTCGCGTGCCGTCGAGGGTGCGTTTCTGGCCGTCGTGCCACTCGATTTCCCAGTCGTAGCCTTCCAGCGCTGCGTCCCAGTGCGCCGCGCGCAGGAAGCCGAACGCGTGCCGCGCGTCATCCTGATAGCGCGCGTCGCCGAATTGCCGGTACGCCATTGCGTAGTTGAAGACGAAACGCGTGCTGCTGACGAGGTGGCGCGTCGTGTGGTTGTAGACGCTGCCGTCGTCCTTGAAGAAGTGGAAGAAGCCGCCGGACGGGTCGCGGGCGTGGGGCGCGTAGAACGCGAGGGTGTCGCGCACGTGCGCGAGCAGGAAGTCGTGGCTGCGAAAGTCGATCGCGCGTTCTGCCGGCGCTGCTTCCGCGAAGGCGGGTGAGGCAGTCATGTTCATGGCGTGCTGATGTCCTGGTTCGCGTGCTGTCTTGATGCCGGTTTCCCCTGAGGGCCCGCGCCGGAGCTCGCGCGCGGGATGAAGTCGACTGCGACGAGCGTATCGGCCTGATTCGGCGGCCCGGACGTGTCCTCCAGCAGCAGTTCGACGCCGCGGCGTCCGAGCGCTTCCTTGTCGATGGCGACAGTCGAGAGCGGCGGTGTGCTCTGCGCGGCGGCGGGAATGTCGTCGAAACCCACGAACGCGATGTCTTCCGGCACGCGCAAGCCATGAGCGACGCAGACACGCATCGCCGCGAGGGCCGCTGCATCGTTATAGGCGAAAACAGCGTCGGGCAGCGGCGCGGATTGCGCGCGCGCGTCGGCGATCAGGCGTTCCATGGCGTCGGCGGCGGCGAGATCCGCCGGCAGGCCGGGCTGGGTCATGATTTCCAGCATCGGATCGAACAGGAGACCCGCGTCGAAATAAGCCTTGCGATACCCCAGCGCGCGCTGCGCGATGCTGTGATGCGCGAGCGAGCCGCCGATGAACGCGATGCGCCGCCGTCCGGACGCGAACAGATGCTGCATTGCGAGCGCTGCGCCCCGCGCGTTGTCGATATTGACGGAGCGGAAACCCGGCGCGCGCAGGTCGATGAGCACGGTCGGGCGCGCAAGGGCGTGCAGATGCGCGAGCAATTCCGGCTCGACGAAACCCGCGACCGCAATGGCGTCGGGCGCATGGAGCCGCATTTGTTGCGCGAGATCCTGGGTTGGACCGGCGGTGAGCACGGACGGCACCAGCCGACGGTCGCGGCAAGCTTCCTCGAAGCCGTTCAGCACGTGCGAGAAAAACGGACTGACGGCGAAGTTGTTGTGCTGCCGATGCAGCAGGAAGGTCACGCGACGGATGCGTGTGCGCAGTTGTGCGGAGTCGTAGCCCAGTTGCTGCGCCACTTCGACGACGCGCACGCGCGTGGCCTCGGACAGCCCGGGTTGATTCTTGAGCGCGCGCGATACGGTGCCGATCGAGACGCTGGCGGCGCGTGCGACATCGCGAATGGTGGTGGCCATCGTAGTGTTCCTGTCTCCGCTATTGCCGGCGCGCTTGGTGTGTGCGGTGTTTATCGCGACTGCCGGGTTATTCTGGTCTTGGCGATTGTATAGTAAAAATCGCGGCAAAAAACCCGAATCAAGCTAGGAGAAAACCAGTATCACCCTGATGTATAAGCGATTCCTTGCGGTTTTTTTGTTTAGTAAAACCGCAAAACATTACGCCAGGCCTTCGCGCTCATGGACGGATCGCGTGTCGCGGGTCCACACGTCGAGCACCAGGTCGTCATCCTGATAGCGGCAAAGATGCGGCAGGTTCAGGCGGCCGCGCAGCATGGCGTGTATGGCGTCGCCATTGCGCGGCCAGCCCGCGATGTCCTTGCGCCAGTGACACGCGACGACCGCCCCGGAAGCGGAGAGGCGTTCGTGCAGGAAGTCGGCGACGCGCAGCAGTTGCGGTTCGTCGAGGTAATAGCCGATCTCGCTCATCACGACGAGATCCACGGTGCCGGAAGGCCAGACGTCCGGCCATTGCATCTGCTCGACTTTCACGTTCAGCGCGCTTGAAACGCGCCGGCGCGTGAGTGACACGGCGTGTTCCGCGATGTCGGCGGCAAGGAGTTCGCTGCAGCGTGATGCGAGCAGCGCGGTCAGTTCGCCGTTGCCGCAGCCTGGCTCAAAGGCGCGCGCGTAATACGCTTCGGGCAGCGCCGCGAGCGTGAGCGCCCGCTTGCGGCGTTCGTACCAGCGCTGTCTGATTTCCCAGGGGTCGTCGCTGTCCTGATACAGGCTGTCGAAGTGCTGCTTGCGCTCTTGACCGGGCGCGCTCATATGAGTACGACCTCGAAAGGCCGTGTCAGCCTCGCCAGCACATGATCCGGCAAGACCGGTGTGCGGCCCGTGGTTGCGTCGGGCTCGATCTGGCTGCGGAACGCCTGCACGGCCCGCAGCTTCCGCGCATGGGTGGCTTCGTCGAGCACGATCCGGCGCGCCCGGCTCCAGGGCACGCGCGTATCGTCGGGCGACGCCCAGTGCCAGGTCCACAGCGGCACCTCGACACAGGGAAGATCAAGTGCGCCGGCAGCCGCATGCACGGCGCGCCCAGCGGCTTCGTGATCGGGATGGCCGTCGTTGCGCCAGGTCGTAAACACCACATCCCCGGGTTGCAGGAGCCGCGACAGGCGCTCTTCCAAAACCGGTTCGAACTGCCTGGCCCCGCCGTCCTGCAGTCCGAGCCGGACGACCTGCACCTGGCGCAGATGCAGACGCTGCAACGCGTCCTTGGTTTCTTGCGGGCGTTCCCGTGCGAGCCGTTCGGCGGGCCAACCGTGGGAATCGGGATGGCTGGCGGTGCCGTCGGTTACGGCGACGATGAGGATGCTCCGGCTGAGCTGCGACAACCGCGCAAGCAGGCCGCCGGTGCCGAGCACCTCGTCGTCCGGATGAGGCGCAACGACGACCGCGCGCGCGCCAAACGGCACGAGCTCCGCTGGATCGACCTCCGGTAGCGCACTGAGGCGCGCCCAGCCTTGCCATGCGGCTTCGGGCGTGCCGTCGCCGACAATGGCGCGGTCATGGTCGCTGGTGTCGTGTTCGGGTTCGGCTGGCGCTCTCGTGGTCACACTTGCCATGAAGTCTCTTCCTCCTCGATGACGCATTCAGCGAGCGCGGCTTCGTCGCGCTCGGCGTGGCTTTGTCGAATGAATACCGGCAGATCTGCCATCAGCTGCGCGAAGTGCGGGTCGCGGCATAGCGGCCCGGCGCCCAGCGCACGTCCGGCGCGCTCGATGACGCACGCCGCCGCGCCTTCCGCTGCGAGACGAGCGCGCATCGCATGTGCCATGGCGTGCGCGTGCGGCTCGCGATCGATGAACGTCGCGGTCTCGCGCAGCAGGGCGGCTGTTGCGCTGAGCGTGGTATCGATTGCGCCGAGATGCGCGAGCTTGTAGGGCGCGGGGCGCTTGCGCACGTCGCGCGCGACGAACTGCGCGATGGCGGCCGCAGCGCTGAACCAGCATGCGGCGATGCCCGCGCCGCCCTGCCAGAAACCGGGGCGTTCCAGATAGGCGCGCGCGCCACCGATGCATCGTGCCGGCACGCGCTCGAAGCGCACTTCGACGCTCGCGCTGGCCCGCATGCCGACAGCGCTCCAGCCGGAGCCGGTGACCTTCACGCCGGGATGATCCAGTGCGACGGCGGCGAGTATTGGCTCGCCCCCTTCGTTCCAGGCGGTCACGAGCGCGTGCGTGACGGATGCCGCGCCCGAGCACCAGGCCTTCGTGCCTTGCAGCAGCACGGATCCGTTGCTCGCGTCGCCGAGGGCGGTGAGCCGCGCATCCGGCGGTTCAGCTGCCCACACGGCCCAGGCATTGCCAGCTTCGGGCTCGCGCTCATCGAGCTCGGCGAGGATGGCGACGGCATCGGTGTGGCCTTCGTACAGCTTGACGACCGAGAGGTCGAAGCCGGCGACCGCGCCGAGCGCGCGCCAACGCGCAGCGGTTTCGCCATGACCGGGCAGCGGCGGGCGGTCCAGCCGCGCATTGATCAGCGCGCGCAGTGCCCCGCCCGTTGCCTCGGCGCTGCCGCGTTCAAACGCCAGCGTGGCAAGAAACGCTTGCAAGGCGCCGGCCTCTGCGCGAGGCGTGCTGACTGTCTCTGCCCGATTCATTGCTTCCGCCTTGGCTGGTTCGGCGCGAGTGCTATTCGCATGATGTCCTCACGGTTCCTGCTGCGTGTCTTGAACAGAAGTGTGGCAAGGGACATGCCCGGCCGCCATTCCGCCGGAAGACATAGGCAAAAGCGCCGGACGTCAGTCAGCGGAGTTTCGTGAATGCTTGAGTGAAAGCCGATGTTCCGGCCTATGCCATCCAGCCGAATCGACAGCGACGCGCAGCCGGCGTCAAATGACACAAAGGCCGCGCGGAGCGGCCTTCGTCAGGGAGGAAGCGGGCAGGAAAAAGGTCAGCGGCGTGCGGGCGCTCCGGCGCTCTCGCTTTTGCGCACCGGTTCAGCAGCGGTCTTGCGTGCGCCCCAGCGTTGCGCGAGCACGGCGCAGACCATCAACTGGATCTGGTGGAACAACATCAACGGTAGGACTACCGCGCCTACGGCGTGCGAAGCGAAGATCACTTTGGCCATCGGAATGCCCGAGGCAAGGCTCTTCTTCGACCCGCAGAAAATGATGGTGATCTGATCTGCGCGGCTGAAGCCCAGACGCTTCGCCGTGAATGCGGTGATAAAGAGCGCTGCGGCCAGCAGCAGGATGTTCACGGCCACGAGGCCCGCGAGCGTGCCCAGGGAAATGGAATGCCAGATACCTTCGTTCACGGCCTCGCTGAAGGCAACGTAGACGACCAGCAGGATCGAGCCCTGATCCACGAACTTGAGGATGGCGCGATGCGCGTCCACCCATCTGCCGATCGCCGGGCGCAGCAATTGTCCCGCGATAAAAGGCACCAGCAGTTGCAGCGTGATATTGCCGACGGTGTGCCATGGCGAGCCGGTTGTCGCGCCGTGATTGCTCACCACGAGCCCGACGAGCGCCGGGGTGATGAAAATGCCGAGCAGGCTCGAGGCGGACGCGCTGCAGACGGCGGCCGGCACGTTGCCCTTGGCCATCGAAGTGAAGGCAATGGACGACTGCACCGTGGAGGGCAAGGTGCACAGGAACAGGATGCCGGTATAGAGCGCGGGCGTGACGAGGGGCATCAGCACCGGTTTGAGCACGAGACCGAGCAAGGGAAACAGCGCGAAAGTGCTGAGCAGGACAACGAGGTGGAGTCGCCAGTGCGTGGCACCCGCCACAATGGCTTCGCGCGAGAGCTTTGCGCCGTGCAGGAAGAACAGCAATCCAATGGCGACGTTGGTGATCCAGTTGAAGGCAACGGCTGCGCTGCCGCGGCACGGCAGGAGGCTGGCGAGAATGGCGGTGCCGACGAGCGCCAGCGTGAAGTTGTCGGGAAGGAGTTTGGGCCGTGCCATTCAGAATTCTCGCGCAAAGGGAAGCCGGTCGTCTGTGCGTCGCGGTTCCAGCGTCGTATTAGTGAAAACCATGATTCTCGCCCGGAGAAGATTGAATTGGCAAATTCATTTCCTGGAACCATTGATGCGTCTGGCGCATGGGGGCGGCCAATTCCCATTGCTCGAAGCTGGCCCAATGCGTGTGTGCCCGATCTTTATGCAACGCCGAATATCGAGCATTTTTCCTCACATGATTAAGCGTCCAAAACGGCCGGTCGGAAGGAAAAACTCTGACGTAACATGGTGTTACAACCATCGAGCGGACATAACACTTTTTGGCTCGACTGCCGCCGCGGCGCCCAATAAATTGTTGAATACACCGGTTTGCACGTCATGCCCATCCGTTTCAACGGCATGGACTGGCTACTCCGACCAAAGCCGGTGATTCGCTGAATGGGCAGATCAAGGCGCAAGCATCGAGCCACGAATCACCTGTTTGCGAACGAGGATATCGGTCGGATCTAGGCAGTTTCGACATGACGCTCACAGGCTTTCGCACTATGACCCGGCTTTTTGCAACCGCTGCGCTCGGCGCACTCGCGGTGGCGGGTTCGCTTGCGTTGGCGGGGCCGCGTGTCGAATGGCTGTCGCCCGCGGTGTTCGACGATTCCGCCGCGAGCAGGCAATCGCTGCGTTACACGCCGGTATCGTCGAAAGACGGCCTGACGCCCGTCAGCGCCGAAGTGCGTACGGTGCCGCAGGTAGATCAAGCGGCTCCGCTGCGCGGCGCCGGATCCATCCGCGCCGACATCACGCGCTACAACGAAGAACGCAGCCTGCCGCGTCCGCCGGGGCGTCCGTCTGATGCCGGCCGCGCCCCCGTCAACGGCAATTTCCGCAACTGATCGTTTGAAGCACCATCGCGCGCCCTGAAGCGGCGGCCGTCACGTGCGTTCGTCCGGCAGGCGGAACGACAAAAAAATTTCTCCGTCCAGTTCCGCTGTCACATTGACGCAATCTCGCCACAGTTAAGCGTCCGCTTTCTCATAAATATTTCCCTCCTTTATCCGCGCAAGGACAATGCGCCCTGCGTGGATGAATGTCGCGTTCCAGTACTTCGCCAAGCTTTCGTTCCTTCGATCAGGCGCGCCCGTGCTGGCCGCGCGCGCCGACATGATCCGCGCGCCCTGCGCGCGCGGGCGATGCGTCCTGCATGCGTCCCGGGCGCGCGCGGCACGAAGTATCCGAATCGCTATACCCGCAATAACCAAAAACATTTTTGACCGGAAAAATGGTCCGTAAAGATGGTGCCGCTCCACACGCGCTGCCTCTCTCGCCCATTCACCGTCAACCGGTCAGACGAGGCGAGTGCAACGTTCCTCGCCCGCCAAGCATTCAATTTTCGACAAAGACAGGAGAGTTCATGAAGCCAACCGTCAACCGTGCGCCGAAGACTACGGTGAAGACAACGGTCAAGGCCACAGTCGTCGCCGCAGCGATGCTCGGCATGTTCACGGCGGGATCCGCACAAGCGCAGTCGAGTGTTTCGCTCTACGGCCAGGTCGACGAATGGGTCGGCGCCACGAAGTTTCCGGGCAGCGATCGCGCATGGAACGTGAGCGGCGGCGGCATGTCGACGTCGTACTGGGGCATGAAGGGCGCTGAGGATCTGGGCGGCGGCTACAAGGCCATCTTCACGTTGGAAAGCTTCTTCCGCGCGCAAAACGGTCAGTACGGCCGCTTCCAGGGCGACACCTTCTTCGCGCGCAACTCCTACGTCGGCATTCAAGGCCCGATCGGCACGTTCACGGCGGGCCGCCTGACCACGCAACTTTTCGTCTCGACGATCCTGTTCAATCCGTTCGTCGATTCGTATGTGTTCTCGCCGATGGTCTATCACGTGTTCCTCGGCCAGGGCACGTTCCCGACCTACACGACGGACCAGGGCGTCACGGGCGATTCGGGCTGGAACAACGCGGTGCAGTACACGTCGCCTGACTTCAACGGCTTGTCGGGCAGCGTGATGTACGCGTTTGGCAACAATGCCGGCGATGGCCGCTCCAAGAAGTACAGCGCGCAGTTCCTGTATTTCCACGGCCCGTTCGCGGCAACCGGCGTCTACCAGTACGTCAACTTCAACAACACGCCGGGCGACCTGCCGACCTCCAATGCCTTCACGATCCCCGGCTTCAAGAGCCAGAGCGTGGCGCAACTGGGCGCGTCGTTCGACATGAAGTTCGTCAAGTTCTTCGCCCAGTACATGTACACGAAGAACGACATCGACGTCGGCACCTTCCACGTCAACACGGGACAAGGCGGCGTGACCGTGCCGCTCGGCCCGGGCACGGTGATGGCGTCCTACGCGTACTCGCGCAGCAACGGCGGCCTCGACCAGACGCACAAGAGCTGGGCGCTCGGCTACGACTATCCGCTTTCGAAGCGCACCGACGTCTACGCGGCCTACCTGAACGACAAGTACACCGGCATCTCGTCGGGCGATACGTTCGGCGTCGGCATTCGCGCGAAGTTCTGACGCGCGTCTTTCGTCTCGTCAAATGCAAGACACCGCGCCTCGTGCGCGGTGTTTTGCATTTCAGCAACCGATCGAACTCAGCCGATCGCCAGACGCGCTTTCGCGTCGTCGTATTCGTGCTTCAGACGAGCGACCAGTTCCGCGACGCTCGGCACGTCGCTCATCAGCCCGACACCCTGTCCCGCACCCCAGATGTCCTTCCACGCCTTCGCCTTGGGATCGGCGAAATTCATCGCGGTCTTGTCGGAGACGGGTAGCGCGTCGGGATCCAGTCCCGCGTTGACGATGCTTTCGCGAATGTAGTTGCCGTGTACGCCAGTGAAAAGATTCGTGTAGATGATGTCGGAGGCGCTCGCCTCGACGATCGCGCGCTTGCAGCTTTCCTGCGCATGCGCCTCTTGCGTGGCGATGAAGCGCGTGCCCATGTACGCGAGATCGGCGCCCATGGCCTGCGCCGCCAGAATCGAGCCGCCGTTGGCAATGGCACCCGACAACACGATGGGACCGTCGAACATGCGCCGCACTTCGCCGACGAGCGCAAAGGGAGAAGTCGTGCCCGCGTGTCCGCCCGCGCCGGCCGCGACGAGGATCAGTCCATCGACGCCTGCCTCGAGCGCCTTCTGCGCGTGTCTGAGGTTAATGACGTCATGCAGCACGATGCCGCCATACGAGTGCACAGCGTCAATCATTTCCTTGACCGGCGCGCGCAGGCTGGTGATGAAGATCGGCACCTTATGCTCGACGCACACGCGCACGTCCTGTTCGAGCCGCGCATTCGACTGGTGAACGATCTGGTTCACCGCAACGGGTCCGATGACCGCAGCGGGATTCGCGGCCTTGTACTCCGCGAGCGACGCCTGGATCTGGGTGAGCCATTCGTCGAGCATTTCGGCGGGGCGGGCATTGAGCGCCGGAAACGAACCGACGATGCCTGCCTTGCACTGCGCCAGCACCAGCTCCGGATAACTGACGATGAACATGGGAGAACCGACGACCGGCAAAGCAAGGTGCTGCAGGATGGCGGGCAGGGCCATGGCACGAGTCTCCTGAATGGGGCGCGAGCGGCGTTGAGTGATTTTACGAGCACAGATCACGTTGCGGCACATGCGATCACGCACCGCAACGTGCTGCGAACGGTCGTTCGATTGTAAATGAAGCAGGCGGCGTGACCACTCGGGGGGTCCCGAAGAAGTCCTCGGTTTTGGGGTTTCATGGCGCGGCCGCCATCAGCCACCGAACCCCCGCGCCTACAATGCTTCGCAACGCCACGAACCCACACCATGTCTTTCGCAGGCTACGAACCGTTCCGCGTTGCTGCAGGAGACGTCGATATCGTCGGAATGAAGGGCGGCGACGGACCTCCGCTGCTGCTGTTGCACGGACATCCGCAAACCCACGAGATCTGGCATCGATGTGCCAACCAACTGGCCCGCCATTTCACGGTGATCGCCACCGATCTGCGCGGTTACGGCGCGTCGGGCAAGCCGCCGAGCGACGCGCGGCACACGCCCTATTCGAAGCGCGCGATGGCCGCCGATCAGGTCGCGGTGATGCGCCATTTCGGCTTCGACCGTTTCCTGGTGTGCGCGCACGATCGCGGCGCGCGTGTCGCGCATCGCATGGCCATGGATTTCCCCGACTCGGTGGACCGTCTGATGCTGCTGGACATCGCGCCGACGCTCGCCATGTATGAAGCCACCGATCGCGCCTTCGCGACCGCCTACTTCCACTGGTTTTTTCTGATCCAGCCGTCGCCGTTGCCTGAACTGCTGATCGAAGGCAATCCCAACGCCTATATCGATCGCGTGATGGGCAATCGTCACGCTGGCCTTGCGCCGTTCGCGCCGCATGCGCTGCAGGCGTATCGCGACGCGCTGGCATCGCCGGGCGCGATCTTCGGCATGTGCGAGGACTATCGTGCATCGGCGGGCATCGATCTCGAACACGATCGCGCCGATCTCGAGCGCGGCTTGAAGATTGGCTGTCCGTTGCGCGTGCTGTGGGGACAGGAAGGCGTGATCGCGCAATGCTTCGATGCGCTTGCCGAATGGCGGCGCGTGGCGCGCGACGTGAGCGGCCGCGCATTGCCGTGCGGGCACTATATCCCCGAGGAACAGCCGGACGCGTTGCTCGCGGAGATGCTTGCGTTCTTCGCTACCGAATCCGCCTGACACGCGCACCGGCACCTTGTCTTACGCGAGGTCAGGTAAGCGCAAAAATTCTGTAGGGAAAGCACCGATGCACGTGCAAATGTGTCGCGCTACGATACGCTGGACGTTGATCACGTCCCTATGATTCCGCCGCTTGCCGTAGCTGACAAGCGGCTTTCTTTTTGAGCGCGTGGTCCTGGCAGTGCGCCTGGCAGTGCGCCTTTTCAGGCCGCCGACACACGCTCGCCGCTCACCCTCACTGCACCGCCGCGCGCCAGTTCCCCGACGATCTTCTCAATCAGCGCCCGCTGGTGCGCGGCAGGCGCGAGGGCTTCAGCGGCGGCGCGCATCGCGCGGGCCTGCGCGGTCATCGAGACGATGGCGTCGAGCGTCATCGTGCGGACCTCCATCAGCCGGAAGACAATCAGCACCTTGAGCGCGTTCTTCGCGTTGCGGGCCGGATCGGCTTGCAGGTAATCGAGTCGCGACACGGCGGTGTCGAGCGCGCGCGCCACCTCGGTGAACGGCGCGCCGTGGCCCGGAATCACGACATCGATATCGAGCGTGGCGATCAGATCGAGCACCGCGCGCGCTTCTGCAAAACCGCTCTCGCCTTCCAGTTCCGGAAAAATCACCCCAAAGCCGTTTTCCCACAACGCGTCGGCGCTGATCAGCACGCGCATCTCCGGGCAATACAGCATCAGCGAATGCGGATCGTGACCCGGCGCGCCGAGCACGCTCCATTCGAAGCCGCCGAGCGCTAGCGTCGCGCCTTGCGCAAGCGTGGCGCTCAGGGCAAAGCGCTCGCAGTGCTGCCCGGTGGCGCGAAAGGACAGCGCCTCTTCGTCCCAGGCGCGCACGGCCTGCGCGTCGCCGGCGGGCACCAGCGTGTCGCACGCATAGGTTCGTTGCAGCAGCGCGTTACCGCCGCAGTGATCGGAATGGAGATGCGTGTTGACGATCAGGTCGAGCGGAAGCACGCCCAGCGCCTGCTGCACCAGCGCGAGCGTCTGCGACGCATGCGCGGCATAGCCGGTATCGATGATGGCCGTGCCTTCGGCGCTCGCGAACAGCACGTTGTTCGACGAGAGCCAGCCCCGTTCGAACACTTTCATGGATTCACGCAGCGGCTGCGGCAATGGGTTCATGTCGCGCGCTCCAGCGGCATCACGACGATGGTCGCGGTCGCTTCGATGACCGTCTCGCCGAACTGGTTGCGCGCGCCGCCTTCGAGCTTCACCAGGTCGCCGTTGAGGCTGGCTTTCCATTTCGCCTCGACGACCTGCCAGCGCATCGTCAGCGTGTCGTTCGCTTTCACCGCGCGCTTGAGGCGGATGCCGAACTCGAGTCCGAGCGGCTGCGCGAAAGTCGAGAAATGCGCGGCGATCAACGCCAGCAGATGCGCGGTCGGCTGCGTGCCCGACGCGATCAGCGAGCCGAAGCGGCTGGCGCGCGCGTAGGTATCGTCGTGATGCAGCGGATTCGTGTCGTTGACGAGTGTGGCGAAATGACGGATCGAGTCCGGCTGCAGCGTGAGCGCCGCTTCGAACGATGCGCCGATCGTCACCACGCGCGCCCCCCGGCGACGACTCTCCACGCGCGCCAGTACCGCCTGTTTTTCGCTGTCGCCGCCCGACGCCCACGCGGCGATTTCGTCGATCGTGCGCAGGCAGCCTTCGCAGAAACCCGTTTCCGGGTCCATGCGGCAGACGTCGACGCACGGCGACGCCACCGCGCTCATGATTCCGCGGTTTCGCGCAGGGCGACGTCGGCCACCGGCGCGCCGGTCAGCTCGATCAGTTCTTGCGGCGACAGATTGAACACGGCATGCGGATGGCCGGCAGCGGCCCACAGGCTGTCGAGCGCGAGCAGGTCGGCGTCGATCAGCGTGACCGGCTCGACCGCATGGCCGATCGGACAGACGCCGCCGATCGCGTAGCCCGTCTTCTCGCGCACGAACTTCGCGTCGGCGCGCGCCAGTTCGCCGACGCGCGCGGCCACCTTCGCTTCATCCACGCGATTCGCGCCGCTCGCGATCACCAGCACGGGCGCATCGTCCTTGCGCCGGCGAAAGAGAATCGACTTGGCGATCTGCGCGACCGAGCAGCCGAGTCCGGCCGCCGCTTCCGCCGAGGTCTTGCCGGTCTCGGGCAGCATCACGACATCATGCGGATGGCCGCGTTCCTTGAGTAACAGCGCGACCCGGCGCGCGGATTCAGGCAATTGATCGATCATTGAGGTTTTCCGGAGGTCAGACGCAGACCGCGGCGCCGTCGCGTTTTTTGGTGAGGAGCGCACGGCCTGCGCGCGAGGAACTGGGCTTGCCGATCGCGCGTGAAATGAAGTCGCCGATCTCGATGAGTTCACCGAGATCGATGCCCGTCTCGATGCCGAGACCGTTCAGCAGGTACACGACGTCTTCCGTCGCGACGTTGCCGGTCGCGCCCTTCGCGTAAGGACAGCCGCCGAGTCCCGCTACCGACGCGTGAAAGATCTCGATACCTTCGAGCAGCGACGCATAGACATTGCCGACGGCCTGACCGTAGGTATCGTGGAAATGGCCTGACAGGCGCTCGCGCGGAAATGCCTTCGATGCCGCCGCCATCACTTCGCGCGTGCGCCTCGGCGTGCCGACGCCGATGGTGTCGGCGATATCGATTTCGTCGCAGCCGAGCGCCTTGAAGCGCTCGACCACGTCCACCACGGACGCGATGCTTACTTCGCCCTGATACGGACAGCCGAGCGCACACGAGACGCTGCCCCGCAGACGGATGCCCGCTTCCTTAGCGGCCCGCGCGACCGGCTCGAAACGCGCGACGCTCTCGGCGATGCTGCAGTTGATGTTCTTCTGCGAGAAGGCTTCGCTGGCCGCGCCGAAGATCACGATTTCATCAGCCTTCGCTTCGAGCGCGCCTTCGAAGCCGCGCATGTTCGGCGTGAGCACGGAGTAGATCGTGCCCGGGCGACGCTCGATGCCGGCCATGACCGCGTTGGCATCGGCCATCTGCGGCACCCATTTCGGCGACACGAACGAGGTGACCTCGACATTCACGATACCCGCCCGCGCGAGCCGGTTGACGAGTTCGATCTTGGTCTCGGTGGGCACGAACTCTTTCTCGTTCTGCAGGCCGTCGCGCGGCCCGACTTCGACGATCTTCACTTTGGCTGGAATCATGTTTGTCTCCTCCTGGGATGGGCGAATATGTTGTTCAGTAACCGCGCGTGATATCCACGATGCCGCTGATCGGTTCGCCGCGTGCCAGCGCCCGGATCTTGCCGGCGATCTGCACGATGCTCTCCTTCTGCAGCGTCTCCGCCGCAATGTGCGGCGTGACCGACACGCGCGGATGCGTCCAGTACGGATGATCCTGCGGCAGCGGCTCGGTGTGGAACACATCGAGCGTCGCGGCGGCGATCTGGCCGCTGTCGAGCGCGGCGAGCAGGTCTGCATCGACGAGATGCGGACCGCGCGCCAGGTTCACCACGTAGGCGCCGCGCGCGAGCCAGCCGAACGTGCGAGCGTTCAGGATACCCTCGGTGTCCGGCGTATGCGGCAACAGGTTGATGAGCACCTTCACGCCATCGAGGAACGTGTCGAACTGCTTGTGCCCCGCGTACACCTGCACGCCGTCAATGTCCTTGGGCGAACGGCTGTAGCCGCGCACCGGCACGCCGAGCGCGAGCAGGCGCCGCGCGACTTCCGCACCCAGCACGCCGAGACCCAGCACGCCGACCGTGAACGACTCGCGATCGTGCTGCTCCAGTTTCTTCCAGCGGCCTTCGCGCTGTAGCAGATCATATTCGTCGAAGCGGCGCAGATAACGCAGTACGCAGTAGACCGCGTACTCGATCATCTGCTGCGACATGCCGGTGTCTTCGAGGCGCACGAGTTGCGCATTGGGCGGCAGCGTTCCCGGCTGCTGACGCTCCACGTCGAGGATCGCATCGACGCCTGCGCCGAGATTGAACACCGCCTTCAGGTCCGGCCGATTCGCGAACAACTCGCGCGGCGCTTTCCAGACGATCGCGTAATCGGCGGGCGCGGTGTCGCCGGGCGTCCAGACGCGCAGGTCCGCGTCCGGCAACTCGCGCCGCAGGCCGCCGAGCCAGCCGTCGAGATCGGCGTTCTGTTCATGGAAGATGATTTTCATGAGCGCGCCAGATCAGTTCGCGTGCGTGTGCGCATGCGCATGCGCGTGCGCAGGCTCGTGGCCGCAACCGCGTTCCGCCTGCTCCGCGCCGACATGCTGCGCGTGCTGGGCGCGCATGCCCAGCCGTTCGATCAGCTTGCGGTCGGCTTCCGCCTGCGGATTGCTCGTCGTCAGCAGCTGGTCGCCGTAGAAGATCGAATTCGCGCCGGCGGCGAAGCACAGCGCCTGCAACGCTTCGTCCATCTGTTCGCGGCCCGCCGAGAGCCGCACCATGGCGCGCGGCATCGTGATGCGCGCAACCGCGATCGTGCGCACGAACTCGAACGGATCCAGCGCTTCAGTGCCGGTGAGCGGCGTGCCCGCGACCTGCACGAGATTGTTGATCGGCACGGATTCCGGATACGGGCTCAGGTTGGCGAGCTGCGAGATCAGCCCCGCGCGTTCGCGGCGCGATTCGCCCATGCCGACAATGCCGCCGCAGCACACGTTAATGCCCGCGTCGCGCACGTGTTCGAGCGTATCGAGCCGGTCCTGATAGGTCCGCGTGGAAATGATCTGGCCGTAGAACTCCGGCGACGTATCGAGGTTGTGATTGTAGTAATCGAGTCCGGCGTCGCGCAGACCTTGCGCCTGATGCGCTTCCAGCATGCCGAGCGTCACGCAGGTTTCGAGGCCCATCGCCTTCACGCCGCGGATCATGTCCTTGATCGGTTCGAGATGGCGGTCCTTCGGATTGCGCCACGCGGCGCCCATGCAGAAGCGCGTCGCGCCGTTGGATTTGGCGATCTCGGCAGACTTCAGCACCTCGTCGACATCCATCAGCTTCTCGGCCTTGAGGCCCGTGTCGTGATGCACCGACTGCGGGCAATAGGCGCAGTCCTCCTCGCAGCCGCCGGTCTTGATCGACAGCAGCGTGGACAGTTGCACGGCGTTCGGATCGAAGTGTTCGCGATGCACGGTCTGCGCGCGATACAGCAGGTCGTTGAACGGCAGGTCGTACAGCGCGACGATATCGGCGACTCTCCAGCGTTGCAGCGGTTGCGCGCTGAGCGTGGCGGTCGTCTCGGTGGCGGTGTGCTGGGTCATGAACTCAATCCTTGTATTGAACCGGGTGTGTCAGGGCGCCGATGTCGAGCGCGGCGGCGGCGCGGTTCGCATCTGGAGGCGCGAGATGCGGAATCACGCCGAGCAGCGGCGCGCGCAGGCGTTGTTTCAGCGTGGCGATGTTCTCGTCAGGGTAAAGCATGTCCGGGTCCACGCGGTTCGCGACCCAGCCCGCGAGCGTCAGGCCGCGCGAGGTGATCGCTTCGGCGGTCAGCAGCGCATGGCTGATGCAGCCGAGCCGCATGCCGACGACGAGCACCACCGGCAGGTTCAGCGCGACGGCGAGATCGGCGGTGTCGTGGGTGTCGTCGAGCGGCACGCGAAAGCCGCCGACGCCCTCCACCACGACGACATCCGCCTGCGTCAAGGCGAAGCGATGCGCGTCGACAATCCGGCCGATGTCCAGCGCGATGCCTTCACGCGCGGCGGCGATATGCGGTGCGATCGGCTCGCGCATCATGAACGGCGTGCGGATCTCGTTTGGCAACGCGACGTTCGCGGCGGCGTCGAGTTGGTCGGCGTCTTCGTTGTGCAGCACGCCGTCGCGCAGGACGGCGCCCGAGGCGATCGGCTTCATCGCGGCGGCGCGCAGTCCGGCGCGCGCGAAGCCGTGCAGCAGCGCGGCGGAGACGAGGGTCTTGCCGATCTCCGTATCGGTCCCGGCGACGAAATAGGATAAGGCGGTCATAGCGTCGTCAAGGCGTGGTCGAGGCGCGCGAGATCGTCCTCGCTGTGCGCGGCGGACAGGGAAATGCGCAGGCGCGAGGTGCCGGCGGGCACGGTCGGCGGACGGATGGCGGGCACCCAGAGACCGTGGCGGTCGAGCGCGGCGGCAATGTCGAGGGTTTCGTCGTTGCCGCCGATCACGAGCGGCTGCACGGCCGTGTGGGAGTCGACCGGCAGCCAGCGCGTGCGTGTCAGCATCGCGCGCGTGGTGTCGATGAGCGCGGCGAGATGCGTGCGGCGCGCATCGCCTTCCTCGCCCGCGATGAGCTTCACGCTCGCCGACACCGCATGCGCGACCGCCGGCGGCGACGCGGTCGTGAAGATGTACGGACGCGCCCGCTGCACGAGCCATTCGATCACCGTTTCATGCGCCGCGACGAACGCGCCCGAGACGCCTGCCGCCTTGCCGAGCGTGCCGACATAGACGAGATGCGGCGAACGCAGCGCGAGTGCGGCGAGCGCGCCGCGCCCTTGCGGGCCGAGCACGCCGAAGCCGTGCGCATCGTCGACGATGAGCCACGCGCCGTACCGTTCCGCCAGCTCGACGAGACGCGCGAGCGGGGCGATGTCGCCGTCCATGCTGAACACGGTG
The DNA here is from genome assembly GCF_031450975.1 of Caballeronia sp. LZ065. Lineage (NCBI taxonomy): Bacteria > Pseudomonadati > Pseudomonadota > Betaproteobacteria > Burkholderiales > Burkholderiaceae > Caballeronia > Caballeronia sp. LZ065. The sequence continues at coordinate 434,783 of NZ_JARUXV010000001.1, forward strand.
TCGGTCACGATGAGGCGGGTCGCGGCTTCGTCGCGCGAGGCGTCGAGCATGGCGTCGAGCGCTTCCATGTCGGCGTGCGGATAGATCTGTGTCTGTGCGCGCGCCAGCCGCACGCCGTCGATCAGCGACGCATGATTCAGCGCGTCCGAGAACACCAGCGTGCCGCGACCGGCGAGCGCGGTGACGATCGCGAGATTGGCCATGTAGCCGGTGCTGAAGTACAGCGCGCGCGGATTGTCGACGAATCCGCCCGAGAACGCGGCAAGCTCGTCCTCCAGCCGCGCGTGTGCGCGGGAGTGGCCGCCCAGCAAGTGCGAGCCGCCGCTGCCCGCGCCATACAGCGACGCGCCTTCCGCCAGCGCCGCACGCAGCGCTTCATGCGCGGCGAGACCGAGATAGTCGTTGCTCGCAAATCCGATGATGTCGCGGCCATCCACGTTCAGATGCGCCGAGCACGCGCCGTCGATGATCTTGCGGCGACGTCGCAGACCGTGTGCGTCGATATCGGCGAGGCCTTGCTTCAGCGTGTCGTAGAGCGCCTGCGATGTGTCCTTCATGCGGCCTCTCCGGCCAGCGTGGCATCGAGCGTCTCGCGCGTGCGCCGGGCGAGCAGCAGCAACTCGTCGTCACTTAGGATGTACGGCGGCATCAGATAGACCGTCTTGCCGATCGGCCGCATCAGCAGTTCGCGCTGCAAGCCTTGGGCGAAGAAACGGCGCGAGAAAGTGGGGTCGTCGGTGCTCACGTCGAACGCGAAGATCGTGCCGCGCTCGCGCAGCTTGCTCACACGCGGATGCGCAGCGAGCGGCTGCAGGGCTTCGCGCAGCAAAGCCGATTTGCGGCGGTTCTCCGTCAGCACGCCGTCGCGCTCGAACAGGTCCAGCGTTGCAAGCGCCGCGCGGCAGGCAAGCGGATTGCCCGTGTACGAATGCGAATGCAGGAAGCCGCGCGTGACGTCGTCGTCGTAGAAGGCGGCGTAGATTTCGTCGCGGGTCAGCACGATGGACAGCGGCAGGTAACCGCCGCTGATGCCCTTCGACAGGCAGATGAAATCCGGCCACACGCCGGCCTGCTCGCACGCGAAGAAAGTGCCGGTGCGGCCGCAGCCGACCGCGATTTCGTCGGCGATCAGATGCACGTCGAAGGCGTCGCACAGCGCGCGCAGGCGCGTGAGATAGGACGCGTCGTACATCGCCATGCCGGCGGCGCACTGCACGAGCGGCTCGACGATCACCGCCGCCAACTGCGGCGCGCGCTGCTCGAAGAGCGCGCGCATGGCGTCGAGCGCCGCGTCTTCGCCTACCGCCGCCGGCGACGCCACCACGTGCGCGTGGCGGATCAGCGGGTCATAGGCGTCCCTGAAGAGGGCGACATCGGTCACGCCGAGCGCGCCGATGGTTTCGCCGTGATAGCTGTTCGCGAGACACACGAACTCGCGCTTCTCGCTCCGGCCGCGATTGCGCCACGCATGAAAGCTCATCTTCAGCGCGATCTCGACGGCCGAGGCGCCGTCCGACGCAAAGAAGGCGTGGCCGAGCGTGTGCTGCGTCAGTGCCGAGAGACGCTCGGCCAGTTCGATGGCGGGCGCATGCGTGCAGCCCGCGAGCATCGCGTGTTCGAGCGTGTCGAGTTGCGCCTTGAGCGCACGGTTGATGTCGTCGTTTGCGTGGCCGAACAGATTGACCCACCACGAACTGATCGCGTCGAGATAGCGCGTGCCCTGCGGATCGTAGAGCCACGCGCCCTTGCCGCGCGCGATCGGTACGAGCGGCACGCGCTCGTGATGTTTCATCTGGGTGCACGGATGCCACACGGCTGCTAGCGAGCGGGCAACCCAGTCCTGATTGGCTTCGATAGTCAAAAACGGCTCCCAGGCCCGCGCGCGCAGCGGGCCGGATACGTCGCGCAGGCGCCGGGCGCCTGCATGGCGGTTGAATTGCGGGGGAAACTGCGCTTCCCAATTATCGCTAAAAGCGCCGCAACCTTCCGTAATCGGAAGGTTTTTGGGCCGCGCACTCGCGCGCAATGGAAATGCAAGAAAGCGCTATGGCCGGTAACTTCGCCGATTCCGTCGCGTAACCGGACGATCGGGCGCGGAAGATGTGAAAACGCCGGCACAGAGGCCGGCGTTCGAAAGACAGCAAAAGCGGAGGAGCTTCAGCGCGATGCGGTCTGCGTCTGGGCCTGTTGATCGTTCCAGACTACGCGATTGTTTACCGCGTAGAGCTTGCACGGGTCGGCGCTTTGCCGCTCACAGCTGGCGATGGCCACCGCCATCGGGTCGTCGCCGCCCTCGGCCCAGGACCACGCGCCGGAATCGGACACGGCGAACGCGCGGCTCGAGTACTGCGACAGGAAATTGCGATAGCCGGCGCGGCCGTTTTCATCGATGAACGGCACGGATTGCACGGCGTCGAGATTGGCGAAGTCGCTGGCCTTCGGCATGCTCGGCTCCGACACCTGGTACTGCACGGCGGTCGGCATGCCGATCTGCGTGAGGAAGGTCTTCACGCGCGGCCACCAGATCTGCACGCCGTCGCGATCGCCGACCAGACGATGCGCGTCGTTCTTGTAGTTGCCGAAATCGATCAGGTTGGCGCGCGCGCCGTGCGACGTGAAGGCCGTGAACATCTGCGCGGACAGATCGCCTTGCCAGACGGAGTCGTTGTCACCGTAGAGCCACAGCGACGGCAGACGCACGTTCTGGCCGTAGTCGCCGAATGCGGTGACGAGATTTTTCTGCCAGCCTTCGCATTCGTCCTGACGCAGGCCGCCGGAGAAGTTGATGAGGCCGCGCACGCCCGGGGCGGCGATGGCATCGCGCGCGCCGTAGGCGATGGTCGTCAGGCCGCCGTGCGAGGTGCCCGCCACGACCATATGCGTCTTGTCGACGTACGACTGCGCGCTCATGTAGGCGACCGTCGCGGCGACGTCCTCGGCCTGCGCGAAGCCGTTCGCTTCGACGTCGCAGCCATGGCCCGCGTAGTCGCCGCCCGAACCCGCGAACCCGCGGCGGTTCGGCACGACCACGACATAGCCGTGACGCACGAATTCACGGGCCAGCGCGACCGGCCGGTTGCGCGGTTGCGCGTGTGAGTCGCCGGGAAGCTTGCCGTGATTGAAGACGATCATCGGGAACGGGCCGGCGCCGTCCGGCTTGAACACGGTGGTCTGGAGCGCGATGTCAGCTTCGGGAATGTCGATGACGGCTTCGTTCAGACCGCTCGCGGCGGCGGGAAGGCCGGCGTCGAGGGAATCGGGAATGTGCGGGAGCGCCTGGCCAAACGCGGGAGCCTGGAGACCTTCGGACTGACGCACGCCGCCGATGGGTTCGGCGCGCGCGCCGGATGTGACGAACGACGTCGCGAGCGAGCACACCACGCTGCATCCGACTAACCAGGTTCTGATCGCCATCCGTGAACTCCGACCGCACTTTCCAATGAGACATTGATACGGCTTGGCCCCGACGTGCGTTTTTGAAGTCACAAACCGGTCGCGCTGCTCTGCGTGAGCAGTATCGGTTGCGGGTTCCGGGAGTCATGCCCTGAACAGGCATGACAAATGGCTTCAAAACAGGACTTCCGTACGGGCTTCGCTGCGAGCGCCGGGCGCGGGAATGACTACGCCCTGACGTGAACAGATTAACTGTTCAAAATTGCGCTGCACAATAAGCGTTACCCCGTAACTGTTTAATCTGAAAGGATTATCAGGAAATTAATACCGTGGTAGAGCGCACGTTTCTTAAAGGTATATTTACTTTTCCTGGACCTCTCCATCGACATAAAGCCAGTGGCCCGCGCTGTTCCGCTCGAAGCGGCTTGCTTCATGAAGACGATGTGCCCGGCCGCCCAGCTTGTAGCGCGCGACGAATTCGACTTCCGCGTGCGCTTCGTCGGTCTGCTGGTGCCGCTTGATCTGCAAGCCGAGCCAACGGGTGCTAATGGTGTCGGAGACATCGAGGTCGGGCGGGCAGGTCGACGCAGCCCAGGTCGCGCGCAGCCAGGCCGTGTTGCCGAGCACGTAGGCGGTGTAGCGCGAGCGCATCAGTTCGAGTGCGGTGGCGGGCTTCTCTCCCTGTTCGATGAAGCGGCCGCAGCAGGCTTCGTAACGTGGTGCGGGCGCGTGGGGTCGCGCATCCGGCGCCGCGCCGCCGCAGGGACAATCCACGGGCGCAATCATTCGACACCCGGCATCGCGACGTAACGCGACTGCGCGCGCACCCGTTCGAGCCACGCGCGGATGGCCGCATAGCGCGACAGGTCCACGTTCGCTTCATCGGCGACATGCGTGTAGGCATAGAGCGCGATATCGGCGACCGTGTAGCGCTCGGCGACAAAGAACGTCCGCGTTGCGAGATGCTGCTCCATCACATCGAGCGCGCGATAGGAGCCGGCAATCCGGTCGGGCAGGCGTGCGTCGTCGGGCTGCTTCAGGAATTGCAGGATGAAGCGCGCGACCGCGATATACGGCTCATGGCTGTATTGCTCGAAGAACATCCACTGCAGCGCCTGCGCGCGTTCCAGACGGTCATCGGGCAGGAGCGGCGTGCCATCGGCGAGATAGCACAGGATGGCGTTCGATTCGGACAGGATCGTCTGTTCGTCGATGACGAGCACCGGCACCTTGCCGTTCGGATTGATCTTGCGAAAGGCCTCGGTGCGGGTCGCGCCGTTCATCATGTCGACTTCATGCCAGACATACGGGAGGCCCAGTTGTTCGAGCGCGAGGCGCACCTTGTGGCAATTGCCGGACGGCGAGACGCCGTGGACGTGATAGGTCACGAGCGGGTTTCCTTTGATTACCTTCAGTTTTGTCTGATCACCATTCGAGCTTGGTGCCGTCGTACTGCACGAAGGTTCCATTGAACTGTTCGCGCATGGCGCCGGCTTCGGCGATCACCGCGCGCATGCCGGACACGCTGTGCGCGACGTCGATTGCCGCGCTCGGCCCGCCCATTTCCGTGCGCACCCAGCCGGGATGCAGCGCGATGCAGGTGGAATGGCGCGATTCGAGCGACGCCGTTTTCAGCGCCGAATTGAGCGCCGCCTTGCTCGCGCGATACAGCCAGCCGGTCGTGCCGCTGGCCTCGCCGATGCTGCCCATCTTGCTCGACACGACCGCGAGCACGCCATGGGCGGCGTCGGTGAGCGGCAGGAGCACGGGGATCAACTGCATCGGGCCGCGGACGTTGGTGTGCATGACCTGATCGAAGTCGTCGGCGCCGATCGTCTCGACGCCTTCGCTACGCGGTCCGTAGACGCCCGAGACGAGGATGGCGACATCGATGCGCTCTTCGTCGAGCTGCCACGCCAGCGCGCCGATCTGCTCGGGCTGGGTGACGTCGACGGAGAAGGTCTGCGCGCCGAGCGCGTCGAGGGCGGAGAGCGAGGCCTTGTCGCGGGCGGTGGCGAGCACGCGCCAGCCGTCGCGGCAATACTCGCGTGCGAATTCGTGGCCGAGGCCGCGAGAAGCGCCGACGATCAGGACGGTTTTCATGAGCGAAGTTTTCCTTGGGGAGTTGATTTTCGGAATATAGCGCGTGAGAAGCGCTTGCGCTTCGGCTAGGATGCGTCGGGGGATGAGCGGGGCGCAACCTGGCCGTCCGGATGACTAGTCATGCTGATTGATTTGGCGAAAGATGAAGCGTCCGGGGCCGCTTGGGAAGGAGGAAGGTGATGGATAGGGTTGAATTCAAGGCGGTGAAGGGTAAGTGGCCGTCTTGGCTCAGCAAGGAATACGTTGAGGAGCTTCGCGAGCGCGGGAAGGCAAGGCGCGAAGCGCTGGCATTGGCTCGGAAGATTCTGGGAAAGGAGGATCCGCCGGGTCTGAACGAGCGCTTTATCGACCATCTCATGAATTTTCCCGAGATCGACTGCGAAGACGACATCTTCGCGCGGCATCCAAATCAACCGGCCGTGGTGGCTACGAAGGGAGGAAAGTAATGGATAGAGTTGAATTCAAAGTAGTGCAGCATGAGTGGCCGTCTTGGCTCAGCAGGGAATGGGTTGAGGAGCTGCGCGAGCGCGGAAGGGCCGAGCGAGAGGCGCTGGCATTGGCTCGGAAGATTCTTGGAAAAGAGGATCCGCCGGATCTGAACGAGCGCTTCATCGACGCTCTTTTGAATTTTCCCGAGATCGACTGCGAAGACGACATCTTTGCAAGACATCCCGGCCGGGGAGATTCGGATGTATCTGGCTGACACGAACGTCATCAGTGAGACCAGACGACTGCATCGCGCGAACAAAGGCGTTCGCGCGTTCTTTCGGCAGGCTAGAGTCGATGAACGTGACATTCATCTGTCCGTTATCACGGTTGGAGAACTGCGCCGTGGCGTGGAGCAACTTCGACGGCGGGGCGACGCTGTGCAAGCCGAAAGGATCGATGCCTGGTTGAAGGATGTCCTGGTCGAGTACGACGGCAAGTTCTTGTCAGTCAACCGGGACATCGGTGAACTCTGGGGCACGCTTCGTTCGCGACACCTGGAACCTTCTGTGGACAAGCTCATTGCGGCAACAGCAATCTCTCACGGCCTGACGGTCGTCACACGCAACGTCCGGGACTTTGAGCAAACCGGCGTACGGGCGATCAACCCCCTCGAAGACTGACGCGGCCGGTCCGGCACCCACTCCACCCAGACCGGCCCGCGACATTCAAACCATCTCCACGCCCATCGCCGTCGCTTCCCCGCCGCCGATACACAGACTCGCCACCCCGCGCTTCAACCCGCGCGCCTTCAACGCGCCGAGCAGCGTCACCAGAATCCGCGCGCCGGATGCGCCGATCGGATGCCCGAGCGCACACGCTCCGCCGTTCACATTCACCTTGTCGTGCGGCAGATCGTGCTCGCGCATCGCAGCCATGGCCACCACAGCAAACGCTTCATTGATCTCGTAAAGATCCACGTCACCCGCACGCCAGCCGTTCTTCTCGAACAACGCACGGATCGCCCCAACCGGCGCCGTCGTGAAGAGCGCAGGCTCTTGCGCGAACGTGCTGTGCCCGACGACCCGCGCGAGCGGCGTCACGCCCAGCCGCTCCGCCGTCGATTCGCGCATCATCACGAGCGCGGCCGCGCCATCCGAAATCGACGAAGAATTAGCCGCCGTCACCGTACCGTCCTTCGCGAACGCCGGCTTGAGCGACGGGATCTTCTCCACGTTCGCCTTGAACGGCTGCTCGTCGCGGTCGATCACGACCTCGCCCTTCCTGCCCTGCACCGTCACCGTCACCGGCGCGATCTCCCAGCCGAACGAACCGTCTTCGTTCGCGCGCCGCGCGCGGCTCAGCGACTCGATCGCAAACGCATCCTGCGACTCCCGTGAAAACGCATACGACGACGCGCACTGCTCTGCAAAAGTGCCCATCAATCGGCCTTTCTCATACGCGTCCTCGAGCCCGTCGAGGAACATGTGATCCAGCACCTGGCCGTGTCCCATGCGCATGCCGGCGCGCGCCTTCGGCAGCAGATAGGGCGCGTTGGTCATGCTTTCCATGCCGCCCGCGACGATCACCTCGGCCGAGCCCGCCAGCAGCATGTCGTGCGCGAACATCGCGGCGCGCATGCCCGAGCCGCACATCTTGTTGATCGTCGTGCAGCCAGTGGCGAGCGTCAGGCCGGCGCCGAGCGCCGCCTGACGCGCGGGCGCCTGTCCCTGTCCGGCCGGCAGCACGCAGCCCATGATCGCTTCCTGGATCTGCTCGGGCGCGATGCCGGCGCGCTCGCGCGCCGCGGCAATCGCCGCCGCGCCCAGCTGCGCCGCCGTCAGCGGCGCGAATTCGCCCTGAAACGCGGCCATCGGCGTACGCGCCGCTGCCACGATGACGACCGGATCCCTGCGTGTCTCACTCATGTTTGAGCTCCTTGATGACGCCTTGAATGACGGCGGGAACGTCGCCCAGACGCGCGGCCAGCGCCGCATCAGACGCGAGGACGTCGTTCTCCGCGGAATGCGCGCCGCTGCGGCTCATCGCGGCGATGCACGACTGATACACCGGATCGACCTCGGCCGGCGCGCTGATCATCATGCCCATGTTGCGCAGCCGGCCATCGTGCACGCCGTAGGTCCAGCCATGCACGGTGAGCGTCTGGCCGCGCGCCCATGCATCGCCCACAATGGTCGTGCGGCACACGTTGATGGCCTGCTCGATCGTGTTCAATTCCACCAGCCGGCGATGCCGCGCCTCGCCCATCGGCCATTCGTCGAGCAGCGCGGCGTGTTTCTCGCGCACGTCCTCGACGTGACGCAGCCAGTTGTCGGCGAGGCCCACGCGCCGGCCCACCAGTGCCGCGCCCACGCCCGAGCAGCCGTAGTGGCCGACGACCATGATGTGCTTCACCTTCAGCACGTCGACGGCGAACTGGATCACCGACAGGGCATTGAGATCCGAGTGCACGACCACGTTCGCGATGTTCCGGTGCACGAACACTTCGCCCGGCGGCAAGCCGATGATCTGGTTGGCCGGCACGCGCGAGTCCGAGCAGCCGATCCACAGATACTCGGGCACCTGCTGATGCGCGAGGCGCTGGAAGAACTCGGCGTCTTCCGCCAGCTTGCGCTCGACCCAGCTCTGGTTGTTCGAGAACAGATGGGCGAGGGGATTGGAAGCGTCGTCGTGGTCGTGATTGGAGTTCATGTTCGATGGTCGATGCAGGGATGCGCGGCCGTCAGGCGCCGGGCGCATCCGTTAGACCGGATGCGCCGAACCGTTCCGGATAGCGGACGCAGAATCGGACATCGCGGTCATAGGGGAAAAAGTCGGCGAGTTCGCCACGCAGCAACTGGTCCTTGTGACGCTGCCAGAGCGCGGGATCGAAGAAATCCGCGTGATGACGCATGAACGCTGCGCGCACGCGCGGATCGCCGAGCAGAAACGTGCCGTACGTCTCGGGAAAGATGTCGTGCGGCCCGACGGTATACCACGGTTCGCCGGAAAGCTCGTCTTCCTCGTGGCGCGGCGGCGGCACGCGGCGGACGTTGCAGTCGGTCAGGTACTCGATTTCATCGTAGTCGTAGAACACCACGCGGCCATGTCGCGTCACGCCGAAATTCTTGTACAGCATGTCGCCGGGGAAGATGTTCGCCTGGATCAGCTGCTTGATCGCGTCGCCGTATTCCTTGATGCCGTGCTCGACCGCTTCGTCGCTGCCGTTCTGCAGGAAGAGGTTGAGCGGCACCATGCGGCGCTCGATATACACATGGCGGATCACCAGGTTGTTCCCTTCGACTTCGATCATCGACGGCGCGTCGCGCTCCAGTTCGCGGATCAACGCGTCGTCGAGGCGCGCGAGCGGCAGCGCGACGCTCGAATATTCGAGCGTGTCGGCCATGCGGCCCAGGCGGTCGTGCCGTTTCACGAGCTGATAGCGGTCCTGGATCTTCTCGCGCGTGGTTTCCTTTGGCGGCGGGAACGCGTCCTTGATGAGCTTGAACACATAGGGAAACGAGGGCAGCGTGAAGACGATCATCACGAGGCCCTTGATGCCGGGCGCGACGATGAAGCGGTCGCTCGAATGCGACAGATGGTGCAGCAGGTCGCGATAGAAATCGTTCTTGCCCTGCTTCTGCAAGCCGACCGACGTGTAGATCTCGGCCTTCGGCTTGCGCGGCATGATGGTGCTCAGGAACTGCACGAACGCGGACGGCACCTCCATGTCGACCAGAAAATACGAGTGCGAGAAGCTGAAGATGATCAGCACCTGTTCGGGCGACAGCAGCACGGTATCGAGCGCAAGCCGTCCGGGATGCGCATGACGGATGGCGATGGTGAACGGCAGCAGCGCATCGCCGTTGATGATGCGGCCGACGATATACGCCGCCTTGTTGCGAAAGAACAGCGACGACAGCACGTGAATCTGGAAGTTGGGCGCGGGCGTCAGCGTGCCGAATGCGTCGCGCAGCGCCTCCAGGATGCATTGCACATCGCGCGTCAGGTCTTCGAACGGCGTCTCCAGCTGGAAGTTCGTGACGATGCGCTCGAGCGTCCCGGCAAGTCCGTCTTTCTCGGGGTAATACGCGCGATACGTGGGCTTGGCGGCGGGCTCGTCGTTCTCGATGTACTCCGTCGAGATCGCGGGCCGCACGAAGATGAAGTCGTTGTTGAAGTACGAGCGATGCAGGATCTTGCAGCACACCGAGTTGAAGAAGGTTTCGGCGCACTCAGGTTGACGGTGTGTCGTCAACAAGCCGATGTAGTGCAGCTTGATCTGCTGCCAGACCTCGTCGTCGATATTCTCGGCGTCATATTCGTCTTCGAGCCGCATCACGCATTCCGTCACGCGCTCGTCGTAGGACGCGATGCGATCGCGCGCGAGCTGCTGCAAGGCCGGCCAGTCGCCGCGCTCGAACAGCGGCTTGGCGCGGATGGCGGCGTCGCGGAACACGTGGTAATGGCGATCGAATCCTTCGAGCATCGTCTGCGCGACGTCGAAGCCGATCTGCGACGAAAGCAGCTTGGGGAAGTGATTCATGTCGGCCTGCGCCTCCGCTGAGATCAGCTCATGCCGCCCTGGGCTTGCGCGGACGCTTTTCCTCGCCTGCCGAGAGCAGCGCGCGGCCCTGTTCCTCATAGGCGGCGAGTTCGGCGAGCGTCGTGTTCAGGTCTTCCAGCTGACGTTCGAGGACTTCCCGGTGCGCCGCGATGGTATCGACGAAAGCCTGCAACTGCGTGTTCGTGCCGGTGGGCGAGTCGTAGAGATCGAGCAGCGTGCGGATTTCCGAGAGCGTGAAACCGAGCCGCTTGCCGCGCAAGGTGAGCTTCAGACGCGTGCGGTCGCGCGGCGAATACACGCGCCGCAAGCCGTTCGACCCCGCGCGCTGCGGCGCGAGCAAGCCCTGGTCTTCATAGAAACGAATGGCGCGCGGCGTGACGTCGAACTCGCGCGCCAGGTCGGTGATGGTGTAGTGCGTCGGTTGGGTCATCGCGGCCGGCAGCGCAAAAGCGCACGCAACGTTAGAATGGACGTTTACGTTATCGTCAACTTCGCCAGATTGCAACGCGGCGCAAACCCGGAGGCAAGGACCGAATGAACGCACTCGAAAGCCAGCTCGACTATGTTTTTGCGGACGAATTGCCGGAAGCGGGCGGCGTCAAGGAAGTCGCGCCGGGTGTGTTCTGGCTGCGCATGCCGTTGCCGTTCGCGCTCGATCACATCAATCTCTGGCTGCTGCGCGACGAGATCGACGGCGAGCAGGGCTGGACCGTCGTCGATTGCGGGATTTCGAACGAGACGATTCGCGCGAACTGGGAACGTGTGTTCGATACCGTGCTCGACGGCCTGCCGGTGCTGCGCGTGATCGTCACGCACTGTCATCCGGACCATCTTGGCCTGGCCGACTGGATCTGCAAGGGCGGTGACAGCCAGCGCTGGAACGTGCGGCTGTTGATCTCACTGGGCGAGTACGCAATGGGCCGCGTGATGGCCGCGGGCGACGGCTCGAATGCGGGCGGCGAGCGCGCGGCGGCGCACTTCGCGGCGCACGGCCTGACCGACGAAGCCTCGCTCGACGCGCTGCGCAAGCGCGACAGCTACTATCCGACGCTGGTGCCTTCCATTCCGCATGAATACCGGCGTATCCGCGACAACGACGTCATCCGCATCGGCGGGCGCGAGTGGACGGTGGTGGCGGGCTTCGGCCATTCGCCGGAGCATAGCGCGCTGTTCTGCGCGGCGGACAAGCTGCTGATTTCAGGCGATATGGTGTTGCCGCGCATCTCGACGAACGTGTCGGTGTTCGCGCTGGAACCGGAAAGCAATCCGCTGGCGCTGTTTCTGGAATCGCTTGGCCGCTACGAGCCGATGCCCGCCGACACGCTCGCGCTGCCCTCGCACGGCAAGCCTTTCCGCGGCGTGCGGACGCGCATCGGGCAACTGCGCGATCATCATCGCGCGCGGCTGGCGGAAGTGCGCGAGGCGTGCACGGAGAAACCGTGCAGCGCTGCCGACATCGTCCCCATCATGTTCAAGCGCAAGCTCGACATTCATCAGATGACGTTCGCGCTTGGTGAGGCGCTCGCCCACCTGCATGTGCTGTGGCTCGACGGAACGCTCAAGCGCCAGACCGGCGGCGACGGTGTGATCCGCTTCACGCCGGCCTGATCCGCACTTACTGCACCGACACGCCACCCAGGTTCAGCCGCCCGAACGGGCTCACGTTGAAGCCGCTGACGTTCGCGCGCGTGAGGGCGGCGGCGGTCGGGTAGACGAGCGGAATCCACAGTGCCTGATCGTGAATGATCTTCTGCGCGCCCATGTATGACTGCGTCCGCTTGGCGATATCCGGCGTCGCCTTGCCGTCGGCGATGAGCTTGTCGAGTTGCGGGTCGCAGTAACGCGCGAAGTTGATGCCGGACTTCACCGCGTTGCAGCTGAACAGCGGCGACAGATAGTTGTCGGGGTCGCCGTTGTCGCCAGCCCAGCCCATGAAGAGCATGTCGTGCTGACCCAGCTTCGCCGAGCGGATCAGCTCGCCCCACTCGATTACTTTCACCTGCGCCTTCACGCCGATCTTCGCCAGGTCCGCCTGCAGCAACTCGGCGCCGACCTTCGGATTCGGGTTCAGCACGCTGCCGTTCGGACGCACCCAGATGGTCGTGTCGAAACCGTTCGGGAAGCCCGCTTCGGCGAGCAGCTTTTTCGCTGCATCCGGCGAGTATTTATAGGCCGCGATGTTCTTGTCATAGCTCCACGTATTCGGCGGATACGGATTCACCGCGGCCGTACCGGTGTTGTCGAACACGGTCTTCATGTAGGTCGTGCGATCGAACGCCATGTTGATCGCCTGCCGCACCTTGGGATTGTCGAGCGGCTTCTTCTCCGTATTGAGCGCGACGAACGCTGTCATGAAGGCCGGCGTTTCGCTCACTTTCAGCGCGTGGTCCTTCTTCGCGTCAGTGACGTCCTGCGGCTTCGGCGACAGCGCGATCTGGCATTCGCCCGCCTTGATCTTCTGCGCGCGCACGGCGGCGTCCGGCGTGATCGCGTAGATCAGCCGGTCGATCTTCGGCTTCGGTCCCCAGTAGGCCGGGTTCACGTCGTAGCGGATCACGGAGTCCTTCGTATAGCTCTTCAGCGCGAACGGACCGGTGCCGATCGGCTTGCTGTTCAGGTCGGTCTGCTGGTTCGCCTTGAGCAGCTTGTCGGCGTATTCGGCCGAATAGATGGAAGCGAAACCCATCGTGAGGATCGGCACGAAAGTGGCGTTGGGTTCGTTGAGCTCGAATTTCACGGTGTGGTCATCGACCTTGGTCACGGCCTTGATGAGCTTCACGAGACCCATCGACTGCGCATGCGGAAAGCCGCTTGCGCCCGCGACCTTGTGCCACGCATTGGTGTCGTCGAGCATGCGCGAGAAGGTGAACACGACGTCGTCGGCGTCGAGCGCCCGCGTCGGCTTGAACCACTCGGTCGTCTGGAACTGCACGTTCGGACGCAGATGGAAGGTGTACGTGAGGCCGTCGCTGCTCACGTCCCACTTCTCGGCGAGCGCGGGCGCGACCTTCTTCGCGGCTTCGTCGTAGGCGACGAGCGTGTTGAAGATGACATCGGCGGAAGCGTTGGTGGTCACGAGCGAGTTGAACTGCACGACGTCGAAGCCATCCGGCGACGCTTCGGTGCAGACGGTGAGCGGCTTCGACAGCGCGATGCCCGGCGCGGCGAGCAGGATGGCCGCGGCGGCGGCGGCGGCGACGAATGTCAGGCGCATGAGATCTCCCGTGACCCGATGGTCACACGGCGTTTCGTTCTGGTTGGCGGATCAGGTCCGAGGGTCGGTCGGCAGGCGCAGCAAGCAGCGCGCCCGGCGCGGCCAGCATAGCGAATGCTCGTTGCATCGACAACGATTCGATCCGCATACGCATATGTCTATCGTGAGCCAGGCGAAAAGGCGCGGCTTGCCGAAACGGGAGGCCTCGGGCTACACTTGCGCCGTCTTTGGGGAGTAGCCTTCCTTCGTGCGCTTCGTGCGAAGGAGAACGCGTCAACATCCTCGGCCCTGCTGCCGTGGCGCGTTCGACCGGACCGGTTTGGCGAGACCATCGATGCACTGCGTCGTTCCTGGCCGGACGGCGCGTGGTGCATCGTGGTTCGCTCAGCGTCCGGCCGTGGAAAGATCGTGTCCCTACAACTACAACGTCTCCCTCTCACGCGTCTTTCGACGCATCCGTCGCGTTCGTCGCATCGCTTCATGCGAGGTGCCGCATGACGATGCTCTTCATCGAACTCGCGCTGATGCTCGCGATCATCCTGATCGCGTCCGAACTCTTCACGAACGCGCTCGAACATCTCGGCGAGCGGCTCGGCATTTCCGAAGGCGTGACCGGCTCGCTGTTCGCCGCCGTCGGCACTGCGCTGCCCGAAACCACGGTGCCGATCATCGCCCTGCTCGGCGGCACGCCCAGTCGCGCGGTCAACGAGGAAATCGGCGTCGGCGCGATTCTCGGCGCCCCGCTGATGCTCGCGACGCTCTCCACCTGCCTGATGACGATCGCGGTACTCCAGTCGCGCGGTCTGCATGGACGGATCGTGCCGGAGCGCAGCGGTTTCACGCGGGATCTCAACTTCTTCCTGTTCGCGTTCCTGATCGCGTGCGCGGCGATGTTCGTCCCGCATCACGCGTGGCCCGTGCGGGCGATGTTCGCAGCGGGGCTCGTCGGGCTGTACGTGCTGTATGTGATCTCGACGTTCAGGGCGTCGGCGAACCTGGTCGAAAGTGGGCACGGCACCGAAGCGCCGGAAGCGCTATTTGCTTCACGCCTGGGGTTGAAGACGTCCATGGGCAGCATCATGCTGCAGTTTCTGGTGGGTATCGTGTTGCTGGTGGGCGGCGCGAAGGGCTTCATCCACGGCGTCGAAGGGGTGTCGCAGGCACTCGGCATTTCCGCGCTGCTGCTGTCGCTGATCATCATTCCGATCGCCACCGAATTGCCCGAAAAGGTGAACAGCATCCTGTGGGCGCGCAGAGGCAAGGACACGCTCGCGTTCGGCAACATCACCGGCGCGATGGTGTTCCAGGGCACCTTGCTGCCCGCGATCGGCATCATGCTGACGCCGTGGGAACCGCGTGTGGAAGTGCTGACCGGCGTGTTGATCACGCTGGCGGCGGCGGCTTGGCTGCGCTTCAACGCGAAGCCGAATGGCGTGGTGCTGTGGGCGTTGCTGGGGAACGGCGTGCTGTATGCGGCGTATCTGGCGTTGACGCTGGGACGATGAAACGGCGGCGTTGAAGCGGGGCGTGGATGCGGAGGCGTTGAAGCGGAGGCGCTGACGCAGAGACGTTGAAGCGGGGACGCCGAAGCGGAGCCGTTGATGCAGATGCGTTGAAGCGGATGCCTTGAAGCCAGAACCCTGCAGCCGCGCCGCAAATAAGAATGCCCGCACGAGGCGGGCATCAAGAGCGAAGCAGCGCATCCGACATCGACGCGTTGTTCTTGTTGTTCTTGTGTTATCGGCGCGGCAGCTGAGAACTTTAGAAGCGCGCGGCTTGTTGATAGCGGCTTGCGGCTTTGGCGCCATCCATCGAACGGCGATAGTTCGCGGCAAGCGCCGTCTGCGCCATCTGCGCGCGCGATGCGACGGCATCCATGCTCGCCTGGATCCTGCGGATGACCGCGAGCGACTCCACCGGCTGCTCGGCCCGCATTGCCATGACGAGCGGTGCGCGCGCTTGGGTCAGTTCGGCGGCGCGGGCCCAGTCTTCGTTGCCCACTGCCGTTTCGATTGCCTCGGTCAGCGACCAGGCTTCCTGAATCAGTTCGTGCTGGTTCATGTCCCGTCCTTAGCTCTTGTTGGTGGCCAGCGCGCCGGCGCTATTGGTGCCGCCGAAGAGGGCGGTCAGATAGCTGGACTGCGTCGCCATCGACGACATCAACGAGTTGAGCGCCGTGAACTGATCGTTGTACGAGGTGGTCAGCTGCGCGGTGTACGCGGTGAGCTGCGTCTGCTGATCGGCGATGCTGGTCAGGTCGTCGTTGAGCGCGGTCGTGCGCGTGTCGATGATGCCGCCGGTCTGCAGGAACGCCGTCAGGCTCGTGTTGAGCTGCGCGGCCACGCCGTCGGTCGAGTTGAACAGCGAGGCGACCGTGCCGCTGCTGTTGGTGAGCGCGTTGGTGAGCGCGTCTTCGTCGGTCGAGAGCGTGCCGTCCGGCTGCAGCGTGATGCCGATCGACGCCAGGTTCACCTTGCCCGTGCCCACGCCGATGCCCTTGCTGATCGTGCTGGAGATCGTGTTCTTGATCGTGTTCATCATCGAGTCGCCGAGCAGCGCACCTTGCGAGCTGGCGGTCGAGTCGAAGGACGTCAGCGACGACGCCGTGCTGACGAAGTTGTTATACGCGGTGACGAAGGCATCGATGGCGGTCTTCTGGCCGGTGACGTCCTGGCCGATCGTGAGCGTCTGCGTCGTGCCGACCGAGTCCGCGGTGATGTTCATCGTGACGCCCGTCACGGCTTCCTTGATCGTGTTGCTCGAACTCGTGACCGGCGTGCCGGCCACCGTCAAATGCGAGTCCACGCCCGCGCTGGATTGCGTCCAGCCGCTGGTGCTGCTGATCGTGGTGTGCTCGGGGACGGTGATGGTCTTGGTCGGATCGGTTGGGTCCGGATCGGTTGTCGTGGTGGACGAGCTGACCTGAAGCTTGTTGATGGCGGAGGTGCTGTCGTCCGCCGTGACATCGACGCCGATCTGGTTGCCGAGACCCGTCGACGTGGAGCGCAGCACGAGGTGCGCGCCGTCCGAGCCGTTGACGATAGTCGCGGTGACGCCGGGATTGTCGGATGCCGAGTTGATCGCCGACACAATGCCCGAGAGCGTGTTGTTGCTGCTGTCGAGCTTGATCGTGCTGCTGTTGTTGCCGACCTTCAGCGTGATCGAGCCGGTGCCGAGCGCGTCGGTGGTCGAGAACGTGCCGGACGTGATCGATTGTGCCGAAGCGATGTTCTGTACGTTGACCGCGTAGCTGCCGGCCACTGCCGTGGTGTCGGCGCTGCCGGTGAGGCCCTTGCCGTCGGCGGTGGCGGTGAACGAGCCGAGCGTCTTGCCGTTGGCGAGATTCGTGATCGAGCTTTGCAGCAGCGACAGCACGGACTTGAGCGTGCCGATCGCGGTGAGCTGCGTGTTGTCGGCGGTCTTCTTGTTGTTGAGCGCGTCGGTCTGGCCTGCGACCTTCGCGTTGACGATCGCGGTGACGAGCGAGTTCACGTCCATCGTCGAGTTGGTCGAACCGCTGATGATCGACTGTGCGGCCTGTTGTACGGCGCTGGTCGGATCGACAGTGGAACTCGATGTCGTGGCTACGGTGGTCATGTGTGCTCCGCTCGTGTTGCTTCGCGATCGTTTGGAATAGGGCGGAAGTCGTCATCTTCCGAAAACGCGCGTAGGGAGACGAGCTCCCTTTGCGCTGACTGCTTTGATGCTTTTGCTGCGCTTTGTTGCGATTTGTTGCGTGCGGCGCGCATTGTACTGCCTGATGCGCGCCGCCTTGCTACGCCGGCTGTGATGCTTAGCCGAGGAGCTTCAGAACTTGCTGGGGCATCGAGTTCGCTTGAGCCAGCACCGAGATACCAGCTTGTTGCAGCACTTGAGCCTTCGACAGGTTCGCGGTTTCCTGCGCGAAGTTCGCGTCGGTGATTTGCGACTGTGCCGACGACAGGTTGGTCGACTGAGCCGTCTGCGTGGCAGCGATCGACGAGAAGCGGTTTTGCGCGGCGCCGAGGTCAGCTTGAATCGAGTTGACGTCGTTCAATGCGTTGTCGATCGATTCGATCGCGAGGTTCGCGCCATTGGCCTTCGTCAGGTCGATGTCGGAAACCTTCGGCGGCACGTTTTGCGCGTTCGCTTGAGCGATGCCGGTCGTGGCGGCCGTGGCGTTGGAGTTGTTCAGGGAGAAGCCGGTCGGCGTCGTGCCGAGAGCGCCGGTAGTCTTGAACGCGACCGAGCTGCCGTTCGCCGGCGTACCCGCGTTTGCAGTGACGGTGAACAGGGCAGCGCCAGCGGCAGCAGCATCATTGCCGTTCTGGTCGGTGTACGTCATCGTGCCATCATCCTTCTGCGTGATGGTGATCGACGTGATCGTGCCCGCGCCGGCCGCAGCGGCAGCGCCAGTGGCGTCCACGTTCAGGCCCGAGACCGTGCCGAACACTGCGGTGTTGCCCGTCGTCGGAAGCGTTGCAGCAGCGCTGGCCGTGTTCAGTGCGGTCAGTGCGGTTTGAGCTGCCGTCTTCGCGCTTGTTTGCGTCGCCGTGCCGAGTGCGCCCGCGGTGTTGGCCGTCAGCGTCAGCGACGTGCCCGTGCCGGCCGTCGTGCCCGAGAACAGCGCGGTCGTTGCGGCGCTGGACAGTGCCTGGTTGTTCTGGTCGGTGAACGTGAAACCGCCCTTGCCGTCAGCCAGCACGTTGATCGACGTGATGTCGGCCTTGGTCGTACCGGTCGTTGCAGCACCTGCGCTCGTCAGGCTCAGGCCCGACAGCGTACCGATCGTCGCGCCTTGTTGCGGCAGACCGCCACCGAGTTGAGCTGCGGACACGCCGTTGCTCAGATCGATACCGATCGTCTGGCCGACGTTCGCGCCAACCTGGAACGACACCGTGCCAGCCGAGCCGTCGAGCACGTTCGTGCCGTTGTAGGTCGTTTGCGAAGCGATACGGTTCACTTCAGCGATACGCTGCGTCACTTCCTTTTGCAGCGAAGCCTGGTCGCTCGACGACAGCGAGCCGCTCGAAGCCTGCACGGCCAGCTGGCGAATACGTTGCAGGTTGTCCGAGATCTGCGACAGGCCCGAAGCAGCCGTCTGGGTCATCGAGACGCCGTCGTTGGCGTTCGACACACCTTGATTCAAACCGTTGATCTGCGAGGTCATGCGCGAAGCGATGGCCTGGCCTGCTGCATCGTCGGCCGCGCTGTTGATGCGCTTGCCCGACGACAGGCGGGTGATCGCCGAAGACAGCGCGCTTTGCGTGCTGTTGAGGTTCTGCTGAGCAACCAGCGAGTTGATATTGCTATTGATACCGATCATTTGTTCTCTCCTGGGAGACTTATCTGGCTTTGGCTAATGGCACCGAGTTGTTGCCTGGCGGTCCTGCGCTCGGTGATAGCCGGCCGCCTACTTGAGGTTATCGGGCCACTCGAAAAAAACTTAAGGCCGGGCTAACCGATTTGTGTAACGAATAGTGTCGAAAGCCTTCGAAGGCCCGCCCAGCAAGCCTTCCGAATCACGCGTATGCTTTTCAGTCCCTCTTCCACGCGGATTCGGAGCATTCATGCAGACACGTAATGTCGGTATATCGGATTTGAAAGTCGCGCCTTTAGTATTTGGCGGCAATGTATTTGGCTGGACCGCCGACGAACGCACGTCGTTTTCCATCCTCGACGCATTCGTCGATCACGGACTTAATTTCATCGATACCGCCGATGTTTATTCCGCCTGGGTCGAAGGTCATCAGGGCGGTGAATCCGAGACGATCATCGGCAAGTGGTTCAAGGAGAGCGGCAAGCGCCGCAAGATCGTGCTCGCGACGAAAGTGGGCAAGCTCAGCACGCGCCCGGGGCTGACGGCCGCGAACATCGCCGCAGCCGTCGACGATTCGCTCCGGCGGCTGAAGACCGATTACATCGATGTCTATTTCTCGCATCACGACGACGAAGCCACCTCGCTCGACGAGACGCTCAACGCCTATCAGAAGCTGATCCAGGCGGGAAAGGTCAGGGTGATCGGCGCGTCGAATTACACCGGCGAGCGTCTGGAAGAAGCCTTGAAGATCGCGAAGGACTCGGGCTTGCCGAGCTATCAGATCCTTCAGCCCGAATACAACCTTTACGATCGCGAAGCCTATGAGACTGCTCTCGAACCGGTCGTGGAGAAGCACAAGGTGGCGGTCGTGCCTTACTACGCGCTGGCGAGCGGCTTTCTGTCGGGCAAGTACCGTTCTAAGGCGGACACGCAGAACAAGGCGCGCGGCTCGCGCGTCGAGAAATATCTGGACGCACGCGGCCTGAAGATCCTCGATGCACTCGACGAAGTCGCGAAGCGCAACGACACGACGCCTGCGACGATCGCGCTCGCGTGGCTCATTGCGCGTCCGGGCATCACGGCGCCGATCGCGAGCGCCACGTCCGTCGCACAACTGGAAAGCCTCGCGGCCGCGACGCGCCTTGTCTTGTCGAGCGAAGACGTCAGGCTCCTCGACGAAGCCAGTGCGTGGCAGAAATAATCTGTCACATCAAGGAGTTGGGCGGCTCGAGGTGTTGGCAGCGGCGCGCTGTTCTGGTAACATCGCGCCCGAATCGAGAAATGTGCCCGATTTTCTGCCTTCGCTTCCGAATGACAACGTCCACAGCGACACTGTCAACATCCGGCGGCGAACGGCTCCGAATCGCGCGTTCACGTCGTTCTTTCGAATGCGCATGCCGCTTCGGCGGCTGAATCCCAACTCTCTCTGTTCCGGCCTCCGTGGCCGCTTTGCTCGTGTCCGTTGCGCCGCGCTGTCTGGTGTCATCCAGTGCCGCGTCCGGTGGACGATCGGAGTGCCGGGGCGCGGCGGTTTCATCGTCGCGCGCTTAGAAATACGTTTAGCAAACCAGGATTTACATGACCACTATCGTCCTCAAAGAAAACGAGCCGTTCGATGTCGCGATTCGGCGTTTCCGCCGCACCATCGAGCGCAACGGCACCATCGCCGAACTGCGCGAGCGCCAGTCGTACGAAAAGCCGACCACCGCGCGCAAGCGCAAGAAGGCAGCCGCTGTCGCGCGTCTGCGCAAGCGCCTGCGCAGCCAGATGCTGCCGAAGAAGATGCACTAAGCATCGCGTGCAAGCCGGGGAGTGTCGTCCTCGGCTTGCATGGCAAAACGGCGGTGCGACCCGTGAGGGCGCACCGCCGTTTTGCTTTGTGTGAGAGAAACCGGCGTCAGACGAACGCGTGACGCTTGCCGAGCGCCGCCAGCAGATGCGGCCACTCTTCCACGTCGGCGTCGTCGTGAACCTGTTCGAGTTCGATCAGCAGATCGATGATGTTGGGATCGTAGGCGTTCACATTCGACGCGTAGAGCGCGCGCATCAGCTCGCCGTCCTGCGCATGCCGATAGTAAGAAATGCCGACGCCTTCCAGCGCCGCTTCGTACAGATCGTCACGCACGAGCGAACCAATCGCGCACTTGCGGCCGTCCGGGCTGCGCAGGCGGCAGGAACCGTTGTCGTCTTCGGACACCGCGCGCTGGGTCAGCAGATGCGTGCTGACGCGTTCGTAAATGTCCTTGGGGCTCAACATCTTCATCGGACTCAACATCACAGCACCTACCGTACTCAAGCAGCCGTTTTAAGAAGTTCGGCAGAAAGCCCGAACTGACGCGCGATCGACGAGAGACGTTCGCGCCATTCCCACTTGCCGAAGACGTCATGCACGTTTTGCAGGCAAGAAAGCAATTCGACGGTATTGGGATCGAACACGTTGATGCGCGCGCGGAGCAGGGCGCGCTTGAGCGCCGCGACGCCGACATCCATGTAGGCCGGCACATGCTCGGGTGGCTTTGCGATGTAGCGGATGGGCACGCCTTCCATCGCGGTGACGTAGTCGCGCGGCTTGATGAAACGGCCGACAGGGCATCCGCCGCAGTAGCCGCGATAGGCGCCGCCGCCATGCGGGAGCAATGCGGCTTGTCCCTGCAGGAACAGATGCTGGACGGCGCTGTTGAAAATCTCCTGATGGGTCAGGAAGTTCAAGCTTTTCATGATCTTCTCCCCTGCGCCCCTGCGCAGCGGCCATGCGTTTGAATTCGAGAACCTGCACCTGCTGCTCCGGAACGGCAGCGTTGTTGCGATGTTCAGCAACATCAAAAAACGCTGATGCCTTCCGGTTACTGCTTCGAGCACGGCACTTTTCCCGGCCTGGGCGTTCGGTCTCACTTTCGCCCTGTGTGCTCGCGTCGGATTTCGACACTCGATGAACGATCCGTACACCGTCTTTATAACGGTTCGGTCCGGTAAAAAGGTGCGCCAGCGCACGCGAGGACGCCATTTTTACACGTACCGTACGTTCGTGCAGTGCGGAAAACCCGGTCAAAAGCCTTGCTGTTCGGGGTTTCGCGCGTGCTTCACTGCAAAAAAACACGCCTATATCAGGACTTTCCCTAGCAAGAGGCATCGCACTCGAAAAAGTGGCCAAAAAACTAAAACTCTCCGCACTCGCAGACCTTCACTTCGACCTTGGCGAGGCGCCCTTGCGTTTGGTCTTGGCAGCGGTTCGGGCAATGCATCCGGCTGCGTGATCGTTGACCATGCCGGTCGCCTGCATGAAGGCATAACAGATGGTCGTACCAACGAACTTGCAGCCGTACTGCTTGAGGGCGCGGCTCAGGGCATCCGACTCGGCCGTCGATGCGGGCGTGGGATGCTTCGCGTCGCGCGGGGTATCGATGGTGACGCCGCCAACAAACGACCAGACGAAGTTCGCGAACGAGCCGTGCTCTTGCTGAATCTGCTGGACCGCGCGCGCGTTGAGCACCGCCGACGCAACCTTCGCGCGATTGCGCACGATGCGCGCGTCCTGCACGAGCCGCGCGACGTCCTGGTCCGTGAAGCGCGCCACGCGGCCGATGTCGAAATGCGCGAACAAGGCGCGGTAACCCTCGCGCTTGTTGAGGATGGTCGACCAGGACAGCCCCGCCTGCGCGCCTTCGAGCACCAGCATCTCGAACAGATGCTGGTCGTCGTGGGACGGCACGCCCCACTCATGGTCGTGGTAGTCGATCATCGCGTCGGTGGTTGCCCACGCGCAGCGGGCCAGTTGAGTGTCTGCCATGTGCGGTTCCCGGTGGTCATCAAGGTCGCGTCAGCATAGCGGAACGTGCCTGTCCCGCCACCTCGTCCATTCGGCTAATTGGCGCAGGCCGCCGCGGCCGGTAAGCTGGCGTCCATGAAATCCATTTCGACCATGACTTCCTTCGCGGCAACGGACACTTTTCTGCTCGGCATTGACGGCGGCGGTAGCGGAACGCGCGTGATTCTCGCAAACGCGCAGGGCGTCGAGCTTGCACGTTCCAGCGGCGGACCGTCGGGCCTCGGGCTTGGCGTCGAGCGCGCGTGGCAATCCATCGAGGACGCGTGTCGCCGCGCGTTCGCCAGCGCGGCGCTGCCGTTCGACTGGCGTGCCTGCGCGCTCGGCTGCGGCCTCGCCGGCGTGAACAACGCCGACTGGCTGGCCGCCTTCCTCGCGGCCGCGCCCGAAGTGCGCGCGTTGCGCGTCGAGAGCGACGCCTGCACCACGGTGGTCGGCGCACATGGCGGTGAACCCGGCGTGATCGTCGCGTTGGGCACGGGCAGCATCGCGGCTTCGCTGGACGAGGCCGGGGTATGCCGCATCGCCGGCGGCTACGGCTTCCCGAGCGGCGACGAGGCCAGTGGGGCCTGGCTCGGGCTGCGCGCGGTGGTTCATCTGCAGCGCGTGCTCGACGGCCGGGCGGCCGAAGACGGCTGGTCCCGTGAATTGCTCGCCCTAACCGGCGCGACGGATCGGGACAGTCTCGTCGTGTGGCTCTGCAACGCCAATCAAACCGCTTACGCCACGCTCGCGCCCACCGTCTTCGCCTTCCGCGATCACCCCGTCGCCACACGGTTGCTCCAGCAGGCGGCCCAGGAGATCGAAACGCTCGTGGCTGCGCTCGACCCGCACGGCGCCTTGCCCATTGCCTTGTGTGGCGGGCTCGCCGTTCCGTACGAACCGTTCGTGCCGGTTGGGTTGCGCAAGCGGATGCGCGCGCCGCGTGCCGATTCGGCAGCGGGCGCGCTCGAACTGGCACGCCGGGCGGCAGCCGGGTCCGAAGAAGTCGCGGACCCGGCACGATAAAATGGCGCACTTCGCGGCAGGTTCCCTCCGCTCATCGCTCCACGCAGGGCGCGCGCATCGCGTACGCAGCGCACCCGGCGCCTGAGCCTACGACCAAGGCAGGCATGTACTCGGCCATCGCTACCGATCTCGACGGCACGCTTCTCAACAGCGACCATCAGCTCGACCCCTTCACCGCCGAAACCGTGCGCACGCTCGCGGCGCGCGGCGTGCCCATTGTCATCGCGACGGGACGGCATTATCGCGATGTCGCCGGCATTCGCGACGTGCTTGGCGTCGACGCGTATCTGATTACGTCGAACGGTGCGCGCGTGCATGCGCCGGGCGATCAGCGCATCTATTCGCGCGACCTCGACCCGGCCGCCGTGCGACGCCTCGTGCAACCGGAGCTCGCGGGCGCGCATGGGCGCGTCATCGTCAATCTGTTCGCCGACGACGCCTGGCTGATCGACCGTCATGCGCCCGAACTGCTGGTCTTCCATCAGGATTCGGGATTCAAATACGAAGTGATGGACCTGCGCGAACACGACGGCGAGAACATCGCGAAAGTGTTGTACATCGGCGAGCCGGAAGATCTCAAAGAAACCGCGGCGAGTCTGGAGCGCGAGTTTGGAGACTCGCTGTATGTCACGTATTCGTTGCCGGATTGTCTCGAAGTCATGACCTCCGACGTCTCGAAGGGCCGCGCGCTGCGTTTCGTGCTGGAACGGCTCGACGTCGATCCGTCGCAGTGCATTGCATTCGGCGACAACATGAACGACATCGATCTGCTCGAGACCGCAGGGCATCCGTTCATGATGAACAACGCCAATCCTGACCTCATCAAGCGGCTGCCCGATGTGCCGCGCGTCGGCAACAATTTCGAGGCGGGGGTTGCGCATCAATTGCGCAAGCTGTTCGAGATTCGTGACGAACTGGCGCCGCCTGAGCACACGCCGGACTGAACGAAACGCGCAACGCAAAACGGGCGGCTGGTGTGATCCAGCCGCCCGTCGCTCTTGAGTGGTCTCCCGCGAGCGGGTCACGCGTACTTAGCCGCGATGTCCCCAGTTGTTGCCATAGCCGCGATGATCCCAGCCGGTGCGATTCCAATGGCCCCGGTCGCGGCCGTCGTGCCAGCGCGGCGCTTCATGACGGTAGTACGGCGCACGGTAGGCCGGCGCAGCCGGGCGAACATAAACGGGAGCCGGTGCCACATAAGCGGGCCCGCCGAGCGACACGCCGATGTGCAGGTCGCTGTGAGCCTGAGCTGCGCCGACTGCACCCATGGCAAGACCGGCGACGACGAGCATGTGAGTGACGATGCGCTTCATTGTGTTTCTCCTTGAAGGCGACGTGTATGTCGCATGAGTCCAATGTACGGGCGCAGCGTCTTACACGCTTCGACGACTTGTTACCGTATGCAAGGGCCAGTAAGGAGAAAAAGAAACGCGGAGATTCGGAGCGCACGCGTGTGAGTCCCGTCAGATGGGCCTCACACGCATGCGGTCCGCAGATGGAACTCAACGGCGCGACGAATCATAAGCATGCTTCGTAATTCAGCATTACATTTATCGCGCCGGTTTAATCGTTCGACGTCAACAGGCGCATCAATACGCTCGGCAAACAACTCGGCACACAGCCCGTCATTCGGCCTCGCGGGCGGTCTCGGCGAGCGGAAACCCTATCGTGCTCGCGCCGCTGTGTACCTCGAGAGGATCTTGCCGGGATGCCTGACGCGTAAGCGAGGGATAGACCAGGCCGGCGATGATTGCGCCCACGATCGGCGCAATCCAGAACAGCCACAACTGATCCAGCGCCCAGCCGCCGACGAAGAGTGCCTGGCTCGTCGAGCGTGCGGGATTGACTGAGGTATTGGTCACCGGAATCGAGGCCAGGTGGATGAGCGTCAGGCAGAGGCCAATGGCGAGCGGCGCGAAGCCTTTCGGCGCCCGTTCGTCGGTGGCGCCGAGGATCACGAAGACGAAGAAGAAGGTCATGGCGATCTCGCAGAT
Organism: Caballeronia sp. LZ065; assembly: GCF_031450975.1. NCBI lineage: Bacteria > Pseudomonadati > Pseudomonadota > Betaproteobacteria > Burkholderiales > Burkholderiaceae > Caballeronia > Caballeronia sp. LZ065. The sequence goes on from NZ_JARUXV010000001.1 coordinate 460,610, forward strand.
CAGCGCGGCGACCATCGTGAAGTGTCCCGGCGAGTGCTCGCCGAAGCCGTTGGCGGCAAAGCCGCTCAACGTGAAATCGAAACTCGGGTTGCCGATCGCGATCAGGTAGAGAACCCACGCCCCCAATGTCGCGCCAATCACCTGCGCAACGATATATGGCACGAGGTCGCGCACGGGAAAACGCCCCGCCGTTGCCAGGCCGATGCTCACCGCTGGATTCAGATGGCAGCCGGACACATGGCCGATGGCATAAGCCATGGTCAGCACGGTGAGACCGAATGCCAGTGCGACACCCGCGAATCCGATGCCGAGCTCGGGGAAGGCGGCGGCAAGCACGGCGCTTCCACAGCCGCCCAGGATGAGCCAGAACGTGCCGAAGATTTCGGCCCCGAGACGTTTCGATAAATTCATGTTTCCGCCTTCGTGAAATGTGAATTGCCGCTGTTTCGAAAAGAGCACTTAATGAGCGCGTCGAGCGCAGTTTAAGCGCGCTTTCTTTTGCAAATTGTCAAAATTGATCGGTTATTCGGCGTATTCACGACGTCATGAAGAATTTTAGGATTGTTCGTGCGTAACGCTCTCAGCAAACACCAGACGAAAAAAAAGCCGCCCCAAAGGGCGGCTCTTGCTGCGGTCATCGAAGACCGCCTGGATGGGAAGGCTGCTTAGCCGACGGCAACCTGGCGCAGCACCGGGCGCTTGGCGGCCTGGAGCATGGCGGTATAGCTGTCGACGTAATTCTGCGCCATCGTCTGCGCGCTGAAGCGGCGTTCGAACTGCGCGCGAATCTCGGTGCGCGAGAGTTCGTCAAGACGCTGCAACGCACCCACGGCACCCTGCACGTCCTCGCAGATGAAGCCGGTCACGCCATGATCGATCACCTCGGGCACCGAACCGCGATTGAACGCGATCACCGGCGTGCCGCAGGCCATCGATTCGATCATCACCAGACCGAACGGCTCGTTCCAGTCGATCGGGAACAGCAGGGCCTTTGCGCCCGACAGGAAATCCGGCTTTTGCGCCTCGTTGATCTCGCCGATGAACTCGACGTCCGCATGCGACAGCAGCGGCTCGATCGTGGTCTTGAAATACTCCTGGTCGACCTTGTCCACCTTGGCGGCAATCTTCAGCGGCAGGCCGCTTTGCGCCGCGATCTTGATGGCCAGATCGGCACGCTTTTCCGGGCAGATGCGGCCGAGGAAAGCCAGGTACTCCGGCTTCTTGTGCTGCTGCGGCGTCAGCAGTTCGTTCGGCAGGCCGTGATACACGGTGTTCAGCCAGTTGGCCTGCGGCAGCGGTCCGCGCTGGTTGTCGGAGATCGAAATCACGTTCGCCTTCGTGAACGTGTTGAAGATCGGTTGCAGCTCCGGCAGGTCGAGACGGCCATGCAGCGTCGTCACGAACGGCGTATCCAGCTGCGTGAACAGCGGGAACGGCATGTAGTCAAGGTGGAAATGCAGTACGTCGAACTCGTGCGCACGGCGGCGGACGGTTTCGAGCAGCAGCATATGCGGCGCGAGGGCGTCGCGGATCGTCGGATCCAGACGCAGGGCGCGCGGCCATGCGGCTTCCAGAGTCGCCTTGGTTTGCGAATCGCCGCTGGCGAACAAGGTGACGTCGTGACCCAGATCGACGAGTGCGTCGGTCAGGTAGGACACCACCCGCTCAGTGCCGCCGTAGAACTTCGGGGGTACTGCTTCGTGCAACGGTGCAATTTGTGCGATTCGCATAACGTGACTCTCCTGTTTCGGGCGGAGCGGGCGCTTTCGCGTCAGGCTCAGGACCCATGCCGGTTAAGGCGTCATTTAAGGCATCGCAGTCACGCTCCGGTCGAGCGCTCAACACATGCCATTTCGGGCGGGCCGCGCAGGTAAGACGCCGCCCGAGATCGGCCCGGAGATGAAGATTACATCGCGACCGGGTTATCCCTTACTGCTCATTATCAGGATCGAGAGCGGCATTTCACGTCATTTTTCAATCGCTTATCGTTGTTACAGCACGAAACAAACGCTGTTACGAAGTCAGAAATTGCAGTGTTGTCAGCAATGTAGACGAATCACACATCTGGAAAATGACCGCGCGGCAGTGTGTAGCACGTCGCGTTCCCGAACGCTGAACCCGGCTTTCGGGCGCCGCTGGCACAACTTCACACCGAATAAACTCGCCAGATGTCCATTAAGTCAGACGAATAGCTGCCGATATCCGGTTCTTGCATCCACGGGTGCGTCACGGCCCGTTTTCGCGCCGTGTAGGAAGAATTCCTACACAAAACCTCCTTGAAATCCTGCGATGCTTCGGACACGTTCTCCGACAGCGGCGCCTTCGAGCATCGGCGACAATCGTCTGGCACAAGAGAACACGTGCGGGGCCGGTTTCGCCGCGACTGTTGCGAACCGAGCAAACGTTACCCCGCCGGCCTGACCAGCCACGTAACGATTCGGGGAAAAAGATGACGAACAGCGCTACGAGTACGCTCGTGGAAATCCGCGAGGTGAATCTGTCGTATGTGCTTCTCGCCCAGCGTCTTCTGCAGGAAGACCGCGTCTCGGCGATGTACCGGCTCGGCCTGTCCGAGCAAGTGGCACAGGTGCTGTCCTCGCTTACGCTCGCGCAGGCCGTGAAGGTGGCATCGTCGAGCCATCTGCTGTGCCGTTTCCGCTTCGACGATCACACCATTCTTTCGTCGCTGGCCGACAAGGACAAGAGCGCGGCGCTCACGCAGGCGCACGCGGCGATCCTGCTGGCCGACAGTCCTGTCGCGCAGATCGGCTGACGCACGAAGCGAACGGCCGATGGCAACCCGAAGCGTAGTGGCGGAAGTCCGCGAGATCACGCTCGCGATCGAACTCATCGAGCTCGGCGCGCGCCTGCAACTGCTCGAAGCCGAGACGAGCCTGTCGCGCGACCGGCTCATCAAGCTCTACAAGGAGCTGAAGGGCGCGTCGCCGCCGAAGGGCATGCTGCCGTTCTCGACCGACTGGTTCATGACCTGGCAGCCGAACATCCATTCGTCGCTGTTCCACGGCATCTACCGTTTCATCGATGAACACGGTGGCGCCGACGGCGCGCAGAGTACGATCCAGGCGATCGTGAAGAGTTACCGGCTTTATCTCGAACACGCCGCCCTGTATGGCGACGAACCCGTGCTCTCGCTCACGCGCGCGTGGACCCTGGTGCGTTATTTCGAATCCGGCATGCTCCAGACCAACGCGTGCACCCGCTGCGGCGGACGCTTCGTCGCGCATGCATACGAACTGCGCGCGGGCTATGTCTGCGGCCTGTGCCAGCCGCCGTCGCGCGCCGGCAAGACGCGCAAGATCCAGGCAGCGGCCGCTGCTGCGGAACCCGCGCGGAGTCTTGCGGCCTGACGCCGCACCCGGCCCGCGCCCGTTCTGCGGCGTGGGTTTCAACGTTTGCCGGCTGCCCTGACGCGCCATCAAAGTTTTCCAGTCGAGTGCCGTAAACCACCTAACGGCGGTCTTACCGCATCAAAAACGTGAGGACTCGACTGTGCTGATTTTTGTTGGAGCGCTCGTGACATTGCTGTCCGTGTTCGGCGGCTATGCCATCGAAGGCGGACACCTCGGCGCGCTGATGCAGCCGGTCGAGATCCTGATGATCGTGGGCGCGGGCGTCGGCGCGTTCATCCTCGGCAACAACGTCAAGACCATCAAGGCGACGATCCAGGTCCTTCCGACGCTCTTCAAGGGCGCGAAGTACAACAAGGGCATGTATATGGAGCTGATGGGCCTGCTCTACGTGCTGCTCGCGAAGGCCCGCAAGGAAGGCACGCTCGCGCTCGAGGGCGACATCGAGGATCCGTCCAAGAGCCCGGTCTTCAGCCAGTATCCGCAGATTCTCGCGGATCACCACATCGTCGAATTCCTGACCGACTACCTGCGTCTGATGGTCAGCGGCAACATGAATGCGTTCGAGATCGAAAGCCTCATGGATGAGGAAATCGAAACGCATCACGTCGAGGGCGAAGCGCCCGCGCACGCGCTGACCAAGGTCGGCGACGCGATGCCGGCGTTCGGCATCGTCGCGGCGGTGATGGGCGTCGTGCACACGATGGCCTCGGCCGATCAGCCGCCCGCCATCCTCGGCGAGATGATCGCGCAGGCGCTGGTCGGTACCTTCCTCGGCATTCTCCTTTCCTACGGTTTCATCGGGCCGCTCGCCAACGTGGCCGAGCAGCGCGTGGCCGAGCAGACCAAGATGTTCCAGTGCATCAAGGTCACGATCCTCGCGAGCCTGAACGGCTACGCGCCCGCCATCGCGGTGGAGTTCGGCCGCAAGGTGCTGTTCTCGACCGAACGTCCGTCGTTCTCCGAACTCGAGGAACACGTGCGCCGGGTCAAGGCGAAGTGATGCGACGCTTCGCGCACGATCCATCGGTCAGGACTCAGCCATGAGCAACGACAGCGAACGTCCCATTTTCATCAAGCGCGTCGTTGGCAAGAGTGCCAAGGGTCATCACGGCGGCGCCTGGAAACTCGCTTACGCGGACTTCATGACCGCGATGATGGCGTTCTTCCTGCTCATGTGGCTGCTTTCCTCGACCTCGCCCGTGCAGCGCCGCGGCATCGCCGAATACTTCAACATGCCGCTCAAGGCGGCGATGGTCGGCGGCAAGACCGTCGGCATGGACGACAGCATCCTGATGGGCGGCGGCCGCGATATCTCCAGCGAAGAGCCGGGCGCCGCGCGCCGCTCGGACGGCAGCACGCGGCTGGCGCAGCGCGCGTCGTCCACGACCGACGAGGAACTGCTGAAGGCCGCGCAAGGCGAACTCGAACGCCGCGAGCAGGCGCGTCTGCACGATCTTCAGGTCAAGCTGATGGCCGCCATCGAAGCCAATCCGACCTTGCGCCAGTTCAAGCAGCAGATCCGCATCGAAGCGACGCAGCAGGGCTTGCGCATTGAAATTGTCGATACGCAGAAGCGCCCGATGTTCGCGCTCTCCAGCAACGCCGTGCAGCCCTACATGCGCGACATCCTGCGCGAGATCGGCCGGACGCTGAACGACGTGCCGAACCGCATCGTCGTGCAGGGCCATACCGACGCCGTGAAATACGCGGGCGGCGAGAAGGGCTACAGCAACTGGGAACTGTCGGCGGACCGCGCGAACGCATCGCGTCGCGAGCTGGTCGCGGGCGGGATGGACGAAATCAAGGTGATGCGCGTGCTCGGTCTCGCATCCACGCAGAATCTGAACAAGAAGGATCCGTTCGATCCGGAGAACCGGCGCATCAGCGTCATCGTGCTCAATCACAAGACGGAACTGGCGATGCTGCGCGACGACGGCGGCGCGGGCGCGACGCTCGACAACGGCGCGGACGCGAACGGCGCGCCGGCGACGCTCGGGCAGTTAATTCCGGGCATCAGGGCGAAGAGCGCGGCGCATTGAGCGCATTGGCCCGCGAAACAGCAGCCCTCGAAAAATCAGCCTCAAGACCGGACCCGTTTCGACCGTCATCACGGCAACGGCAAGAGACAAACATGATCAAGAACATTCTGGCAATCGATGACTCGGCCGCGATGCGGCAAATCATCTCGGCGACGCTGGCGGTAGCCGGCTACGAAGTGACGGTCGCGTCCGACGGCGACGAAGGGCTGGAATGGGCGCTCGCCGAGCGCTTCGATCTCGTCCTGACCGACCATCACATGCCGGGCAAGAGCGGGCTCGATCTCATCATGGCTTTGCGCGCGAACCACGCGTACCGTGCGACGCCAATCCTGGTGCTCACGACCGAAGACGGCGAACCGTTCAAGAACGCGGCGCGCAGCGCGGGCGCGACGGGCTGGATCGAGAAGCCGCTCGATCCGGACTTGCTGACCGAACTGGTCGCGGCGCTTTCGGAAGACGCGCAGCACTGAAAACGTCGCAAAAAACGGCATAGAAATGCGCGCAGCACGGCGCCGATTGAACAGCATTCCAGCGGTGACTCAAGCATGACACTCGACATTACCCAGTTCTATCAGACGTTCTTTGACGAAGCCGATGAACTGCTCGCGCAGATGGAGCAACTGCTGCTCGTTCTCGACATCGCGAATCCGGATCCCGAAGACCTCGCGGCGATTTTCCGCGCGGCGCACTCCATCAAGGGCGGCGCGGCGACCTTCGGCTTCACCGCGCTCACCGAAACCACGCACATTCTCGAATCGCTGCTGGACCGCGCGCGCAACAACGAGCTGGTCCTGCGCCGCGACATGATCGACACCTTCCTGGCGACCAAGGACGTGCTCTCCGACCAGCTCGCTGCCTATCGCGCGAGTGAGGAGCCCGATGCCGCCGCGGCGGCCGCGATCTGCGCGAAGCTCGAACGCCTGAAGACCGAGAGCGCGGAAGCCAACGTAGCGCCGGTAGCGGCGCACATCGAACCGCCCGCGCTGCCGGGCGTCGGGCACAACGAGGCCGCGGCGCCGCTCGCGCCGGCATACGACGGCCCGAACGCACCGCCCGCGCACGTGCTCGCGCAGGCCATGGACATTCTCGAAGACAACGGCAACTGGGACGGCGCGTTCGAACTCGCCGACAGCAGCAACGCCGTCACGCATGCAGGAACCGTCGCTGAAGCGACGCCGGGACACACCGGCGCGCCGCGCGCGGAAGTTGGACCCCACCTGAAAATTACGCTACGGGGGGTGGGCGAGAAGGACCTGACGACTCTGATCGAGGAGTTGGGAAATCTGGGAAGCATCGTCGGGGAACAGAAGGCGGAAGCCGAGTACGTCGTATGGCTCGACTCGGACGTTCCCGCCGACGACATCGTCGCCGTGTGCTGCTTCGTGATCGATGAAACACAGATCACGATCGGCCGGGGCGACGGCGCGGCGCAAGCCATCGAGGCGCAGCCGGCAGCGGCGGCGCCAGAAGCGATGCAACCCACGCTACAGGAAGAGCAGAAGCAATCGCAGGCGGAACCGTCGCCTGCATCCGTGGCCGCTCACGAAGCAGTACAACAAGAAGCGGCGACGGCGGCGGGGCAGCCCGCCGCCCAGCCGTCCAGGGCCGCAACGGGCGACGCCGAGAAAAAGGCTCGGCCGCAAGCCGCCGCATCGGCGGAAGGCAGCTCGATTCGCGTCGGTGTGGAGAAGGTCGATCAGCTCATCAACCTGGTGGGCGAACTCGTGATTACGCAGGCCATGCTTGCGGAAACCACCAGCACGTTCGATCCCGCCTTGCACGACCGTCTGTTCAACGGCATGGCGCAGCTCGAGCGCAACGCGCGCGACCTGCAAGAGGCCGTCATGTCCATCCGCATGATGCCGATGGATTACGTATTCAGCCGCTTCCCGCGCCTCGTGCGCGACATCGCCGGCAAGCTCGGCAAGGAAGTGGAACTCGTCACGTTCGGTCAGGCGACCGAACTCGACAAGAGCCTGATCGAACGCATCATCGATCCGCTCACGCACCTCGTGCGCAACTCGCTCGACCATGGCATCGAAACCATGGAAGCGCGCCGTGCGGCGGGCAAGTCCGCGACCGGCCAGCTCGTGCTGTCGGCGGCGCATCACGGCGGCAACATCGTGATCGAAGTGAGCGACGACGGCGCCGGCCTGCGCCGCGACAAGATTCTCGCGAAGGCGCAGAAGCAGGGCATGCAGGTGTCCGAGTCGATAAGCGACGAAGAAGTCTGGCAACTCATCTTCATGCCGGGCTTCTCGACTGCAGAACAAGTGACGGACATCTCCGGGCGCGGTGTCGGCATGGATGTGGTCAAGCGCAACATCCAGTCGATGGGCGGTCACGTCGAGATCAGCTCGCGCCAGGGCGCGGGCACGACGACGAAGATCGTGCTGCCGCTCACGCTCGCGATCCTCGACGGCATGTCGGTCAAGGTCGGCAACGAGATCTTCATCCTGCCGCTCAACTTCGTGATGGAGTCGCTGCAACCGGTGGCCGAGGACATCTACACGGTCGCCAACGGCGAGCGCGTGGTGCGCGTGCGCGGCGAATACCTGCCGCTGGTCGCGCTGCACAGTGTCTTCGATGTCGAAGGCGCGCGCACCGAACCGACCCAGGGCATCGTCACCATCATGCAGACGGAAGGGCGCCGCTTCGCGATGCTCATCGACGAACTCGTCGGTCAGCAGCAGGTGGTGGTCAAGAACCTCGAAACGAATTACCGCAAGGTGCACGGCATTTCCGCGGCGACCATCCTCGGCGACGGCAGCGTTGCGCTGATCGTCGACGTGGCCGCGCTCAATCGCGAGTCGCGCGTCCAGCACGCCGCGCACGCACATTAACACTACCCGACCAGACGAAAGACACAGGGAGCTCTCGTGGCAGACATTCAATCGATCAACGCAGCGCCGTCGAGCGTTACGCGCCGCGACGCGCAACAGGCCGAAGCCGCCGGACAGGAATTCCTCGTCTTCACGCTCGGCGCCGAGGAATACGGCATCGACATTCTCAAGGTGCAGGAGATCCGCGGCTACGACAACGTCACGCGCATCGCCAACGCGCCCGCGTTCATCAAGGGCGTGATCAACCTGCGCGGCATCATCGTGCCGATCGTCGACATGCGCATCAAGTTCAATCTCGGCCGGGTCGACTACGACAACCAGACTGTCGTGATCATCCTGAACGTCGCGCATCGCGTGGTGGGCATGGTGGTGGACGGCGTGTCCGACGTGCTCACGCTCTCGCCCGAACAGGTGATGCCCGCGCCGGAATTCGGCGGCACGCTGGCCACCGAATACCTGACGGGCCTCGGCACCGTCGAGGGCCGCATGCTCATCCTGATGGATATCGAGAAGCTCATGACGAGCCGCGAGATGGCATTGATCGACGCCGTCGGCGCATGAAACGAACTTAGCCAAGCAGGAACGAAGCCATGCTGAAAAAGTTGTCGATCCGTACGACGCTCACGCTCGTCGGTCTCCTGTTCGCCGGCTGCGCGGCGGTGATCGGCGCGCTCGCGCTCACCGGTCTCAACGCCGCAAGCTCGGCGCTTACGTCGCTCGCGCAAGAGGACATGACCGCAATGCGCGCGCTGTCCGAAACCTCGTCGTATCTGCTGCGCTCGCGCATCACGCTCGACCGCGTGCGTTCGCTCGCGGAAGCGGGCAACGATGCGGAAGCGCAGAAGGCGATCGAACGCGGCCAGTATCTGCTCGGCAAAAGCAATGAGAACTGGAAGCTCTATCTCGACACGTCGAAGCCGACGCTGCCGAAGGACATTCTCGACGCGCTCGTCACGCAGCACGACGCGCTGCTCAAGACGGGCGTGGAGCCGGAGTTCGCCGCGATCCGCGCGAAGGACATGGCCGCGTATCACGCAATCGCCGATACGAAGATCAGCCCGATGTTCGTCGCCTTCGACCAAGCTGTGACGACGGCCGTCGCCGCGCAACAGGATCACGCCGAGAACGCGCGTGCGAGCACGGCGTCGCATGTCGCCGCGCTCAACGTGATGATCGGCGCGGTGCTCGCGCTGGCGGTGCTGATGCTGATCGGTACGCGCCTGGCGCTGGCGAGCCTGATCGTCAAGCCGATCAACGAGGCCGTCGAGCATTTCGACCGCATCTCGAACGGCGATCTCATGCACACCGCGCACAGCGACCAGGGCAATGAGATCGGCCGTCTGTTCGCAGGCATCGAACGCATGCGCGGCAACCTGACCACGATGGTGGGCGCGGTGCATCGCGGCGCGGAATCGATTGACGTCGGCGCGCACGAGATCGCAAGCGGCAACACGGATCTCTCGCAACGCACGGAAGAGCAGGCGGCATCGCTGCAGGAAACGGCGTCGAGCATGGAGCAGCTCACCAGCACGGTGAAGCAGAACGCCGACAACGCCCGCCAGGCGAGCCAGCTGGCCGTGAATGCATCGGACATCGCGTCGCGCGGCGGCGAAGTGGTCGAGCAGGTGGTCGATACGATGCACGCCATTGCGTCGAGTTCGAGCAAGGTCGTCGACATCATTGGGGTGATCGAGGGCATTGCGTTCCAGACCAACATTCTCGCGCTGAACGCGGCCGTGGAAGCGGCGCGCGCCGGCGAGGAAGGCCGCGGCTTCGCGGTGGTGGCGGGCGAAGTGCGTTCGCTCGCGCAGCGCAGCGCGGCGGCGGCAAAGGAAATCAAGGCGCTGATCGGCGATTCGTCTGCGAAGGTCGACAGCGGCACGGAACTCGTGGCGCGTGCCGGCGCGACGATGGGCGAGATCGTGCAGGCCGTGCGCCGCGTGACCGACATCATGGGCGAGATCAGCGCGGCGTCGGAAGAGCAGTCCGACGGCATCGAGCAGGTCAACCGCGCCGTCACGCAGATGGACAGCGTGACCCAGCAGAACGCCGCGCTCGTCGAGCAGGCGGCGGCCGCCGCTGCGTCGCTCGAAGAGCAGACGCGACAGTTGAAGGGCGTCGTCGCGCAATGGCGCGTCGAGGGCGCCGCGCCCGTGCGCAGCAGCGCCACGACGGCCGCCGCGCGGCTCACGCCGGCTGCGCGCATCGAGCCGACGCCGGCCCGGGCCGCTGTCGTGAAAAGCGCGTTCAAGCCGTCGAAGCCCGTTCAGTCCGCGAAAGTTGTGGCAGAGCCTAACGTCGCGACGGATGCGGCCGTTATCAAGGAAGTTGCAAAGGTAGCCGTGAAGAAAGCGACCGCTCCCGCGCCGCGTGCAAGCGCGCCGGCAGCGATGCCCGCGCCGCGCGTCAAGGCGACGACCGCCGACGACGGCGACTGGGAAACCTTCTAAGCCTTCATTCAATCAAGTGCGAAACGGAACGACCATGCAGGCAGCGCGCGATACCCTCGACGAGCAGCGTTTCTTCGGAACGCAAGGACGTCGCGCGGGCTCACGGTCTTCGCACGCCACGCAGGTTGCGAGCGCGACGGACACGCCACATCAGGCATCGGCAGCGATGCCGGGGAAGCATCAAACATCATGACGGCCACGCGCAACGCGCGTCTCGACATGCCCGCCCCGGTGCGCGGTGAAGTCGAGCGCGATTTCGAATTCACGGCGGCGGACTTCGCCCGCATCCGCGAGCTGATTCACCGGCGCGCGGGCATCTCGCTCTCGGACCACAAGCGCGACATGGCTTACAGCCGTCTGGCGCGCCGTCTGCGGGCCTGCGGCATCGACACGTTCAAGCATTATCTCGACCGTCTCGAAACCCACGAGGACAACGCCGAGTGGGAAGCATTCGTCAATGCGTTGACCACGAATCTCACCGCGTTCTTCCGCGAGTCGCATCATTTTCCGATCCTGTCGGAGTTCGTCAAGCGCCGCTCGCAGCCGTTCTCGGTGTGGTGCTCAGCGGCGTCCACCGGCGAGGAACCGTATTCGATCGCGATGACGCTGGTCGAAGCGCTCGGCGAACACGCTGCGCGCCAGTGCACGGTGTTCGCAAGCGACATCGACAGCCAGGTGCTGGCCAAGGCAGATGCGGGCGTGTATTCGCTGGACCAGGTCAAGACAATGCCCGTCGAGCGCCTGAAGCGCTTTTTCCTGAAGGGCACGGGTTCGCATGCGGGCCTGGTGAAGGTGCGTCCTGAACTGCGCGCGATGGTGAACTTCGGCCGCGTGAACCTGACCGATGCGCGCTACGACGTGAAAGGCCCGTTCGACGTCATCTTCTGCCGCAACGTGATGATCTACTTCGACAAGCCGACGCAGGGTCAGGTGTTGTCGCGCTTCGAGCCCCTGATGAAGCCGGGTGCGCTGCTGTTCGCGGGGCATTCGGAGAACTTCACCTATGTGTCGCAGGCCTTCAGGCTGCGCGGCCAGACCGTGTACGAACTGGCGCGCGATGCCAAACCGGGCGCCGCGCCGAAGACTGCACGCGCACTGACGGGAGAGGCAGCATGAGCGGACTGCCGATCGCGTCGAATCTCTATTACGACAATCACTTCAAAAAGCCGGGCGTCAAGCTGCTGCCGAACGAGTTCTACATGACGAGCGAGGACATGGTCCTCGTTACCGTGCTCGGCTCGTGCGTGGCGGCGTGCATCAACGACCGCACGGCGGGCATCGGCGGCATGAATCACTTCATGCTGCCTGACGACGGTTCCGACGCTTCGCATGCCTCGTCCGATTCGATGCGCTACGGCGCTTACGCCATGGAAGTGCTGATCAACGAACTCATCAAGCGCGGCGGCCGGCGCGAGCGCTTCGAGGCGAAAGTGTTCGGCGGCGGCGCGGTGCTCGCGGGCATGACCACGATCAACATCGGCGACCGCAACTCGGAATTCGTGCGCCGCTACCTCGCGCTCGAAAAGATCCGCATCGTGGCGGAAGACCTGCAGGGTATGCATCCGCGCAAGGTCGCGTTCATGCCGCGTTCGGGTCAGGTCATGGTCAAGAAACTGAAGACACAGCACGATCCCGTGGTGGTCGAGCGCGAGCAGGCGCTGGTGCAGCGCACGCCGGAAGAGCGCGCCGAACGGCTCGCCAAGGCGCGTGCGCGCGTCGAATTGTTCCAGTCGAACGGCAGCGCCGCCAAACCGCGCGTCGAACTCTTCACGAACTCGGCAAGCACGCTCGCCAAACCGCGCGTGGAACTGTTCGGCAACGCGGCCCGCAGCGTGCGCGGCGCGAACACGCAGGAGGAAGCATGAGCCTGAATCACGCGCTCCCTGCGAAACCATCCGCTGCACCGAAGATCAAGGTGCTGTGCGTCGATGACTCCGCGCTCGTGCGCAGCCTGATGACCGAGATCATCAATTCGCAACCCGACATGCAGGTGTGCGCGACCGCGCCGGACCCGCTCGTCGCGCGCGAACTCATCAAGCTGCATAACCCGGACGTGCTGACGCTCGACGTGGAAATGCCGCGCATGGACGGTCTCGATTTCCTCGAAAAGCTGATGCGCCTGCGGCCGATGCCGGTCGTGATGGTGTCGTCGCTGACGGAGCGCGGCAACGAAATCACGCTGCGCGCGCTCGAACTTGGCGCGGTCGACTTCGTCACGAAGCCGAAGGTCGGCATTCGCGACGGCATGCTCGACTATGCCGAGAAGCTCGCCGACAAGATCCGCGCCGCGTCGCGCGCACGCGTCAGGCAGCACGCACATCCGGCGAGCGCGCCGGCCCAGGCGAGCCCGCACAAGCCGGCGCCGCATTTCAACAATCCGCTGGTCTCGACGGAAAAGCTCGTGATCGTCGGCGCCTCGACGGGCGGCACCGAGGCGATTCGCGAAGTGCTGACGCCGCTGCCGCCCGACGCGCCCGCGGTCATGATCGCGCAGCACATGCCGCCAGGTTTCACGAAGTCGTTCGCGCAGCGGCTGAACGGCCTGTGCCGCATCACCGTGAAGGAAGCGGAGCACGGCGAGCGTGTATTGCCGGGTCATGCGTACATCGCGCCGGGTCACGCGCACCTCGTGCTTGCGCGCAGCGGCGCCAACTATGTCGCGCATCTGTCGGATGCGCCGCCGGTGAACCGGCACCGGCCGTCGGTCGACGTGCTGTTCCATTCGGCGGCGCAGCACGCGGGCAAGAACGCGATCGGCGTGATCCTGACCGGCATGGGCCGCGACGGCGCGGCCGGTCTGCTCGAGATGCAGCAGGCAGGCGCCTACACACTGGCGCAGGACGAAGCGAGTTGCGTGGTGTTCGGCATGCCGCGCGAAGCAATTGCAATGGGTGGCGCGAGTGAAATCGCGCCGCTGACGGAAATGAGCCGCCGCGTCATGGCGCGGCTCGCCTCGATGGGCGAACGCGTGCAGCGCGTCTGATTTGTCTGGATTGAGCGGCGCAGCCGCATTGAGAACACACGGGAGTAATGATGGACAAGAACATGAAGATCCTCGTCGTCGACGATTTTCCGACGATGCGCCGTATCGTGCGCAACCTGCTCAAGGAGCTGGGTTACGGGAACGTCGATGAAGCCGAAGACGGCGCGGCCGGTCTTGCGCGTTTGCGCGGCGGCGGCTTCGACTTCGTGATCACCGACTGGAACATGCCGAACCTCGACGGCCTGGCGATGCTGCAGCAGATCCGCGCGGACGCGGCGCTCTCGCATCTGCCGGTGCTCATGGTCACGGCCGAGTCGAAGAAAGAGAACATCATCGCGGCGGCGCAGGCGGGCGCGAATGGTTATGTGGTGAAGCCTTTCACCGCCGCGACGCTCGACGAGAAGCTGACCAAGATTCTCGAGAAGATGGCCAAAGCGGGGAGCTGATCGTGAACGATCTGACCACTGAACTGGCCGCCGCGGTCGCCTCCGCGGCCGAAGCCGAGGGCGACGCGTCGAGCGACCGCATTCTCGCGCGCATCGGCCAGCTGACGCGCACACTGCGCGACTCGATGCGCGAGCTCGGTCTCGACAAGCAGGTCGAAGCCGCGGCGCAGGCCGTGCCCGACGCCCGCGACCGCCTCAAGTACGTCGCGACGATGACCGAGCAGGCCGCCGAGCGCGCGTTGAACGCCATCGAACTCGCCAAGCCGGTGCAGGAAGCGATGCAGGGCGAAGCCCAGGCGCTCGATGCCCGCTGGTCCCGCTGGTACGACGCGCCGCTCGCACAGGCCGAGGCCGGGGCGCTGCTCGCGGACACCCGCACGTTCCTGCAGAGCGTGCCGGAACGCACGCAGGCAACCAACGCGCAACTGCTGGAGATCATGCTCGCGCAGGATTTCCAGGATCTCACCGGTCAGGTGATCAAGAAGATCACGGACGTCGTGTATCTGATCGAGCAACAACTGCTGGGTGTGCTGCTCGAGAACATCGCGCCCGAGCGCCGCGAGCAGTTCGCGGCATCGGCGGCGGCATTGATGTCGTCTGCGAGCGGCAGTCCGGAAGGGCTCCTCAACGGGCCGCAGATCAACCCGGAAGGACGCAGCGACGTCGTGCAGGATCAGTCGCAAGTGGACGATCTGCTGGCCAGCCTCGGCTTCTGACGGTCTTTTGCGAGGTGTCGGCCCGACGGGCTCGGTCCTTGCGGATAACGCGAAGCGCATGCCCTTGCGCTTCGCGTTTTTTCATTGTGCGCGGTTGCGAACGCTAGGCCTATTCCTCGCGGCTGGCATACTGACGGTAGTCACGTCGTGAGTTGGGGCGTGCAAAAAACAGTGGCGTATCAGTCACTCTATTGTCACGAGGCCGGTCGTTTTTGAGAGGGCGGCAGGCCGGCAATCCGACAGGAGGCGCAGTGAAAGCACCGAAGCAAACCCGTCCTGGGCGTCTGGCAAAGGCACTGGCTGGCGCAGCCGGCGCGCTGTGCGTCTGGGCGGCCGCGCCCGCCTATGCAGCGCTCGGCGGCGCACCGATGGCCGTGCCGCCAGGCGCCACGCCCCCCACCGCGAAGGCGGTCGCGCGGGCGGCCACCGCAAGCGGCGCATCCTCGAGCTCGTCAGCCGGTTACACCGTGCGGTCCACCCTGCTCGCGAGCGGCACCACCATCAACGAATATCTGTCGGTGCAAGACGTCGTGTTCGGCATCGCCTGGAAAGGGCCGCGCATGCCCGACCTCGCCTCGCTGCTCGGCAGCTATTTCCCCGAGTATCAGCAAGGCCTGAAAGCGCAACGCGCCGCGCGCGGCGGCCGCGGACCCGTGAGCCTGCAAGGCAGCGGTCTGGTCGTCGAATCCGGTGGTCACATGGGCGCATTCGAAGGCCGTGCGTATCTGCCGCAGTCCTTGCCCGCCGGCGTCGACGCCAGCGACATCCAGTAAGCGACGGGAGATACCGGCATGCAGCACACGACACTCGGCTTTCCCGCCATCAACCCGCAACGCGCCGGCGGTTTCGACCGGTGGGCGCGGTGGATGAGCGCGTTATTCCTTTCGATCATGCTCGCAGCCTGCGGCGGCGGCGGCGATGACAACTCCAGCTCGAACAACGGCGGCTCGTCCGGAGGCGGCGGATCGGGCGGCGGCAGTACCCCCACCAGCCTGGCGACGGCCCAGCCGATCCAGCCCAACGGCACCAACGCCGTGCCGATCAACGTCAATTCAGGCGTGGCCGGCTTCGTCAACATTCCGAATGTTTCGGTCACCGTCTGCGCACCGGGCACCACGGTGTGCCAGACGATCAACAACATCCAGGTGGACACCGCATCGTATGGCTTGCGCGTGCTCGGCTCCGCAGCGCAGCCCGTCCTCACGAGCCTGCCGGGCGTGGCTGCGGCGAACGGCGGCCAACTTGCGGAATGCGCGGGCTTCGCGGACGGCTATACCTGGGGCACAGTTCGCACGGCCGACGTGAAGATCGGCTCAGAGGTGGCGTCGAACGTGCCGATCCAGATCATCGGCGACCTGAACGCGTCGGCTGCGCCGACGGGCGACAACGGCTGCCCGTCCGGCAACGACGAGAACTCGACGGATCAGATCGGCGCGAACGGCATTCTCGGCATCGGGCCGCAGGCGTCGGATTGCGGCAGCCTGTGCAGCACGACGGCCCTCAACCAGATGTACTACTCGTGCAGCAACGGCGCGAACTGCGCGGGCACCACGGTGCCGGTGGCTCAGCAGGTCACCAATCCCGTCACTCGCTTCGCGACCGACAACAACGGCGTGATCGTGCAGTTGCCGCCAGTGCCCGACGGCGGCGCAACCAGCGCGACCGGCGTGCTGATATTCGGCATAGGCACGCAAAGCAACAATGCGCTCGCGGGCGTGACGAAGTTCGGCACCGACCAGTACGGCAACCTGAAGGGCGTCTACAAAGGCAAGACCTACTCAACCTTCTTCGATTCCGGATCGAACGGCAACTTCTTCCCGGACACTTACACGTTGTGCTCGAGTGACAGCGCGTTCTATTGCCCGGGTTCGGAGCAATCGCTGTCGGCGACGATCAGCGGCGACGAAGGCAACGCCTCGATCGTGCCGTTCCAGCTCGTCAGCGCGCGCACGCTGACGGCGGATGGCTCGAAGTACGCGTTCGACAGCCTGGGCGGTCAACTGGGTCTGACGAACATGTTCGACTTCGGCTTGCCGTTCTTCTTCGGCCGGCACGTGTATGTGGGGTATGAGTTGTCGAACAGCTCGGCTTACGTGGCGTTCTGATTCCAGAAACGCCCGCTTGAAAATGAAACCGGCTGCGTCAATGCGCAGCCGGTTTTTTTAGTGCTCGCTCGTGCGTGGCTTGCGCGGCGCGCGTTCGAAGAGCCTGTCATAGAGCCAGCGCGGCAGCGCGTGCAGCAGCATGCCGGCGACACGCATCTGCCACGGGAAGGTCGCATAGCGCACCCCGCGCTCGATCGCGCGCGAAGCCTTCCCGGCAAAGCGGTCGGCATTCATGAGAAAGGGCATCGGATAGGGATTGTGCGCGGTCATCTCCGAGCGCACATAGCCTGGCGCGATCGTGACGACAGCGACGCCGAGCGGCCGCATCTCCACGCGCAAGGACTCCAGATACTTCGCCGCGGCGGCCTTGGAGGCGCTGTACGCGCCCGAGCCCGGCAGCCCGCGCACGCCTGCAACGCTCGCAATGCCCACGAGCGTGCCCCTTCGCGCGGCCGTCATCGAGGCGATGAACGGCTCGAAGGTCGCGACCATGCCGTAATAGTTGATGTCCATCACGGCGCGAAAGGTGTCGCGATCGCCTTCGCCGGTCAGCACGCCGCGGCTCACGCCGGCATTGGCGATGACGACGTCCGCGGGGCCGTGCTCGGCGATGAAGCGGCGCGCGGCATCGGCGAGCGCGGCGGCGTCGCGTACGTCAACGGGATACAGCGAGAGGGAGGCGTCTGGAAACCGGGCGGCGAACGCCGCGAGGGAGTCGGCGCGCCGGGCGACCAGACCGACCGCGGCGCCGCGCCGCACATAATGCTCGGCCAGCGCCTGGCCGATGCCGCTCGATGCGCCAGTGATGAAGACTTTCAGGCGAACTGCTTTCATACCGGCGCTTGACGAGGGGATCAGAGCTTCTTGTCGCGAACTTGCTGGACCAGGAAGTCCATCACCTGCGTGGTGCCTTGCAGGCTGTTGGTCATGGCCGGGCCCGTTTCATACTTGCCCTGCACGACGACCGTCGGCACGCCGTCGATCTTGTAGTCCTGCAACAGCTTGTTGTCGCGCTGGATGGCGCTTTGCGTCGAGAAGGAGTTGTAGGCGTCCAGGTACTTCTTCTTGTCGATGCCCTGCGTCGCGAGGAAGTCCGCCTGTGCCTGCGGCGTCAGCAGATAGTCTTTCTTCACGTGGATCTCGTTGAACACGGCCGGCGTGACCTTCTCGGCGACGCCGAGCGCGTCCAGCGCGTGATACATCTTCGAGTGCGGAATGAAGTCGTCGCGGAACGCCACCGGTACGCGCTTGAACACGACGTCCGGTCCCTGTTTCTTCTCCCATGCCTCGATATACGGCTCGAACTCGTTGCAGTGCGGGCAGCCGTACCAGAAGAACTCGATGACTTCCACCTTGCCGGCGGGCGCGCCGACCGGCTGGGCCGCCTGCAGCACGGAGTAGTCCTTGCCGGCGGTGGGCTCGGCCATGGCCGAACTCGCGACGCTCATCGAGGCGGCAGCAATGCCGAGGGACAGGGCGAACGCGCTAAACAGTTTTTTCATGATGGGAGAGTGAAAGCAAAAGAGTCGCGGAGGCTGGAAAAAAGAGGCCCTCAAGTGGGACACACGATGCTTAAGCCATGCTTAAACCAGGCTTGAACGAAGTCCGGCGTCGCCGATCCTCGCGTTCGCCCGCGCCACGGAACAGTAGCGCGGGCGCCCGAACTCGATGTGCCGCTTACTGCCGCGAGAAACGGATCACGGCGGTATCGACGCCGGCATCGGACAGACGCTGACGCGCCGTGTTCATGTCTTCGAACTTCGCGAACGGGCCAATCCGCACGCGATAGTACGTCACGCCGCCCGCATCGCGCTGCGTGACGCGCGACTCGAAACCCTGGAAGCCAAGACGCGCGCGCTGCTGTTCGGCGTCGGCCTGGGTCTTGTATGCGCCGACCTGCAAGAAGTAGCCTGTATTCACGTCGCCCGGCGCGGGCGGCGTGGTCTTGGCGGTGCCCGGTGCGGAACCGCCCTTGGGCGGCGTAGCGGCGGCGTTGCTGGTGGCGTTCGGCGCGTTCTCGGGCTTCCTCGCGGCGCTCGAGCTTGCGGCCTTCGGGTTCGAATCGGTCGCGCCCGAGGGCGGCACTTCGACGATCTGCGGTTCGTCGAGCATGCCCGACGACTGCGTCTGATTGTTGGTCTGGCCCGGCGCGGTATTCGGCGGCGTGGGCTGCGCGGCTTGCGGCACCGGCTGGCCCGGCGTCTTGCCCTGCAGCGGACGGTTCGGGTCGTAGGGCTGCGCGGCGGCGGGCGCGGAGTTGGTATCCGCCGCCGGCGGCGCGACCTTCGCGACGAACGGGGTGGGCGCGCGGGTGATGTACAGCGCGACGATGACCGCGATGGCCAGGCCGACGATCAGCCCCAGCACGATGCCGATGAAGGTTCCCCCGGTTTGCTTCGACTGCTTGGATTGACTGGTCGTGCGACGTGGTTTTGCCATCGTTTGGATCACCTGCGAGAAAGTCTTCTGGTTTGGCCGACGATTATAGCCGTGGCTTAATACCGATCCGCGCCAGCCTCCCGTCCGCGCGCGCCGAAAAGTCCGATTTCGCAGGGCGCGCGGTGCCGGGGGCGGCAGACATCACATCTTTTGGGGAGCGGAGACGCCGATCGTCGCGAGACCGTTCTCGAGCACCTGGCGGGTGGCGGCCAGCAGCGCGATACGCGCGCTGCGTTCTTTCTCGTCGTCCACGAGCACGCGCTCCGCATTGTAGAACGAGTGAAATTCGCCAGCGAGATCGCGCAGGTAGAAGGCCACCGCGTGCGGCGCGAGTTCGAGGGCCGCGTGCTGGAGCGTGTCCGGGTACTCGGCGAGCTTGTTGAGCAGGGCCATCGCGCGGTCGCTCGACAGCGGCGAGAGATCGGCTTGCGCGGCCTGCGAGAGATCGCCGGCGTAGCGTTCCGTCCAGTCGTTGAGAATCGTGCAGATGCGCGCGTGCGCGTATTGGACGTAGTAGACCGGGTTCTCGTCGTTCTGCTTGAGCGCGAGATCGATGTCGAACACGAACTCGGTGTCCGCCTTGCGCGAAATCAGGAAGAAGCGCACGGCGTCGCGGCCGCGGCGGATCGTCGCTTCGTCGATCTGGTCCGGCGCGGTCTCGTGGCCGGGCGCGAGACCGCCCGACCATTCGATCAGGTCGCGCACCGTCACATAGCTGCCCGCGCGCTTGGAGATCTTCACTTCCTCGCCGTCGCGCATGACGGTCACCATCTTGTGCAGCACGTAGTCGGGATAGCCCTTCGGAATGCCGACGCCCAGTCCCTGCAGCCCGGCCCGTACGCGCGCGATGGTGCCGTGATGGTCCGAGCCCTGCACGTTGATGACCTTCGTGAAACCGCGCTGCCACTTGGTCACGTGATAGGCGACGTCCGGCACGAAGTACGTGTAGGTGCCGTCGGACTTCTTCATGACGCGGTCCTTGTCGTCGCCGTCGTCAGTGGTGCGCAGCCACAGCGCGCCGTCCTGCTCGTAGGTCTTGCCGGCATCGACGAGCGCCGCGACCGTCTTCTCGACGCGCCCTTCCTTGTACAGCGACGACTCCAGATAGAACTGGTCGAACTTCACGCCGAACGCGGTCAGATCCATGTCCTGCTCGTGACGCAAATACGCGACCGCGAAATGACGGATGGCTTCGAGGTCTTCGACGTCACCCCGGCCCTTCACCGGATCGCCGTCCTTCGCCGCGACGGTTTCGCCCGCCAGATAATCACGCGCGATGTCGCCGATGTACTCGCCGTTGTAGGCCGCGTCGGGCCATTGCGCGTCGCCCGGCTTGAGGCCGCGCGCGCGCAGCTGCGTGGAGATGGCGAGGTTGTTGATCTGTACGCCCGCGTCGTTGTAGTAGAACTCGCGGTGCACGTCGTAGCCTTGCGTGCCGAGCAGGTTGGACAGCGCGTCGCCGAGCGCTGCCTGACGGCCATGGCCGACGTGCAGCGGCCCGGTGGGATTCGCCGAAACGAACTCGATCAGCACGCGCCGGCCGGCGTCGCGGGTGGAACGGCCGTAGGCGGCGGCTTCGTCCAGCACGGCCGGGATCACGGCTTGCTTCGCCGTCGCGGCAAGACGCAGATTGATGAAGCCGGGACCTGCAACTTCAGCGCTCTCGACCAGCCCTTTGGCCTGCTCGGCGCCGAGCAAGGCATCGACGATCTGCTGCGCAAGCTGGCGCGGATTGGCGCGCAGCGGCTTGGCGAGCTGCATCGCGACGTTCGAGGCGACGTCGCCGTGCGCGGCGACCTTCGGCCGTTCGAGCACGATGGCCGGCGCGACGAAAGCCGCTTCGCTGGCGCCCTGAGTGGCTTGGGCGACCTGCTTGACCGCGTCGGTGAGGAGCGTTTCGAGAGTGTGTTTGTGTGCGGGCAGCATGCTGAAAGTGATCCAGTGGAGCGGGTCCGGAAGGGTGCGGCGCCCTGATTGTGAACCGCGGGTGAACCGCGCGTTCGCGATTCGCGATGCGAGCAGCGCCGCTTGCCATGTTCATTGCTCAGCGCAAGCTTCGGTGGCGCGCTGAGCGGCGGTTGGCCCGGTTTTAACCCTATGAAGTGGGGATTTTAGCAGGTGCTAATATGTCGAATCAGGGTGTTGTCACGTTGTCAGGGAGACCGGCTCATCGGCGCGCTGCTTGCAAACCGCCTTCTTGCAAACCGCCTATAACCCAACATAAAGCAAAGGACCATGCCATGCTGATCACATTCAAATCACCCGCCGCACCGGACGTCATGATGCTGGAGAACCTGGCGGAATACCTGCTCGGCATCATCGGGAAGAAGCTCACGGAGCGCGGCGTCATCACGCACGAGGAACTGCCCTCGGCCATCCAGAAACTCGAAGCCGCGGTCAGCACTGACAAGAAAGAGCGCGCCGAGCACGACGGCCACTTTCATGAAGGCGAGGAAGGCCACGAGCCGCATGAAATTCCGATCGGACTCGCGCAGCGCGCCTACCCGTTCCTGGACATGATGCGGCTCGCGCAGAAGGACGGCAAAGATATCCTCTGGGGCGTCTGAACGCGCTTGGCCGGCTTTTAGCCCGCGCTTGTCCGTTCGCTGAAAACGAAAACCCGCATCTCGCCGATGCGGGTTTTTTTCCAACAGGTGTTTCTGCTGCGTCGAACGGCTCTTGTCGCGTCGATGCCGGCCGTGCTGTTGCGTACTATGCAGCCCCGCTTACTGCGACTGCCCGTTGGTCGCCGACTTGGGCTTCCGGGGCTTCTTGGGCTTCTTCTTGTGCTCGGTCTGCGGCGGCGAATACGACGATGCAGTCGTGCTGCTGGCAGGCTGCGCGAAGGCAACCGGGCTCCAAGCGAGAACGGCGGCTGCGATCGCTAGGGTGGCGGCGGACGTCAGCTTTTTCATGCGACTCTCTCCGAGACGAATTATGCGTGTCCGTCGTCATGACGGCGTATCGCAGCGACAGTCTACGGAAAGACAAAATTTCCCGCCGCCAGCCTGCCGATTTTTCGCGTCTTTTTCCCTTTATAACGCCGCGCATATGGTTTTTCGCCACACGCTGCGTGGAAGTCCGACTGGTCAGCCGCGCCGCCGGGCGCTAGTTCAGCGCTGCGGCGCGAGCGCCCGTTCGGCTTCGGTCAACGGCATGTTCATGCGCTGCGCATAGCTCGCCAGCTGGTCGTCGCCAATCTTGCCGACCGAGAAATACGTGCTGTCCGGATGCGCCAGATAGAACCCGGACACGCTGGCGGCGGGCGTCATCGCCAGCGATTCGGTCAGTTCCATGCCGATCTCCTCCGCCTGCAGCACGTCGAACATGGCGCGCTTGACGAGGTGATCCGGACACGCCGGATACCCCGGCGCCGGCCGGATGCCGACATACTTCTCCGCGATCAGCGCGTCGTTGTCGAGCGCTTCGTTCTGCGCATAGCCCCACAGCTCACGCCGCACGC
This sequence comes from Caballeronia sp. LZ065, assembly GCF_031450975.1. Lineage (NCBI taxonomy): Bacteria > Pseudomonadati > Pseudomonadota > Betaproteobacteria > Burkholderiales > Burkholderiaceae > Caballeronia > Caballeronia sp. LZ065. The sequence goes on from NZ_JARUXV010000001.1 coordinate 483,465, forward strand.
GCGCGTGCAGCGCTTCCGCGAAGGCCTCGGCGAAGCGGTCGGCGAGCGCCTTGAGCATGATCGCGCTGTAGTCGTCGTGATCGGCCTCGAACTGTTGTTCCTTTTTGTCGACGCCCAGGCCCGCCGTCACCGCGAACAGGCCGATATAGTCCTTCACGCCCGACTCCTTCGGCGCGATGAAATCGGCGAGCGAGCGGTTCGGACGCATCACGCCGTCCACCACCGGACGCACGCTCTGCTGCCGCAGGTTGCGCCAGGTCATCGCCACCTGCGTGCGGGATTCGTCCGATGTCGTCGTCGTTCACCGTGTTCGCGGGCAGCAGCGAAATCACGCCGTTTGCCGTCAGCCAGCGGCCTTGGATCAGGCGCGAGAGCATCGACTTGCCGTCGGAGAACACGCGCCGCGCCGACTCGCCGACGATCTCGTCGTTCAGGATCGCCGGATACGGACCCGCGAGGTCCCAGGTCTGGAAGAACGGACCCCAGTCGATGTAGTTCGCCAGCTCGGCCAGGTCGTAGTTGCGGATCACGCGACGGCCGATGAAGCTCGGCTTCTTCGGCGTGGTCGCGCTCCAGTCGATCTTCGTGCGGTTGGCGCGCGCTTCGTCGTAGGTGACCATCGGCTGCGCTTTTTTGTTCGCGTGCTGAGTGCGGATCCGGTCGTAGTCGCTCTTCAACTCGCCGAGATACTTCGCCGCGCCTTCGTCCGACAGCAGGCTCGACGCCACCGACACCGAACGCGACGCGTCCGGCACGTACACCACGGGTCCTTCGTAATGCGGCGCGATCTTCACGGCGGTGTGCACGCGCGAGGTCGTTGCGCCGCCGATCAGAAGCGGCGTCTGCTTGCCGCGGAAATAGTCGTCGCGCTGCATTTCAGAGGCGACATAGGCCATTTCCTCGAGGCTCGGCGTGATCAGCCCCGACAGTCCGATGATGTCCGCGCCTTCTTCCTTGGCCTTCTGCAGGATGGTCGCGCAGGGCACCATCACGCCCATGTTGACCACTTCGAAGTTGTTGCACTGGAGCACGACGGAGACGATGTTCTTGCCGATGTCGTGCACGTCGCCCTTCACGGTCGCGATGACGATCTTGCCCTTCGAGCGCACCTCCGCGCCGGCTTCGGCGAGCCGCTGCTTTTCTTCCTCGATGAACGGAATCAGATGCGCGACGGCCTGCTTCATCACGCGCGCCGACTTCACCACTTGCGGCAGGAACATCTTGCCCTGACCGAACAGGTCGCCGACGATGTTCATGCCGTCCATCAGCGGGCCTTCGATCACGTTGATCGGACGGCCGCCGGCGGCGTCGATCTTTTGCCGGACCTCTTCCGTATCCTCGACGATGAAGTTCGTGATGCCGTGCACCAGCGCATGCGACAGCCGCGCCTCGACCGGCTGGTTGCGCCATTCGAGGTTCTCTTCCTTCTTCGCCGCACCGGTCTTGAACTTGTCGGCGACTTCGAGCAGCCGGTCGGTACCGTCGTCGCGGCGGTTCAGCACCACGTCTTCGGTGCGCTCGCGCAGTTCGGCGTCGAGATCGGCATACACGCCCAGCTGGCCCGCATTGACGATGCCCATGTCCATGCCTGCCTGGATCGCGTGATACAGGAACACGGTATGGATCGCCTCGCGCACCGGATCGTTGCCGCGGAACGAGAACGACACGTTCGACACCCCGCCGCTCACCTTCGCATAGGGCAGGTTCCGCTTGATCCAGCGCGTCGCGTTGATGAAGTCGACCGCGTAGTTGTTGTGCTCCTCGATGCCGGTCGCGATGGCGAAGATGTTCGGGTCGAAGATGATGTCTTCCGGCTCGAAGCCCGCTTCGTTCACCAGGATGTCGTACGAGCGCTTGCAGATCTCGGTCTTGCGCTCGAAGGTGTCGGCCTGGCCTTTCTCGTCGAAGGCCATCACGACCGACGCCGCGCCGTAGCGGCGAATCAGCTTCGCGTGATGCAGGAACTGCTCCTTGCCTTCCTTGAGCGAGATGGAGTTGACGATGGCCTTGCCCTGCACGCACTTGAGGCCCGCTTCGATCACCTCCCACTTCGACGAGTCGATCATGATCGGCACGCGCGCGATGTCCGGCTCCGACGCGATCAGATTCAGGAAGCGCACCATGGCGGCTTTCGAATCGAGCATCGCCTCGTCCATGTTGATGTCGATGACCTGCGCGCCGTTTTCCACCTGCTGGCGCGCGACGGCGAGCGCCTCGTCGAACTGGCCGTTCAGGATCATGCGCGCGAACGCCTTCGAGCCGGTCACGTTGGTACGCTCGCCGACGTTGATGAAGAGCGAACCCTCGTTGACGTTGAACGGCTCGAGGCCGGAAAGACGCATCGTGTGATCGGTCATGGTGTGCGGGGTTGTGTGAGTGTCGGTGTCAGGCTGCGTCGCGATACTGCGACGGGAACGCGCGCGGCTTCACGTCGGCGAGCGCCCTGGCGATCTCGGCAATGTGTTCCGGCGTCGTGCCGCAACAGCCGCCCGCGAGGTTCACGAGGCCGGCGGAAGCGAACTCCTTCAGCAGGCCCGAGGTCACATCCGGCGTTTCGTCGAAGCCAGTGTCGCTCATCGGGTTCGGCAGGCCGGCGTTCGGATAGCAGGACACATAGGTATCGCACAGCTTCGCCAGCTCGGCGATATACGGCCGCATCAGCGCCGCGCCGAGCGCGCAATTCAGCCCGAAGGTCAGCGGCTTCGCATGACGCAGCGAATTCCAGAAGGCCTCGACCGTCTGGCCCGACAGGATGCGGCCTGAGGCGTCGGTGACGGTGCCCGAGATCATGATCGGCAGCAGTTCGCCGGTGTCGTCGAACAACTGATCCAGCGCGAACAGCGCGGCCTTCGCGTTCAGCGTGTCGAAGATGGTTTCGACGAGGAACAGGTCGCAGCCCGCGTCGAGCAGCGCCTTCGCCTGTTCGTAGTACGCGTTGCGCAGTTCGTCGAAGGTGACGTTGCGCGCGGCGGGATCGTTCACGTCCGGCGAAATGCTCGCGGTTTTGGGCGTCGGTCCGATCGCGCCCGCGACGAAGCGCGGCTTGTCCGGCGTCGAGTAGCGGTTGCAGGCTTCGCGCGCGAGCTTCGCCGATTCGAGATTCATCTCGGCGGCCAGCTTTTCCATGCCGTAGTCGGCTTGCGCGACGCTCGTTGCGCCGAAAGTGTTCGTCTCGATGATGTCCGCGCCCGCCGCCAGATACTGCTCGTGGATCTCGCGGATCACCTGCGGCTGCGTGATCGAGAGCAACTCGTTGTTGCCCTTGATGTCGCGCTCGTAGTCCTTGAAGCGCTCGCCGCGATAGGCGGCTTCGTCGAGCTTGTAGCGCTGGATCATCGTGCCCATTGCGCCGTCGAGGATCAGGATGCGCTTCTGCAGCAGTTCGGGCAGCACTGCGCCGCGCGTGTAGGCGCGCGCGGTGGTTGGAATGGCGTTCTGGGTCATGACGGACGAGGCCTGCACCAAATGGGAGAGCCTGCCATTGTAGCGGTAGCCACGGGCGGTCGCTCCGGCGGACGGGCGCGGCCGGCGGCGCGCAACGAGGCAGTGCCGGGAAAAAAAGAACCCCGCCGGTTGCATGGGCGGGGTCTTCGGGGAGGCGAGTGTCGCCGGCGCCGCATGACCGTACGGCGGCGGGCGCGCGCCGGCGGCATGCCGGCACGCGCGAACCGTGAATCAGTGAAGCACGACGGGCATGTTCATCAACATATCGAACTGGCCAAGGAATTCGTCCACGTCCTCGAGCGACGGTTCTTCCTCGATCAGCTTTTGCACAGTCTCGCGAAACTTGGCGGCGAGCGCGCCGTCGATGAAGATTTCGCGCTGCGTGTTCTTGTCGACGATCTCGTAACCACCGGCGCGCATCGCGAGATGGTTGTCCTGCGGCGGAAACTCGACGACGCAATAGTTGGGGCTGTTGTAGATCATTTGCATGGCGACACTCCTTATTCCTTGATTGCTCCTGCAGCCTGAACCGTAAGTGGAGCGAGAGAGTGGGAATTCAAGGGGTGGCCCCGATGTGATGCCGTGGTATCGAGGCGTTCTTTTGCAGCAGCTACGGTAAGAATCACGCGGAATCGCGTAGGAAGTTTCCTAGAAACGCGCTGAAACGTTGCGATTCCTCGACTGGCGTGAGGTGCGCGGCGTCGAGTGTTTCGAATTGCGCGTCCGGGATCGTGTCCGCGATCACTCTGGATGCAGCAGGTGTCGTGCCAACATCACGCAAACCGGCAATGACCAGTGTTCGTTTCGCCACGGATGACAATCCCTCACGGGCGTCGAAGCCGCTGACCGCTTCCGCGGCCCGTGCGAAACCCTCGGCGGGCGTACGCGCAATGGTTTCCGCGATCGGCTCGACGACTTCAGGATGGGCTCGGCGAAACTCGGGCGAGAGCCAGCGCTCGAGCGTCGGTTCCACGATACTCGCGGTGCCGTTTTCGCGCACGGAGGCTGCCCGTTGCGCGAAGACCGGGCGCGCGTCGTCGGGAATGAAGGCGGGCGCGCCGGCCACGGTCAGCGTGGCGACCTTGTCCGGGTGGCGAATGGCCAGCTTCTGCGCGACCATTCCGCCGATCGACAGCCCGACTACATGCGCCGTCGGCGCGCCGAGCCGGTCGAGCAGTTGGGCCAGGTCGTCGGCGAGATCGTCGATCGTGAAGCTGTCGGGCGAAGCGGTGGTTTCCCCGTGGCCGCGCAGGTCATAGCGCAGCACGGTGAAATCGTTGCGGAAATATCCGGCCATCTGGTCCCAGACGGACAGATCGCCGGCCAGTTGATGAATGAAGACGACCCATGGGCCGCCGCCTTCGTTGTCGAGAACATAGCGGGTGTCGATGCGATTGATGGTCAACTGCATATCGGCTCCGTCAAGACTGCGGTTTGCGATGTTGTCGAATGACTGTGCTCTGCTGCATTCAATGCCTGCGCGCGGCGTGTGGATGTCACGGGGTGTTACGGCTGCAATGGCGGGACGTTACGTCAGCGTTACGTCGCCATTACGGCTTGGCCGCGTCCTGGGCGCCCGGCGCGGATTCCTCTGACGCATCCGGCGTGCCCGCACCGGCGCCTTGATCGGGCGCAGCGGGCGCGGCGGGCGCAGCGGGCGTGTCGAGCGTGCCTGCCCACAGCAGTTCCAACTGCATTCCGTTTGGCTCGGTTTGCAGAATCCGCACGGGCAACCAGCCAATCGACGGCGCGAGCCAGATGTCGAGCTTGCGGCGGTCGCCTTCCTTGCGCGGCAGACGGGTGAAATGCCGCGCGCTCGTGATACCGCCGCGAGTCTGCACGGTTTCGTCGCCGACGGTTTCGATCGACCAGATCTCGCTGCTGTCGTTGTCCGTGACGCTGAATTGCCGGGTCACGCCCGGCTTATACCGGTCGGGCGCGCCGCGCACGAGACTCGACAACTGCATGACGACGCTGAAGCGGTCCTGCGCGCCGTCGGCGAGGGGCTGCGCTTGCGGCGTTTTCGTGTAGACGATCTGCTTCGTTTCCCGATTGAAGATGGCGACGTCGGCGGCGCGGCGGCCGCGCTGCTCGGAGTACTGCTCCGGCGCGATGCCGAAGCCGTCGACATGGCCTTTGCTCGAATACACATAAGGACCGACGAAAGGCAGCGGAATCGACACGACCATCTCGTAACGCGGGCCGTCGTGAGTCCAGTGGATCGTGCCGGTCTGATTCATCATGCCGTTCACGAGCGTGTCGTAGCGCAGCTCGCCGCTTGGCGGAACGTTGAATGTGTCGCCCGAGGCCGCGGCTTGCGCGGCCTGCGAGGCCGATGCCGGCGCGGGCGTCGCCGGCTGCGCGGGGCCGGACGCGGCGACGGCCGGCGCAGAGGCCGCCACGCCCGATGAGGCGGCGGGCGCATCGGCTTGCGGTGTCGCCGCGCTCAGGATCGGCGCGGGCGGCGGGGCGGCGGGCGCGGGCTTCGTCACGGGGGCGGCGGGCTTCGGAGCGGGCGCGGGCGCTGGAGCGGGCGCTTGCGTCGGCGCAGGCGCGACCGGTTTCGGCGTGAGCAACTCGATCTGCACCGGCGGCGTCACCGGCGGCGGGTTTTCTGGCTGCCGATTCCGCTCGAACCATCGCACCGCGCTCCAGTGCAGTCCCGCGACGATCAGCACGGCCAGCGCCCAGCGCCCCCAGCGACGCGGCGCGGCGGATTCGGGGACGGCATCGGACGGCTCGCCGGCATTCGGGCGAGGGCGGCGGAACGGAAAAAATGGCATCGAACGAAGGGTAAGGTGCGCGTATGACAGTCAACGCGACGAGAAACGCGAAAGCACTACGACACGCGCGACGGGACCGATGTTCCTCGGCACATGCCATCCGCGCGCGCTCAGCGTTCGCTCTCCGTGTACCCCAGTTCGTAAGACAGACTGCGGGCGCAGTCGCGCAGCGCGGTGTCGATGTCGCCGCCCCAGCGCGTGTCGAAGGCGCCCTCGTGCCCCAGCGCGATGAGACCCAGCGCGAGTTCGCCGGTGGCGTCGAACACCGGCGTGCAAAACGCGTGGATGGTCGGCAGCAACATGCCTTCGACGCGCGCCGCGCCGTGCTCGCGCACCTCGGCCAGCAGCGGCTCGACATCGGCGAGGCGTTGCTTCGTCGCGGCGAGTTCGCGCTCGAGCATCGGCTGCGTCTTGCTGCGCGGCAGGTACGCGGCGAACAGCAGGCCGGTGGCGGACGACAGCAGCGGCATCACGTCGCCGAGCTTGAGCGACGCCTTCGCCGGATGGCTCGATTCCATCCAGTGCACGACCGTCGGCCCCTGATTGCCCCACACCGCGATGCCGACCGTCTGATCCAGCCGGTCGCGCAGTTCCGCGAGCGCGATGCGCGCGAGCCGCACGCCGTCCACGCGCGCGAGCCGCGCCAGGCCCATTTGCAGCGCGAAGCCGCCGAGCTCATAGCGCCCCGACACCGGATCTTGCGACGCCACGCCCAGCCGCACGAAGCTCACAAGATAGCGATGCGCCTTCGCCGGACTCATGCCGGCGCGCTGTGCCAGATCGCGCAGCATCATGGCGCGGGGTTCGTTGGTGAGCACGTCGAGCAGACGGAAGCCCACCTCGATCGACTGAATGCCGGAGCGCGTCTTCTCTTCGGCGGTGTCGGGATCGCTGGGGTCGTTGACGTCGAGCGTGTCGTCGTCGTCGGGCGCGGCGGAGCGGGTCGATGGCATGAATGAGAAGTGCGGGGAAAACGCGGCCTTGGGGATTCACCATCGTAAAATACATTTCCCCTAACGTCATCCCACGCCACTTCCCCGCTCTATGAAACTCGCCACGCTGAAGGACAGCACGCGCGACGGCCAGCTCGTCGTCGTTTCGCGCGATCTGCGCACGGCGGCCATCGCCGACGGAATCGTCGCGACGCTGCAGCGCGCGCTCGACGACTGGCCTTTTTACGCGCCGCAACTGCTGGATCTCTACGAGGCGCTGAACCTCGGCCGCGCGCGCAACACGTTTCCGTTCGATCCCAAAGCCTGCATGGCGCCGCTGCCGCGCGCGTTCCAGTGGGCCGACGGCTCGTCGTACGTGAATCACGTCGAACTCGTGCGCCGCGCGCGCAACGCCGAGATGCCGCCCGAGTTCTGGACCGATCCGCTGATGTATCAGGGCGGCAGCGATGATTTCATCGGCCCGGCGGACGACATCGTCTGCGCGACGGAATCGTATGGCATCGACTTCGAGGCCGAAGTCGCCGTGATCACGTCGGACGTCCACATGGCCGCGATGCCCGACGAAGCCGTGAAGAGCGTTCGCCTGCTGATGCTGGTGAACGACGTGTCGCTGCGCAATCTGATTCCCGCCGAACTGGCGAAGGGCTTCGGCTTTTTCCAGAGCAAGCCCGCGACCGCGTTCTCGCCGGTGGCCGTGACGCCCGACGAGCTCGGCGATGCCTGGCGCGAAGGCCGCGTGCACCGCCCGATGACCGTGCACTGGAACGGCAAGAAAGTCGGTCACCCGGATTGCGGCACGGACATGGTGTTCCACTTCGGCCAGCTGATCTCGCACGCCGCGAAGACACGCAATCTGCGCGCGGGCGCGATCGTCGGCTCCGGGACGATCTCCAATAAAGACGCAACGCGGGGCTACTGCTGCATCGCCGAGAAGCGCTGCCTGGAGACCATCGAGCACGGCGCGCCGGAGACCGGTTTCATGAAGTTCGGTGACAGCGTGAAGATCGAGATGTTCGACGCCGACGGCAAGTCGATCTTCGGCGCCATCGATCAGGCGGTGGTGCAGCCGGAACACTGAAGGGCCGCGCGCCGCAACGGGTTTCGCCCGATGCGGTGCGCGCGAGCCGCGCCTTACACTTTGCCGGGCTGCTTTTTGCAGCAATCAGAACAAACAAGAAAAGGAGACACGCATGGCGGCAGGCAAGTGGAAGTTTCTGGTGAGTGCGGCAATGACGCTGGCCGCGACGGCAGCCTTCGCGCAGAGCGCGCAGCACGTGAAGATCGGCCTCGTGCTCTCGCTGACGGGGCCGGCCGCGTCGCTCGGGATTCCGGCGCGCGACACCGTCGCGCTGCTGCCGAAGGAGATGGGCGGCCGGCCGGTCGACTACATCGTCCTCGACGACGCCTCGGACACCACGCAGGCCGTGCAGACCACCAAGAAGCTCATCAGCGAGGACCAGGTCGACGCGATCATCGGCTCGTCCATCACGCCGAACTCGCTGGCGATGATCGACGTCGTCGCGCAGGGACAGACGCCGATGATTTCGCTGGCGTCGTCGGCGAAGATCATCGAGCCCGTCGACAACAAGCGCCGCTGGGTCTTCAAGACGCCACAGACCGACGCGATGATGGCCTCCGCCATCGCCGAACATGCGAGCAATCACGGCGTGAAGACGCTGGCCTACATCGGCCAGGCGGACGCGCTCGGCGAGACCTTCTATGCCGAAGTCGCGAAGTTCGCCGAATTGCACAAGATCCGCGTGGTCGCGAACGAGCGCTTCAACCGCACCGATCCGAGCGTCACCGGACAGATCCTCAAGATCCTCGCGACGAAGCCGGATGCAGTGGTGGTCGGCGCCGCCGGCACGCCCGCCGCGCTGCCGCCGAAGACGCTGGCGCAGCGCGGCTACAAGGGGCTGGTCTATCACAATCACGGCGTCGGCAACCGCGACTTCCTGCGCGTGTGCGGCGCGGACTGCAACGGCACCTTCCTGCCGACGAGCCCCGTGCTGGTCGCCGCCCAATTGCCCGATGATCATCCCGCGAAGCGCCTCGCGCTCGACTACATCAAACTGTATGAGGCGAAGCAGGGCGCGGGCACGGTATCGGCGTTCGGCTCGTACACGTGGGACGCGGGCATGCTGCTGAACCGCGCCGTGCCCATCGCGATGAAAGCGGGCGCGCCCGGCACGCCGGCGTTCCGCAGCGCGCTGCGCGACGCGCTCGAAGGCACGAAGCAGTTCGCCGACACCAACGGCCAGGTCAACATGACGCCCAACGACCATATCGGCCTCGACCAGCGCGCGCGCGTGATGGTCGAGATTCGCGACGGCAAATGGATCTACCAGCCGCGCTGACTCTTCATCTGACAGGATCATGAGCGACCTCTCCATGTACTCGGGCTATCGATCGCTCGAACTGCGCCGCCATCCGCACGGCGTGCTCGAAGTGGTGATGCCCGGCGCGGGCGCGAACAAGAGCGGCCTGTCCACCGCCGACGCCAACATGCATCGTGAACTCGCCGACATCTGGCGCGACATCGATCGCGATCCGGAGACGCGCGTCGCGCTGATCCGCGGCGAAGGCAAGGGCTTCTCGGCGGGCGGCGACCTCGGGCTCGTCGAGGAGATGGCGAACGACTTCGACGTCCGCGCGCGCGTCTGGCGCGAGGCGCGCGATCTCGTGTACAACGTGATCAACTGCGGCAAGCCGATCGTCTCCGCGATGCACGGCCCGGCAGTCGGCGCGGGGCTGGTGGCGGGATTGCTGGCGGATATCTCGATCGCGACGAAGTCGGCGCGCATCATCGACGGGCACACGCGGCTGGGCGTCGCGGCCGGCGATCACGCGGCGATCGTCTGGCCGCTCCTGTGCGGCATGGCGAAGGCCAAGTACTATCTGCTGCTGTGCGAGCCGGTGAGCGGCGAGGAAGCGGAGCGCGTCGGGCTGGTGTCGCTCGCGGTGGACGAGAACGAATTGATGCCGAAGGCGATCGAAGTGGCGAACCGGCTGGCGCAGGGCTCGCAGACCGCGATCCGCTGGACCAAGTACGCGCTCAACAACTGGCTGCGCTTGGCCGGGCCTACCTTCGATACATCGCTCGCGCTCGAATTCATGGGCTTTGCCGGACCCGATGTGCATGAAGGCATGCGCTCGCTGCGCGAGCGGCGCGCGCCGGACTTTCCCGGCGGCGCGCCGTTCTGAGCCTGGGCGGCGAGCGCGAACACACACGCAAACAAGGAGAGTCGAATGACCGATCACCCTGGCGGAACGCCGCCCTACACGATTCCCGGTTTTCCCGGATTCGGTCAGGCGGACATGATGGGCAAGATGTGGGAACTGATGCGCCTGAATCCGTTCGCCGCCGCGATGCCGGGCGGCGGGCAGGGCGTGGGACCTTCTCTTTCGATGATGTCGGACATGCTCGCGCCGCTCACGAATATCGAGGAGCTCGACAAGCGCGTGACCGACATGCGCGCCGTCGAGCAATGGCTGAAGCTCAATCTCAACATGTTGCAGTCGGCAATTCAGGCGCTTGAAGTGCAGCGCGCGACGCTCGCAACGCTGCGCGCGTTCGGCGCGTATGCGCAGACCTCGGTGGAAAGCGCGCAGCAGGCGGCGGAACAGTCGCGCGGCGCGGCTGCCGGATGGCCGATGGGCGGGACTTCCGCCACGAAATCCGAAGCGCGGGCGCAGCAGGAGGCTGCACCGCAGGCTCCCGTCGATGAAGAAGAGGCGCAAGACAAGGAAACGGCTGCGCCGCCGCCCGGCTTCGATCCGTCGGGCTGGTGGAATGTGCTGCAATCGCAATTCAACCAGCTCGCGCATCTGGCGATGCTTCAGCCCGGCATGACGCCGCCGCCGGGTCCGGCGGGCGCGGGCGAGCCGCCGCACCCGGCGGCGGAACCGGGCGCGCAAGCCGCGGCCGACGCTGAACACGCGTCTCCGGCCGCAGCGGCGAAGAAGGCTCCCGCGCGGAAAGCGCCGCCCAGGAAGAAACCTGCCTGAATTCCTGTGGTGGACAATTGATCCGATCAAACGGCGACGCATCCTGCGTCGCCGTTTTAGCTTCCGGTTCGCCAGGAAGACCCGCCCGCCTCTCATCCCCCGTCGAACACTTTGCGTCCCCGCCCGCATCCAAACGCCTCGCTGCTCCGTATCGAAAACGGGCGGCAGGGCGTTTCGACGCACCCAATCGATCAAATTCTGTCTATGATGAAAAGTAGACGGTGCTGAACTTTGTCCATGTTGTTGGTCGAAGAGGCAGGTATTTTCGATCCGACTCGAATTGCTTCAATCAATTTGTCCATGACAACTTCGCCACAACAAGAACTCATTTCGAAGCCACTCCCGGATGGCGCCGGCCTTCCCGAGTCCATGCCACGGCCCGCCGCAGTCGCCGCGGGAGTGGGCATCGGCATTGGCGCGATCGCGCAGGAGATTGGTCTGACCAAGGACACACTGCGTGTCTGGGAGCGTCGCTACGGCTTTCCGCGGCCCATGCGTTCGCCGGGCGGCGAGCGGCTTTATCCGCAGGAGCAGGTGACCAAACTGCGGCTCGTCAAGCGTCTGCTCGACGCGGGGCATCGTCCGAGCAAGGTGCTCGGCCAATCGATCGATACGCTGCAGCACCTCGCCGAAAGCTCGGGCATCGGCCAGGATGCGCCGGACGTTGAACTCGACCATCTGATTTCGCTGCTGCGCGCCAGCAAATACGACGACTTTCGCTTTGGCCTTCTGAAGCGCGCCACGCGCGACGGCCTGGAACGCTTCGTACTGGACGTCGTGGCGCCGTTGTCCGCGCGCGTCGGCAATGCGTGGGCTGCCGGGACCTTGCAGGTGTTCCACGAACATCTGTTCAGCGAATCGATCCAGACCACGCTGCGCAATCTGATGCGTCCGCTCGCCGACGCCACGCGCGGGCGCGGCAGCCGTCCGCGCGTGCTGCTCACGACGCTTTCGGGCGAAGGGCACAGCCTCGGTATCCTGATGGCCGAGGCGATGTTCGTGCTCTCCGAATGCGAGTGCGTCCAGCTGGGCTTGCAGACGCCGTTGCACGACATCGCGGCCGCGGTCACGGCGCACGAGGTGGATATCGTCGCGCTGTCGTTCACGGCGGTGATGCCGGCGCAGTCCGTTGCCAATGGTCTGAACGATCTTCGCAAGCTGTTGCCGCCGCAGGTGCACATCTGGGCGGGCGGCAGCAGTCCCGCGCTGCGCCGCAAGATTCACGACGGCGTGCAGCACGTGGCCGGGCTTACGCCGATCGACGAAGTGGTCGCCGAGTGGCGTGACTCCGCCATGCTATGATCAATCACGCTCGTTCAGGCGAGCGTTGGCACGCGATGCGGGCCCGGCACCGGGCGGACTGTCAGGTCCGCGCAGCCTCGGCAAGCACGATTCAAGCGACTGCCGGCGTATCCGGTCACTGCCACGTGAACTGTCACATGGATACGCCATACTGCGTCGCCGGCACGCCGACGGTGGCAGTCTCAGCGCCGCTTGACCATACCTCAGGCACAGGTTTCGCTCCTCACCCACGGTAGAACAAGACGTACGACACGCGACATTTGCACGGGGAAGTGCAGTGTTTCAGGCGGCACGCGACGCGTTGTCGCAGCGCAGATCGAGGCGCTTCGTTGTCGTTTTTTGTCTTTGGCCGACCGAATCCCGCGTAAAATTGAAAGCTTCGTCGTTCGCGGGCCGGGTTTTCGGCACGCGAGAACCGACAGTCATTACAGATATAACGTCGCATAAGTGGCATCAAGGGTGATCTATGAACACCATGCTTTATCCGGAACTGTACAAATCGCTGGAATCCGTCCGTTGGGACATGGAGAAGGACATTCCATGGGACAGGTTCGATGCGTCCCTGCTGACCGACGAGCAGGCCAAGACCATCAAGATGAACGCGATCACCGAATGGTCCGCGCTTCCCGCAACCGAGATGTTCCTGCGCGACAACCACAATGACAGCGACTTCTCCGCGTTCATGAGTGTGTGGTTCTTCGAGGAACAGAAGCATTCGCTGGTGCTGATGGAGTATCTGCGCCGCTTCAGGCCCGAGTTCGTGCCGAGCGAGGAAGAACTGCACGCGGTGCGCTTCGAGTTCGATCCGGCGCCGCCGCTTGAAACGCTGATGCTCCACTTCTGCGGCGAGATCCGCCTCAACCACTGGTATCGCCGCGCGGCCGAATGGCATACCGAACCGGTCATCAAGCATATCTACGAAACCATCTCGCGAGACGAAGCGCGGCATGGCGGTGCGTATCTGCGCTACATGAAGAAGGCGCTCACGAACGCCGGCGACACGGCGCGCGCCGCGTTCGCGAAGATCGGCGTTCTGATGGCGTCGGCGCGGCGCACCGAAAAGCCGCTGCATCCCACCAACTTGCATGTCAACCAGGCGCTGTTTCCGCGCGACACCGTGCAATCCCGCCTGCCCGACCCGGAATGGCTCGAACGCTGGCTGGACGACCAGATCCGCTTCGATGACAGCTGGGAGCGCAAGGTCGTCGAACGCATCCTGCACAATCTGTCCATTCTGTTCGAGCGTTCGTTCGCTACCGCTCAGGAATTGAATCGCTATCGCAAGGAAGTGGTGCAGCGTCTGCAGGCCGGAACGGCCGGCGGATCGGCTGAACAGCCTGCCTGATCCGTCAGGTACACGCGCATCGCGCAGTGATTCGGGAACGGCCCGCCGGCGCATGTCGGCGGGCCGTTTGTCTTGGTGCCCCGCACCTTGGCCGCCACGTCATGCGTGGCCGAGCCGCCGTGGCACAATGCGCGCTTTCAGAAACTTGCAACGAGCCCCGTCATGTCCGCCATCTTCGAACGCAAGCTCATCACGCGCGAGGCGCTCGCCGCGCGGCGCCCAGGGTTGACCGGTCCCGTCGTGTTCACCAACGGCGTGTTCGACATCCTGCATCGCGGTCACGTGACCTATCTCGCCGATGCCAAGGCGCTGGGCGCGACGCTCATCGTCGGGGTGAACAGCGATGCGTCGGTGCGCACGCTCGGCAAGGGCGACGATCGCCCGATCAATCACGAGGACGATCGCATGGCTCTGCTGGCCGCGCTGGAAAGCGTGGACTGGGTCGTGAAGTTTGGTGAATCGACGCCGCTCGAATTGATCGGCGCGCTGCACCCGGACGTGCTCGTGAAAGGCGGCGACTACGACATGGACAAGCTCGCCGAAGCGGCGCTCGTGCGCGGTTGGGGCGGCAAGGCGCTCGCCATTGCGTTCGAACACGACCGCTCGACCACCGCGCTGCTCAGGAAGGTTCGCGCGCAGTCCTGAAGCGCCCCCGCGTCATTGTCCGAGCGGTGTGGACTGCACGTTGGCGGCCGGCGCCGGACCGCCTACGCGTGGCTGGTCGAACGCTTCTTCCGGATGGATCGGGCGCGTGTTCAGCGCCTCGGGATGCACTTGCTGCAACAGGTGATGGGGCTCGCGCGTGCCTGCGGCGGGCAGTGGTCCGACCATGCCGCGCACTACCGCGAACATCAGCAAGTTGGCGAGTATCAGTAAGGCGATCAGCCAGCGCAGCATTCGTGGGCTCCGTCCGTCGAATCAGCGAATCAGGATGAATGGCGTGCAGCGGCGTCGCGCGCGATGAGCGCCAGACCGGACAGCACGAGCGAGTCGCGGTGTGTGCAGGGCACGTCGAGCGCGTCCGCGATTTCATGCGCCGCGCCGCCGCCGAGCACGAGACGGACCTCGGCGTGCCAGTCTGCTTTCAAGTCGCGCCACGCACGTTCGATCAGGCTCGCCTGCGCCAGCCGGCAGCCGGACGAGAGCGCCGCAGCCGTGTCCGTGGCGAACTGGCTGCGGGTCCGGTCCAGCGCGGCGTGCGCGGCGGCGGGATCGAGCATGGGCAATTGCGCCGTGTGGCTGCCGAGCGATTCCATCATCAGCGACCAGCCCGGCGCGATCAGTCCGCCAGTGAACAGGCCGTCGGCGCGCAGGGCTTCGACCGTCGTCGCGGTGCCGAAGGTCGCGACCAGCAGGTGTTCGCCGGGGTAGGCGGCCCGCGCGGCGATCAGGCCGCACCAGCGGTCGCTGCCGAGCCGCGACGGTTCGGTGTAGCCGTTGCGCACGCCGCATTGCTCGGCTTGCGCCTTGACGACGGTGCGCGGGACGGTAGGCCAGCGCGCGTCGATGAGGCGCTGGATGCGGTTCTGCACCGGCAAGCCGGCGACGTTGGAAATCCAGACTCCCGACGGCGCGGCGAGCGCGGACCAGGCGTTCAACGCGGCGTCATCGGCGGCGGTGGAATGGTGTGCGTGCTCGAATGCGCCGTTCGCAAGCGGCGCGCCGTCCGACCCGACCAGCGACCACTTGATGCGGCTGTTGCCGGCATCGATCAGCAAGCAGGGCGCATCGCTCACGGACGCTCCCTCGCGAGCCGCAGCGTGAGTTCGCCGGTGGTGACGGTGCGCGGACCTTCGGGCGCGTCGATCAGCAACTGGCCGCGTTCGTCGACGCCCGATGCAATGCCGCGCGTCACTTCCAGACCCTGGTCGAGCAGCGCGACTTCGCGGCCGGCCCACGCGTGCGCGTCGAGCCAGCGTTGCCGGAACGGCCGGAAGCCTTCGGCCTCGAAGCGCGGCAGCGCGCTGTCGAGCGCGTCGAGCAGGGCCGCGAGCGTTTCGGTCAGGTTCGCGTCGGGCCATGCGCGCGCGAGGGCGGCCGGCGCGGCGCCGGGCGTGGACGACGATGAGGACGCCCCGGACGACCGGTTCGCATCCTCGACCTGTGTGGCGAGTTGTTCGGCGCCGTGCAGGTTCACGCCGATGCCGATCACGACGGCCGTGGCGCCGGGCGTGTTCCACGCCGTTTCGATCAGGATGCCCGCGAGCTTGCCGTCATCGAGCAGGACATCGTTGGGCCACTTCAGCGCGGGGCGCGCGGACGGCGAGAGCGGCAGCCGCGAGAGCGCGTCGAGCACGGCGGTGCCGATGGCGAGGCTCAACCCGGAGAGCCCTTCGACCGGCCGCTTCAGCACGCAGCCAACTGACATCAGCAGCGCGTTGCCCGGTTCGGCGAGCCACGCGCGGCCGCGCCGCCCACGTCCGGCGGTCTGCGAATACGCGACGCGCGCGCAGGGTGCCGGTGTGCTGTCGCGCGGCAGGGCGCGCAGTTGCGTCATCAGGTCGACGTTCGTCGAGCCGGTTTCGTCGACGATATCGATGGTCCAGTCGCGGGCGGGACGCTCGGCGAGCGTCGCAAGCCGTGTGAGGTCGATGCGCCACGGCGCGTCGGGGGCGAAGGGAGTCGGGTTCATGCTGGCTATTGTAGCCGCGCGCCGAGCGACGCCACGCCTGTGAACGGTCACACGAAAGTGATGCGCAGTGTCTTGCCGCAGGCGGCCGCGTACTTGCGGAGCGTGGCGATGGAAGGCGAATGTTTCTCGCTGACGAGCGAGGCTTCCAGCCTGGCGACGGCGGACGCAGTCGTACCCATGCGTTTCGCAATCTGCGCCTGGGTGAGGCCGGCTTCCTTGCGGGCTTGCAGGAGTGTGTCGAGGGCTTCGTACTGGGGACCGAGGTCTTCGTACGCGCCTTTGATTTTCGGATCCGAGAGGAGTCGCTCTGTGTCCTCACCGGTGTGCTGCACGGGGCTATAGTGCTCGTCGAGTTCGTATTGCAGTCGGGTTTTAGCCATTTTGAACGTCCTTCAAACGCTTGCGTGCGATGCGCAGTTCCTGGGCGGGCGTCTTCTCCGTTTTCTTGACGAACGAGTGGAGCATGACGATTCTTCGACCCTTCAACGCGCAATAGAACACGCGTCCCGTGCCGTCCCTGCCGCATGGGCGAAGTTCGAACAACTTGTTGCCCATCGCTTTCGAAAAGGGCATTCGCAGGTCGGCACCATGGTTTTGCAAAAGCTCGAGCATGCGCAGGTACTCACCGAGAATGCCTTGAGGCAATTCAAAGATCTGTTGACGGACGCGTTCGCTGAAATAGACGATCGTCCACGGTTGCCGGGTGGATGTTAGCATATTTGCTATGTTCGTTGTGGCGTGACATTCAGTGTTCCGTCTTCGCGCACGCTTGAACATTCAGCTGATCGGCCTAGGAAACCCCCATCCCGCGCCCCCAAACCAACCTTCGCTACAATGTCCGTTCACCCTTAACCGCGTCTTACCGCGCCATCGATCCTTGGACTTCGACACGCCGCCGCGCCTGAGAGTGGAAGCCGGTCAGCAGGGCAAGGTGGTCCGGCTTTCGGGTCAGTGGACCGCGCTCGCGCTCGCGCGCGACCGGGCCAAGAGCGGCGTCACGCGGCGGCTGCGGGCCGTCGGGCGGGAGGCGATCGGCAAATGGGACCTGCTGGCCATCGACCGTCTGGATCACGTCGGCGGCCAGGCGCTCTGGCGCATCTGGGGGCGCAAGATGCCCGCCGTCATCGAACTCTCCGACACGCAGCGCGAAATCTTCGAGCGCGTCGCGCTGCTCGACGCCGAGCGCGAAGAGCCCGAACCCGTCGATCGCATCGATCCCGTCACGCGGCTCGGCCAGCTGATCTTCACGTTCTTCGACCACCTGCACGGCGGCCTCGCGCTGTTCGGCGCCTTCGTGCTGGACCTGTTCGGTCTCGTGCGCCGTCCGCGCCGCATCCCGTGGACCGAAATCTCCGCCAACATCTATAGCGCCGGCGCCCAGGCGCTGCCGATCACCGCGCTCGTCGCGTTCCTGATCGGCATCGTGCTCAGCTATCTGTCCGCGCAGCAGCTGCGCGCGTTCGGCGCGAACCAGTACATCGTCAATATCCTCGGCCTTTCGGTGATCCGCGAACTCGGGCCGGTGCTCTCGGCCATTCTGGTCGCCGGCCGTTCGGGCTCCGCGATCACCGCGCAGATCGGCGTGATGCGCGTCACCGAGGAACTCGACGCCATGCAGGTCATGGGCATCCCGCACGGCCTGCGGCTCGTGCTGCCGCGCGTGATCGCGCTGGGCGTCGCGATGCCGCTGCTCGTCATGTGGACCAACATCGTCGCGCTGATGGGCGGCGCGCTTGCCGCCAAGCTCGTGCTGTCCATCGACATGAATTTTTTCGTCCGCTCGCTGCCCTCGGTCGTGCCGATCGCCAATCTGTGGATCGGGCTCGGCAAGGGCGTCGTGTTCGGCATGCTGATCGCGCTGACCGCCTGTCATTTCGGCTTCCGCATCAAGGCGAATTCGCAGAGTCTCGGCGAAGGCACGACCACGTCGGTGGTGTCGTCGATCACCGTGGTGATCCTCGCCGACGCGGTGTTCGCCATCCTGTTCCAGAACGTGGGGCTGTAGACGCACATGTCCACGACGCTCGCCACCGCCGTCCGCCATCAGCCGCCGCCCGTCATCGCGGAGCCGGTGATCGAAGTGCGCGACGTGACCAAGCGCTATGGCCATACGGTCATCCACGAGCATCTGAATCTCGACGTGCGGCGCGGCGAGATCGTCGCGCTGCTGGGCGGCTCGGGCTCGGGCAAGACCACGCTCGTGCGGCAGATGCTCGGGCTCGAAGCGCCAACTTCGGGCACCATCCACGTGCTCGGCGAGGAATGGGCGCGCATGGACGAGGACACCGCCAAGATGCTGCGCACGCGCTCCGGCATGATGTTCCAGCAGGGCGCGCTGTTCTCGTCGCTGACGGTGTACGACAACATTGCGCAGCCGTTCCGCGAACTCGGCAAGATCCCCGAGGACCTGATCCGCGAATTCGTGATGCTCAAACTGGAGATGGTCGGGCTGTCATGCAGGCACGCGACCAAGATGCCTTCGGCGTTGTCGGGCGGCATGGTCAAGCGCGTCGGCATCGCGCGCGCGATCGCGCTCGAGCCAGAACTGCTGTTTCTCGACGAACCCACGGCCGGCCTGGATCCGAAGGCATCGGACGAGTTCGTCGACCTGATTGCCACGCTGCATCGCGCGCTCGGTCTGACCGTCGTGCTGGTCACGCACGATCTCGATACGATGGTGGCGCTGTCCACCCGCGTCGCCGTGCTGGCGGACAAGCACGTGCTCGTCGCGGCGCCGGTGGAGGAAGCCTGTGCGGTGGATCATCCGTTCATCCGCGAGTATTTTCTCGGACGGCGCGGGCGCCGCGCGCTGCAGGCGCTGCCGCCGGAGCGCCGCGCGAAGCTGCCCGCGGCGGCGCTCGAGGACGCGCCGATTACCGTCAACAAGTAGCTGCATCACGCATGGACGAAGCCGGCGCCGCCGCGAAGTCAAAGGAACCTGCCGATGGAAAACAAATCACATGCGTTCTGGACCGGGCTGTTCACGATCGCCCTCGTGCTGGCCATCGCGTTCGCCGTGTTCTTCTTCAACGTGGACCGCACGGTGCGTGTGCCGTACGACCTGATCGCGCGCACCAACGTGACCGGCCTGTACACGGATGCCGCCGTGCGCTATCGCGGGCTGGGCGTGGGCAAGGTGCAGTCGATCAGCTTTGACAAGGCCCATCCAGGGCAAATCCGTATCCGCATTCTCGTCGACCAGAACGCGCCGATGACGCACTCGACCTTCGCCACGCTCGGCTTCCAGGGCGTGACGGGCATTGCCTTCGTGCAGCTGGACGACACCGGCAAGGATACGAGCCCGCTGGCGTCGTCCGCGCAGCACATCGCCGAAGTGCCGATGCATCCCGGGCTGTTCGAGCAGTTGCAGCAACGCGGCGACGTCATTCTGAAGCGCTTCGAACGCCTCTCCGAAGACGCCGACAAGTTCCTGTCCGACGACGTCCGCAACCAGTTGATGGCGACCACGAAGAGTCTGCAGGGCGCGGCGGACGGCATCGCGACGCTCGCGAGCCAGGTGCAGCCGGCGACGGCGCAACTGCCGCAGACGCTCAAGCAGCTCGACACGACGCTCGCCTCGACCAATCAGCTGGTGCAGAACCTGAATCGCCCGGACGGACCGCTCGTCACGAATCTGAACAAGGCGGGCAAGGCCGCCGAGGACGCGAGTGCCTCGCTTGCCGACATGAACGAATCGCTGCGCTTCGTGACGGCGCGGGTGGGTTTCGAGGCGTTGCCGCGCTTCTATTCCTTCAGCGACGACGTGAGCGCCGCCGCGCGTTCGGTGGACCGCGCCGCCGATGCCTTCAGCACCAATCCGCGCAGCGTGTTGTTCGGCGCGCCGAAGCAGGCGCCGGGACCGGGCGAGGCGGGTTTCTCGTGGCCCGCGCAGCCCGCGCATTGAGTGAGAGAACGACATGCCAGACATCGACATGAAGACCGCCTGGGTGGCGCGCGCATTCATCGGCGCGTGCGCCTGCGTCGCGCTGCTGGCGGGCTGCGCCTCGACACCGGACGCGATGCCGAATGCCCGCTACGACCTGGGCGCGTTGCGGGTCGAGAGTGCGTCGGCGGGGGCGTTGCCGCTGCCGCCGGTCAAGGTGCTGGCCGTGGCCGCACCGCGCAATCTCGAGACGGACGCGTTCGCCTATCGCCTCAGTTACGTCGACGCACAGCGCATCGCGACTTACTCCGACAGCCACTGGACGATGCCGCCGGCGCGCCTGCTGACGCAGCGCCTGCGCGATGCGCTCGCGGCGCGCGGTCCGATCCTCTCGGGCGCCGACCCGGTGCGCGCCGTGCCGCTGCTCGAAGTCGAACTGACCCGTTTCGAACAGGACTTCGATGCGCCCGAGCAGAGCCGCGGCGTCGTCGACGTGCGCGCGACGCTCACGCAGCAGGGCCGCGTGGTGGGCCAGCGCAGCTTCAGCGCCAGCGTGCCCGCGCGCAGCGCGAATGCGGCGGGCGGCGCGCAGGCGCTCGCGGCCGCCTCGGACGATGTGATCGCGCAGGTCTCCGCGTGGCTCGCCGCGCAACCGCTAGCCGCCACGCGATGACGCGCGGCGGTCCGCTCTTCCGCCCAGCACGGAGGCATCCGGGCGGCTCATGACGATCAAGCAATGGCAGCGCCGCCCGTCGGCGTTTTCCCGGCAGGCGCTCGCCGCCTATGCGGCGCTCGTCGTGTATGGCTCGCTGTACCCGTTCACCGGTTGGCGCTCGCTCGGCCTGAGCCCGTTCGCCTATCTCACGGATCCGCTGCCGCAATACCTGACGGTCTTCGACGTCGTCACCAACGTGCTTGGCTACATGCCGCTCGGCGCGCTGATCGTGCTCGCGCTGTATCCACGCTGGCGCGGCACGCTCGCGGTGGGCGCGGCGCTGGCGGGCGGCACGCTGTTGTCGGGCGCGATGGAAGCCATCCAGACCTATCTGCCGACGCGCGTCGCCTCGAATCTCGATCTCGCGGCCAACGCGTTCGGCGCGCTGCTCGGCGGCGTGCTGGCCGCGCCCGCCACGAGCGCGCTGCTCGACCGCGGCCTGCTGCGGCGCATCCGCTTCACCTGGTTCGAGCGCGACGCGGCCTATGTGATCGGGCTGACCGCGCTGTGGCCGTTCGCGGCGATGTTCCCGGCGCCCTATCTGTTCGGCGGCGGCGATCTGCCGCGCGTGCTGTGGGACACGCTCGATCCGGCGATGCAGGACGCGATTCTCGCCTGGACGCCCGTCGCCTGGGACGTGGAAAGCTGGCCGGACCGGCTCGGCGCGTTGCTGCCCGACGACGCCTGGGAAGCGCTCATCACGTCGAGCAGCCTGTTCGGCGCGCTCGTGCTGGCGACGCTGCTCACGCGCACCCGCGCGCCGCGCATGCGCCTGATACTGGGCCTCGTTGCGCTGACGCTGTTCGCGAAGGCGGGCGCGACCTTCCTGCAGTCGCGCGCCGGACTCACCTTCGACTGGGCCACCGACGGCGCGCTCGAAGGCGTCGCCATCGCGATGCTGGCGGCGCTGCTCTCGGTGTCGCTGCCGCGCGGCCTGCGCGCGGCGCTCGCCGGGGCGGCGCTGCTGATGTCGCTCGCACTCGTCAACCTGCTGCCGGTGAACCCGTACTTCGACATCGTCCTCGCCGACTGGCGACAGGGCCGCTATGTGCATTTCAACGGGTTGGCGCACTGGCTGTCGTGGGTCTGGCCATATGCGGCGCTCGGCTGGCTCGCGTCGGCGGCGGAGCACGCGTGGCTCGCGCGGCGGCGTGCGCAGCGCGCGCGCTGAGCTTGGATGAAACCGCCCGGAGCGGGCACGAACATCGCTGGCTATAATCGGCCGATACTCTCAGCGTGCCAGACTCATGGATTCCTTCTACAAGTATCACGTGTTCTTCTGCCTGAACCAGCGCGAACCGGGCGCCGCGCGGCCGAGTTGCGCCAACTGCAACGCGCAGTCGATGCAGGAATATGCCAAGAAGCGCGTCAAGAAACTGGGCCTCGCGGGCGAAGGTCAGGTGCGCATCAACAAGGCGGGCTGCCTCGACCGCTGCGAACTGGGCCCGGTCGTGGTCGTGTATCCGGAGGGCACGTGGTACACGTATGTCGATGAAACCGATATCGACGAAATCGTGGATTCGCATCTGGCCAATGGCAAGATCGTCGAACGCCTGCTGATCGATCAACCGGCATGAACGCGCAGACCGAGAAGTTCCTGATCGACGGACCGGTCGGCAAGATCGAATGCGCGCTCGACCAGCCGGACGCGTCGCCGCGCGGCATCGCGCTGGTCGCACATCCGCATCCGCTGTTTGGCGGCACCATGGACAACAAGGTCGCGCAGACGCTCGCGCGTACCTTCGTGCAACTCGGCTATACCACCTACCGTTCGAACTTTCGCGGCGTCGGGCAAACGGGCGGCGAGCATGACAACGGCATCGGCGAACAGGACGACCTGCTCGCTTTGATCGACCACATGCGCGCGCAGCCCGGCCAGTCCGACGTGCCGATCGTCCTCGCGGGTTTTTCCTTCGGCACCTTCGTGCTGTCGCATGTGGCGAAGCGTCTGCTCGAAGCGGGTAAGCCCATCGAGCGCATGGTGTTGGTCGGCACGGCGGCAAGCCGCTGGGAAGTGGCGCCGGTGCCCGAGAGCACGCTCGTGATCCACGGCGAAGTGGACGACACCGTGCCCATCCAGTCGGTCTATGACTGGGCGCGGCCGCAGGAACTGCCGGTGGTCGTGATCCCCGGCGGCGAGCACTTCTTCCATCGCAAGCTGCATATCCTCAAGCGCGTGATCGTCGACGCCTGGCGTTGATCGTCCTCCCGTGCAATGCGCCCGCGCGCCCTGCCGCACAGCGCTCGAAACCCTCGAAAAGCGCGGAAGCCGCATCGGAAAAACGTTAAAACGCGCGGCCAGCACGCAGATTCGAAGGAAGACGCAAGCAGCCCGCGCGTATAATGGCGCAGAATTTTTTCGCTGCTCCCGGCCGCGCGACGCCTTCCGGCGCGCGTCGCGGCCTTCGGGAGCACCGGCTTCCGAGAACCGATTTCGCTTCCGTCTGTCGAACGAGCGCTTTTCGCCGCAGCGCCGCCGTCATGGCCGCTGTCATGCGAAAAGCCCGACCAACAGCGACGGTCTGCCTGTTCAACCCGTGCTTCGCCGATCATCCGATCCCCGATCGCCATTCGTCGCAGCCTGCTTTTTCCGCCGATCGATCCTATGCGCTTTGTCCCTTCCGGCCTGTCTCTTCCGTCTGTTTCCGTTGTCACGAAAGCCGCGCTCGTCCTGCCCGCCGTGCTGGCCGTGGCGAGCGCTTACGCGCAGGTCCCGCCGCCCGATGTGACGGCGAACTCGTGGGTGCTCGTCGACGCCACCAGCAATCAGGTGCTCGCGTCCGGCAATCCCGACGAACGTGTCGAACCGGCTTCGCTCACCAAGCTGATGACCGCCTACCTCGTCTTCGACGCGCTCAAGGCGAAGAAGATCAACATGGACCAGACCGTCATGCCGAGCGAGGCCGTGCGCCGCGTGAAGACCGACGAGTCGCGCATGTTCATCGAGGCGAACAAGCCGGTCACCGTGCACGATCTCGTGTACGGCATGATCGTGCAGTCGGGCAATGACGCGGCCATCGCGCTGGCGGAACTGGTCGGCGGCAGCGAGAGCAACTTCGTGCAGCTGATGAACGCCACGGCGAAGCGCATCGGCATGACGCACACCAACTATGCCGACGTGAACGGCATGCCGGACGCGCAGCACTACACGACCGCCGGCGACCTCGCGCTCCTGTCGGCGCGCCTGATCCGCGACTTCCCCGAGTACTACAGCATCTTCTCGGTGAAGGACTTCACCTACAACAAGATCAAGCAGCCGAACCGCAACCGCCTGCTGTGGCTCGATCCGACCGTCGACGGCCTGAAGACCGGCCACACGAAGGCCGCCGGCTATTGCCTGATCGCCTCGGCGAAGCGTCCGCTGGCGGGCGTGCCCGATGCGAGCCGCCGTCTGGTGTCCGTGATGATGGGCGAGCCGAAAGAGCACAATCGGGTGCAGGACAGCCTGAAGATGCTGAACTACGGCTACACCGCGTATGACGCGCTGCGCCTGTACAAGGCGGATCAGGTGATCGCGTCGCCGCGCGTCTACAAGGGCGCGGCCAACAACGTGCAGGCCGGCGTGACGACGGATCAGTACATCACCGTGCCCAAGGGCCTCGGTGACAAGGTCAAGCCGACCGTCACGCAGGATCAGCTGATCGTCGCGCCGATCAAGAAGGGTCAGCAGATCGGCTCGGTGAAGATGATGGCGGACGGCAAGGAAGTCGCGCAGTTCCCGCTGGTCGCGCTGCAGGACGTGCCGGAAGCCGGCATGGTCGGCCGTCTGTGGGATTCGGCGCTGCTGTGGTGGCAGAAGCGCAAGTAAAGCCGGGACAAACGAGGAGCGGTGTCGATGAGCCAGTCTGACGATTTCGATCCCACGGTGTATCTGAACGGCGAGTGGGGCCCGCTTTCCGAAGCGCGCATTCCGGTGCTCGACCGGGGTTTCATCTTCGGCGACGGCGTCTATGAAGTCGTGCCGCTCTACGCGCAGGCCGAAGGTCCGCGCCTGCCGTTCAGGCTGAAGCAGCATCTCGCGCGGCTCGAGCGCAGCCTCGGCAAGATTCGCATCGGCAATCCGTTCGACGAAGCGGGCTGGCGCGCGCTGATCAATCGCGTGGTTGCCGGGAATCCGGGCGAGGGCGATGCGCTCGTCTATATCCAGGTGACGCGCGGCGTTGCCAAGCGGCGCGGCCATGCGTTCCCGGCGGGCATCACGCCGACCGTGTTCGTCATGCTCGGCAAGCTGGTGTTCCCGAGCGCGGCCGAACGCGCGCAAGGCGCCGTGGCCGTGACCGCCGAGGACAAGCGCTGGCTGCATTGCGACATCAAGTCGACCTCGCTGCTCGGCAACGTGCTGATGGCGCAGCACGCGGCCGAACACGATGCACTGGAGACCATCCAGTTGCGCGACGGGCTGCTGACCGAAGGCTCGTCGTCGAACGTATGGATCGTGAAGCAGGGTGTGCTGCTGGGCGCGCCGCGCGGACCGCGCATTCTGGAAGGCATTCGCTACAGCCTGATCGAGACGCTGGCGAAGGATGCGGGCATCGCCTTCGAGGAACGCGACATCAGCGAAGCCGAACTGCGTTCCGCCGATGAAATCATGATCAGCTCCGCGACCAAGGAAGTGATGCCGGTCACGACACTGGACGGGGCGCACGTCGGCGACGGCCGTCCCGGTCCGGTCTATGCTGCGTTGTATGAGGCCTACCAGCGGGCCAAGGCGCGCGAATTCGCCGACGAGGCGCCGCGCGCGAAGTGAAGGAGAACATCATGTCCGATACGAAACCAGACTCGAAGCCCCAAGCCACCGATCCCACCGACTCCGCCGCGCATAGCGCCGACGAACTGTTCGACTTCCCCTGCGATTTCCCGATCAAGGTGATGGGCAAGTCGCATCCCGAGTTCCAGGACACCATCGTCGGCGTGCTGAAGCAGTTCGACCAGGATTTCGATGCCTCGCGCGTCGAGACCCGGCCGTCGTCAGGCGGCAATTACACGGGCCTCACCTGCACGGTGAAGGCGCAGAATCGCGCCCATCTCGACGACATCTATCGCGCGCTGACCGGCCATCCGATGGTCAAGATAGTGCTTTGAGCGTGGCGGCCGGGGCGTCGCAG
This sequence comes from Caballeronia sp. LZ065, assembly GCF_031450975.1. Lineage (NCBI taxonomy): Bacteria > Pseudomonadati > Pseudomonadota > Betaproteobacteria > Burkholderiales > Burkholderiaceae > Caballeronia > Caballeronia sp. LZ065. Next base: position 509,635 of record NZ_JARUXV010000001.1, read on the forward strand.
ACGGCGGGCGTGCGCTCGTAGAGCTGCCTGAACTGCTCCGCCTCGTCGAACACCCAGTTCCTGAATGCCTGCACCCGCGCCGTTTCGAGCAGCGCGGGCGGGCACACGAAGAAATACTTCCACGGGCTCGGTCCGTCCACGTTGAACAGGCGCACGAGCCGTCCAGCGAGAATCTCCTGCATCGACAGCGAACGGCGCACGAGCGCGATGCCCTGACCGTCGATCGCCGCTTGTAGCAGATTCGACGAATCCTCATACAGCACGCCGCGTTTCGGCTCCGCGAGTTCGGTCAGTCCTGCCGCGTCGAACCAGGGCCGCCACAGTTCCTCGTCCGAGCGCAGCAGCGGCAGGCTGGCCAGATCGGCCGGCACGCGCGGCAGGGCGCCGCCGCGGAAGTTCGGCGAGCACGCCGGAAAGAACACCTCGTCCAGCAGTTCCTCCGTGTGCACACCCGCGTACTTGCCGTAGCCGAAGCGGATGGCCACGTCCACGTCGTCGCGGTTGAAGTCGGTGAGTGCGTTCGTCGACAGCAGTTCGAGGTCGATCTCCGGATGCTTTTCGATGAAGCGGCCCACGCGCGGCGTCAGCCAGCGCGCCGCGAACGACGACAGCATCGACACGATCAGACGCCGGTCGCGGTCGCCGGAACGGATGCGGCGAGTGGCTTCCGCCAACGCGAGCAGCGCCGCGCGCACCTCCGTGGCGTACTGCCGGCCGCGATCCGTGAGCCGCACGCGCTTGCCATCGCGGGCAAAGAGCGGCACGCCGAGTTCGGCCTCCAGCGCGCGTATGTGATGGCTGACGGCGCCATGCGTGACGAAGAGTTCGTCGGCGGCGCGGGAAAAGCTCTCGTGACGCGCGGCGGTCTCGAAGGCGCGCAGGGCGTTCAACGCAGGAAGCTGTCGCAGGTCCATATGCAGGGTCGCCGGGTCCGTTGTTAAATTGGCTCACATAGCGGTGAAAATTGATCGTTTTGCCTGATGCCTTGCCACGCCTAGGATTGTAGTCATCGAAACGTTCCTTTGGCGGAGTCGGTCATGCGAGAAATTTCAACAAGCGTCACCTTCGAAATCAAGCCCGGCGAAACCGTGCCGATGCGCATCGCCCGCGGCACGCGTCTCGCGGTGCAGGGCAACGCGGTCTGGGCGACGCGCAGCAACGACATCGACGACTACTGGCTCGAACCCGGCGACAGCCTGAAGCTGCGCGAACGCGAGCGGCTCTGGCTGTCGGTGGAGGGCGAACAGCCGGCCTATGTCGTCTTCACGATCGTCCCGCGTTGCGACGAACGCGCGGTCCAGTGGCTGTCGGCAGGCATCGAACGGCTCGCGCAGCGTTTCCGCGCCGGGTGGAGAACCGTCTGAAGCGTGCGGCAACTATTCGGTTTTGTCATCGCAAGCATGCGAATTCACCATCGGCGGGCATGATCCACTTTCGGTAAACTATCGGGATCATGTCCGCCACACCGCTCGCCCTCCCACAAGACACCGCCGGTACGCCCGACACCGCCCTCGATGCCGGTGAATGGCCGGTCACGCTGCGCTGGCTGGGGCTCGAATCCTACGATCACAGCTTCGACGCGATGCGCGCGTTCACCGACGCCCGCACGCCCGATACGCTCGACGAAATCTGGCTTGTCGAACATCCGCCGGTGTTCACGCTCGGCCTGGCGGGCAATCCCGCGCACTTGCTGCTCGCCGACAGCGGTATTCCGCTCGTCAAGGTGGATCGCGGCGGACAGATCACGTATCACGGGCCGGGGCAGGTGGTGGCCTATCTGCTGATCGATCTGCGCCGGCGCAAGCTGATGGTGCGCGAACTGGTGCGGCGCATCGAGGAAGCCGTGATCGAAACGCTTGCGACGTATAATCTCGCGACCAACCGCAAGGCCGGCGCGCCCGGCATCTACGTGGCGCAGCCCTCCGGACGTCCGGAGGCGCAGGGCGCGAACGTTCGTCTGCACGAACTGCACGCACTGCATGAGGGCGCGAAGATCGCCGCGCTCGGACTCAAGATTCGCAACGGCTGCAGCTATCACGGCGTGAGCCTGAATGTGAAGATGGACCTGCAGCCCTTTCTCGCGATCAACCCGTGCGGCTACGCGGGGCTCGAAACGGTCGACATGGCGACGCTCGGCGTCGCGGGCGACTGGCGCGACGTAGCCTTCACGCTGGCCGAACGGCTGGCGCATCAAATCGGCGGCGTCCCCGCATCAGCCGCTGCAATAACCGGATCGACCGAATGACTGACGCAACCGCAAACCTGGCAGGCGACACCGCCGCTGCTTCGGCCTCTCCCACGCCCTACGACGCCACCGCGAAGCAGAAGGCGCAGGCGAAGACCTCGCGCATTCCGATCAAGGTGATCCCGATCGAAAAGCTCAAGAAACCCGAATGGATCCGCGTGCGCACGGCGACCGGCAATTCGCGCTTCAACGAGATCAAGCAGATCCTGCGCGAGCACAACCTGCACACGGTGTGCGAGGAAGCGAGCTGCCCGAACATCGGCGAATGCTTTGGCAAGGGCACCGCGACCTTCATGATCATGGGCGACAAGTGCACGCGCCGCTGCCCGTTCTGCGACGTGGGCCACGGCCGCCCGGATCCGCTCGATGCCGACGAACCGATGAACCTCGCCCGCACCATCGGCGCGCTGAAACTGAAGTACGTGGTGATCACGTCGGTGGATCGCGACGACCTGCGCGATGGCGGCGCGGCGCACTTCGTCGAATGCATCCGGCAGGTGCGGGAGCAGTCGCCGGAAACGCGCATCGAGATTCTCACGCCGGACTTCCGCGGCCGCCTGGATCGCGCGATCAACATCCTGACCGCCGCGCCGCCGGACGTGATGAACCACAACCTCGAAACCGTGCCGCGTCTGTACAAGGAAGCACGTCCGGGTTCGGACTATCACCATTCGCTCAAGCTGCTGAAGGACTTCAAGGCGTTGCATCCGGAAGTGGCGACGAAGTCGGGCCTGATGGTCGGACTCGGTGAAATGGAAGAGGAAATCCTTCAGGTGATGCGCGACCTGCGCGCGCACGACGTGGACATGCTGACGATCGGCCAGTACCTGCAACCGTCGGAACATCACTTGCCGGTGCGCGCGTACGTGCATCCGGATACGTTCAAGATGTACGAGGAAGAGGCCTACAAGATGGGCTTCACGCATGCGGCGGTCGGCGCGATGGTGCGGTCGAGCTATCACGCGGATGTGCAGGCGCATGGAGCAGGCGTGGTTTAAGGCTGTTTCTGCGCTTCTTGAGAAACCCACGGGAGACGTGGGTTTTTTGTTTGTGCGGAGGATGGTCGAAGCAGCGAAGGCGAAACGCGCGGCACGGAGCATTTGACGGTCCAGTCATGTCCTGTCCGGATCGCCGGACGCCTTCATTCCGGATTTCCGGAATCCCGGATTGCGCGCACGCCGCCTGGAAAAATAATCCATAAAAATCATTGGCTTATAGGGTAATCAATCCTGGCACTCCCCTTGCAATAAGAAAGCCACGGCCTCTGAGCCGCCCATAAAAGTCAAGGAGACAAGCCGATGACCCCTCTCGCATCCCAACGTCCCTGAATTCGCCGACGAAGCGGCTAAACGCTTACGCGGCGCGATTCACCGGGCGCATCCCTCGAAGCTTCACTGCGCACGGACGATTCCTCCCGCACGTCAACGCTCGCCGCTGGCTGACTTCCCGCCAACTGCTGGTTATTGCCTGGAAACATCGTGAAAAAACCTCTCCATAAAATCCTGTACGTGCAGGTGATCGTGGCCATCATCATCGGCATCGCGCTCGGGCACTTCTATCCCGCGCTCGCCACCGACATGAAGCCGCTCGGCGACGCGTTCATCAAGCTCATCAAGATGGTGATCGGCCCGATCATCTTCTGTACTGTCGTGACCGGCATCGCCGGCATGGAAGACATGAAGAAGGTGGGACGCGTGGGCGGCAAGGCGCTGCTGTACTTCGAAATCGTCTCCACCTTCGCGCTGATCCTCGGCCTCGCCGCGACCCACATCCTGCGTCCGGGCGTCGGCTTCAACGTGGATCCGGCCACGCTCGACCACAAGGCCGTCGATTCCTTCGCGACCAAGGCGCACGGTCAGAGCACCGTCGACTTCTTCATGCACATCATCCCGGACACGCTGGTCTCGGCGTTCTCGCAAGGTGAAATTCTGCAGATCCTGCTGATCGCGCTGCTGTTCGGCGCGGTGCTCACGCACGTCGGCGAGCGCGGCAAGGTGGTGACGAACTTCATCGAAGGTCTGTCGAGCATCCTGTTCGGCATGGTCGGCATCATCACGAAGCTCGCGCCGATCGGTGCGTTCGGCGCGATGGCGTTCACCATCGGCAAGTACGGCATCGGCTCGCTGCTGCCGATGCTCAAGCTCATCGGCACCTTCTATCTCACCTCGATCATCTTCGTGGTCTTCGTGCTCGGCGCCATCGCCCGCATGGTCGGCTTCAACATCCTGAAGTTCGTCGCGTACATCAAGGAAGAGATGCTGATCGTGCTCGGCACGTCGTCGTCGGAAGCCGCGCTGCCGCAACTGATGCTCAAGCTCGAAAAGCTCGGCTGCTCGCGTTCGGTCGTGGGTCTCGTCGTGCCGACCGGCTACTCCTTCAACCTCGACGGCACCAACATCTACATGACGATGGCCGTGCTGTTCATCGCTCAGGCGACCAACACGGATCTCTCGTGGGGCCAGCAACTGACGCTGCTCGCGGTGACCATGCTGACCTCGAAGGGCGCGAGCGGCGTGACCGGCGCGGGCTTCATCACGCTGGCGGCGACGCTGGCCGTCGTGCCGACCATTCCGCTCGCGGGCATGGTGCTGATTCTCGGCATCGACCGCTTCATGTCGGAGTGCCGCGCGCTGACGAACATCGTCGGCAACGGCGTGGCGACGGTGGTCGTGTCGGCGTGGGAAAAGGAACTCGACCGCAGCAAGTTGAAAGCGGCCTTGTCACGTGATGTCGACGTGACCGACGTCGAAGAAGCGAAGTCCGTCTAAGCCGGACCAGGCACTTCAAGTCCCCTTCCTCCGGACGACGTGATCATGCAAGCGGCGAAGCCTCACTCCACGAGCGCTTCGCCGCAGTCGTCTGCGGGTCCGGATCGGGCGGGCGCGTATGCCACAATGGTTGATCCTCTTTCGCGGGACTCAGCCCACGTGACGCGCCGAATCCTCGTGTTCTTCGTGCTCTTCGCGGCGCTCATGGCGTGTTGCGCGCTCACGTGGCAGGTGGCCTGGCAACGCGGCATCGACGAATTGCGGCTCAATGCGGCTGCGCGCGTCGATCGCACCACCAACACGCTCAAGAGCACGCTCGACCGCTACGAATACCTGCCGTACCTGCTGTCGCGGCATCCGGTCGTGCAGGACGTGCTCGATCATCCCGATGCGGCGCGCGTCGAACGGGCCGATCGCTATCTCGAAGACCTCAACGCGCGCGCGCACGCCACCGTCACCTATCTGATCCGCGCCAACGGCATCTGCGTGGCCGCCAGCAACTGGAACGGCGCGGACAGTTTCGTCGGCGTGGACTACAACTTCCGGCCGTATTTCATCGATGCGATAAAGGGCGGCGTCGGCCGCTTCTTCGGCATCGGCACCATCTCGACCGAACCCGGCTACTACATCTCGCAGCCGGTGTACCGCGAAGGCACGAAGGAGGTCATCGGCGTCGTGGTCGTGAAGCTCAATCTGGAGTGGCTGCAAGGTGCGGATGCATCGGAGCCGCTCATCGTCACCGACGATCACGGCGTCATCTTTCTGTCGTCGGTGCCGGGCTGGAAGTACCACACGGTGCGGCCGCTGCCGCAGAACGTCGAGGCGTCGGTGTACGCGACGCGCCAGTACGCGCAGCAGGCCATCACGCCGCTGCCGCTGAGCGTCGTGAAGACGCTCGCGGGCGGCGCGCAGATCGTGCGCGTGGGCGGCGGCCGCAATGCGCCGGCGTTCCTCGCGACCCATCGTTCGATCGGCGAGCCCGACTGGCAGCTCATCACGATGGCCGCGCTCGATCCCGTCGAAAGCGCCGCGCAGAACGCCGTGATCGTCACCGCGCTGGTGTTCGTTTCGCTGTGTCTGCTCGCGTTCTACTGGCGCATGCGGCGCGCGCGCGTGCGCGAGATGATCCGCAGCCGCGGACTGCTGCAGACCGCTTATGCCGAACTGAACCAGCGCGTCGCGGAGCGCACGGTGGATCTTTCGGAAGCGAACGCGCAACTGACGAAGGAAGTGGCCGAGCGCACACGTGCCGAACAGGACCTGCGTGCCGCCCACGACGAGCTCATCCAGGCGAGCAAGCTCGCTGCGCTCGGCCAGATGGCGGCGGGCATCACGCATGAACTGAATCAGCCGCTCGCCGCGTTGCGCAGCTTTTCCGACAACACCCGCGTGCTGATCGAGCGCGGCGAGCACGTGGCGGCGCGCGAGAATCTCGAAGCGATTGCCGCGCTGACGGAACGCATGGGCAATATCACGAACCAGCTCAAGCTGTTCGTCACCAAGGCGCGGCCGAAGAACGCGCGCGCCGACGTCTCGCGAGCGCTGCGCAATGTGTTCTCGATGCTGCGTCCGCGCATGAAGCACGTCACGGTCGACATCGCAACGGAACTCGACGGCGACAGCCCGCCGCTGTTCGTGCGCTGCGAGGACCTGCGGCTGGAGCAGGTGCTGATCAATCTGGTCGGCAACGCGCTGGACGCGGTGGCGTCGTGCGACCGGCCGCGCATCGTCATCGAGCTGGCTGCGCGCGCGGACACGATCGAACTCACGGTGCGCGACAATGGTCCCGGTATTCCCGCCGACGCGTTGCCGCGCCTCTTCGAGCCGTTCTTCACGACCAAGGAAATGGGCCAGGGCCTGGGCCTGGGCCTGGCGATTTCATCGGCGATCGCGCGCGACTACGGCGGCACGCTGACCGCGCGCAATCGCGAGGCGCCGATCGTCGCGGACGGCCCCGAGGGCGGCACGCAAGCCGATGCCGATCATTCGCATGGCGCGGAGTTCGTGCTGACGCTGCGGCGCGCTTGAGTGCTGCGCAACCCCTAGCTGGAGCAAGACATGACCACCGGTTTGCAGGTGATCTTCATTGAAGACGACGAACTCGTGCGGCGCGCCAGCGTTCAGAGTCTGCAACTCGCGGGCTTCGACGTGACCGGGCACGGCAGCGTCGAGGCTGCGGAGCGCCTGATCGTCGCGAACTTTCCTGGCGTGATCGTCAGCGACATCCGTTTGCCGGGCGCAAGCGGTCTGGACCTGCTCGCGCAGTGCCGCGAGCGCGCGCCGGAAGTGCCGGTGATCCTCGTCACCGGTCACGGCGACATTTCAATGGCCGTGCAGGCGATGCGCGACGGCGCCTACGATTTCATCGAGAAGCCGTTCGCCTCCGAGCGCCTGATCGAAGCGGTGCGCCGCGCGCTGGAGCGGCGTTCGCTGGTGCTTGAAAACCAGGCGCTGCGGCGCGAGCTGGCGGGACAGAGCCGCATCATCGGGCGCAGTCCGGCGATCGGGCAGGTGCGCCAGCTGATCGCGAACATCGCGCCGACGGACGCGTCCGTGCTCATCAACGGCGATACCGGCGCGGGCAAGGAGCTGATCGCGCGGAGTCTGCACGAGATGTCGCCGCGTCGCGACAAGCCTTTCATCGCGGTGAATTGCGGCGCATTGCCGGAGCAGATGTTCGAATCGGAGATGTTCGGCTACGAGGCCGGCGCCTTCACGGGCGCGCAGAAGCGGCGCATCGGCAGGCTCGAGGCCGCGTCGGGCGGAACGCTGTTTCTCGACGAAATCGAAAGCATGCCGCTCTCGTTGCAGGTGAAGCTGCTGCGCGTGCTGCAGGACGGCGTGCTGGAGCGGCTCGGCTCGAACCAGCCGGTGCGGGCGAACCTGCGCGTGATAGCGGCGGCGAAGGGCGACATGAACGAACTCGTTGCCGACGGCACGTTCCGCCGCGATTTGCTGTACCGGCTCAACGTCGTGACCATCACGCTGCCCCCGCTCAACGAACGGCGCGAGGACATCGTGCCGCTCTTCGAGCACTTCCTGCTCGATGCCGCCGTGCGCTACGAGCGGCCCGCGCCGCTCATCACGGATCGCCAGCGCGCGGAACTGATGCAACGCGACTGGCCCGGCAACGTGCGCGAGTTGCGCAACGCGGCGGACCGCATGGTGCTGGGCATTCTCGACGACGGCGGCGCGGCCGCGCTGGAACCGTCGACGCAATCGCTGAAGGAGCGCACCGAGCTGTTCGAGCGCGCGGTGATCACGGAAGCGCTGGAGCACTGCGGCGGCGTGGTCGCGGTGGCGGCGGACCGGCTGCAACTCGGCAAGGCAACGCTCTACGAGAAGATCAAGCGGTATGGGATCGTGGTGAAGGGGGAGGCGGCGGAGCGCTGAAATGAAAAACGCCCGCTGGAATCCAGCGGGCGTCTGATATCAGGCGGTTGCTTCGTTCAGGCAGCGCTGAGCGCCTTGTCGAGCAGTTGATCCAGTTCCGCGAAAGTCGGCTCGCCGACATAGCGCTTGAGGATCTTGCCGTTCTTGTCGATGACGAACGTCGTCGGCGTCAATTGCACATTGCCGAACTGCTTGGCGACGCTGCCGTCGTCCATCGCCACCTTGAACGGCAGATTGCGCGTTTGCGCGTAATTGGTCACGTACATCGGCGCGTCGTAGTTCATCGCGACCGCGACGAATTCCAGTCCGCGTCCCTTGAACTTGTTGTACGTGTTGATCATGTCGGGCATCTCCTTCATGCAGGTCTCGCAGCTCGTCGCCCAGAAGTTGACGAGATAGACCTTGCCTTTCAGATCGCCCTGAGTGGAGACCTTCTGCCCCGACAGCAGCGTGAAGGTCGCGTCCGGCACCTTCTGCTGGCCGCCGAAGGCGAAATAGCCGGTGCCGGCGATGACGCCCGCGACGAGCGCCATCGCGATATAGCGCAGTGGGCCTTTTTTGGCGCGCGTGGACGATTCTTGCGTGGCTTGGGACATGTGAACCTCGGATTGCCGGAAACGGCGCTGGAGACAGGCGCTGCCGCACGGGGAAGTGCTGCGTATTCTAGCGCCGTTTTCGGTATGGAGTCGTGACGCGCCGATAGGCCGGGAATCAGCGCGAGATAATGAAGGTTTTCACGCACGAGTCTTCCAAGAGTCTTCCATGAAGCGAGTTTTCCCTTTGTCCGGCAGGTTTTCTGTTTCGAATGTCCGTCATGCGAATCTCCCGCTCGGGCGGGCGCTGCGCGCCGTGGTGTGCGCTTCTGTCGCATGCGGTGCGCTGCTGGCCTGCACGCCTGCCTACGACTGGCGCACCATCATGAACAATGACGACGGCTACGAAGTCACCCTGCCAGCGAAACCGCGGTCGGAGGAGCGCAAGATCGAAATCGGCGGCCAGGCCATGACGATGCGCATGCAGACCGCCGAGGCCAACGAAGCCGTGTTCGCGGTCGGCACCGTGGTGCTGCCGAGTTCAGATCCTGCGCTGCAGCGCGCCGCGCTGGACTTTCTTCAGGCCGGACTGGCGCGCAACGTGAACGCCCGGCCCGCCACGCGCGATGCGCAGATCGATCTCGCCATGGGCGGACACGTGTCCGGAAGCGAGATCGAGGTGCAAGGCGAGAGCGGGGCCAAGCGCGAAGCGCGGACCATTCACGCCCGCTTCGTGGCACGCGGCGCGCATGTCTATCAAGTCGCGATCGTCGGGGACAAAATGCCGCCGGCCGAGCAGTCAGATCAGTTCTTTTCGTCGTTCAAGCTGTTTTAGAGGGAACCTTCGAATTCAGCATCCGCTGACATTGGAAGCGGCTTAGTTCCACTTCACGACTGAAAGTTCCGTCGCAGGTTTGGAAGCTAATCGACGGATTCATATGGGTTTTTTGGACTATCCACAGTGTCTGTGGATAACTATGTGGAAAAGACTGAACGTTTACGCGCACATGCTTGATTCATGCGGTTTACGTTACTTTGCCTGCGTTCGCGGCAAGTTAAATAATTCAATAAAATCAATGGTCTGTGCAGGAACGTGCTTTCAAGGGTTTGATCAGACGAAAATCGGTCCCGGATCGCTCCAATGTGCATAAGTCAAGTCTTGACAAGCATGTTTCTGCCCCTGAAGCCCTGAGCCAGAGCGTTTCAGCGTGATCAGGCCACCGAAAGCGCACGCCGGTATTGCACGGCTTCCGCCACATGCGCGGCGTCAGGCCGGTCAACGCCGGCCAGATCGGCGATCGTTCGCACGACTTTCAACACGCGGTAGTACGCGCGCGCCGACCAGCCGAACCGCTCGCCGGCCACACGTAAGAGCGCTTCGCCGTCGGCGTCGGGGCGACAGAGCGCGTCCGCTTCGCGGCCGCTCAGTTCGCGATTGGTCTTGCCCTGGCGCTGTAACTGGATTTCACGGGCCGCCGCCACGCGTGCTGCAACCACGGCGCTCGACTCGCCGCGCGCGGCGGTACGCGCCGACAATTCGGCCGGCGACAGCGCAGGCAATTCAATCTGAATGTCGATGCGGTCCATCAACGGCCCCGACAGCTTGCGCAGATAGCGCGTGGCGACTTCCGGCGAGCAGCGGCAGCGCCCGCTCGGATCGCCACGCCACCCGCAAGGACACGGATTCATGGCTGCGATCAGCTGGCACGCCGCGGGAAAGTCGGCCTGCTGGGCGGCGCGCGAGATGGTGATGTGCCCGACTTCCAGCGGTTCGCGCAGGGTTTCGAGCACCTTCCTGTCGAATTCGGGGATTTCATCGAGAAAGAGCACGCCGAGATGAGCGAGCGTGATCTCGCCCGGCTGCGGCGGATTGCGGCCGCCGACGAGCGCAGCCGAACTCGACGAATGATGCGGCGCCCGAAACGGCCGTTGCCGCCACTGCTCCGGCGCGAAGCCGATGGAACTGGCGGAAAGAATCGCGGCGGAGGTGAGCGCTTCGTCGTCGCTCATCGGCGGCAGGAGGCCGGGCAGACGCGCGGCGAGCATCGATTTGCCCGCGCCGGGCGGTCCTACCATCAACAGATGATGTCCGCCGGCCGCGGCGACTTCGAGCGCGCGGCGAGCGACCGGGTGGCCGATGACATCGGCGAGATCGGGACCAGGCGCCGAACTCTGTGCAAGCGACGGCGCTTGCACCGGACGCAGGCGGGCGTCGGGCACGCCGTTCAGATGGGCGCAGAGCGCGGGCAGGTCGGCGGCGCCGAATACCTCGATGCCCGGAACGAGCGCCGCTTCGGCCGCGCTCGCGAGCGGCACGTAGATTTCCGGCACGCGCTCGCCCCGCTCGTGCGCGCGTGCATGCTGGCGCGCGGCGCCGCAGACCATGGCGAAAGCGCCGCGCATCGGGCGCAGCGCGCCGGTGAGTGACAGTTCGCCCGCGAATTCGCGGGATTCGAGCGATTCGGCGGGAATCTGTCCGCTGGCGGCGAGAATGCCAAGCGCGATCGGCAGGTCGAAGCGGCCCGTTTCCTTCGGGAGATCGGCGGGCGCGAGATTAACGGTGATCCGGCGTACGGGGAAGTCGTAGCCGCAGTTCTGCAGCGCGGCGCGCACGCGTTCGCGGCTTTCGCGGACTTCGAGATCGGGCAGGCCGACGATGGAGAACGACGGCAACCCGTTGGCGAGATGGACTTCGACGACGACTTCCGGCGCGCGCCCAGGAGCGGGCGCGCGGCTGCGTACCACGGCAAGCGACATGATTTCACCTGAAACGGCGCGGCACACGCGCCGGCAACACATCTGGGAACTGACGGCTCGCTGGCCGGGATACGCGGGTGAGGAGTCAGTGACCTCAGTCCTGCGCGGTACTGCCTCCGCTCCCGCCCGCGCCCCCGAGACGCTGTTCGAGCTGCGCTACGCGCTTCTCGAGCTCTTCCAGCCGCGCGCGTGTGCGCATCAACACCTGCGTCTGCGTGTCGAATTCCTCGCGAGTCACGAGATCAAGCTTCGAAAAGCCCTGCGACAGCATGGCCTTCATGTTCCGTTCGACGTCCTTGGCCGGCGAATTCTTGAAGAGATCGCTCATCTTCTGCTGCAGATCGTTGAAAACGTCGTTGGGCTGTTTCATCGTTGCTCCCTTCTTTGCACAGAAATAGTGCATTCATTGTTAGGTCAGTGCCCCGAATAATCGAATGGTCGATTTTGGTGCGTGCCGGCTTTCATGCCGCCACGCCTCGGCACACCTTCAAGGCGCCGCGATTTTAGCGCCGCGGCGCCTCGCGTTTCCCGCCCGTGCCCCTTTTTGCGGGACTTCGAGGCCACTCTAGCAATGAACCCACCTCGACGCCAGCAGGCGCGGCGCGCGCTGGCCGTTCGGCCAAGGCTTTCCGCCCGCGTTTCTCAAAATCGCGCAAACCCTTATGAACACTCGCATGGCATACGAGTTGCATAACTGGCGCGACCTTTTCGGCACGCTGCCTCCAGCGGCGTGGCCCTGCGGACATGGCGGTAACACCCGGCGCATCCCGCTTCAGAAGGCAACGAAGGAACAGCACACCACCGCGAGGGATACATGAAGCTCATTACCGCAATCATCAAGCCGTTCAAGCTGGACGAAGCGCGCGAAGCGCTGTCGGCCATCGGCGTCTCGGGCATCACGGTAACCGAGGTGAAAGGCTTCGGCCGGCAGAAAGGCCATACCGAGCTCTACCGTGGCGCGGAATACGTCGTCGACTTCCTGCCGAAAGTGAAGATCGAGGCCGCCGTGTCGGACGACATCGTCGATCAGGCGATCGAAGCCGTCGAACGCGCCGCGCGCACCGGCAAGATCGGCGACGGCAAGATCTTCGTCACCGCAATCGAACAAGTTATCCGCATCCGCACCGGCGAGACCGGCGCCGACGCGCTCTAAGAAGAAATTGGCGATAAGAGGAACCAGAAGAATGCGTAATTTTTTGATGTCACTGATGGTGGCCGGCGCGCTGATCGGCGCGAATGTCGGCACCGCACTCGCCCAGGACGCGTCGGCTCCGGCCGCGGCCTCGGCGCCCGCGTCGTCGGACACCGCCGCCAGCGCGCCGGCTTCCGCCAACACGGCGATGGCCTCGTCGGCTGAAGCGGCCGCGGCGGCTTCGGGCGCATCGGACGCCGCGCCTGCCGCGCCGACCGAACCGTTCATGGTCGATTCGTCGAAGATCAGCTCGGGCGACACCGCGTGGATGCTGACGTCGGTGGCCCTCGTGCTGTTCATGACGATTCCGGGTCTCGCGCTGTTCTACGCCGGCATGGTCCGCAAGAAGAACGTGCTCGCGACCGTGATGCAGAGCTTCGCGATCTGCTGCCTGATCACGATCATCTGGACCGTGGTGGGCTACAGCATCGCGTTCACACCGGGCGGTTCGTTCCTGGGCGGCTTCTCACGCGTGTTCCTGCACGGCATGGCCTACATCAAGGGCGACAAGGCGACGACGCTCACCGTGAGCCATCTCGCCTCGACGATTCCGGAGTCGGTCTACTTCGCGTTCCAGCTGACCTTCGCGATCATCACGCCGGCGCTCATCACCGGTGCGTTTGCTGACCGCATGAAGTTCTCTGCGATGCTCGTGTTCATGACGCTGTGGTCGCTGATCGTCTACTCGCCGATCGCCCACATGGTCTGGGAACCGACCGGCTGGCTCGCGTCGGCGGGCGTGCTCGACTTCGCCGGCGGCACCGTGGTTCACATCAACGCCGGTATCGCGGGCCTGATGTGCTGTCTGGTGCTCGGCAAGCGCGTCGGCTACGGCCGCGAAGTGATGGCGCCGCACAACCTGGTGCTGTCGCTGATCGGCGCATCGATGCTGTGGGTGGGCTGGTTCGGCTTCAACGCGGGTTCGGCGGTCGCGGCTGACGGCCGTGCCGGCTTCGCGATGCTCACGACGCAGATCGCCACCGCCTTCGCTGCCTTCGGCTGGATGTTCGCGGAGTGGCTCACCAAGGGCAAGCCGTCCGTGCTGGGCATCATCTCGGGCGCGGTTGCCGGTCTGGTGGCGGTGACGCCGGCGTCGGGCTTCGTTGGCGTGACGGGCGCGATCGTGATCGGCATCGTGGCGGGCGTGGTCTGCTTCTGGTCGGCCACGTGGCTCAAGCACAAGTTCAACTACGACGACTCGCTCGATGCGTTCGGCGTGCACGGCGTGGGCGGCATCATCGGCGCGCTGCTGACGGGCGTGTTCGCGGTGAAGGACATCGGCGGCTTCGACGGCAGCCTGCTCGTCCAGGCGAAGGGCGTGCTCGTCACGCTGATCTACAGCGGCGTTGTTACCTTCATCCTGCTGAAGATCATCGACATGACGATGGGCCTGCGCGTTACCGAAGAACAGGAACGCGAGGGTCTCGACATCACGCTGCACGGCGAACACGTGGAGTGAGAACGAGGTTTGCCGGACGTCGCGAGAGGACGTCCGGCCAGCGCGAAGGTATGAGCGCAGCGACTTTGCCCGCCCCTCCAGGCGGGCATTTTTTTGCCTGGGGCGCGCGTCGGGGTTTCGTCCATGAGTGTGGGGCGGAAGGAGCCGAAAGCCCGACACATCAGGCGTGGGAAACCTTGCCAATTGCCGGTTCATCCCCAATTAGGCAAGGTAATTGCTCTACAATCTTTCCTCCCCTGTAACGGCCGGCGGGGGCTTCTCCGCCTGTTCCGGTCACATGCAAAACGCACTGCGAGTACTACATGGTTCCGCATTTAGTCACGGCGTTGAATGGCCCGCTGCTCGATCTCGAGCGGAAGATTCTCGAGGCCATGCCCGCCATCGAGCGGTGGTTCCGGCTCGAATGGCAGGAGCACACGCCGCCGTTTTACTGTTCGGTCGACCTGCGCAACGCGGGGTTCAAGCTCGCGCCCGTCGACACCAATCTGTTCCCCGGCGGCTTCAACAATCTGCCGCAAGAAGTGCTGCCGCTGGCGGTGCAGGCGGCGATGGCGTCGATCGAGAAGATCTGTCCGGACGCGAAGAATCTGCTCGTGATTCCCGAGCGCCACACGCGCAACGCGTTCTATCTGGAGAACGTCGCGCGTCTCGCGCTGATCATGCGGCAGGCCGGGCTCAACATCCGCTTCGGCACGCTCGATGAAAACATTCACGGCCCGGTGACCATCGCGCTCGCGGACGGCCAGAAGATCGTGCTCGAACCGCTCGAACGCACGCCGCGCCGTCTGGGCCTGAAGAACTTCGATCCGTGCTCGATCCTGCTCAACAACGATCTCTCGGCCGGCATCCCGCCCGTGCTGGAGAATCTGCACGAGCAATACGTGCTGCCGCCGCTGCATGCGGGTTGGGCGGTGCGGCGCAAATCCACGCACTTTTCCTGCTATGACGACGTCGCGAAGAAGTTCTCGAAGCTGGTCGAGATCGATCCGTGGATGGTGAATCCGTACTTCGCGCACGTGGAAGGCGTCGATTACGAGGCGCGCACCGGCGAGGAAGCGCTGGCCGACGCCATCGACGGCGTGCTGAAGAAGATCGCGAAGAAGTATCGCGAGTACGGCATCAGCGAGAAACCTTACGTGGTCATCAAGGCGGATGCGGGCACCTACGGCAAGGGCGTGATGACCGTGCACGATGCCAGCGAAGTCGCGGCATTGACCAAGCGTGAGCGCGTCCGCATGAACGACGCGAAGGAAGGCTTGCAGGTCCATGACGTGATCGTGCAGGAAGGCGTGCACACCTTCGAGCGCGTCGAGAACGCGGTGGCCGAGCCGGTCGTGTACATGATCGACCGTTACGTGGTCGGCGGCTTCTACCGCGTGCATGAATCGCGCGAGCGCGACCAGAACCTCAACGCGCCGGGCATGCATTTCGTGCCGCTCGGCTTCGAGCACACGGCGCTGCCCGACACCCACGCGAAGCCCGGCGCCGCGCCGCCGAACCGCTTCTACATGTATGGCGTGGTGGCGCGGCTCGGGCTTCTGGCCGCATCGGTCGAGCTCGAAAAAACCGACCCGGAAGCCATTCAGGTGTGATCAGGCGGCTTGCGGTAAGCTCGCAGGCCGCGCACCGAACCCGCAAATCGTCATGAACATTCTCTTTATCGCTGACCCGCTCGATCGCTTCAAGATCTACAAGGACACGACCTACGCGATGATGGCCGAAGCCGCGCGGCGCGGCCACGTGCTGTACGCGTGCGAGCCGCAGCATCTGGCGTGGACCGGCACGAAGGTCGAGGCGGGCGTGCGGCGCATTGCGATCGTCGGCGACGAAGCGAACAGCGACCGTTGGCCGTGGTTTGCGGCCGAACAGGCCGAGCATCTCCCGCTCACGCATTTCGATGCGGTGCTGATGCGCAAGGATCCGCCGTTCGACATGGAGTACGTGAACGCCGCGTGGCTGCTGGAAATCGCCGAGCGCAACGGCGCGCGCGTCTTCAACAAGCCGCAGGCGATTCGCGATCACTCGGAGAAGCTCGCCATCGCCGAGTGGCCGCAGTTCGTCACGCCTACTCTGGTCACCCGCGATGCCGCACGGCTGCGCGCGTTCCACGCCGAGCATGGCGACGTCATCCTGAAACCGCTCGACGGCATGGGCGGCATGGGCGTGTTCCGCGTGAAGGCGGACGGCATGAATCTCGGTTCGATCGTCGAGATGCTTTCGGAGGACGGCGCGCGTACCGTGATGGCGCAGCGCTTCATTCCCGAGATCAAGGACGGCGACAAGCGCATTCTGGTGATCGGCGGCCAGCCGGTGCCTTACTCGCTCGCGCGCATTCCGCAGGGCAGCGAGGTGCGCGGCAATCTGGCGGCGGGCGGGCTGGGCCGCGCGCAACCGCTGTCGGCGCGCGATCGCGAAATCGCGGAAACGCTCGGGCCGGTGCTGCAGGAACGCGGCCTGTTGCTCGCGGGCCTGGACGCCATCGGCGACTGTCTCACCGAAGTCAACGTCACGAGCCCCACGTGCTTCCGCGAAATCATGGATCAGACGGGCTTCGACGTCGCGGGCATGTTCATCGATGCACTGGAGCGCGCGGTTCACTGAGCGGAATCCTCGCCGCAGGGCGGGTGACCAGCGCCAGAACCGACTCTGAAGAGACTGTTACAATTGACCTCCCTGCGCCGCAAAAGCGGGCAGGCTTGCGCTTTAAAGCTGCTTTAAGCCGCCGAGCGCACGCTGATGCAACAGTTTCGAAAGCTGCGGGCGCATGGATTGCAAGCAAGTTGATTTCCACCGTCCCGCGCCCATCTTCTTTGCATGGCCGCGTCGCTCGCGCGCTTTCGAGCGAACTCTGACGATTTCGTCTGATTTTTGCTGAGATGGCATTCCTGACATGGCTGGCATTCTGATCATCGCGCACGCTCCTTTCGCCACCGCGCTACGCGAGTGTATTGCTCATATCTACGGTGGTTTGCCCGCGCGCATTGGCGTCATCGACGTCACGCCGGACTGCGATCCGGTCGAAGTGCGGGCGTTCGCGCGGTCGGAGATCGATCGTCTGAAGGAAGACAACGGCGCCATCGTGCTGACGGATGTGTTCGGCGCGACGCCGGCGAACATCGCCGCCAGCCTGCATGATTCCGACGTGCGCGTGCTCGCCGGCTGCAATCTGCCGATGCTCGTGCGCGCCGTCTGCTACCGCGCCACGCCGCTTGACACGCTCACCGAAAAGATTCTCCAGGGCGGCTCGAAGGGCATTCAGGAACTGGACGCATCCACGCCGATGAATCCGTGCGCGCTCGCCGCCAAAGCCGCCGGCTCGCCTGATCCGGCCTGCTCCGCGAGTGCCGATCTCGAGAACGCCAAGGCCGCTGCCAGCCACTGACGCCGCTCACTTCATCCCTCTAGCGTTCGGAGCATCATGCTGCAACAAGAAACAACCATCGTGAACAAGCTGGGTCTCCACGCACGCGCTTCGGCGAAGCTCACGCAACTGGCGGGCAACTTTCAATGCGAGATCTGGATGAGCCGGAACGGCCGCCGGATCAATGCCAAGAGCATCATGGGCGTGATGATGCTGGCGGCGGGCATCGGCAGCACGGTCACCATTGAAACCGAAGGCGCCGACGAAGCCGAAGCCATGCAGGCCATCTTGGCGCTGATCGCCGACAAGTTTGGCGAAGGTCAGTAACACGCTGTCATCCGTCATAGAAATATCCGAGCAAGCCGCGCACCGACGCGGCTTTTTTGCATCCGCGCCGTTTGCAGCAACGGCTGCGCAACCGTGCCGGCCCTGCTGCGACCCGCTGTTCCGGGACTGAGCGGCGGTTTCGAATTTATAATGTGCGAGCGGCTGGCGCCCACCGAGGGGCGTTCGAGGGGCTGCGACATCACAACTAGAGGAGGTGCGCGTGTCGTTCACGCTGCATGGAATTCCCGTCTCGCGCGGCATTGCCATCGGACGCGCCTATCTGATCGCGCCGGCGGCGCTCGACGTGGCGCATTACCTGATCGACCCGGATCAGATCGACGCGGAGATCGCCCGGTTTCTCGCGGCACAGGCCGCCGTCGTCGCGGAACTCGCGGAACTGCGCAGCGACCTCGCCGCCGATGCGCCCAGCGAAATGGGCGCATTCATCGACGTCCACACCATGATCCTGAACGACGCCATGCTCGTGCAGGAAACCATCGACCTCATCCGGACACGCCGCTATAACGTCGAGTGGGCGCTGACCGAACAGCTGGATATCCTCGGCGGCTATTTCGACGATATCGAAGACGAGTATCTGCGCGAGCGCAAGGCGGACATCGAGCAAGTGGTCGAACGGCTGCTGAAGGCGCTGGCCGGTGCGCCCACGGCCGCGTCGCTCGTCGTGCATACGGCCGCGAGCAACGGTCACAACGAGATGATTGTCGTCGCGCACGATATCGCGCCGGCCGACATGCTCCAATTCAAGACGCAGGCGTTCAAGGGCTTCGTGACGGATCTCGGCGGCCGCACGTCGCACACGGCCATCGTCGCGCGCAGTCTGGGCATACCGGCGTCGGTCGGCGTGCAGCAGGCGAGCGTGCTGATCCGTCAGAACGATCTGATCATCGTCGACGGCGACCATGGCATCGTGATCGTCGATCCGGCGCCGATCGTCCTCGAAGAGTATTCCTACCGCCAGAGCGAAAAGCAGCTGGAACAGCGCAAGCTCCAGCGCCTCAAGTTCTCGCCGACCCAGACGCTGTGCGGCACGAAGATCGAGCTGTGCGCGAACATCGAGTTGCCGGAGGACGCGAAGGTCGCGGTGGAGGCGGGCGCGATGGGCGTCGGCCTGTTCCGCACCGAGTTCCTTTTCATGAATCACAAGAACCGGCTGCCGGAAGAAGAGGAACAGTTCGAGGCGTACAAGCGCGCGGTCGAGCTGATGAACGGCAAGCCCGTGACGATCCGCACGATCGACGTCGGCGCCGACAAGCCGCTCGACTCGATGAGCGGTGGCGACGGCTACGAAACCGCGCCGAACCCGGCGCTCGGGTTGCGCGCGATCCGCTGGAGCCTGTCCGAGCCGCAGATGTTCATGACGCAACTGCGCGCGATCCTGCGCGCGTCCGCGTTCGGCCCGACCAAGCTCCTGATTCCGATGCTGGCGCACGCGCAGGAGATCGACCAGACGCTCGATCTGATCCGCGAGGCCAAGCGCCAGCTCGACGACGCGGGCATTGACTACGACCGCCAGGTGCAGGTCGGCGCGATGATCGAGATTCCCGCCGCGGCCATTGCCGTGCGGTTGTTTCTGAGCCGGCTGGATTTCCTCTCGATCGGCACGAACGACCTGATCCAGTACACGCTCGCGATCGATCGCGCGGACAATGCCGTCGCTCATCTTTACGACCCGCTGCATCCGGCGGTGCTGAATCTGATCGCGTTCACCTTGCGCGAGGCGAAGCGCGCCGGCGTGCCGGTGTCGGTGTGCGGGGAAATGGCCGGCGATCCGTCCGTGACGCGGCTGCTGCTCGGGCTCGGCCTGACCGAGTTCTCGATGCATCCGAGCCAGTTGCTCGTGGTAAAGCAGGAGATCCTGCGTTCGAACCTGAAGGCGTTCGACAAGCCGGTCGCGGACGTGCTCGCGGCCTACGAGCCCAATGAACTGCTGGCCGCGCTCAACGTGCTGCAGAAGGTCTGACGTCCTTCAAGCCTTGGGATGCGCGCCGCATGCCGGACAGTCCGGCTGCCGCGCGATCCTCATCGTGTTCCATTCCATGCGCAGCGAGTCGAGCATCATCAGCCGGCCCGTGAGCGTTTCGCCAAAGCCGCCGATCACGCGCAACGCTTCCGCCGCCTGCATCGCGCCGATGATCCCGACCGTCGGCGCGAACACGCCCATCGTCGAGCAGGCGACTTCCTCGAACGCCTGATCCGGCGGAAACACACACGCATAGCAGGGCGAGTCGGGCGAGCGCAGGTCGAAGGTGCTGATCTGGCCGTCGAAACGCAGCGCCGCGCCCGACACGAGCGGCACCTTGTGCTCGACGCAGGCCGCGTTGATGGCATGCCGCGTGGCGAAGTTGTCACTGCAATCGAGCACGACCGAGGCGTTGGGCACGTTGAGCGCGAGCCAGGCGGCGTCGGCGCGCGCGTTCACCGCGATGACATCCACCTCCGGATTCAGCGCGTTCAGCGTTGCGCGCGCCGATTCCACCTTGGGCGCGCCGACCGAGCGCGTCATGTGCACGATCTGCCGTTGCAGGTTGGTCAGATCGACGGTATCGGCATCCGCCAGCGTGATCCTGCCGACGCCCGCCGCCGCCAGATACATCGCCGCGGGTGCGCCCAGCCCACCCGCGCCGACGATGAGCGCATGACCATCGAGAAAGCGCTGCTGCGCCTCGATGCCGATTTCATCGACGAGAATATGGCGGGAATAGCGAAGGAGTTGATCGTCGTTCATCGAGCTCGCGCCCTGGAATGCGCTGTGAGTGCCGCGAAGGGAACGCCGGTGAGAACGGCGCGCTGGAATCGAATATTTTAAGCGCACCAAAGACGAAGGGCTTCGCGGCGCGATGCCGCGAAGCCCTTCGTGTACGACGCTGACTCGCTTACTTCGACTGCTGCGCGGTCGGCGAAGAAGCGGGCTGCGCACCCGACGCGGGCGCGGAACCCGGCGTGGCCGGCAGTGCAGGCGGCGCGACGACCGGCGCCGAAGCCGAACGTCCAGGCTTGTTCTGCGCGAGCTTACGCTCGCTATACGACTTCGACTCGACCACCGTCTTGCCTTCCAGCTTGTTCAGGGCCTGTTGCAGCATGAAGTCGTCCGAGCTGCCGAACTCGACCGGCTTGCGCTCGCGATCCTTGCGGCGCTGCTCGGGCGTCTTCTTGTCGTTCTGCTCTTCGAGAATGCGCAGTTGCTCGAGACGGTCCGCCTCGCGTTGCTCCTGCTCCTTCTTCTCGTTCGGATCCTGGGTGTTCGCGAGGTGGTTCGAGTAGTCCACTTCACGCGTGACGAGCGCGTCGTCCGGATCGCCGTCTGCGTACTGGTCCACCGGCACGTCAGGACGCACGCCCTGGTTCTGGATCGACTTGCCGCTCGGCGTGTAGTAGTACGCCGTGGTGAGACGCAGCGCGGTGTCCGCGGTCATCGGGCGCACGGTCTGCACCGAGCCCTTGCCGAAGGTCGTCTTGCCGACGATCAGCGCGCGGTGATGATCCTGCAGCGCGCCCGCGACGATCTCCGACGCCGACGCCGAGTAGGCGTTGGTCAGCACGACCATCGGCACCTTCTTGAAGATTTCCGGCACGCTCTTCAACGGGTCGGAATCGAAGGACGGCAGACGGTAGTTGTCATAGGTGTCGCGGAAGGTCTGCTTCGCGTCCGCAATCTGGCCATTCGTGGAGACGACCACGGAGTTGTCCGGCAGGAACGCGCCCGCGACGCCGACCGCGCTCTGCAGCAGACCGCCGCCGTTGTTGCGCAGGTCGAGCACGAGGCCTTTCAGGTTCGGTTGCTGGCGCGCGAGGTCTTGCAGCTTCGCGGCGAGGTCCGGCACCGTGCGCTCCTGGAAGCTTGTGATGCGGATATAGCCATAACCTGGCTCGGGGATCTTCATCTTCACCGACTGCACGCGGATCACGGCGCGCGTGACAGTGAGCGGGAAGGTGCGGTCGTCGCTCTTGCGGAAGATGGTCAGCGTGACCTTGGTGCCCGGCTCGCCGCGCATCTGCTTGACGGCCTTGTCGAGCGTCATGCCGCGTACGGGTTTGTCGTTGATGCGCGTGATCAGGTCGCCCGGACGGATGCCGGCGCGGAACGCGGGCGTGTCCTCGATGGGCGAGATGACCTTGATGAGCCCGTCTTCCGACGAGATCTCGATGCCCAGCCCGGCGAAGCGGCCCTTGGTCTGTTCCTGCAGTTCCTCGTAGTCGGTCTTGTCGAGATAGGAGGAGTGCGGATCGAGGCTCGACACCATGCCCTTGATGGCAGCGGTCAGGAGCTTTTTATCATCGACGGGTTCGACGTATTCATGCTTGATCTGACCGAAGACTTCCGCGAAGAGCCTCAATTGGTCGAGCGGGAGAGGCGATGATGCGGCTTGTTGCGCGTAGGCGGAGATTTGCAGGGTTGCCAGTGCGCCGGCAGCAACGCCAACGGCGACCAAGCTGAAGTTTTTCAGGTTCTTTCGCATAGAGGGGTGCGGTCGGAATCAGATGGGCGGCATTATGGTGACGGGCCAGTATACCTGCTCGTCTCAAATGACGACTTAATCGCAACTTAAATGCCTGGGGCGCGCGTGCCCGTCAGCAGGGGATGAGCCCGGTCCTGGATGTTGCTGTCGATGCGGCCGGTGCGATGTCAGCGGGGTGCCATATGCAGGACAGGCATAGGGAGGCGCGCCATGCGGGACGGGGCAATGCCTCTTCCCGCGATATGCGCGCGCCGGCGCGCCGGCCAATGCGCCAGCGGCCCGGCCGAAGCCGGGATTGCGGACGAACCCTTTGTACCCTCAGCCGGCCTTGCCCTGCTTGGCGACCGCGGCCTGCGCTGCCGCGATGGCTTGCGGATCGCCCAGGTAGTAATGCTTGATGGGCTTCAGGTCGCTGTCCAGTTCATAGACGAGCGGCACGCCGTTCGGAATGTTCAGCCCGACGATGTCCTGATCCGAGACGTTGTCGAGATACTTGACCAGCGCGCGGATGGAGTTGCCGTGCGCCGAGATCACGACCTGCTTGCCCGACTTGATGGCCGGCGCGATGGATTCGTTCCAGATGGGCAGGACGCGCGCGACCGTGTCCTTCAGGCATTCGGTGAGCGGCAATTGCTCGCGCGGCACCTTGGCGTAGCGCGGATCGTTGAACGACGCGCGCTCGTCCGAAGGCTCCAGGGCGGGCGGCGGGGTGTCGTAGCTGCGGCGCCAGACGAGCACCTGGTCGTCACCGTACTTCTTCGCGGTCTCGGCTTTGTTCAGGCCTGCGAGCGCGCCGTAGTGGCGCTCGTTCAGACGCCACGAGTGCACGACCGGGATATACATCTGGTCCATCTCGTCCTGCACGTGCCACAGCGTGCGGATGGCGCGTTTCAGAACCGAGGTATAGGCAATGTCGAACGCATAGCCGGCTTCCTTCAGCAGCACGCCGGCCTGGCGGGCTTCGCGGTTGCCTTGCTCGGTCAGGTCGACGTCGACCCAGCCGGTAAAGCGGTTTTCCTTGTTCCACGTCGATTCGCCGTGGCGGATGAGCACTAGCTTGTACATGATTTCGGTCGGTCAGTTGGGAAAGCGGGTGCGCCGATCGCACCCCGTCATCCTGCCTGCGCGCGCGTCGCGGCGCCATTGGCCGAATGGCAGAGGCCATCGAGGGAAACGGTTATTTTATAATGCGCCGATTGCCCTCATTTCCCTTTCTCCCTTTTTCACTCAATTTCGGCGGCTCGACGTGAAGTTTTTCACTGAATACCAGAACATCGCACTCATCGTCATCGCGCTCGTGTCCGGCGCGCTGCTCCTGTGGCCGGCCATCATGCGGCGCGGCCGGGGCGGCATTTCCGCCGCCGAAGCCACCACGCTGATCAACCGCCGCAACGCCGTCGTGGTGGACCTGCGGCCGGCCGCGGAATTCGCCAGCGGCCACCTGCCGTCCTCGCGCAATCTCGAAGTCTCCGAGCTCCAAGCAAAAATTGGCCAGATCGCAAAGAATAAGAGTAATCCGGTCGTGCTCGTCTGCCAGACTGGTCAACAATCGCAACGTGCGAGCCGCAGCGTGTCCGAAGCAGGCTATGCCGAAGTCCATGTCTTGGAAGGCGGCGTCGATGCCTGGCAGAAAGCCGGCATGCCGGTGGTGAAACAAGGAGCAGTGAAGTGAAGAAAGTCATCATGTACAGCACCGTCGTGTGCCCGTATTGCCAGATGGCCGAACGTCTTTTAAAGTCCCGCGGGGTCGAAGCCATCGAGAAGATCCTGATCGACCGCGAACCCGGCCGCCGCGAGGAAATGATGACGCGCACCGGCCGTCGCACCGTGCCGCAGGTGTATATCGGCGAAACGCACGTCGGCGGCTATGACGACCTGTCCGCGCTCGACCGCCAGGGCGGACTCGTGCCGCTGCTCGAATCGGCCTGACGCAGCTCGCATTCCGGCGCGCGGTTCATCCTGACACCGCGCGCCCATACCGAATCACCTAGGAAATCACTATGTCCGACGAGAACAACCAGCCGTTTTTCAATATCCAGCGCATCTATCTGAAGGACATGTCGCTCGAGCAGCCGAATTCACCGGCCATCTTCCTCGAACAGGAAATGCCCTCGGTGGAAGTCGAAGTCGACGTGAAGGCTGACCGTCTCGCGGAAAGCGTGTTCGAAGTGCTGGTGACGGGCACCGTCACGGCCAAGGTCACGAGCAAGGTCGCGTTCCTGATCGAAGCGAAGCAGGCAGGCATCTTCGACATTCGCAACATTCCGGCTGAACAGATCGATCCGCTCGTCGGCATTGCGTGCCCCACCATCCTGTTCCCGTACCTGCGCTCGAATATCGCCGACGCCATCACGCGCGCCGGTTTCCCGCCCATCCATCTTGCGGAAATCAATTTCCAGGCGCTGTACGAACAACGCATGGCCCAGCTCGCCACGGCGCAGGAAGGCGCGGCGAACGGCGCTACGCATTAAGTTTCCGAGACATCCGCCGACCGGAGCCGAGCAATGAAAGTAGCCGTTCTCGGCGCCGGCGCGTGGGGCACCGCACTAGCGGGCCACCTCGCGGTCCGGCACGACACGACCTTGTGGGCGCGCGACGCCGCGCTCATCGAATCACTCTCCCGCACGCACGAAAACACGCGCTATCTGGCCGGCGTGACGCTGCCGCCTTCGCTGGCGTTCGAGGCGGATCTCGCCGCCGCGCTGCGGCACGCGTGCGCGGATGACGCGCTCTGCGTCGTCGCCGCGCCGGTCGCGGGGCTGCGCCAGCTCTGCCGCGCGATGCATCAGGAAGGCGTCGTGCCGGCGCATATCGTGTGGCTCTGCAAGGGTTTCGAGTCCGACACGCAGTGCCTGCCCAATGAAGTCGTCGCAGCCGAACTGCCCGGGCATCGGAGCAACGGCACGCTATCCGGCCCGAGCTTCGCGCGCGAAGTGGGGCAGGGCCTGCCGGTCGCGCTGACGGTTGCGAGTGCATCGGCGGAACTGGGCGCGCGCACGGTCGCGGCATTTCATCATGGCGCCATGCGCATCTACACCGGCGACGATGTCATCGGCGTGGAAGTCGGCGGCGCGGTGAAGAACGTGCTTGCCATCGCCACCGGCATTTCCGACGGCCTCGGTCTCGGTTTGAACGCGCGCGCCGCGCTGATCACGCGCGGGCTGGCCGAGATGTCGCGGCTGGGCGTCGCGCTCGGCGGGCGCGCGGAGACGTTCACGGGCCTGACCGGTCTGGGCGACCTGATCCTCACCGCGACGGGCGACCTGTCGCGCAATCGTACCGTCGGCATGCAGCTCGCGAGCGGCCGCACGCTCGACGAGATTCTCACGGCGCTCGGCCACGTCGCGGAAGGCGTGCGTTGCGCACGCGCCGTGCTGGCGCTCGCGCAGTCGCGCGGGATCGAGATGCCGATCACGCAGGCGGTATGCCGTGTGCTCTTCGAGCACATCGCGCCGCGCGATGCCGTGCAGGCGCTGCTCAACCGGGACGCGAAGGCGGAATAAGTCCGCGCAGGTCCGAACAGGCGCGTCTTAAACGTTCCTGCAGTCCCCGAACCGGAGGCGCGCCATGGCCCAGCTCGAAGCCCGCAAGGTCGACATCACGACCCTGCAAGTCGATGCCATCGTCAACGCGGCGAACAAGTCCCTGCTGGGCGGCGGCGGCGTCGACGGTGCGATTCATCGCAAGGCGGGGAAGAAGTTGCTGCGCGAATGCGAAACGCTCGGCGGCTGTGACACCGGCGACGCGAAGCTCACCGCAGGCTACGACCTGCCGGCGAAATACGTGATTCATGCCGTCGGACCGCGCTGGAGCGGCGGCAACAAGAACGAGCCCGAACTGCTTGCAAGCTGTTACCGGCGTTCCCTCGAACTGGCCGCGCAGGCCGGTTGCGAGTCGATCGCGTTCCCGGCCATCAGTTGCGGCATCTATCACTTTCCGGTCGAGCAAGCCGTGCCGATCGCCGTGCGCACGGTGATTCAAACCCTGCCCGTGGCGCCTTCTCTAAAGCGCGTGATCTTCGCCTGTTTCCAGGACGACATGCTTGCGCGCTATCAAGCCGAACTTGACGCTCAGGCGCCGCCTTCGAAACCGGCTTGACGCCAGGCCTCGAACGTGACGATCGCCACCGTATTCGACAGATTCAGGCTGCGATTGCCTGGCCGCATCGGCAGGCGCACGCGCTGATCGTTTGGAAAGCGTTCGAGTAATTCGGGCGCGAGCCCACGCGTTTCAGCGCCGAACACGAACCAGTCGCCGGGCCTGAACGCGTGATCGAAGAACGGCGTCGAGCCGCGCGTCGTGAACGCGAACATGCGCGCCAGTTCCGGCGCTTCCTTTGCGATGAAAGCGTGCCAGTTGGCATGCACGTTCATCTCGGCATACTCGTGATAGTCGAGACCGGCGCGACGCATCTTGGTGTCGTCGAGCGGAAAGCCGAGTGGCTCGATCAGATGCAGCCGCGCCCCGGTATTGGCGCACAGGCGGATCACATTGCCGGTGTTCGGCGGAATTTCGGGTTCGACGAGTACGACATTGAACATGACAGTTTGAAGATGAAATGAGTTAATCCTGCGGCGTGCGCAGCGCCACGAAGTTGGTGACGCGGCGCGCGCCCGCTTGCTTGAGCGTGTGGGCGAGCGCGTCGAGCGTCGCGCCCGAAGTCATCACGTCATCCACCACGCCGACGTGCACGCCGCGCAGCGCTTGTGTGATCGAAAACGCGTCTGCAACATTACGGCGCCGCGTGTCCTGATCGAGTCGCGATTGCGCCGGCGTGTGCCGGTTGCGCACCACGAGCGCTGCGTCGCTTCTCGCGCCCATCAGGCGCCCGAGCGGACGCGCGATCGCCCACGCCTGGTTGTAGCCCCGTTCGATGAGCCGCTTGCGCGACAACGGCACGGCAACGATCACGTCCGGCCGGGGCAGGCGGCTGTCCTCGAACGCGGCATGCAGATGCCGCGCGAATGCCGAGGCCGCCGCGAGTTGGCCACGAAACTTGAGTCCGACGGCGAGCGTATCGAGCGGCGCGCGATAGTCGGCGAGCGCGAGCGTATCGTTGAAGGCTGGCGGTTTTTCGAGGCATGCGCCGCAATGACCTCGCGCATCATCGCCCGAGCGACAGAGCTGAAACCCGGTCAGCGGCAGGGCGCACGTGGCGCAGCGTACCCGCGGTTCGTTCCAGGCTTGTGCATCGCAACCTGGGCAAAGCAGGCTTTGCGACAAATTGCCGCACAACGCACACTGTCCCGGCAATGCTGCGGAGGCGAGGCGCTTCAAACTCGTGCCGAGTGCGCGCAAGCGCATGACGCTGGTCACGGCCGGCGGTTGAGGCGAGGGACGAATCGTGTCGGCGTTCAAGGCCACCTGCTTGGAGAAATGACGGCTCGACCCGGCTGCTTCCATGCATTCATCGTGCTTCCCACGGCCTTTATGCCTCGTATCAGCACTTCGCATGGGTCGTTTTCGGGACGACCGAGTATACTTCGCACTCTTCGCAAATAGATCGACATGTCCCCAACCTCCTCCGAAACCAGCCGTCCGGCCTATGATTCGCGTCGTTTGCGCGCGATCTTCGACGACCGCGCCGCTGCCTTCGACGAGGTCGCCTTCCTGCCGCGCGAGATCGCCGGACGGATGCGCGAACGGCTCGATTACATCAAGGTCGCCCCGTTGCGCGTGCTCGACGCGGCATGCGGCATGGGTGCCGATTTGCCCGGTCTGCGGGAACGGTTCGCCGAGGCATCGGTAACGGGTGTCGATCTTTCGTCCGCGATGCTTGCACGCGCGCTCGCCGCCGAGGCTGCCGATAACGACGCCAGCGCAGGCTGGCGGCGCTTTCTCCCCGCGACGCTCGCCAAGGCGCTCGGCGCGCGCGGCCCGCAACTCGCGCAAGCCGATTTCTCTGAATTGCCGTTCGCATCGGGCGCATTCGAACTGCTTTGGTCGAATCTCGCGCTGCACTGGCACGCCCGCCCAGACCTCGTATTTCCGGAATGGCAGCGCGTGCTGAAGGGCAACGGCCTGCTGATGTTCAGCACCTTCGGCCCCGACACGCTGCGCGAGTTGCGAGCCGCCTACCGCGAGGCTGAGCGCACGCTGGGTCTCGCGCCTGTGCCGCACACGATCGATTTCGTCGACATGCACGACCTCGGCGACATGCTCGTGGAGAGCGGCTTCGAAATTCCGGTGATGGATCAGGAAGTCCTGACCATTACCTACCAATCCCCCGAATCCTTGCTGGCCGACGTGACGCGCTGGGGCGCGTATCCGTCCGTCCGGGCTTACGCGGCGGCCCGCGCGGATGCGCAGGCCGTGCGCGGCGCGGTGCACCAGGCGCTGGACGCGCTGCGCCGCGACGACGGCACCATTCCGCTGACCTTCGAGGTGATCTACGGCCATGCATGGAAGGCCGTGCCGCGCACCACGGCCGAAGGACACGGCATCGTGCGGCTCGAGGATATCGGACGAGGACCGAAACGAAAGCTGTAGAAAGAGAAGCGCCGAAGCCGTAAATAGGGCTCAGGTTATGTCTGAAATTTGCGTGGAAAAGCTGCGCAAAAAGGTGCGTCAAAAGGGCGCAGAAGCTTGTGGCGCTTGGCTTTGCAGCGTTACGACCCTTGCTTGTGGATGCCCCTCAAGACGCCTATAATGCGTCAGTTTGTCGCCCGGGCTGACACAATTTTGGGCGAAATCCGAGCAAAAGTATGCGATTGCGTGCGGATTGATGGAGGCAGCGATGCAAGCCAGCCAGACGCAGACGGATACCGGGCCGGTCATCAAGGACTGGCTCATGAAGCGTAACTGTTCGGTATCGCCGCGTCAGTTCGTGGGCTTCTATCTGTCGCTTGCGTTGTTTTCGCTGGCAATCGCAACGCCGCTGTTCCTGAATGGCGCCTGGCTGGTGCTGCCGTTCACCGGAATCGAGCTGACGGTCACAGGCATTGCGTTCGTGATTTACGCGCGCCACGCCGTGGACTACGAGCGAATCCGGCTGTATCAAAACCGGTTGTTGATCGAACAGATGAATGCCGAAGAGCTGACGCAGTTCGAGTTCAACCCGCGTTGGGTGCGGGTCGAAGCGGGCGCGACACCGAGGGAGCCGCTCACGATCATCTCGCGCGGTCAATCGGTGAAAATCGGACAACACCTTGCACAGCATCGTCGCCAACACTTTGCTGCCGAGCTGCGGGCGTCGCTGAGAAGTGTTTGAGGCGCGCCTGGGAGAAGAGCCGGCCGATGCGCGATGCCACGGGGGTCGAGGGTTTGAATGGAAAATTTGGGTAAGGATGCTATGAAAACAATCAAGCGAGCCCTCTCGGGCGTGCTGGCGGCAGGCGCACTGCTTTCCGCCGGCGCAGCCCTGGCGGTCGAAAACAGTCCAGGCGGTCCCGCTGTCAACGAGATCAACTTTCAGCCGCCCGTGACGAAGATCGCCGAGGAGCTCTACGGCCTCCATATCTTCATGCTCATCATCTGCACCGTCATCTTCGTTGGCGTGTTCGGTGTGATGTTCTATTCGATGTTCGTGCATCGCAAGTCGAAGGGCTTCAAGCCCGCCAACTTCCACGAAAGCACCACGGTCGAAATCATCTGGACCATCGCGCCGTTCATCATCGTGATCCTGATGGCGCTGCCCGCCACCAAGGCCGTCGTCGCGATGAAGGACACGTCCAACGCCGACCTCACCGTGAAGGTCACCGGCTATCAGTGGAAGTGGGGCTATGACTATGTGAAGGGTCCGGGCGAAGGCATCAGCTTCCTGTCCACCCTGTCCACGCCGCGCAGCGAGACCAACGGCCAAAAGCCCATCTCCACGTTGTATCTCCAGGAAGTCGACAATCCGCTGGTCGTGCCCGTCGACAAGAAGATCCGCATCATCACCACGGCGAACGACGTCGTGCACTCGTGGTACGTGCCAGCATTCGGCGTGAAGCAGGATGCGATTCCCGGCTTCGTGCGCGACACCTGGTTCAAGGCGGAGAAGGTCGGCACCTACCGCGGCTTCTGTACCGAACTGTGCGGCAAAGAGCACGCGTACATGCCCGTAGTAGTGGAAGTCCTCTCCACCGACGACTACGCGAAGTGGGTCGACGGCCAAAAGAAGAAGATGGCCGCAGGCCAGGACGATCCGCTCAAGACCTACACGAAAGATGAGCTGATGGCGCGCGGCCAGCAGGTCTACACGTCGAACTGCGCGGTCTGCCACCAGCCGACCGGCAAGGGCGCAGGCCAGTTCCCGGCGCTCGACGGCTCGAAGATCGCGAACGGTTCGATCGCCGAGCACCTGAATCTCGTGCTGCACGGCAAGGGCGCGATGCCTTCGTGGCAGGGCGTGCTGAACGACGTCGAGATCGCCTCGGTCGTGACTTTCGAACGCAATAGCTGGAGCAACCACACCGGCGACGTGCTGCAACCGAAGCAGGTCATCGACGCCAAGGCAGGCAAGATGCCCGAGGGCGGCGGCACGGCAGCGGCGGCGTCGGCTTCCGCGCCGGAAGCAGCGAGTGCCGCGCCCGCCGCGGCCGAAGCAAGCGCCCCGGCAGCATCGGGCGCGGACGCCGGCAGCGCGACGCAGGCCGCCGGTCTGCCCGCCAGCATCTATTTCGAGACGGGCAAGGACACGCTGCCCGCCGACGCGAAAAACGCGGTGGACGCCGCAGCGGCCTACGCCAAGGCGCATCCGGACGCGAAGATCGCGTTGTCCGGCTTCACCGATGCCACCGGCGGCGCCGACCTCAACGCCGACCTCGCCAAGCGCCGCGCGCAAGCCGTGCGCGATGCGCTGAAGGCAGCGGGCGTGGCGGAAGACCGCATCGTGTTGAAGAAACCGGAAACCGTCACGGGGGGCGCCGACAACAAGGAAGCCCGTCGCGTTGAAATCAGTCCGGCTGCTTGACGTGCCTGGCGTGCTGTCTTCCTTCGCAGACCCGCAACGGAAAACCACGCGTCATTGCCAAGTGCCCCGAGTATTCGCTTTAGGAGATGATTGTCATGTCTAGCATCGGACACGATGTAGGCGCAGGCCACGACCACGCGCACGATGACCATGCGCACGAGCTGCCGCATGGCTGGCGCCGCTGGCTTTTCGCTACCAACCACAAGGACATCGGTACGTTGTACCTGTTGTTCTCCTTCATCATGTTCCTCTCCGGAGGCGTGATGGCGCTTGGCATCCGTGCCGAGCTGTTCGAGCCGGGCCTGCAGATCATGCGCCCCGAGTTCTTCAATCAGCTGACCACCATGCACGGCCTCATCATGGTGTTCGGCGCGATCATGCCGGCGTTCGTCGGTTTCGCGAACTGGATGGTGCCGCTGCAGATCGGCGCATCGGACATGGCGTTCGCGCGGATGAACAACTTCAGCTTCTGGCTGCTGCCGGCCGCCGCCGTGTTGCTGGTCGGTTCGTTCTTCGCTCCGGGCGGCGCGACCGCCGCGGGCTGGACGCTGTACGCGCCGCTCTCCACGCAGATGGGCCCGGGCATGGACTTCGCGATCTTCGCGGTCCACATCATGGGTGCGTCGTCGATCATGGGCGGCATCAATATCGTCGTGACCATCCTCAACATGCGCGCGCCGGGCATGACGCTCATGAAGATGCCGATGTTCGCGTGGACCTGGCTGATTACCGCGTACCTGCTGATCGCCGTGATGCCGGTTCTGGCGGGCGCGATCACCATGGTGCTGTTCGATCGCCACTTCGGCACGTCGTTCTTCAATGCGGCGGGCGGCGGCGATCCGGTGATGTACCAGCACATCTTCTGGTTCTTCGGTCACCCCGAGGTGTACATCATGATCTTGCCGGCGTTCGGGATCGTGTCGCAGGTGATCCCGGCGTTTTCGCGCAAGCCGCTGTTCGGCTATAGCTCGATGGTGTACGCAACGGCATCGATCGCGATCCTGTCGTTCATGGTCTGGGCGCATCACATGTTCGCGACCGGCATGCCGGTGACGGGCCAGCTGTTCTTCATGTACGCCACGATGCTGATCGCCGTGCCGACGGGCGTGAAGGTGTTCAACTGGGTGGCCACGATGTGGCGCGGCGCGCTGTCCTTCGAAACCCCGATGCTGTTCGCGATCGGCTTCCTGTTCGTGTTCACGATGGGCGGCTTCACGGGCCTGATCCTCTCGATGGCGCCGCTCGACATCCAGATGCACGGCACCTATTACGTGGTGGCGCACTTCCACTACGTGCTGGTGGCGGGTTCGTTGTTCGCGCTGTTCTCGGGCTGGTACTACTGGGCGCCGAAGTGGACCGGCTGGATGTACAACGAGATGCGCGGCAAGATCCACTTCTGGGCGTCGATGATCTTCTTCAACATCACGTTCTTCCCGATGCACTTCCTGGGTCTCGCGGGCATGCCGCGCCGCTATGCGGACTACCCGGCGCAATTCACCGACTTCAACCAGATCGCAACCATCGGCGCATTCGGCTTCGGCCTGGCGCAGGTGTACTTCCTGTTCGCGGTGGCGCTGCCGACGTATCGTGGCGGCGGCGAGCTGGAGAAGGCGAGCGACAAGCCGTGGGATGGCGCGGAAGGCCTCGAATGGACCGTGCCGAGCCCGGCGCCGTTCCATACCTTCGAGCATCCGCCGACGGTCGAGTAAAAAGAGTCTGAAGTTTCGCGGGGCGGCTCCCACGAGCGCCCCGCGAACCAAAAGTAAGGAAAGCATGGCCCCGGATCCACAAAAAAGACGCACGCCCGAAGAAATCCGCGCGGGCAACAAGCGGCTCGGAATCATCATGATGTTGATCGCCGCCGTTTTCTTTGTGGGTATCGTCGTCAGGCAGTACCTGTTGTCACGAGGGTAGGAAAGCCAAGTGTCTACTCCGCAGGAAAATTCGCATGTCGACCGGTCGTTCAACCGGTCGATGCTCGTCAAGCTGTTCGTCGTGGCCGCGCTGATGTTCGGCTTCGGCTTCGCGCTGGTGCCGATGTACAAGGCCATCTGCGAAGTCACCGGCATCAACAACCTCGTGCAGCGCGACGTCAGCGCGCGCGAGGCAAAGAACACGCAGGTGGATGCGAGCCGCACGGTGTCCATCGAGTTCGATGCGAACGCGCGCGGTCCGCTGCAGTTCAAGCCGGAGCAGAACACGCTGGACATTCACCCCGGCGAAGTGATGACGGTGATGTATCAGGTGACCAACCAGCAGGGTCGCACGGTGAAGGCACAGGCCATCCCGAGCTATGCCCCGAAGCAGGCCACCGAGTATTTCAACAAGATCGAATGCTTCTGCTTCACGCAGCAGACGCTCGGCCCGAACGAAACCAAGCGCCTGCCGGTGGTGTTCGTCGTCGATCCGAAGCTGCCGAAGGACATCAGGACGATCACCCTGTCGTACACGTTCTTCGAGCTGGATGCGCCGAAGACGGTCGGGAAAGGAAGCTGACGGCCATGAGCGCGGATTCGCCGAAGGGTGGTTTCCTCAAGCTCATGAAGGCCGTGTTCTGGTCGTTCTTCGGCGTACGCCGGCGCGCGGACCTGGAAAGCGATGCGGCCCAGCTGAACCCGCTGCATCTGATCGCGGCAGGCGTCATCGGCGCGGTGCTGTTCATCGTCGTGTTGCTGCTGATCGTGCGCGCGGTAGTGGGATAGACAGAACGCCGGGACGTGGCCCAGCCATGCACCCGGCGGGAAAAGAAAATTCAAGCAACTGGATCGAAGTGGAGAATCAACAATGAGCGGTCAAAACGAGAGCCCGTACTATTTCGTGCCGCATCCGTCGCGGCATCCGGTGATGGCTGCCACCGGCCTGCTGGTCATGCTGGCGTCGCTGGCATCGTGGGTGAACGGTCATAGCTTCGGGCCTGCGGGCACGTTCATCGGCTTGCTGTTCGTGCTGTTCGTGCTGTGGCACTGGTTCGGCGACGCCATCTCCGAATCCGAAGGCGGCATGTACGGCAAGCGCGTGGATGTGTCGTACCGCTGGAGCATGAGCTGGTTCATCTTCTCGGAAGTCATGTTCTTCGCGGCATTCTTCGGCGCGCTGTTCTACGCGCGGCAGATCGCGCTGCACGAACTCGGCAGCCTCGATTACAAGCTGATCTGGCCGGACTTCAGCGCCGTCTGGCCGAACAACGGTCCCGCCGCGCTCGTGCCGCATTTCCGCGCGATGGTGCCGTGGCCCCTGCCGACCATCAACACGGCGCTGTTGCTGTCGTCCGGCGCGACGCTGACGGTGGCTCACCACGCGTTGCGTGAAGATCATCGGAAGAAGGCGATCATCTGGCTGAGCGCAACGGTGCTGCTCGGCGTGATCTTCCTGTTCTGCCAGGGTTACGAGTATTTCCACGCGTATAACGAACTGAACCTGACGCTCAATTCCGGCGTGTATGGCTCGACGTTCTTCCTGCTGACCGGCTTCCACGGCTTCCACGTGTTCCTGGGCGGCACGATGCTGGCAGTGGTGACGGTGCGTCTGATCCGCGGCCACTTCACGGCGGAGCACCACTTCGCATTCGAAGGCGCAGCGTGGTACTGGCACTTCGTCGACGTCGTGTGGCTGGGGCTGTACGTCGTCGTCTACTGGCTGTAAGAAGGCGGGAAGCAGAACGGCGCGCTGCGCCGTTCGCGATGCGGGTCCGGCGGCGACGCTGGACCCAGAGAGCATAGAAGCAGTGATCAACACGCCGCCCTCGAAGTCCACAGGGGCGGCGTTGTCGTTTGAAAAGGCAGGGCGTGCGGGGCGCGACAATAAGCCTCGCGAGTGACGGCCCGTAACGGCGTTATCGTCCGATCGGAATGCCCGACGACTGAATCCAGCCCATCCAGTGAGCGAACAGGATGAACAGGAACAGCGAGATGGACAGTCCGACGCGCGCGGCGAGTGACCAGACCATCCGCTTGGTGCGGCCCTTGTCGGTCATCATGAAGTAGAGCGCCGAGCCCAGGCTGCCGATGATCAGGATGAATGCGATAGCAACGAAGATGTGCATGAAACCAGCCAGCAGTGTTTGCTCATGGATCCGGTTGGCGACACTTCGGGATCAACTCAGGAACCACCTTGAGCACTATGGAATCGAAACATCCCATTATCTCACTCGACGGATTGTGCCGTGCGCCGCATAAGCGGATGCCGGCGGTAAGGCTTGCCGCATGAAGATTCGTTTCTGGCCCACGCTCCTCATCCTGATCGTCGTCGCGGTGACGGTGCGGCTGGGTTTCTGGCAGCGCGACCGCGCCCATCAGAAGGAGGCGCTCAACGCGCACATCCTCGCGTTCGAACATGCGCCGGCGCAGACAGTTGGCGTCGACCCGCTGCCGCTGAAGTCGATCGAATTCCATCGCGTCGAGGCGCGCGGGGAGTTCATGCCGGAACGCGTCGTGTATCTGGACAATCGTCCGTATAACGACCAGCCGGGCTTTTATGTCGTGATGCCGCTTAAACTCGAGGACGGCGGCTATGTGCTCGTGAATCGCGGCTGGCTGCCGCGCAACATGGCGGACCGCACGGGCATCGAGGCGTACGACACGCCGAAAGGTGTCGTCGACGTGCAGGGCATCGCGCGCGCCAATGCGTCGCAGGCTTTCGAACTGGGACATGGCGGCTCGGCCGCGCACAAGGAGATCCGGCAGAACCTGGACATCCGCGCGTATGCCGCCGAAACCGGTCTGTCGTTCCAGCCGTTCGTGATCCAGCAGACCAACGACACCGGCGACAAGCTCGTGCGCGACTGGCCCGCGCCGACACTGGGCGTCGACCGCAACTATGGCTACATGTTCCAGTGGTGGGGCATGGCAGCGGCGGCGGTCGGCTTCGGGCTGTACGCCGCGCGGCGCGCCGCGAAGAAAGGCACGACACGCGACGCGCTTGACGAAGAAGCCGAACACCACGCCTGACAACCGAAGAACCGAGGCACGTTCCATCGATGCAAACACAACGCTCCACCTCCGCCGACACCGACCCCGACAAGCCCCCCCGCGCACGGCAACGCACGGCCAGACAAGGGTCCTGGACCAGCGGACGCTGGATGCTGATCTTGCTGGCGCTCGTGTGCGCGGCGCCGGTGATCGCGTCCTATCTGATGTACTACGTGTTCAAGCCCGCGGGCGGCACGTCGAGCTACGGCGCGCTGGTCGAACCTCAGCGTCCGCTGCCGTCGCAGCTCGTCGTGACGAACGAGCAAGGCGAGAGCGTGCCGCTCAAGTCGCTCGAAGGCAAATGGCTGATGATCACCGTGAACGGCAGCGCGTGCGACGAGCAATGCGTGACGCGCCTCTACTTCATGCGCCAGGTTCGTGTGCTGCAGTCGGGCGAGCGCGAGCGCGTGGTCAACGTCTGGCTGCGTACCGATGACAAACCGGTCTCCGACGTCATCAAGGCCGCCTATCCGCAACCCGACACGCGCATGCTGGTCGCCGACGAGAAAGCGGTGGCCGCGTGGCTGCCCGTCGATGACGGCACGAAGCTCACGGACCACATCTATCTCGTCGATCCGAACGGCAACCTGATGATGCGTTTCCCGAAGAACCCCGATCCGAAGAAGATCAACGCGGACGTGGCCAAGCTGTTGAAGTGGTCGCGGATCGGTTGATGCCCGCCTGATACTGAAGTGCAAGGGTAAGAGCGCATGTTTCTACTGCAACTGGGGCTGATCGGCGTGTGCATCGCGCTGCTGCCGTTGTCCTACGTGTGGGTCAAGGCCGATGACGGCAAATTCCGCAAGCTCGTCTGGCTCACGACCTTCCTGACGCTCGACTTGATCATGTTCGGCGGCTTCACGCGCCTGACCGATTCGGGCCTCGGCTGCCCCGACTGGCCGGGGTGCTACGGCACGTCCTCGCCGTTCATCGCGCATGCGCAGATCGCCGCCGCCTATCACGCGATGCCCACCGGTCCCGTCAGCATGATGAAGGCATGGATCGAGATGCTGCACCGTTACTTCGCGATGGCGATCGGCGTGCTGATCATCGCGCAGACGATCATCGCGTGGACGGCGCGCATCAGGAAGCGCCCGCTGCATGTATCGCCGTGGTGGCCGACCGGCATCCTCGCGCTGATCCTGCTGCAAGGCGCGTTCGGCGCGTGGACGGTCACGCTCAAGCTGCAGCCGGTGATCGTTACGACGCATCTGCTGCTCGGACTGGCGCTGCTCGGCGTGCTCGGCTGGCTGGCGGCGCGCATGACGCCGATTCCGTCGCTCGACACGGCCGCCGCGCGCTGGATGCCCGCTGCGATGTTCGGCTTGCTGCTGCTGATCGTGCAGATTGCGCTGGGCGGCTGGGTCAGCACGAACTACGCGGTGCTCGCGTGTACCGACTTCCCGCTGTGCAACGGCCAATGGATTCCGCCGATGAACTTCGAGCACGGCTTCCACCTGTGGCGCGCGCTCGGCATGACCGGCGACGGCGACGTGATCTCGCAGGACGCGCTGGTCGCGATCCACTGGACGCATCGCACGTTTGCGATTGTCGTGGTGGTGTACCTTCTGTGGCTCGCGAGCCGCCTGCGACGATTCGAATCGCTGCTCAAGCCCGCGAACGGCGTATTGTTCGTGATCGTGATCCAGTTCCTGACCGGCCTGTCGAACATCGTGCTGCAATGGCCGCTGCCCATTGCCGTCGCGCACAACGGCGGCGCCGCGATCCTGTTGCTGCTACTCGTTATGCTAAACTTTCGAATCTCTTCCAGCCGTCCCGGCCGCGCCACGCTTCCCGCGCGCGACGTCGTTTCAGCGTGACTCCACATCATGGACAGCACGACTCTCAACTCCCCCATCGGTAGCCGCGCAGCGCAGTATCTCGCGCTGACCAAGCCGCGCGTGACGCAACTCGCGGTGTTCTGTGCCGTCATCGGCATGTTCCTGTCGACTCCCGGCATGGTGCCGTGGGACAAGCTGATCGGCGGCGCCGTCGGCATCTGGCTGCTGGCGGGCGCGGCCTTCGCCATCAACTGTCTCGTCGAGCAGAAAGTCGATGCCAAGATGCGCCGCACCGCGTGGCGTCCTTCCGCGCGCGGCCAGATCACCACGGCGCAGATCCTGTGGTTCTCGGCGGTGCTGGGCGGCATCGGCATGGGGACGCTCTACCGTTTCACCAATCCGCTCACGATGTGGCTCACGCTTGCCACCTTCGTCGGTTATGCGGTCATCTATACGCTGTTGCTCAAACCGTACACGCCGCAGAACATCGTGATCGGCGGCGCGTCCGGCGCCATGCCGCCTGCGCTCGGCTGGGCCGCAGTCACGGGCGCCCTGCCCGGCGACGCGTGGATTCTCGTGCTGATCATCTTCGTCTGGACGCCGCCGCATTTCTGGGCGCTCGCGCTGTATCGCCGCAAGGACTATGAGAACGCCGGCCTGCCCATGCTGCCGGTCACGCATGGCGAGAAATACACGCTGCTCAACATCTTTCTGTACACGCTGGTGCTGTTCGCCGTCACGCTGATGCCGTACATCTCCGGCATGAGCGGGGTCGTGTATCTGGCGAGTGCGATCGCGCTCGGTGCGGGGTTCATCGGCTATGCATGGAAGATGTACCGCAATTACTCCGATGCCCTCGCGCGCAAGACCTTCCGCTATTCCATCGTGTATCTGTCGCTGCTGTTCGGCGCGCTGCTCATCGATCATTACGTGCGCACGGTGATCGGGGCATGATGGCCGGACTGCGTCGCCTGTTCGCGCTGCTTTTCATTGCCGCGCTGCTTTCCGCCTGTGAGAAAGCGCCCGATTTCAAGAATCTCGACATCACCGGCAACAAGCAGTTCGGCAGCGCCTTCTCGTTGCCCGACACGCACGGCAAGACGCGCACGCTCGGCGATTTCAAGGGCAAGGCCGTCGTGCTGTTCTTCGGTTACACGCATTGCCCCGACGTCTGCCCGACGACGCTCGCCGAACTCTCGCAAGCGCTGCAACAACTCGGCGACAAGGCGAAGGACGTGCAGGTGCTGATGGTGACCGTCGATCCCGCGCGCGACACACCTGAATTGCTGGGTCAGTACGTCGCGGCGTTCAATCCATCGTTCATCGGCCTCAGGCCCGATAGCGACGCGCAGCTCGCGCAGGTCGCCAAGGATTTTCGCGTGTATTACGCGAAGTCGGCGGGCAAGACGGCCGACGACTACACGATGGATCACACCGCCGCCAGCTACGTCTTCGACAAGGACGGCAAGCTGCGTCTCTTCGCGCGCGACGGCCAGGGCGTGGAGCCCTGGGTCCACGACCTGAAGCTGTTGATCGACTGATGCTGCAAACGGCCCGCTCGACGGGCCGTTTTCTCATGCGTCGGAAAAAGGCTCGGGCAGGTTGAGCCCGGGGGCAAGCCGCGTGGCCTTGAACTCGGTGATCTCATAGTGCGCGAGCTTCTGCTGCGCGAACGGATCCCCGGCGAGGATCGCGTCGAGCCGCTCACGTTCGATGCCCG
This sequence comes from Caballeronia sp. LZ065, assembly GCF_031450975.1. NCBI lineage: Bacteria > Pseudomonadati > Pseudomonadota > Betaproteobacteria > Burkholderiales > Burkholderiaceae > Caballeronia > Caballeronia sp. LZ065. Next base: position 549,512 of record NZ_JARUXV010000001.1, read on the forward strand.
ACACCAGAATCACGCCGCCGTCGCGCGGCACCTTCGGCCCTGCGATGACAAACACGCCCGCAGCGAAATAGCGTTCGAGGAAGAGCCGGTGAGCGTCGAGTGCGTCGTCGATTTCGGCCAGCGCGCCGGTATAGCGCAGGTTGATCAGATACATGTCGAGGCTCGCCTCCTGCGAGAGCGCAATGGTGATCTTCTGTCGCGATTCTAGCTGCGTCGTGATGCGCGTGATAAAGACATGAGCAAACGGTATTTCAGTTTGCACCAGCGCTGTGCGAACATCCGTCACCTTGGCGCGTCACTCATGAGTGCCTGCACGCCACGCGAGCCTCGCATCATCGAAACAGGAACACCATGCAGCGCAGAAATTTGCTCAAAGCTCTTACCGCCCTCACATCGGCCGCGCTGTTCGCGAGCGCTGCCGCTCACGCCGATGACAAGGTCATCAAGGTTGGCACCATCGGCGGCCCGGATGCCCAGATCTGGCAAGTCGTGCAGAAGGTGGCGAAGCGCGAAGGCCTGAACGTGAAGGTCATCGAATTCAACGACTACGTGCAGCCGAACGCCGCGCTCGACGCAGGCGATCTCGACGCCAACAGTTTCCAGCATCAGCCTTACCTCGACAGCCAGGTGAAGCAGCGCGGCTACAAGATCGTCAGCGCGGGCCTGACCTATATCTCGCCGCTCGGCGTGTATTCGAAGAAGCTGAAGTCGTTGAAGGACTTGCCGCAGGGCGCGAAGGTGGCGGTGCCGAATGATCCGTCGAACGAAAACCGCGCTCTTCTTCTGTTGCAGACGCAGGGCGTGATCAAGTTGAAGGCCGGGGCCGGCACGAACGGCAACAACGCGACCGCGCTCGACGTGGCGTCGAATCCGAAGAAGATCAAGCTCGTCGAACTCGATGCGGCGCAGTTGCCGCGCACGCTCGCCGACGTCGATGCCGCCGCCATCAACACGAACTTCGCGCTTGCTGCCGGCCTGCAGCCAACGAAGGACGCGATTGCGCTCGAAGACGTGCATAGCCCGTATGCGAACCTGATCGCCGTGCGCGCGCAGGACAAGGACCAGCCGTGGGTGAAGAAACTCGTGGCCGCCTACCAGTCCGACGACGTGCGCCAGTTCCTGAAGAGCGAATTCAAGGGCTCGGTGGTGCCATCGTTCTGAGGGCGCCTGAAGGCCAGACGCCTTCGTCCGTCATTGCCAGGCAACGGCGTCCCGCGGGACGCCGTTGTGCCTTTCATGCCGCACCGGTTCATTCGACGAACAACTGCTGCAATTCACGTTGCCAGATCAGGGTGGCCGAGTCGTCCTGCACGGGCGTGAAGCCCGTGTGCAGGAATAGCCCGCAGAGGTCTTCCTGGGCCTCCTCGAGACGGCAGATCACCTGTCCGTAGCCGGCGCCGTGCGCGAAGTGGGTGGCGGCCGCAAGCATCCGCTCTCCGAGTCCACGACGGCGCGCGCCCGGCTCGACGAACAACATGTCGATGCACGCCTGGGTTTGCGACGCCTCGGTCAGCATGACCGCGCCGATGCGCGTGGCATTGTCCTGTTCGGCCACCCAGCACGCGATGCGCGGTGTGTTCGCCTGCATCGCCGTCAGGAAGCGTGCGACCAGTTTTGCGGCGAACGCCTCGTTCTGCAACTTGGGCCGTCCGGCCGTGCACAGATGAGCATGGCGCTCGATCATCCAGCCGAAATCGCCCCCGCGCGGACCACGCAGACGCGTCTCGACATCGGGACGCGCCGGCGACAACAGACGTTCGACATCCGCCATGGCCGAGCACAGTTGCTCGATCTCGGCGCACGTGAGCCTCTTCAGCAACGTGGCGGTGTCGCCGGAAACATGCAGGTCGATTTCGTCGACCTTGGCCTTTGCTTCGGGCGTGATGGACAGCAGATGTGCGCGGCCGTCCGCCTCGTTCTTTCGGCGGGCGATCAGTCCGAGCTTCTGGAAGTTGCTGATCAACCGGCTGAGATAGCCGGTGTCCAGTCCGAGATTGCGCGCCAGGTCCGCCGCCGTGCTGGCCTTGTGCTGCGCCAGTTCGTGAAGGATGCGAATCTCGGTAAGAGAAAGCGAACTCTTGTGGAGCCGCTCATGGAGCGCGCCGGTATGGCGCGCATAGAAGCGGTTGAAGCGACGCACTGCTTCAACGGCCCGGCTCGGATCTGGATGGCCCATCGCGTAGTCTCTCAAAAATTTTTGATTGAATTTAGTTTTGAATCCGAATTAGCGTCAGCATTGTGCCAAGAAGGAATGGACCTGCGAATACGAAAATGCCCGAAAGTTGAATGAATTCAACATTGCAAACCACTTGTAAAAGTGGAATGCAAATACGGGTAAATCCTGATGTTCGTCAAAATCGAAACAGCGCGTGTAAATTCTTATAAGTAATTGATTTCAAATAATTAAAGTGAGTTTTTACGAGATGCCGGACAAGCGTTGACTGGTATTATGTTGGTTATATAATGGGCTCCGTTCAAGATTTTTGGGGTCCTGGATGGATGACGTTTGGCAGGCATTGACGCCCGATGCACGGAGCGCAACGCCGCTCTACCTGCAGCTTGCGTCGCGTCTTGCCAGCGCCATCCATGCGGGCACCTGGAGCGCAGGCGAGGCGTTGCCGGCGGAGCGCACGTTGTCGGAAGCGGTGGGTGTTTCGCGCATCACGGCGCGCAAGGCACTGGCGCTGCTGGTCGAGCAAGGCTTGATCCGGCGCGCGCGCGGTGCAGGTAGTTTCATCACGCCCCGTACGGAAGATCCGCTGTCCCGTCTGACCGGCTTCACGCGAAAAATGGAGCAGCGCGGCTTCAAATCCGATTCCGTCTGGCTGGATCGCAGACTTCGCACAGCGAATCGGGAGGAAACGGTGCGTCTGGGTCTGTCTCCGGGCGCGGCCGTTGCGAGCCTGAAACGTCTGCGTCGTGCGGACGGCATCGTGATGGCCGTGGAGCAATCGACCCTGCCGGTCGCGGTGGTACCGGATCCGGATGCAATCGGGCTGTCGCTGTATCGCTATCTGGAGGAGCGCGGGCGGTCGGTGGTTCGCGCGCTGCAGCACTTTCGCGCGGTGAATGCGAGTGTGGACATCGCGCGTCTGATGAATGTTTCGCCACGCGCCGCCTTGCTCGTGATCACGCGTATCGGCTATTCGGCGGATCAACGCGCAATCGAACTGACGGATACCTATTGCCGCGACGACTACTACGACTTCGTCGCGGAGCTGCACCGGTAACTGCCTGGTAGAGAAATCAGCAGCAAGCCCCGCAACACCCACAGCAAAGAACAGAACGAGAGGACCGAAGGAAGCCGTCCGCCTTTCCATCCGATGGAAGCCTGCTCGCAGCAGGGCGCGGACGACACTGAACCTCAATCATGCATCGCGTACTTCCAGAGAACTTCATGCTGAAAGGAAACATACTCACGACCGACGGCTGGATCCACGGCTCGGTGCGTTTCGAGAACGGCCGCGTGACGGCGCTCGAAGGGCACATCGTCGATCCGCTCGTGAATGACGCCCCGTACATCCTGCCGGGTTTCATCGACCTGCACGTACATGGCGGCGGCGGGCGCGACATCATGGAAGGCGGCGACGCCGCCGACACCGTGACGCGCCAGCACGCGCAACACGGCACGACGAGCCTGCTCGCCACGACCATGACCGCGCCGCGCGACGAACTCATGCAGGTCGTGGCCGGCCTGGGCGAACAGGCGAAGCGGCGCGCGGCGGGCGGCGCACGCGTGCTCGGCGTGCATCTCGAAGGGCCGTACATCAATCCCGGCAAGCTGGGCGCGCAACCGGACGCGGCCGCCGTCGCGGTGCGCAGCGAGGTGCTGAAGTACCTCGAACTCGCGCCGATTCGCGTGGTCACGATCGCGCCGGAAATCTCCGGCCATCTCGACATCATTTCCGACATGGCGGCGCGCGGCGTGCGCGTGCAGCTCGGCCATTCGCTCGGCACCTATGACGACGCCGTCAATGCGCTCAAGCACGGCGCCCGCGGCTTCACGCATCTGTTCAACGCCATGTCGCCGCTGCATCACCGCGATCCGGGCATGGTCGGCGCGGCGCTCGCACATGCCGAATACGCCGAGCTCATTCCCGATCTGCTGCACGTGCATCCGGGCGCGATTCGCGCCGCGTTGCGTGCGATCCCGCGCCTGTACGTGGTCACCGACAGCACCTCGGCGGCCGGCATGCCCGACGGCGAATATCGTCTGGGCAGCCAGCACGTGACCAAGTGCATGGGCGGCGTGCGGCTCGCGGACGGCACGCTCGCCGGCAGCACGCTCACCATGGACCAGGCGCTGCGCAATCTCGTCGCGCTGGGCATCCCGCTCGCGGACGTTTCGAATCGCTTGTCGCGCTATCCCGCCGATTACCTCGGACTCGAAGATCGCGGCCGCATCGCGCGCGGCGCATGGGCCGACCTCGTCGTGCTCGACCGGGCCCACGCGCTGACCGCCACGTATGTCGAAGGAGAATCCATTGTCGAATATGCTTAACGAAGCGCTGCAAGCCGCGGACGTCGTCGCGGCGCAGCTCGCTGATACCTCGCGCGTCGAGGCGCTCGCCGTCAAACTGGCGGAGCAGCCGCGTCACGTCGCGCTGACCGTGGCGCGCGGCAGTTCGGATCACGCCGCCAGTTATTTCGCAAGCCTGACGATGAGCCGCCTCGGCATGCCGGTCGCTTCGCTGCCGATGTCGGTGGCCACGCTGCAACAGGCGCCGCTGCGCGTGTCGGGCCAATTGGCCGTCGCGTTCTCGCAATCGGGCAAGAGCCCGGATCTCGTCGGCACGATGCAGGCATTGCGCCAAGCGGGCGCCTTCACGGTCGCGGCCGTCAATGTCGAAGGCTCGCCGCTCGAAAGCGCCTGCGAATACTTTCTGCCCTTGCTCGCGGGTCCCGAACTCTCGGTGGCCGCGACCAAGAGCTATATCGCAATGCTGTCGCTCTCGGCCATCGTGGTCGCCCATGTGCAACGCGATGCCGAACTGCTGAAGGCGCTCGAATCGCTGCCGGACGCACTGCGCGCCGCGGGCCGGCTCGACTGGACGCGCGCGGTGACGGAGCTGACCAACGTCGACCGGATGATCGTGATTGGCCGTGGTCTCGGTCTCGCGATCGCCCAGGAAGCCGCGCTCAAGCTCAAGGAAACCTCGGGCATCCAGGCTGAAGCGTTCTCCAGCGCCGAAGTGCGTCATGGCCCGATGGAAATCATCGACCGCGACTATCCGCTGCTCGTGTTCGCGCCGCGCGGGCCCGAACAGGCAGGGCTGATCCAGCTTGCCGCCGACATGCGCGCACGCGGCGCGCGCGTGCTGCTCGCCGCGCCGGACGACGTCGCGGACGCGGAGTTGCCGCTCGTCGCCACGGATCATCCGGCGCTGGATCCGATTGCCGCGATCCTTTCGTTCTACGTGATGGCCGCGGGTCTGGCCGCCGCGCGCGGGCGCAATCCCGACGCGCCACGCCACCTGAACAAGGTCACCGAAACCCATTGAGTGAGAAAGCCGATGCGCCGTGCCGAGGAGTCCCTGTTGAATCATTCCACCGATAACCCGAGCGATGTCGTGCTCCTCGCGCCGTTCACCGGCCCGATCGTCCCGCTCGCCGACGTGCCGGATCCCGTGTTCGCGCAGGGCATGTTCGGCGACGGCATCGGCATCGATCCGCTCGACAACGTGCTGGCCGCGCCCTGCGACGGCACCGTGACCCATCTCGCGCGCACCCATCACGCGGTGACGCTGCGCACGAAGGAGGGCGCGGAGATTCTCGTGCATATCGGCATCGACACGGTCGAGCTGGGCGGCGAGGGCTTCGCGCCGATGGTCGAGCAGGGCGCCGAGGTGCGCGCCGGCCAGCCGCTGATCGAGTTCAACGCGGATTTCGTCGCGCAACACGCGCCGAGCCTCGTGTCCGTGATCGCGATTGCCAACGGCGATGCGTTCGATGTCATCGAGCGCGCCGGTCGCGGTGTGCTGCAGTCCGGTGCGCGTTTGCTGGTCTTGCGTGCGAAGGACGGCGAGCGGGCCGAGACGGCACGCTCGGGCGCGCTCGTCATGGAAGAGGCGCGCCGCCGCGTGACGCTGGCGAGCGCGGGCGGTCTGCATGCGCGTCCGGCGGCGCGGGCGCGCGAGGCCGCGCGCGGTTTCGACGCCAAAGTCGAAGTGCGCTACGAAGGCAAGAAGGCGCCGGTGGAAAGCGTGGTCGGCTTGCTCAGTCTCGGTGCGGGCGACGGTGCGACGGTCGAACTGGTCGGCATCGGCGCGCAGGCGCAGCAGGCCGTGGACGCGGTCGCCGCCGAGTTGCTGCGCGAGGCGCATGGCGAAGTCGAGGAAGCGCGGGCGCAGACGCATTCGCCGGCGCCTGTCGCGTCGACCGCGCGGACGGCCGACGCAGGTCAGCCGCTGCCGCCCAACACGCTCGCGGGCGTGTGCGCCGCGCCGGGCATCGCGGTCGGAACACTGGTGCGATGGGACGACCAGGACCTCGTGCCGCCGGAGCAGGCGAGCGGTTCGTCGGCGGCGGAAAGCCGTGCGCTCGATCGCGCGATCGCCCAGGTCGATGCCGAACTCGGCGAAACCGTGCGCACCGCTTCGCAGCGTGGCGCAGTGGGCGAGGCGGGGATTTTCGCGGTGCATCGCGTGCTGCTGGAAGACCCGACGCTGGTCGATGCCGCGCGCGATCTGATCAGCCTCGGCAAGAGCGCGGGCTTTGCATGGCGCGAGGCGATCCAGACGCAGATCGCGTTGCTTTCGAACGTGCAGGACGAACTGCTCGCCGAGCGGGCCGCCGACCTGCGCGACATCGCCAAGCGCGTGCTGCGCGCGCTCGGGCTGACGAATACGGCGGCGGCGGAACTGCCGCAGGAAGCCGTGCTGGCCGCGACCGAATTCACCCCGTCCGATTTGGCCTCGCTCGACCGCACGCGCGTCACGGCGCTCGTGATGTCGCGCGGCGGCGCAACCTCCCACGCGGCGATCATCGCGCGGCAGATCGGCATTCCGGCGCTGGTCGCCATCGGCGACGCGCTGCATGCTATTCCGGAAGGCACGCAGGTGGTCGTCGATGCCTCGTCGGGGCGTCTGGAGCATGCGCCCACCGACGTCGATGTCGAACGCGCCCGCGCCGAGCGGGATCGACTGGCCGGCGTGCGCGAAGCCAACCGCCGGTTGTCGCAAGAGGCGGTCTCGACGAAAGACGGCCGGGCGATCGAAGTCGCCGCCAACATCGCGACGCTCGACGACGCGAAAGCGGCCGTCGAGAACGGCGCCGACGCGGTCGGCCTGCTGCGCACCGAACTGCTGTTCATCCATCGCCAGTCGGCGCCGACGGCGACGGAGCATGCAGAGAGCTATCAAGGCATCGTCGACGCATTGCAGGGCCGTACCGCCATCATCCGCACGCTGGATGTGGGCGCGGACAAGGAAGTCGATTACCTGACGCTGCCGCCGGAAGAAAATCCGGCGCTGGGCCTGCGCGGCATTCGTCTGGCCCAGGTGCGCCCCGATCTGCTCGACGACCAGTTGCGCGGCCTGCTGGCCGTCAAGCCGGCGAGCGCGGTGCGCATTCTCCTGCCGATGGTCACCGATTCCGGCGAACTCCAGCGCCTGCGCGCACGCATCGACGAACTGGCGCGCGAAGCGGGACGCACGGAGCCGGTGGAAGTGGGCGTGATGATCGAGGTGCCGTCGGCGGCGCTGCTCGCCGACCAGCTCGCGAAGTACGCGGATTTCCTGTCCATCGGCACCAACGATCTCACCCAGTACACGCTCGCGATGGACCGCTGCCAGCCCGATCTCGCCGCGCAGTCGGACGGTCTGCATCCGGCCGTCCTGCGCCTCATCAAGACGGCGGTGCAGGGCGCGGCGAAGCACGGCAAGTGGGTCGGCGTGTGCGGCGCGCTCGGCGGCGATCCGGTTGCGGCGCCCTTGCTCGTCGGACTCGGCGTGATCGAACTGTCGGTGGATCCGGTGTCGGTGCCCGGCATCAAGGCGCGGGTGCGCAATCTCGACTATCAACTTTGCCGTCAGCGCGCCGAGGATTGCCTCGCGCTCGAATCGGCACAGGCAGTAAGAGCGGCAAGCCGCGAGATCTGGCCGCAGGACTGATCGTCCCCTGCGGTCCGTCGCGCGCAAGCCTTTTTGGCCATCCCCGAAGCAGTAACGACAAGACCGATATTTTTGGAGAACCCGATGGACGCCAACCCGTTTGCGAAAATGCAGCAACTAGGTCGAGCGCTGATGCTGCCGATCGCCGTGCTACCGGTAGCCGGCCTGCTTCTGCGCCTCGGCCAGCCCGATGTCTTCAATATCAAGATGATCGCCGACGCCGGCGACGCCATCTTCACGAATCTGCCGCTGCTGTTCGCCATCGGCGTGGCGGTGGGTTTCGCGAAGGACAACAACGGCACGGCGGGTCTGGCCGGCGCGATCGGCTATCTGATCGAAGTCGCCGTGATGAAGGACATCAACGACAAGCTCAACATGGGCGTGTTGTCGGGGATCATCGCCGGGGTGGTGGCCGGCTATCTGTACAACCGCTACAAGAACATCAAGCTGCCCGAGTATCTCGCGTTCTTCGGCGGCAAGCGTTTCGTGCCGATTGTCACGGGCGTCGCCTGCCTGATACTCGGCATCGTGTTCGGCTATATCTGGCAGCCGGTGCAGTCGGCCATCGACAGCGCGGGCAACTGGCTCACCACGGCGGGCGCGCTCGGCACCTTCGTGTTCGGCGTGCTGAACCGGATCCTGCTCGTGACGGGTCTGCATCACATCATCAATTCGCTGGCCTGGTTCGTGTTCGGCTCGTTCACGCCGCCTGACGGCGGGGCGATCGTGCACGGCGACCTGCATCGTTTCTTCGCCGGCGACAAGACCGCGGGCGGCTTCATGACCGGCTTCTTCCCGATCATGATGTTCGGCCTGCCGGCCGCGTGCCTCGCGATGTTCCACGAAGCGCCGAAAGAGCGCCGCGCGGTAGTGGGCGGCCTGCTGTTCTCGATGGCCCTGACCGCGTTCCTGACCGGCGTGACCGAGCCGATCGAATACAGCTTCATGTTCCTGGCGCCGGTGCTGTACGGCATCCACGCGATGCTGACGGGACTGTCGCTGGCGATCTGTTCCGCGCTCGGCATCCATCTGGGCTTCACGTTCTCGGCGGGCGCGATCGACTACGTGCTGAATTACGGCCTGTCGCAGCGCGGCTGGCTGGCGCTGGTGATCGGCGCCGTGTATTTCGTCATCTACTACGGGCTGTTCCGCTTCTTCATCCGCCGCTTCAACATGGCGACGCCGGGCCGTGAGCCGGCCACGACCGACGCCGAAACCGACGCCACCCAAACGGTGGAAGCCGGGCTGATTCCGCCGCTGCCGGGCTCGGTGGCTGCGTCGGCTGCAAACTCGCGCGCGACGAAGTACATCGCTGCGCTGGGCGGTGCGTCCAACTTGTCGAATGTGGATGCCTGCACGACACGCCTGCGTCTTGCGGTCGTGAACTCGGAAAAGGTGTCGGAAGCACAGCTGAAGGCGATTGGCGCGCGTGGCGTCCTCAAGCGCGGCGCGACCAGCGTGCAGGTGATCATCGGGCCGGAAGCGGACCTCATCGCCGATGAAATTCGCGGTGAACTGGAACATTCGTCGGTCCGCGGCGCGACGCCGGCATCGTCAGGGCCGGCGCAACCGGCGGCGGCCGTTGCGGCATCCGCTGCGGCGACGGGCGGCGAGCATACGGCCGGTCCGCTCGATCCGGATCCGCTGCGCTGGCTCGCGGTGTTCGGCGGCGCGACCAACGTGACCTCGCTCGATGCAGTCGCCGCGACGCGCTTGCGCGTTGTCGTGCGCGATCCGTCGTCGGTGGATCGGCAGCGGCTGTCGACGCTGGATGTGGCGTGGGTGTCGGCGGACACGTTCCACATCGTCGTGGGCGCGGCGGCCCAGCGTTACGCCGCGCAGATGTCGACGCGTCTGTCGGGCAATGCCGGCGGCGCGGCGCCCCTGCCGGCGTGATGCACTGATGGACCTGTCGTAACGTAACGGCGCCTGCGGGCGCCGTTACTTTTTGCTGCATTCCACGCAAGGTAAAAAGAAAAGGCCGGCCGTCTTGCGACGGCCGGCCTTGCAGTTTCTGCTCAAACCATAGTCAGGCGTTACGCATAGTCGTGCAGCGCGGAACGCATCTTCTTCATGGCGCTGGCCTCGATCTGGCGAATGCGCTCAGCCGAAACGCCGAACTCATCGGCCAGTTCATGCAGCGTCTTGCCGCCCGACCCGTCGTCCTGCACGTCGAGCCAGCGCGCCTCGATGATGCGGCGGCTGCGCTCGTCGAGCGACTCCAGCGCGTCGGCCAGGCCGTCGCTTTGCAGCTTGTCGAACTGGCGCGCGGCGATGACGTTGGTCGGCTCGTTGTGCGAGTCAGCCAGATAGGCGATGGGCGCGAAGGCTTCCTCGCCGTCGTCCACCTGGCCTTCGAGCGCGATGTCGCCGCCCGACAGACGCGTCTCCATCTCCGCGACTTCCTCGCGCTTCACGTTCAGTTCGCTTGCCAGGCCTTCGATTTCGTCCGGGGTGAATGCCGCATGGCTGGTCTTGTGGCTGCGAAGATTGAAGAACAGCTTGCGCTGTGCCTTGGTCGTCGCGACCTTGACCATGCGCCAGTTGCGCAGGATGTACTCGTGAATCTCGGCCTTGATCCAGTGCATGGCATACGACACCAGGCGCACGTTTTGCTCTGGGTCGAAACGCTTCACGGCTTTCATCAGACCGATGTTGCCTTCCTGGATCAGGTCCGCGTGCGGCAAGCCGTAGCCAAGATAGTTGCGGGCGATCGACACGACCAGCCGCAGGTGCGAAAGCACCAGCTGACGCGCAGCGTTCAGGTTGCCCTGTTCGCGGAATTCGGTGGCGTACTGACGTTCCTCTGCTTGCGACAGCATCGGAATACGGTTCACGGCTTGTATGTAGGAATCGATGTTGCCGATCTGGCCGGTCAGCATCGACGACTGTGCGTACGTCAGCGCGCCTGCCGATGCCTTGGCAGGTGCCGAGCTCAGTACATTCGGAAGGGTCATCGCATTGGACACGCTCATAAGCTCCTTATCAACATTCGCTGTCTGCCCGGGCCGTTCGTTGATGCCGGCCGCGGCAAGTCAAGCACGATATTAGCACTCTGGTTCAACGAGTGCTAAGTGTTAGAGGGGCGGGGGATGTGTGAGTTCCCACAAATGCTATCGAATTTGCGGGTTTAATAGGACAGACCGTTGCGCCGTAGATGGTCAGACTTACCGATGGGGGCGGTGATGTCGAATCTATTTCCAGTTTGAAGCTGTAAGACGAAAGAAAATTCAACGAAACGTGTAAGGCTTCAGCAAATCCTGCAATTGTTTTAAAACGTCTCTAGAATCCGCCAGACGACAACGTCTCGTGAATCCGCCTGTCATCGGAGCATATGGGGTGCCCATGCATAAAAAAAAGAGTTCCTGGCTGAGTCCGCTGTGCCGTCTGGTTGTCTGCGCCGCGTTCGGCCTGGCCTCGGCTGCCGCGCATGCTGACCGGTTCGGCGTGCAGTTTGCCGGCGGCGTTGCGGATCGCGACATCAAGAAAGCCGACCTCGGCCTGGTCTGGGATCCCGGCCTCACCTGGTGGGAAATCGGCGGCTTCCACTTCACGGTCGTCGGCGAGGGTCACGTGTCCTACTGGCACACCACCGAAGACAATGCCGTGCACCCGAACATCTGGGAGTTCGGCCTCACGCCGGTGCTGCGCTTCGTGAAGAGCTCGGGCTACTTCCGGCCGTTCATCGAGGCGGGCGTGGGGGTGCGGCTCCTGTCGCACACGCGCATCACGCAGGACTTCACCGTGTCCACCGCGTTCCAGTTCGCGGATATGGTCGGCGTCGGCATGATCTTCGGCGAGAAGCAGAACTATCAGGCCGGCTTCCGCTTCCAGCATCTCTCGAACGCCAGTATCAAAGAGCCGAATCCTGGTATAAATTTCAGCCAGCTCTATCTGCAATACAACTTCTGACGAGGCGCCGGTGCAACCGTTCCTCGACACAAGGGGACCGACAGATGCCGGCAAAAACCATTGAGGCCATCCGCGGCCTCGAGCGCGACCGCTTCCGGGCCATGGTCGAAGGCGATGGCCCGGCGCTCGACGCGCTGCTGGCTGAGAACGTCAGTTATGTCCACACCAACGGCAAGCGGGAAACGAAGCGCCAGTTCATCGACGCGATTACCGCGGGCCGGCGCCGGTATCGCCAGATCGAGATCCAGTCGCAGGATGTCTTCGCCGCCGGCCGTGATACTTGCCTGGTGTCTGGGCGGGCGCTGATTGAAATGGAATCGAAGAACGGCGCGCTGCTGTTTCCCATCGCCTATACCGCGGTTCACGTCCAGAGCGAAGGGCAGTGGCAACTGCTGGCGCTGCAGGCGACGCGCGTGGCGCTCGAGTAGCGCCGCGCACGCCCTCACTCGCGAAGGGCAGCTGCAAGCGACGCGTTGCGCTCGATTAGCGCCACGCGCCGTCTCCTTCCCCTTCAGCCGGCGTTACGCCGTCTCCACCGTCTCTTCTTGCCGCTCCGCCTGCCCGATACCCCTCGAGCGGTTCACCGCGCTCACGACCGCATCGGCAACCGCCAGCGCCGGATTCGCATGCACCGCGACGCCGAAGCGCGTCTGCCCGTCGCCGACCCGGCAGCCGACGAACGCCGCCGTATCGCCGCCCGCCGTCACGGCCGTTTCAAACCAGTTGACGCTGGCCTCGATGCCCAGCACGGACGCGACCGTCCGCGCCCACGCATCGCCGCTCGCCGCATTCGAGGCGCTCGCCGCACCCGGCACCGCGACGCGCTTGCCGAACACCGACAGTGTCGCCGCGTCCACGCGCGACACCGGCCCGCCTGCGTCGAAGTACTCGCGTTTGAAGAGTTCGCAGATCGCCTCGCCGCCGATTTCCGCGCCCGACGCATCGGTGATGCGCTGGACGGCATGGCTGAATTCGATCTGCACGCGGCGCGGCGGCGTGAAACCGAGGCCGCGCTCCAGCAGATAGGTCGCGCCGCCCTTGCCGGACTGGCTGTTCACGCGAATCACGGCGTCGTAGCTGCGGCCGAGATCGGCGGGATCGATCGGCAGGTAGGGGATTTCCCAGACCGTGCCCGGTTCGCGTTGCGCAAAGCCCTTGCGGATGGCGTCCTGGTGCGAACCCGAGAACGCGGTGAAAACGAGGTCGCCGGCGTACGGATGACGCGGATGCACCGGAATCTGGTTGCAGCGCTCGACCAGCCGGCGCACGGCGTCGATGTCCGAGAAATCGAGGCCCGGATCGATGCCTTGCGTATAGAGGTTGAGCGCGAGGGTCACGAGATCCACATTGCCGGTGCGCTCACCGTTGCCGAACAGGCAGCCTTCGACGCGATCCGCGCCCGCCAGCACCGCGAGTTCTGCCGCGGCGACGGCCGTGCCGCGGTCGTTGTGCGGATGCACCGACAACACGATGCTGTCGCGGAAGCCCATGTTGCGGTCCATCCATTCGATCTGGTCGGCGAAGACGTTGGGCGTCGCGGCCTCGACCGTGGCGGGCAGGTTGACGATCATCTTGTGATCGGGCGTCGGCCGCCACATCTGCGCGACGGCGTCGCACACTTCGCGCGCGAATGGCAGCTCGGTCATGCTGAAAGTTTCGGGCGAGTACTGATAAGTCCAGTGCGTGCCGGGCCGTGTCGCTGCGCATTCCTTGATCATGCGCGTGCCGTCGACCGCCAGCGCCTTCACCTCGTCCTTCGACTGGTTGAACACGATCTTGCGGAATGACGGCGCGATCGCGTTATAGAGATGCACGATCACCTTGCTCGCGCCTTCGACCGCTTCGAAGGTGCGTTCGATGAGTTCGCGCCGCGACTGCACGAGCACTTCGATGCTGACGTCCTCGGGAATGCGCTTTTCGTCGATCAGCTTGCGGACGAAATCGAAATCCGTCTGCGATGCCGAAGGGAATCCCACTTCGATTTCCTTGAACCCGATCTTCACCAGCATCTCGAAGAATTCGAGCTTCGCCGCGATGCTCATCGGCTCGATCAGCGACTGATTGCCGTCACGCAGGTCGGTGCTCATCCAGATGGGTGCGCGTTCGATCGTGCGGTTGGGCCAGCGGCGGCCATTGAGGCGGACTTGCGGGAACGGGCGGTATTTCTCGGCGGGGCTCGGCATCATGATCGTCGACCTCTTTTCGGACGGTTTGCGTAGCGCCTGCGAGAGAGGCCGACTCCGGCGGCTGGCCGGGCATGGCGCGATGCACGAGAAACCGGGCGGCGCGCGCGTTCGCATGGATCACCAGCGATGGTGACGCTTGCGACCAGCGTGAACGTGCGCGAAGCAGCGTGCATGTGACCCTCGCGTTTTCGTTTCGCGGGATGCGCGAACGAAACACTGACGACTACAGGTGGTAAGAAAGGAACTTCGGGAACGGCGAAAAACGGGCGGAGGACCGGGCGCCTTGCGACGCACGGCGCTACGTCTGGCGACTTACGCTAGACGTAGCGATAGGGGCCGCGCTAGGCGGCCCGAAATAATTCGGAGGGAGGCTTGGGAGGTGAAGCTCATGCGCTGGACTTTAAACCACCGTTGAATACCGTGTCAAATGGCGATGTCGATGACGGCTGGCCGTTCAGGCGGTCCGGCGCACCACGTCGCTGATCACTTCCACTTGCCGCGTGACCGCCGGCGGCACCGGAATATCGCCACGCAGCACGCATTCGGTCCAGCGCGCGGTGGTCGCCGCGTCCAGCGTTTCGGGCAGATCCACATGCGGCGCGTGCGCCTGGGAATGCTCCGGCGAGAGCAGCGTGTCGACGCGGCCGTCGTGGAACCAGTCCACCTGCACCTGGCGCCGCGTGTCCGCGACCGCCTCGCCTTCCGTGCCGCGCGCCAGCAGCGCGCCGCCCGCTGCGGCTTCCGGATGCGCGGTGAACAGGCCGGTGAGGCTGTCGCGATATTCCGGATGCGTGTAGTTGACGAGTCTCAGCCCCGGCTCCGCGAACGGCTGAAGAATCTTGACGAGCGTATGGGTCGAATTGCGCACGCCCATCCTGCGCCGCAGCGCCAGCAGCCGCGCGAGCTTCGGCGCGAGCACGGTAATGGGCGCGAACGCCAGCCGGCGCGAAGCGAGACTATCTTCGATTTCGTCATGCGAAGCGGCGTGCGCAATGCCCAGTTCGGCGAAGATCTCGGCGCTGGTGATGCGCCCGGGATCTTTGCTGACGCCGTGCACGAGCACGGGCACGCCCTCGCGCGCCAGCAGGAGCGACAGCAGCGGCACGAGATTCGGGGTCTTGCGCGCGCCGTTGTAGCTCGGGATGGACACCGGCCGCGCGTGTTCGCGGCCATCCTGAACGTGCAGCGGCTCGAACGAGCGATGCGCGGCCGCCAGCATGGCGTTCAGTTCGGCGGACGTTTCGCCTTTTACGCGATACGCGAGCAGCACGGCGCCGAGTTCAAGCTCGGGCACGCGCTCGTCGAGCATCGCTTCGTAGAGTGCGTAAGTGTCGTCGTGCGAGAGGGCGCGTGCGCCGTTCGGTCCACGGCCGATTTCCTTGATGTAGCGTGCGCAGGGGAAGACGGGAAGAGCGGAGTCGGTCATCGGAGAGGGGCGCGGGCCGGGCGCTCACGTGGGTTCGGATGCGTCTTTGTGAGCGATGCCGCCGCGCATTTTCAGGGTGCAGGAATAACATTCAGTACCGCATTTGGCGGGCGTACGCAAGTTGCGACAGCCTCCTGTCAGTCGCGCCATTCGTCTGACGGCTCGCCGCCATCCTCATCCGGCATGCTGCGCGCCAGCGCGCCGAAAGCTCTGAAAGCCGCGCCGCACAAGGCGCACCGGCCTCGCCACGAGTTGCGTGCGCACGTTAAACTCCTTTTTCTCACGCAGCGCGCGGCCTGACCGTGCGTTCAGCTTTGCCAATCCAGACATCAGCTACAGGAGAGCGGGATGACTTATGTGTTTTCTCCGGCGCCGGCCGCGGCCGTGCCCATCGACGGGTCGAATGAGCAGTTTCCCGTGCGCCGCATCTACTGCGTCGGACGCAACTACGAGGCCCATGCGCGTGAAATGGGTCACGACCCGGACCGCGAGCCGCCGTTCTTCTTCGGCAAGCCGGCCGACGCCGTGCTGAATGTCGCGCCCGGCGCCACCGGCGAGTTTCCGTATCCGTCGCAGACGAAAAATCTGCATTTCGAGATGGAACTGGTCGCGGCGATCGGCAAGCAGGGCAAGGACATTCCCGCCGAACGCGGGCTCGATTACGTCTACGGCTATGCGCTCGGACTCGACATGACCCGCCGCGACCTGCAGGCCGAAGCCAAGAAGCTTGGCCGTCCGTGGGACACTGCGAAGGGTTTCGACCACTCCGCACCGATCGGCCCCATTCACCCGGTGTCGAAAGTCGGGCATCTGGAAAAGAGCGCGATCTGGCTGACCGTCAACGGCGAGGAAAAGCAGCGCTCGGACATCTCGCAGCTCATCTGGTCGGTGGGCGAGACGGTGGCCTATCTGTCGACGCTGTTCGAACTGTTCCCCGGCGATCTCATCTTCACCGGCACGCCCGAAGGCGTCGGCGCGGTCGTGAAGGGAGACTTGCTGAAGGGCGGCGTAGACGGCATCGGCGAATTCTCGGTGCGTGTGGTCTGAGCCCGCGGCCATGAAGCTCTACGGCTATTTCCGCAGTTCGGCGGCGTATCGCGTGCGCATCGCGCTGAACCTCAAGGGGCTCGACTACGAGTACGCCGCCATCCACCTGCTGCGCGACGGCGGCGAACAGCTCAAGGCCGACTATCGCGCGGTGAATCCGGACGGCATCGTGCCGGCGCTCGTCGATGGCGACGACACGCTCACGCAGTCGCTCGCGATCATCGAATATCTGGAGGAGACGCATCCGGAGCCGCCGCTGCTGCCGAAGCAGCCGTCGGACCGTGCATTCGTGCGTTCGGTGGCGCTGCAGGTCGCGTGCGAGATCCATCCGCTCGACAATCTGCGCGTGCTCAAGTACCTGAAACACCAGGTCAAGGTGCCCGACGAAGCGAAGGATGCGTGGTATCGGCACTGGGTGGAAGCCGGCTTCGATTCGTTGGAACAGCGGCTCGCCACGGACCGGCGCGTCGGCGCGCTGACCTTCGGCGACACGCCCACCGTCGCCGATCTCTGCCTCGTGCCGCAGGTGTTCAACGCGCGGCGTTTCGGCATCGACGTGAGCCGTTATCCGACCATCGAGCGCATCGCGGATCACGCCAATACGCTGGATGCCTTCGCCCGGGCCGCGCCGGCGCAGCAGCCGGACGCGGAATGACGGCGGTGGTGTCGGCTGGCGCGCTGCCGGGTTTGCTGTCGGGCGCGGGACTGGGCGCCAGTCTCATCATGGCGATCGGCGCGCAGAACGCCTTCGTGCTGCGGCAAGGGCTGAAGCGCAGGCATGTCGGCGTCGTCGTGACGATCTGCGCGGCGATCGACGTGCTGTTGATCGCGTTGGGCGTCGGCGGCATGGGCGCGCTCATTTCGCGGGCGCCCGTGCTGCTCGACGTGATCCGCTGGGCGGGCGCGATCTTCGTGTTCCTGTACGGCGTGCGCGCGTTCCTCGCGGCCTGGCGCGGCGCCGGACATCTGCATGTGGCGGACGGCGAAACGCAGACGGCGCTCGGCGCGGCGTCCACGGTGCTGGCGCTGTCGCTGCTCAATCCACACGTTTATCTCGATACCGTCGTGTTGCTGGGTGGCATCGGCGCGCAACGCGGCTGGCCCGGCAATGCCTGGTTCGCGGCGGGCGCGATGGGTTCGTCGATTGTCTGGTTCACCGCGCTCGGCTATGGCGCACGCTTGCTGGAGCCGTGGTTCGAGAAGGACGTCTCGTGGCGGGTGCTGGATGTGATCGTGGGCTGCGTGATGTGGTGGATCGCGGCGTCGTTGCTCCTCGCGCGATGAAAAAAGGGCGTTCGCCTTGAACGCCCTCTCTCTTCCGGCAGACTCCGCATTCAACCGAGCAATGCGTCCGCGAACTCCTCCGCGCTGAACGGCTGCAAATCCTCGACCTTCTCGCCCACGCCGATGAAATAAACCGGAATCGGCCGCTGCCGCGCGATGGCCGCGATGATGCCGCCCTTCGCCGTGCCATCCAGCTTCGTGACGATCAGGCCGGTGAGGCCGAGCGCGTCGTCGAACGCCTTCACCTGCGCGAGCGCGTTCTGGCCGGTGTTCGCATCGATCACGAGGAGCACTTCGTGCGGCGCATCGGGCATGGCCTTCGCGATCACGCGACGCACCTTGCGCAGCTCCTCCATCAAGTGCAATTGCGTGGGCAGGCGTCCGGCGGTGTCGGCCATCATGACGTCGATTTTGCGGGCGCGCGCCGCGCCGACCGCGTCGAAGATCACTGCGGCGGCATCGCCGCTTTCCTGCGCGATGACGGTCACGTTGTTGCGTTCGCCCCAGACCATCAACTGCTCGCGCGCGGCCGCGCGGAAGGTGTCGCCGGCGGCCAGCAGCACGGACTGGTTGAAGCGCTGCAGATGCTTGGCCAGCTTGCCGATACTCGTCGTCTTGCCGGCGCCGTTCACGCCGGCGATCATCATCACCAGCGGCTGTGCGCGGCCGAGCATCAGCGATTTTTCGAGCGGGCGCAGCAGATCGATCAGCAGTTCACGCAGCGCGGCCTTGACCTGCGACGCCTCGGTCAGGCGCTCCGAGCGCACTTTCTCGCGCAGCGATTCGAGCAGGAATTCGGTGGCGTCGATGCCGGCATCGGACATCAGCAGCGCTGTCTCGAGTTCTTCGTACAGATCTTCGTCGATCTTCGCGCTGACGAAGATGCCCGTCAGGTTGGAGCTCGTCTTCGACAGGCCGTGACGCAGACGCGAGAGCCAGGATTTCCTGGCGGCCGGGTCGGCTTCGGGCGGGGGCACGATTTCCTCGCTCGCCTGATCCGTTTCCGGGCCGCGTGACCATTGCGACTGCGTGCGGCCTTGCCAATAGGGCTTCGCGTCTTCGGCGTGCGGGGCGACGGGCTGGACGGGGGCGGGTCTGTGTGCTGGGGCCGGTGCGGAAGCCGCAACAGAAGCCGGAGCCGCAACAGGTGCCGGTGGTGCCTTCGCCGCAGCAGGTTCATCCTGCAGCGCTTCCTCCGCCGCGAGCGCTTGCCGTTCGAGTTCGGCGTCGGACAGTTCTTCCTCGCCGGACGCCTCGGGCAACAAGTCCTCGGGCGTGTCGAGCGGCTCGTCAGCCGGCTTTTTGAATTTCTTGAAGAAGCTGAACATGGGTGTCTGGCGATGATGCGCGCGTCATTCGTCGGCCTGTCACGTGCGCCTGTCGGGCGCCTCGCCGGCAAGCCCGCGCGAAGGGATGGAAGCCGCGTATTTTATCAGGCGCGGGGAGCCCTTTCCGGGGCGCAAGCGCACGGTTCGCGGCACCACGGGCCGCTGTGGTAACGTGGGCGCTCGATGCGCACGAAAACCAAACGCAAATAAACGCAAGCTTGACGAAGACTGCGCGCCCGAAATCGAATCCTGTTGCCTCATGCCTCGCTCCTCAACCACTCGCTCTGTCCTGCCCAGCCATACGCCTTCGCGCGGCGGCAAACCTCACACCATCCGCATCATCGGCGGCGACTGGAAGCGCACGCCGCTGCCGGTGCTCGATCTCGACGGCCTGCGTCCCACGCCCGACCGCGTGCGCGAGACGCTCTTCAACTGGTTGGGCCAGGACATGAGCGGACAGCACTGTCTCGACCTGTTCGCCGGCACCGGCGCGCTCGGCTTCGAAGCAGCGTCGCGCGGCGCCCAGCGCGTGCTGATGGTCGAGCGCAACGCGAAGGCCGCAGCGCAGATGCGCGCGAACCAGGCGAAGCTCGGCGCACGTAACATCGAGATCGCCGAAGCCGACGCGCTGCGTCTGGCCGCGAGCCTCGCGCCCGGCAGCTTCGACGTCGTCTTTCTGGATCCGCCGTTCGGCGATCAGGCGCTGCTCTTGCGCGCGCTGGACGTGGCGGCGTCGCTCGTCAACGCCGACGGCGCGCTCTACGTCGAATGCGGCGATGTGCTGGAAGTGTCGCAGATCGAGGCGCTGGCCGGCTGGTCGGTGGTGCGCGACGGCAAGGCAGGTGCGGTTCGCTATCATTTGCTGCGCCGCCAAAATGAGGAATAATGCGCGTTCCCCAAACTGGCGCAGCCGGTCATGCGGGAATTGAAGCAGAACAGGTCGTCGCAACGACGCGGCCCAAGGTCAATTGGAAGAGGAGAAGCCCATGGTTGTCGCCGTGTATCCGGGAACGTTCGACCCGCTGACTCGCGGGCATGAGGACATCGTCCGGCGCGCATCGAGCATTTTTGATCAGCTCGTCGTGGGCGTGGCGGACAGCCGGGCGAAGAAGCCGTTTTTCTCGCTGCAGGAAAGGCTGGATATCGCGCACGACGTGCTCGGTCACTATCCGAACGTGCAGGTGAGCAGCTTCACCGGCTTGCTGAAGGACTTCGTGCGCAAGAACAACGCGCGCGTCATCGTGCGCGGCTTGCGCGCCGTGTCGGACTTCGAATACGAATTCCAGATGGCCGGCATGAACCGCTATCTGCTGCCCGACGTCGAGACGATGTTCATGACGCCGTCCGATCAATACCAGTTCATCTCGGGGACGATCGTGCGCGAGATTGCGCAGCTCGGTGGCGATGTCAGCAAGTTCGTGTTCCCGTCGGTGGAAAAGCGGCTGACCGATAAAGTGGTTATCCTGTCTCAGAAGGATTCCGCGGCGCCCTGATGCGCCGGACCCGCCACCCGGACGACCGGGCGCGCGGGTTTCATGCCGGTGCGAGACCCGGCGCAAGAGAGTGAAGCATGTCTTTGATCATCACCGACGAGTGCATCAACTGCGACGTTTGCGAGCCCGAGTGCCCGAACGACGCCATTTCGATGGGTCCCGAGATCTATGTGATCGACCCGAACAAATGCACGGAGTGTGTCGGCCACTACGACGAGCCGCAGTGCCAGCAGGTCTGTCCCGTCGAATGCATTCCGCGCGATCCGGCGCACGTCGAAACGCCGGAACAATTGCTCGTCAAATATCGCGCGTTGATGGCGGCGAAGGGCGAGTAAGCCCTTCCTCCGCTCAGCCGATCACTTCCTTCAAGGCTGCGACGAGCGCATCGCATTCAGCCGGCGTGCCGATCGAAATCCGCAGATGCTGGTCGATGCGCGGCAGCCTGAAGTGACGCACGAAGATCTCCCGGGTCTTGAGCGCGGCGGCGAGCGTCGCGGCGTCGTGCGTGGGATGCCTCGCGAATACGAAATTCGCAGCGGACGGCAGGACGTCGAAACCCAATTCCTGTAGCTGCACCACGAGCGTTTCGCGGCTCGCGACGACCTTCGCGCAGCATTGCGCGAACCACGGCGGATCTTCGTAGGAGGCCTGCGCCGCGACCTGCGCCAAGCGGTCGAGCGGATACGAGTTGAAGCTGTCCTTCACGCGCGTCAGCGCTTCGATCAACCCGGCATCGCCGAATGCGAAGCCCACGCGCATGCCGGCCAGCGAGCGCGCCTTCGATGTCGTCTGCACGACCAGCAGGTTCGGATAGGCGTCGATCAGACTCACGGCCGATTCCGCGCCGAAATCCACATACGCTTCATCGACGATCACCGGCACATCCGGATTCGCCTTCAGCAGCACCTCGATCTCGGACAGCGGCAGGGCACGGCCGGTCGGCGCGTTCGGATTCGGCAGCAGCACGCCGCCGCTCGGCGCGCGGTAATCGTCGACGTCGATGGCAAAGTCCGCATTTAGCGGAATCGTCCGGTACTCGACGCCGTACAACTGCGCATAAACCGGATAGAAGCTGTAGGTGATGTCGGGGAAGGCGATCGGCCGCTCATGCTTCAACAGCGCCTGAAACGCATGCGCCAGCACTTCGTCCGAACCGTTGCCGACGAACACCTGCTCGACGCGCAGGCCATGATGCCGCGCAACGGTTTCTCGCAACGCGCGTGCGGTTGGATCGGGATACTTGCGCAACGACGCGCCGTCCTCGCCAAGCTCGCGGCGAATCGCCTCGAGCACGCGCGGCGACGGCGGATAGGGATTCTCGTTGGTATTCAGTTTGACGGGATGCGCCAGCGCGGGCTGTTCGCCCGGTACATACGGCGTCAGTCGATGAACGATGTCGCTCCAGAAACGGCTCACGGTCGGCTCCAGTCAGGGGTTACGGTGCAGGTTCATCATGGCGCGCTCGGTTTCCCCGGCGACGACAAAGGGCATCACGGCAAGCGCGCGCTCGATCGACTGATCGATCACGTCCTGCTCTTCGCGACGCGGCGGCTTCAGCACGAAGTTGGCGACATCGGGCTTCGCGCCCGCACGCGCGCCTTCGGGAATCAGATCGCGCGGATGCCCGATGCCGATGCGCAAGCGCCAGTATTGCTGCGACGACAGGTGCGCGGAGATGTCCTTGAGGCCGTTGTGGCCGCCGCTGCCGCCGCCGAGCTTCATCTTGACGGTGCCGGGCGGCAGGTCGAGTTCGTCGTGCGCGACGAGGATTTCGTCGGGCAGGATCTTGAAGAACTGCGCGAGCGCGACCACCGCTTGCCCCGAACGGTTCATGAAGGTCTGCGGTTCCAGCAGATGCACTTCGTGGCCGTGCAGGCGTCCCTTGCCGTAGAAACCGTGGAAGCGGCGTTCGTCGCGCAGCGTGGCGCCGGCGTCGCGCGCCAATTGGTCGACGAACCAGAAGCCCGCGTTATGCCGCGTCGCGGTGTATTCGGCGCCTGGATTGCCCAGGCCGACGATCAGCTTGATCATGTCGAATCAGCGCAAGCCCGAAGGCCCGCTTGGTCAATAGCCAAAAAAAGACCCGCCGGGCTTGCGCACCGGCGGGTCACGTCGACCGCCCTTGCGGACGGATCGAGAGGATAGCGATAAAGACGCTTATTCGGCAGCCGGCGTTTCGCCTTGGGCTGCTTCGCCAGACTCTTCCGACACGACGGCAGCCGGAATGGTCGCCGAAGCTACCACCGGGTTTTCTGCGTCGACGGCGATCGTCAGGCTCACGCCCTTCGGCAGCGTGATGTCCTTGGCGTGCATCGTCTGGCCGGCTTCGATCTTGGCCAGGTCGATTTCCAGGAACTCGGGCAGGTCTGCCGGCAGGCATTCCACTTCCAGTTCCGTCACGACGTGGCTGATCACCGCGCCCGCCAGCTTCACGGCCGGGTTGGTTTCCTGGTTCATGAAGTGCAGCGGCACCTTGGTGTGCAGCTTCTTGTTCGCGTCGACGCGTTGGAAGTCCACGTGCAGCACGTACTGCTTGAACGGGTGGTATTGCACGTCGCGCAGGAGAACCTGTTGCGACTTGCCGGCCACTTCCAGTTCCAGGATCGACGAATGGAACACTTCTTTCTTCAGGGCATGCCACAGCGCGTTGTGATCGAGTTCGACCAGTTGAGCATCCGCAGCACCACCGTACACGATACCCGGGGTCTTGCCCGAGTTGCGCAGGCGGCGGCTCGCACCCGTACCTTGCTTGCTACGCTCGAAAGCGACGACTTTCATGTTTGACTCCTCTATCTGCCCGCGACCAGGCAGGGAAACCGGGATCATCGAAAAGGTGTGATCCCACAACAAGCGGCGCGAACCTTCGTACGTCCGCACCGATCATGCAAAAAGACGCGAAGCTTGAGGCTTCGCGTCTTTTCGCCAATTCTGCTTAACCTTCGGCGAACAGCGAGATCACCGAATCGCCGCGCCGGATGCGCGAGAACGTCTCCGCAAGCAAACCTGCGCTCGACAGCGGGCGAATCTTCGCGCACGCCAGGGACTCGGCCGAGAGCGGAATGGTGTCCGTCACGACGAGTTCATCCAATTCCGACGCCGTAATGCGCGCCGCCGCGCCGCCCGACAGGACCGGGTGGGTGGCATAGGCGAAAACCTGCTTGGCGCCGCGCTGCTTCAGCACTTGCGCGGCCTTGCACAGCGTGCCGGCGGTGTCGACCATGTCGTCCATGATGACGCAGGTACGGCCTTCGACTTCACCGATGATGTTCATCACTTCGGCGACATTCGCTTTCGGACGACGTTTGTCGATGATCGCGAGGTCGGTGTTCAGTTGCTTCGCGAGCGCACGCGCGCGCACCACACCGCCGACGTCCGGCGACACGACCAGCAGATGGTCATGATTCTGCTTGCGCAGGTCGCCGAGCAGCACGGGCGTCGCGTAGATGTTGTCGACGGGGATGTCGAAGAAGCCTTGAATCTGGTCGGCGTGAAGGTCCATGGTGATCACGCGATCGACGCCGGCAATTTCCAGCATGTTCGCGACGACCTTCGCCGAGATGGCCACGCGCGCGGAACGCGGACGGCGATCCTGACGTGCATAACCGAAGTAGGGAATGGCTGCGGTGATCCGGCCAGCGGATGCGCGCTTGAGCGCATCGACCATGATCATCAGTTCCATCAGATTATCGTTCGTGGGTGCGCAGGTGGACTGCAGCACGAACACGTCCTTGCCTCGAACGTTTTCCTGAATCTCGACCATGATCTCGCCGTCGGAGAAACGGCTGACCATCGCTTTGCCAAGTGGGATTCCAAGGATTTTGACGACTTCCTGTGCAAGCGCGGGATTGGCGTTGCCAGTAAAAACCATCAGGCCGTCACTGCTCATCGTGCACCTGTCTGCGGCTGGGGGCGAGAGGAAAAACGCGAGAAAAAGAATGGCAGGGGAGGAAGGACTCGAACCCTCGCATGCCGGAATCAAAATCCGGTGCCTTGACCAACTTGGCGACTCCCCTACACTAACTTTGAGCTTCGCCGGGAAGTGTAGGACAGTCCCGGCAAAACAAAACCTTATGACGCGAAAGCGAAGAGAGGATGAGAATCCAGACTTGCTGTTACCACGCTCTTCCAGCTTTCCGGCAGTTTGACTTGCGCCATTTCTGCTTCGGCTCGACTAGGGAAAGCGGCAAACACGCTTGCTCCAGATCCGGTCATTCGCGCCGGCGCGAGATTGGAAAACCACTCGAGCACTTGCGCAACTTCCGCGTACTTTCCTGCGACTACAGCCTGCATGTCGTTCCGACCGAAGCTGTCTGGCCAGTTAGTGTCTGACCTTTGCTGTGCAAGAAAGTCCATCATTGTGGCGACTTTCGTATCCCGTGTCAAGCTTTTTTCGGAGAAAATCGCCGCGGTTGGGACGTGGACAGCAGGATTCACCACCAGGAAGAAACGTTGCGGCAGTTTTACTGCTTGCAGCGTCTCACCAACTCCTTCTGCGAAAGCATTTTGCCCGAAGACAAAAAACGGCACGTCCGCGCCGAGTTGCAGGCCGAGATTCTGCAGAATCTCACGCGAAAGATCAACACCCCAGAGACGATTCAACGCCAAAAGAGTTGTGGCTGCGTCGGAACTCCCTCCGCCGAGGCCCGCGCCCATCGGCAAGCGCTTGTCGATCTCGATATCCACGCCATGCTGCACGCCCGTGTGCTGCTGAAGCAGGCGGGCGGCGCGCATCACGAGGTCGTCGGATTCGGCGACGCCCGGCACGTCCGTCTTGCGGCGGATGACGCCGTCGTCGCGCCGTGTGAAGTGCAGGCGGTCACCCCAGTCGAGCAGCTGGAAAACCGTCTGCAACGAGTGATACCCGTCCGGACGGCGTCCCGTGATGTGCAGGAAGAGGTTCAGCTTCGCTGGCGCGAGACAGTCACGGAGCGAATCGTGGGGTGCGGACATGCGGGTTTCAGACAAGGTGCGAAGCGGTTACTGGTCGAGCACCAGCTTGATGTCGAGCGGCGGTTCGCTGCGCGAGAGATTCACGCGCTTGACGCCGCTTGCGGGCGCGTCGGCATAGGCCAGATAGTCGATCGTCCAGCCGTCCTGCTTGATCTCCTTCGGACGGCCGTTGTTCGCTTCGGGATCGAGCGTCGTCTGCGCGCGTGAAGTGGGCGCGGCCGACGGCTGCAGCCAGTAGCGCAGACCTTCCACCGGCAGCGCGAAGCCCAGCGTGTTCTGCATGAGCTGCGACACGTTGTCGGCGCTGGCGGGCTGCCGGTTTGGCAGTTCGAGCGTGGCGAGCGACGGCGACGACGTCACGATGGCCATCGTCTGGCCGAGCGGGTTGCGCAGTTGCAGCGTGACGGTGTCGCCGGTTTCCTGCCAGTCGAAGTTGCCATACGCGTTGCGCTGCACGCCGTTCTGATCGTTGTACTGCACCGCGAAGCGGCCGTGATAGTCACGGCTCGTCTGCGTCGAAAGGGACGTGCTGGCGCTGGACGTCGTCGGAAGCCGCGGCTGGAGTGCGCAACCGGACATCGCGAGTACGGTTGCGAGGCCGAGCGCACCGCGTCGAAGGGATGCGCCGGCGAGAAAGTCGAATGCCATCAAAGATCGTTTACCTGAAGTCGTTTGAGCGTTTTGACGAGCGTGTCGTTGTCCGGTTCGAGCTTCTGCGCCTGGCGCCATGTGGCGCGCGCCTCGTCCTGCTGTCCGGACTTCCACTGGACTTCGCCCAGATGCGCGCCGATCTCCGCATTGGGCTGAATCTTGTAGGCGCTTGACAGGATCTTCTCCGCTTCCGCCGCATTGCCCTGACGGAAGCGCGCCCAGCCGAGGCTGTCCATGATGAAGGCGTCGTGGGGCGCGAGCGCGACCGCTTGCTCGATCAGCTTCACCGCTTCGTCGAGCCGCTGGTTACGATCGACCAGCGAATAACCGAGCGCGTTGTAGGCCTGCGGATTGTTCGGCTGCGTGCGCATCAACGTGCGCAGCTGCGTTTCCATCACGTCGAAATGGCCGTTCTTCTCGGCGGCCATTGCGTAGTCGTAGATGAGGTCGGGATCGTCGGGAAAGGCTGCGACGGCCTTCGCGAGATTCGCTTCCGCTTCCGGATAGCGATGCGCCTCGAACAGAATGGCCGAGTCCGTGCGCGCAAGCAGCGCGAGGTCGCGCGGGTCGGAGCTTTGCAGATTGCCGAGCAGCGCACGCGCTTCGTCGACCTTGCCCTGCTTCGCGAGAATCTGCGCGCGCGTGATCTGCGCGGGCAGGTATTGCTGGCTTGTGCGCGGAATGCGGTCGAGCCACTGGCTCGCGACGTCGTCGTTCTTCTGTTCCAGCGCCATCTGCGCCAAGTAGATGTACGCCTGTCCCGGGTCCGCGCCGGGCGTGTTCTCCGCGGCCTTCGCGTACTGGTTCAGGTAATCCTGCGCCTTGTCGAACTGTTTTTTCTGGATGTTGATGAGCGCGAGCGCCATCAGGGGCGTCAGGTCTTTCGCGTCGTTCTTGCGCATGATCTCGAACTGCTTCTGCGCGTCGTCGAGCCGGTCGGCCGACAAGTACAGCTGCGCCAGCGCAAGCCGTGCATCATGCGATTTCGGGTTCTTGTCGACATACTTCTCGAACGAAGCGATGCCTTCCTGACGTTCCTGCGGCCCCATGCGTGCAAGCGTCAGCGCGGCGGGCAGATAGTCCGGCTTGAGTTGCAGCGCTTTTTCGAGCGAGGCTTTCGCGCCCGGCTGATCGTCGGCGAGCAGTTGCTGGCGGGCGAGCGCGAGTTGCGCTTCGGGCCGGTCCTGGTCGTTGGCGATCAGGTCCTTCAGGACATTCAGACCGCCCACACGGTTCGGCCCGCGCGCCAGCAGCGCCTGCAACGACAACAGCGCTTCGCCGCGCTGCGCAGGCGCCACTTTTGCGAGTTCGCGTTCGAGCGTGGGCTTCGCGTCCTCCGGCTTGCCGGCGACGATCTGCAGCGACGCGCTCAGTTGCGAGGCGCGCTCCGAATGCGGCGCGAACTGCTGCCAGAGTTGTGCTGAAGTGAGCGCGTCGTTCGGGCTTTGCGCGGCGATCGCGATCTCGGTTGCACGCTGAGCGAAACGCGGGTCGTGGGTGTCGCGGGCGAGCGCGAGATAAGTCTGGAATGCGGGCGCGGGCTGGCCGCGCTGCAGGGCGACTTCGGCCGCCAGAACCTGGAAAACGATCTGGCTGGACATCGATACGTTCGGCAGGTCCTGCGCTTCGTTGCCGCTGACCGGCGCGGTGAGCAGCTCGGCGGCGTTTTGCGCGTCGGCCTGATCGTCGGGACTTGGAGCGGAGGTTGCGCTTGGAACGGGTGAAGCATTGGGTTCCTGAGCGTGTACGGGCGTGAACGCAAGCGCCGACATCGCGAGCGCGACGGCGCCGGCGATGCGCGACATGGGCATGGCGAACGATTGCGCCAAGCCGGCCTGACGCTTCGCAAACAGCTTCATGACGAACGAGTTCATGGAATTCCAGACGATGTTTCGGTCGATTGTAACGCGGTCGCTAAAATACCGGCACAACGCCCCAGCAAGTCTCACTCCACACAAATGCCCGAACTGCCAGAAGTCGAAGTCACCCGCCGGGGTATCGAACCGTATGTCGCCGGGAGGCGCGTCGAGCATGTCGAAGTCCGTACCCCGGCGTTGCGCTGGCCGATCCCGGCGCACCTGCCGAAGACGCTCGATCGTCTGAAGATCGAGCGCGTCGAACGGCGCGGCAAGTACCTGTTGTTCGAAACCGCAGAGGGCTGGCTGATCGTTCATCTCGGCATGACCGGCACGCTGCGCGTCCTGCGCCACACACCGCGTCCGCCTGACGCCGCGAAGCATGATCACGTCGATATCGTGTTCGACGATTTCATCCTGCGCTTTCGCGATCCGCGCCGTTTTGGCGCGATTCTCTGGCATCCCCGCGCCGATGGCGACGTGTCCGGTCATCCGCTGCTCGCGAGTCTCGGCGTCGAGCCGTTCTCGCCGGAATTCTCGGGCGCGCTGCTGTTCCGGGAGACGCGCGGGCGCAAGGTGTCGGTGAAGCAGGCGCTGCTGGCGGGCGGGATCGTCGTGGGCGTGGGCAACATCTACGCATCCGAAAGCCTGTTTCGCGCCGGCATCCGCCCGACGACCGCCGCCGGACGCATCTCGCTCGTGCGCTACGATCTGCTCGCCGACGCGGTGCGCGTGACGCTCGCCGCCGCCATCGAGAAGGGCGGCAGCACCTTGCGCGATTTCGTCGGCAGCAATGGCGAATCGGGCTATTTCCAGCTCGACTACTTCGTCTATGATCGCGCGGGCCTGCCGTGTCACGTCTGCGGCACGCCGATCAGACAGATCGTCCAGGGGCAACGCTCCACCTACTTCTGCCCGCGCTGCCAACGCTGATTCCGATGCTCGCTCTCACCGATTTCTCCACGCGCCTGATCGCGTGGCAACGCATTCACGGCCGCCACGACCTGCCGTGGCAAAACACGCGCGACGCGTATCGCATCTGGCTGTCGGAGATCATGCTGCAGCAGACGCAGGTGTCCACCGTCATTCCGTATTACGCGCGCTTTCTCGAACGGTTTCCTTCGGTGACGGCGCTCGCCGATGCCCCGCTCGACGACGTCATGGCGCTCTGGGCCGGCCTCGGCTACTACTCGCGGGCGCGCAACCTGCATCGGTGCGCGCAGGCGGTCGCATACGAGCATGGCGGCGCGTTTCCCCAAACGGTGGAGGAGCTGGCCGAACTGCCGGGCATCGGCCGCTCGACGGCGGCGGCCATTGCGTCGTTTGCGTTCAGCGCGCGCGCGACCATTCTCGACGGCAATGTGAAGCGCGTGCTGGCGCGGGTATTCGGCGTCGAAGGCTTTACGGGCGAAAAGCGTGTGGAGAACGTGTTATGGACGCTTGCCGAATCGCTGCTGCCGGATGCAGCGAAACCGGATGAAGTGACCGCCTACACGCAAGGTCTGATGGATCTCGGCGCGACGCTGTGCGTGCGCGGCAAGCCCGATTGCGCGCGGTGTCCGTTCATGGCGGATTGCGTGGCGAAGGTCGAGGGGCGTCAGCGCGAGTTGCCCACCGCTCGCCCGAAGAAGACCGTGCCGACGCGCAAGACCTGGATGCTGGTACTGAAGGACGGCGACGCGGTGCTGCTGGAGAAGCGTCCGCCCACGGGTATCTGGGGCGGCCTGTGGAGCCTGCCCGAAGCGGCCGACGAGACGGCGCTCGCGACGCTTGCGCAGCGCTTCGGCGGCGCTGAGCAGTTACAACGTCTTGCACCGATGACGCACACGTTCACCCATTTCAAGCTCGATATCGAGCCGCGTATCGGCGTCGCGCGTGGTGCGCCGCTCGAGGCGATGAACGTCGAAACCGTATGGGCGCCGCTTGCACGGATCGAAGCGTACGGCGTGCCCGCGCCCGTGCGCAAGCTGCTCGACGCGCTGAGCGGTTCGCTGCTCTGAGACGTAGTGAAGTGTCAGAGCAGCTGATGGTGCTGCATGTAGTGATGCACGACATCGATGCGGGCGCCGGCATCCATCAGTTCCATGAGCTTCTGGCGGGCGCGCATCGGGATCGGCAGGATTTCGGAGAGGCGGTTGGATACCCAGGTGGGATCGTCGAACAGGAAGGGTTCGACGAACGGCAGATTCTGCGGCTCGCGCTCCCTGATCGTATCGATGATGCGCTCCAGCACTTCCGCGCATGCGCCGAACTTGGCCAGCGTTTCGGCGCCCTGCAACGGCTGGTCCTCTTCCAGCAACCGCACGGTGCCCACCAGCAGGTTGCTCGGTTCGACCCGATGATCGATCAGCTTGAAGCGCGCCGTGCCGCGCGCCTGCACGAGCAGAAGGCCGAAGGTATCCACATCGCATTCGGCGATCTCGGCAAGACAGCCGACCGGTTCCGGCACCGACGGATCGCCCGGAGAAGCAACTTCATGCCCGCTTTTCAGCAGGCAGACGCCGAATGGCGATTGTTCGCGCAGACAGGCGCGCGCCATGTCGAGGTAGCGCGCCTCGAAGATCTTGAGCGGCAGCAGGCCGCCGGGAAACAGCACGGTGTGAAGCGGAAACAGCGGCAGATCGTCCAAAACCGGATTCGCGGGAATCGAAGACATCGCGTCCCTCCAGGGTGGATCGCCGATGCGGCGATCAGGTTCGCGCGTGAACCGCGTCGCCATCCACCGGGATGGGCGCGTCACGATGCCGCACGATCACATTGGCCTGGTCGCGAAAACGCGCGGCAAGCGCTTCCGCGATGAATACCGAACGATGCTGTCCGCCCGTGCAACCGACCGCAACCGTCAGATAGCTGCGGTTGTCGTCTCGAAAACGCGGCAGCCACTTGCCGACGAACGCCCCGATGTCCTCGATCATCTCGCCAACCAGCGGCTGCGCGGAGAGAAAGTCGATGATGGGCTTGTCGCGGCCGGTGAAGGGGCGCAGCTCGCGGTCGTAGTACGGATTGGGCAACGTGCGGACATCGAACACGAGATCGGCGTCGAGCGGCACGCCGCGTTTGAAGCCAAACGATTCGAACATCAGCGTGAGATCGGCCGCGTCGGTTTCGACGAAGCGTTTGACCCACGCGCGCAGCACGTTCGCGCGCAGATTGCTGGTGTCGATCTGATGCCCGTACTCCGCGAGGCCGGCGACCAGTTCGCGTTCGCGCTCGATCGCCTCGGCCAGCGAGTTCAGCAGGCCGACATCGGCTTCGCGCATCGGCGGACCGGACAGCGGATGACGCCGGCGCGTTTCCGAAAAGCGTTGAATGAGCGACTGCGTGCTCGCGTTCAGAAAGAGCACGCGCAGGTCGTATTGGGCTGAGAGCGCGTTGATGATGCTCGGGACTTCATCGAGCGAAAGGCTGGAGCGCGCGTCGATGGCAACCGCCAGGCGGCTCTGTCCTTCCTTCGCGAGATGGGCGGCGAGTTCGGGCAGGAAACGCGGCGGCAGGTTGTCGACGCAGTAGTAGCCGCCGTCTTCCAGCGCGTTCAAGGCAACGGACTTGCCGGAACCGGAGATGCCGGTGATCAGGATGATACGCATGGAAATCGGCTCGTTCGCTTAATCTTAGCACCTGCTCTGGATTCGAATTCGGCCGCGAAATGATCACGGCGGTGACTGCGATCTTCAGTTCGCGACCGCTTCAGATCAGCTTGCCGGGAAACTGGCTGTCGGGATCCTGCATGGCGAGCCGCTGCCGATCCATGAAGTCGCGCAAGGTGTCGATGCCGCGCAGTTGCAGGATCGTGTTGCGTACGGCGGCTTCCACCAGCACGGCGAGATTGCGGCCCGCGGCCACTTGAATGGTCACCTTGCTGATCGGGAGGCCCAGGACGTCGACACTCTGGCTCTCCAGCGGCAGGCGCTGGAATTCGCCGTCGGGACGGCGCACCAGTTGCACGATCAGCTTCAGTTTCATCTTCCGGCGCACGGCGGTCTCGCCGAAGATGGTCTTGATGTCGAGCAGGCCCAGGCCGCGCACTTCGAGCAGATTCTGCAGCAGCGGCGGGCAGCGCCCTTCGACGAAATCCGGGCCGAGCCGCACGAAATCGACGGCGTCATCCGCCACCAGCCCGTGACCTCGGCTGATGAGTTCCAGGCCCAGTTCGCTCTTGCCGAGACCGGAGTCGCCGGTGAGCAGCACGCCCATCCCGAGGATGTCGATGAACACACCATGCAAGGTCGCGCGCGGCGCGAGGATGCGCGACATGTAGGCGCGCAGACTGTCGATGACCGCCGCCGCTGACATGCGCGTCGTGAACAGCGGCGTCGACGAGCGCGTGCAGCGCAGGACCAGTTCCGGCGGCGCGCCGACTTCGCCCGCGACCACCAGGAACGGCGGTTCGAGCGCGATCAGTTCGGCCATGTGGCGCGAACGGTCTTCGTCGGACTGGCGCTGGTAGTAGTTGATCTCGGCGTCGCCGAGCACCTGGATACGGTTCGGGTGAATCAGGTTCAAGTGGCCGACGAGATCGGCGCTCGACGTCGCGTTCGCCACGGTTTCGCTCGAGAAACCGCGCTCCCAGCCTTCATGCCCCGTGAGCCAGCTGAGCTTCAGAGTGGCGGCGTTGTCGTCGAAAATACTTTGGGCGTTGATGCTGGACGTATCCATGAGGCCGGAACTCCGTTGGAAGCCGGGAGCAGCCTTCGCTTGACGACGAAGCGGGTTGCTTCGATACGCTGCATGGCGCTGCTTTTGACCGATTGTGCCCCAGAAGCCTGACGCAAGCGAGGCGCGTCCCATGCGAAAGCAGGACGGATGCGCTCTGGACGCGGCTCCGCCGGGTTCGTGCGGCTGTTACGGTTGCCACTGCGTGAGCACTTGATAGAGCGCTTCACGATCTTCTTCCTTGTGCAGACGCTCGCGCGCCTCGGTGTCGGAGAGCAGTTGCGCGATCTCCGAGAGAATTTCCAGATGTTGCTGGGTGGCCTGTTCGGGCACGAGCAGGAAGATCAGAAGGGAGACCGGCTGGCCGTCGGGAGATTCGAACGCGACGGGTTCGGCCAGGCGCACAAAAGCGGCGAGCGGCTGCTTGAGTCCCTTGATGCGGCCGTGAGGAATGGCGACGCCTTCGCCGAGGCCGGTCGAGCCGAGTCTTTCACGAGCGAAGAGGTTGTCGGTGACGATACTGCGGGCGATACCGTTCTGATTTTCGAAGATCAGGCCCGCTTGCTCGAATACACGTTTCTTGCTGGTAACGGACAGTCCGAGAACGACGTTCTCGATGGGAAGAAATTTGGCTAAACGATTCATGTTGGCAGGCTGATGCGTGGCCTGATAGCTCCTCATCGTGGCTGCTGTCTGAAAGCGCTCACGGCTGTGAAACGGAAAGTGCGCTGACGGCGGTCCCCTGCAGCGTGCCGGTCGTGTGGCCCCGAAGAATTACCGGACCATTATAGAACAGGCCTTACCGCGATGGTGCGCCGCGCAAACGTACGCTTGGCGATCCAATGTGCAGTACAAAACACTGAAAATCAATGGCTTGGGCGAATCACAGCCAAAATGCAACAAAAAAGCCGCCAGGCAAGGCGGCTTCTGTTCGATACAACTCCGTCAGGCGCGTGTCAGACGATTCGAGGTTTTCCTCCAAATTCGTCCGCCCTCATTCGAGCGGCGGGCCTGAACGACGCTGCATCGGTCAGTCTTACGGCGACGGCGCTTCAATGCTCTGCGGCTCCACGTGGTACTTCACTGATTCGTGCGCGTGGCCCTGGATCTTGTCCTTGTGCTTGATGACCTGGCGATCAAGCTTGTCGACCATCAGGTCGATCGCCGCGTACATATCAGCGTCACAACTCTCGATGAAAATGTCCTTGCCCTTCAGGTGCAGGTTGATTTCCGCCTTTTGGCGCTTGTCCTTTTCCCTATGATTGTCGACCGAGAGGACAACGTTGCCGTCGATAACTTGATCGAAATGACGGAGCACCCTGTCCAGCTTCGTGATCACGTACTCGCGCAACGCAGGCGTCAATTCGAGGTGATGTCCGCTGATCTTCAGATTCATAGTTGCTCTCCAAGCTAGTGGCCGTGTGCCACGAAGCTCGTCCGATGCCGGTCGCGGTGCGATCCCTCAGCGCTTCAACCGAATGCGCTTGGAAAACGGGTCGCATCGGCCGGCTCGTGCGCGCGTTCGCGGGACGGCCGGTCAACGCCCATCGCAATATGCAATGGACTACAGAGACGGGTCATAGAGACTTGCGCAGATTCACTGCCGGAATTCGGAGCGCTTCGCGGTATTTGGCTACAGTGCGCCGCGCAACCACAAAACCTTGTTCCGCCAGCAATTCGGCGATGCGGCTGTCTGAAAGAGGAGTTTTGGGTTCTTCCGCTCCTATCAGTTGCTTGATGAGGGCCCGGATCGCCGTGGACGATGCCGCGCCTCCTGTGTCGGTCGAGACGTGTGAGCCGAAGAAGAACTTGAACTCGAGCGTCCCGAACGGGGTGAGCATGTATTTCCCGGTTGTCACACGAGAAACCGTCGACTCGTGTAAACCCAGCGTATCAGCAATCTCCCGCAAAACCAAGGGGCGCATGGCGATTTCGCCATGTGCAAAAAAGTTCTTCTGACGCTCGACAATAGCCTGCGCAACACGCAGGATCGTCTCGAATCTTTGCTGAATATTCTTGATCAGCCAGCGCGCTTCCTGCAGTTGCTGCCGGAGCGAACCGCTGCCGGGATCGCCACGGTTGTTGCGCAGGATATTCGCGTACAAATGGTTGATGCGCAGCTTCGGCACGATCTCCGGATTCAGCTCGGCGGTCCAGCCGCCAGTGGTCTTCCTGACCAGGATATCCGGCACCACGTAATCCGCCTCGCTCTTGCCATACGCCGCGCCTGGAAACGGCTCCAGCGACTTGATCAGCACGTGCGCGTCGCGCAGCGCGTCGTCGTTGGCCTTGAGCTGCTTGCGCAGACGCGTGAAGTCGCGCGCGGCGAGCAATTCGAGATGGTTCGTGACGATGTCCAGCGCCAGCGTGCGCGTGGGCGACGCGTCCAGCCGCAGCAATTGCAGCTTCAGACATTCCGATGCCGACCGTCCGCCGACGCCCGACGGATCGAAACTCTGCAGCAACGCGAGTGCCGCGCTCAGTTCGTCGATTTCGACTTCGAGTTCGTCGGGCAGATCGGCCTGGATTTCGTCGAGCGACGAAGTCAGATAACCGTCTTCGTCGAGCGACTCGATCAGGAACGTGATCAACGCGCGATCCCGCTGATTCGCCGAAGTCATGCGCAACTGCGCGGTCAGATGATCGCGCAGCGTGGTGGTGGACTCGTGGATCTGCAGCGGCGGAAGGTCGTCGTCGTCCGAGGCGTTGCTCGAGCGGCCGTAGTCTTCCAGATTCCACGAGCTCGTGTCCGAACTGCTGTCCGAGCCCATGCCGTTGTACTCGTCGACGCCCTGAGGCTCGCTGTTCTCCGAGCGTTCGGAACTGGACGTGCTGGAGGACGAGCCATTGCTCATCATCGAGTCGCCCGGAGTGCTGGACGACGCGGGGGCCGCGATGAGCGAACCGTCCGCCGCCACCCGCAGCGGGCTGGCGATCCAGTCGTCTTCGTTCTCGAGGAGCGGATTCTGGGAGATCGCCATGGCGACCTCCTGCTGCAATTCGAGCGTGGACAACTGCAGCAGCCGGATCGACTGCTGCAGTTGCGGGGTCAGCGCAAGATGCTGCGAGAGGCGGAGTTGGAGGCTGGCTTTCATGGCAAGGTTTTCTTCATTGTAGAGAGTTTGCCACGCGCGCGAAACCTCGCGGCGAATCCAGAAAGACGCGTGCCGCCCAAGAGGCGGCACGTAAGTTTTGCTGCTTGCGCTTCACGCTTCACGCTGCACACGTGATGCACGGTAACGCGGTCACATGCGGAAGTGTTCGCCGAGATAGACGCGCCGCACGTTCTCGTTCTCGATGATCTCGCCCGGCGCACCCGCCGCGAGCACGCTGCCGTCGCTGATGATATACGCGTGATCGCAAATGCCGAGCGTTTCGCGGACGTTATGGTCCGTAATCAGCACGCCGATGTTGCGCTGCTTCAGGAACTTCACGATCTTCTGGATTTCCAGCACGGCGATCGGATCGACGCCCGCGAAAGGCTCGTCGAGCAGAATGAAGCTCGGATTCGTTGCGAGCGCGCGCGCGATTTCCACGCGCCGGCGTTCGCCGCCTGACAGCGACAGCGCCGGGTTCTCGCGCAAATGAGCGATCTGCAGTTCGTCGAGCAGTGCTTCGGCGCGCTGCGTGATGGCGTCCCTGGACAGGCGCTTGCCGGACTCGTCGGTCTGCAACTCGAGCACCGCACGAATGTTCTGCTCGACCGTGAGCTTGCGGAACACCGACGCTTCCTGAGGCAGATACGACAGCCCAAGGTGGGCGCGCTGATGAATGGGAAGCAGGCTGATCGAGTTGCCGTCGAGGTGGATCTCGCCGGCGTCGAGCGGCACCAGGCCGACGATCATGTAGAACGACGTGGTCTTGCCCGCGCCGTTCGGCCCGAGCAGGCCGACCACTTCGCCGCTCTTGACGTCGAGCGAGACGTCCTTCACGACCGTGCGCGAACCGTAGCGCTTCTTCAGATTGCGGACGACGAGCGAGCTCGACTGGCCTTCCGGCTGACGGTGGGGCATGGCGGGCGCGTTCACTGCTGCGGCGTTCCTTGAATGGTGTTCGACGGCGTCAGCGTGGCCGGCGGGCCGTTCAGCGGCGCGGCGCCGCCGGAGCGCGGCGCGAGCATGGCGCGCACCCGGCCGCTTGGATTGCCGGGGCCCGCGACGTCCTTGCCGGCGCTCGCCGTATAGAAGTCTTTCTGACCGTCGTAGGTGATGACGCTGCCGTGCACTTCGTCCTGTACGTTCGTCAGGCCTTGCAGGCGGCGCACGGTGGCGCGCGTCGTGAGTTTCGTGAAATCGTTCTTGCCGTCGTAATCGATGCGCACCGCGTTGCCGTCGATGTACTCGTTCACGCCGTCGCGCTTCTGGCGGAAGTACGAAAGATTGTTGCCGGTGGACGTGCCGGTGGCGTACTGGTAGCCCTGCGGATCCTGCGTGACATCGACGCGGTCGGCCTTGATGACGATCGTCCCTTTGGTCGCGACGACGTGGCCGGTGAAGATGTTCTTCTGGTTGAGGTCGTCATACGACATGTTGTCCGCTTCGATGTTGAGCGGCTTGTCCTGGTCGGCCTTTTCCGCATGCGCGGGCGCTGCCGTCAACGCGATGAAGCCCGCGAGGGCGGCGCACAGCACGGCTCCCGGGAGTCGCGGGAAGCGCGCGATGGGTAGCGCCATGCGGCGCGCGTGCGTGGCGCGCGCGGAGCCGCCATCGGGACGAGGGAACCTTTCGTTCATGCAGTCACAATTCGGATGGGAGTGCCGGGTCACTTGGATGCGCCGCCCTTGATATCCGAGGCGGCGATCGAGCCGCGCACGTTACCGAAGAGCTTCATTTCCCGGGTCACATTGTTGTAGTTCATGCCATCGGCCGTCATTACGGACGGACCGCGCTGAAGTCTAACCGGTTTTTCCGTTTCGATGACATCGTCGTTCACCAGCACGCGAAAATGCTGCGAATCCGCCTGCATCTGCGGATCTCCGTAACCAGCGGCGCGCAGAATGCGGGCGTTGTCGTAGAGATCGACAACCGACACGTCGCCGTTGACCGTGCCGCGCTGCGCGGTGGCCGTGACCGTCGGTTTTTGCGGCTGGAACATGCGCAGCGCGGGCAGCGTCAGGTCGCTGATTTCATCGTCTTCATAGTGAACCATCGACTTCGCCGTCAGACGGTATTGCGTCGAGCCGGTCGCGTCGAGTTCGGACACCGAGAAGTTGTTCGCGAAATAGTCGGGGGTATGGCGCTTCGGCTGCTCCGGCGCCTGCGCCGCCGGCGGCAGCGTGGCCTGCAACAGCCAGTACGTGACACCCGCGAGCGCGGCCATCGCGAGGAGCGGCAGCAGCGAGGCGAGTTTTCCTGGGCGCTGCATGACGTCAGCCCCCGAGCGCCGCGGCGAGCAGGTCGTCGTAGCGGTGTTGCGCGCGCAGGATGGCGTCGCAGACCTCGCGCACCGCGCCGTGGCCGCCGCGCGACTGCGCGACCCAGTGCACGCGCTGGATCACATCCGGATGCGCGTTCGCCGGTGCGGCCGCGAAGCCGCAGCGGCGCATCACGGCCAAGTCCGGCCAGTCGTCGCCCATGTAGCCGCAGTCGCCGGCCGGGATGCCGGTCTTGTCGAGCAATTCAGCCAGCGCGACCGTCTTGTCCGCCACGCCCTGATACAGATGCGTGATGCCCAGTTCCTTCGCGCGCGCCGCGACGATGCCGGACTGGCGGCCCGTGATGATCGCCGTCTGCACGCCGACCGACTGCAACATCTTCACGCCGTGGCCGTCGAGCGAATTGAACGACTTCATCGCGTCGCCTTCGGCGGTGAAATAAAGACTGCCGTCGGTGAAGACGCCGTCGACGTCGAACACCATCAGACGGAGACGGCTTGCGCGCTCGACAGCGCTCGCGCCGGCCGATGGCATGGAAGACGGCTGCTGCGCCATCAGATCACCTTCTTGGAAAAGAGGTCGTGCATGTTCAGTGCGCCGATCAGCGTCGCGTCGGCGTCGACGACCAGCATCTGATTGATGCGATAACGCTCCATCAGTTCCACGGCCTCGACCGCGAGATGATCCGGCGCGATGGTCTGCGGGTTGCGGGTCATGACATCGGCGATGCGCAGCGAACGGAAGTCGCCGTCGCGTTGCAGGATCCGGCGCAGGTCGCCGTCCGTGAAGATGCCGTGTACGCGCTGTTCACTGTCGATCACGGCGGTCATGCCCATGCGCTTGTCCGTGATCTGGAACAGCGCGTCCGAAACGGTTGCATCGAGTGAAACCCGCGGCACTTCGTCGCCGGTGCGCATGACGTCGCGCACGTAGGTCAGCAGGCGCCGGCCGAGTGCGCCGCCCGGATGCGAACGCGCGAAGTCTTCGGGGCCAAAACCGCGCGCGTCGAGCACGGCGACGGCGAGCGCGTCGCCGAGCGCCATCGCGGCAGTGGTGCTGGCGGTGGGCGCGAGATTCATCGGGCACGCTTCCTTGTCGACGCGTGCGTTGAGATGCATGTCCGCCAGTTGCGCGAGACTCGATTCGGGACGGCCGGTGATCGCGATCAGTTTTGCGCCAAGACGCTTGATGAGCGGCAGAATGGCAACGAGCTCCTCGGTTTCGCCCGAGTTCGACAGCGCGATGAAGATGTCGTCGGCGGTGACCATGCCGAGGTCGCCGTGGCTGGCTTCGGCCGGATGCACGAAGAAGGCGGGCGTGCCGGTGCTCGCGAGCGTCGCAGCGAACTTGCGCGCGACATGGCCCGACTTGCCGATGCCCGACACGACCACGCGGCCGCGGCAGCCGAGCAGGACTTCGACCGCGTTGATGAAATTTTCGTCGAGGAGAGGAGAGAGGCCGCGAACGGCGTCGGCTTCGATCTGAATTACATCGCGAGCCAGCGCCAGCGCCCGGTCGCCATTGATTTTCGCTATCATGCGCGGAGTATAGCAAAGGCGATTCTCCGCCGCGCCGCCCGGCGCGTGGCGCGCCGCCGCCTATCCGCCCCCGCGAGCCCCGCCGTCCCGGGCTCTTCCAAGACGCCGCAGCGCAAGGTCGTCCGCGCTGCCGCACACTGCCGAACGAGGACGCTAGACGGATGATTTCTCCGCTCGAAATGACGTTGCTGCTGCTGCTGTGTTCAGTGGTGGGCGTCGTGGTATTTCGCTATTTCAACCTGCCGCCGATGCTCGGCTATCTGACGGTCGGCATCATCGTGGGCCCGCACGCGGCCGGCATCGCGCCAGACACGGATCGCGCGCAGCACCTCGCCGAATTCGGCGTCGTGTTCCTGATGTTCTCCATCGGCCTGGAATTTTCGCTGTCCAAATTGCGCTCGATGCGGCGCATCGTGTTCGGACTCGGCGCGAGCCAGGTGGGGGCCACCATCGCGCTGGCCATGATCTTCGGCTGGATTGCGCATTTCTGGATCGAGATGTCGTGGGAGGCGAGCTTCGCGCTGGGCGGCGCGCTGTCGATGTCGTCCACGGCGATCGTCAGCAAGCTGCTCGCCGAGCGGCTCGAACTCGAATCGGAGCACGGCCGCAACATCTTCGGCGTGCTGCTGTTCCAGGATCTGGCCGTGGTGCCGCTGCTTATCATCATCGCGGCGCTCGGCAACGGCAACTCGTCCCAGCTGGCGATGTGGCTGGGCATCGCGGCGGTGAAGATCGTCGTCGCGCTGACGGTGCTGCTGTTCATCGGCCAGAAGTTCATGACGCGCTGGTTCGACCTGGTCGCGCGGCGCCGCTCGCAAGAACTGTTCATGCTGAACCTCTTGCTGGTGACGCTCGGCGCGGCCTTCATCACCGACAAGTTCGGGCTGTCGCTCGCGCTCGGTGCGTTCATTGCCGGGATGCTGATTGCCGAGACGCCGTACCGGCATCAGGTGGAAGAAGACATCAAGCCGTTCCGCGACGTGCTGCTGGGCCTGTTCTTCGTGACCACCGGCATGCTGCTGAATCCGCGCGTGATCTGGGAGCATCCGTTCCTGGTGCTCGGCTTCTTCGTCGTGCCGATCCTGCTCAAGGCCGTGATGATCACCGCGCTGTCACGCGCGTTCGGCGCGCCGCAGGGCGTCGCGATGCGCACGGGTCTCGGTCTCGCGCAGGCGGGCGAGTTCGGCTTCGTGCTGTTGAACCTGATCCTGGATTCACATCTGGTCGATTCCACCATCCTCCAGGCGATCCTCGCCGCGATGCTGCTGTCCATGCTCGCCGCGCCGTTCATCATCCAGAACGCGGACCGGATCGTGCTGCGGCTTTCGTCGACGGAATGGATGCTGCAATCGTTGCAGATGACCAAGATCGCGACGCAGAGCCTCAAGCAGAGCGGCCACGTGATCATCTGCGGCTACGGCCGGGCCGGGCAGAACCTTGCGCGCATGCTGGAGCAGGAGGGCATCTCGTATGTGGCGCTGGATCTGGATCCGGACCGTGTGGCCGCGGCCGCGGCGGCGGGCGAATCCGTGGTGTTCGGCGACGCCGGGCGCCGCGAGTCGCTGCTGGCGGCGGGCCTGCATCGTGCTGCGACGGTGGCGATCACGTATGCGAATACGCCGTCGGCGATGCGCGTGCTGCACAACATCCATGAACTCGCGCCGACCTTGCCGGTGATCGTGCGCACCGTCGACGACGCCGATCTCGAGAAGCTCACGGCCGCGGGCGCAACCGAGGTGATCCCGGAGATCGTGGAAGGGAGTTTGATGCTGGCGTCGCACACGCTGGTGCTGATGGGCGTGCCGATGCGGCGCGTGGTGCGGCGCGTCGAGGAAATGCGCGATGCGCGCTACAGCCTGCTGCGCGGCTACTTCCACGGCGCCGACGATGATGACGACGACGATAGTCACGAGCAGGTCCGGCTACAATCCGTACCGATCGACGCGAACTCGGAGGCGGTCGGCCATTCGCTTGACGATCTGGGGCTGGTCGGCCGCGGGGTCGAGGTGACGGCGATCCGGCGCCACGGTATCCGGGGTGTCGCGCCCGATCCTGAAACCAAGTTGCGCGCCAACGACATCGTCGTGCTGCGCGGCCTGCCCGAAAAGCTGGCGCAGGCCGAGGAACGGCTCTCGCGACATCGTCGGGCGGCGTAGTTTCCCGCGTTGTCTTCCTATTAGTCACGGGCGAGCGCGGCCTCACGGCGCGAACACCGGAGAAATCATGTCCATTTCCTCTTCGAACGCCGAGCGCGACGCCGCGCGTTTCATCAAGGAGCGCGTGCGCACCGTCGAGAACTGGCCGCAGGCCGGCGTGCAGTTCCGCGACATCACGCCCGTGCTGCAGGACCGCCGCGCGCTGCGCACGCTGATCGACCTGTTCGTGCAGCGCTATATCGACGAGGACATCAATGTCATTGCCGGCATGGACGCGCGCGGCTTCATCATCGGGCCGATTCTGGCGTATGAGCTGAGCCTCGGCTTCGTGCCGATCCGCAAGCAGGGCAAGCTGCCGTACCGGACGCTGTCGCAGTCGTACGAGCTCGAGTATGGCCGCGCGACCGTCGAGATTCACGAGGACGCCTGCAAGCCGGGCGACCGCGTCG
The DNA here is from genome assembly GCF_031450975.1 of Caballeronia sp. LZ065. Classification (NCBI taxonomy): domain Bacteria; kingdom Pseudomonadati; phylum Pseudomonadota; class Betaproteobacteria; order Burkholderiales; family Burkholderiaceae; genus Caballeronia; species Caballeronia sp. LZ065. The sequence continues at coordinate 591,926 of NZ_JARUXV010000001.1, forward strand.
TGATCGTGGACGATCTGGTCGCGACCGGCGGTACGATGATGGCCGGCAAGATCCTGCTCGAACGGCTCGGCGCCGAAGTGGTCGAGGCGGCGGCGATCATCGACCTGCCGGACCTGGGCGGCTCGAAGCTCCTGCGTGATAACGGCGTGCCGCTCTACACCGTGTGCGAGTTCGGGGGACATTGAGATGCCCCACTTCCTGCTGTTTCTCGCGGCGTCGGTGGCGATCACCGTCGCGCCCGGACCGGACAATCTGCAAGTGCTCGCGCGCGGCATTTCGCAGGGACGGCTCGCCGGACTCGTCGCCGCGCTGGGCTTCGCCTGCGGCGTTCTGTTCCACACGACGCTCGCGGCGCTCGGCGTCGCCGCGCTGCTGCGCTCGTCGCCGCTCGCGTTCCAGGCTGTCAAACTGGCGGGCGCGGCCTATCTGGTATGGATCGGCATCAAGGCGTTGCGGAGCCACGGGCTTGCCAACGCGCATGAACGGCCGCGCCAGCCGCTCGCAACAGTGTTCCGCCAGAGCGTGATCGGCAATCTGCTGAATCCCAAGGTCACGCTGTTCTTCATCGTGTTCCTGCCGCAGTTCGTCGATCCGCATGGCGCGCAAAGCGTGATGCTGCAAATGTTCGAACTCGGCGGCGTGTTCATGCTGCAGACCGTGGTCGTGTTCTCGCTGTTCGGCATCGGCGCGGGCATGATCGGCGCGTGGCTGGCGCGCCGGCCGCGCGTCGGCGTGTGGCTCGACCGCCTCGCCGGCGTGACCTTCATCGCGCTCGGCATTCGCGTCGCACTGCGCGACTGACCCGCTTTATTCCTCGCTCATGACACTGCCCGCCATCCACGCGGCGCGCCGTTTCGACGCCGCCGCGCACGCTCCATTTCTTATCGGCGATGAACGAGCCGGCTGGATTCGCCATCCCGATGTCGCCGCACTGCGTCGCTGGCCCGAAGTGTTCCAGTTCGACGCGGCCACGGTGCGCTTGCAACCCGCCCTCGCCGATGTGAACACACGCAGCGCCGCGCTCGGCGCGGTGATCGGCGCGTTGTACGCCGAAGGCCGGATTCCCGGCTGGCGCGACGAGACCTACGCGATCCGCAACGACTTCGACGCCGCGCCGCTCGCGTTCATCGAGCGGGCGGCGTCGCGCTTCTTCGGCACGATGACCTACGCGGTGCATCTGAACGGCATCGTAAAATACGCGGACCGCGCGCCGGAACTGTGGATCGCGCGCCGCAGCGACACCAAGGCGACTGATCCCGGCATGCTCGACAACGTCGTTGCGGGCGGCATCGGCTGGGGACTCGGTTTGATGCCGACGCTCGTGAAGGAATGCTGGGAAGAGGCCGGCATGAGCGCCGAGCTTGCCCAAACCGCCGAGCCCGGCCGCACCTTGCACGTGTTGCAATCGCTGCCTGAAGGCACGCAAGCCGAACAGATCTTCGTCTACGATCTTCTTCTGCCGCCCGATTTCGCGCCGCGCAACCAGGACGGCGAAGTCGGCGAACACCGGCTCGCGCGCATCGCGGACGTCGCGCGCTGGATAGAAGACGGCGCGTTCACGGTCGATGCCAGTCTCGCCACGCTGGATTGCATGCTGCGCCGCCAGTGGATCGACGAGGACGCGTGCGAGGGCATCGCCACGCTGTTCGCGCCGGCCGCCGCGAACAGCGCGCGGTGAACATCAAGAATCCAATGAACGAGGACAGGTCATGTCGACCGAACATAGCTTTTATCTGAAACTGTCGTGCCCGGACCGTCCGGGAATCGTCCATGCCGTGTCGGGCTTCCTGTTCAATCTCGGCGCCAATATCCTCGATTCCGCGCAGTTCGGCGACAGCCGCACCGGCGAATTCTTCATGCGCGTGCATTTCCAGGAAGTCGGCGGCGATCCGGGCATCGACGCGTTGCGCACGTCCTTCAGCACGCTCGCCGACGAGTTCGGCATGTCCTGGGAGTTGCACGACGCGTCGGTGAAGCCGCGCGTGGTCATCATGGTGTCGAAGATCGGCCACTGCCTGAACGACCTGCTGTTCCGCTATCGCACCGGCCAGTTGCAGATCGAGATTCCGGCGATCGTGTCCAATCACAAGGATTTCTATCAGCTCGCGGCGAGCTACGACATTCCGTTCCATCATTTGCCGCTGCTGAAGTCGACGCCCGAAGGCAAGGCCGCCCAGGAAAAGCGCGTGCTGGAAATCGTCGAGCAGCACAACACCGACCTCGTGGTGCTCGCGCGCTACATGCAGATTCTTTCGCCCGAACTGTGCGACCAGTTCGCCGGCCGCGCAATCAACATCCATCACTCGTTCCTGCCGAGTTTCAAGGGCGCGAAGCCGTATTACCAGGCGTTTGACCGCGGCGTGAAGCTGATCGGCGCGACCGCGCACTACGTGACCTCGGATCTCGACGAAGGCCCGATCATCGAGCAGGAAGTGGAGCGCGTGGACCACAACATGACGCCGGAGCAACTGACGGCGATTGGCCGTGACGTCGAATGCGTGACGCTCGCGCGCGCGGTGAAGTGGCATGCGGAGCATCGCATCCTGCTCAACGGACACAAGACGGTCGTGTTCCGCTGATTCGCCCGCCGCCTCCAGAAAGCACAACGCCCGCAAGGTATGTCTTGCGGGCGTTTTCTTTTTCGGGCTCGGGAATTACACGAGCCGCAAATAGATCAGCTCGCGCTTGATATAGCCGTAAAAGATCGGCGCGGCGATCACGCCTGGAATGCCGAAGGCGGCTTCCATGGCGAGCATGGCCAGCAACAATTCCCAGGCGCGCGCCTCGATCTGGCCGCCGATGATGCGCGCATTCAGGAAGTATTCGAGCTTGTGGATCAGGATCAGGAACGCGAGCGACGCCACCGCCGTGCCGAACGACACCGACAGCGAAATCCCGACGATGATCGTGTTCGAGATCAGATTGCCGATCACCGGCATCAGGCCGACGATGAAGGTGAGCAGGACCAGCGTTTTCGACAGCGGCAAGCGTTCGTGAAACAGCGGCAATGCGACCAGCAGATAGAGCGCGGTGAAGACGGCGTTGATCGCCGAGATCTTGATCTGCGCGAACACGATGCGGCGGAAGGCGTCGGAGAAGCGCGACACGCGTGCGACCAACGCAGTGGACAGCGGCAGCCGATGGTGCGCGGTGCGCGGCGCGCTGACCGCGATGATCGCCCCGACGATCATGCCGATCACGATATGCCCGAAGCCGCGCGCCATCTCCTTGCCGCCTTGCTGGAGCATTTCGGCGTGCTTGTGCATCAGCTCGGTGGCCTTGTCCTTCATCTGCCCGGCATCGACCGGAAGATAGTTCGCGAGCCAGTCCGGCACCGAAAGGCGCGCGCTCGACGTGATGCTCATCAACTGGTCGAGCAGCTTTTGCAGGCTCGGGAAATCGTGCTCGAGATGCTGGATGGTAGCCATGGTCGCGCCGGTCAGCGCGCCGACGATGATCGCCGAGATCAGCCCGACCGCAATCAGGCGCGCGCCGCGGCTGACAACGTGGCGCTCGATCACCGGCGCGATCATGTGAACCAGTTGGAACACGAGCATGCCCGCGAGCAGCCCGCCGAGCAGTTGCAGCTTGAGTGTAAAAAACAGTGCCGTGAGCGCCAGCAAATAGCTGCCGATCTCGACCGCCGACAGCTTCGGCAAACTCATGTCGCTCGTCAGCCTGACGTGGCGCGTGGGCAGGTCCCGCACTCGCGCTTCCTCGTTGGCCGCTTCGTTGCGCTTCGCCATGACTGCGTTTCCTTATCCCCAGCTGCTTAACGACGGTTGTCCGCGCCGCGCCGTGCGCGGCTGATTCGACGGCCTGTTGCGCGAGCGGCGCGGCCCCCGGCGCCGTGGCCCGGGGGCGAAACTTACGCCGCCGATTTGGGCCGTTGCAGCAAAGGTGCCAGGTACCTGCCGGTAAAACTCGCCTTCGACTTCGCGACCTGCTCCGGCGTCCCCTGGGCGATGATCTGCCCGCCGCCCGCGCCGCCTTCCGGACCGAGGTCGATGACCCAGTCGGCGGTTTTGATCACGTCAAGATTATGCTCGATGATGACCACCGTGTTGCCCTGATCTCGCAAGCGATGGATGACTTCGAGCAGCAGCGCGATGTCATGAAAGTGCAATCCGGTCGTGGGTTCGTCCAGGATATACAGCGTCCGACCCGTGTCGCGCTTGCTCAGTTCCAGCGAAAGCTTGACGCGCTGGGCTTCGCCGCCCGACAGCGTGGTCGCCGACTGGCCCAGCCGGATATAGCCGAGACCGACATCGAGCAGCGTCTTCAGCTTGCGCGCGACCACCGGCACCACCTTGAAGAACTCGTGCGCGGCTTCCACCGTCAGGTCCAGCACCTCGTGGATGTTCTTGCCCTTGTACTGGACTTCCAGCGTCTCGCGGTTGTAACGCTTGCCGTGACAGACGTCGCAGGGCACGTAGACGTCGGGCAGAAAGTGCATTTCCACCTTCAGCACGCCGTCGCCCTGGCAGGCTTCGCAGCGTCCGCCCTTGACGTTGAACGAGAAGCGGCCGGGATCGTAGCCGCGCTCCTTGGCCGCCGGCACGCTCGCGAACAGTTCGCGGATCGGCGTGAACAGGCCCGTGTAGGTGGCGGGATTCGAGCGCGGCGTGCGGCCGATCGGGGATTGATCGACGGCGATCACCTTGTCGAAATGCTCGAGACCTTCGATCGATTCATACGGCGCCGGCTCCGTCGCCGAGCCGTACAGATGCTGCGCCACCGCATGCTGGAGCGTGTCGTTGATGAGCGTGGACTTGCCCGATCCCGACACACCGGTCACGCAGGTCAACAGACCCACCGGCAGATCCAGCGTCACGCGTTTCAGATTGTTGCCATGCGCCTCGACGATGCGCAGCCGCCGTTCGTCCGGCGCGGCGCGCTCGGCCGGATAGCCGATCGTCCGCTTGCCGGAGAGATACTGGCCGGTGATCGAGTTCGGATCCTTCTGCACCTGGACAGGCGTGCCCTGCGCGACCACCACGCCGCCATGCACGCCGGCGCCGGGGCCCATGTCGACCACGTAGTCCGCCATGCGGATCATGTCCTCGTCGTGCTCGACGACGATCACCGAATTACCGATGTCGCGCAGATGCTTGAGCGTATGGATGAGCCGGTCGTTGTCGCGCTGATGCAGCCCGATGGACGGCTCGTCGAGCACGTACATCACGCCGGTCAGCCCCGAGCCGATCTGCGACGCCAGCCGGATGCGCTGGGCCTCGCCGCCGGACAGCGTCTCGGCGCTGCGTTCCAGCGACAGATAATCCAGCCCGACGTTGTTCAGGAACGAGAGCCGCGCGACGATCTCCTTGACCACCTTGTCCGCGATCTCGCCCTTCGCGCCTTCGAGGCGCAGCGTCTGGAAATAGCCGAGCGTGTCGCGCATCGGCCAGCCGCTGATTTCATAGATGCCGCGCGCCTGGTCCTCCGTGCCGACCTTGACGAAGCGCGCCTCGCGACGCAGCCGCGTGCCGTCGCAGGCCGGGCAGGGCTGGTTGTTCTGGTACTTCGCGAGTTCCTCGCGCACGGCCGCCGAATCCGTCTCGCGGTAACGCCGCTCGAGGTTCGGGATGATGCCCTCGAACGCATGCTCGCGCACCGAGGCGCGCCCGCGCTCGTTGATGTAAGAGAACGGAATCGACTGCTTGCCCGAGCCGTACAGCAGGATCTTGCGCACCTTCTCGGGGAGATCCTCGAACGGCGCGTCGATGTCGAACTCATAGAACGCCGCGAGACTCTGCAGCATCTGGAAGTAGAACTGGTTGCGCCGGTCCCAGCCCTTCACGGCGCCCGCCGCCAGCGACAGCGACGGATGCGCGACCACCCGCTTCGGATCGAAGAAGGTGATCTGGCCGAGGCCGTCGCATTCGGGGCACGCGCCCATCGGGTTGTTGAAGGAAAAGAGGCGCGGTTCGAGTTCCGGCAGCGAGTACGAACAGATCGGGCACGCGAACTTCGAGCTGAAGAGCTTTTCCTTTTCGGTGTCCATTTCCAGCGCGATGGCGCGGCCATCGGCCAGGCGCAGCGCCGTTTCGAACGATTCCGCGAGCCGCTGCTTCATGTCCGGCCGCACCTTCAGGCGGTCGATCACGACGTCGATGGTGTGCTTGTCGGTCTTCTTGAGCTTCGGCAGCGAATCGACTTCATAGATCTTCGCGACGCCTTCGTTCGCGGTGCCGCCGCCGGAGCGGATCCGGAAACGAATGAAGCCCTGCGCCTGCATTTCCTCGAACAGCTCGACGTGCTCGCCCTTGCGGTCCACCACGACGGGCGCGAGGATCATCAGCTTGGTTTCCTCGGGCAGCGCGAGCGCGGCGTCGACCATTTGCGACACGCTTTGCGCTTCGAGCGGAATCAGGTGGTCCGGGCAATACGGCGTGCCGACCCGTGCGTAGAGCAGACGCAGATAGTCGTGAATCTCCGTGACCGTGCCGACCGTGGAGCGCGGATTGTGCGACGTTGCCTTCTGTTCGATGGAAATGGCGGGCGAGAGCCCTTCGATCAGATCGACGTCCGGCTTTTCCATCAGCTGCAGGAATTGCCGCGCGTACGCCGACAGGCTTTCCACATAGCGCCGCTGGCCTTCTGCGTAGAGCGTGTCGAACGCCAGCGACGACTTGCCCGACCCGGACAGCCCGGTGATCACGATCAGCTTGTGGCGCGGCAAGTCGAGACTGACATTCTTCAAATTGTGGGTGCGGGCCCCACGAATGCGAATTTCTTCCACGAGTTTGTTCCGGGGTTCTTCGAGTGATCCAGCAGCGGGTTCAGCGTTCTCCGGCGGCCCGGGGCAGGCATGCAGGCAAGCCTTGCAAACCTCAAAAGGCAAGCTGCGCTGACGGCGCCGGGCGTAAAGAGAGGGGGGCCAAACCTGCTACTATAACGACTTTTAGCGGGCGCGGCCCGGGCTCCCGGAGTGCCAAACTCGTGGAGAACCCGTCGGACGCCCATCAGCAGGCTGGCGCGGGGACTTGCCGGACTGCAGCGCTTTCAGAGCCAGCGGCGCGGCCGGATCGCGGGGCTTTTCATCCAGCGACGGCAAGCCAAGCAAGCAATGCGTTCCATATAGTGCCGTTTCAAGCAAGAACAAGGCGGCCGTGCCTGGCTGCGCCCCGGGCCAGGCCAGACCCGACTCCTCACCTTTTCCGTTCCTGATGTCCAATCCGTCTGCCACGTCCACACGTCTCTCCGCGCCGGAGCTGCGCGCGACCGTGTCGCTCGCCGCCATCTTCGCGCTGCGCATGCTCGGACTCTTCATGATCATGCCGGTGTTTTCGATCTACGCGAAAACGCTCCCGGGCGGCGACAACGTGCTGCTCGTCGGCATCGCGCTCGGCGCCTACGGCGTCACCCAGTCGATGCTCTATATCTTCTACGGCTGGGTCTCCGACAAGCTCGGCCGCAAGCCGGTCATCGCCTTCGGGCTGCTGGTGTTCGCGCTCGGCAGCTTCGTCGCGGCGGTGGGGCATTCGATGGCCTGGATCATCGCGGGACGGGTGATCCAGGGCATGGGCGCGGTGTCCTCCGCGGTGATCGCCTTCATCGCGGACCTCACGCACGAAGAGAACCGCACCAAGGCCATGGCGATCGTCGGCGGGAGCATCGGCGTGTCGTTCGCGGTGGCGATCGTCGGCGCGCCGATCGTGTTCCAGTGGGTCGGCATGAGCGGACTGTTCACGGTGATTGGCGCGCTGTCCATCGTCGCGGTCGGCGTGGTGCTGTGGATCGTGCCCGATCCGCCCGCGCACCCCGTCCACGTCAAGGCACCGTTCGCGGAAGTGCTGCACAACGTCGAACTGTTGCGTCTCAACTTCGGCGTGCTGGTGCTGCACGCCACGCAGACGGCGCTGTTTCTCGTCGTGCCGCGCATTCTCGAAGCCGGCGGCCTGCCAGTCGCGTCGCACTGGAAAATCTACCTGCCGGTCATGGGGCTCGCCTTCGTCATGATGGTTCCGGCCATCATCGTCGCCGAGAAACGTGGAAAAATGAAGGCCGTCATGCTAAGCGCGATTGGTCTTATCCTGATCGGCCAATTGTTATTGGGCGTGGCTCCGCATACGCTGTGGTCCGTGGCCGCCATTCTGTTCGTGTACTTCCTCGGCTTCAACGTGCTGGAGGCTTCGCAGCCGTCGCTGGTGTCGAAGCTCGCGCCCGGCACGAGGAAGGGCGCGGCAGCCGGCGTGTACAACACGACGCAATCCATCGGGCTCGCGCTGGGCGGCGTCGTCGGCGGCTGGCTGCTGAAGCTGGACGGGCCGAGCGCGGTGTTCTTCGCGTGTTCCGCGCTGGTGTGCGCCTGGCTGCTGGTCGCGGCCTGGATGAAGCCGCCGCCGCGCCGGAGCCAGCGGGCGGCCTGAGCGCAGTAACGTAGCCGAATTAGCGAATCATCGAATCTGGCCGGCGCGCGGCAACCGGATCCGCCCGATGCGGAATCGCCCGGAGCAGTGCGCGGCCGACAGCAAGCAAGGTATCTACCGGAGAAATCATGGCATCAGTCAACAAGGTCATTCTCGTGGGCAATCTGGGCGCCGACCCCGAAACCCGCTACCTCCCGAGCGGCGACGCCGTGGCCAACATCCGTCTCGCCACCACGGACCGCTACAAGGACAAGGCATCCAACGAGTTCAAGGAATTGACGGAGTGGCATCGCGTTGCGTTCTTCGGCCGGCTGGCGGAAATCGTCAACGAGTACCTGAAGAAGGGCTCGTCGGTGTATATCGAGGGGCGCATCCGCACGCGCAAGTGGACCGATCAGGCGGGACAGGAGCGCTATTCGACCGAAATCGTCGCCGACCAGATGCAGATGCTGGGTGGACGCGGCGGCGCGGGCGGCGGCGATGACGGCGGTTATAGCCGCAGTGCGCCGGCAGAACGCTCCGGCGGCGGTGGCGGTGGCGGTGGCGGTGGCGGCGGACGTGCGCCTGCGGGCGGGCGCGCAGGCGGGGCGGGCGGCGGCGGTGGCTCGGGCCGTCCGAGCGCGCCGGCCGGCGGCGGCTTCGACGACATGGACGACGATATCCCCTTCTGACATCGCGTCTTCAATCTGTAGCAAAGAACCCCGCCCTGGTGCGGGGTTTTGTTTTCTTGGCGGCGTGCCAAGTGGCGGGCAAAGCGCCGCGGTACACGCGGTAAGGCCGTTACCTCCCGAATCCGCTTGAGAAATGGCAAGTCGCCAGAACACGGTTTTTTTTATTTTTGCGTCGTCTTCTGAATTTGGGGCTGAGTTCTCCCTTTTTTTATCGTGCCGTATTAATCTGGAAACCCGCCGACGATGAAGCAACGCCATTTTTTCCATTAGCGGAAAGTAAATTCGGTCAATCGGAATAATCTGATGGTCGTGGGCATACCCGCGTTCTATCTTGAAAGCTAATATCTCGAAACCAACCATGGAACGGACATGCAAGCTTTCAATGCAGCGATACAGCGTTGTTTGGTCAAAAAAGCGACGGCTTATAGTTTTTTTAACAGGCAGTGATTCCGGACTGATTCGGAATTTCAGGTAAGGCATTGACTTTGATGCAATTCAAAAGCTCGTTCAGACAAGAGCGGTTAATCAGATAAACAGCATGAGGGCCCTTTGAAACTTCGCGTAATGCTGGCCGATGATCATCCCTTCGTCCTTGTCGGGATGAAAGCGTTGCTTGATTCAGACGAGGCAATCGAAGTCGTCGGTCAGGCGAATAACGCGAGCACCTTATTGGCTGAACTCAAGCGTGTCGCTTGCGACGTGCTCGTCACCGACTTCGCCATGCCGGAACACGGCGCGGACGCCAAGGATGGGCTTCGTCTCATCCGCACCGTGCGGAACGACTTCCCGCAAGTCAATGTCGTCGTGCTGACGAGCGTCACGAACGTCGCCATCCTGCGTTCCATTCTGAATGCGGGCGCGATGGGACTCGTGAACAAGGCCGAGCCGATCGAATACGTGGCGAGCGCCGTACGTCATGCCAGTGTCGAACGGCGTTACGTGAGCGCCTCGTTCGCGGCGTCGCTGGCTGAAGCGGGGGCCGAAACCGACTTTCCTTCCGAAACCTTGCCGCTTTCACCGCGGGAGATCGAAGTCGTGCGCCTGTTCGCGCAAGGTCATGCGATCACCGAGATCGCCCGGGAACTCGACCGCGACGTCCGCACGATCAGCCGGCAGAAGCGCGACGCCATGAACAAGCTCGGCGTGCGCAACGATCCCGGCCTGTTCGCCTTCGTGCGCGCACGCGGTTTGAACTGACCGCGCGGCGTTTCTGTTCGGCTTTTCCCTGGAGGTTCAGATGCACTACTCCTGTCACCATGCCGCGGCATCTGATGCAAGATTCCCGGCGCGTGCAGCGGAGGCGGACATGCACGATGCAAAGACGTCGGTCGCGACGCATCTTGTGGACGAGGCGCTGGTGTTCGCGCGCGCCGGCCGCATCCGCCTTGCGATCGCGGACGACCATCCGCTCGTCATTCTCGCGGTTGAGCGGCTCGCCGGGCAATTCCCCAACGTCGAGGTGATGAGCCGCAACGCGAATTCCACCCAGCTCGACGAGTCTCTCGCACGAACCCGCTGCGACGTGGCAATCGTCGACTTCTACATGCCGGGGGGACGCTTTGGCGAAGGCGTCGAGATGATCCGGCATATGGCGCAGCGCTATCCCGCGGTGCATCTCGTCGTCCTGTCGCGCAACGGCGACGCGGCGCTCGTCCAGCAGGCGCTGGAAGCCGGCGCGCACGCCTTTCTCAGCAAGGAAGACCGGCTCGACCTCATCTACCTGGCCATCGTGTCGGTCCTGGCCAACGAGACCTATCTCGGCCCCACGATCCGCCGCATGCTGACGCTTGCCGATGGCGAGAAACAGGCGCGCTTCATCCGGCAGCGCCTGACGAACCGCGAGCTCGACGTGATCGAACGGTATGCGCGCGGCGCGAACATCACCGAGATCGCGCGAGATCTGGAGCGCAGCGTAAAGACCATCAGTGCGCAGAAATGTGCGGCCATGCGCAAGCTGGATCTGTCTTCCGACGCGGCGCTGTTCCGCTTCATCGCGGACAGCGGCCTGATCTGACGGTCGGCGCTGAATGACGGCGCTGAATTTCGGCACTCAATACGCCGCACCTGAGACGCCCGCCGTCACTGGGACAGGCATTTGCCCTCGCGGCGTGCGCCGGAGATCCTCAACATATCGCTGGAAGCTATGGGAATCACCACGCCGATCCGCGCGATCGTTGCGGACGACCATCCGGTCGTCGTGAAGGGCGTTCAGGCATTTCTGGAACGGGACGGGCGCGTCGAGGTCGTCGCGACCGCACAGGACACGCGGGAACTGGCGGAGCGGCTGGACGCGACGCCCTGTGACTACGTGCTCTCGGACATCGGCATGCGCGGCATCGCGGGGGAGAGCAGTTCCATCGGCTTTCTGAAACATCTCTTCTGGCAGAAGGCGCGCCCGAAAGTCATCGTGATGACCATGATTTCGCAACCGCGCATGCTGACGGGGCTCATTCAGCTCGGCGTGGACGGCGTGATCGACAAACGGGACGGCCTGCCTTGCCTGAATCAAGCCATCGCGATGGCGGCAAGGGGAAACTGTTTTCTTTCGCCCGGCATCGAAGCCTCGCTGCGCAGCGCGCCGGTCGCCGCGCCCGCCCGCGCGGGTGTGTTGAGCCGGCGCGAATGGGAGGTCTTCCAGCTGTATGCGCGCGGCCTGCGGATCCACGAAATCGCCGCGTATTTCGGGCGCAGCCGCAAGACGATCGCGACGCAGAAGCGCAGCGGCATGCGCAAGCTGGGGCTTGAATCCGAAGCGGACCTCGTCGCGTTTCTCCGTCAGGTAGGACTGGTCTGAATTTGTGAGCCGTGCCTGCACGGCGCCTGCCGCACGTCCATGCCGCGCGTCATTTGGGAGGGTTCTGATTCGGTGCACAGCGAATAACCGTCAGACTAGAACGGCATTTTTCCGACGCCACGCCAACTTCGAGCACCGGCGGGGAAGGTGCCTGGCCGGAGCATGAACAAGCCGGCTTGCTTGAGAGAGGATTGAATTGAGAGTGCCGTCAGTGTCGTTTGCCCGTTGTCTGGTGCTCCTGTGTTCGTTGATGCCGCTGGCCGGCCATGCCGCGGAGGGGGGCGTGAGCATCACCGACCTGCGCTTGTTGCCCATGCTCATCGGCGTCGTGGCGGTGTTTTTTGTGACGTTGCGCGCGCTCATCCTCCTGCAACGGGAAATGGCGAAGCGAATCGAAACCGAGCAGCGGCTCGGCACCCAGCTCAGCTTCCAGCAAACCATGATGGAAGTCGTGCCGTATCCGCTCGTCGTGAAGGACATGGAGAACCGTTACATCGCGGTGAATCGCGCCTTCGAGCAGGCGCTGGGCGTGCGGCGCGGAGACATTCTCGGGCTCACCAGCCTCGAAGTAGCGGCCTGGGGGCATGAGCAAAGCCAGGTACTGCACGAACTCACTCGCACCACGCTCGCCACGGGCCAGCGTCAGGAGCTCGAGGCGGAGTTTTGCGACAACCTGAATAATCCGCGCTGCGGCCTGTTCTGGACGGGGGCGTTCGCGGCTTCGAACGGCGAATGGGCTGGCGTGATCGGCACCATGATCGACATCACGGACATCCGCAACGCCGAAACGCGCGCGCGCCAGACCGAGCGCCGTCTGCATGACGTCACGCGTTCGCTGCCGGCCGTCGTGTTTCAGCTGCGCCGCGCGAGCCGGGGCAAATACAGTCTTCCCTACATCGACGGCGACACCCGGCAGCTGCTCGGTCTGGACGTTGCCGTGTTGGCCGACGAGCCCATCCACGCACTGACCCACGTGCATGCGGAAGACAGTGCGCGTCTGCTCGAGGAGATCGAGATGTCGGCGCGTACGCTCGAGCCGCTGCATACCGAATTCCGGTCCACCGTGCAGGGCGTCACGCGCTGGATTCGCGCCGACCTCGTCGCGCACCGCGAAGAAGACGGCGCGGTGGTGTGGAGCGGCTATTGGGCCGACGCCAGCGTGGAGCATGCGCGCGCGGAGGAGCTTGCGCGGGCGCGTGATATTGCCGAGGCCGCCTCGCGTGCCAAGGACGACTTCCTGGCCATGATGAGCCACGAAATCCGCACGCCGATGAACGGCGTGCTGGGGCTCGTCGAGGTGCTGGAAAATACGCCGCTGAATTCGGACCAGTCGCAGATGCTCGGCATGATCCAGGACTCGGCGAGCGCGCTGCTGCACATTCTCGACGACCTGCTCGACTACTCGAAGATCGAGGCGGGACGCCTGTCGATCGAATCCACCCCCATTGATTTGCGTGAGCTGGTGGACAGCGCGGTCGGCCTGCTCGCGACCCGCGCGCATGAGAAAGGCCTGCGGGTGCGCGTGGACGTCGCGCCGGAGGTGGCCGCCACCTTGCGCGGCGACAGCGTGCGTCTGCGGCAGATTCTCTTCAACCTGATGAGCAACGCTATCAAGTTCACGATCAAGGGCGATGTCTCGCTGCATGTGTACACGGTCGAGCAGAGCGAGACGGAGCAGGTGATCGAGTTGTGCGTGAAGGACACGGGCATCGGCATCGCAGCCGAGGCCCAGGAAAGCCTGTTCGAGCCCTTCGTGCAGGCCGAAACCTCCACCACGCGGCGCTTCGGCGGAACCGGGCTCGGGCTCACCATCTGTAACCGGTTGGTCGAACTGATGGGCGGCACCATGACGCTCAAGAGCGCGGTCGGTGTCGGCACCGCCATGACGGTGCGCCTCACCATGCCGCTCGACACCTTGCAGTATCAAGTGGGAGGGCTGCGCGGCAAGCGTGGGATCGTCGCCATCGACGACGACCGGCTGGCACAGGCGCTCCTCAACTATGGCCAGGCGCTCGGCCTGCAGCTGCAACGCCGCGCACCGGCGGAGCTCGTGTCGCCCGGCTTCGGGGCATGCAGGAACACGGACATCGTCCTCCTCAGCGACGTGCACAGAACGGCCATGCCCCTGCCCTTGGGCGCCTGCGTGATCCACCTCACCGAGAAGCCCAAGCCCACCGGCTACCGCATTCTCGACGACGACATTCGCGTGAGCGTGAACCCCATCTCCTGGCACGGACTCGGCGCAGCATGCGTGGCGGCCTTCACGGGCATGCCGCAAGTCGCCGTGCGTGCCCAGGCGCACGCTGCCCACGCGGTGTTCGGCGGCGTGTCGAAGATGGCGGCGCCAGACCGCGCGGACGCGCTGCGCAGCGGCAAGCTCGTTCTCGTGGCCGAAGATCATCCGGTCAACCAGGAATTGATCCGGCATCAGCTGGCGCTGCTGGGCTTCGCCTGCGACGTCGTGCATGACGGGGTGGAGGCCTTTGCGGCGCTCGCGGACACGCGCTACGGCTTCCTCATTACGGATTGCCACATGCCGAACATGACGGGTTACGAACTGGCGCGCCGGGTGCGGTCGGCGGAGCGCGAGTCGGTGCACCGCCTGCCGATCCTCGGCATCACGGCCAGCACCGCGCCCGACGAGTTGCGACGCTGTCGCGAAGCGGGCATGGACGACTGCCTCGTCAAACCTACGCGGCTGGCAACGCTGCGTGAGCATCTGAATCGCTGGCGCGGTTCGGGAACCGTGATCACCGAGACGCAGATGCTCGCGCCACCGAGCCGCGGCGCGTCGCTGGAAGACAAGGATGAACTGGATCTTGCCGCCATGGCTCAGGTATGGGGCAGCGAAGTCACTGTGCGGGCGCTTCTCGATGCTTTCGCTTCCTCATTCCGCGAAGACCTGCTCGCGCTGCGCAAGCTGCTGTTTCACGGCACGGTGGACGAACTGCGCGACTGGCATCATCGGGTCGTCGGCGCTGCCAGTGTGTTGCAGTATCGGCCGTTGCTGGATGCGCTCGAAGTGTTCCGTCGCGACCTGCCCGCCCAGTCGGCCGAAATCCGGCAACGGGAAGGCCTTGCGCTGATCGAACGATGCGAGCAACTCGTCGAGCGCATTCATACGCAAGGCGCAGCGCTGATCTGATGGTTCCTGTCTGCAACAGGCACCGATGCCTCAGGTGCCTTATCACGTGCCACGTCAGATGCCAACCGAGGTAGCGGATGGCAACACCCTGTTGCGCTCTTCACCCGATGGTTCATGGCTTCGAAAATAGTCCAGCGCGAAATCGACAAAAGAACGTGTCTTGGCCGAAACGTGACGACGCCCTGGATAAACAATCGACACTTCCGTGTCGGCGTCCCTGATTGCGTAGTCCGGCAACAGGCGCAGCAGCGAACCGTCCCGCAGGTCCTGCATGACCTGGCTCTCCGGCAATACGGCGATGCCCATGCCGAACAGCGCCGCTTGTCGCAGCATGTGCATGCTGTTCACCGTGTAGGTTGGATCGAGCGCGATACTCTCCACGGCGCCGGAGGGACCGGAAAACGACCAGGTCGAAGCATGAATGTCCGCGGACGGCGCAAGGAACGCGTGCCGGCTCAGCGCGGCCGGCCGGTCCGGAACGCCGCTCCGGCTCAGATAAGCGGGCGAGGCCACCAGCGTCGCCCCGATCCTGAACAACGGCCGGTTGATCAGCATGCCGCTGTTGACCTGATGCGCGGTGACGATGCCGACGTCGAAGCCCTCGGCGACGAGATCCACCGGACGATGCAGCAGCGTGAGCCGAAGCTTCACGCCTGGAAAGCGCGCGTGGAAATGCCCGAGCATCGGCGTGAGACCGAGCAGGGCGAACGAGGCCGATGCCACGAGCTTGAGCGTGCCTGACGGATCGACGGAACTGCTCGTCACCGAAGCCTCGACACCCTCCACTTGCTCGATGACCGCGCGGCATCCTTCTGCATAGAGACGGCCAGCCTCGGTCAGGGACACGCTGCGCGTGGTCCGGTTCAACAGGCGCGTATTCAGATGCGTTTCCAGCAATGAAACATAACGGGTGACCACGGCATTGGAGAGATCCAGCGCAGCGGCGGCGCGTCCGAACGATTCGGTTTCCGCGACCTTCGAGAAAACGCGCATGGCGTGGAGAAGATTCATGACAGGAAGAACAAGCGGTCGAACGCGGAGGGAACGCAGATCAAAGGCGAAACAAAGGCGAAACAAACGCGCTGATTGATGCGGCGCCGCGCGTACCGGCGTGATAGGCGTGCGCGATGTTAAGAGCGTGATTCAGCAACAGGCAATCGGATCAATCCGAAGCTATGGCGGTGTCTCCATACGACCACTACGCGACCACTGCGCGATCGCTGTCGCATGCGCGCAACTTCAAACCTTCTGACTGCGGTGGCGCTTCAGACAACGCCTAGGTTAAGTGCGCGCAATCCAAGGGTTTTCCCATATCGAAAATAAGTTATTCGAATTATTCAAAAAGCCTTTTGCGATTCCTTTGCCGGCTTCTCAAAAAAAGCGGGCCCTAAACTTCGCCGTGCCGAATTTCGGATAGAGGCTAAGCGAGCAAGGTGCTGGTCCGCTCGACAAGCGTTCAGCCGAAGCAACCCATCGGGTCCGCAGGACTCACTCAAAGGAACACGCATGAAAAAGAATCTCATCGGAGCGGCCGTGGCGGCCATCGCTGCATCTTTTGCGACGGCGGCGAGCGCGCAAAGCAGTGTCACGTTGTACGGTGTGCTCGACGTGGGCATGACATTCGTGAACAACGTTGCCACCGGCTCGCCTGCCGGCCAGCCGCAGAAGGGGAGCTTCCGCGGCCTCACCAGCGGCAACCTGCAAGAAAGCCGTTGGGGCCTGCGCGGTTCTGAAGATCTGGGCGGCGGCATGAAGGCCATCTTCACGGTGGAAAGCGGCTTCAGCGTCAACAACGGCCAATCGAACGACAGCGGTGCAACGTTCGGCCGCCAGACATGGGTCGGGATGCAGTCGGGCTTCGGCACCGTCACGTTCGGCAAGCAGTTCGACTCCGTCGTCGACTACCTCGGTCCGCTGAGTGCGGCAGGCACGTGGGGCGGCACATACTTCGGTCACGTCGCCGGCAACGACAACCTGAACAGCGACTTCAGCATCGCCAATTCCATCAAGTACCAGAGCCTGAACTACGCCGGCCTGACGTTCGGCGGCCTCTATGGCTTCTCGAACAACGCCAACGGCTTCGCCGACAACCGGGCGTACAGCTTCGGCGCCGGCTACACGAATGGTCCGCTGAAGTTCGGCGCGGCCTACATGCAGGCCAACGGCGTGAACTCCACGACCAATGGCTCAGTGACGGGCGAACAGTTCACCAACACGTTCGGCTTCGGTCCCGCCACGGGTCAGCGTCAGCGCACGTTCGGCGCGGGCGCTGCGTACTCGATCGAGGCCATGACGTTCGGCGGCCTGTGGACGCAAAGCCGTCTCGACAACACGGCGCTGGAAAGCGGTTCACTGGTCATCAACAACTACGAAGTGAATGGCCGCTATCTGCTGACGCCGGCGCTCGCGCTCGGCGCGGCCTATACGTTCTCGACGGCCAAGGCCAGCGGCTACGGCAAGAGCACCGACACGGTCAAGTACCATCAGTTCGGCATCCAGCTGGACTACGCGCTGTCGAAGCGCACGGACTTCCACGTCGAAGGCGTGGCGCAGATCGGCTCGGGCGGCGCGGAAGGCTTCTACCCAACCGCGTCGATCGCCAACTACAACAACGCGTTCGGCGCGTCGTCGAGCAGCCGTCAGGTACTTGTGAACACGGGCATCCGCCATCGTTTCTGATAACCGCATGAAGTAAAGCGGCACGCCGCGAGTGCGGCGCCCGCAAGGCATCATCGGAGGGCACCTTGGGGTGCCCTTTGCCTTTGCCTTTGCATTGCACCGCGTGGCCACCTGCGCCGTCGAGCGGAATTGCACTACCATGACATGCACCGGGCGCAGGAACGCAGGTCATCGATGCGCCTCTCGGGTCGTCACCAGGAGCGCAAACATGATTTCGACATGCCGATCGCCTGCCCGCTGGACCGCTGCATGGGCGCTGATGCTCGTTGCATCGGGCGCGGCCCATGCGGATGCTGTCGCGCTGAAAGCCAACCTGCAACCATCGAGCGAAGTTCCGCCGCGCGTGAGCAAGGGCCATGGCACGCTCGACGCGACCTTCGACACCGACACGCACGTCCTCGCCTGGACCGCGACCTATGCGGAGCTGTCAGGCCCTGTGACGATGGCGCATTTTCATGGTCCGGCGCCCGTCGGCCAGAACGCCAAGGTGCAGGTGCCGGTCGACAAGAAATCGCTTGCCAGTCCCATGAAGGGCCAGGCGACGCTCAACGAGCAACAGGTCGCGGACCTGATGTCCGGCCAGTGGTACTTCAACATTCACACACAAGAGAACCCGACCGGCGAGATACGCGGTCAGGTCATGCCGTCGAACTGAGCGCGGGCCGATGAGCTGGCAGCGCGCGCTGGCCTGCTGGGCGTTGCGCACGCGTATCCGTCCGCATACCGCGCGGCCTGAATTCGACGTCGAACAGGCCCGGTCCTATGCGTCGCGTCGCGTGTGGACGCCCCGTGTGCCGAAGGGCTGGCGGCTCATGGTTCACGCGTCCGGTGACGAATGGCTCACCAACGAGACGCGCCCGCGGCGGACCATCCTCTATCTTCACGGCGGCGGCTATTACTTCTGCTCGCCGCGCAGTCATCGTGCGATTACCTTCAGGCTGGCGGCGCAGGCGCGCGCCAGCGTGCTGTCGCTCGATTACCGGCTGGCGCCCGAACATCGCTTTCCCGCCGCCGTGGATGACGGCGTCGCGGCGTATCGGCGCTTGCTCGACGAAGGCACGCCGGCGCATTCGATTGCCCTCGCCGGCGATTCGGCGGGCGGCGGCCTGGCGCTCGCGACCTTGCTCGCGTTGCGTGACGCCGGCACGCCGCTGCCGGCAGCGGCGGTGCTCTTTTCTCCGTGGACGGATCTGACCTGCGGCGGAGCGTCGATGCGGACGAACGAAGGCCGCGATCCGATGTATCACGCGGCGGTGTTTCCGCGCGTGGCCGCGCAGTATCTCGGCGGCGCCGATGCGCGCCATCCGTACGCGTCGCCGCTGTTCGGAGAATTTTCCGGCCTGCCGCCGCTGCTGCTTCAGGTCGGCGACACGGAGTTGTTGCTGGATGACTCGACGCGCGTCGCCGAGCGGGCGCGCGCCGCGGGTGTCGCGGTTCAACTGGATGTCTGGCGCAACGTGCCGCACATCTTCCAGATCTGGGCGCCGTTCATGCCCGAGGCGAGCGAGGCGCTGAAGCGCGCGGCGGCGTTCATCGAAGAGATGACGCCCTTACGTGCCGCTCATCGGCTGCCGATCACCTCGATGGTCTGATACGCGCGCTCGACGGCCGCGCCACCATAACGGCGTTCCAGCCTGCGCACGGTGAAGTGGCCGTGCGCCATCTGCTGGAAGTGATCGATGAACACGGTATTGACCATGGCGCCGAGCACCGCGCCGATCGCCGGGATCGACTTGGCGGCCACTTGCTCGCTGACCTGCACGGAAAACCGCGACGCGACCGTCTGCAGAAACTTGAGGAGCGCCGTGGAGCCGTGGCTGCCCAAACCCTTCGCCGCGATCTCGCTGGTCGCGCGCGACACCGACTGCGCCAGCGCGCTGCGCACGATGAAGTAGCCGAGATCGGCGTTGTCGTCGCTGGCTTTCGTGCCGCCCATGCCCAGCACCATCAAGCATTGCAGCTGCGTTTCGACCCGTTGCAGGTCTTCGCCCTCGCTGCGCGCGATATCGCAGATCGAGCGGAACATCAGCGTCGTCGTGACCGGCAGTTCCACGGGCAGCGCGAACAGGCCGAACGCGCCGCCCGCCGCGCCGGTCGTCGCGACGGCGAGCTTGTGCATCAGGTTGTGTGGCTTGTCGGGCGGCGGCGCGAGCAGCGAGCCGGAGGGCGCGCTCTTGCTGATTGTCCGCAGCGCCAGTTGCAGACACTTGCGGAGCGCAAGCTGGGTCGCTTCGTCGACTTTTTCCTGCGCGGCCCCCGGCAGGCGTCCGAGCAGCTTCTCGATCGGTGCGCCGACGACACTCGCCAGTTTCATGGTCAGCGACGGACTCTCCAGCAGCGCCTTGGCGCGAGAGAGGGCAGCGAAATCGTCGGCGGAGAGCGGAGAGGTGATGATCGGCGTCGGTTCCATTGCGATAGGTTCGGTACGTAGCATAAGCCGTAGAGTGCCACGCGAATGAGCGGAGCACAGCGTGCTATGATGCCCGTTCCGTTGACTAGTCAATCGTTGCGCTCTCAAAGATGGCCGTACATACCGCCGCGCATCACTCCAGCGGACAGGTTCTGCCCTTCCGCGAATCGCTCATGGCGATGCTGGGCGTCTCTTTCGTCACCATGCTGGTGGCGCTCGATCAAACCGTGGTGGGCACCGCGCTGCCGACCATCGTCGCCGAACTCAAGGGCTTCGACCTCTACGCCTGGGTTGCCACTTCCTACTTGCTGACCTCCGTCATCACGGTGCCGATCTTCGGACGGCTCGGCGACTATTACGGGCGCAAGCCGTTCGTGATTGCATCGATCGTGGTGTTCACCATCGCCTCGGTACTGTGCGGGCTCGCCAACAGCATGATGTTCCTGGTGCTCGCGCGCGGCTTGCAGGGAATCGGCGGCGGCATGCTGGTGGGCACGGCGTTCGCTTGCATCGCGGATCTGTTTCCGGACAACGTCGTGCGCCTGCGCTGGCAAGTGCTGATGAGCTCGGCGTTCGGTATCGCCAATGCGGTCGGGCCGTCGCTCGGCGGCTTCCTGACGCAGTATTACGGCTGGCGCTCGGTGTTCTACGTCAATCTGCCGGTGGGCGTGATCTCGCTGTTCTTCGTGTGGCGCTTCCTGCCGCATCTGCGGCACGTCGTCCACCAGGGCAAGATGCGGCTCGACTGGCCCGGTGCGCTGCTGATCGCGGCGTCGCTCGGCGCGCTGCAACTGTTCGTCGAGATGTTGCCCAAGCACGGCTTCGGCGTGGCAACGGCGGGCTTGCTCGTCGTCGCCATCGCGGCGGGCTTCGGCTTGTGGCGCTGGGAAAAGCGCTGCGACTACGCCATCCTGCCGATCGACATGTTCCGCAATCCGGCGCTCGCCGCGCTCTTCACGCTGGCGATTCTCGGCGGCTTCACGATGTTCTCGCTGCTGTTCTACGCGCCGCTGCTGTTCCAGGGCGGCTTCGGCATGTCGCCGAAGGATGCGGGGGTGATGATCACGCCGCTCGTGGTGTTCATCACGATCGGCAGCATCGTGAACGGACGCATCGTGACGCGGCTGAAGAACGCCAACCTGATGCTGTATTCCGGCTTTTCGCTGCTGGCGCTGTCGTGTCTGGGCGTCGTCGTGGCCACGCACAACATGCCGCGTTCGATGTTGCTGGTGGTCATGTTGCTCGGCGGCCTGGGCCTCGGCTTCGTGATGCCGAACCTCACCGTGTTCGCCCAGCAGACGGCCGGGCGCGCGCATCTCGGCATCGCGACCGCGCTGCTGCAATCGCTGCGCATGATCGGCGGGATGATCGGCACGGCGCTCACCGGTACGCTCGTGAGCCAGCTGTACGCGAGCGGCGTGAACCTCGCGCTCGACAAGGCGCACGCGCTGCGCTGGTCCGGCGATCTCTCGGATCCGCAGATCCTCATCAACCAGGACGGGCAACGGACGCTGCTCGCGCAACTGGCCGCCGCAGGCCACGACGGCGCGATGCTGCTCGAGTCCGCGCGCGAGTCGCTGGTGGCGGCGATTCACATCGGGCTGGCGCTGGCGGCGCTGATCGCGGTGGTGTCGGTCTGGCAGTCACGGCGTGTTCCTCCGGTGCGCCTGAAAGGGCCGCAGGAACCGGTCATCCTCGCCGAGTGAGCACGGGAGTCCCAGCATGAACGAACAAGACCGTATCGCCGTGATTCAACAGTTCGGACGCACCTATCGCGCGTTCATGTCGGCGTTCGAGACGGCCGTCGGCCAGCCGATGCCCCGCTGGCGCATCCTGCTCGCGCTGCACGAGCATGCGGGCGTGCTGTCGCAGAAGAAGCTCGTCGAGCATCTGAAGGTCGATCCCGGCGCGCTGACGCGGCAGTTGAAGACGCTCGAAGGCCTCGGCTGGATCATGCGCAGCGTGGATGCGCGCGACAATCGCGTGTCGAATGTCGCGCTGACGGCGCAAGGCCGCGCGATCGCGAAGGAAGGCCTGCCAAGGCGCAACGCGTTCCTGCACGACACGATGGCGTCGCTGCCCGACGAGGCCATCGAGGCGCTGTCGAGCGCACTGCACATGTTCGAGGGACGCATTCAGGACGTGGCGGCCGCCAGTGCTTCGCAGGCGGCCGCGCTCGAGGCGAAGGCCTAGAAGAACGTTTCGATCACTTCGGTGACACGATACTTCGGATCGACGACGAGAATCTGACGCCACTTGTCGAAGGTCAGGCAGGGATGCGAGATGTCGAACGCGATCATGTCGCCGACTTTCAGATCGTCGCCCGGACGGATGCGCAGATAGGCGTGCTGGTCCATCAGGCCGAAAATCTCCCAGCCTTCTTCGGCCGCGATGTCACGCGGCGCGTCGTTGCCCGGACGATAGTGCTTCGCCGGTTCCGGCATGCCCGCGTCGAAGGCGGAATCGCGCTTGCCGAGCCCGATGATCGCGCGGTCCGGCTCCGGAATCGACTGCACATACGCCCACAGCTGCAGCGCCGGCTTCAATCCTTGGCCCATTTTCTTCGCGATCGGATTGCGCGCGAAGATCTCGTTCTGGGCCTTCTTGTAAATGCCGACATCGTGCGTCAGATAGCAGCCCGGACGCAGCACGACTTCGATGGCATCGCTATGCGCCTTGGCGAATTCGTCGGCGACCACGTCGTACCAGGCGGATCCCGCGCCGGACAGGATCGCCGGCTGGCGCGCGATCTTGCCGTCGGCGATCAGCGCGCGCGTGACATCGACGGCGCTCTTCAGGAACTCGCGCACCCGCGCTTCGTCCTGCAGCACGCCTTCATACAACTCGATGCCCGCCAGTTCGATCGTACCCGGCCAGCGCCCGATGGCGGCGAGCACGGCGTCGCGCTGGGCGTCGTCGCGCACGCCGGTGCGCCCGCCCGGCACGCCGAGTTCGATCAGCACATTGAGTTTCTTGCGCACCGAGCTGAAGAATTCGCCGAGCTGGTCGACGCCGTCGGCTGAATCCACCAGACAGAAGAATTCGAAATTCGGATCGGTGAGCAACTCGGCGATCATGCCCATGTTGCGCTTGCCGACCAGCTGGTTCGCCATCAGCACGCGATACACGCCGCCGCGGTACGCCGCGCGCACCTGATGCGCGGTGGCCAGCGTGATGCCCCACGCGCCGGTTTCCAACTGACGGCGAAAGAGTTGCGGCGCCATGGTGGTCTTGCCGTGCGGCGCGAGCTTCACGCCGTATTCGCCGACAAAGTCCTGCATCCACTTCAGGTTGTGCTCGATGCGATCCGCGTAGAGCACGGCGGCGGGCAGGCTGACATCTTCCTCCAGCAGGTTCCATTGCAGACGCGCTGCGTCCTGCAACTGGATGCCCGTGCCCGGCACCATGCCGAGACCCTTGCCGAACGGGTCGATCGCCGGGCTTTGATAGTTTGTAACTTTCATGTGCTGCTGCTCCATCGTCCGTTTAAATGGAATCGGGCGCCGTCTCTCGCGCTCCGAGGTTGACGCTAGGATGGTAACCAAAGTAGCATCCGGGATGGAAATGTTATTTAGTAACATCATCGCGGGTCATCCGCGCACGTCATGAACGGACCGTCCCACTCCATCGGTATCGACATCGTCGCACGCATTGCGGAGCGCGCGCCCGAGTTGCGTGACGCGGAACGCAAGGTGGCGGCGCTGATTCTCGACGACATCGTGGCCGCGTCGCGCGCGAGCATTGGCGCGCTGGCGGACAAGGCGGCGGTGAGCGTCGCGACGGTCACGCGTTTTGCGAAGGCGGTGGGCTGCGAGGACGTGCGCGAGTTGAAGCTGCGGCTCGCGCAGGCGGCGGGCGTCGGCCAGCGCTTCCTGACGCGCGATGCCGACGCCGTACCGGCTTCGCTGGCGGCGCGCATTTTCGAGGAAGTGCAGAGCACGCTCGCGCAAAACCAGGGCGCGCTCGCGGCGGCGCCAGTGGCCGAGGCCGCAGACGCGCTCGCCGCCGCCGCGATGATCTACGTGTTCGGCATGGGCGGCGGCTCGACCGCGCTTGCCGACGAAATGCGCTTTCGCCTCGTGCGGCTTGGCCGGCCGGTGGCGTCGTACCAGGACGGCCTGCTGCAACGGATGGTGGCCTCGACCCTGTCGAAGGAACACGTCGTGGTCGCGCTCTCGGTGACGGGGCAGACGCCAGAGATGGTCGAGAGCTGCCGGCTCGCGAAGCAGTACGGCGCGCGCGTGATCGCGCTGACCGCGCCGGCGTCGCCGCTCGGCGTGCTGGCCGACTGGCTGATCCCGGTCATCGCGATGGAGAGCGACTTCATCTACAAGCCGTCGTCGTCGCGCTACGCGATGATGATGGCGCTCGACTTGCTCGTCACCGAACTGGCCGTCAAGCAGGCCGACACCAGCCGCGAACTGCTGCGCCGCATGAAGCATGCGCTCGACGCGCATCGCGGTGGGGGCGAGCGTCAACCTTTGGGAGACTGATCATGGAACAGGCCGATACGCTGATCATTGGCGCCCGCGTGATCGACGGCACGGGTGCGCCCGCCGTGGCGCGCGATGTCGCGGTGCGCGACGGTCGCATCGTCGCGATCACGGCGCCCGGCGGCTTGTCCGGCTGGCGCGCCGACGACACTTTCGATGCCGAAGGCAAGGTGCTCGCGCCAGGCTTCATCGACGTTCATACGCACGACGACACCCACGTGATCCGCGCACCGCAGATGATGCCGAAGATCACCCAGGGCGTGACGACGGTGATTGTCGGCAATTGCGGGATCAGCGCGTCGCCGGTGACGTTGAAGGGCGCGCCGCCCGACCCGATGAACCTGCTCGGCGACGCCGCCGCGTTCCAGTATCCGACCTTTGCGGCCTACGTCGCGGCGGTGAACGAGGCGCGCCCGGCGGTGAACGTCGGCGCGCTGATCGGCCATACGGCGCTGCGCAGCAATCATATGGACCGGCTCGACCGCGCCGCTACTGGCGACGAAATCGCCGGCATGCGTGCACAACTGGAGGAAGCGCTGGCGCACGGCGCGCTCGGTCTGTCGAGCGGTCTGGCCTATGGCTCGGCGTTCAGCGCGCCGCCGGAGGAAGTGCAGGCGCTCGCCGAGCCGCTGGCGCACGCGGGCGCGCTCTACACGACCCACATGCGCACCGAGTTCGACGCAATCCTCGATGCAATGGACGAGGCTTATCGCGTCGGCCGGCATGCGCGCGTGCCGGTGGTGATTTCGCATCTGAAGTGCGCGGGGCCGTCGAACTGGGGGCGCAGTACGGAAGTGCTGAACTCGATCGACACCACGCGCGCGGGGCAGCCGGTCGCGTGCGACTGCTATCCGTACAACCGCAGTTCATCGACGCTCGATCTCAAGCAGGTCACGGGCGACATCGACATCACGATCACCTGGTCGACGCCGCATCCCGAGATGGCGGGCAAGCTGATCCGGGAAGTGGCCGACGCGTGGCAGGTGACGCAGCAGGAAGCCGCGAAGCGTTTGCAGCCGGCGGGCGCGGTGTATCACAACATGTCGGAAGACGACGTGCGTCGCATCCTGTCGCATCCCGCGACGATGGTCGGCTCGGACGGCTTGCCGAACGATCCGTTGCCGCATCCGCGTCTTTGGGGCGCGTTTCCGCGCGTGCTCGGGCACTATGCGCGCGACACGGCGCTGATGCCGCTCGAGGAAGCGGTGCGCAAGATGACGAGTCTGACAGCGCGGCGCTTCGGTTTGACGGAGCGCGGTGAGGTGAAGGTGGGTCATCACGCGGATCTGGTCGTGTTCGATGCCGAGCGCGTGCGCGATGCCGCGACTTTTGCGCAGCCGCAGCAGGCGGCGGACGGCATCGACGCGGTGTGGGTGAATGGGGTGCTGACGTATCGCGAGCGGGCCGTGACCGGCGCGCGCGCGGGACATTTCGTTGCGCGCGGCGCGGCATCGAAGCTCGATGCGCACGGTGCGTTCTAAGACTGTTTTTGAATCAAGGAGTGAAGCGATGAAGCGTTATGGCGTGGAAGGCGGCAAGGGGCAAGGCGGCGCACATATGCCGTTCGCACGCGCGGTCGAGGCCGATGGCTGGCTGTTCGTGTCGGGCCAGACGCCGATGGAAAACGGCGAAGTGATCAACGGCGGTATCGTCGAGCAAACGCACAAGGCGATTCAGAACGTGCTCGCGATCCTGCAGGAAGCGGGGTACGGCACGGAGCACGTGGTGCGTTGCGGCGTGTGGCTGGACGATCCGCGTGACTTCGCGTCGTTCAACAAGGTGTTCAAGGAATATTTTGGCGCGAATCCGCCGGCGCGCGCGTGTGTCGTGTCGTCAATGGTGATCGACTGCAAGGTCGAGGTGGATTGCGTGGCTTACAAGAAGGCGTAAAACAAGAAGGCGTAAGACGGGTCCAGCCCTGCTTCACGCGAAGCAGGGCTTGCCGTGCGAATTACTGCCGCGCAAGCCGCGCATTATCCGGCATCGGCAGATTGAAGTTGGTGCGAAACGGGTTGATATCCAGCCCCCCGCGTCGTGTATAACGCGCATACACCGCGAGCCGTTCCGGTTTGCACTCCCGCATGATGTCCATGAAGATGCGTTCGACGCATTGCTCATGAAACCCCGTGTGCTCACGATACGACACGATGTAGCGCAACAGTCCCGCGTGATCGATCTGCGAGCCGTAGTAGCGGATCTGCACGCTGCCCCAGTCCGGCTGGCCCGTCACTGGACAATTCGACTTCAACAGATTCGAAAACAGCGTTTCGTCGACGGACGTCTCACCCTGCGCCGCGCTCAGCAAAGACGGGTCGGGCGAGTACACGTTGCAATCGAGATCGAGCCGGTCGAGCGACAGGCCGTCGAATTCTTCCATCACGAGCTTGCCGAAATCCGCGGGCGCGCTGAGCTGCACGGACACGGTCGTGCCGCAGATCGCGGACACATCGCGCTTGATGGCGGCGCGGACGTCGTCGATGGAATCGAACGGCGTCTGCGCGAACGATCCCAGATACAGCTTGAACGACTTCGACTCCACGATGTTCGGCGAATCCGCCGGCACGAAGAACGTCGCGACCGCGATCTGCGGCTTGCCGTTCCGGTTCAGCCACGAGAGCTCGTAGGCGTTCCAGATGTCGGTGCCGAAAAACGGCAGTCTTGCAGGCACGCCGATCGCATCGCGCGCACGCTTGCGGTCGATCGCGAACAGCAGCGACGCATCGTACTGTTCGGTGTAGTGGACGGGCTTGCCGAGCGGAGATTGATCGGGTGTCATGTGGCGTTCGCTATGCCGCTGAGAACGTGCCCCGTCGCCGTGACAACGCAGGCCGATTCGCAATGGCGAATTTGATCGTCGAAGAAAAAGTCGGGCTCGAATTCACGCAGGAAGTCGCCCTTGTCGAGGCCGCCCAAGAACATCGCTTCGTCGATCTCGATGTTCCAGGCCATCAGCGTCCGGATCGCGCGCTCGTGTGCAGGCGCGGAGCGGGCGGTGACCAGCGCGGTGCGGATGTGCATCGGCGGGCTGCCGTTCGCGGGCGTCGTCCCTTCGCGCTCGCCTTGTGCGGCAATGCGCTGGAGCTTGTGAAGGGCGGCGAGCAGCGGTTTGAGCGGTCCGCCCGGCAAGGGCGAATCCTTCTTGTCGAGTTCGTGGCCAATGAACGCCGGCAGGCCGCTCTCCTGAAAGACGCGCTCGGCTTCGTCGGAAAAGATCACGGCGTCGCCGTCGAAGGCGATGCGAATCTCATGGGCGTAATGGCTCGCCGCGACGACCGTTTCGGGCAGAACGCTGGCGGCGGGAAAGCCGGCGTCGAGCGCCGCCCGCACATCTTCCGGATTCGCCGACAGAAACAGCGAAGCGCGCAGCGGCCGCAGATAGCGGAACGGCGAGCGCCCGCGCGTGAATACGCCGCGCTCGATCGCCAGGCCATGCTCCTTGCACGAGCGAAACGCGCGCAGGCCGCTGATGGGATCGCTGCGCGACAGGATCACCACCTCGACACGTTGTTCCTGTGTGTTGAGCGCGAGCAGCTTGCGAATCAGGCTGAATGCCACGCCGGGTTTCGCGGGCGTATCGAGCCGCGAGCGCTGCAACGCCTCGTAACGCGCAAGGTCGCCGGTCTCGAACACGCGGTTCTCTTCCTCGAAATCGAACAGCGCGCGCGACGAAATCGCGACGACAAGCTTGTCTTCGAGCGTGAAGGCCATCTCGGTCAGCCGAGGAACAGCCGGTACACCGGATTCGCGCCTTCGTCCCACCACGGATAGCCGAGCGTCGCAAGGAAACGCTCGAACTCAGCGTTGTCCGTCTGCGGCACCTGAATGCCGACCAGAATCGAGCTATAGTCCGCGCCCTGGTTACGGTAATGGAACAGGCTGATGTTCCAGTCCGGCGCCATCGACGACAGGAATTTCATCAGCGCGCCGGGCCGCTCCGGGAATTCGAAGCGCAACAGGCGTTCGTCGCGCGCGAGCGGCGAGCGGCCGCCCACCATGTAGCGGATGTGCTGCTTCGAGAGTTCATCGTGCGACAGATCCACGGTCGCGAAACCATGTTCGACGAAGGCCGTCATCATCTGCGCCGTTTCCTTGCGCGACTTGATCTGCACGCCGACGAAGATATGCGCGGCCTGTGCGTCCGCGATGCGATAGTTGAACTCGGTCACGCTGCGCGTGCCGACCAGTTCGCAGAAGCGCCTGAAACTGCCGCGCTCCTCGGGAATCGTCACGGCGAACACCGCTTCGCGCGCTTCGCCCACTTCCGCGCGTTCCGCGACGAAACGCATGCGGTCGAAGTTCATGTTCGCGCCCGAGGTCACCGCGATCAGCGTCTTGCCCTCGATGCCTTCGCGTTCCGCATACAGCTTCGCGCCCGCCACCGCGAGCGAGCCTGCCGGTTCGAGCACCGAGCGGGTGTCCTGGAACACGTCCTTGATGGCGGCGCAGAGGGCGTCGGTGTCGACGGTGATGATGTCATCGAGCAGTTCCCGGCACAGGCGGAAGGTTTCCTCGCCGACCAGCTTCACCGCGGTGCCGTCCGAGAAAAGGCCGACTTCGTTCAACGTGATGCGCTCGCCCGCCTTGACCGATTTCGCCATCGCGCAGGAATCCTCGGTCTGCACGCCAATCACCTTGATCTCCGGACGCACCGCCTTGACATAGGCCGCCACGCCCGCCGCCAGCCCGCCGCCGCCGATCGGGCAGAAGATCGCGTGGATCGGCCCCTGATGCTGGCGCAGGATTTCCATCGCGACGGTGCCTTGCCCGGCGATTACGTCGGGATCGTCGAACGGATGCACGAAGGTCAGGCCGCGTTCTTCCTGAAGCTGCACGGCGCGCGTGTAGGCGTCGCTGTACGATTCGCCCGCCAGCACGACTTCGACCGTCGGGCCGCCATGCGTCCGGATCGCGTCGATCTTCACTTGCGGCGTGGTGGTCGGCACAGCGATCACGGCGCGGCAGCCGAGCCGCGCCGCCGAAAGCGCCACGCCCTGCGCATGATTGCCCGCCGAGGCCGTAATCACGCCGCGCGCGAGTTCGTCGGCCGAAAGGTTCGCCATCTTGTTATAGGCGCCGCGAATCTTGAAGGAGAACACCGGCTGGTTGTCCTCGCGCTTCAGGAACACGGAGTTGCGCAGGCGCGCCGACAGATTGTGCGCCGGTTCGAGCTCGCTTTCCCGCGCGACGTCGTACACGCGCGCGGTCAGCACTTTCTTCAGGTAGTCGGGATGTGTCATGCGGGGAATCGTCACGCGGCACGCATGCGCGCGGGTTTTGAGGGCGAAAGCATCCATGATAGCGCCTGTCGCGACGCTCGCCGCCCCGCCTATGCTTCGACCGTCCGGACGGTCGTGCAAAAAAGCGTCGAAAATGCCATGAACGCGTCGCGAATGTACTAGCAAAAAGCCCTTCCGCCTGCTAGCGCCCGGCAACGCGCGTCATGATCCTGGGTTAGAATTTCCCTTTACGTATCAGCAATCAGGATCGGCAGATGCACCGGCAGCTTCGGATCGATTTTCTGGCGCATGTCCCCCGCGCGTCGCACGCGGCGGCCGAGCGGCATGCGCGTCACGCGCGATCGTGGCGTTGATTCCGGGCACACCGAAGGCGTCGTGATGACGTCCGCCTCGCAGCGTTTCGCGAGAGAGCGGCCCGGCAGCCTTCGCCAAGATAAGTCTCACTCGAAAATTTGCGCCCCCACGCGCATCGTCGGCGTTTCCGCTTTGCAAAGCGCGCCCGCCGGCACACCGAACCGTCGAACATGAACGCACCTCAAGCCTTCGATCCGAACGGCGCCCATGCCGCCTTGGCGCTCGATATCGAACCCCGTCTGCGCGAAATTCCCTATAACTACACGTCGTTCTCCGATCGTGAAATCGTCATGCGGCTCCTGGGCGACGAAGCCTGGGCCGTCCTCGACGAACTCCGCAACGAGCGCCGCACCGGCCGCTCGGCGCGCATGCTCTACGAAGTGCTCGGCGACATCTGGGTCGTGCGCCGCAATCCGTATCTCCAGGACGACCTGCTCGACAACCCGAAGCGCCGCGGTATGCTGGTCGACGCGCTGAATCACCGTCTCGCTGAAATCGAGAAGCGCCGCAGCGCGGACCTCTCCGCTCACCACGACGAAGCTGGCAGCCAGGAACGCGCCGGGCGCGTGCAGTTGCTGGTGGCCGCGGCGCGGCGCGCCGTCGACGAGTTCGCCGCCGAGTTCGCCCGCATGGCCGACCTGCGCCGCCGCGCGTCGCGCGTGCTGGGCCGGCAGACGCAGAAGGACAACATCAAGTTCGACGGCCTGTCGCGCGTCGCGCACGTCACCGACGCCACCGACTGGCGCGTCGAATACCCGTTCGTCGTGCTCACGCCGGACACCGAAGCCGAGATCGCCGGGCTCATCAAGGCGTGCTTCGAACTCGGGCTTACCGTCATTCCGCGTGGCGGCGGCACCGGCTACACCGGCGGCGCGATTCCGCTGACGCCGTTCTCGGCCGTCATCAACACGGAAAAGCTCGAACAACTCGGACCGGTCGAAATGACCAGCCTGCCGGGCGTCGAGCACAAGGTCGCGACCATCTTCTCGGGCGCGGGCGTCGTCACGCGGCGCGTGACCGAAGCGGCGGAACAGGCCGGCTTCGTGTTCGCAGTCGATCCCACTTCGCTGGACGCGTCCTGCGTCGGCGGCAATGTGGCGATGAACGCGGGCGGCAAGAAGGCCGTGCTGTGGGGCACGGCGCTGGACAATCTCGCGTGGTGGCGCATGGTCGATCCGGAAGGCAACTGGCTCGAAGTCACGCGCCTGGATCACAACTGCGGCAAGATCCACGATATCGAAGTGGCGCGTTTCCGGCTCGACTGGTTCGACGGCAATCGCGCGCCGGGCGAGAAGCTGATCCGCACCGAGAATCTCGACATTGCCGGCCGCACGTTCCGCAAGGAAGGGCTCGGCAAGGACGTCACGGATAAATTCCTCGCCGGCCTGCCCGGCGTGCAGAAGGAAGGCTGCGACGGCCTCATCACGTCGGCGCGCTGGATCCTGCACAAGATGCCCGCGCACACGCGCACCGTCTGCCTCGAATTCTTCGGCCAGGCGCGCGATGCGATTCCGAGCATCGTCGAGATCAAGGACTATCTGTTCGAGACGTCGAAGCAGGGCGGCGCGATTCTCGCCGGCCTCGAGCATCTGGACGAACGCTATCTGCGCGCGGTCGGCTATGCCACCAAGAGCAAGCGCAACGCGTTCCCGAAGATGGTGCTGATCGGCGATATCGTCGGCGACAACGCCGATGCCGTTGCCGCCGCCACGTCCGAAGTCGTGCGCATGGCGAACGGCAAGAGCGGTGAAGGCTTCGTCGCGGTCAACGCCGAGGCGCGCAAGCGTTTCTGGCTGGACCGCTCGCGCACGGCCGCCATCGCCAAGCATACGAACGCGTTCAAGATCAACGAAGACGTCGTGATTCCGCTCAATCGCATGGGCGAGTACACGGACGGCATCGAGCGCATCAACATCGAGCTGTCGATCAAGAACAAGCTGCAACTCGTCAATGCGCTCGAAGCGTTCTTCCGCACCGGCAAGCTGCCGCTCGGCAAGACCGACGACGCCAATGAGATCCCCAGCGCCGAGCTGCTCGAAGACCGCGTGCAGCAGGCGCTGGATCTGCTCAAGCGTGTGCGCGAGCGCTGGAGCTTCGTCGGCGAGCACCTCGACATGCCGCTGCGCGAGGCCCAGCACCACTTGCTTCAGGTCGGCTACGAGGCGCTCGCGGAAAAATTCGCGGACCGCGTCGATGTGCAGCCGGATGCCAACGTGTTCCATGTCGCGCAGGACCGCACGGTGCGCATCTCGTGGAAGCAGGAGATCCGCGCCGAGTTGCGCCAGATCTTCAACGGCGGCGAATTCAAGCCGATCCTCGACGAAGCGCAGGCCATCCACAAGCAAGTGCTGCGCGGCCGCGTGTTCGTCGCGCTGCACATGCATGCCGGCGACGGCAACGTGCACACCAACATTCCGGTCAACTCCGACAACTACGCGATGCTGCAGGACGCGCATCACGCGGTGGCGCGCATCATGAAGCTGGCGCGTTCGCTCGACGGCGTGATCTCGGGCGAGCACGGCATCGGCATTACGAAGCTGGAGTTTCTGACGGAAGAGGAAATTGGCGATTTCCGCGCCTACAAGCAGCGCGTCGATCCGCACGGCCGCTTCAACAAGGGCAAGCTGTTCGACGGCGCCGACTTGCGCAACGCCTATACGCCGTCGTTCGGGCTGATGGGCTACGAGTCGCTCATCATGCAGCAATCGGATATCGGCGCGATTTCCGAGTCCATCAAGGACTGCCTGCGCTGCGGCAAGTGCAAGCCGGTCTGCGCGACCCACGTGCCGCGCGCGAACCTGCTCTACAGCCCGCGCAACAAGATTCTCGCCACGTCGCTGCTGGTCGAGGCGTTCCTGTATGAAGAGCAGACGCGCCGCGGCGTGTCCATCAAGCACTGGGACGAGTTCAACGATGTCGCCGATCACTGCACCGTCTGCCACAAGTGCGTGACGCCGTGCCCGGTGAAGATCGACTTCGGCGACGTGACCATGAACATGCGCAACCTCCTGCGCAAGATGGGCAAGAAGAAGTTCAACGCGGGCAATGCGGCGGGCATGTTCTTCCTGAACGCGACCAATCCGCAGACCATCAATCTCGCGCGCACCGCGATGATGGGCATCGGCTACAAGGCGCAGCGCCTCGGCAACGACGTGCTGAAGAAGTTCGTCAGGAAGCAGACGGCGAAGCCGCCCGCAACCGTCGGCAAGCCGCCGGTCGTCACGCAGGTGATCCACTTCGTCAACAAGAAGATGCCGGGCAACCTGCCGAAGAAGACGGCGCGTGCGTTGCTGGATATCGAGGACAACAAGATCGTCCCGATCATCCGCAATCCGCAGACAACGACTGTCGATTCGGAAGCGGTGTTCTACTTCCCGGGCTGCGGTTCGGAGCGGCTGTTCTCGCAGGTCGGGCTTGCCACTCAGGCGATGCTGTGGGAAGCGGGCGTGCAGACCGTGCTGCCGCCGGGCTATCTGTGCTGCGGCTATCCGCAGCGCGGCTCCGGCCAGTTCGACAAGGCCGAGAAGATCGTCACTGACAATCGCGTACTGTTCCACCGCGTCGCGAATACGCTGAACTATCTCGACATCAAGACCGTGGTGGTGTCGTGCGGCACCTGCTACGACCAGCTCGCAGGCTATGAATTCGAGAAGATCTTCCCGGGCTGCCGCATCATCGACATTCACGAGTTCCTGCTCGAGAAGAACATCAAGCTCGATGGCGTCAGCGGCACGCGCTACATGTATCACGACCCGTGTCACTCGCCGATCAAGACCATGGATCCGGTCAAGCTGGTCAATCAGCTGATGGGTTCGGAGAAGGACGGCTACAAGATCGAGAAGAACGACCGCTGCTGCGGCGAGTCGGGCACGCTCGCGGTGACGCGGCCGGACGTCTCCACGCAGGTGCGCTTCCGCAAGGAAGAGGAAATCCGCAAGGGCGCGGCCAAGCTGCGCGGCATTTCGCTCGTCGCGGAAGCGGGCGCGAACGCGATCAACATCGCGAATGCGTCGGCGGGTGCGGCTGGCGCGCAGCCCGGTTCTGTGCTCAAGGCCGGCGACGGCCCGCAGCCGGTCAACGGCGCCGCGCCGCAGGACGTCAAGATCCTGACGAGCTGCCCGTCGTGCCTGCAAGGCTTGTCGCGCTACAACGAGGACGCCAACATCGAGGCGGACTATATCGTCGTGGAAATCGCGCGCAAGGTGCTCGGCGAGAACTGGATGGAACAGTACGTCGAACGCGCGAACAATGGCGGTATCGAGCGCGTGCTGGTGTAATAGCGACATCGAGGACGATTCGCTAGAGGTTCGAGATGGACTGTGTGTTTTGCCGTGAAGACGGCGGCGAAGTACTGTGGCAGGACGGCGCGTTGCGCGTCGTCCTCGCCGATGAGCCCGATTGGCCCGGCCTGTGCCGTGTGATCTGGGGTGCGCATGTCGCTGAGATGTCCGATTTGCCGGACCCGGATCGCGCGCGCGTGATGGCCGGCGTGAATGGCGTCGAACGCGTCATGCGCCGGGTGCTGGTGCCTGAGAAAATCAATCTCGCGAGCCTCGGCAATCAAGTGCCGCATGTTCACTGGCACGTCATCCCGCGCTTCTCAAACGACTCCCGCTTTCCGCTGCCGATCTGGGCGCCGCGCCAGCGCACCGTGTCCGAATCGCAACTGTCGAAGCGGCGCGCCCAGGCAACGCTCCTGCGCGAGCAGGTGCGCAACGAACTGAACCAGCAGTTTGGTCATCCATAAGACAAGATCATGAGCGGACTCACTTCAACGACGCCGATTCCCACCGGCGTCGTCGTGCATTCGAAATCACACGTGCTGGAACTGCAATATGGCGACGCGTCGTATCGTGTGCCGTTCGAGTTGCTGCGCGTGTATTCGCCGTCGGCGGAAGTGCAGGGCCACGGGCCGGGACAGGAAACGCTGCAGACCGGCAAGCGCGAGGTGACGATCATCGGCATCGATCCGGTCGGGCACTACGCGCTGCAACTCAATTTTTCAGACGGCCACAATACCGGCATCTACTCCTGGGACATCCTTCACGATCTCGCGTCGCGCCAGGACGAACATTGGCGCGACTATCTGGCGAGACTGGAGGCGGCGGGCGTCGATCGCGACACGCCGATGGCCGTCAAGACGTCCGGCGGCGGTCATTGCCACTGATTCAGTCAAAATGCGGCTGCGGCATATCGCCGCGCACCCGGCGCGGCGATTGCGCGGCTTGGAAAGAACAACAGGTAAGGAAACAGCGCGATGAGCAAGACCCACTTCGGATACGAAACGGTCGACGAGCAGGACAAGGCGAAGAAGGTGGCGGGTGTGTTTCATTCCGTCGCGAGCAACTACGACCTGATGAACGACCTGATGTCCGGCGGACTGCATCGGATCTGGAAGCATTTCACGATCGGGCAAGCCAAAGTGCGGCCGGGCTACAAGGTGCTGGACATCGCGGGCGGGACCGGCGACCTGGCGATGGCCTTCGCCCGGCAGGCCGGCGAGACGGGTGAAGTCTGGCACACGGATATCAACGAATCGATGCTGCGCGTGGGCAGAGACCGGTTGGTGGACAAGGGCGTCATGACCCCGACCCTGCTGTGCGACGCCGAGAAGATTCCGTTCCCGGACAATTATTTCAATATCATTACGGTTGCATTTGGTCTTCGTAACATGACGCACAAGGACCGTGCGCTGGCCGAAATGACGCGCGTGCTCAAGCCGGGCGGGCGGCTGTTGGTGCTGGAATTCTCAAAAGTGTGGGATCCGCTCAAGAAGCCGTACGATATCTACAGTTTCAAGATTTTGCCGTGGCTGGGCGAGAAGGTGGCCAATGATGCGGAGAGCTACCGGTACCTGGCGGAGTCTATCCGGATGCATCCGGACCAGGAAACTTTGAAAACAATGATGGAACAAGCGGGACTGGATCGAGTCGAATATTACAATTTGTCAGGTGGCGTGGTAGCGTTACACGTCGGGACCAAATTTTAGTGTTCCACTCTTCAAAGGATTCGAAATGTCCGATTCGCGCATACCCCAAACCCGGGGTTTCCTGAACGTCTTCTTCAGGAAGGCCGGAATACTGGCGCTGGCTGGCGTTATTGCGGCCGGCGCACTCTTCGCAGAAACGGCGGACGCCAAGCGCATGGGTGGCGGCCGCAGCATGGGCCGGCAGTCGACCACCGCCACACAACAGCATCAGGCGACGCCGCCGTCGCAATCCATGCAGCAAGGCCAGGCCGCGCAGGCACAGCGGGCGCAACCCGCGCCCGCCACGCCGGCCGCCGCGCAACCCGCGCGCAACCGCTGGCTCGGGCCCATCGCCGGTCTGGCGGCCGGTCTCGGCATCGCGGCGCTCCTGTCGCACTTCGGGCTGGGCGAAGCCTTCGCCGGCGCCATGGCGAACATGATCATCATTGCGCTCATCGTGCTGGCCGCGGTCATGCTGTTCCGCTTCATCATGCGCAAGCGTCAAGGTGCTCAGGGCAGCAATACCCCGGCTTACGCCGGTGCAGGCTCGTCCTCGGGTTCGCCGTACGGCGCAAGCGCGCGCACGGGTCTGGACCCGGCGCCGGCGCAAGTGCCGCAGCAATCGGGCGGTTACGGCGCGACGTACATCGAGTCGGCGCAGCAGCAGCAGGTCGTCAATCCGAACGTGCCGGCCGGCTTCGATACCGAAGCGTTCGTGCGTAACGCGAAGGTCTACTTCGTGCGCCTTCAGGACGCCTGGGATCGCGGCAACACGAACGACATCCGCGAGTTCACCACGCCCGAAATGTTCGCGGAAGTGAAGTTGGACGTCGAAGCGCGTGGCAGTGCGCCGAACCGTACCGATGTCGTACAGCTCAACGCCGACGTCCTCGGCGTGGAAGATCGCCCGCAGGAATATCTGGCGAGCGTGCGCTTCCATGGTCTGATTCGCGAGTCGGAAGGATCAGCGGCCGAGCCGTTCGTCGAGGTCTGGAACCTGTCCAAGCAGAAGTCCGGCAATGAAGGCTGGCTGCTGGCAGGCATCCAGCAGGTCAGCTGAGCGCCACCGCGCGCCGGACGCGTCCCGCGCGTCGCGGCGCCGGCGCACTCGCCGGAAACTGGCAAGCGTCAGTGTGATCGCCGGTGGCGGCGGTAGAATATGAACCCGCGCGAGAAGCGTCTCGCGCGGGTTTTTTCATCTCACAGCCGATGACGAACGCAGACGAATTCGCCCGTCCCGCAGCAAACCCCGCCTTGAAGACCGCTTCCGGCGCATTCGCGGCCGCCGTGAATCATCTGCTCGTGCGCGAGCCGTGGGCGTTGGAGCGCCTGAAACCCTATGCCGCCCGACGCGTGAAACTGTCCTGCGCGCCGGTGTCCATCGCCCTCATGGTGCAACCGGACGGCCTGTTCGCTGCGACAACCGAAGCCGAAGCCGCTCAGTTCGACGTCACCATCGCCGTGCCGCTCGACGCGTTGCCCGCCTTCGTTCAAGGCGGTCAGGCGGCCGTGATGAAGCATGTCCGGATCGAGGGCGATGCCGAATTCGCGACCACGCTGGCGAAACTTGCCGAACATCTGCGCTGGGACCCGGAAGAAGACCTGGCGCGCGTGATCGGCGACGCGCCCGCGCATCGGCTGGGCATCATCGCGCGGTCCGTGCAGGAGCAGGCGCAGCGCACCGGGCGCAATCTGTTGGACACGTTCAGCGAGTTTTTCCTCGACGAACGTCCGCAACTCGTGCGCCGCAGCGCGCTCTCGGCCTTCGACGCCGAATTGTCAAAAGCGCGCGATGCGCTGGCACGCGTGGAGAAGCGCATCGAAAGAATCGAACAGGCCAGCGTGACAGCAGGTCAACCCAAGCATCCGGCAAGCGGCGCCTCAGCGCGACCCGGCGGCGAGTCAGTGCGCGACTCGCACGAATAACGAGCTGAAGCGAATCCGAACCATGCGTTTTCTGCGTTTTCTCAAGATATTTTTTACGATCGTCCGCTTCGGGCTCGACGAGCTCGTCATGAGCGGCATCAACGATCGTCGCGTGCGCTACCTGATGCGCATCACGACGTTCGGCC
Source organism: Caballeronia sp. LZ065 (assembly GCF_031450975.1). Taxonomy (NCBI): domain Bacteria; kingdom Pseudomonadati; phylum Pseudomonadota; class Betaproteobacteria; order Burkholderiales; family Burkholderiaceae; genus Caballeronia; species Caballeronia sp. LZ065. The sequence continues at coordinate 630,121 of NZ_JARUXV010000001.1, forward strand.
GCCGTTTCGACATCGAGCGCGGCATCCGCCTGCGTCTCGCGCTGGAGAGTCTCGGGCCGATTTTCGTGAAGTTCGGCCAGGTGCTCTCGACGCGTCGCGATCTGCTGCCCGTCGACGTCGCCGACGAACTCGCGAAGCTCCAGGATCAGGTGCCGCCGTTCGATTCCGAGGTCGCGGTGTCGATCATCGAGAAATCGCTCGGCGCGTCCATCGACCAGTTGTTCGACGATTTCGAGCGCGTGCCCGTGGCGAGCGCGTCGATTGCTCAGGTGCATTTCGCCAAGATCAAGAACGGCGAGCACGCGGGCAAGGCGGTGGCGGTAAAGGTGCTGCGGCCGGGCATGTTGCCGGTGATCGATTCGGACCTCGCGTTGCTGCGCGACGTCGCGATCTGGGCCGAACGTCTGTGGCCGGACGGTCGGCGCCTGAAGCCGCGCGAAGTGGTGGCCGAGTTCGACAAATACCTGCACGACGAGCTCGATCTGATGCGCGAGGCCGCCAACGGCAGCCAGTTGCGCCGGAATTTCCAGGGCCTCGATCTGCTGCTGGTGCCGGAAATGTACTGGGATCTGTCCGCGCCGACCGTGCTGGTCATGGAACGCATGGTCGGCGTGCCGATCAGCCAGGTCGAGACGCTGCGCGCGGCGGGCGTGGACATTCCGAAGCTGGCGCGCGAAGGCGTCGAGATCTTTTTCACGCAGGTGTTCCGCGACGGTTTCTTTCACGCCGACATGCATCCGGGCAACATCCAGGTCAGTCTCGACCCGGCGACGTTCGGCCGGTATATCGCGCTGGATTTCGGCATCGTCGGGGCGCTGTCGGACTTCGACAAGAACTACCTCGCGCAGAACTTTCTCGCGTTCTTCAAGCGTGATTACCATCGCGTCGCCACGCTGCATCTCGAGTCCGGCTGGGTGCCGCCGAGCACGCGCGTCGAGGAGCTGGAGAGCGCGATCCGCGCCGTCTGCGAACCGTATTTCGATCGCGCGTTGAAGGACATCTCGCTCGGCCAGGTGCTGATGCGCTTGTTCTCCACATCGCGCCGCTTCAACGTCGAGATCCAGCCGCAACTGGTGCTGCTGCAAAAGACGATGCTGAATGTCGAGGGTCTCGGTCGCTCGCTCGACCCGGAACTCGACCTGTGGAAAACCGCCAAGCCGTATCTTGAGCGCTGGATGAACGAGCAGATCGGCTGGCGCGGCTGGTACGAGCGTCTGCAAATGGAGGCGCCGCAGTGGAGCAAGACGATTCCGCAACTGCCCCGCCTGATCCATCATCTGCTGGCCGAACATCACGACGCGCCCAGGAGCGGCAATGAAGACACGATGCGCCAGCTGCTGGCCGAGCAGAAACGCACTAATCGTCTGCTGATGACGCTGCTGGGCGTTGGACTGATCGCGATAGCGGGTGCGGGCATCGTGATCGCGCAAATGCTGTGGCTCGGCCATCCCTGATCGATTCTCTGGCGCACCCTTTCAGCGAGCCCTCATCATGAGCGATCCGACCCAGCCTGCCGTTCCGGACTTCGAGAACCGCGATCCGAACTCGCCCAGTTTCTGGGACGAGCGTTTCGCCGAGCGCTTCATGCCGTGGGACCAGTCCGGCGTTCCCGAGGCGTTCAAGACTTTCGTCGCGGCGCGCGATGCGCAGAATGTGCTGATTCCGGGCTGCGGCAGCGCGTATGAGGTGCTGTATCTCGCGGAACGCGGCTGGCCGGTCCGGGCGATCGATTTCGCACCGGGCGCGGTCGACGCCGCGCGCAAGCTACTCGGTGCGCACGCGGCGGCGGTGGAACAGGCGGACTTCTTCGCTTATCAGCCGCCATTTGCCATCGACTGGATGTACGAGCGCGCCTTTCTCTGTGCTCTGCCGCGCGATCGCTGGCGGGATTACGCCGAGCGGATGGCCGCGCTGCTGACGCCCGGCGCGCTGCTCGCCGGCTTCTTCTTCATTGGCGCGACGCCGAAAGGGCCGCCGTTCGGCATCGAGCGTGGCGAACTGGACGCGCTGCTCTCGCCGCACTTCGAGCTGATCGAAGAGCGCGAGGTCGGCGACTCGATTCCTGTATTTGCGGGCCGCGAACGCTGGATGACCTGGCGGCGTTCCTGATCCTCGGCCCTTGAATTCGCCGTATCGACCCAGATCTACCAGCCGGCTCACGTCGCGTCCCGGCTTCCTGAAAGTCGCGGGGCAATATTGGTTTGCGGCTATAATTCAAGGCTTTGCAAGCGTCGAAAGATCATTGTAGGAAGAGTGCCATGCCGATTTACGCCTACCGCTGCGCAGACTGCGGCCACGAAAAAGATGTATTGCGCAAACTGAGCGATCCGCCGCTCACGCAGTGTCCCGCGTGCGGAAAGGACTCGTTTTCGAAGCAAGTGACCGCCGCTGGTTTCCAGCTGAAGGGCTCGGGCTGGTACGTCACCGATTTCCGCGGCGGCAACGGCAGCGGCAAGGGCAACAACGGCAAGAGCGATAACGCCGAATCGACCGCCGCCAGTGCGAACGGATCGGACGCTTCGGCGTCGAAAGCGGAAGGCGGCGCGGTGTCCGGCGGCGGCACGGCCGCTCCGGCAAGCGCAGCTTCGGCATCAGAAACGGCCAAGCCTGCGGCGGGCACGTCCGCTTCGTCGGGCAGCGCCGCCTGAGAACGCCACCTGCACCGCCCGAGCGGCCCAAACCTGATGGGCCAGCCGGCGCGCCGTGCAGTCCGAAGCCTTGCAGTGACCTCGCCGAGCGCGCTCCACCGGGCGCGGCTCGCCCGCCAAGCCGAATCTCCCCTGTTTTCGAGAGCCGGCGCAGCCTTCGCCCCGTGTAAATGACGACGAAAAAGACTACGCTGAAATCCGTGTTCCTCACCGGCCTCCTGGTGCTGGTTCCGCTTGCCATTACGCTCTGGGTGCTGGGCCTTGTCATCGGCACCATGGATCAGACGCTGTTGCTGCTGCCGCAGGCCTGGCAGCCGGAACGCGTTGTCGGGTTCCATCTGCCGGGCGTCGGCGCGGTGCTGACGCTGGCTTTTATCTTCATCGTCGGGCTGCTGACACAGAACTTTGTCGGGCAGAAGCTCGTCGGATGGTGGGACGCCGTCCTGCGGCACATTCCCGTGGTCGGCCCGCTGTACACGAGCGTGAAGCAGGTGTCGGACACGCTGCTGTCATCGAGCGGCAATGCCTTCCGCAAGGCGCTGCTGATCGAATACCCGCGCAAGGGCTCGTACACCATCGGTTTTCTCACCGGGATTCCGGGCGGCGACGTGCTCAATCATCTCGATGAAGAACACGTGAGCGTCTATGTCCCGACCACGCCGAACCCGACATCCGGCTTCTTCCTGATGGTGCCGAAAAGCGAGGTCGTCGAACTGGACATGACCGTCGACGCCGCACTGAAGTACATCGTCTCGATGGGCGTGGTGGCCCCCGCGCCGAGCGCGCCGGCGCAGGTAGCGCCTGTCCGCCGCCCCACCGAGCCGCCGATGTAATGCCGGCGCGCGCGCACCGTGAGTCCGCCGAGCGAAAGAGCGAGACCCGAACGCGCGAGCCGTTGATCAACGAACAACGAAAGACACAACATCATGTCGATGCGATCTGAATACTGCGGTCTGGTGACCGAGGCCCGCCTGGGTCAAACCGTCTCGCTGTGCGGCTGGGTGCATCGCCGTCGCGATCACGGCGGCGTTATCTTCATCGACTTGCGCGATCGTGAAGGGCTTGTCCAGGTCGTCTGCGACCCGGACCGCGCCGACATGTTCAAGGTCGCCGAAGGCGTGCGCAACGAGTTCTGCGTGCAGGTGAAGGGCGTCGTGCGCAACCGTCCCGAAGGCACGGTGAACGCGAACCTGACGAGCGGCAAGATCGAAGTGCTGTGCCATGAACTCACCGTGCTGAACGCGTCGGTGACGCCGCCGTTCCAGCTCGATGACGATAATTTGTCGGAAACCACGCGCCTCACGCATCGCGTGCTCGACCTGCGCCGTCCGCAGATGCAGAAGAACCTGCGCCTGCGTTATCGCGTCGCGATGGAAGTGCGCAAGTATCTGGACGAGCAAGGCTTCATCGACATCGAAACGCCGATGCTCACCAAGAGCACGCCGGAAGGCGCACGTGACTACCTGGTGCCGTCGCGTGTGAACGCGGGCCAGTTCTTCGCGTTGCCGCAGTCGCCGCAGCTGTTCAAGCAGCTGCTGATGGTTGCGAACTTCGACCGTTACTACCAGATCACCAAGTGCTTCCGCGACGAAGACCTGCGCGCCGACCGTCAGCCGGAATTCACGCAGATCGATTGCGAAACGTCGTTCCTTACGGAACAGGAAATCCGCGATCTGTTCGAGAACATGATCCGCCACGTCTTCAAGGAAACGATGGACGTCGCGCTGCCGGAGCAGTTCCCGGTCATGCTGTACTCGGAAGCGATGCGCCGCTTCGGCTCGGACAAGCCCGACCTGCGCGTGAAGCTCGAATTCGCGGACCTCACGGATGCCGTGAAGGACGTGGATTTCAAGGTGTTCAGCATGCCGGCCAACTCGAAGGACGGCCGCGTCGCGGCGCTGCGCGTGCCGAAGGGCGGCGAGCTGTCGCGTGGCGATATCGACGGTTACACGGAGTTCGTGCGCATCTACGGTGCGAAGGGTCTCGCGTGGATCAAGGTCAACGACACGACGCGCGGCCGCGACGGCCTGCAAAGCCCGATCGTCAAGAACCTGCATGACGCGGCGCTGGCCGCCATCATGGAGCGCACCGGCGCGCAGAACGGCGACATCATTTTCTTCGCGGCGGATCGCGCGAAGGTCGTGAACGACAGCCTGGGCGCGCTGCGCCTGAAGATCGGCCATTCGGAATTCGGCCGTTCGACCGGCCTGCTCGAAACCGGCTGGAAGCCGCTGTGGGTCATCGACTTCCCGATGTTCGAATACGACGAGGAAGAGAATCGCTACGTGGCCGCGCATCACCCGTTCACGAGCCCGAAGGACGAGCATCTCGAGTATCTGGAAACGGACCCGGGCCGCTGCCTTGCGAAGGCCTACGACATGGTGCTGAACGGCTGGGAAATCGGCGGCGGTTCGGTGCGGATCTTCCAGGAAGACGTGCAGAGCAAGGTGTTCCGCGCGCTGAAGATCAGCGCTGAGGAAGCGCGCCTGAAGTTCGGCTTCCTGCTCGACGCGCTGCAGTACGGCGCGCCGCCGCATGGCGGTATCGCGTTTGGTCTGGACCGCGTGGTCACGCTGATGTCCGGCGCCGATTCGATCCGCGACACCATCGCCTTCCCGAAGACGCAGCGCGCGCAGGATCTGCTCACGCAGGCGCCGAGCGAAGTCGACGAGCGCCAGCTGCGTGAGTTGCACATCCGTCTGCGTCAGCCGGAGCAGAAAGCACACTAAGCACGAAGCACGTGACTTTGTCGATGTGATGAAAAAGGCGCTCAATGCGCCTTTTTTACTTTTTGCGTTACAGTCTTTGGGCCAAAGACAAAACAGAGCAACGCGTTCACACCGACATGCAGAAGCCGCCCAAAATCCCCGAATCCGTGTTGGTCGTCATTCATACACCGGAGCTCGATGTGCTCGTCATCGAGCGCGCGGATCACAAGGGTTTCTGGCAATCGGTGACGGGCTCGAAGGACCGCCTTGACGAGCCGTTCGCGGAAACCGCCGCGCGCGAGGTGGAGGAAGAGACGGGCATCGTGATCGGCGGCAGTCTCGTGCCGGAGCGGGCGCTGCTCGACTGGCATCACAGCATCCAGTACGACATCTATCCGCAGTGGCGGCATCGCTATGCGGAAGGCGTCACGCGCAACACCGAGCATCAGTTCAGCCTGCTCGTGCCGCATTGTCTCGAAGTGATCCTCGCCCCGCGCGAACACACCGCGCACCGCTGGTTGCCGTTGCGCGAGGCCGCCGACGCCTGTTTCTCGTGGTCGAACCGGGAAGCGATCCTGCAATTGCCCGAACGCCTCGCGGCGCATAACCGATGATCGGCGTGCGTCCCACGCGCAGTTTCAAACGGCTCCGCCAGGCCATGTTCTCCGGGCGTCGCCCGTCGCGCTTCTGCTTTACCGCCGGCAACCACGTGCGCATCTTCAAGGGCGGCGTGCAGTTCTTTCCGGCGCTGATCGAACGCATCGACGCGGCGCGCCATTCGGTCTCGCTCGAAACCTACATCTTCGCCAACGACGACATCGGCCGCGCCGTGTCCGACGCGCTCATCCGCGCCGCGGACCGAGGCGTCAAGGTGCGCGTGATCACGGACGGCATCGGCACCGAAAGCAAGCTGCCGATGTTCACGCTGTGGCAAGAACGGAGCGTCGAGCATCGCATCTACAACCCGCATCTGCTGTTCGGGCCGCAGGGCTGGTCGCGCACACATCGCAAGCTCGCGCTGATCGACGACACTTACGCGTATTGCGGCGGCATCAACATCGTCGACGATTACGACCAGAACGGCACGCAACTGGAACGTCCGCGCTGGGACTTTGCGATGGAAGCGCAAGGACCGGTCGTGAAAGACGTGCGCGAGGCGTTCGAGACGCAATGGCAGCGCATCCGGCTCGGCGTGAAGCCGCCGCAAAAGGAAACGCCGCCGGGCTGCGAACCCGAGGCGCAGCCGAGCCGCTGGAGCGCGAAGCGCGCGATGGTGGCGCGCCGGCGCGCGCGTCTCGGCGAGATCCATGCAGTGGACCGGCCGTGCGTGGCGTTCGTCGCGCGCGACAATCTGCTGAACCGGCGCGCCATCGAAAAAGCCTATTTGCGCGCCATCGCCCACGCTGAACGCGAAGTGTTGCTTGCGAATCCTTATTTCATGCCGGGCCGCCGGCTGCGCCGCGCGCTCGTGTATGCAGCGAAACGAGGCGTGCGCGTGTCGCTGGTGATCGGGCGCAAGGAGTTCGTCGCGCTCGATTACGCGACGCCGTTTCTCTACGGCAATCTGTTGAAACACGGCGTGCGAATCGCGGAGTACGAGAAGACCATGCTGCACGGCAAGGTCGCCGTGGTCGATGCAGACTGGGCGACCATCGGCTCATCGAACCTCGACGCGCTCTCGCTCGTGCTCAACAACGAAGCCAACATGGTGCTCGTCAATCATCCTGAAATCGCAGGATTGCACGACGCGATTCTTAAAGCCTTCGACGAAGGCCGGCGCATCGACGAAAAACATTATGTGGCGCGTCCCATTACGGAGCGCGTGCTTAATTGGTTTGCCTATAACACGTATCGTCTGATGATGAAGGTCATCACCATCGGGCAGTACGATTAATCTGCCATTTCACAACGATTGCGCAAGAATATCTATTTTAGAAACGCGCACGTGGCTCCCACGAACTGGGAACTCGGGCAGTCACTTACAGGCAGTCCGTATTTAAAACGCGACAATGTGCGCGGGCAATGTTGAGACTTATCCTAAAGACATCGCTCGACTGTTTTTAGATTCGCGTTTCTAAAAAATTGCTTGTTTCACCTCGGTCCGGCCATAATAATAGAACGGCCGTTCGATTTCACGGGTCACATAAGAACGGTAGGGACATCATGCGAAAAGGCGAACAGACGCGGGCCGCGATTCTCGACGCAGCGCTGGACTTGGCGAGTCGGGACGGTCTGGAAGGGCTGACCATCGGCCTTCTGGCCGAGCGGATGCAGATGAGCAAGAGCGGTGTGTTTGCGCATTTCGGGTCGCGCGAGGATTTGCAGGTGGAGGTGGTGCGCGAGTACCACCGGCGCTTCGAGGATGAAGTGTTCTTTCCGAGCCTGCGCGAAGCACGCGGCCTGCCGCGTTTGCGCGCGATGATGAATCGCTGGATGGAAAAGCGCATCCAGGAAGTGACCACGGGTTGTATCTATATCAGCGGGGCGGTCGAGTACGACGACCGTGCCGCGAGCGCGGTGCGCGAGCAGTTGGTGCACAGCGTGAGCATGTGGCGCGAGGCGTTGTTGCGCGCGATCCGCCAGTCGAAGGACGAGGGGCATCTGAAGCCGGAGACCGATCCGCAACTGATGCTTTTCGAGCTGTACAGCTTTACGCTCGGCCTGCATCACGACGCGCGCTTCCTGCATCTTCCGGAAGCCGTGCAACTGACGCGGGACGCGCTGGAAAAAACGATCGTCTCGTATCAGTTGCCGCGTACGCCTGCCGAAGCCGGGATGCTGCCCGGCGCGAACGTGACGGTCAATCTGACTTCGCAACACACCGACACGCGTTAGCGGCGCCGCACGGAAACACAGGCTTGAGCGGTCCGGCGGCGCGCAACGAGAAGCCTCGAAAACTGGAGAGACTCATGGGACAGTACGCCGCCCCCCTTCGCGACATGCAATTCGTGCTGCACGAAGTGCTGAACGTCGAAGCCGAACTGAAAAGCATGCCCAGCCATGCGGACCTCGACGCCGACACCATTAACCAGGTGCTCGAGGAAGCCGGCAAGTTCTGCTCGGAAGTGGTGTTTCCGCTCAACCAGAGCGGCGATCGCGAAGGCTGCACCTACGAGGGCGACGGCGTCGTGAAGGCGCCGGCGGGTTTCAAGGAAGCCTACCGGCAGTACGTGGAGGCCGGCTGGCCGGCACTGGGCTGCGATCCCGAGTATGGCGGCCAGGGTCTGCCCGCGTTCGTCAACAACGCGCTCTATGAGATGCTCAACTCCGCGAATCAGGCCTGGACGATGTACCCGGGCCTGTCGCACGGCGCATACGAATGCCTGCATGCACATGGCACGCCGGAGCAGAAATCGGTGTATCTGACGAAGCTCGTCTCGGGCGTATGGACTGGCACGATGTGCCTGACCGAACCGCAATGCGGAACGGACCTCGGTATTCTGCGCACGAAGGCCGAACCGAACGCCGACGGCTCCTTCGCGCTCACCGGCACGAAGATCTTCATTTCGAGCGGCGAGCACGACATGGCCGAGAACATCGTCCATCTGGTGCTGGCGCGTCTGCCGGGCGCGCCGACGGGCACCAAGGGCATCTCGCTCTTTATCGTGCCCAAATTCGTGCCGGACGCGAGCGGTGCGCCGGGTGCACGCAACGGCATCAAGTGCGGCTCGATCGAGCACAAGATGGGCATTCACGGCAACGCGACCTGCGTGATGAATCTCGACGGCGCGCAGGGCTGGCTCGTCGGAGAAGAAAACAAAGGCTTGAACGCGATGTTCGTGATGATGAATGCCGCGCGCCTGGGCGTCGGCATGCAGGGGCTCGGCCTCACTGAAGTCGCGTATCAGAACTCGCTCGTGTACGCGAAGGAGCGTCTGCAAATGCGCTCGCTGACCGGCCCGAAGGCGCCGGACAAGCCCGCCGATCCGATCATCGTGCATCCCGACGTGCGCCGCATGCTGCTCACCCAAAAGGCCTATGCCGAAGCGGGCCGCGCGTTCAGCTACTGGGCGGCGCTGAACATCGACAAGGAGCTCTCCCATTCGGACGAAGCCGTGCGCCGCGAGGCCGCGGATTTTGTCGCGCTGCTGACGCCGGTCATCAAGGCCTTCCTGACCGACAACGCCTTTGAAGGCACGAACATGGGCATGCAGATCTACGGCGGCCATGGCTTCATTTCCGAATGGGGCATGGAGCAGTACGTGCGGGACGCGCGCATCAACATGATCTACGAGGGCACGAATTCCATTCAGGCGCTCGACCTGCTCGGCCGCAAGATCCTGGGCGACATGGGCGAGAAGCTCAAGCGCTTCGGCAAGCTGGTGGCGGATTTCGTCGAGCAGGAAGGCGTGAAGCCGGAGATGCAGGAGTTTATCAACCCGCTCGCGGATATCGGCGAAAAGGTGCAGAAACTCACGATGGAAATCGGCATGAAGGCGATGCAGAACCCCGACGAAGTGGGCGCGGCCGCGGTGCCGTATCTGCGCACGGTCGGCCATCTGGTGTTCTCGTACTTCTGGGCGCGCATGGCGCGCGTCGCGCTGGACAACGCCGCATCGGGCGATGCCTTCTACAAGGCCAAGCTCGCCACCGCGCGTTTCTATTACGCCAAGCTGCTGCCGGAAACGGCTTCGACCATCCGCGCCGCGCGCGCCGGCGCCAAGCCGATGATGGACTACGACGAAGCGCTGTTCTGAGCGAGTCTCACGCACGCCGCGAGATCCCTGATGGAACGCGGCGTGCGCCACGCCTTTCATTTCGAAGCAAACCCGTCATCCCGGAGGCTTACCCGTGAGCACCCTCAACATTCGCAAAGTCGCCGTGCTCGGCGCGGGCGTGATGGGCGCGCAGATTGCCGCGCACCTGATCAACGCGCGCGTGCCCGTCCTGCTCTTCGATCTTCCCGCGAAGGAAGGCCCGAAGAACGGCATTGCGCTGAAGGCCATCGAGAACCTGAAGAAGCTGTCGCCGGCGCCGTTCGGCATCAAGGAAGACGCGCACTACATCGAGCCGGCGAACTACGATGACGACATCGCCAGGCTCGCCGAGTGCGATCTCGTGATCGAGGCGATTGCCGAGCGCATGGACTGGAAGCACGATCTCTACAAGAAGGTGTCGCCGCACCTCGCGCCGCACGCGATCTTCGCGAGCAACACCTCGGGCCTGTCGATCACGGCGTTGTCGGAGGGCTTTTCGGATGAGCTGAAGGCGCGCTTCTGCGGCGTGCATTTCTTCAATCCGCCGCGCTACATGCATCTGGTCGAACTGATCCCGACCGCGGCGACGCAACCCGCCATTCTCGACCAGCTCGAAACCTTCCTGACGAGCGTGATCGGCAAGGGCGCGGTGCGCGCGAAGGACACGCCGAATTTCATTGCGAACCGCGTCGGCGTGTTTTCGATTCTCGCGGTGATCGCGGAAGCGGAGAAGTTCGGCCTGCGTTTCGACGAAGTCGACGACCTCACCGGCGCGCGTCTTGGCCGCGCCAAGTCGGCGACCTTCCGCACGGCGGATGTCGTCGGGCTCGACACCATGGCGCACGTCATCAAGACGATGCAGGACAACCTGCCGGACGACCCGTTCTTCGCCGTCTACAAGACGCCGCCCGTGCTGGAAGCGCTCGTGAAGAACGGCGCGCTCGGTCAGAAGACGGGCGCGGGCTTCTATCGCAAGGAAGGCAAGTCGATCAAGGTGCTCGATCCGAAGACGGCGCAATACGTCGAGGGCGGCGCGAAGGCCGACGAGCTGATCGGCCGCATTCTCAAGCGTCCGCCGGCCGAGCGCTTCAAGCTGCTGCGCGAGACCGACAACCAGCAGGCGCAATTCCTGTGGGCGATCTTCCGCGACGTGTTCCACTACATCGCGGTGCATCTGGAATCGATCGCGGACAACGCGCGCGACGTCGATCTCGCGATCCGCTGGGGCTTCGGCTGGAACCAGGGGCCGTTCGAGAGCTGGCAGGCGGCGGGCTGGCAGCAGGTCGCGCGCTGGGTGCAGGAAGACATCGATGCGGGCAAGGCGCTCTCGAACGCGCCGCTGCCGGCATGGGTGCTCGACGGCCCCGTCGCGGAGAAGGGCGTGCATTCGGACGAAGGCTCGTGGTCGCCCAGCTCGAAGCGGTTCGAACCGCGCTCGACGCTGCCCGTCTACGGCAAGCAGGTGTTTCGCGCGCCGCTGGTCGGCGAGACCGGCGCCGATCCGAAGACCTACGGCAAGACGCTGTTCGAGACCGAGAGCGTGCGCGCGTGGCTCGACAGCGATCAGGGCGACATCGTGATCGTCTCGTTCAAGACGAAGATGAACACGATCGGGCCGGGTGTGATCGACGGCCTTACGCAGTCCATCGAACTCGCCGAGAAGGCGTATCGCGGCGTGGTGATCTGGCAGCCGACCTCGCTGCAGCTCGGCGCGCCGGGCGGCCCGTTCTCGGCGGGCGCGAATCTCGAAGAGGCGATGCCGGCGTTCATGATGGGCGGCGCCAAGGGCATCGAGCCGTTCGTCGCGAAGTTCCAGCAAGGCATGCTGCGCGTGAAGTACGCGAACGTGCCGGTGGTGGCGGCGGTGTCGGGCCTCGCGCTGGGCGGCGGCTGCGAGCTGCTGTTGCAGTCGGCGAAGCGCGTGGCGCACGTCGAGAGCTATATCGGGCTGGTTGAAGTGGGCGTCGGCCTGGTGCCGGCGGGCGGCGGCCTGAAGGAAGCGGCGTTGCGCGCGGCGGAGGCGGCGGCCGCCGTCAATGCCACCAGCGATCTGCTCAAGTTTCTGCAGAAGCCATTCGAAAACGCGGCGATGGCGAAAGTCTCGTCCTCCGCCTTCGACGCCCGCGCAATGGGCTATCTGAAGCCCACCGACACCATCGTCTTCAACGTGCACGAGTTGCTCGACATTGCGAAGAAGGAAGCGCGCGCGTTGAGCGATGCCGGCTACCGGCCGCCGTTGCGCGTGAAGCAGGTGCCGGTGGCGGGGCGCTCGGCAATCGCGACGATCAAGGCGTCGCTTGTCAACATGCGCGACGGCCGCTTCATCAGCGAACACGACTATCTGATCGCGAGCCGCATCGCGGAAGCGGTGTGCGGCGGGGAAGTGGAGGCAGGCAGTCTCGTCGACGAGGAATGGCTCCTCGCGCTCGAGCGCCGCGCCTTCGTCGACCTGCTCGGCACGCAGAAGACGCAGGAGCGGATCATGGGCATGTTGCAGACCGGCAAGCCGGTCCGTAACTGACGCGCGCGACATACAGGAGCTGCACACAATGAGCAAACAACTGCAAGACGCATACATCGTCGCCGCGAGCCGCACGCCGATCGGCAAGGCGCCGCGCGGCGTGTTCAAGAACACGCGTCCGGACGAACTGCTGGTCCACGCGATCAAAAACGCCGTCACGCAAGTGCCTGGACTCGATATGAGCGTGATCGAGGACGCCATCATCGGTTGCGCGATTCCCGAGGCCGAGCAAGGCCTCAACGTGGCGCGCATGGGCGCGTTGCTGGCGGGCCTGCCGAATACGGTCGGCGGCGTCACGGTGAACCGCTTCTGCGCGTCCGGCCTGACGGCGCTCGCCATGGCGGCCGACCGCATTCGTGTCGGCGAGGCCGATGCGATGATCGCGGGCGGCTGCGAATCGATGAGCATGGTGCCGATGATGGGCAACAAGCCCTCGCTGTCGCCGCATATCTTCGAGCGCAATGAGGACGTCGGCATCGCGTACGGCATGGGTCTGACGGCGGAGAAGGTCGCGGAGCGCTGGAAGGTGAGCCGCGAGGCGCAGGACGCGTTCGCGGCGGAGTCGCATCGGCGCGCGCTGGCTGCACAGCAGGCGGGCGAATTCGCCGACGAAATCGCCGCCTACACGCTCAACGAGCGCTTTCCGGATCTGGCCTCGGGCCAGGTGCGCATCAACGCGCGCGAGATCGCACTCGACGAAGGTCCGCGCGCCGAGACCTCGGTGGAAGGACTCGGCAAACTGCGTCCGGTGTTCGCCAACAAGGGCTCGGTCACGGCCGGCAACAGTTCGCAGACGTCGGACGGCGCGGGCGCGCTGATCGTCGTGTCGGAGAAGATCCTGAAGCAGTTCAACCTGACGCCGCTCGCGCGCTTCGTCAGCTTCGCGGTGCGCGGCGTGCCGCCGGAAATCATGGGCATCGGGCCGAAGGAAGCCATTCCGGCCGCGCTGAAAGCTGCGGGCCTGAAGCAGGACGATCTCGACTGGATCGAACTGAACGAGGCCTTCGCCGCTCAGGCGCTCGCGGTGATCGGCGATCTCGGTCTCGACACCACGAAGGTCAATCCGCTCGGCGGCGCGATCGCGCTGGGCCATCCGCTTGGCGCGACCGGCGCGATTCGCGCGGCGACGGTCGTCCACGGCCTGCGCCGGCGCAACCTGAAGTACGGCATGGTGACGATGTGCGTCGGCACCGGCATGGGCGCGGCGGGGATCATCGAACGGCTTTGACGCGAACGGTGCGCGAGCCGGGGGTCGTTCAAAGGCTCGCGCACGGTACAAGGAGACAGCGCATGGAGATTCAGATCGAACGCGCGGACGGCGTGCTGAGCATCGTGCTCAATCGTCCGGACAAGAAGAACGCGATCACCGCGCCGATGTATCAGGAAATGGCCGATGGCCTGTATGAAGCCGAGATGGACCCGACCGTGCGCGCGGCGCTGCTTCGCGCGAACGGCGGCGTCTTCAGCGCGGGCAACGATCTCGACGACTTCCTCAACGATCCGCCCAAGGGCCTCGACGCGCCCGTGTTCCAGTTCCTGCGGCGCCTGAGCGCCTTCCCCAAGCCGCTGGTCGCGGCGGTGGGCGGCACGGCGGTGGGCATCGGCACGACGATGCTCCTGCATTGCGATCTCGTCTACGGCAGTCCGAACGCGAAGTTCTCGCTGCCGTTCGCACAGCTCGGCCTGTGTCCGGAGGCGGCGTCGAGCCTGCTGTTGCCGCGCGTCGCGGGCTATCAGCGCGCGGCGGAAAAGCTGCTGCTGGGCGAGGCGTTCGACGTGAACGAGGCAATCGCGATGGGCTTCGTGAACGGCGCAATCGATGCCGCGCAACTCGACGCCTATGCCTTTGAAAAAGCGAGGCGGCTCGCGTTGCTGCCGGCGTCGTCGCTGCGCGTGACCAAGTCGCTGATGAAGGGCGCGCAGTCCGGCGAAGTGACCGCGCGCATGGCAGACGAAGCGGCGCATTTCTCCCGCATGCTGGCCGCGCCCGAGGCCCGCGAGGCGTTCCAGGCGTTCTTCGAGAAGCGCAAACCGAACTTCAGCCAGTTCGAGTGAGCCGCTTTACTCGACGTCGTATTCGACGAAGCTGTTTTCGCGCGCGAAGCTGACGAGCCGCAAGCCCGCCTGTTTCGCGATGGCGATGGCCAGTGACGTAGGCGCGGAGATGGTCGCGATCATCGGCACGCCGACGCGCGCCGACTTGCGCACGAGCTCGTAGCTCGCGCGGCTCGACAGGAACACGAAGCCTTGCGTCGTGTCCTGCCGCTGCAGGACCAGATGGCCGATGAGCTTGTCGAGCGCGTTGTGACGCCCGACGTCCTCGAACGCGCAGCGGATCGCGCCCGTTTCATCGCACCACGCGGCGGCGTGCAGGCCACCCGTCAGCTTCGAGAGCACCTGATGCGCGGACAGTTCGCGCGCCGCGCGTTCGATGGCATCGGGTGCGAGACGCGCGAGGAAACCGGTATCGGGCACGCGTTCGGGTTGCAGATCCAGCAACTCGATGCTTTCGATTCCGCACACGCCACAGCCGGTCCGGCCGGCCATGGCGCGACGCTTGTCCTTCAGCGCCATGAACGACTGCTGCACGACTTGCAGCTGCACTTCGGCATGCGGCAGCACGTCGCCATGATCGTGGAAAGTGACCTCGATGTCATGCATGTCGCTGCCGCGTTCGATGATGCCCTCGGTCAGCGAGAAGCCCACGGCGAACGCTTCGAGATCGCGCGGCGTACACATCATGACCGCGTGCGAGATGCCGTTGTACACCAGCGCGACCGGCCATTCCTGGCCGACCTGGTCGGCCGCCACCGCGCTTGCGCCCGCGCGATGCCGGCGCACCGGACGCTCGACGAAGCCGGGTTGATCGTCGGTTTCGAGTTGGCTCACTTCTACTGCTCCTGACCGCTTCTTCGAGTAAAGTCGGGTATGCGACTTGCTGCCGGTGCTTGCTGTTCGCGCGTTTTCAAGGTGCGCCCAGCGGCTTGTTTGCAACGGTTCCAGCCAGCTCCAAGGCCCTACAATAACTTAAGGCGGCACTGCGCGTCGCGCACGCCCTCAATCCAACGAGGCTTGTTATGGGACTTTATGACGCCGCGCGACTCTTTGGATTCGAAGTCGAATCTTCGGAGAATCTGCGCTTCATTCCGCTTGCCGTGCGCTTCAACCTGGATCGCTTCGGCATGCGCATCACGCTCGACGAGTGGCAGCAGCTTCCGTATGACGATCGCGTGCTGCTTGCGCGCTTTCCCATCGAAGACGAAGCCGAAGTCGAGAAGAACTTCGACCTCGCGCTCGAAGAGATGATGAAGACGCATGCGAACACCGCGCCCGAGAAGATCGAGCGCGATCCCGATCCGGTCTGGGCCCACGCCGATGCCGTGCCCGAGACCGTCATCCGGCAAAGCAGCCTGTGCGGCGTGAGCGCGCCAAGTCTGTCGCACTGGGGCAAACTCGACCGTTTCCAGCGTTATGCGCTGGCGAAACTCTCGCGTAACACGGACAAGGTCAATCACGACTTCCTGCCGGCCATGCACGAGTTTGGCCTCGTCGAATGACGAAGAGCGCTCGCAAACGTTTTGCTGCTGCATTGATCATATTATTCGGCAACAAGCCCTAAATTCGGGGCCGTTGCTGCCGATATTGGGCGTTATCCAATAGTCGCGATGTGAGCGTTTCTCACAACGCGCAACCGCGTGGGCGCGTTTCTTCGAGGCGCGTCCGGCGCGCACCAAAGGGATACGCCCGCCGCATGACTCGTTTCCTCTCCAGGGGTTTGCTCGTCAACATCGCCGTGGTGCTGGCCGCGCTCGGCGCAAACGCTTTCGTCGCCTGCGAGCGCATTGGCGGACTCCGCGAAAGCGACGCGCACACCCTGCGCTCGATGAGCCTCATGCGCGATCTGGGCGCCTACCGCAGCACGCTTGGCGAGGCGCTGCCCGAGCTGAGCCGCTTCGAGGCCACTGGCCTGGCCGAAACCGAAGCGCAACATCTGGAGCGCGAAGCTCACCTCGCCGCGCTCGAGAGCGGCCTGCGCGCACAGACCTCGGCGGAGCCCGGCATGAGCAGCGCGTTCGAGGCGCTTGCCGCGCGCGCTTCCGTGCTGCGGCGCGACGCCAATCAGGCATTCGAGCATGCCCGTCATGCGCCTCCCGATGCTTCCCGCGCCTGGGCCGACGCCGCCTTCGTCACACTTGGCGAAGACCAGCAGGCGGTCGATGAAGAACTGTCGGCGGTGCGCACGAGAATCGACAACGCGACCATCGCGGCGCTCGATGAATCCGCGCAGGCCTCCAGCGGCGCGATGCTGCTGCTGATCTTTACGATGCTCGCCGGCAGCGCGGTGCTCATTTATCTGTTCGCCAACAACGAGCGCCAGTCGCGCGAGAAGCTCGGCATCGAGCGGGCGCGGCAGCGTAGCAACGAGCGCTTTCGCAGCATGTTCGAGGCGCATCCGGTGCCGATGTGGATCGTCGATCGCGAGACCATGCGTTTCATCGCGGTGAATCCGGCGGCACTCGAACACTTCGGATTCGACGAGCCGGCGTTCCTGGGCATGACGCTGCGCGACCTGCATCACGCCGACGACTTCGACAGCTTCGCCGCCCGGCTCGCGCGCAGCGGCAGCGAGACCGGCGAACGGGCGAACGCGGGACAGGCGTCGGCGGGGGTGTGGCGCTATCGGCGCAAGGACGGTTCCATCGTCGCCGCCGATGTCTCGCATCACTCGCTCGTGTATTCGAACCGGCCGGGCATCTTCATGCTGGCCAACGACGTGACCGACCGCATCAACGCGGAAGCCGAGGCGCGCCGTTCGAACGAGATGCTCGAAGCCGTCATCGACAATATTCCGCAACGCGTGTTCTGGAAGGATCGCGACCTGCGCTATCTCGGCTGCAACAACGCCTTCGCGCGCGACGCGGGTCTCGCGTACAACGAGCAGGTCATCGGCAAGACGGATTACGAATTGCCGTGGGGCGCGCTGGCGGACCTCGTGCGCGCCGACGACGAAGAAGTCATCGTCACGACGGTGCCCAAGATGCACGTCGAGCGCGACATCGTCATCGGCGAGCAGTTGCGCACGCTCGTCACCAGCAAGCTGCCGCTGCTCGACGGCGAAGGGCAGACCATCGGCGTGCTCGGCTCCTATCACGACGTCACCGACCACAAGCGCGCCGAACTGGCGCTGCGCCTGCAAAGCCGCGCGCTCGACGCCAGCGTCAACGCCATCCTGATCACGGGCGTGATAGACGGCGCGAATGTCATCGAGTATGCGAATCCGGCGTTCAAGCGCATCACCGGCTACGACCCGAGCGAGGTGATCGGCCAGGATTGCCGCTTCCTGCATGGACCGGACGGCGAGCAGGACGGGCTCACCGCGATCCGCCGCGCGCTCGATGTCAATCTCGAAGCGAGCGTCGTGGTGCGCAACTATCGCAAGGACGGCGCGCTGTTCTGGAACCAGCTGTTCGTCGCGCCCGTGCCGAACGCGCAGGGACTGACGACGCATCACATCGGCATCATCAACGACGTGACCGACCTGATGCGCTATCAGGAAGAGCTCGAATACCAGGCGAACTACGACACGCTCACGCGCCTGCCGAATCGCAACCTGCTGAAGGACCGCTTGCAGCACGCCATCGAAGCGGCGCGGCGGCGCGAGACGAAGATCGCGGTCGTGTTCATGGACCTCGACGGCTTCAAGAACGTCAACGACAGCCTGGGCCACAGCGTCGGCGACCGCTTGCTCGCGGTGATCGCGGAACGGCTCGCACGCACGGCGCGCACGAGCGACACCGTTGCGCGCCACGGCGGCGACGAGTTCGTGATCGTGCTGCCCGACCTGACCGACGAAGCCGGCCTGATTGCATGGATGGAGCGCACCCGCGCGGCCATCTCGGAGCCGGTGTGGATCGACGACACCGAGCTGTATGTGGGTTGCAGCATGGGCGCGAGTCTCTATCCGCAGGACGGCGACGACGCCGAGACGGTGATGAAGAAGGCCGACCTCGCGATGTACCGCGCAAAGGACATGGGCCGCAACACCTATCAGTTCTATCAGCCGGAGATGAATGCGAGCGTCGGCGCGCGCATGAACCTCGAACGCCGTCTGCGGCGTGCGCTGCGCGACGGCGAGTTCCTGCTGCACTATCAGCCGCAGGTGGACATGACAACGCGGCAGATCGTCGGCATCGAGGCGCTCGTGCGCTGGCACGACCCGGAGCAAGGTCTGGTGTCGCCGGCGTCATTCATTCCGGTCGCGGAAGAAAGCGGCTTGATCGGGCCGCTGTCGGAGTGGGTGCTGCGCGAGGCGTGCCGCCAGAACAAGGCCTGGCAGGATGCCGGCCTGCCGCCCGCGCGGGTGTCGGTGAATCTGTCGGCGCGGCATTTCCAGCAACGCGACATCGCGCGTCTGGTCACGTCCGTGCTGGATGAAACCGGACTGGAGCCGCGCTATCTCGAACTCGAACTCACCGAAAGCGCGATCATGCGCAACGCCGAAGAGGCGATCACGATGCTGTCCGAGTTGTCCGCGCTGGGGATCGGCATTGCGATCGACGACTTCGGCACCGGCTATTCAAGCCTGTCCTATCTGAAGCGCTTTCCGGTGCACCGGCTGAAGATCGACCGCTCGTTCGTCGCGGACATCGGCGCGTCGAGCGATGACGAAACCATCACCTCGGCGATCATCGCGCTCGCGCATTCGCTGGACTTGCAGGTCATCGCGGAAGGCGTCGAAACCTCGGCGCAACACGAATTCCTGCGCGCACGCGACTGCGATGAAATGCAGGGCTACTTCTTCTCGCGCCCGATGCCGCACGAAGCGATTCCGGGCCTCTTGCAACAAGGCGTGCTGCCGAACTGACGCGTGTC
This sequence comes from Caballeronia sp. LZ065, assembly GCF_031450975.1. Taxonomy (NCBI): domain Bacteria; kingdom Pseudomonadati; phylum Pseudomonadota; class Betaproteobacteria; order Burkholderiales; family Burkholderiaceae; genus Caballeronia; species Caballeronia sp. LZ065. The sequence continues at coordinate 649,568 of NZ_JARUXV010000001.1, forward strand.
AGTCGAGGGGCGGCAGGACGCGCGGACGGCGGTCGCGGTCGGTCGCGACGTAGGTGAGCATTGCCTCCGTCACCTTGACGACTTCTTCGGCAAGGCTCATGCGCTGCGCATAGACCTCGACCGACACGGTGACCGACGTGTTGCCCGTCTTCACGATGTCGGCATAAAAGCTCAGCAGGTCACCGACGAACACCGGATGCTTGAAGAGAAACGAATTCACCGCCACGGTCGCAACGCGTCCGTTGGCGCGGCGGCTCGCGGGAATGGAGCCGGCGATGTCCACCTGCGCCATGATCCAGCCGCCGAAGACGTCGCCGTGGACGTTGGCGTCGGCGGGTTGCGGCACGACGCGCAGCGCGACCTGCTTCTGGGGAAGATTGGATTGGTCGGTCATGGCAGGGTATCCGGTTGGCGAGGGAGGAGCGGGCGGCCGGCGCAAGCGGCCCCTTGGGCCTTCTGCGACAATGCCGATTGATGGATGCGCTTCCGGCCGCCCGGCAACCTGCGGCGGCGCCAAGCGCTTGCCGTAAATTGTACGGGAAAGCCTGCGCGAGACCGGCTCCCGCCCCGACGACCGATGCGTTACCCGGCGCCGCATTCCGGCTGGAAGCGGCGCGCTTGCCCCACGATACTCATGCGCCGCACGTCCAACCGAGAGCCCGGGCCTGTGCACCAGGGCCCGCGCAACGACTGGCAGACGATTCGCTCGCTGCTGCCTTATCTCACCACGTACAGATGGCGCGTCGCGTTCGCGCTGACTTGCCTGATCGGCGCGAAGGTTGCAAACCTGGGCGTGCCGATCGTGATGAAGAAGATCGTCGATGGCCTGTCTTCCGTGCAGCATCTGACCGCGCTCGGCCGCGCGACGGATGCGCCGGGGATCGTGCTGATCGGCGGCATCGGGCTGCTGGTGGTTGCCTATGCGGCCGCGCGTCTCTCCACCTCGCTGTTCACCGAACTGCGCGAATTGCTGTTTGCCAAGGTCACCGAAAGCGCCGTGCGGCAACTCGCGTTGCGCGTGTTCCGGCATTTGCATGCGCTGTCGCTGCGCTTTCACCTGGAGCGGCAGACGGGCGGCATGTCGCGCGACATCGAGCGCGGCACGCGCGGCATCCAGCAACTCGTGTCCTATTCGCTGTACAGCATCCTGCCGACAATCGTCGAAGTCGGGCTCGTGCTGGCGTTCTTCGTGACCAAATACGAGGCGTATTACGCGATCGTCACGGGGGTCGCGCTGGTGACCTACATCGTCTTCACCGTGAAGGTGACCGAGTGGCGCACGCACTACCGCCGCACGATGAACGACCTCGATTCGAAGGCGAATTCGCGCGCGATCGACTCGCTGCTCAACTACGAGACCGTCAAGTACTTCGGCAACGAAGAATGGGAAACGCGCCGCTACGACGAGAATTTGCAGCGCTATCGCGCGGCCGCGATCAAGTCGCAGCGCTCGCTGTCGATGCTGAACTTCGGCCAGCAGACGATCATCGGCGTCGGGCTCGTGTTCATCCTGTGGCGAGCGACGCAGGGCGTGATGGCCGGGCGCCTGACCCTCGGCGACCTCGTGCTGATCAACACCTTCATGTTGCAGCTCTATATCCCGCTCAATTTCCTGGGCGTCGTGTATCGCGAGCTCAAGCAGGCGCTGACCGACATGGACCGCATGTTCACGTTGCTCGGCGCGGGCCGTGAAGTGCCCGACGCGCCGGATGCACCCGCGCTCGCCGTGCGCGGCGGCGAGGTGCGCTTCGAGCATGTGAGCTTCGCCTACGAACGCGCGCGGACCATCCTGCATGACGTCGATTTCACGATTCTCGCCGGCACCACGACCGCGGTGGTCGGACACAGCGGCTCGGGGAAGTCGACGCTCGGACGCCTGCTGTTCCGCTTCTACGATCTCGACCGCGAGCAGGGCGGCAGCATCCGCATCGACGGACAGGATATTCGCGACGTCACGCAGGATTCGCTGCGCGCGGCAATCGGCATCGTGCCGCAGGACACGGTGCTGTTCAACGATTCGATCTATTACAACATTGCGTATGGACGGCCTTCCGCGAGCCGCGACGAAGTGATCGCGGCGGCGCGCGCGGCGCATATCCACGATTTCATCGAGGCTTTGCCTGCGGGTTACGACACGCCGGTCGGCGAACGCGGGCTGAAGCTGTCGGGCGGCGAGAAGCAGCGCGTCGCGATTGCGCGCACGCTGCTCAAGAATCCGCCCATCCTGATCTTCGATGAAGCCACCTCCGCGCTCGATTCGAAATCCGAGCGCGCCATTCAGCGCGAACTGGATTCGATCGCGCGCGAGCGCACCACGCTGATCATTGCGCACCGGCTCTCGACGGTCGTGCATGCGCAGCAGATCATCGTGATGGATCACGGGCGCATCGTGGAACGCGGCACCTTTGCCGAATTGCTCGATGCAGGCGGTCTCTTCGCGCAGATGTGGGCGTTGCAGCAGCAAAAGGCGGGAGAAGCGGCCGATCAGCGGGATACGGCGAGGGTTTGAAGATCGCGGTGAGCAGCGGGCCTGAGTCGCCCGCGTGTCGATAAAATGCGTGTTTTGCTGCCACAGGCGCATTGCGCGCACGACGAAGCATGGAACTCAAATGGCTTGAAGACTTCGTTTCACTCGCGGAGACGCGCAGCTTCAGCCGCTCCGCTGAATTGCGGCACATCACGCAGCCCGCGTTCTCACGCCGCATCCAGGCGCTCGAAGCGTGGCTCGGTACCGAACTGATCGACCGGTCCGTCTATCCGACGCGGCTCACGCAAGCCGGCCAGGTCTTCTACGAGCAGGCGCTCGCGATGCTCTCGCAGTTCCACGAGGCGCGCACGCTGTTGCGCGGACAGGGCGGCGTGCCAGCGGCGACCATCGAGTTCGCCGTGCCGCATACGCTGTCGCTGACGTACTTTCCCCGCTGGCTGGAACATATCGAGGCGCGGCTCGGACGCATTCGCACCCGACTGCGCGCGCTCAACGTGCACGACGCGGTGCTGTCGCTGGTGGAAGGCGGCTGCGATCTGGTGATGGGCTATCACCATCCGAGCCATCCGGTGGCGCTCGATCCCGCGCGCTACGACATGCTTACGCTCGGCACCGAACCGATCAGTCCGTTCTCCGCGGTGACGAAAGGCGGCCGCGCGCGCTTCACGCTGCCCGCGTCCGCCGAGTCGCCGGTGCCGTATCTGTCCTATACGCCGAACGCGTACCTCGGACGCATGACCGAGACGATCATCGCGACCTCGGCGGTACGCCTCTATCTCGACAAGGTCTATGAAACCGACATGGCCGAAGGGCTGAAGGCGATGGCGATCGCGGGCCACGGTATCGCTTTCCTGCCGCATAGCGCTGTGCAGGACGCGGTGGAGGAGGGCCGGCTCATCCGCCTCGACCGGGGCACGCGCGGCATGTCGGCCGGCCAGTTCACGTTGACCATGGACATCCGGCTGTATCGCGACAAGCTGGCGGCGCAAGGCGAGGAACCACGTCAGGCCTTGATGCGCGCGCTCTGGGACGCGGTCAACGAAGAGCTGCTCAAGGCCGCTGAAACGGCCAGCACGTGACCCTTGCATACGTTATGCACGAAACGCATGACGGGATAAAAAACCGGCATTGGATTTGCAGACCCCGTTTTTCGACAATGGCTGCATTCCTTCACCGCTGGAGCATCAATGTCTTCGTCGAACGCGCAAACGCCGGACGCCAAACATGCCATCCCGTCGTACCTCAATGCCGATGATCTCGGTCCTTGGGGAAACTATCTGAAGCAGGTCGATCGCGTCGCTCCCTATCTCGGTTCTCTCTCCCGCTGGCTCGAAACCCTCAAGCGCCCCAAGCGCATTCTCGTCGTCGACTGCCCGATCGAACTCGATAACGGCACCGTCGCGCACTTCGAAGGCTATCGCGTGCAACACAACACGTCGCGCGGCCCCGGCAAGGGCGGCGTGCGTTACCACCAGGACGTGACGCTCTCGGAAGTCATGGCGCTGTCCGCGTGGATGTCGGTGAAGAACGCCGCCGTGAACGTGCCGTATGGCGGCGCGAAGGGCGGCATCCGCGTCGACCCGCGCACGCTGTCGCGCGGCGAACTCGAACGGCTGACGCGCCGCTACACCAGCGAGATCGGCATCATCATCGGGCCGAACACGGACATCCCCGCGCCCGACGTGAACACGAACGAACAGATCATGGCGTGGATGATGGACACCTACTCCATGAACCAGGGGCAGACGGCTACCGGCGTCGTGACCGGCAAGCCGATCTCGCTTGGCGGTTCGCTCGGCCGCAAGGAAGCCACCGGACGCGGCGTGTTCGTGGTCGGAAGCGAAGCGGCGCGGCGTATCGGCATGGAGATCGAAGGCGCGCGCATCGCGGTGCAGGGCTTCGGCAACGTGGGCGGCATCGCGGCCAAGCTGTTCCAGGAAGCGGGCGCGCGCGTGATCGCCGTGCAGGATCACACCGGCACTATTCATAACTCGAAGGGCGTCGATACGGTCGCGCTGCTCGAGCACGTTGCGCAGAACGGCGGCGTGGGCGGCTTCGCGGGCGCGGACCCGGTGCAGGCCGACGAATTCTGGATGATCGAAAGCGACATCCTGATCCCGGCGGCGCTCGAAAACCAGATCACCGAGAAGAACGCCGGCAAGATCCGCACGAAGATCGTGGTGGAAGGCGCGAACGGCCCCACGACCACCGCGGCGGACGACATCCTGACCGACAAGGGCACCCTCGTGATTCCCGACGTGATCGCCAACGCGGGCGGCGTGACCGTGTCGTACTTCGAGTGGGTGCAGGACTTCTCGAGCTTCTTCTGGACCGAGGACGAGATCAACCAGCGTCTGGAACGCGTGATGCGCGAAGCCTTCGCCGGCGTCTGGCAGGTGGCGAGCGAGCATCAGGTGTCGGTGCGCACGGCGGCGTTCATCGTTGCGTGCTCGCGGATTCTTCAGGCGCGCGAGATGCGCGGCCTGTATCCCTGATCCGGTACGCGGAAGCGGTCGGCACATGAGCAGTCCGCGGGAGGCGGACCAGCGCTTCGCTCACTGATTCATGCGTGCGGCTTTCGACAGAATGCCGCACGCATTTGCATGAAAACTACAGGCGGGCGCGGCAGATGCAACACGCCACGCGTTAGTCAAAAAACGCCAGTAATATGCGCCGTCGCAATCGGGCGGCCATCCGTCTTAAAAATAAGACGGAGTGGGTTAACAATCATTCTTTCAGAATAATTACCCTGCTAAACTTGGCCCGGTTTTTCGCCACAGGAGATCGAACACATGAAGATTAAAAAGGCTGCGCTGCTGGTTGCCGCGCTCGGTTTCATCGCATCGAGCGCTTACGCGCAAGACGCCGGCACGCTGAAGAAAATCAAGGACACGGGTGTGATCTCGCTGGGGCATCGCGAATCGTCCATTCCTTTCTCGTACTATGACGACAAGCAACAGGTCGTCGGCTATTCCCACGAATTCGCACTCAAGGTGGTCGAGGCCGTCAAGACGAAGCTCGGCATGTCGGACCTGAAGGTCAAGCTGACGCCGATCACCTCGCAGAACCGCATTCCGCTCGTGCAGAACGGCACGGTGGACATCGAGTGCGGCTCGACCACGAACAACGCCGAACGCCAGCAGCAAGTGGCCTTCTCGAACACGATCTTCGTGATCGGCACGCGTCTCATGACCAAGAAGGATTCGGGCGTGAAGGACTGGGCCGACCTGAAGGGCAAGACCGTCGTGACGACCGCCGGCACCACATCCGAACGCCTGCTTCGCAAGATGAACCAGGACAAGAGCATGGGCATGAACATCATCAGCGCGAAGGATCACGGCGAGTCGTTCCTGACGCTGTCGACCGGCCGCGCGGTGGCCTTCATGATGGACGATGCGCTGCTCGCCGGCGAGCGCGCCAAGTCGAACAACCCGAACGATTTCGTGATCGTCGGCGCGCCGCAGTCGCATGAAGCGTACGGCTGCATGATCCGCAAGAACGATCCGGAGTTCAAGAAGGTCGTGGACGACGCGATTGCCAAGGTCGAAACCTCGGGCGACGCCGACAAGATCTATAAGAAGTGGTTCGAAAGCCCGATCCCGCCGAAGGGTCTCAACCTCAACTTCCCGGAAAGTGATGACATCAAGGCTCTCTACAAGAGCCCGAATGACAAGGCCATCGACTAACCGGTTCGAGTATCGAACGAACGAGACGGAAGGAGCTTGCTTCTTCCGTTTCTTTTTGGAGTGAGTCCATGTCTTATCACTGGAACTGGGGCGTTCTGCTGAGCCCCGTTTCGACCGGCGAGCCCACGACCTATCTCGGCTGGCTGATCTCCGGCTTCTGGGTGACGATCACCGTGTCGCTCGCCGCTTGGGTGATCGCGCTGGTGGTCGGCTCGCTGTTCGGCATTCTGCGCACGGTCCCGAACCGCAAGCTCGCGGCCATCGGCACCGTCTATGTCGCGATCTTCCGCAATATTCCGCTGATCGTGCAGTTCTTCGTCTGGTATCTCGTGATTCCGGAGTTGCTGCCCGTTTCGTGGGGCAACTGGTTCAAGCAACTGCCGCCGTCGGCGCAGTTCTTTTCATCGTCGATCATCTGTCTCGGGCTCTTCACCGGCGCGCGCGTGTGCGAACAGGTGCGCTCGGGCATCAACGCTTTGCCGCGCGGCCAGCGCAACGCGGGCCTTGCGATGGGCTTCACCGAATGGCAGACGTACCGTTATGTGCTGATGCCGGTCGCGTACCGCATCATCGTGCCGCCGCTCACGTCGGAGTTCCTCAACGTGTTCAAGAACTCGGCGGTGGCGTCGACCATCGGTCTGCTCGATCTGTCTGCACAAGCCCGCCAGCTCGTCGACTACACGGCGCAGACGTATGAGTCGTTCATCGCGGTGACCATCGCCTACATGATCATCAATCTCGTCGTGATGCAGTTGATGCGCCTGCTCGAGGCGAAGAGCCGCCTGCCCGGCTACATCGGAGGCAAGTAATGCATTTCAACTGGAATGACATCCTCGCGTCCTGGCCGACGCTGATGACCGGCGCGAAGATCACGCTGCAGATCACGGTGCTGGCCATCGTGATCGGGATCATCTGGGGCACGGTGCTCGCGCTGTTCCGGCTCTCCGGCGTCAAGCCGCTGCAATGGTTCGCGAGCACCTACGTCACGCTGTTCCGCTCGATTCCGCTCGTGATGGTGCTGCTGTGGTTCTTCCTGATCGTGCCGCAGTTGCTGCAGAACGTGCTCGGGTTGTCGGCGGACATCGACATCCGCCTCGCCTCGGCGATGGTCGCGTTCTCGCTGTTCGAAGCCGCGTACTATTCGGAAATCATCCGCGCCGGTATTCAGGCCGTGCCGCGCGGCCAGGTGAACGCCGCGTTCGCGCTCGGCATGACCTACGGCCAGGCCATGAAGCTGGTAGTGCTGCCGCAGGCCTTCCGCGCGATGGTGCCGCTGCTGCTCACCCAGGCCATCGTTTTGTTCCAGGATACGTCGCTCGTGTACGTCATCAGCCTCGCGGACTTCTTCCGCACGGCGACGAACATCGGGGACCGCGACGGCACATCCGTCGAAATGATCCTGTTCGCGGGCGCCTGCTACTTCGTGATTTGCGTGGTGGCGTCGGCCCTCGTCAAAAGTCTTCAGAAAAAGGTCGCAAGATGATCTCTATCAAGAATGTTTCCAAGTGGTACGGGCAGTTCCAGGTGCTGACGGACTGCACGACCGATGTGAAGAAGGGCGAGGTGGTTGTGGTGTGCGGTCCGTCGGGCTCGGGCAAGTCGACGCTCATCAAGACGGTGAACGGTCTCGAACCGTTCCAGAAAGGCGAGATCACGATCAACGGCCAGTCGCTCACCGACAAGAAGACCAATCTCTCGAAGCTGCGCTCGAAGGTCGGCATGGTGTTCCAGCACTTTGAGCTGTTCCCGCATCTGACCATCACGCAGAACCTGACGCTCGCGCAGGTCAAGGTGCTCGGCCGCTCGAACGAGGAAGCGACGCAGAAGGGTATGAAGCTGCTGGATCGCGTGGGTCTGCGCGCGCATGCGGACAAGTTCCCGGGTCAGTTGTCGGGCGGTCAGCAGCAGCGCGTGGCGATTGCGCGCGCGCTCTCGATGGACCCGATCGCGATGCTCTTCGATGAACCCACCTCGGCGCTCGATCCGGAGATGATCAACGAAGTGCTCGACGTGATGGTGGAGCTCGCGCAGGAAGGCATGACCATGATGTGCGTGACGCACGAAATGGGCTTTGCGAAGAAGGTGGCGAACCGCGTGATCTTCATGGATCGCGGGCTGATCGTCGAGGACGACCAGAAGGAAGCGTTTTTCGCGAATCCGAAGTCGGACCGCGCGAAGGACTTCCTCGCGAAGATCCTGCATTGATTGACCGCGTAATGCGAAATGAAAACGGCGCTTCAAAGCGCCGTTTTTTTATCTCACTCGATCCCGAGTTCCGATTCGACCGTGGCCGTGCTGCGCATTGCCTCGATCTGCAGCGCCGAGCCGACGCACGCTTTCGCAAGCGGCTCGGCCGCTTTCCTGGCGACTTCTTCCGGCACCGGCACGTTCACCGTGCGCGCGAGCGCGCCGCACTGGAACATCGCGAGATCGCCAGGGGCGAAGCGGGTCCAGATTTCGTCGTCGGTGAGCGGCGACGTGGCGATCACCGCCACGCGATCTTCCGGCGTCGTGTATTTGGCGAAGTCGATGGACATGTCGGCGTCGATCAGATGCGCCGTCGAGAATGGCCAGCTGCGCACCAGATAGTACAAATGGGTAGAGCAGTGCGAGAACAGCGCCTGGCCGTTCGACATCAGGAAGTTGAACACGCCGTATTGCGTGATCTCGCGCGTGAGGTTGGCCAGGGCGTCGAACAGTTCGTCGAGCGGCGGCTGCGAGCAGGGGAATTGGCGGCGCAGGCCTTGCAGCAGCGCACAGAAAGCGAGTTCGCTATCCGTGGTGCCGACCGGCTGATAAACGCCGGTCAGTTCCGGTGCATGGCCTTTCAGGTCGCCGTTGTGCGCGAAGATCCAGTGGCGGCCCCACAGTTCGCGCATGAACGGATGGCAGTTCTCCAGCAGGATGTGCCCTTGCGTCGCCTTGCGAATGTGGGCGATGGTGTTCTTCGACTTGATCGGATAGCGTTTGACCATGTCCGCCAAAGGCGAACTGGCCGAGGACTGATGGTCGATGAACAGCCGGCAGGCCTTGTCCTCGAAGAATGCGATGCCCCAGCCGTCGGCGTGATGATCGGTTACGCCGCCGCGCGCTGCAAACCCGGTGAACGAGAACGTCACGTCCGTGGGTTCGGCGCAATTCATTCCGAGAAGTTGGCACATGTCGCTGAGGCAGGCGGGCGGTCGCCCTGAACGGGTTGTTACAATACGTCCGACAAGCATATCACCGAGGCAAGCGCGAAAAAATCGCCCAACCGCTCATAACAGCGCGCGTTGTGCAATTTCCACGGCGGATTTTTCCCGTGCTCGCGTGGCTTGCGCCATTCCAACGTTCCCCGTCATCTCGCCATGTCCGCTACCTCTTCCCCGACTCAGTCGCTCACCCTCGCGCGCCCCGACGACTGGCACCTGCACGTGCGCGATGGCGCCACCCTCGCGGCCGTGTTGCCGCACACGGCGCGGCAGTTCGGCCGCGCGATCATCATGCCGAACCTGAAGCCGCCGGTCACGACGACCGAATTGGCCGCCGCCTACCGCGAACGCATCCTGGCGGCGCTACCGAAGGAAGGCGCCGGCGCGCGTTTCGAGCCGCTGATGACGCTCTATCTCACCGACAACACGCCGCCCGACGAAATCCGTCGCGCGAAGGCGAGCGGCTTCGTGCATGGCGTGAAGCTGTATCCGGCGGGCGCGACGACCAATTCGGACGCGGGCGTCACGAGTCTCGCGAAATGCGCGAAGACGATCGAGGCAATGCAGGAAAGCGGCATGCCGCTGTTGATTCACGGCGAAGTGACCGATAGCGACATCGACGTGTTCGATCGCGAAAAGGTGTTCATCGACCGGGTGATGACGCCGCTGCGCCGCGATTTCCCCGCGCTCAAGGTTGTGTTCGAGCACATCACGACCAAGGACGCCGCGGACTACGTGCGCGAGGCCGAAGGGCCCGATGGCACCATTGGAGCGACCATTACCGCGCATCACCTGCTCTACAACCGCAATATCATGCTGGTCGGCGGAATGCGGCCGCATTACTTCTGCCTGCCGGTGCTCAAGCGCGAGACGCATCGTGTCGCGCTGGTCGAGGCGGCGACATCGGGCAATCCGCGTTTCTTCCTCGGCACGGACAGCGCGCCGCATCCGAAGGGACTGAAGGAGCATGCTTGCGGCTGCGCGGGCTGCTACACGGCGCTGCACGCGCTCGAACTGTATGCCGAGAGCTTCGACAAGGCCGGCGCGCTCGACAAACTCGAAGGCTTTGCGAGCTTCCACGGCGCGGACTTCTACGGCCTGCCGCGCAGCACGGAAACGGTGACGCTGGAACGCGGCGCGTGGACGCTGCCTGCGGAATTCACCGCCGGCGACGCGACCATCGTGCCGTTGCGCGGCGGCGAAACCATCGGCTGGCGCTTCGCGGACGCCAGCTAAAACTTCGGGCGTGAGCGCCGGTTTCGCCGACATCGACTGGACGCGGCCGTGGCTTGCGTCCATCGAGGCGCGCGGCAGGCGCTGGCAGGCGGCGGCGCTTGCCGGTCATGCCGACTATCTCGCGGTGCTGAACGCGGACGCATCGGACGCCGCGCACGTGACGGGACGCGGCGCGCGGCTCGCGTTCATCGGGCAGGACGCCTTGCCGGCAGGCGCGTCCTACGAAGGTCACATTGCCGAGACTGGCTGCGTGCCTACGCGCCACAACCTGCACGATTTCTTCAACGCGTCGATGTGGTTCGCGTATCCGCGCATCAAGGCGGCGCTCAACGCGCGCCAGGCGGAGCAGATCGCGGCGTTCGGCATCGGGCCCACACGTGGTGTCGTGCGGGATGCCCTTACGCTCTTCGACGAAAACGCCGTACTGTTCATTTCCGCCGATGCCGCGCAAGCCGATGCCCTGCGCGCCTTCGACTGGCGCGCGCTGTTCGTCGCCGGGCGCGCGGCGTGGGGCACGCGTAGCGAGGCGCGCATCTTCGGCCATGCGCTGCTGGAGAAACTCGTCGCGCCCTACAAGGCGTGTACGGGGCACGCATGGATCGTCGAGGTTCCCTCCCAGTACTTCTCGCTGAACGATGACGGCCGCCGCGCGCTCGTCGACGAAAGCGTCGCGACGCGCCTCGCCGCCGGGCCGTTCGACAGCCGCGCCTTCGCGCCGCTGCCGGTGCTGGGCGTGCCGGGCTGGTGCGATGCGAATGCGGCCGCCGCCTTCTACGACGATGCCAAGGTGTTCCGGTCTGGACGACGGACGATTCACCGTTAGCCGGATGTTAGAATCGATGCCGCAAAGCGGGCCAGGCAATCGCGGCCTCGACGGTTTCGGCCGAAGAGGGCGAGGAAAGTCCGGACTCCACAGGGCAGGGTGATGGCTAACGGCCATCCGTGGCAACACGCGGAACAGGGCAACAGAAAGCAAACCGCCGATGGCTTCGGGCGCAAGTCCGAAGATCAGGTAAGGGTGAAACGGTGCGGTAAGAGCGCACCGCGGACGTCGCGAGGCGTTCCGGCACGGTAACCTCCACCCGGAGCAATTCCAAATAGGCAGGCAAGCATCTTCGCGATGCAGGACGGGGCCCCCGTTCGTCTGCGGGTAGGAAGCTTGAGCGCGCCAGCAATGGCGCGTCTAGAGGAATGATTGCCACGTGCGCCGGTTTCGGCCGGTGCGTGCACAGAATCCGGCTTATCGGCCCGCTTTGTCTTTATTCAAAAAAAAAGAGCCGGCGTCTCGCGACGTCGGCTCTTTTTGTTTGCGCTTGCAGGTCCGGCTGGGACTACGCTTCGACGATGTCGAACGAATGCGTCAGTTCCGTGCCGCTCTTCGCCAGCATGATCGACGCCGAGCAGTATTTGTCGTGCGACAGGTTGATCGCCCGTTCGACCGTCGCCGGGTTCAGGTTCTTGCCGGTCACGGTGAAATGGAAGTGGATCTTCGTGAAGACCTTCGGATCTTCGCTGGCGCGGTCGGCCTTGAGGGTGACCGAGCAATCCTTGATTTCCTGACGGCTCTTCTTGAGGATCATCACCACGTCATAGGCGGTACAGCCGCCGGTGCCGAGCAGCACCATTTCCATCGGCCGCGGCGCGAGGTTACGACCGCCGCCTTCCGGCGCGCCGTCCATGTTCACGAGGTGGCCGCTGCCCGTTTCGGCAGCGAAGGCCATGCCGTCTTGCCCCATCCAGCTTACTTTGCATTCCATGCTCAGGCTCCAGCTGCTCAACGCTTCGTTACAGAAGGAGTCATTGTAGCGGGTCGTGGCATTCGGCCTGCAGGCGGCTTACGCACATTTCCGGGTTGACGGGCAGGAAAGGGTGCTAACGACCGCGGTATGCACCGGCGAAAAGCAAGTCGAGGGCAAGCTCCAGACGCTGAAAATCGGCCGCTTATCGAGAAGAAACGAATCTTAAATAGCTGATTTTAAATGAAAAAATAGAATTGACGCAATCCATTCTTTTATTTCGAATAATGAAATGAGATTTCATGATGCAAATCTTCTTGCCTCGCAGCATGGTCGTGCCTATACTGGTTTCTGTCTCCTCCACCTCCTCCTTTGGTGGATTAAGCCCGAGCCCCAGTTGCCCGGGCTTTTTTTCGTCCTTCTGTTTTTCGCTGCATCCGCTTCCTCGGCTTTCCGCAAGCGACGCGACCGATTCAGCCCGCCCCTTTGACGCAGCGCTTGATTTCCCTATATAATTCAAAGTTCTCTTCGCCACACGCCCGCGGAGAGAGGCTTGTGAGAGCCTGCACGCGTCGTGGAACGGCATGAAAGTCCCGCGAACGCACCCAATAAGCAGGGCCGAACAACGCCAAGTTCAAGGGCAATTCAATTTTTTGGATCGATCATGAAGACGTTTTCCGCAAAAGCCGAAGAGGTGACGCGCGAATGGTACGTGATTGACGCGACGGATAAGGTTCTCGGCCGTGTCGCCAGCGAAGTGGCACGCCGTCTTCGCGGCAAGCATAAGCCTGAATTCACCCCGCACGTCGACACCGGTGATTTCATCATCATCGTCAATGCCGGCAAGCTGAAGGTCACCGGCAACAAGACCACGGACAAGAAGTACTATCGTCACTCGGGCTACCCGGGCGGCATCTACGAAACGACGTTCGGCAAGATGCAGGAGCGCTTCCCGGGCCGTGCGCTCGAGAAGGCTGTCAAGGGCATGCTTCCGAAGGGTCCGCTCGGCTACGCGATGATCAAGAAGCTGAAGGTCTACGCCGAAGCAACGCATCCGCATACGGCTCAACAGCCTAAAGCGCTCGAGATCTAAGGGGAGCCCACATGATCGGTAACTGGAATTACGGTACGGGCCGCCGCAAGAGCGCCGTCGCTCGCGTCTTCATCAAGTCGGGCAAGGGCGAGATCATCGTCAATGGCAAGCCCATCGCCGACTACTTCTCGCGTGAAACCTCGCTGATGATCGTGCGCCAGCCGCTCGAACTCACGAACCACGGCACCACGTTCGACATCAAGGTCAACGTGAACGGCGGCGGTGAGACGGGTCAAGCCGGTGCGGTTCGCCACGGCATCACCCGCGCGCTGATGGACTACGACGCAACGCTCAAGTCGCAACTGTCGAACGCCGGCTTCGTCACCCGTGACGCGCGTGAAGTGGAACGTAAGAAGGTCGGTTTCCACAAGGCACGTCGCCGGAAGCAATTCTCGAAGCGTTAAGCGCTCGGGGTTTCAGGTTTCGCGTTGGGGGCCGGTTTTCGGCCTCGTTGCGAAGCTGCTGCAAAGGCCGCCCGCACTGCTGTGCCGGCGGCTTTTTCTTTTCCGACACACGTCAGTCCAGGCTGTCAAAATTTCTACCAGCCCATTGATTTCATGGGCTTTCGGCACGATATCGAGATCAGCCCTACAATAGTGGCTAGAAGCTTAATTGGAGAGTTCGAATGAGCGCTGTCAGCGACACCCCCACGACCGAAATGCCGTTGCCATTCGTCTTCACCGACGCAGCGGCGGACAAGGTCAAGCAATTGATCGACGAGGAAGGCAATCCGGACCTGAAGCTGCGCGTGTTCGTGCAGGGCGGCGGATGCTCCGGTTTCCAGTACGGTTTCACGTTCGATGAAACCGTGAACGAAGACGACACCGTGACGGAAAAGGGCGGCGTGCAGTTGCTGATCGACTCGATGAGCTATCAGTATCTGGTCGGCGCGGAGATCGACTACAAGGACGATATCAACGGCGCACAGTTCGTCATCAAGAACCCGAACGCCTCGACCACCTGCGGTTGCGGATCGTCGTTTTCGGTTTGAGCGCAGTTCGCACGTAGCGTGCATGAAAAAACGGAGCCCGCAGGCTCCGTTTTTTATTGGCTCGACGCCGCGTTCAATGCGGATAGATCGCGCCGAGCACCCGCTCACCCGCCGCACCCGTCACCGCCGGAAGATTGCCCGGCTCACGCGCGACACAGCGCATTGCGAGCCAGGCGAAGGCCAGCGCCTCCACCTGCTGCGGCGGCACGCCAAGCGCCTCAGTCGTCATCACTGGCACGCCGTTCACGCCACCGTCCTCCAGCGCCTGCTGCAGCATCTTCAGCAAGACCGGATTGCGCGCGCCGCCGCCGCATACATAAACCGCGCGCGTGTCCGACGCATGCCGGGCAATCTCGCGAGCAACCGTCGTCGCGGTGAGCGCGGTGAGGGTTGCCTGGACATCGGCAGGCGGGAGTTCGGCAAACGCGCCCAGCCTGGCGTCCATCCACGTCGGATTGAACAGGTCGCGCCCGGTGCTCTTGGGCGGCGGAAGATCGAAAAACGGTTCGTCGAGCAGCGTGTTCAGCAATGCCGCATTCACCTGTCCCTGTGCCGCGAATTGTCCGCCCTCGTCGTAGGGCTTTTGCAGGTGACGCAGCGTCCATTCGTCGATCAGCGCATTCGCCGGCCCGCAATCGAAGCCGCGCACTTCGCCGCTCGCCGCGAGGATCGTGATATTGCTGATGCCGCCCAGGTTGCACACGACCCGCGTCTCGTTTCTTGCGCCAAACACCGTTGCGTGAAAGGCGGGCACGAGCGGCGCACCCTGGCCACCCGCCGCGACATCGCGGCTGCGGAAATCCGCGACGACATCGATGCTGGTCATCTCCGCCAGCAACGCCGGGTTGTTGATCTGCCGCGTGTAACCCTTTTCCGGCCGATGCCGCACCGTCTGCCCATGCACGCCGATGGCGCGCACCTTCGCCGCCGAAAACCCGCTCATGCTCTGCAGTTCGTGGCAGCACACGGCATAGCGTGTCGCGAGCGCGTTGGCGGCGAGGGCTTCGCGCTCGATCTCGTTCTCGCCGGGCGCTTGCAGCGCGAAGAGTGCGTCCCGCAAGCCTTTCGAAAACGACACGTGCGCCTCGCCGAGCACGACGGGCGGCTTGCCGGCCGCGAACTGCACCGCTACGCCGTCCACGCCGTCCATGCTGGTGCCGGACATCAAGCCGAAGTACACGCCATCTGCCTTGCCGGTTTCGATTGCTTCGGCTTTCTTTCCCACGCTGCTCTCCTCGTCGCTACGATGCTCGATGCCGCCCGATTCCTCGATCCAGCGGCGATTATCCGGGTTACGGACCGAATCGTTAAGATGCGTCTGAAACGATCTGTCTCGTGCAGCACATTCGAGCGTGCGACAGGCCGCCCTCGAACGGTGCAAATCGATACGAAACGGCACGAATAGCCGCCTGATCGCGTAAAATTGCCGGCTTGAAGCATTCAATGCGCGCGATTCCGTCATTCGCCGCGCGCGCCGCGGACCGCCGCGGCGACCCATCCGGCCAGCCCGGACCGCGGCCAAGGCGCGCACGAGCCGCCGCCAACGCCAGCCATCGAACCTTTTGACTTCACAAGCCGCAAGCATGACCACAGACTCCAACGCTTCTTCCGCGCCTGCCGCCCAGAGCTTTCCGATTACCGACGAAGTGAAGAGCGCGCTCGCCATCGCGAAGCGTGGCTGCGACGAACTGCTGATCGAAGACGAATTCGCGCAGAAGCTCGCGAGGAGCGCCGCGACGGGCAAGCCGCTGCGCATCAAGCTCGGCCTCGATCCGACGGCGCCCGACATTCACATCGGTCACACGGTCGTGCTGAACAAGATGCGTCAGTTGCAGGATCTCGGCCATCAGGTGATCTTTCTGATCGGCGACTTCACCTCGCTGATCGGCGATCCGTCCGGCCGCAACGCCACGCGCCCGCCGCTCACACGCGAACAAATCGAGACCAACGCGAAGACCTATTTCGAGCAGGCCGCGCTCGTGCTCGACCGCGACAAGACCGAGATCCGCTACAACAGCGAATGGTCGATGCCGCTCGGCGCCGACGGCATGATCAAGCTGGCCTCGCGCTACACGGTCGCGCGCATCCTGGAACGCGAAGACTTCACCAAGCGTTTCCAGGGCGGCGTGCCCATCTCGATCCACGAATTCCTCTATCCGCTGATGCAGGGCTACGACTCCGTCGCGCTGAATGCGGATCTCGAACTCGGCGGCACGGACCAGAAGTTCAACTTGCTCGTCGGCCGTGAACTGCAGAAGCAATATGGCCAGGAACAGCAGTGCATCCTGACCATGCCGCTGCTCGAAGGTCTCGACGGCGTCGAGAAGATGTCGAAGTCGAAGAACAACTACATCGGCATCAGCGAGAAGCCCACCGACATGTTCGGCAAGCTGATGAGCATCTCGGACGTGCTGATGTGGCGTTACTTCGAGCTGCTGTCCTTCCGGCCGATGAGCGAAATCGAAGGCTACAAGCGCGAAGCCGAAGGCGGACGCAATCCGCGCGACTTCAAGGTGATGCTGGCGCAAGAGATCGTCGCGCGTTTCCATTCGCAAGCGGATGCCGAGCGTGCGCTCGACGACTTCAATCATCGCGCGAAGGGCGGCGTGCCGGACGACATCCCGAGCATCACGCTCGCGGGCGCGCCGCTTGCGATCGGCCAGTTGCTCAAGCAGGCGGGCCTCGTGCCTTCGACCAGCGAAGCCCTGCGCAACATCGAGCAGGGCGGCGTGAAGATCGACGGCGCAACCGTCTCCGACAAGGCGCTGAAGATCGAAGCGGGCGAATTTATCGTGCAGGTGGGCAAGCGCCGCTTTGCGCGCGTCACGCTGACCGCCTGAGCGATGATCGCGCTGATTCAGCGGGTCAGGCGCGCCGACGTGCGCGTGAACGAACGCGTGACGGGCGCGATCGAAGCGGGCCTGCTCGCGCTGGTCTGCGCCGAGCGCGGCGACAACGAAGCCGCTGCGGACAAACTGCTCGCGAAGATGCTCGCGTATCGCGTGTTCAGTGATGCCGCCGGCAAGATGAATCTCCCGGTCTCGAACATGGATGGCGCGGGCGGTGCTGGCGGGGTGTTGCTGGTGTCGCAATTCACGCTGGCCGCCGACACCTCGAGCGGACTGCGCCCGAGCTTCACCCCGGCCGCGCCTCCGGACGAAGGCAAGCGGCTCTTCGACTACTTCGTGACGCAGGCGCGCGCGAAGCATCCGATCGTCGAGACGGGCGAGTTCGGCGCCGAGATGCAGGTGTCGCTCGTCAACGACGGTCCGGTCACCTTCTGGCTGCAAGTGCGGCCGTGAAAACAGGAAGCCTATGACGACGCAGGTCCTCTTCATTCGACACGGCGAAACCGACTGGAATCGCCTCAAACGCATTCAGGGACACGTCGATATTCCGCTGTCGGCGCACGGTGTGCAGCAGGCGGAGCAACTGGGTGCGAGGCTCGCCCGTGAAGCGCGTCTCGATGCCGTCTATTCGAGCGATCTGCAACGCGCGCGTCAGACCGCGCAGCCTTTCGCCGATGCGCTTGGTCTCGAAATGCGTTTGTCGGAAGGACTGCGCGAGCGTTTCTTCGGCGCATTCCAGGCGCACGACAGCGACGAGATCAATGAGAAGTTCCCCGCTGAATATGTCGAATGGCAGACGCGCGATCCGGGCTTCTCGCCGCCCGGCGACGGCGAATCGCAGCGCGTGTTCTATCACCGTGTGGTGCATGCGATGGAGCCGATCGTGGCCGCGCATGAGGGCGGGCGAATCGCGGTGGTGGCGCACGGCGGCGTGCTGGACTGCATCTACCGGTTCGCAATGAAACTGCCGTTGCAGGAGCCGCGCAACTGGCCGCTGCTCAATTGCAGCATCAACATCGTGGATTACGGCGTGGACGGCGCCACCGTGGTGTCGTGGGGTGACGTCGCGCACCTTTCCACCGATACCGACGACGACAACCTCCGCAAACGCGCCTAGCCGTTATTGGCGTTCCACATGTCGCGCACCGGACCGGCGTCGGGCGCGACAAGCCCGAAGTGGCGATACGTGAGCATCGTGGCCACGCGTCCGCGCGGCGTGCGTTGCAGGAAGCCTTGCTGGATCAGATACGGCTCCAGCACGTCCTCGATGGTGTCGCGCTCTTCGCCGATGGCCGCCGCCAGATTGTCCACCCCGACCGGGCCGCCGTCGAACTTGTGCAGGATCGCTTCGAGCAGCTTGCGGTCCATCAGGTCGAAGCCGACCGGATCGACGTCGAGCATTTTCAGGGCTTTGTCGGCGACATCGGCGGTGATCATGCCGTCCGCTTTCACTTCGGCGTAATCGCGCACGCGCCGCAGCAGGCGGTTGGCAATCCGCGGCGTGCCACGCGAACGCTTGGCGATTTCCAGCGCGCCTTCATTGACGATATCCGCCTTCAGCAGCGACGCCGAACGCGCGACGATGCGCGCCAGTTCGCTCGCGTTATAAAACTCCAGCCGCGACACGATGCCAAACCGGTCGCGCAACGGATTCGTCAGCATGCCCGCGCGCGTGGTCGCGCCGACCAGCGTGAACGGCTGCAAGTCCAGCTTCACGCTGCGCGCGGCCGGACCTTCGCCGATCATGATGTCAATCTGGTAATCCTCCAGCGCCGGATACAGGATTTCCTCGACGACCGGCGACAGCCGGTGAATTTCGTCGATGAACAGTACGTCGTTGGCTTCGAGATTCGTAAGCAGCGCAGCGAGGTCGCCTGCGCGCTCCAGCACCGGCCCCGATGTCTGCCGCAGATTCACGCCCATTTCCCGCGCGATGATGTGCGCGAGCGTGGTTTTCCCGAGACCCGGCGGCCCGAACAACAGCACGTGATCGAGCGCTTCGGAACGCCGCTTGGCGGCTTCGATGAAGATTTCGAGCTGCCCGCGCGCCTTTTCCTGCCCGATGTATTCGTCCAGCTTGTGCGGGCGCAGCGCGCGCTCGAACGCTTCCTCGTTGGGCGAGACGGGGGAGGCCGAGATGACGCGTTCGGCGGCGAGTTTGTCGGTTTCGATCATGGTCCGATTGTACAGCGAGCTTTTGCGCGGCGAATCTGGCCGGAAGGCCCAGGCCGAATCCAGGCGTTACGCCTTCGACAGCGCCTTCAACGCCAGCTTGATGCCTTCCGAGACGCCCGTTCCGGCCGGCACGTTCTTGATGGCGGCGAGCGCTTCCTTCTCGGAATAACCGAGCGCGAGCAGCGCATTGAGAATGTCAGACGCGTGGTCCGACTGCGAGGCGGCGCTCGCCATCGCGCCGAGATCGGCGCCGAGCTTGCCTTTCAGTTCGAGCAGCAGGCGCTCGGCGGTCTTCTTGCCGATGCCCGGCACGCGTGTCAGCCGCGCGGCGTCCTGCGTCGTCACGGTTTGCGAGAGCTCGTGCACGCTCATGCCGGACAGCACGGCCAGCGCCATGCGCGCGCCGATGCCGCTGATCTTCAGCAATTCGCGGAAAGTCGAGCGCTCCTGCGCCGTGAGAAAGCCGTAAAGCAGATGCGCGTCTTCACGGACGATCATCTGCGTGAGCAGCACGACCTTGTCGCCGGTGTTCGGCAGGTTGTAGAACGTGCTCATCGGCACGTCGATTTCATAGCCGATGCCATTGCAGTCGACGAGCAGATGCGGCGGATTTTTTTCCAGCAGAACGCCGGCGATGCGACCGATCATGGATGTATATGCGTGTGAGGTGTTCTAGCCAATAAGCCGCCCGCGACGGACACGGAGGCCCTTCTTCGCGAGCCCCGGCGCAATCTCGCCCAGCGTCGCGAGCCCGCCGCCGCCGTGCGCGTGACAGATGGCCATGCCGAGCGCGTCGGCCGCGTCGGTGCTCGGCACGCCCGTGAGGCTCAACAGGCGGACGACCATCTGCTGCATCTGTTCCTTGGTCGCGCGGCCGTAGCCGACCACGGCCTGCTTCAATTGCAGCGCGGTGTATTCGGCGACCGGCACGCCGCCCGCCACCAGCCCGCAAATCGCGGCGCCGCGCGCCTGGCCCAGCAGCAAGGTGGATTGCGGATTGACGTTGACGAAGACCTTCTCGACGGCCGCCTGATCCGGATTGTGCTGCGCAATGAGCGTCGAGATGCCGCTGAAAATGGTGTTCAGACGCGAGGGCAGATCGGCATCGGCGGTCTTGATGACGCCGCTCGTCACATAGCTGAGCGTGTGTCCGTGCTTCTCGATGATGCCGAAGCCGGTCACGCGCAAGCCGGGGTCGATGCCTAGGATTCTCATTCGTTCGCGATGCGGGTCGTCGACCGGGTAGTCGATATCAAAAGGGCCTGTTTGCGCCGTGTGTTGCGCAAACAGGCCCATCTTAATGGAAGCGTCTGAATTTAATGACGGAAATGACGCGTGCCGGTGAGGATCATCGCGATGTTGTGCTCGTCGGCGGCGGCGATCACTTCGTCATCGCGCATCGAGCCGCCCGGCTGGATCACGCAGGTTGCGCCTGCATTCACGACCACGTCGAGACCGTCGCGGAACGGGAAGAACGCATCCGACGCCACGGCCGAGCCGTTCAGCGTCAGGCCGGCGTTCTGCGCCTTGATGCCCGCGATGCGCGCCGAGTCCACGCGGCTCATCTGGCCCGCGCCGACGCCCATGGTCATGCCGTTTGCGCAGAACACGATGGCGTTCGACTTGACGAACTTCGCGACGCGCCACGCAAACATCAGGTCGTCCATTTCCTTCGGCGTGGGGTGGCGCTTCGTCACCACGCGCAGTTCATGCGGCTGCACGTTCTTCGCGTCCAGCGACTGCACCAGCAGCCCGCCGCCGACACGCTTCAGATCTAACGTGTTGTGACCGTCGCCGAGCGCGATCTGCAACAGGCGCACGTTCTGTTTCGCGGCGAACACGGCACGCGCCGCGTCGCTGAACGACGGCGCGATCAGCACTTCGACGAACTGCTTCGCGACTGCCTGGGCTGCCGCTTCGTCGACTTCGCGATTGAACGCGATGATGCCGCCGAACGCCGAGGTCGGATCCGTCTGGAACGCCTTCGCGTACGCTTCGTTTGCGTCCGCGCCGAGCGCCACGCCGCACGGGTTCGCGTGCTTGATGATCACGCAGGCGGGCGCGTCGAAGGTCTTCACGCATTCCCACGCCGCGTCCGAATCCGCGATGTTGTTGTACGACAGTTCCTTGCCCTGCAACTGCGTGTAGTTGGCGAGCGCGCCGGCCGGGACCGACAGATCGCGATAGAACGCGGCGCTCTGGTGCGGATTCTCGCCGTAGCGCAGGTCCTGCACCTTCTCGAATGCGAGGTTGAAGGTGGCCGGGTACGTATTGCGGCTCGAATGCTTCAGTTCTTCGGTCAGGCTCGTCAGGTAGTTCGTGATGGCGCCGTCATACTGCGCGGTGTGCGCGAACACCTTGGTCGCGAGACGGAAGTTGGTCGTGTAGCCGACGCTGTTGCCGTTCGCGCGCATTTCGTCGAGCACGGTGGCGTAGTCGGCCGGATCGACGACGACCGTCACGTCGCGATGATTCTTCGCCGCCGAGCGCAGCATGGTCGGCCCGCCGATGTCGATGTTCTCGATCGCGTCTTCCAGCGAGCACTCTTCCTTCGACACCGTCTGCACGAACGGATACAGGTTCACGACCAGCAGATCGATGGTCGGAATCTCGTGCTTCTCCAGCGCGGCCATGTGCTCGGGCAGGTCGCGGCGGGCGAGGATGCCGCCATGCACTTTCGGATGCAGCGTCTTCACGCGTCCATCGAGCATTTCCGGGAAGCCGGTGTAGTCGGCGACCTCGGTGACGGGCAGGCCCGCGTCGGCGAGCAGTTTCGCCGTGCCGCCGGTCGAGAGGAGCTTGACGCCGAGCGCCGACAGCGATTTCGCGAAATCGACGATGCCGGATTTGTCGGAAACGGAAAGGAGCGCTTGCTTGATCATGATGAACACTGAAACCGAGAAAAAAGAACCAGGCCGGACTGAGGCGGCGCCTCGGTCCGATGAATCAAATCAATCCGTGCTGCTGCAGCTTCTTGCGGAGCGTGTTGCGGTTGATGCCAAGATATTCAGCCGCCAGCGACTGGTTTCCCCCGGCCTGCTCAAGCACCACTTCCAGCATCGGTTTTTCCACGCACGAGATCACCATGTCGTAGACGTCGTGCGGATTGGAGCCGTCCAGGTCCTGAAAGTAGTTGTCGAGGCTCTGGCGGACGCATTGTTCGATGTTATGTCTGCTCATGCGGCAATCAGTCGGTCTGTCGTGTTGTTGAGCCCGCCGCACGATTCTTCTTCGGCTGCGCCGTCCGCTTCCCCGGCCTCGTCCACGTACACGAGACGGTCGGACAACGCCTTTTGTGCGTCGAAGAATTCGTTGACTGCGAGCAATTGTTCTTTGGTCGTGTCCAGCGTATTCATCCGGTGCCGGAAGGTGCTGGCGCCGGAAAGGCCGCGAGTGTACCAGCCGATATGCTTGCGCGCAGTCCGAACGCCCGTGAATTCCCCATAAAAGGCGTAGTGATCTTCGAGGTGCTCGTTCATCACCTGCTGGATCTCGACGATGCGCGGCGGCGGCATGTGCTCGCCGGTCTTCAGGAAATGTTCGATTTCGCGAAACAGCCACGGGCGGCCTTGCGCGGCGCGACCGATCATGATGGCGTCGGCGCCGGTGAGGGCGAGCACGTCGCGGGCTTTTTCGGGCGTGGCGATGTCGCCGTTCGCGACCACCGGGATCTTCACCGCGGCCTTCACGGCGGCGATGGTTTCATATTCCGCATCGCCTTTATAGAGATCTGCGCGAGTGCGGCCGTGCACCGTGAGCATGGCGATGCCCGCGTCCTGCGCGATTCGCGCAATGGTCAGCGCGTTCTTGTTGTCGCGATTCCAGCCGGTGCGAATCTTGAGCGTGACGGGCACGGCGTCGGGCCCCACGCCGACCGCCTGCACCACGGCTTCCACGATGCGCGCGACCAGCGGTTCGTTCTGCAGCAGCGCGGAGCCCGCAGCCACGTTGCAGACCTTCTTGGCCGGGCAGCCCATGTTGATGTCGATGATCTGCGCGCCGTTCGCGACATTGTGTCGCGCGGCTTCGGCGAGCATCTGCGGATCAGCGCCTGCGATCTGTACGGAGATGGGTTCGACCTCGCCCGCGTGGTTCGCGCGGCGCAGGGTCTTTTCGCTTTTCCACAATTGCGCGTTCGACGCGACCATCTCCGACACCGCGTAGCCCGCGCCCATGCGCTTGCAGAGCTGGCGGAAGGGGCGGTCGGTGACGCCTGCCATCGGGGCGACGAACAGGTTGTTGCGCAGAACGTGTGAACCAATGATGGGCATGAAGGCTTGAGCATCCGCGTGGCTGAGTCCGGCTGATGGCGGCCGCAAACGCGTCTGGCGGAGGCAATGTCACAGATGGGGAAACGCGTATCTTAACGCGAAGCGCGTGCTGAAATTAAGGGCAATCGCGTGCAAGTCATTAAATCTTCTATGAAAGAAGGCGCAGTCATAGAGGATAAGTAGCTCGGATGACGCAGGCGATTGCCTTCGGACAGACTAGCGGCGCTGACCGAACATCATCTGGCGGGCGAGCGCAGTTTTTACCGGCGGCAGAAATTCGAGCGCGGTGAGGGCGAGCCCGCGCATCGCTGCGAGCGGCGCGAAGTCGGACGTGAAGAGGCGTGCGAGGGTATCGGTGGCGCCGATGGTCAGGCGCCGGTCGAGCGCGCGGCGCTGGGCGAAGCGGGCGAGGGCCAAGGGGCGCGGGCCGTCGGCGGAGAGCGCGTCGGTGAGCGCGAGCGCGTCGCGCAGGCCGAGATTCAGTCCTTGTCCCGCGACCGGATGCAGCGTCTGCGCGGCATTGCCGATGGCGACGGTGCGCCGGTCGACCAGCACCTCCAGCGCCGACAGTCCGAGCGGAAATGCGGCACGGCCCGCGATGCGCGTGAATTGGCCCATGCGCGTGCCGAATGCTGCGCCGAGTTCCGTGAGGAAGCTGGCTTCGTCGAGTTGCATGCGCCGTGCGGCTTCCTCGGGCGCGCTGCACCAGACCAGCGAATAGTCCGCGTGGCGCGGGCCGCCGCACGGCAACAGGGCGATGGGGCCTTCGTTAGTGAAGCGTTCCCACGCGACGTTCGGGCGAGGATCCGACACGCTCACCGTGCCGACGATGGCCGTCTGGCCATAGTCGCGCGCGCGGCGCTCGCCGGGCGTGCTGATTTCGCTCGTCTTCTCGTTCTTCTGATAGAGCCCGCCTTCGGCGTTGACCAATACTTTCACGCGGATCGAGCGCTCGCCGTCCGCCGCTTGCAGCGGCAGGGTGATCCCGTCGTTGTCCTGAAGCGGCGCGAGCGCGGAGGTGTCGGTGATCCAGTGGACGGGCGTGGCGCGCACCGCGGCGGCGAGCGCGCCGACCAGCGAACCGTAGCGCACCACGTAACCGAGCTCGGGAAGCTCGTGCTCATCATGCTCGATCAGGGTCCGGCCGAAATGCCCGCGCTGCGACACATGGATGCGCCGGATGGGCGTGGCGTCGCCGGGGAAGCCGAGCGGCTGGAGCATGACGCGGCTGCCGTGCGACAGCGCGAGCGAGCGCGGATCCTGAACGGCGGCTTCGGGCGTGCGTGCGTCGATCAGCGCGATCGACAGCCGCGAGGTTGCGCTGCGCCGCGCGAGCCAGCCCGCGAGCGCGAGCCCGACCGGCCCCGCGCCGACGATGGCGATGTCGTAATCGAAATGCGGCCTGGTGCCTTGAACGTCGCTCATGACCGATCCGGGTTGGATGCGCGCATCAGCGCTTCGATTTCATCGGCGGCGACGGGCACTTCGCGCGTGATCAGCTCGCAGCCGGTGTCCGTCACGATGGCGTCGTCCTCGATCCGGATGCCGATGTCCCGGTAGCGCTCGGGCACGTCGCCGGAAGCGCGCACGTAGAGACCCGGCTCGATCGTAAGCGCCATGCCGGGCACCAGCGTGCGCCAGGGCCGCGCGCCTTGCTCGTCGAGCGGACCGCCGGCCTCGCGATACTCGCCCGCGTCATGCACGTCCATGCCGATCCAGTGCCCCGTGCGGTGCATGTAGAAGGGCGCATAGGCGCGCTGAGCGAGGACGTCGTCGAGCGTGCCGACCTTCGTCTTGTCGAGAATGCCGGTGTCCAGCAGCCCTTGAGACAGTACCTTGAGCGCGGCCTGATGCGGTGCGTCGAAACTCGCGCCGGGACGCGTGGCCTCGACGGCGGCGGCTTGCGCGGCGAGTACGATGTCGTAGAGCTCGCGCTGCGCCGGCGTGAAGCGGCCGCTGGCGGGAAAGGTGCGCGTGATGTCGGATGCGTAGCCGTCGAGTTCGCAGGCTGCGTCGATCAGGATGAGATCGCCCTTGCGCGCAATGGCGTTGCCCGCCGGGTAATGCAGCACGCAGGCGTTCGCGCCCGCCGCGACGATCGAGCCATACGCCGGCGCCTGGGCGCCATGGCGGCGGAACGTGTAAAGCAGTTCGGCCTCGATCTCGAATTCGCGCATGCCGGGACGGCACGCTTGCATGGCGCGGCGATGCGCTTCAGCCGAGATGGATGCGGCGCGGCGCATGATGCCGATCTCATGCTCATCCTTGACGAGGCGCATTTCGTCCAGCAGCGGCAGCAGATGGTGCACGGTGGCTGGCGCGCGCACGCCGCTGCGGCCTTGCGCGCGGACTGCCGCGAGCCAGCCGCGCACTTGCGCGTCCAGTTCCGCCGAGGTGCCGAGCGCGCAATGGAGCGCGGCCGCGTCGGCAATCAGGCGTGGCATTTCGTCGTCCAGCGCGGCGACCGGCAGCGCGGCGTCCAGGCCGAACGCTTCGCGCGCGCCTTCAGGGCCGAAGCGGAAGCCTTCCCAGGTTTCCCGCTCGGCGTTCTTCTCGCGGCAGAACAGGATGGATGCGGGCTCGCCGTCCTGCGCGTCAGCGTCGAGCACGAGAACGGCCTCGGGTTCGTTGAAGCCGGTCAGATAGTAAAAGTAGCTGTCGTGACGGAACGGATAGTCCGTGTCGCGATTGCGCATGACTTCCGGCGCCGTGGGCAAGATGGCGACGCCGCCACCCTGCGCGCGCAGCGCGGCGAGCACGCGCTCGCGACGAGCGCGGTACACGCCGACGGCAATGGGCTGGACGAGTTCGGTGAGAGAGTTCATGCGCCGATTGTAGCGCCGGCTTCGCGACGGCGTGACTCGGCCATTCGGCCTATTGCGCGGTCGCGAAGCGACAGGGCATGCTTACTCGTCAGCGGGACGATTGCGCACGCTTCCGGCAATCAGGTCGAAACGGAACAGGCGGCATTCCAGCGCGCCGTTGAAGAGCGGCGTCTTGGTCGATTCGCGCAGGCGCAGCAGGCCGGGCAGCTTGCGGTCGGACGTGAGCACGTAGGCGCGCCAGCCGGGAAAGCGCTGCTTGAGCGCGTTGCCGAAGTTGATGAAGAACTCGGTGTCCGCGGGATCCGGCTGGGCGCGTGCGAAAGCGTCTTCCTCGTCGCGGCGGTTGCGCGGTGTCTCGCGAATCTCGCCGCGCGGGCCGCGGCCACGTACCTCGATACGTTCGCCGTACGGCGGGTTGGCGAGCAGGATGCCCGGCGCATCGGTGGGCGGCACCATGTTGCGGGCATCCACCTGTTTGAGCGACAGGTTGGAGACACCCGCGCGGCTCAGGTTGGCGCGCGCCTTGTCGAGCATGTCGCCGGAAATGTCGCTGCCGAAGATGTTCAGCTCGCTCTGCGAGGCTCGCGCAGCGCGGCGTTGTTCGGTTGCGGCCTGCTTGAGCTTCTGCCACATGCCCGGGTGGAAGGGCTTGAGCTTCTCGAAGCCGAAGCGCCGCTCGCTGCCCGGCGCAATGCCGAGCGCCGTTTGCGCCGCTTCGGCGAGGAACGTGCCGCTGCCGCACATCGGATCGAAGAGCGGCGTGCCGGGCGTCCAGCCGGTCAGGCGCAGGATGCCTGCCGCGAGGTTTTCACGCAGCGGCGCCGCGCCTTTGTCGAGCCGCCACCCGCGTTTGAAGAGCGGTTCGCCGGAGGTGTCGAGGTACAGCGTGCATTCGTTCAGCGTGAGGAACGCGAACACGCGCACGTCCGGCTGCGCGGTATCGATGCTGGGACGCGCGCCCGCCACGTCGCGCAAGCGGTCGCAGACGGCGTCCTTCACGCGCAGCGTCGTGAATTCGAGGCTCTTCACCGGCGACTTGATCGCGGTGAGATCCACACGCATGGTCTGGCTCGGCGTGAACCAGTTTTCCCAGCGCTGCCGGTGCGTCAGTTCGTAGATGTCGTGTTCGTTGCGATACGGACCTTGTGCGACCTTCAGCAGCACGCGGCTGGCAATGCGCGAGTGCAGGTTCGCGGCCATGCCGGCAACCCAGCCGCCGCGAAAGTGCACACCGCCCGGCACCTGAGCGCCGACGGTCAGCGCGCCGCCGCCCGAGAGCGGCGCAGCGGAGACATGCCGTTCCCCGATCTCCGTGAGCTCGGCGGCAAGCGGTGCTTCAAGACCGCGCGGGCAGGGGACGAACCAGTCGAAGAGAGGGGAGGACATGAGGGCAGCGGTATCGATCATTCAAACCGCGCATTGTACGCTGGCCGTCTTGCAATTCGGACTAAGTGACTTGTGAGGCGGGTGCGCGGGGGGATATTGTCGGGGGGCGCAGGGTGAACGGGGCTGTGCCAAACTCAACCGAAGAGCGTAGTTATGCGAAGACAGCAGTCAACCCGAATTGAACCATGCTCAATGTCAGTTTCTACATTGAAGCAGTCAGCTTGTTTGCCGTTGAGAGGGATGTCCACTTGAACAAGCATGAACTCGAACTCCAACGGCTCACGCTCAGCTCAGTGAACCTCCGGGAATGGTTGGGTTTGGCGAGACACGTTGTCACTGTGATCGGTTTGATAGTGTGCGCGCACCTGATGTTCTCCGGTATCGAGAACATCTCCACGGCCAATCCCGAGTCGCTGAAGGCGCTTGCTCGCGTCGTGGAACATATGCATCTCGGCAACCTGATGGGTTACCTGGTTGCTGCCATGACCGGAGTTGGCTGGTTTTTCGAACGCACAGGGAAGAAGCGAGCAATCCGCAAGCTTGGCGAGACTCGGCGGCAACTGGAATGCGGCGATCCCTGCCACTCCAGCAGCGGGTTGACCGCGACGGGCGAGACGCCCATTCGATAGAAAGGTGATGACGATGCAGATGTTCCTGCTTGGATTGGGCTTGCTGTTATTCATGAGTGTGTGGCACTACGCGTTGCGCAGAAGCATTCTTGATTATTACCGGGACCAGCTTTTCGACTTGCGCGACGAACTGCGCGAGACGTACTTGCTGCGCGGCTGGGAGATGAGCAGTCCACTGTATGCCCGCTTGCGTCAGCTCGCCAACGGCTACCTGCGGTCTACCGAGGCGTTTTCGTTGATCCCGTTTCTGTACCTCGAAATCCGGATTCGAGCCAATCCTTCACTGTTCAACGCAATGAAAACCGGCCTTGAGCAGCAACTGGACGTTGAGGACGAAGCGCTCAAGGGGTTTGTCGTCGATTACCGCAGACGCGCGTTCGACATCATGTTGAGGTATATGATCAATGGCTCCCTTCTCATGCTCCTGATCTATTCCGTGATGGTGTACCTCACGACGATCGGTGCGTTGCTTCGCTCCCTGCACAAGGGCGCCTTCCAGTGGGCGAGGCGGACAGTCGCCGAATGGTTCTTCACGAAAGATCTGGTCGAGGAGTATTCGTATCGGCTGGGCACGCAGCAGCGCGTCGAACGTACGTACAGGACTGCATCCTGATTGCTCGTTCGCCCTGCTCCAACGAAAAGGGCCCGCATTTTTCGCGGGCCCCTCGTCACGACTCCGGCGTGCATCTGCATCCGGCAGCAGATATCACTCCACTGCCTTCATCATGTCTTCCACCACCTTCTTCGCATCGCCGAACACCATCATCGTCTTGTCCATATAGAACAACTCGTTGTCGAGGCCCGCATAGCCCGCCGCCATCGAGCGCTTGTTCACGATGATCGTCCGCGCCTTGTACGCTTCGAGAATCGGCATCCCCGCGATGACGGATTTCGGATCGGTCTTCGCGGCGGGATTCACCACGTCGTTCGCCCCGAGCACGAGCACCACGTCGGTTTGACCGAACTCACTGTTGATGTCCTCCATCTCGTGGACCATCTCGTAAGGCACTTCGGCTTCGGCCAGCAGCACGTTCATGTGCCCCGGCATGCGCCCGGCAACCGGATGAATCGCGTAGCGCACGTCGATACCTTTCTCCACAAGCTTGTCCGTCAGCTCCTTCAACGCATGCTGCGCGCGCGCCACCGCCAGGCCGTAGCCCGGCACGATCACCACGCTCTCCGCGTTGCCGAGCATGAACGCGGCGTCATCGGCGGAACCGGATTTCACCGGCCGCTGTTCCTGCGCCCCGCCCACCGTGGCTCCGCCCGCTTCGCCGCCAAAGCCGCCCAGAATCACGTTGAAGAACGACCGGTTCATCGCGCGGCACATGATGTACGAGAGGATCGCGCCCGATGAACCCACCAGCGACCCCGCGATGATCAGCATCGGATTGTTCAGCGAGAAGCCGATGCCCGCCGCCGCCCAGCCCGAGTACGAGTTGAGCATCGACACCACCACCGGCATGTCCGCGCCGCCGATCGGGATGATGATCAGCACGCCCAGCGCGAACGCGATGATCGTCATGATGATGAACGGCAGCCACGATTCGGTGAGCATGAAGATCACGCCGAAGCCGATCATCGCGATGGCCAGCAGCAGGTTGATCAGATGCTGCCCCGAGTACACCACCGGCGCGCCCTGGAACAGCCGGAACTTGTACTTGCCCGAGAGCTTGCCGAACGCGATGACCGAACCCGAGAACGTGATCGCGCCGACGAAGGTGCCGATGAACAGCTCGACGCGATTGCCGTACGGAATCGGCTCACCGAGCGGCGCGAGGCCGAACGCGGCCGGCTCGGCCACCACGCCATAGGCGATGCACACCGCCGCGAGACCAATCAGCGAGTGCATGGCCGCGACGAGTTCGGGCATCTTCGTCATCTCGACTTTCGCCGCGATGTACGCGCCCGCGCCACCGCCCACGATCAGCGCGACGAACAGCAGGGACAGCCCCAGCGCGAGATTCGCTTCGAGATAGGCGGCTTGTTTCACGATCAGCGCGAGCGTGGTGAGGATGGCGATCGCCATGCCCGCCATGCCGAACGTGTTGCCGATGCGGGCGGTCTTCGGATTGGACAAGCCTTTGAGCGCCTGGATAAAACACACCGAGGCGACGAGATACAGGAGGGTGACGACGTTCAAGCTCATTTACGCGCCCTCCTTGTGAGCGATCTTCTTCGGCTCCTTCTTCTTGAACATTTCGAGCATTCGTCTTGTGACGAGGAAGCCGCCGAACACGTTCACCGCCGCGAGCAGCACCGCTAGCGTGCCGAAGAACTTGCCGGCCGCGCCGACCGTCAGGCCCACCGCGAGCATCGCGCCGACGATGACGATCGCCGAGATCGCGTTGGTCACGGCCATCAGCGGCGTATGCAACGCGGGCGTGACGTTCCACACCACGTGGTAGCCCACGTAGATGGCCAGCACGAAGATGATGAGATTGATCACCGTGTGATTGATGACGTCCATGTTCGTCTCCGTGTCAGGCCGGGGCGCGGGCGGGCTGACCGTCGCGGCACTGAAGCGTGGCCGCGACGATGTCGTCCGCAAGGTCGATGTTGAGCGTGCCTTCCTTGGTCAGGATCAGCTTCAGGAAGTCGAGAAGATTGCGGGCGTAGAGCGCGGAGGCATCGGCGGCGACCATCGACGCGAGGTTCGTATGGCCGACGATATGCACGCCGTGCTTCATCACCACCTGATCCACTTCGGTGAGCGGGCAGTTGCCGCCTTTGCGGCCTTCGAACTCGGGTCCGCGTCCGGCGGCGAGATCGACGATCACCGAGCCCGGCTTCATGTGCTTGACCGTTTCGACCGACAACAAAGTGGGCGCGGGACGGCCCGGGATCAGCGCGGTCGAGATCACGATGTCCGCGGCCTTGGCGCGCTCGTGCACCTGCGCCGACTGCCGCGCGAGCCAGCTTGGCGGCATCGGGCGCGCATAGCCGCCGACGCCGACCGCCGCCTCGCGTTCCTCGTCGGTCTCGAAGGGCACGTCGACGAACTTGGCGCCCAGCGACTCGATCTGCTCCTTCACGGCCGGCCGCACGTCCGATGCCTCGACGACCGCGCCCAGCCGCTTGGCCGTCGCGATGGCCTGAAGGCCCGCGACGCCCGCGCCCAGCACCAGCACGCGCGCGGCCTTCACGGTGCCGGCGGCGGTCATCAGCATCGGCATGAAGCGCTGGTAGTACTGGCAGGCCATCAGCACGGCCTTGTACCCGGCGATGTTCGCCTGCGACGACAGCACGTCGAGACTCTGCGCGCGCGTCGTGCGCGGTGCGGCTTCGAGCGCGAAGGCCGTCACGCCCGCTGCCGCGAGCCGCGCGGTGTTGTCGGTATTGAAGGGATCGAGCATGCCGATCAGCACGGCGCCCGGTTTCAGCAGGGCCAGTTCGCTCTCGGACGGCGACTGAACCTTGAGGACGATCTCGGCGGAAAAGGCGGCGGCGGCATCGACGAGATCGGCGCCCGCCTGGGCGAAGGCGTCGTCGATATAGCTCGCCTGCAAGCCCGCGCCGCTTTGCACCGAGATCCGGTGCCCCTGCGTGACGAGCTTCTTGACCGTTTCGGGCGTGGCGGCGACGCGCGCCTCGTTCGCCCGCGTTTCAGCGGGTACTCCGATATGCATCTTTGAATCCTCCTGTCTTTGTGTCGTCGTGTCCCTTGGGCAGGGCTCGAACGACCAAGGCCGAGTCTTGTTTCAAATGCTGGAATGAACGGCTCTCGCCACTGTAACCGAAGAAAGCCCGCGCAAATATTCGATCCGGCACTTGTTACTGATTATGGTCATCAGCGCTTTCCCTTAGGCGTTCAGGGCAGTCCGCCCAGCGCGGCGGGCGTAAACGATCGCGTGACGGTAAAATAACGGACCATGAAATCAGACACTTGGGCGCCTCACGTAACGGTGGCGGCGATCGTCGAGCGCGACGGACGCTTTCTCGTCATCGAGGAGCACACGCCGGCAGGGCTGCGAATCAACCAACCGGCCGGTCATCTCGAAGCGGGCGAAACGCTCGTTCGGGCGGTCATCCGCGAAACCTTCGAGGAAACCGCGCATCGCTTCGAGCCCGAGGCGCTGGTCGGCGCGTACATGACGCACTTCCAGCGGCCTGATGGCGACGTCACGTATCTGCGCTTCACGTTCTGCGGCAAGTCGGCGGGCGAGGAGGCCGGACGCGCGCTGGACGACGGCATCGTGCGCGCCATGTGGCTCACCGCCGACGAGTTGCGCGCGTCCGTCGAACGACATCGCACGCCGATCGTGCTGACGTGTCTCGAGGATTACCTGTCCGGGCGGCGCGTGCCGCTCGATTTCATTCATACGCATTCGGTCGCGCCGGCGCTGCGGGCTTGACGCCTTTCGCAGCGGCGCCAGATTCAGAACCGCCTCGGGCGGTGCTACTCCCGCACTTCTTCGGCGCTGTGCGGGTCAACGCGGTATCTCTATGAGCAAGCAAAAAGTCGTGGTGGGCATGTCGGGCGGCGTGGATTCGTCGGTGACGGCGTGGCTCCTGAAGGAACAAGGCTACGAGGTGGTCGGCCTGTTCATGAAGAACTGGGAAGACGATGACGACGGCGAATACTGCTCGACGCGGCAGGACTGGATCGACGTGGTGTCGGTCGCGGATCTGATCGGCATCGACGTGGAGGCGGTCAATTTCGCCGCCGAGTACAAGGACCGCGTGTTCGCGGAGTTCCTGCGCGAGTATTCGGCGGGCCGCACCCCCAATCCCGACGTGTTGTGCAACGCCGAGATCAAGTTCAAGGCGTTCCTCGATCACGCGATGTCGCTCGGCGCGGAGTCCATCGCGACCGGCCATTACGCGCGCGTGCGCGAGCGCGACGGCTTGTTCCAGCTGCTCAAGGCCACCGATTCGACCAAGGACCAGTCGTACTTCCTGCATCGGCTGAATCAGGCGCAGCTGTCGAAGACGCTGTTTCCGCTTGGCGAGATCCCGAAGACCCGGGTGCGCGAGATCGCGGCCCGGATCGGTCTGCCGAACGCGAAGAAGAAGGATTCGACCGGCATCTGCTTCATCGGCGAACGGCCGTTCCGAGACTTCCTGAACCGCTATCTGCCGACCAAGCCCGGTCCGATGAAAACGGCCGAAGGCAAACTCGTCGGCGAACATATCGGGCTGGCGTTCTATACGCTCGGCCAACGCAAGGGCATCGGGATCGGTGGCGCGAAGGACGGCAGCGGCGAGCCTTGGTTCGTCGCCGGCAAGGATGTGGCGAGCAATACGCTGTATGTCGTGCAGGGCCACGACCATCCCTGGCTGCTGTCGCCGGCGCTGGTCGCGGGCAATCCGAGCTGGGTTGCCGGCTTCGCGCCGGACGAAGGCGTGGCGTGCGGCGCCAAGACGCGTTACCGGCAGCAGGACGCCGTATGTCATTTCTCACGCGCTGACGACGGGCGCTTCGAACTCGGTTTCGACGAAGCGCAATGGGCCGTCACGCCGGGCCAGTCCGCCGTGCTCTACCAGGGCGACGTTTGTCTGGGCGGCGGCATCATCGAACAGGCATCGATGGGGCACGAAGCATCGCAGACGCCTGCCGTTGCTGCGGCTGCGCGTTAGACCTTTTGGCAGCCATTCAGCCACAAGCCCTGACTCCGGTCAGGGCTTTGTTAGTTCAAAAATTGACACTTCGCCGCGTTACGTTTCAGGAAAAACTTTTTTGATACAAGTGCTTGACCGTCTATCTAGCGATAGATAAGTTAAACGGGTCGATGCTAAGGTCAATCCCGGAAATGGACAAAAACACGGTACGCGAAGCGCTTCTGGAACACGCTCAGGCCTTGCTGATGACGCGCGGCTATAACGCGTTCAGCTATCGCGATCTGGCCGAATTGGTCGGCGTGAAGACGTCGAGCATCCACTACTACTTTCCCGCAAAGGAAGATCTGGCGCTTGAAGCGGTGAACGCTTATAGCGCGGACCTGATGTCGTCGGTGTATGCCATCGACAGTTCCGCGCCGGCCGACAAGAAGCTCGATCGCTATGCGAAGGTGTTCGGGCGGATTCTCGGCGGCGGCAATCAGATCTGCCTGTGCGGCATGCTGGCAGCGGATATCGAATCGCTGCCGGACAAGGTGCGTCAAGCGGTGCAGGCGTATTTCAAGGCGAACGAGAACTGGCTGGCGAAAGTGCTGGCTGAGGGCGAAGCACAGGATACGCTCGATGCCGGTGGAAAACCCGAGGCCGCCGCCCGGACGCTTTACGCTGCGTTCCAGGGAGGCTTGCTGGCAAGCCGTCTGTTTCAGGTGCGAGCGCGGCTGGAAGAGATCGCCGATTCGGTACGGCGGTAGATAAGCCTGTGGATAACCCTGTGAAAAACACCGGAAAGAGGCGCTGACTGTCTATCTTTGAATAGATAGATTTTGGCGGGTCGGAGCGCGGCGAAGGTTTTCGGAAACTGCCGTGCGTGATTCACACGCGGTTTGCCATCATTCGGCGTACCGGGACGTCGAACTGATGTCTCACATGGGTCTCACATGGCGGCGTGAGGAAGCTTACGTCTATCTAGTAGTAGATTTAAATTGAAACGCGTCTGCGCTGCGTGTTCATGCAGTCGGACGCTACGTCGGCACGCGCGCACGGCGCGGCCATCTGAACGGGTCAGACCGGCGCGGTATCGATGAACGATTGCCGTTGCGACAAGCGCGCGTAGTACTTGTCGAGACTCGGATGGGCGTCGCGCCAGCTCAAGTCGGGCAGGCGCAGGTCGAGATAGCCGAGCGCGCAGCCGCACGCGATATCCGCCAGCGTGAAGCGATTCGCCGAACACCACTGCTTCGAACCGAGGCCGCGCGACATCGCGCGCAGTCCGTCATCCACCTTGTGCCGTTGCCGCGCGACCCACGCTTCGCTGCGATGTTCCTCCTCGCGCAACACGCCTTCGAGACGGATCAGCACGGTGGCATCGAGCATGCCGTCGGCGAGGGCTTCCCAGCAACGCACTTCGGTGCGCTCGCGCCGCTCCTGCGGCAGCAACTTGCCGACGGGCGTCAGCGTATCGACGAATTCGCAGATCACGCGCGAATCGAACACGGCATCGCCGTCGTCGAGAAGCAGGCAGGGCACTTTGCCGAGCGGATTGAAGTCGTGGATTTTCGTGCCGGCTGCCCAGACATCTTCGAGAACCAGTTCGCAATCGATCTTTTTCTCTGCCATGACGATCCGTACCTTGCGGACGAACGGGCTGGTGTGCGAACCGATTAGTTTCATCATGTTGTCTTCGGGTGGCGGGGTGTTTCGGGCGTCGATGATCTTAACCGGGCGACCCCGCGCCTCATGCCAGATTCGGCGCGCGTGTCGTCTGTGGACAACACGACGCGCCGTGGCTCACGATGCGCTGGCGGTAGCCGGCGCGCCCGACGAAGGGCAGGGCAAAAGCGGCGCCTTTGCGGGCTTGGCGGTGACCGCGGATTTGCCTTTCGCGGGCGTGCCTGGCGCAGCCGTCGCAGCCGACGCGTCCATCGGCAGCGAAGCCACGCTGCGCATGCCGGCCGAGATGGCCGAAGCCAGTTCGTCGACGGCCTTGCGGTGCCCGTCCACCAGCGCGTCGTAACCGGATCCCACGGGCTCCTGCGCGACGGTCCGGCACGTCAGCACCGTCGACGACCCCGCGGCGCGCACGCTCCAGACCGCGTCGAGCACCGCGCGCTCGCCCGGCCACGACTCGAAGCGTTGCACGTTGACCTTTACGCGATACACCGGCACCGACTCCGGATGCGGCGTGTTGTAGACGTCGATGGCGCCGAGCTGCTGGGTGAGATCGGCGGACAGCGCGCGGCGCACTTCATCGGACGGCAGCGAGGACCAGCGGTCCTGCTCGAGTATCTGGACCTGCGCCGGGCTCGTCTGCACGACCAGCTGGTTGCGCGTGACCTGCTGCGGCATGTCGACCGGCGCGAGTTCGAAATAGAACGCGGCGGGCGACGAAGGCACGGGCCGCGCCTCGCCGCCGGCGAGCGTATAGAAACGGCTCGTCGGCGAGGCGCAGGCGGCGAGCATGCCGGCCGCGGCCAAAGTCAACATCAACGGGCCGAACTTCATGGTTTGTCTCCCGATTTACCGCGCAACAGCGATTCCGGATGGCGTTCCAGATAATCCGCGAGCGCATTGAGCGATTGAAGCGTGCGCGTGAGTTCCTGCATGGCCTGGCGCGTGTCCGATTGAATCGGCGAATCGGATTGCAGCGTGGCTTGCGCGGCGCTGAAGGTCTTCTTCGCCTCGTTGAGCGTGCCCTGCATGTCCGGCAGGACTTCCTTGTCGAGCTTGTCGAACAGCGCGTTGGCGTTTTTCAGCGAGCCGTTCAGATTGTTGCCGATCTGGTCGAACGGAATTTTGTCGATCTTGCGCGCGATGTCGGCAATCTGCAGTTGCAGCTCGTCGAGCGTGTTCGGCACGGTCGGCAGTTCGATCGGATCGTTGTTGGCGGACACTTGCGCCGGCGGCGCCTTCGGGAAGAAGTCGAGCGCGACGTACAGCTGGCTCGTCAGCAGGTTGCCGGTGCGCAACTGGCCGCGCAAGCCACGCTTCACGAGCAGTTCCAGCATGTCCTGGCTCGCCGACGATCCCTGTTCCGGCAGCGCCTGCCTGGCGCGCTTGCCGAGCCGGTCGGGATACAGATCGATGGTGACCGGCATCATGAACGCATGCGTTTTCTGGTCATATTGCACGCCGATGCCCGTGACCTGACCGAGCACGATGCCGCGGAAATCGACCGGCGCGCCCACCGCCAGCCCGCGCAGCGACTGGTTGAAGTTCATTACGACGTGCACGGCCTGGCCGTCCGGATCGCGCATGGCGTCGGACTGGTCGGAGGCTAGGCGGAAGGTGGCGTTGTTCTGCGCCTGCGGCCCGGACTGCTGGTTGGCCGGCGTCTGGAAGGCAATGCCGCCGAGCACGACCGTCGCGAGCGACTGCGTGTTGAGCGTGAAGCCGCTGGAGTCGAGGCGCAGGTCCACGCCGCTCGCATGCCACCAGCGCGAATTCGTGCCGACATACTGGTCGTACGGCGCATTGACGAAGACCTGCAGGGTGACGCCGGTGCCGTCCTTGTCGAGCGAGAACGCCGCGACCTGACCCACCTGTACGCGGCGATAGTAGACCGGAGAACCGATATCGAGCGAACCGAGCGATTCACCGTGCAGCGTGAAGGTGTGGCCCTTCTGGTCGCCGGTGACGGCGGGCGGCGTCTCCAGCCCGACGAAATAGCTCTGGTCCTCGGTCGACTTGCCCGCATCGACGCCGATGAAGGCGCCAGACAGCAAGGTGGACAAGCCCGTCACGCCGCTCGCGGCCACCCGCGGGCGCACGATCCAGAAGCGCGTGTCCTTCACGGCGAAATCGGTGGCTTCCTTGGTGAGCTGCACGTCGACGAGCACGCGCGAATGATCCTTCGACAACGTGATGCCTTTGACCGTGCCGATATCCACGTCCTTGAACTTCACCTTGGTCTTGCCGGTTTCCAGACCCTCGGCGCTGGCGAAGCTGATGGTCACGGTCGGCCCGCGGCTCGACACCGTCTTCACGACCAGGATCACGCCGATCAATGCCGCGACGAGCGGAATCACCCAGACGAGCGAGGGCAGCCAGCGGCTGCGCGGTTCGATCACGGGTTCCGGAAGATTCGGCGGCAGGCCGCCGCCTTTATTGGCACCTGCACCGGCGCCGGTGTCGGCGGGCGGCGCGGGCTGCTTCGGGTCGTTCGGACCTTGGGCACTAGTCATGTTTCTTTCCTGACGGTTCGATGTTGTCCCACATGAGGCGCGGGTCGAATTGCATGGACGCGATCATCGTCAACACGACGACCGACGCGAACGCGAGCGCGCCCGGTCCCGGCGTGATGACGGCGAGCGACTTGAAGCGCACCAGCGCGATGGTGAGGGTGATGACGAAGACATCGAGCATCGACCAGCGCCCGATTCCCTCGACGATGCGGAACAGGGTGGTGCGCTGCCGCGGCCGCCAGGTCGAGCGGCGCTGCACGCTGATGACGAGGAAGCTGAGGGTGGCGAGCTTGAGCATCGGCACGAGAATGCTGGCGATGAAAATCACCGCCGCCAGCGGATAGTCGCCGTCGTTCCAGAAGAGCGCGACGCCGCTCATGATGGTGTCGTCCTGCGAGCCGAGAATCGACGACGTGTGCATGATCGGGAACAGGTTCGCCGGAATATAGAGGATCGCGGCGCTGATGAGCAGCGCCCACGTGCGTGCGATGCTGTCCGGATGACGCCGGTGCACGACGGCGTCGCAGCGGGTGCAGCGCTGTTTCTCGATGGTGCGCGCGAGCGGCTGCACGAGTCCGCAGGCGTGGCACGCCACGACCTGCGCGCGCGATGCCGTGGTGTAGTGCAGGGCGGGCGGATCGGCTTGATCCGGCTGATCGGCTGCTTGCTCGATGGCGTCGCTCATGGTTTTTGCCTCTTGGTGGGCACCGGTCTGGCTTGACGCCGGCGCCTGGCCGGACGCGGTTCGAGGCGGCTCGCGATGTCCCACAGCGCGCGCGGATCGAAGCTCACCACGACGGCGAACATCAGCGTCAGCGCGCCGAAAGCGAACAGCGCGGCTTCGGGAATCACGCGCGCGATGCTCACCATCTTCACGAGCGTGACGAGCACGCCGAGCATGAACACTTCGATCATGCCCCACGGCCGCACGAACTGAATGCCGCGCAGCACCGCGTTGAAACCCGGCGGGATGTAGCCGGAGCGCAGCGGCAGCAGCACATAGAGCAGCGCGAGCAGTTCGCACAGCGGGAACAGGACGGTCGAGCAGAAGACCAGCACCGCCATGATCTCCATCTGCTCGCTCCACAGCGCGACGATCGCGCCAATCAGCGTGGTCTCCGACGTGAGCCCGTTGGCCTCCAGTTCGACGATGGGAAAGCCCTGCGCGATCAGGAACGTGACCAGCGCCGCGAGCGTCATCGCGCAGATCTTGTCGAGGTTCGACGAAATGCTTCGATAAAGCAGCGAGCCACAGCGCGGGCACTTCGCCGACGCATGCTGGGGCAGGTCACATTTTCGGGAGAGCGCGTCGCATTCGTGACACGCGATCAGGTGGTCCGGTTGATTGGCGTTCATGGTCGAAGCCCGAGCCGTGTCGAGCAGGGTTGGCGGGCGCTGCGGGGACCGCGGGGACCGGCTCCGGTGGAGCATAGCAAGCAGCGGGCCAGCGCAAACGCAATCCGCATGGTATCAAATGGCGCCTTGATGGCGGATGAAGCCGTACGCTTCTTCACAACGGGGAATGAAATGGCCCGTTCATCCGTTAAGTCTTCGAGGCGACATCGCGCCCGGAATGCGCCGCGGTTGACGCCGCGAGGTCGCGCAGACATCGACCGTTGCATGCATGGAATAGTTCGTTGCACGGGTGGAGCGAGCGTCGTGAAAGCAGC
The DNA here is from genome assembly GCF_031450975.1 of Caballeronia sp. LZ065. Lineage (NCBI taxonomy): Bacteria > Pseudomonadati > Pseudomonadota > Betaproteobacteria > Burkholderiales > Burkholderiaceae > Caballeronia > Caballeronia sp. LZ065. The sequence continues at coordinate 689,534 of NZ_JARUXV010000001.1, forward strand.
CCTGGACCGGCCGCAAACCCGCGTGGAATATGACTTTCGGCTAACCTGCACGGACTTTTGGCAGACGCTGGCGGTTGAGCGGCGTTGAGGTAGCATGGCGGCCTTGCGTCCCCTCATTGCATGTCCTTGCATGAAGGCGGGCCGTTACCCCGTCATACCGTTACACACAGCACTCTCTGGATGAAGCACTATGGAAAGTACCGCACATGTCGCGACCGCCGCATCGCAACCGCGTTACAGCGCCACGGCGATCGGCCTGCACTGGATCATTGCGTTGCTGATCGTGGGCGGTTTCTACCTTGGCTGGATCATGACGGACATTCCCGGATTCACGCCGACCAAGCTCAAGTATTTCTCGTGGCACAAATGGATTGGCGTGACGGTGTTCGCGCTCGCCGTGCTGCGCTTGCTGTGGCGCGTGACGCATCCGGCGCCGCCGTTGCCCGGCGGCATGCCGCGCTGGCAGCAGGGCGCGGCGCATCTCGGCCACCTCGCGCTCTATGTGCTGATGCTCGTGATCCCGGCCTCCGGCTATCTGTACAGCTCGGCGGCGGGCCTGCAAGTGGTGTATCTCGGCGTGCTGCCGCTGCCGACGATCATCGGTCCGGACAAGGCGCTGAAAGCCACCCTGCGCCTCGTGCATATCGCGCTGAACTACACGCTGCTGTTCTTCGTCGTCACGCACGTGCTGGCCGCGCTGAAGCATCATTTCGTCGATCGTGACGGACTGCTCGCTCGCATGCTGCCGTTCCTGCGCTGATGGCGCATTGTTTCCTCGCCGTTGGCAGGGCGTTTCCCGGCGGCTGATTGTTATCGCGGTCTTTTGATTTCCAATACCGGTTTTGTTCCGGAATCGCCGTTCGCACGGAGGGTTCAGGTTCGTACCGTCTGAAACAGGACACACATGAAAGTGAAACTGAATCGCTGGATGATGGCAACGGGCGCCGCGTTCGCGCTGGTCGCGGCGGCGCATGCGCAGGTCGATCTGGGCAAGAGCTCGGTGGTGGCGACGTCGAAGCAGATGAACGTGCCCACCGACGGCAAGTTCAACAAGTTCAGCGCGCAGATCGCCTTCGATCCGGCGAAGCCCACGGCGGGCACCGCGAACATCACGATCGACACCGGCAGCTACGACCTCGGCGACGACGACTACAACAAGCAGGTGCGCGGCGCCGAATGGTTCGACGCCGGCAAGTATCCGACCGCGACCTTCGTCTCGAGCGCGATCGCGCCGGCCGGTGGCAACAAGTACAACGTGACCGGCAAGATCACGATCAAGGGCAAGTCGCAGACGGTCACTGTCCCGGTCACGGTCACGCAGCAGGGCGCGACCGAAACCTTCGACGGCGCGTTGCCGATCAAGCGCACCCAGTTCGATATCGGCACGGGTGAGTGGAAGGATACGTCGGTCGTGGCGGACGACGTCGTCATCAAGTTTCATATCGTCGCCGCGAAGAAGTGAGCGGCGCATCAACCCTTTTCGCACACGCTTTGTGTATCTAGTCAGGAGAAGAACTTGAAAAAGCTTTCGATCATCGCTGCGGGCGCGCTCGCACTCGGCACGCTCGGCCTGTCCTTCAGCGCGCTGGCCGCCGACACCTACAAGCTCGACCCGAACCACACCTATCCGAGCTTCGAGGCGGACCACTTCGGCGGCGTGTCGACGTGGCGCGGCAAGTTCAACAAGAGCAGCGGCGAAGTGACGCTCGACCGCGCGGCGAAGACCGGCACGGTGAACGTGACGATCGACATCGCCTCGGTCGATACGGGCAACGACAAGCTCAACGAGCATCTGCAAAAGGCGGAGTTCTTCGACGCATCGAAGTATCCGACGGCGGAGTACAAGGGCACGTCGATGAAGTTCGACGGCGATGCGCCGAGCGAAGTGATGGGCACGCTGACGATGCACGGCGTTACCAAGCCGTTGAACCTGAAGGTCGAGCACTTCAAGTGCTTCGTGAACCCGATGATGAAGAAGGAAGTGTGCGGCGTGGAAGCGACGGCGACGTTCGATCGCGGCGACTTCGGCATGGACTACGGCAAGTCGTATGGCTTCAGCCTGAAGACGGTGCTGCATATTCAGGCGGAAGGCGTGAAGCAGTAAGCGTTTCAGCGCTCCAAATAAAAGCGGCCGGTCTGTGAAGACCGGCCGCTTTTTTGTTGCGCCTTGGGTATGTTCGAGGCTCAGACCTGAGCGCCCGCGTTCGGGTCGTTCGGATCGAACTTGTCTTTCTTGTCCTTCACGAGATCTTCGCGCTTCACGCCGAACCACATGGCGAGCGCCGCGGCGACGAACACCGACGAATAGATACCGAACAGGATACCCACGGTCAGCGCCAGCGCGAAGTAATGCAGCGTTGGGCCGCCGAAGAAGAACATCGACAGCACCATCATTTCCGTACAGCCGTGGGTGATGATGGTTCGCGACATGGTGCTGGTGATCGCGTGGTCGATCACTTCCATGACGGTCATCTTGCGCTGCTTGCGGAAGGTTTCGCGGATCCGGTCGAAGATAACCACGGATTCATTCACCGAATAGCCGAGCACCGCGAGAATTGCGGCCAGCACCGAGAGCGAGAACTCCCATTGGAAGAACGCAAAGAAGCCGAGGATGATGATCACGTCGTGCAGGTTGGCGATGACGCCCGCCACCGCGTACTTCCATTCGAAGCGGAACGACAGGTAGACCACGATGCCGATCACCACGCACGCCAGCGCGAGCAGGCCGTTGGTGACGAGCTCCTTGCCCACCTGCGGGCCGACGAACTCGACGCGCTGCAAGCTCACCTGCGGGTTGTCGGCCTTGAGCGCGCTCATCACCTGATCGCTCTGCTGCGCCGAGGTGAGACCCTGCTTGATCGGCAGGCGGATCAGCACGTCGCGCGAAGTGCCGAAGTTCTGCACCTGGGCGTCGGCATAGCCGAGCTTCGTCATGGTCGCGCGCACGGGTTCGGGCGACACGGCCTGCGGATACTGCACCTCGACGACCGTCCCGCCGGTGAACTCCACCGACAGATGCAGCCCGCGATGCACGAGGAAAAACACGGCCGCGAGGAAGGTCACGAGCGAAATCACGTTGAAGATCAACGCGCGCTCCATGAACGGAATATCGCGGCGGATGCGGAAGAATTCCATGATCTAGATCTCCGGGTTCAGCGGGACTGGCCCGGTTTCTGTTGATCGACGCCGGGGCCTGAACGACGGCGCACCGTCGGCTTGCCGCTGCGTGCCTGCGTCTGGACGGGCGCCTGAGCCGGCGCGCGCGGCGCGGCGGTCTTGGTCTTGCCCTTCGCGGTTTTCACGATTTCATCCACCGGCGAGTCGTCGCCGCGCTGGGCTGCCAGATAGGCCGCCGCGGCGGCTTCGGCGTTGCCGCCTTCCGGACGCCACACCTGGCCGATCGCCAGCGACTTCAGCTTCTTCTTGCCGCCGTACCACAGGTTCACGAGACCGCGCGAGAAGAACACGGCCGAGAACATCGACGTCAGAATGCCGATACAGTGCACGACCGCGAAGCCGCGCACCGGACCCGAGCCGAACGCGAGCAGCGCCAGACCGGCGATCAGCGTGGTGACGTTCGAGTCGAGAATCGTGGCCCACGCGTGCTTGAAGCCTTCCTGGATCGCGGTCTGCGGCGGCGCGCCGTTGCGCAGTTCTTCGCGGATGCGTTCGTTGATGAGCACGTTCGCGTCGATTGCCATACCGAGCGCCAGCGCGATAGCCGCGATGCCCGGCAAGGTCAGCGTGGCTTGCAGCAGCGACAGGATGGCGACCAGCAGCAGCAGGTTGACCGACAGCGACAGCATCGAGAACAGGCCGAACAGCAGGTAGTACGCGATCATGAAGACGGCGATGGCGGCGAAACCGTACTGCACCGAGTCGAAGCCCTTCTTGATGTTGTCCGCGCCGAGGCTCGGGCCGACCGTGCGTTCCTCGATGATGTCCATCGGCGCCGCGAGCGAGCCCGCGCGCAGCAGCAGCGCCAAGTCGGCGGCGGCTTGCGGAGTGGGCTGGCCGGTGATCTGGAAGCGATCGCCCAGTTCCGACTGGATGGTCGCGACCGTCAGCACTTCGCCCTTGCCCTTTTCGAACAGCACCATGGCCATCGGCTTGCCGATGTTGTCGCGCGACACCGCCGACACCGCGCGGCCACCGGCCGAATCCAGGCGGATATTGACGGACGGGCGCTGATGTTCGTCGAAGCCCGCGGACGCGTCGATGATGCGGTCGCCGGTGAAGATGACCTGCTTGCGCAGCAGCACGTTGCGGTCGCCTTGCTTGAAGGCTTCGTCGCCGGGCGGCACCGGATCGTTCAGGCCGATGTAGGTATTGACCGGATCAGCGAGACGCGCTTCGAGCGTCGCCGTGCGGCCGATGATGTCCTTCGCCTTCGCCGTGTCCTGCACGCCCGGCAGCTCGACCACGATACGGTCGGAACCCTGCTGCTGGATCACCGGCTCGGCGACGCCCAGTTCGTTGACGCGGTTATGCAGCGTCGTGATGTTCTGCTTGAGCGCGCCGTCTTCGACGGTTCGCTGCGTCGCCGCCGAGAACGTGCCGACCACCTGATAGCCGTCGCCGCCCTGACGCGTGCTCCATTGCAGTTCGTTGACGCCGGTCTGGAGCAGGGTGCGCGCGTTGTCCGCCGCGCTCTGGTCCGAGAAATTCACGACGACCGATTGCCCGACGCGATTCACGCCGCCGTCGCGGACGTTGCGGTCGCGCAGGTAGGTGCGGGCGTCGGCGGCGTCGGAATCGAGCTTCTTGTTGAGCGCGCCGGCCATGTCCACTTGCAGCAGGAAGTGGACGCCGCCGCGCAGGTCGAGACCGAGATACATCGGCAACGCGTGCAGGGCCGTCAGCCAGCGCGGCGAAGCGCTCTGCAGGTTCAGCGCGACGATGTATTGAGGATCGCTCGGGTCGCTGTTGAGCGCGTGGCTCAACAGGTCCTTCACGCGCAATTGCGTGTCGGTGTCCTTCAGGCGCACGCGAATGTTCGCGTTCAGCTGGGAGTTGTCGAACGTGACTTCATCGGCGGTGACGTGGTTTGCGACAAGCGCGCTCTCGACGTTCGCGAGTGTGGCCGAGTCGAGCTTGACCGTGGCCTTGCCGCTCGAAATCTGCACGGCCGGCGCTTCGCCGAAGAAGTTGGGGAGCGTGTACACGAGGCCGATGACGAGCGCCATCAGCATCACGACATACTTCCAGAGGGGATAACGATTCATGGGGATGGCCGACCGTCAAGTTGGCTTCGGGGGAGAGGGCGTCCGGCAGTGTGCGCGGAGGGGCGTCGGGAGATCCGACGCCCGGCGGCGAGGCCGCGCCGGACGCGGCGGAACAGGTGGCCTTACAGCGACTTGATCGTGCCCTTCGGGAGGATGGTGGTCACAGATGCCTTCTGGACGGTGATTTCCGTGCCTTCGGCGATTTCCACGCCCACGTAGGCGTCCGTCACCTTCGTGATCTTGCCGACGATGCCGCCGTTCGTCACCACTTCATCGCCCTTGGCCATGGCGGAGAGCATGTTGCGATGCTCCTTCTGACGCTTCATCTGCGGGCGGATCATGATGAAATACAGCACCGCGAACATCAGGATGAGCGGCAGGAAGCTCATCAGGCTCGATTCCGCGCTGCTCGCGGTGGTGCCTTGTGCAAAGGCATTGGAAATGAACGACACGTTGGTCTCTCCGTTATGACGCAAAAAAGCGTTCGATGAATACGTTCGATAATCTCGAATGAAATTAGCCGGCTATTCTACCACCCGCACTTGGCGCGAGACTTTAGGAATGCGCTTTGTCTTCAAGCTGTTATCAGGCTGTGAAGACGCTAATTCCGCGGCCTCCGCGACCCGCGCTGCAAGCAGTAGAAAGGCGATTGTAATGCTTGGGCGTTCGTTTCCGGTCCGTGTCAGTCCACGCCGCGCGCCCGATTCTCCGCGAAAGTCTTGCGAAACGCGTCGAACGTGTGATTTTCGATCGATTCGCGCACTTCGCCCATCAATTCGAGGTAGTAGTGCAGGTTGTGGATCGTGTTGAGTTGCGCGCCGAGAATCTCGCCCACGCGATGCAGGTGATGCAGGTAGCCGCGCGTGAAATTGCGGCACGTGTAGCAGCCGCAGCTTTCGTCGAGCGGTTTCATCGAGTTCTTGTGGCTTGCGTTCTTGATCTTGAGATCGCCGAAGCGCGTGAACAGCCAGCCGTTGCGTGCGTTGCGGGTGGGCATCACGCAATCGAACATGTCGACGCCGGCCGCCACGCCCGCCACCAGATCTTCCGGCGTGCCGACGCCCATCAGATAGTGCGGCTTCTCGGCGGGCAGCTTCGGACCGATATGGTTCAGCACGCGCATCATGTCTTCCTTCGGCTCGCCGACCGACAGCCCGCCAATGGCGAGCCCATGGAAGCCGATCGCCGACAGTCCCGCAAGCGACTCGTCGCGCAGATCCTCGAACATGCCGCCCTGCACGATGCCGAACAGCGCGTTCGGATTGCCGAGCCGGTTGAATTCGTCGATGGAACGCTTCGCCCAGCGCATCGACATGCGCATGGAATCGGCGGCGTCCTGATGTGAAGTCGGCACGCCCTGGGTGGCGTAGGGCGTGCATTCGTCGAACTGCATGACGATGTCCGAGTTCAGCACCTTCTGGATCTGCATCGACACTTCGGGCGACAGGAACAGCTTGTCGCCATTGATGGGCGATGCAAAAGTGACGCCGTCTTCGGTGATCTTGCGCAGGTCGCCGAGCGAGAACACCTGGAAGCCGCCTGAGTCCGTCAGGATCGGGCGGTTCCAGCCCATGAACTTGTGCAGGCCGCCGTGCGCGCCGATGACCTCCAGCCCCGGCCGCAGCCAGAGGTGAAAGGTGTTGCCGAGGATGATCTGCGCGCGGATCTCTTCGAGTTCGCGCGGCTGGATTGCCTTGACGGTGCCATAGGTGCCGACCGGCATGAAGATCGGCGTTTCGACCACGCCGTGATTCAGCGTGAGCCGGCCGCGGCGCGCCTGGCCGTCGGTGGTGAGCAATTCGAACTTGAGCCCGTTCTCGGGCGGGGTGACGTGACCGTCGGTCATCGATGAGACTCCGCTGCAACCGGAGAACAGTCCGGCGCAAAGTGTGGTTGAGGAATTCAGGTTTGCCGCGTCAGCAGCATCGCGTCGCCGTAGCTGAAGAAGCGGTAGCGCTGCTCGATCGCGTGACGGTACGCGTCGCGGATCGTGTCCATGCCGGCGAACGCCGAGACGAGCATCATCAGCGTCGACTTCGGCAGGTGGAAGTTCGTCACGAGCCGGTCGACCACGCGGAACGCGTAACCCGGCGTGATGAAGATATCGGTTTCGGCCTGGGTGGCCGCGAGCGGACGGCCGGCCTCGGCGGCGTCGCGGGCGGCGGCTTCGAGCGCGCGCATTGAGGTCGTGCCGACTGCAATCACGCGGTTGCCGCGCGCCTTGACGGCCGCGATCCGGTCCACGAGCGTCTGCGGCAGGTCATACCACTCGCTGTGCATCGTGTGTTCGGCGATATTCTCCACGCGCACCGGCTGGAACGTGCCCGCGCCGACGTGCAGCGTGAGCGTCGCGCGCTCGACGCCGCGTGCGTCCAGCTCGGCGAACAGCGCCTCGTCGAAGTGCAGGCCCGCGGTCGGCGCGGCCACGGCGCCCGGATTGGCCGCGTAGACAGTCTGGTAGCGGGTTTCGTCGTAGGCGTCGGCGTCGTGCTCGATGTACGGCGGCAGCGGCAGCCGTCCATATTGCTCGATGAGCGTCAGGCAATCGGCGGGGAAGTGCAGCGTGTAGAACGGCTCGACACGCTCGCCCACGGTGACGTCGAACGCGTCCGCCAGACGGATCGTACTGCCTTCCGGCGGGCTCTTGCTCGCGCGGATCTGCGCCAGCGCCGTGGTCGCGCCCGTCAGCCGTTCGACCAGCACCTCGACGCGGCCGCCGCTGGCCTTCTGGCCGAAGAAGCGCGCCTTGAGCACTTTGGTATCGTTGAAGACGAGCAGGTCGCCAGCGTCGAGCAGGGCCGGCAGTTCGGCGAAACGGCGGTCGGTGAAGCGGGCGGGCGCGGCGTGGTTGTCCACCTCGAGCAGACGGCTTGCGCTGCGCTCGGTGAGCGCGCTCTGCGCGATCAGCTCGGGCGGCAGATTAAAATCGAAATCGGAAAGCGTGAACATGGGCGTGAAGAAAGGCACGAACGCGGCACAAGCGCGCCGAACAAACCTCATATTGTACTTGCGAAGAGATTAGATGCCCTTGTCCGACCGCCGCGTCACCTCGACCGATCCGCTGTCCGTGGAAGACGGCGAAGCGCCGCGCGCCGTCGCGCCCGCGCGCAAGCGGGCGAAGGCGGAGCCAAAGGCCAAAGCCGACGAGAAGCCCAAGACCGTCGTCAAGACGGCGGACAAGCTCGCCAAGCTCGGCCTGAAGTCCGACATCGACCTCGTGCTGCACCTGCCGATGCGCTACGAGGACGAAACCTCGCTGACGCCCGTCGGCGAACTGATTCCCGGCGACAACGCGCAAACCGAAGGCGTCGTGTTCGACAACGAGATTGCCTACCGTCCGCGCCGCCAGTTGCTGGTGAAAATCCACGACGACGCCGGCGACGAACTCACGCTGCGCTTCCTCAATTTCTATGGCTCGCAGGTCAAGCAGATGGCTATCGGCGTGCGTCTGCGGGTGCGCGGTGACGTGCGCGGCGGCTTCTTCGGCACGGAGATGGTGCATCCCACGGTGCGCCCGGTGGACGAAGACACGCCGCTGCCGCAGGCGCTGACACCGGTGTATCCGTCGACGGCGGGCATCTCGCAAGGCTATTTGCGCAAGGCCATCGATTCCGCGCTCGGACGCGTGTCGCTGCCGGAACTGCTGCCGGAGCCGATCGCGCGCGCGCATCTCGCGCCGCTGAACGTGCCCGGCCTGCTCGACGCGGTCAAGACGCTGCATCACCCGCGCGCGGATTCCGACGAGACCGCGCTGATCGACGGCACGCATCCCGCCTGGACCCGCATCAAGTTCGAGGAATTGCTCGCGCAGCAACTGTCGCTCAAGCGCGCGCACGAGGAGCGCCGCCGCCGCTCCGCGCCCGCCATGCCGCGCCGCGCGCCCGACGACGAAGCGTCCCTCGCCACGCGCCTGTTGCAGGCGCTGCCGTTCGCGCTGACCGGCGCGCAGCAGCGCGTGGTCGCGGAAATCGCCGGGGAGCTGACCCTGCCGCATCCGATGCAGCGTCTCCTGCAAGGCGATGTCGGCAGCGGCAAGACGATCGTCGCGGCGCTCGCGGCGGCGCAGGCTATCGACGCCGGTTATCAGGCCGCGCTCATGGCGCCCACCGAAATCCTCGCGGAGCAGCACGCGCGCAAGCTGCGCGGCTGGCTGGAGCCGCTCGGCGTATCGGTCGCGTGGCTCGCCGGCAGTCTCAAGGCGAAAGACAAACGCGCGGCGCTCGAAGCGGCGGCGCTCGGCACGGCGCAACTGGTCATCGGCACGCACGCGATCATCCAGGACGCGGTGGAATTCGCACGGCTCGGGCTCGTGATCGTCGACGAACAGCATCGCTTCGGCGTGGCGCAGCGGCTCGCGTTGCGTGCCAAGGCGCAGAACGCGGCGGACGGCGCGCAGGACTTCCAGCCGCACCAGCTGATGATGTCCGCCACGCCGATCCCGCGCACGCTCGCGATGACCTACTACGCGGACCTCGACGTCTCGACCATCGACGAACTGCCGCCCGGCCGCACGCCGATCCTGACCAAGATCGTGTCCGATGGCCGCCGTGACGAGATCATCGGCCGGGTGCGCGAGGCGGCGCTGACCGGACGGCAGGTGTACTGGGTCTGTCCGCTGATCGAGGAAAGCGAGACGCTGCAGCTCCAGACCGCCGTCGAGACCTTCGAGACGCTGGTGGCCACGCTGCCGGAGTTGCGCGTGGGACTCGTGCATGGAAGGCTCGCGCCCGCCGAGAAAGCGGCGGTGATGGACGCGTTCGCACGCAATGAAGTGCAGTTGCTGGTCGCGACGACGGTGATCGAAGTGGGCGTCGATGTGCCGAACGCGTCGCTGATGGTGATTGAGCACGCCGAGCGCTTCGGGCTTGCGCAGTTGCATCAGCTGCGCGGGCGCGTCGGCCGGGGCAGCACCGCGTCCGTGTGCGTGCTGATGTACGCCAATCCGCTCTCGCAGACCGCCCGCGCGCGCCTCGCGACGATGCGCGAAACCACTGACGGCTTCGAAATCGCACGGCGTGATCTCGAAATTCGCGGGCCGGGCGAGTTCCTCGGCGCGCGGCAGTCGGGTGAGGCAATGCTGCGCTTCGCGAGCCTGGAGAACGACGGCTGGCTGATCGAGCCCGCCCGCCAGGCCGCCGACGCCATGCTCTCCACGTTCCCCGACGCCGTCACGCGCCATCTCGCCCGCTGGCTCGGCGTGCGCGAACAGTATCTGAAGGCGTGATTTTGCAGACATAAGCGTGAACTCGCGGGCGCCATGTCGGTCCCTATTTAGCCGCATCGGAGCGGCGCACCGGCAAAAGTTGTCGGATCGCCGCCAGCAGGTGTATAACTCAAACCTATTGAATCAATGTCTTCCATTGGCCCCCAATGACGCTCACTGAACTGAAGTACATCGTCGCGGTCGCGCGCGAACGGCATTTTGGCCGCGCGGCGGAGGCGTGCTTCGTCAGCCAGCCGACGCTGTCGGTGGCAATCAAGAAACTCGAAGACGAACTGAATGTGCAGATCTTCGAACGCGGCACGAGCGAAGTCAGCGTGACGCCCATCGGCGAGCAGATCGTGACGCAGGCGCAGCGCGTGCTCGAACAGACGCTCGCCATCAAGGAGATCGCCAAGCAGGGCAAGGATCCGCTGGTCGGGCCGCTGCGCCTGGGCGTGATCTACACCATCGGGCCGTATCTGCTGCCGACGCTGGTCAAGCAGATGATCAAGGCGGTTCCGCAAATGCCCTTGATGCTCCAGGAAAACTACACGCTCAAGCTGATCGAGCTCCTGAAGCAGGGCGAAATCGATGTCGCGATCATGGCGCTGCCGTTCCCCGAGACCGGGCTCATGGTGCGCGCGCTGTACGACGAGCCGTTTGTGGTCGCCATGCCGTCCGGTCACGCGTGGGAAAACCGCGCGAAGATCGATCCCGACGACCTCAAGCAGGAAACCATGCTGCTGCTCGGCAGCGGCCACTGTTTCCGCGATCACGTGCTCGGTGTGTGTCCGGAACTGATGCGCTTCTCGCAGAACGCCGACGGCATCCAGAAGACCTTCGAAGGTTCATCGCTGGAGACCATCCGCCATATGGTCGCGAGCGGCGTGGGCATCACGGTGCTGCCGCGCATGTCGGTGAGCGAGGTCAAGCCGCATGCGCCGGGCATCGACTCGGGCTTGCTCAGTTACGTGGCGTTCGACGAACCCGTGCCTGATCGTCGCGTCGTGCTGGCCTGGCGCAAGAGCTTCACGCGCTTGCCGGCCATCGATGCCATTTCCGACGCCATCGCAGCGTGCGACCTGCCCGGCGTGAGGAAGCTGGACATGCCGGTGGCGGTTAACTAAGCCGCAAGCGCCCGCTGCATCCGACGCGCCGCGTTCCCGTAAGGGACGCGGCGCGTTGTCATTTGAAGCCGCACTACGCCTATCAGATAGATAAAATTTATTAAATTATAAATATCGATAGCATTATATAAGCTCCTTCCATCAGTCCTCAACAACGGTGGACGCCCGAACCGGAGGAAGTCGATGACCCGCACATTCACCTTCAACGCGCGCTTCGAAAGCTGGCGTCGCGTTGCCGTCAGCGTACTTGCCGATTTCGCCCGCGCCGCTGCCTGAGTCAAGCCCGGCCGCCCGATCCCATTCGAACCACAACAAGGAACACCACGATGACGACGCAACGACTCACGACCGCAGCAGGCGCGCCCGTCGGCGACAACCAGAATGCGCAGACCGCCGGCCCGCGCGGTCCGGTGACGCTGCAGGATTTCTGGCTCGTCGAGAAGCTCGCGCACTTCGACCGCGAAGTGATTCCCGAGCGCCGCGTGCACGCGAAGGGTTCGGGCGCGTTCGGCACGTTCCGCGTGACGCACGACATCTCGCGCTACACCAAGGCGAATGTGTTCTCGGAAATCGGCAAGGAAACGCCGATCTTCATGCGCTTCTCGACGGTCGCCGGCGAACGCGGCGCGGCGGATGCGGAGCGCGACGTGCGCGGCTTCTCGATCAAGTTCTATACCGAGGAAGGCAACTGGGACGTGGTCGGCAACAACACGCCGGTGTTCTTCATCCGCGATCCGCTCAAGTTCCCCGACTTCATCCATACGCAGAAGCGCGATCCGTACACCAACATGCGCAGCAATGTAGCCGCGTGGGACTTCTGGTCGCGTCATCCGGAATCGCTGCATCAGGTGACGATCCTGATGAGCGACCGCGGCATACCGAAGAACTATCGGCAGATGCACGGCTTCGGCTCGCACACGTTCTCGTTCATCAACGCGGACGGCGAGCGCTTCTACGTCAAGTTCCACTTCAAGTCGCAGCAGGCCATTGAGAACTACACCGACCCGCAAGCCGCCGCCGTGATCGCGCAGGATCGCGAGAGTGCGCAGCGCGATCTGGTGCAGAACATCGACAGCGGCAATGTGCCGCGCTGGAATTTCCGCATTCAGGTGATGACGGAACAGCAGGCGGCCGAGTCGCGGATGAATCCGTTCGACATCACCAAGGTCTGGCCGCACAAGGACTATCCGCTGATCGATGTCGGCACGATCGAGCTGAACCGCAACGCGCAGAATTACTTCGCGGACGTGGAGCAGGCCGCCTTCACGCCGGCGAATGTCGTGCCGGGCATCGGCTTCTCGCCCGACCGGCTGTTGCAGGGGCGCCTGTTCTCGTATGGCGATGCGCAGCGCTATCGCCTCGGCATCAACCATCACCAGGTGCCGGTGAATGCGCCGCGCGCGCCGGTGGGTCAGTCGTTCCATCGCGATGGCGCGATGCGCACCGACGGCAACCTTGGCGGCCGCGTGAACTACGAGCCGAACCGCTACGGGGAATTCGCGCAGGATGCCGCGGCGAACGAGCCGCCGCTCGCGGGCGGCACGGTGTACCGCTACGACCATCGGGAGGATGACGACTACACCAGCCAGCCGGCGGCGCTGTTCGCACTCTTCGATGACGCGCAGCGGGAACGCTTCTTCGGCAATATCGCGCGGCACATTCACGGCGTGCCGAACGATATCGTCGCGCGTCAGATCGAGCATTTCCGCCGTATCGATCCGGCGTACGCGGACGGTGTCGTCGCGGCGCTGGCGCAACTTGGCCAGACGGTCGATGTCACGGACGAAGCCGCTGTCTGACAGCGGCGCTCAGAAACACCGGGAGAACTCATCATGTCTCAAGCGTTGAACCATATCGCCCAGGCGGTCGATCACATCGAAGCGGTCAGCGTGAACGCCTCGCGCGGCGTGCGTGTCGCGCTGGCGTTCGGGATGGTCGCGGCGGCCTATGGCGTCGTCGTGGCGAGCGGTATTGCCACGGCCTGAGAAGACGGGAAGCGCGTCATGCGTCATGAAGCGCTCCCCATTTCTACGCTAAACTGTCGAGCGCTCGAGACGCCGCATAGTCAGGCCGATGCAGGCCGATGCAAGCCGATGCCCGGCGTCCGCACCGTTCGAACCACGCTCTCACGGAGTCATCATGGCGAAGAAAGGCACTGCACCTGCCGTCAACATCGGCATCAGCGACAAGGACCGCAAGAAGATTGCCGACGGACTGTCCCGTCTGCTGGCCGACACCTACACGCTGTACCTGAAGACCCACAACTTCCACTGGAACGTCACGGGTCCGATGTTCAATACGCTGCACCTGATGTTCGAAACGCAATACACCGAACTCGCGCTGGCCGTCGATTCGATCGCGGAACGCATCCGTGCGCTGGGCGTGCATGCGCCGGGCAGCTACAAGGAGTTCGCGAAGCTGTCGTCGATTCCGGAAGCGGACGGCGTGCCCGCTGCGGAAGAGATGATCCGCCAGCTGGTGGAAGGCCAGGAAGCGGTGGTGCGCACGGCGCGCGAAATCTTCCCGGCAACGGAAGCCGCCAACGACGAGCCGACCGCCGACCTGCTCACGCAACGCATGCAGACGCACGAAAAGACTGCGTGGATGCTGCGCGCGATGCTCGCCTGAGCTTCGAGGCACGTTTCGACATCACCGCAAACCCCGCTTTCATGCGGGGTTTGTGCTTTTGAGGGCGCTTCAACGCGCTGCTCTAAAATAGCCGGATCGCGCTTGCCGTATCTCCTGTCCCGACTTCCGCCATGTTCGCCCGACTTCCGCTCTTCATGCGCCTCGTGCGCCTCGACAAGCCCATCGGCAGCCTGCTGCTGCTGTGGCCGACGCTCAACGCGCTGTGGATTGCGTCCGACGGCCGGCCGCAGCCGATGCTCCTCGTCATCTTCATCGTCGGCACGATCCTGATGCGCTCGGCGGGCTGCGCGATCAACGACTACGCCGACCGCGACTTCGACCGCCACGTGAAGCGCACCGCCGAGCGTCCGCTCACCTCGGGCAAGGTCAAGGCGTGGGAGGCGGTGGCGCTGGCGGCGGCACTCGCGCTCGTCGCGTTCCTGCTGATCCTGCCGCTCAACACGCTCACCAAGGAACTGTCCGTGTTCGCGCTGTTCGTCGCGGGCAGCTATCCGTTCACCAAGCGCTTCTTCGCGATTCCGCAAGCGTATCTCGGCATTGCGTTCGGCTTCGGCATTCCAATGGCCTTCGCCGCCGTGCAGAACCATGTGCCGATGCTCGCGTGGATCATGCTCGCGGCCAACGTGTTCTGGTCCGTGGCCTACGACACCGAATACGCGATGGTCGATCGCGACGACGACATCAAGATCGGCATCCGCACTTCAGCGCTCACCTTTGGCCGCTTCGACGTGGCCGCCGTCATGCTGTGCTATGCGGCCACGCTGGCGATCTATGTCGGCATCGGCGTGGCGCTTGGCTTCGGCTGGCTTTACTGGCTCGGCTGGCTGGCGGCGGCGGCCTGTGCCGCCTATCACTATGGCCTGATCCGCAACCGCGAGCGCATGGCGTGCTTCGCGGCGTTCAAGCACAACAACTGGCTCGGCGGGATGTTGTTCGCGGGCATCGCGCTGCATTACGCGATGACGTAAATGAAAAACGGCAGCCTCGGCTGCCGTTGTCGTCTCCAGCGCACTGAGGTTGAAAACTCAGGCTGCACCCAGTTCGTCGCCCATTTCCTTCGCACGCGCCTCGGCGGCCAGCGCGCCGCGCACGATCGCTTCCTTCACGCCCTGCGCGTCGAACGAGGCGAGCGCCGCCGCCGTCGTGCCGCCCTTCGAGGTCACGCGTTCGCGCAACACGCTTGCCGGTTCCCCCGATTGCGCCGCCAGTTGCGCGGCGCCCGTGAAGGTGGCGACAGCGAGCGCGCGGCTTTGTTCATCGTCGAGGCCGAGCCGGCGCGCCGCTTCCTGCATCGCTTCGATGAAATAGAACACGTAGGCCGGACCGCTGCCCGAGATCGCGGTGACGGCGTCGAGCTGCGCTTCGTCGTCGAACCACACCGCCGTGCCAACGGCTTCGAGCACCTGCGAAGCCAGCGCCTTCGCGGCCTCGCTCACACCCGGCAGTGCGGCAAGCCCCGTGACGCCCATGCCGATCAGCGCCGGCGTGTTCGGCATCGTGCGCACGATCTGCGTGTAGCCGTTGAGCCAGCGCGACAGGTCCGTCGCCCGGATGCCCGCAGCAATGCTGATGACCGTCTGTTTCGACAGATGCGGCGCGAGCGCTTCGCCCACGCTCTTCAGCACTTGCGGCTTCACGGCGAGCACGATGGCGTCGAAGCTGGCGAGCTGCCCGTCGATGGCGGCGCCGGTCGCCACGCCGAACTGCTTCGCGGTGCGCGCGCGGGCTTCGTCATTGATGTCGATGGCGAAGATGTCGGCGGGCGCCGTGCCGCGCTTGATGAGTCCGCCGATGAGCGCCGCGGCCATGTTGCCGCCGCCGATGAATGCGATTTTCATGATGAGAAAGAGTCAGTGAGGAGTGGTGCGCCTGCCGAAGATCGCGGTGCCGATGCGCACCATCGTCGCGCCTTCGAGCACGGCGGCTTCGAGATCGGCGGACATGCCCATCGAGAGCGTGTCGAGCGCGAGGCCGTCAGCGCGCAGCGCGGCCATCAGTTCGCGCAGGCGCGCGTGCGGCTGGCGTTGCGCGTCGAGCGTTTCGGCGGGTTCGGGAATCGCCATCAGGCCGCGCAGCCGCAGGCCGGGCAGCGCCGCGACCGCATGCGCGAGCGCGGCGGCCTCGTGCGGCTCGACGCCGCTCTTCGAGGCCTCGCCGCTCACGTTCACCTGAAGGCAGACGTTGAGCGCGTGCGTACCTTCGGGACGTTGCGCGGAGAGCCGTTCGGCAATCTTCACGCGGTCGATGGAATGCACCCAGTCGAACTGCTCGGCCACCACGCGGGTCTTGTTCGATTGCAGCGGCCCGATGAAATGCCATTCGATGTCGCGGCGCAGGTCCGCGAGTTCGGCGATCTTGCCGATGCCTTCCTGCACGTAGTTCTCGCCGAAGGCGCGCTGGCCGGCTTCGAAGGCGGCGCGCACGTCGGCGGCGGGGAAGGTCTTGGTGACGGCGAGCAGTGCGACCGACGACGCCTCGCGCGAGGCGTCCTGCGCGGCCTGGGCGATGCGCTGCCGGACTTCTTCGAGATGTTGACTGATGGACATGCTGGAAAGCGACCTTGAAAGGGCTTGACGAGCGACTCGCCATTATACGAACGGCTTACCCGTAGATCAGATGCTCGACCAGCTGGATCCAGTGCGTGACGGGCGTGGACGTGCCGCTTTGCAGATGCGCAATGCAGCCGACATTCGCCGATACGATCAACTGCGGCTCGAGTTTTTCGAGCCGGTCGAGCTTCTGATTGCGCAGCGTATAGGAGAACTTCGGCTGCAGCACCGAGTAGGTTCCCGCCGATCCGCAGCACAGGTGAGCGTCGGCGGGCAGGCGCACGTCGAGGCCGAGGGCGGTCAGCAACTGCTCGACGTGTCCGCGAATCTGCTGGCCATGCTGCAACGTGCAGGGCGGATGAAACGCCACCGTATGCACGCTGCGCCGCCGCGCCAGCGCGACGAGCTCTTCCTCGTAGATCGGCAGGATCTCGGCCAGGTCGCGCGTGATGTCGACGATGCGCCGCGCCTTCTCCGCATACTTCGGATCATGGCGCAGCAGGTGCGCATATTCCTTCACCGTCGCGCCGCAGCCGGAGGCATTCATGATGATCGCCTCGACGCCGTCTTCCACATACGGCCACCACGCGTCGATGTTGTTGCGCACGTCGTCGAGCGCGTCGTCGTTGTAGCCCAGGTGCAGACGAATGGCGCCGCAGCAGCCCGCATCCGGCGCGGTCACCATCTCGATGCCGAGCGCATCGAACACGCGCGCCGTGGCCGTGTTCACGTTCGGCATCATCGCGGGCTGCACGCAGCCGGCCAGCATCAGCATCTTGCGTTCGTGCTTGCGCGTGGGCGCGGCGAGCGGCCGCTCGGGCACCGGAATCTTCGCGCGCAGCGAGCGCGGCAGCAGGCCGCGAAACTGCTGGCCGAGCTTCATGGCCGGCGTGAACAGCGTGCTGTTGGGCAGGAAGCTTGCGAGCAGACGACGCTGCAAGCGCTGCCGCAGGGGCCGCTCGACTTTCTCTTCCACCACCTTGCGGCCGATCTCGACCAGCCGCCCATATTGCACGCCTGAAGGGCACGTGCTTTCGCAGTTGCGGCACGTGAGGCAGCGGTCCAGATGCAGTTGCGTGCTGCGCGTGACCGGCGCGCCTTCGAACATCTGCTTCATCAGGTAGATGCGCCCGCGCGGTCCGTCGAGTTCGTCGCCGAGCAGTTGATAGGTCGGGCAGGTCGCCGTGCAGAAGCCGCAGTGCACGCACTTGCGCAGGATGGCGTCGGCTTCGTCGCCGTCAGCGGTGCCGCGGATGAAGTCGGCGAGATTCGTTTGCATCGTTCAGTTCCGGTTCGGCCAGCGATGCGTCTAGAAATCGGGATACAGCCGCGCGCGATTGAAGATGCGCGCCGGATCGAAAGCCGTCTTCAGCCCGCGATGAATCTTCATCAGCGGCGCGGGCAGCGGCGTGAATACACCGGCGTTGCGGTCATAAGCGGATCCCGCGCGAAAAATGGTCGCGTGGCCGCCGGCCTGCTTGGCGCTGATGCGCACGGTCTGCGGATCGGTGTCGGTGATCCACCAGCGTTGCGCGCCGCCCCATTCCATCAGTTGCGCGCCGGGCAGATGCAGTGGTTCCGCGATCGACGGCAATGCGAGCCGCCACAGCGCCGAACGTGGCTCGATCACCGCGAAGAAGGGATCCGTCTGTTCCCGCATGCCGATCCAGAAGCGGTCCGCTTCGACCGCGTCCACCACTTCGCCGCCAAGCGCGGTGCGGGCGGTCTTCACGGCCGCTTCCGCGCCGGCGAGACGCAGCGCGAGCGTGCCGTCGCGCCATGCGCTGCCGCAGATCGGCAGTGCATGGCCGCCCCATTCGTTGAGCTTGCGCACGCCGTCGGTGGCGTGCATGTCGAACTTGAGCGTGGCTTCGGCGACGGGGCGCGGCAGCACCTTGATGGAGAGTTCGAGGATCAGGCCGAGCGTGCCGAGCGAACCGGCGAGGAGCCGCGCGACGTCGTAGCCCGCGACGTTCTTGACCACCTGCCCGCCGAAGCGCAGCACCTGGCCCAGGCCGTTCATGACGACGGCGCCCAGCACGAAGTCGCGCGGTGCGCCGGTCCAGGCGCGGCGCGGGCCGGCGAGTCCCGCGGCGATGCAGCCGCCGAGCGTTGCATTGCGGCCGAAGTGGGGGGGTTCGAACGGCAGCATCTGGCCGTGTTCGCGCAGCGCCGTTTCGATCTCGACGAGCGGCGTCCCGGCGCGGGCCGTGATGACGAGTTCAGCAGGATCGTAGGCGATGATGCCGCGATACGCGCGCGCGTCAAGGATCTCTCCCTGGAGCGTCTGGCCGTACCAGTCCTTCGTGCCGCCGCCGCGGATGCGCAGCGGCGTGCCATTGCCGGTGGCCCGGGCGATCCGTTCCGACCAGCCGGCGACGATGTCGTCCTGTTCCATGAGTGTTCCGTCTGAGCGTCGATGTCGTGATTCGACTTGTCTGATTCAGTGTGCTGACTTCTGACGGCTGTCCGGTCGATTGTACCGGCCGCTTAACGCCGCCGCACTCGGAGAAACATGGATAGCGGAACGCGCGCCGCCCACACGGCGCTTGAGATTGCGCTTCAGAAGCGCTCGAGTTCGGGATGCGGCAGCAAGCCGCCGCGCACGTGCATCTTGCCGTACTCGGCGCAGCGGCTGCGCGTCGGGATGCCCTTGTCGGGATTGAGCAGGCCGGGCGGGTCGAAGGCGCGCTTCACCGCGAAGAAGGCGTCGCGCTCTTCCGGCGAGAACTGCACGCACATCGAATTGATCTTTTCGATGCCCACGCCATGTTCGCCCGTCACCGTGCCGCCCAGCTCGACGCAGCATTCGAGGATGTCGGAGCCGAATGCTTCGGCGCGATGCCATTCGTCGAGATCATTGCCGTTGAAGAGAATCAGCGGATGCATGTTGCCGTCGCCGGCATGGAACACGTTGATGCAGCGCAACGCGTACTTCTTCTCCATCTCCTCGATGCGTCGCAGCAAGGGCCCGATGGAACGGCGCGGCACGGTGCCGTCCATGCAGTAGTAGTCGGGCGAGATGCGGCCGGCGGCGGGAAACGCGTTCTTGCGGCCTGACCAGAACTTGAGCCGTTCGGCTTCGGAGCGCGAGATCTGGATGCGCGAGGCGCCGTGTTCGCGCAGCACGGCCGTCATGCGGACGATTTCCTCGGCGACTTCGTCGTGCGTGCCGTCGGACTCGCACAGCAGGATGGCGGCGGCGTCGAGGTCGTAGCCCGCGTTGACGAACTGCTCGACGGCGCGCGTCGCCGGCTTGTCCATCATTTCGAGGCCGGCCGGGATGATGCCTGCGGCGATGATCGCCGCGACTGCATCGCCGCCTTTCACGACGTCGTCGAAGCTGGCCATGATGACCTGCGCGGTCTGCGGCTTCGGAATCAGCTTGACCGTGATCTCGGTGACGATCGCGAACATGCCTTCACTTCCGATCAGCACCGCGAGCAGATCGAGGCCCGGCGCGTCCGGCCCGAGCGAGCCGAACTCGACGACATCGCCGTCCATGGTCACGGCGCGCACGCGCAGCACGTTGTGCACGGTCAGGCCATATTTCAGGCAATGCACGCCGCCGGAATTCTCGGACACATTGCCGCCGATGGTGCAGGCGATCTGCGATGACGGATCCGGCGCGTAGTAGAGCCCGTAAGGCGCGGCGGCTTCGGAGATGGCGAGATTGCGCACGCCCGGCTGGACGGTGGCGGTGCGCGCATAGGGATCCACTTCGACGATCTTGCGGAAGCGCGCCAGCGACAACACGATGCCGTGGCGGATCGGCATGGCGCCGCCGGAGAGGCCGGTGCCCGCGCCGCGCGGCACGATGGGAATGGCGAGGCGATTGCAGATCTGCACCACGCGCTGCACCTGCGCTTCGGTTTCCGGCAGCGCGACGGCGAGCGGCAGGCGCCGGTAGGCGGCGAGGCCGTCACATTCGTAGGCGGCGGTGTCTTCGTCGCGAAACAGCAGGCAATGCGTGGGGAGCACGGCCATCAGGGCCTGCACCACTTCACGCTGACGCGCCGCGAGTTGGTCTTCGGTGAGTTCGGGCGCGTCTTCGTACGGCAGGTTCGGCGCCACGTGCTCGGGCTTGAGCTCGTCGGGTGCGTTCATGTCTCCTCCTTGTGATGCCTGCGCTGTGAGTGCGCTTTCGTGAGCGCGCCGCTTTTGCGTGCGCCCAGGTCATCCTTGCATCTTGCGCGACTTCGTCAGCCTTCGAAAGCGAAGATTTTCCCCGGATTCATCAGGTTTTTGGGATCGAGCGCATGTTTGATCGCACGCATCACGCCGATGGCGTCCGCGCCATGTTCCTCCACCATGAAGCCCATCTTGTGCAGCCCGACGCCGTGCTCGCCGGTGCAGGTGCCGCCCATCTTCAGCGCCCGGCCGACGATCCGGTGGTTGATGCGCTCCGCTTCCTCCAGTTCCTCGGGCTTGTCCGGGTCGAGCAGCATCGCGACGTGGAAGTTGCCGTCGCCAACGTGGCCGACGATCGGGCACGGCAAGGTCGAGGCGATCAGGTCCTGTTCGGTTTCGTCGACGCATTCGGCAAGACGGGAGATCGGCACGCAGACGTCGGTGGTCACGGCGCGGCAGCCGGGCTTGAGTTGCAGCATCGCGAAGTAGGCGCTGTGACGGGCGTTCCAGAGCCGGCTGCGGTCTTCGGGGCGAGTCGCCCATTCGAAGTCTTCGCCGTCGTGCTCCGCGACGATGTCCTGCACGGTGCGCGCCTGTTCCTGCACGCCGGATTCGGTGCCGTGGAACTCGAAGAACAGCATCGGGGCTTCGCGCAGGGTCAGGTTCGAGTGACGGTTGATGGCGCGCACGGCGAGCGTGTCAACGAACTCGACGCGCGCGATCGGCACGCCCATCTGGATGGTTTCGATGACCGCGCGCACGGCATTGCCGATCGACGGAAACGCGCACACGGCGGCCGAGATGGCTTCGGGTTGCGGGTAGAGCCGCACGGTGATTTCGGTGATGACGCCAAGCGTGCCTTCCGAGCCGACGAAAAGACGCGTGAGGTCGTATCCCGCAGACGATTTGCGGGCGCGCGTGCCGGTCTTGACGACGCGGCCGTCCGCGGTGACGACCGTCAGGCCGAGGACGTTTTCGCGCATCGTGCCGTAGCGGACGGCGTTGGTGCCGGAGGCCCGCGTCGCGGTCATCCCGCCGATGCTGGCGTCCGCGCCCGGGTCGATCGGGAAGAACAGGCCGGTGTCGCGCAGCGCTTCGTTCAGCTGCTTGCGCGAGATGCCCGGCTGGACTGTGACGGTGAGATCTTCGGCGTTGATGGAGACGACCTGGTTCATCTCGGACAGGTCGATCGTGACCCCGCCCTGGACCGCGAGCAGATGGCCTTCGAGCGAAGAGCCGTTGCCGTAGGGAATCACCGGTACGTCGTGCTGCGCGCACAGTCTGACGATGGCTTGCACTTCTTCGGTGGTGCGCGCGAAGACGACGGCGTCGGGGAGTTGCGGGTCGAACGGCGATTCGTCGCGGCCGTGATGTTCGCGCACGGCCTGGGCGATGGAGACGCGCTCGGCGAATTGCTGTTGCAGGGCTTCGAGGAGCGCGGCGGGGAAGGGACGCTTGTGGAAGACGTGAGGTTCGTTGGGATGGTTCACGGGCGGGGTCTCCGGGCGGCGCGATGTGATGTGCGGTGGGTTCGGTATGGCTCCGGCGCGCTGGGTACGGACGTTGCGTTTTTTGCTCGACGGTCCGTTGCGGCCGGTAGGGCTCGGCGCGGATGGCCGGGCTTTTCGTGTGCGGCCACGCGCTCTGTTTGCTTCATTTTACGCTTTTGGGGCGCGGCTCGACGGGGCGGGATGGGGGTCTGGAGGCGGGTTCGTGCGTGCCTATAATGGGCCGGCAGTTTTTCTGGGGACTTCGGGAGCAGATGATGGGACATCGATTGAGCAAGATTGCGACGCGCACCGGCGACGACGGCACCACCGGTCTGGGCGATGGACGCCGCGTGTCGAAGGACGATGCACGCATTGCGGCGATCGGCGACGTCGATGAACTGAATTCGACGCTCGGCGTCCTCCTGTGCGAGCCGATGCCCACCGACGTGCGCGATGCGCTGACACGGATCCAGAACCATTTGTTCGATCTCGGCGGTGAGTTGTCCATTCCGGGGCATTCGATGATAGAGGAGTCGCATCTGGCGCAACTCGATGAATGGCTCGCCGAGTACAACGCGACGCTGCCGCCGTTGAAGGAATTCATTCTGCCGGGCGGATCGCGGGCGGCGGCGGTGGCGCATGTCGCGCGGACGGTGTGCAGGCGGGCGGAACGGACGATCGTGGCGTTGGGGCGGGTGGACAGCGCGGGTGTGAATGAGGCGCCGAGGCGATATGTGAACCGGTTGTCGGATTTGATGTTCGTGCTGGCGAGGGTGTTGAATCGCGTCGATGGGGGGACGGATGTGTTGTGGAGCCATTTGAAGAAAGATCGATGAGCCATGGGCGCGTGCCGCGCTTTAACGGATAGACAAGCTTGTCTAATCGCTCTCTCACTGAAAACTGGTCCGATAGTAATCCAGAATGATCACTGAAATACCGACTCTCGAAGACTTCGAGGAAATTGGAATTCAACTATTGAATCTGGCTTGGGATACGGCCATCTCGTTGTTCTGTGACCTAGATATTGTGAGATACACTGACGTCGAAGTAGATTCCTTAAATCAAGAATATTGGAAGGCTGCTCGAACACAGCTTTTCACGGCTTTATCGATCGCGCATCAAGGCAGTGAGTTTCTGTTAAAGGGGCGAATTGCGGAGGTGAGCCCTTTTCTTCTACTTGTTGCTCATCCTAGGGACTGGCCTAAAACAAGCGTTTCAAGTCCAACTCCTTTTTCGGATTTTCGGTCTATCGACGCGCAAGACCTCTTAAAAGTACATGGTAGTGTTAGAGCCGATCCGCTGAGTCCGGATTTCGTGAGTAAATTTGAGATCACAAGGAAGACAAGAAACGCGATTGTGCATGGAGTAGATCGACGTCTATCGATACACGCGTCGGAGATATTAGGACATGTTTTGCTGATCAATCATGCGCTAGGAAGGGAAAAGAATTGGGTAAAGGTGCGCCAACGTTATCTGGAGAATTCTCCTCTTTCGAAGATGTATGCCGAAACATATGCGA
Organism: Caballeronia sp. LZ065; assembly: GCF_031450975.1. Classification (NCBI taxonomy): domain Bacteria; kingdom Pseudomonadati; phylum Pseudomonadota; class Betaproteobacteria; order Burkholderiales; family Burkholderiaceae; genus Caballeronia; species Caballeronia sp. LZ065. Next base: position 713,427 of record NZ_JARUXV010000001.1, read on the forward strand.
GCGCACGACTCGTTGCTGAGTTTATTGTAGTTCGCGATATTTTGTCTCCATCCGATTCCAAAAGGTTTTTTGGTTTCGAGAAGGATAGTAGCAATCTTATCTGCCCCGACTGCGCGTACAACCCGTATCTCAGAAATGACGGGTGCGAACCGAGAACTGCAATGCTTTCCATAAATCAGGCGAGGTCAGATGCGATCTGGTGCTTTGTGTGCGGTCAACATCAAAAGATTGAATGGAAGGCTTGCCCTGCAGCAGAATGCAAAGGAAACGTGGTTAGTTGGGATTGGCAACGCTGCCTCACCTGCGGCACAGAATTGGAATAAGTACGGGGCCGACGCCACTCAATTCTCATGACGTCGGCCCGCGCTCACTCCTTAATTCCCCCCGCCTCGCGCCACCCGCCGCAGCTTGACCGACTCCGCCAGCCCCTCAAGCACCCCGACGCTCTCGTCCCACCCGATGCACGCATCAGTGACGCTCTGCCCATAAGTCAGCTCGCAGCCTTCCTTCAGGTCCTGCCGTCCGGCGACCAGATGCGACTCGACCATCACGCCGACAATCCGCTCATCGCCCGCAGCCAGCTGACGCCCGATGTCCGCGCACACCGGAATCTGGTTCTCATGCTTCTTCGAACTGTTTGCGTGGCTCGCATCGATCATCAGACGCGCTGCCAGACCCGCTCGGCCGATGTCGCTGCACGCGGCATCGACGCTCGCCGCGTCGTAGTTCGGCGTCTTGCCGCCGCGCAGGATGATGTGGCAGTCCTCGTTGCCGGCAGTGGAGACGATCGCCGAATGACCGCCCTTCGTCACCGACAGGAAATGGTGCGGCTGCGACGCCGCCTTGATCGCATCGACGGCGATCTTCACATTGCCGTCCGTGCCGTTCTTGAAGCCGACCGGGCAGGACAGCCCCGAAGCCAGCTCGCGATGCACTTGCGACTCCGTGGTCCGCGCGCCGATCGCGCCCCAGGAAATCAGGTCCGCGATGTACTGCGGGCTGATCATGTCGAGGTACTCCGTGCCGGCGGGCAGCCCGAGTTCGTTGATGTGCATCAGCAGCTCGCGCGCGGCGCGCAGGCCGTCGTTGATCTTGAAGCTGTTGTCCATGTACGGGTCGTTGATGAGCCCCTTCCAGCCCACCGTCGTGCGCGGTTTCTCGAAATACACGCGCATGACGATTTCCAGCTCGCCCGCGAAGCGCTTGCGCTGCTCGATCAGGCGTCCGGCGTATTCGATCGCCGCCTTCGGATCATGAATGGAGCACGGCCCGATGATGACGATCAACCGGTCATCCATGCCGTGGAGAATGCGGTGCATCGACTGCCGCGCGTTGTAGATGAGTTCGGAAACCGGTTCGGCGCAGGGGAATTCGCGAATCAGATGCGCGGGCGGGGTCAGCTCTTTCAATTCACGGATGCGGACGTCATCGGTATTGTGCGGGGGCATTTCATTTCTCCAACAGGCAGGTCCAGCGATATTCGGCAGGGCGGCAAGGCGAAAAAAAACCGCCAGACTCGCTGGCGGTTTTTCGGGAATTTGGTTTCTTCAACCGGTAATCACCCCTCTCGATCCGCCAGCGGGTTGAGATGCCAAAAGAAATAAAAATAAAACTTGGCGGACATGGCGGAATCAGTACGGGTGAAAAAGTGGTGTCTGCGTTTATAACCTCTGGGACGCGAAGCTGGCAAGCCTGCGCAGCGAAGAACGCGGAAAATCCGCATCGTTTTCAGTCGGAATGTATGTTCCGAGCTTAAGCGACGCGGAAATCCCGCATGTTCTTCGCATAATCAGACGGTGCCGCCCACGGTCATCTTTTCGATGCGCAGCGTCGGCTGGCCGACGCCCACCGGCACGCTCTGGCCTTCCTTGCCGCACACGCCGACGCCGCTGTCGAGCGACATGTCGTTGCCGATCATCGTCACGTACTTGAGTGACTCCGGGCCGCTGCCGATCAGCGTCGCGCCCTTCACCGGATACGTGACCTTGCCGTTCTCGATCATGTACGCCTCGGAGGCCGAGAACACGAACTTGCCGTTGGTGATGTCGACCTGGCCGCCGCCGAAATTCACCGCGTACAGGCCGTTCTTCACGGACGCGATGATCTCCTGCGGATCCTTGTCGCCGTTGAGCATGTAGGTGTTGGTCATGCGCGGCATCGGCAGCGCAGCGTAGGATTCGCGGCGCGCGTTGCCGGTCACGGGCATCTTCATCAGGCGCGCGTTGAGCGAGTCCTGGATGTAGCCCTTGAGCATGCCGTCCTCGATCAGCGTCGTGCACTGGGTCGGATTGCCTTCGTCGTCGATGTTGAGCGAGCCGCGCCGGTTCGGCAGCGTGCCGTCGTCGACCACGGTGACGCCCTTCGCCGCGACCTGTTCGCCGATGCGTCCCGCAAATGCCGACGAGCCCTTGCGGTTGAAGTCGCCTTCCAGGCCGTGGCCGATGGCCTCGTGGAGCAGCACGCCCGGCCAGCCCGGCCCGAGCACGACGGTCATCGCGCCGGCCGGCGCGGGGCGCGCTTCGAGATTCACGAGCGCGGCATGCACGGCGTCATCGACGTATTTCTGCAGCACGGCGTCCGTGAAATAGCCGTAGTCAAAGCGTCCGCCGCCGCCGCCCGTGCCGATCTCGCGACGGCCGTTCTGTTCGGCGATCACCGTCACCGAGACGCGCACCAGCGGACGCACGTCGGCGGCGAGCGCGCCGTCGCTGCGCGCGATCAGCACGACATCGTATTCGCCGGCCATGCCCGCCATTACCTGCGTGATGCGCGGGTCCTTGCTGCGCGCCATCTGCTCGACGCGCTCCAGCAGCTTGACCTTGGCATGTGCCTCGAGCGAGTGCAGCGGGTCGGCGGGCAGGTAGAGATCGCGGCCGGAGACGCCCGTCAGTGAACTGGCCGACTTGATTTTGTGCTTGCCGCCGCCGGCTTTCGCGATCGCGCGGGTCGCGATGGCCGCCTGGCGGATGGAGTCGGCCGAGAGATCGTCGGAGTAGGCGAAGGCGGTGCGTTCGCCGGAGACGGCGCGCACGCCGACCCCCTGATCGATGCTGAAACTGCCGGATTTGACGATGCCTTCCTCCAGGCTCCACGCTTCGCTGCGCGTGGACTGGAAATAGAGGTCGGCGTAATCGATGCGATGCTCGAAGATTTCCGCGAGCGTGCGGGTGATCAGCCCTTCGTCAAGGCCGTACGGCGTGAGCAAAACGTCTTTTGCCGTGACCAGGTTGCGAATGCCGGGTTCGATGATGTTCATGCGGTGCCTGTTCGGTGCCTGTTGCGTCGATTGCAACGCGTTCGGTGATAATTCAGACGAATCCAAGACTATTCTACGGTCTGATTCTGTCAGTTCATGTGCGGGGAGAATCCCGCATCTTCAAGTCTTCTACGAGAGCACACGGTGCCGATACGCCGGCAGACTCTGCCGCACGGCGGCGATGCGCTGCGCATCGATGCCGCCGAGCACGACACCCGGCCCCTCATCCTGCACGTCGATGATCTCGCCCCACGGGTCGATCAGCATGCTGTGACCCCAGGTGCGGCGGCCGTTCTCGTGCGTGCCGCCCTGCGCCGCGGCCAGCACGTAGCACTGGTTCTCGACGGCGCGCGCCTTCAGCAGCGTTTCCCAGTGCGCCTTGCCGGTGGTCCACGTGAAGGCCGACGGTACGACCATCAGCGCGCAGTCGCCGAGCTGGCGGTACAGCTCCGGAAAGCGCAGGTCGTAGCACACCGACAAACCGACGCGTCCGAACGGCGCCTCGAACGTGCGCACGTCGCTGCCGGGACAGATGGTGCGCGCTTCGTCGAACGATTCCTCGCCCTTTTCGAAATTGAACAGATGAATCTTGTCGTAGCGCGCGACCTGCTTGCCGTGCGGATCGAAGACGAGCGTCGTATTGAGCACGCGCTCCGCTTCCGGCGATTGCAGCGGCAGCGTCCCGCCGATGATCCACACGCGATGCTCGCGCGCCGAGTCAGCCAGAAACTGCTGGATGGGACCGCTGCCGGGCTGCTCGCGGATGGCGAGCTTGTCGGTGTCCTTGAAGCCCATGAAGCAGAAATATTCGGGCAGGAGAACCAGTTGCGCGCCGCGGCGGGCGGCTTCTGCGATGAGTTGTCCGGCGGCGGCCAGGTTGCGCTCGCGGTCCGGCGTGCTGACCATCTGCAGCGCGGCGACCTGGAACGGGGCCGCGCCTTCGCTCGATGTTTCGCTCATGTCCTGGGTGCGCTGATGAAAAAAAAGGGACGAGTTGAAGGGACGATTTCAGAGCCGCCGTGACGGGCGCACGTCCGTTTTCTCACTGGACGGCGCTCGGCGCAACGGCGGCCGCCGGTGTTTCGATCTTACCCTGATCGCTCTTGAGTCGCTGGACGACCGGTTTGGTCCAGGAACCGGTGATGGCGTAGTCGACGGCAAAGGCCTTGCGGATCGACGCCGACAGCGCGATATCCGCCGCCAGCACGCCGAGGCCCAGCAGCGGGTTGATGACCGCGGCGGGAATCGCGGCGACGCCCGCGCCGACCGTGGGGATCACCTTCACATGCAGGTCTTGCGTCTGCTTCGGCAGATCGACCAGACCTTGCATCTGCACGCGCGCGGGCGACGTGACCATCAGGAAGTCGTCCGTGCGGCCGATGCCGTCGGCGATGTGCGCGTTGCCCGTGATCTTCTCGAACGGCAGCCCCTTGCCGACGACGTCGTCGAAATGCAGCGTCAGCAGGTTTGCGAGGCTGCGCAGACTGAAGATGCCGAGCCACTTCGCCGCGCCCGGCGCCCGCAGGATCTGGCCGTGATGCAGCTCCACGGCGAGCTTGCCTTCGAGCGTGTCCGGGTCGGGCGTGGTCGGGCCGCCGTTCCAGGCCGCCTCGCCGGACACGGTGCCGTTGCCCGCATTCACCACGTGCGGCGCGCCAAAGCGGTCGATCAACTGGCCGCCGTTCCTGACATCGAGACGGAAGTCGAGCGACGTGCGGCGCGGGATACCGTCATCGGTGTCGTAGGGCAGGGTGTCGGGCTGCGGGGCCTGTGCGTAGCGCGTCACGGCGCCCGGCAGCGTGCGCCAGGTCGCGCGGGCGGTGAGCGTGGCGTCCGGGTTGTCGAGTTCGAGCTTGTCCAGCATCCAGATCGGTTCGTCGACGGCGACTTCGTTGTGTGCATCCACCTCAAGCCGCCCGAGGTTGTGACCGCGAAACACCAGTTCGTTGACGATGAGATCGATCGTCGGCATGTTGCGCGGCGGCTTGCGGATCACCCGGCCGACGAGATCGTTCTCGGTTTTCTCCGGAATCACGACCTTGGCGAAGCGCGCCTGCAAGGTGCCGGGGCTCGCACGGGTCGGGCCGGGCGTCCAGGCGAGATAGCCCGACACCTGATTCGACGCCACGTTTGCCTGCCACTTGCGATCCGTCTCGCTCGCGCCGATCGCGACGTTCTCCCATTTCCGGTCGAGCAGCTTGAGCGTCGTGAAGTGGATGGCGGCGCGCGTCGGGATGAACTGCCGCACGTTCTCGCTCAACGGCGGACGCGGCGCGTCGGGTTCCGCATTGGCGGCGACAGTGGTGACCGGCGTCGCCGCGCTGATTTCCGCGAAGGTCTTGCGCCACGCATCGGCGTCGAGTTCGTCGAGATCCACGACGGCGCTCACGCCCTCGGCCGGCAGATCCGCGGGCTTGTTCACCGCGATCGCGCCGCGCGCCACCTTCAGCTGCGCGCGCATGTTCATCGGTTCGGCGGCGTTCTGCGGATCGATCTTCACCTGTGCGCGGCCGATCTGCTGCAGCACGTAGTGCGCGCGCACCGGCCCGAGGGTGAGTTCGGCGTCGTGCAGGTCGGACGGACCGCCCGGCGCGGGCCCGAAGCTGAACGAGAACGGCATCGGCGTGCCTTGCGCCTTGCCGAACGGCGCGGGCAGATTGATCGAGAGGCCCGTGAGATCCGAACTCGCCTGCACGTTCGGCAGCGCGTTCTTCGTGCCGCGCACGTGCATCTCGTAGGGCGCGGTGCCGTTGATGCGCTTCATGAACTGCACCACCTGTGGGCTGATGTGCGTGTTCAGCCGTTCCGCCGCGTCCGCGCCGAGGCGGCCGTTGACGTCGATCGCATAACTGCCGTCCGGCTGAACGCCGCCTTTCGCGCGCACGTCGCCGCCGAGCAGTTGCGCGGTCAGTCCATCGAGCGTGACGGTCTTCGCGCCGAAGTCGGCGCGGCCGCGCAGATGCGTGAGCGGCGGCAGTTTGCCGTAGGCCACTTCGTTGTCGGCGAAGGTGAGCGAGCCCTTGTAGTCGGTCTTGAGCGGCGGCTGCGGCGCGGGCGGCCGATAGCGCGGAATGCCGAGCGTCAGGTCGAGCAGTGCGTCGCCCTTAGCCGCGATGTTGCGCGTGCGGTGCTTCGCCATCAGGCCGAGCGAGCTGTCGTCCACGTATTGCAGCATGTCGGCGAGCGGGCCGCGCGCTTTCCCGTCGATCCACAATTTGGTCTCGCGATTGCCGGTGTCGTCGATCCGCCCGACCACCTTCGACACCTTCACGCCACGGTAATGGCCGCGGTTGATGTCGAAGCCGAGCTTGTTCTGCGCGAGCGTAAAGGTGCCGTCGATGCCCTCGAACGCCGGCCAGAAGTTCGGCAGGCCGTTGGCCATCGTGCGCGGCGGGAACGGCGTGGGGTCGAACTTGCCGCCGGTAAACGGCGCGTTGATCCTGAACACGCCATCATTCGGAAACTTGGCGTACGGGAAGCGCGTGAGGTCGCCATGCACTTCGATCGTGCCGTTCTTCGCGGTGCCCGCCTGCAGCGCGTGGCCGAGATACACGCGCACGCGCTCGTTCAGGCTGGTCGGCAGATAGCGCACCAGGCGCGTGACCTTCAGATGCGCGACCTTCGCCTTCAAATCCAGGTTGCCGCGACCGTGCCCCTGGTTCCAATAGTCGGCGGTGGCTTCGGCCTCGGCGTCGGCGTTGCGGATGCGCAGCGTATCGACATGGATCTTGAATGCGCGACGCTGCTCGCCGGGCGCAATCGCATCGGCGACGCTCCAGTTCACCTTGCCCTGCAACGTATCGAAGGTGAGGCGCGGGTCGTCGAACGCGCCGGGAATGATGATCGCCGCGTTCTTCGTGTCGAGCGTGATGCGGCCTTCCTTCTCGTTGGCGTCGACCGCGCCCCACAGGTTCTCGACGCCCGGAATGCCCGCGCGCGGATGGTTGTTCACCGTGAGACCCGGCGGCGGTTCCTGGGCCTGCACGCTCAGTCCCTGGAGATCGCCCTTGAAGGCGTAGTGCAGCAGCGGGGCATCGCCCTTCTTGTGCTGCTGGGCCGCTTCCTCTTCGGTCTTCGGCGCGGTCCGTTCCGTGTAGATCGTGTAGTTGGACACCTGGCCGCGCGGATTGAAGCGCACCAGCTCGTTGAGGACCTTCGCCGGCACCGGCAGCGCGCGCACGAATTCCGCCAGGATGCCGATGTCGACGGTATCGCCCGTCAGCCGCAACAGTTGTCCCTTGCCGACGCTCGGCGGCCGGTACGTGGCCGTGAGCAGACGCGACACCAGCAGGCGCGATACCGGCGTGCCGTCGTCGAGCGGCAACTGGCCCAGTTCGGCGTGCAGGTTGCGCAGTTCGAGCGTGTAGGCGGTGTCGTTCTTGTCGACCGTCCAGCCGAAGCGCGCGATCGGCAGGTCGAGGCGCGGCTGTGTGGGGTGCACGCGCAAGCCGATGTTCGAGCCGGTCAGTTCGCCGGTCGCGTTCTGCAATTGACCGCCCGCGAAGTTGAGCCAGATCTCGTTGTTGATCTGACCGCCGAACATCTGGAACGGCAGTTTCACGTAGCGCGCGAGCATCGGCAGGTCGACCGGCCCGGTGGAGGCGTACAGCCGGCCGGTCCAGTTCGCGGGCGCGCCCATCGCGGAGAACGGCTGATGGCGGAAGTCGGCGCGCAGGTCGAGCGGCCCGTGCAGCACGTCGCCGTCGGCGGGCGCCCGGAGCGCGGCGCGATGGCGCGTGCCCTGGTTGAGGATCACGAATTGCAGGCGCTTGAACGCGATCTCGGGCGCCGCGCGCTGCGCGTCGCGCCAGCGCAGCGTGCCGTCGCGCAGGAGAATGCGGTCCTGGCCGAGCAACCAGGTCGTGAATGCGTTCGAACCGGTGCGATGCGTGGGAAGCGGCACGCCGGCGATGCTCAGCGCGCCGTCCGGATTGCGCGCGATGATCACGTCCGGCCCGTCGACGATCAGGTCGGCGAGCTTGGGCCGCAGCCGCACCAGCGAACTCCACGCGATGCTCGCGCTGGCGTGCGGCACGGCGAGTCCGGGCGAACCGTCGGCGGCGTCGATGCGCAGATTGTCGATGTCGAGTATCGGCGAGAGGCCCGACCAGCGCGCGGAAATCCGCCCGATATGCAACTGCGCATGAATCTTCGACGAGACCATCTGCTCGATGCGCGGCCGGAACGAATCGACCTGCGGCAGCACGATGTAACGCAAGCCGATGTAGAGGGCCGCCACCGCGAAATAGAGGACCGCCGCGATGACCAGAACGATTCTGAAGACGCGCGAAAGCACGCGCTCGGCGTTGCCGCTGGGCTGGGCTTGTCCAACTTCGGTCGGGTCGACGGATCGTCTGCTGTCGGACATGCTGCGGCTAATCGGCGATATGGTAGTTTTGCGTGTTTGACGCTGAAATGTAACACGGGCATGGCGTTGACCGCCGCCCTCCGTGCGCTCGTGAAAGCGCGCAGAGCCGCGCCCGGCAAGACTCGGACGGCAGTGCACGGGGTCCGGGACATTTCAGGAAGTAAAGAGCAGAAGCAATGAGCGAACCCAACCTTTCATGACCGACGCCACTCTCCTCAGTTCCGATTATTCCAACTATGCAGCGCGTGCCTATGCGGCGCGTCCCGAACTGGCGTCCAGCGTGGCGGAGTGGCGGCAGGCGCCCGTCACGCGGCAATGGATCGAAGCACGGCTCGATGCGCACTGCGCACCGCGCGCCGCACGCGGCCCGCTCGACGAAGCCGCGCTCAAGACCGCGCTGCGGCGTTTGAGGACAGAAGTGTTCTGCACGGTGATGGAACGCGATCTCGCAGGCGCGGCGGATGTCGCCGAAGTCACCGGCGCCATGACCGATCTCGCCGAAGTGACCGTGCAACGCGCGCTCGCCGTGCTTTCGGCGGATCTCGAAGCGTTGTTCGGCGAGCCGCGCGGACCGGAAGGCGAACGGCTGACGCTCGGCGTGGTCGGCATGGGCAAGCTCGGCGGGCGCGAACTGAATGCGTCGTCGGACATCGATTTGATCTTCGTCTACGAGGAAGACGGCGAAACGGCCGGCGGCACGCGCGCCGCGCTCACGACCCAGGAATTCTTCACACGGCTCGGCCGGCGGCTGATCGGCGCGCTCGCGGAAATCACCGAAGACGGCTACGTGTTCCGCGTGGACATGCGGCTGCGTCCGAACGGCGACTCCGGGCCGCTCGTGTGCAGTCTCGGCATGCTCGAGGAATATTTCTACGTGCAGGGCCGCGAGTGGGAACGCTATGCATGGATCAAGGGACGGCTCGTCTCGGAGACGCAAAGCGAATCGGGGCAGCGCCTCGTCAGGCAGCTCGAAGCCATCGCGACGCCGTTCATCTACAGGCGCTATCTCGACTACGGCGTCATTGCGGCGATCCGCGCGCTGCATCAGCAGATCCGTCAGGAAGCGCGGCGCCGCGCCTCGATGCGTCCCGACAAGGCCGACGACATCAAGCTCGGGCGCGGCGGCATCCGCGAGATCGAATTCAGTGCGCAGGTGTTCCAGTTGATTCGCGGCGGGCAGGCCGTGGATTTCCGCATTCGGCCGACGCTCGCCGTGCTCGAACGCGCCGAGGCGCACGGGCTGCTCGCGCCGGCCGTGTGCGAGGCGTTGTCGGACGCGTATCTCTTTCTGCGCACGGTCGAGCATCGGCTGCAATATCGCAACGACGCGCAAACGCACGCGATGCCCGTCGACGACGAAGAACGCGCGCGTCTCGCGGTCTCGCTCGGCTTCGCGGATTACGCTGCGTTGATGGACAACCTCGACGCGCATCGCGAGTTCGTCGAACAGCAATTCGACGCGATTTTCGCCGACAAGGTGAGCGGCCAGGGCGGCTGCGGCGTGTCGGACGATTCGGCGGCGTCGTGGATCTGGAGCAGCGCCCTCGCCGACGATTCCGCGCAGGAAGAACTGGCCGCGCGGCTCGTCGAACTGGGTTTCGCGGACCCGGCGCCGGTGCTGTCGCGCCTGACCGCCGTGTGGAATTCGACCCGCTACGCCAGCCTGCCGCCGCAGAGCCGCGAGCGTTTCGACATCGTCGCGCAGCGGGCGCTCGAAGCCGTACAGTCGATCGATGCGGCCCGTCGCGCCGATACGATCGCCCGCCTGTTCGACTTGCTCGAAGGTATTGGCCGGCGCGGCGCCTATCTGGCCTTGCTGACCGAGTATCCGGCGGCATTGGCGCGTGTGCTCTCGGTGCTGTCGGGTTCGCGCTGGGCGGCGGGCTATCTGATCCGCCATCCGCAGTTGCTCGACGAGTTGCTCGACGACGAGGCCATTGCAAGCCCGTTCGACTGGACGCAGTTCAAGCGCTCGCTGACGTCCCGGCTGCAGTCCGCCGAGGACGCCGAGCATCAGATGGATCTGCTGCGCCACGCGCATCAGGCCGAAGTGTTCCGCATCCTGCTGATCGATCTCGCGGGGCGTCTGACGGTGGAGCACGTGAGCGACCGTCTGTCCGAGCTGGCCGACGCCGTACTCGATGTCACCGTGCAGACCGTCTGGCAGCAGTTTCCGAAGCGGCACCGCGAGACACCGCTGTTTTCGGTTATCGCCTACGGCAAGCTGGGCGGCAAGGAACTGGGCTATGCGTCGGACCTGGATCTCATCTTCCTGTACGACGATCCGCATGACGCCGCGTCCGAGATCTACGCGATGTTCACCCGCCGCCTGATCACCTGGCTCACGTCGGCGACCGGCGCGGGTACGCTGTTCGATGTCGATCTGCGGCTGCGTCCGAACGGCGAGTCCGGCTTGCTGGTGACCGACCTGGATACCTTCCGCCGCTATCAGATCCGCGAGGGCGACGCCGCCAACACGGCGTGGGTGTGGGAGCATCAGGCGCTGTCGCGCGCGCGCTTCAGCGCGGGCGATGCGGGCATCGGCGCGCAGTTCGAAGCGATCCGTGCGGACGTGATGGTGACGGAGCGCGATGCGGCGGCGCTGGCGCGGGAGATTGCGTCGATGCGTCAGCGCGTCGCCGACGGGCATCCGAACCGGAGCGCGCTGTTCGACCTGAAGCACGATCGCGGCGGCATGGTGGATATCGAGTTCGTCGTGCAGTACTGGGTGTTGCTGCATGCGCGCGAGCATCGCGAGTTCGTGCGCAACGCGGGCAATATTTCCCTGCTCAGGATTGCCGCGCAGAGCGGTCTGATTTCGGCTGACGAAGCGGACGCGATTGGCGCCATCTACCGGCACTATCGCAAGCTGCAGCACCGGATGCGGCTCGACGGCATGGAAAAGGCGCGCGTGGCGCCAGACGAAGTGCAGGGCGAGCGCGAGGCGGTGACGGCGTTGTGGGAGCGGGTGTTTGCCGTGGCCTCCTGAGTCAGCATTCTGAACGGCGCGGCTTCAGAGCCGCGCCGTTCGCTCAGGCCGCGAGCATTTCCTTCGCATGCTTGCGCGTGGTCGCGGTGATTTCCAGACCACCGAGCATGCGCGCCACTTCCTCGATGCGCTTCGGCTTGTCCAGCGGCGTGACCATGCTGACGGTGCCGCCCGCGTCGTCGGCGGCCTTGGCCACCTGGAAATGCTGGTCGCCGCGCGCCGCGACTTGCGGCAGGTGCGTGACGCACAGCACCTGACGATGCTGTCCGAGTTGATGCAGCAGACGCCCGACCACTTCCGCCACGCCGCCGCCGATGCCGGTATCCACTTCGTCGAAGATGAGGGTCGGCGTCGGGCTCGCGGTGCTGGCGATGACAGCCAAAGCGAGGCTGATACGCGCCAGTTCGCCGCCCGACGCGACCTTCGCGAGCGGCCTGAGCGCGACGCCCGCATGACCCGCGACGCGAAACTCGATTTGCTCCAGGCCGTTGGCGCCGCCTTCCGCGAGCGGGATGAGCGCCACCTCGAAGCTGCCGCCTGCCATCGACAGTTCCTGCATGCCCTCGGTGACCGCTTTCGATAGGTTCTTCGCCGCCTTCGTGCGCGCCTTCGACAACCCCTTCGCCTGTTCGAGATAGACGCCGTGCGCCTTCTCGGCGACGGCGACGAGCGCGTCGAGGTCGCCCGCGGCGTCGAGGTCGGCAAGCTGGCGGCGGCGTGCTTCATGCTCCTCGGGCAGGTTCTCGGGCTGAAGACGGAAGTTGCGCGCGGTGGAGTGCAACTGATCCATGCGCCGGTCCACTTGCGCCAGCCGCTCGGGATCGAGTTCGAGCCGCTGCGCGTAATGCGACAGCGAGTAAGCCGCCTCCTGCAACTGGATCTCGGCCGGTTCGAGCGACGCGAGCACGTCGTTCAGCGCCGGATCGATATCCGCGAGGCCGCGCAGCTTCGACGTAATTGCGCCGAGCTGCGAGATCATCGCTTCGTCGGACTCGGACAGCGCGCCGAGTGCACCCTGCACGCCGTCGATGAGACTCGCCGAATGCGACAGCCGGTGCTGCTCCGCGCTCACTTCTTCCCATTCGCCCGGCTGCGGCGCGAGCTTGTCGAATTCACTCAGTTGCCATGCGAGGCGCTCGCGTTCCAGTTGCAGTTCGCGATCGCGGCTTTGCGCGCTCTCCAGCGCCTGCTGCGCGTCGCGCCAGGCGCGCCACGCGCGATTCACCGCGCCGGCCGTGTCCAGCAACTGCGCGTGGGTGTCGAAGAGTTCGCGCTGCGCGTCGGGACGCATCAGCAATTGATGCGCGTGCTGGCCGTGGATATCGACCAGCATTTCGCCCACTTCGCGCAGCTGCGCGAGCGTCGCGGGCGTGCCGTTGATGAACGCGCGCGAGCGGCCGTTCAAATCGATCACCCGCCGCAACATGACTGTGTCAGCCCCCGTTTCGCCGAGCGCGTGCTCCTCCAGCCAGGTAACGACCAGCGCATGCGCAGTGAATTCGGCGGTGATGTCGGCGCGCGCCTGGCCGGTGCGCACGACGCCCGCGTCGCCGCGCGCGCCGAGCGTGAGCGCGAGGGCATCGATCAGGATGGATTTGCCGGCGCCGGTTTCGCCCGAAAAGACCGTGAAGCCAGAGTCGAACTCGATGTCGAGCGCGGCGACGATGACGAAGTCTCGAATGGAGAGGTGTCGGAGCATGGATGCTTCGCGGAAGAGAGTCTGGCGAATCGGATCAGAGAGTGGAGGTGTCCTGCGACGGATGCTCGTTCCAGTGCAGCTTCTTGCGCAGCGTCGCGTAGGTGCTGTAGCCGACCGGATGCAGCACCGGCACCGTGTGCTTCGAACGGCGGACCTCGATCGCGTCGTTCAGCTCGACGGCGGTGAAGGACTGCATGTCGAAGTTCACGTTCACGTCTCGTCCACCGATGATCTGAATGGTGACCTTGGAGTCGTCGGGCAGCACGATCGGCCGGTTCGACAGCGAATGCGGCGCGATCGGCACGAGCACGAAGCCTTGCAGCTGCGGATGCAGGATCGGTCCCGCCGACGACAGCGCGTAGGCGGTCGAGCCGGTAGGCGTGGCGACGATCAGGCCGTCCGAACGCTGGTTGTACATGAAGTGCCCGTCCACCGAGACGCGCAACTCGGCCATGCCGGAGAAGCCGCTGCGGTTCACCACCACGTCATTGAAGGCGAGCGCGTGATAGATGGGCTTGTCGTTTCGCACGATGCGCGCTTCGAGCAGCGTGCGTTCCTCGCGCTCGAACTGCCCGGCGAGCATTTGCGGAATGATCTCGCCCATTTCCTTGAGCGGGATGTCCGTGATGAAGCCGAGGCGCCCGTGATTCACGCCGATGAGCGGCGTCCGGTACGGCGCGAGCTGCCGGCCGATGCCGAGCATCGTGCCGTCGCCGCCGAGCACGATGGCGACGTCCGCGCGGGCGCCCATCTCGGCGATGGAGAGCGCCGGGAATTCGGTCACGCCGACCTCCTTCGCGGTGCCCGCCTCGAACACGACTTCGAAGCCTTGCTGCGCGAGGACGTCGGCAAGCGCTCTCAGCGGCGGCTCGATGCCCGGCGTATTGGGGCGCCCGACGAGGGCGACCGTCTTGAATTGACCGATTTCCATGCCGGCATTACACCATAGTCAGTGAGCGAAAAGAACCGTGGGGCCCGCGCCGTGAGCGCTCGCAAGCGCTCCCACGAGCCTGGGCGAAGCTGACGCGGGCACGCCCATTGTTTCTCGCTAGAATGGAGCGGGCGAAGAATGCGATGCAACGCGATGCAACGTGACAATCGTGGAACGCCAACACCACCCCCAACTCTACCCATGAGCCGCGGCGCGCCGCCACCCGCGTCGTTGAGCTAAAATCCGGCCATGCTAGACCCACGTGCACAAACCCTCCTCAAGACGCTGATCGAGCGCTACATCGCCGAAGGTCAGCCGGTCGGTTCGCGCACGTTATCACGGCACTCCGGCCTGGAGTTGAGCCCCGCCACAATTCGCAATGTGATGTCCGACCTCGAGGACCTGGGCCTCGTGGCGAGTCCGCATACCTCTGCGGGACGCATTCCCACACCGCGCGGTTACCGCCTGTTCGTCGACACGATGCTGACTGTGGAAGCGCCGCAAGACGAAGCGATGACAACCGCGGTGAAGACCCGGTTGCAGGGCGAGGAACCGCAGAAGATCGTCGCGGCCGCGGCGAGCGTGCTGTCCAGCCTGTCTTCGTTCGCGGGCGTCGTACTGACGCCGCGCCGCAGCCACATGTTCAAGCAGATCGAGTTCATGCGGCTGTCGGACAAACGCATTCTGCTCATCATCGTGACGCCTGAGGGCGACGTGCAGAATCGCATGATGGCGACGCAGCGCGATTACTCGCCGTCCCAGCTCACCGAAGCCTCCAACTACATCAACGCGCATTTCGCGGGCCTGTCCTTTGACGAGGTGCGCCGCCGCCTGCGCGAGGAAATCGACCAGCTGCGCGGTGACATGGCCACGCTGATGCAGGCGGCCGTGGTGGCGAGCACCGCCGAGACGGACCCGATGGACACCGTGCTCATTTCCGGCGAGCGCAACCTGCTCGAAGTGGCCGACCTCTCCTCCGACATGGCGCGCATGCGCAAGCTCTTCGACCTGTTCGACCAGAAGACCTCGCTGCTGCAACTGCTTGATGTGTCCAGCCACGCGCAGGGCGTGCAGATCTTCATTGGCGGCGAGTCGACTCTCGTGCCGATCGAAGAAATGAGCGTGGTCACCGCGCCGTATGAAGTGAACGGGAAAATCGTGGGCACGCTCGGCGTGATTGGCCCGACGCGCATGGCGTACAACCGCGTGATCCCGATCGTGGATATCACCGCGCGGCTCCTCTCGATGTCGCTCAGTCACCAGTGACGTCCTCGTTGCACTCATCTTGACGGGTGTCGACGGGCGGCGCCACTCGGCCATTCGGCCAATGTCGTGGCCGAAAACCCGCCGCTATAATGGTCCTCACCTTTTAGACACCGCTTCCGGCCCGCCTCCACTATGCGTTTCGACCTCGAGTTGCCCTCGCAGCCCAGCGCTTCACATCGCGTCGCGGTGCTGCTGATCAATCTCGGCACGCCGGACGCGCCCACGCCGCGGGCCGTGCGCAAGTATCTGGCGCAGTTCCTCTCGGACCCGCGCGTGGTGGAGATTCCATCGCTGGTCTGGCAAATCATCCTGCGCGTGCTGATCCTGCCGCTGCGCGGGCGCGCCTCGGCCCGCAAGTATGCGCAGGTGTGGATGCCGGAAGGCTCGCCGTTGCGGGTGCATACCGAGAAGCAAGTGGAAGGATTGCGGCGGCTGTTCGCGGCGAACGACTATCGCGTGATCGTGGACTATGCAATGCGTTACGGAACCCCGGGAATCGGCGCCATGCTGAATCAGCTCAAGCTCGAAGGCGCGGAGCGCATCCTGCTCCTGCCCATGTATCCGCAGTATTCGTCCTCCACCACGGCCACCGCCTTCGACGACGCCTTTGCCGCCCTGAAGCGTGTGCGCAATCAGCCCGAGATCCGCACGGTGCGCCACTATGCGGATCATCCGGCGTATATCGCGGCGCTGGCCGAGCAGGTGCGCGACTACTGGCGGCATCACGGCGCGCCGGATTTCGCCGCTGGCGACAAACTGGTGCTGAGCTTCCACGGCGTGCCCAAGCGCACCATGGATCTCGGCGATCCGTATCACGACCAGTGCCAGCTGACCGGCTCGCTGCTCACCGCCGCGCTCGGGCTTACGACGGTGGAGTGCCGCGTGACCTTCCAGTCGCGCTTCGGCCGCGCGGAGTGGCTGCAGCCCTATACCGCGCCTACTCTTGCGGAACTGGGCGCGGGCGGCGTGACGCGTGTCGACGTGTTTTGCCCCGGTTTCACGGCGGATTGTCTGGAGACCGTCGAGGAAATCGGCATCGAGGTGCGCGACGAGTTCCTGAAGGCCGGCGGCAAGCACTTTCACCGGATTCCTTGCCTGAACGCGTCGCCCGCGTGGATCAAGGGCATCGGCGAAATCGCGGCGCAGCATCTGCAAGGATGGCCCGTGCAGGTCCAGCAGCCGGTCAGCGCGGTCGCGTGAATCCGGCTCCAACCAGCAAGCAGCGATGAACTACACCATTTCGACGGAACCCGGCGCGCGGCTGCGCATCGACAAATGGCTGTGGGCGGCACGCTTCTTCAAGACGCGTTCGCTCGCAAGCGATGCAGTGGAGAAGGGCCGCGTGAAGATCGGCGGCGCGGGTGTAAAGCCGTCCAAGGAAGTGCGTGTGGGCGATCTCGTCGAGATCGACATCGAACGAATCGTCTGGCAGGTTGAAGTGCTGGGCGTGTGTGACGTGCGGGGCCCGGCCAGCGTGGCGCAGACGCTCTATGCCGAGACGGAAGACGGACGCGCGCAACGCATGGCCGAAGCAGAACGCCGCCGGACCTTCCGCGAGCCGGCCGCCCAGCTGCAGGGCAGGCCGACGAAGCGCGACCGGCGCGTCATCGACAAACTTTCTGGTTCGGATTGAAGTAGCGTTCCATGGTGGCGTGAACGCCGCCGTATTCGGTGGTGCGGTCGGTGACCGCGCCTGACATGCAGATGGTGGTCGTGCCCGCGACGAGTACCAGGGCGACCACCGCGATAGCAAAGGTCAGTTTCATGGTACCCCCGGTGATGGGTTTCCCCGGCCGCGAGGCGCATGCGGGCGCTACGGGGCAGGGTCAGGAAACGGGCAAGGGCCAAAAGCGATTTGACGCAAGCAATGCGAAGCAGCGATTTGAAGCATTCGTAGGATTAGGGTTAACGTGCTTTCTGCGGTGCTACTCTGGAGTGTAGAAGACCGAGGGCTTTCCCTCAATCTCATTCTGCGCGGTGCGGCAATACGCGCGTTACCGCTTGTTTCAGGCGTCAGCGCTTCGTCTGCGCGCTGAAAATCGTCCGAAAAGTTCGCGGCCCCGGCTTGAAAATGTGCCTGCCGCCCCAACTTCCGCCGTTAGTGCGGAAAACAGCGCAATGCGCCGTTTCCCCATCCGATTCAACTCACAGCAATACACATTCAGCGACATGGAAAACACGCAAGAGAATTCAGCGAGCCAGAACCCCACGCCCGCCGACGAAACCGCGCGCCAGGCCGCCGATGCCAATCCTGGGCAGCCGGCAGCCGAAACGGCGCAGTCTGCACAGCCCAACGCAGCGGCTGCCGCGCAGCCCGCGGCGGATGTGGCCGACACCGCGCTTGCCGAGGCGCAGGCCACCATCGTTGCGCTGAAGGAGGACTTCCTGCGCGCGAAGGCGGAGACGGAAAACGTCCGCCGCCGCAGCCAGGACGATGTGTCGAAGGCGCATAAATTCGCGATCGAAAGCTTCGCGGAGAACCTGCTGCCGGTGCTGGACAGCCTGGAAGCCGCGCTTGCCGACCAGTCGAGCGACCTCGCCAAGGTGCGCGAGGGCGTAGAACTGACGCTCAAGCAGCTCACGGGCGCGCTCGAAAAGGGCCGTGTCGTGGCGTTGAATCCGGTCGGCGAGAAGTTCGATCCGCATCGTCATCAGGCCATTTCGATGGTGCCCGCCGAGCAGGATGCCAACACGGTCGTTTCGGTGCTGCAAAAGGGTTTTGTGATCGCCGACCGCGTGCTGCGTCCGGCGCTCGTGACCGTCGCGGCCCCGAAATAAGGCGCGCTCAAGTTACGTATGAGTTGCGCTTGAGCGATCCGGCCGGCTCGGCGGCGCGAGTTGGACGGTTCGTCCGTCCAGTTGCCGCGCAAGCAGCCGCCCGCTTCGCAAAAAAACTATAGACCGCATCGGTTCCAGGGTCTTGAAATCGAAACTGGCGCTCTTATCTTGCGTACAGGTATGAATTTTGGGCGTTCGGCCCGGTAAATCGGCGAATGAGCCGGCGAAATCCGCCGGCATCAGGCGATCCACCCGGCCGCCGTAACGCCACTGCGATCAAAGCTAGGAGAGTATAAAAAATGGGCAGAATCATCGGCATCGACCTCGGCACCACGAATTCGTGCGTGGCGCTGATGGAAGGCAATCAGGTCAAGGTCATCGAGAACTCGGAAGGCGCGCGCACCACGCCGTCGATCATTGCGTATCTCGACGACAACGAAATCCTCGTCGGCGCGCCGGCGAAGCGTCAGTCGGTCACCAATCCGCGCAACACGCTGTACGCGGTCAAGCGCCTGATCGGCCGCCGTTTCGAAGAGAAGGAAGTGCAGAAGGACATCAACCTGATGCCCTACAAGATCGTCAAGCACGACAACGGCGACGCATGGGTCGAGGCGCACGGCAAGAATCTCGCGCCGTCGCAGGTGTCCGCGGAAGTGCTGCGCAAGATGAAGAAGACCGCTGAAGACTACCTCGGCGAGCCGGTGACGGAAGCCGTCATCACGGTTCCGGCGTACTTCAACGACAGCCAGCGCCAGGCCACGAAGGACGCGGGCCGCATCGCCGGCCTGGAAGTCAAGCGCATCATCAACGAACCGACGGCAGCCGCGCTCGCCTTCGGTCTCGACAAGGCCGAAAAGGGCGACCGCAAGATCGCCGTGTTCGACCTGGGCGGCGGCACGTTCGACATTTCCATCATCGAAATCGCGGACGTGGACGGCGAGAAGCAGTTCGAAGTGCTCTCCACCAACGGCGACACGTTCCTCGGCGGTGAAGACTTCGACCAGCGCATCATCGACTACATCATCGGCGAGTTCAAGAAAGAACAGGGCGTCGACCTCTCGAAGGACGTGCTCGCGCTGCAACGCCTCAAGGAAGCGGCTGAAAAGGCCAAGATCGAACTGTCGTCCACGGCGCAGACCGACATCAACCTGCCGTACATCACGGCAGACGCGTCAGGTCCGAAGCACTTGAACCTCAAGTTCACCCGCGCCAAGCTCGAAGCGCTCGTCGAAGAACTGATCGAGCGCACGATCGAACCGTGCCGCATCGCCATCAAGGACGCGGGCGTGAAGGTCGGCGAAATCGACGACGTGATTCTCGTCGGCGGCATGACGCGCATGCCGAAGGTGCAGGAAAAGGTGAAGGAGTTCTTCGGCAAGGATCCGCGCCGTGACGTGAATCCGGACGAAGCCGTGGCGGTTGGCGCGGCCATTCAAGGCCAGGTTCTGTCGGGCGACCGCAAGGACGTGCTGCTGCTCGACGTCACGCCGCTTTCGCTGGGTATTGAAACGCTCGGCGGCGTCATGACGAAGATGATCAACAAGAACACCACGATCCCGACGAAGCACGCGCAAGTGTATTCGACGGCGGATGACAACCAGGGCGCCGTGACCATCAAGGTGTTCCAGGGCGAGCGTGAAATGGCCGCGGGCAACAAGCTGCTCGGCGAATTCAATCTCGAAGGCATCCCGCCGGCGCCGCGCGGCACGCCGCAGATCGAAGTGACCTTCGACATCGACGCGAACGGCATCCTGCACGTCGGCGCGAAGGACAAGGCAACCGGCAAGGAAAACAAGGTCACCATCAAGGCGAACTCGGGCCTGACAGACGCCGAAATCGACCATATGGTGAAGGACGCCGAAGCCAACGCCGACGAAGACCGCAAGCTGCGTGAACTGGCCGACGTACGCAATCAGGGTGACGCACTGGTTCACAGCACGAAGAAGGCCGTTGCCGAATACGGCGACAAGGTGGACGCGTCGGAGAAGGAAAAGATCGAAGCCGCGTTGAAGGATCTTGAAGACGCGTTGAAGGACAACGCCGCCGACAAGACCGCGCTCGAAGCGAAGGTCGAGGCGCTGGCTACGGCATCGCAGAAGCTCGGCGAAAAGATGTACGCCGACATGCAGGCGCAGCAAGGCGCTGCGGCTGCGGCAGCCGGTGCAGCGGGCGCGTCGGCGGATGCGGGCGCGAGCCAGCAGCACGACGACGTCGTCGACGCCGACTTCAAGGAAGTGAAGAAGGACTAAGCCGCAAGGGCGCGTGGATGGCAACGTCCCGCGCCCGCGGTGGTTTGACCGGGACGCGGGACGCGTCTGACGTGTAACGCGCCTGGCGGGCCTCGCGGCTCCCCGGGCACGTTGTTTTTTCAGCGTGTCATGCTCGAGGCCTCATTCGGCGCGTTCGAGCACGGCGCGAAAGTTTCAAAGCGCGGGCCTGGCGGTCCGGGCATCTGACAGGAACTGCCGCTTCAGCGCGGCGGCATTGAACCGATATGGCGAAACGGGATTACTACGAGGTTCTGGGCGTCGCGAAAAACGCGAGCGACGACGAGATCAAGAAGGCATATCGCAAGCTCGCGATGAAGTATCACCCTGACCGCAATCCGGACAACAAGAAGTCGGAAGAGAGTTTCAAGGAGGTCAAAGAGGCCTACGAAATGCTCTCCGACCAGCAGAAGCGCGCCGCCTACGACCAGTACGGTCATGCGGGCGTGGATCCGAACATGGCGGGCGCGGGTGCGCAGGGCTTTGGCGGTTTCGCGGACGCCTTCGGCGATATCTTCGGCGACATCTTCGGTCAGGCCGCGGGCGGCGGCGCAGCCGGCGCCCGTGGGCGCGGCGGCCCGCAGGTGTATCGCGGCGCGGACTTGCGCTACAGCATGGAAATCACGCTGGAGCAGGCGGCGCACGGCTACGACACGCAGATTCGCGTGCCGAGCTGGGCCAACTGCAACGTCTGCCACGGCTCGGGCGCGAAGCCGGGCACCAAGCCCGAAACCTGCCCGACCTGTCATGGCCAAGGCCAGGTGCGCATGTCGCAGGGCTTTTTCAGCATCCAGCAGACGTGCCCGAAGTGCCACGGCACCGGCACGTACGTCCCCGAGCCGTGCACGAACTGTCACGGCCAGGGGAAGGTAAAGGAAACCAAGACGCTGGAAGTGAAGATTCCGGCGGGCATCGACGACGGCATGCGCATCCGTTCGGCGGGCAACGGCGAGCCGGGCATCAACGGCGGGCCGAGCGGCGACCTGTATGTGGAGATCCACATCAAGCAGCACTCGGTGTTCGAACGCGACGGCGACGACCTCCATTGCCAGATGCCCATTCCGTTCACCACGGCAGCATTGGGCGGCGAGATCGAAGTGCCGACGCTCGCCGGGCGCGCCAGCTTCACCGTGCCGGAAGGTACGCAGTCGGGCAAAACGTTCCGTCTGCGGGGCAAGGGCATCAAGGGTTTGCGTTCGAGCATCGCGGGCGATCTCTACGTGCACGTGCAGGTGGAAACGCCGGTCAAGCTCACGGAGCAGCAGCGCGATCTGCTGAAGCAGTTCGAGAAGTCACTGGTAGAAGGCGGCGCGCGGCATAGTCCGCAAAGCAAGAGCTGGTTCGACCGCGTAAAGAGCTTCTTTGACTGATGCGATCGACGGAAGCGCGAGCACTGTCATGAAGACCGAGGAGCGCAGCGCGGTATTCGCGCTGCTCGACGACCACGACTCGACCGCCCGAAGGCGGTCGAGTCGTCTGTACACGGATTTCGCGCACGAACGCACGTGTGTGGACCCGCAGGCGCTCGACGCCGTGTGCGGAGAAATCGAACGCGACCTGCAAGCGGGACTGCATGCGGTGGTGGTCGCGGATTACGAGTTCGGTCGCAATCTGCAATTCAACCGCCGTGGCCGTGGCGAAGACCAGGCGTTGCGTGTGTTGATGTTCCGCGCCTGCCAGCCTCTTTCGCGTGATGAAGCGAGCGCGTGGCTCGCGTCGCAGGACGCCGGGAACGCGCAGCCTTCGGTGGCGGGTATTGCGGACATCGAGCCGAGCGTCACGCACGCCGAATTCGATGCCGCCATCGCCGCCGTGCAACAGGCCTTGCGCGAAGGCGAGTCCTATCAGATCAACTACACGTTTCGCCTGAATTTCGCTGTGTTCGGCTCGCCGCTCGCCCTCTACCGGCGTCTGCGGGAGCGCCAGGCCGTGCACTACGGCGCGTTGATCGCGCTGCCGGACGGCAGGTCGGTGGTGTCGTGTTCGCCGGAACTGTTCTTCGAGAAACAGGGTGACCAACTGCGCACGCGACCGATGAAAGGCACCGCGCCGCGCGATACCCCGCCGGACGCGCTCAGCAGCGACCCGAAGAACCGCGCCGAGAACGTGATGATCGTCGACTTGCTGCGCAACGACATGTCGCGCGTTGCGGTCACGGGTTCGGTGCACGTGCCGGCGTTGTTTTCCGTCGAGTCCTATGGGGCCTTGTGGCAGATGACCTCGACCATCGAGGCCCGCGCGATTCCCGGCACGAACTTCGCCGGCCTGATGCGCGCGCTGTTTCCGTGCGGCTCGATTACCGGGGCGCCGAAGTATCGGACGATGCACTTGATCGACGAGATCGAGACATCGCCGCGCGGTCTGTACACCGGCGCAATCGGCTGGCTCGATGCGAACGGCGACTGCCGTCTGTCGGTCGCGATCCGTACGCTCGTCGTCGATGCCGCTCAGCAGCGCGGCGTGCTGGGCATCGGCGCGGGCATCGTGCTTGACAGCGTCGCCGCCGACGAATACCAGGAGTGTCTGTTGAAAGCGCATTTCCTGACCGGCGCCGATCCGGGTTTCGAACTCTTCGAGACCACGTATGCGACTCGTGCCGAGGGCGTACGTCATTACGCCCGGCACATCGCGCGATTGAAAGGCAGTGCTACCAGCCTGGGCTTCCGGTTCGACGAGGCCGCGCTGACCGCACACGTCGCGCAGCACTGCGCCGGCTTCGAGGAAAACACGCCGTACCGCTTGCGGATCGCACTCGACAAGCGCGGGCAGTTCGCGCTCACGGGCGCGCCGCTCGGCAGCCTGCCGACGCCCGGCGTCGCCGTGCTCCTCGCGTTGGAGCGTGGCTTTGCGCCGCGTGCATCGGCGGATCCGCTATTGCGCCACAAGACCACCCATCGGGGCGACTACGACCGTGCATGGAAGGCCGCCGAAGCAGAAGGCGCGTTCGACATGCTGTTCTGCAACGAACGCGGCGAGCTGACCGAAGGCGGCCGGTCCAGCGTGTTCGTCCGTCTGGACGACAAGTGGTGGACGCCGCCGATCGACGCGGGCGTACTTCCCGGCGTGATGCGAGCGGTGTTGATGGAAGAACTCGGCGCGGCTGAACGCACGCTGACGCCAGCGGACCTGAAGCGCGCCGACGCCTTGCTCGTGAGTAACGCGCTGCGCGGCGCGTTAGAGGCGACGCTCAAGCACTGACGCCGCCCCCTCACAAGAAGAAGATCACCACTCGGCCACGCTGCCATCCGCGTGACGCCACACAGGATTGCGCCAGCGATGGCCGACCTTCGCCATCTCGCGCACCTTCTCCTCGTTCACCTCGATCCCGAGGCCCGGTCCCTGCGGAATCGACACCATGCCGTCGTCGTACTTGAAGACTTCAGGATTCTTGATGTAGTCGAGCAGGTCGTTGCCCTTGTTGTAGTGAATGCCGAGGCTCTGTTCCTGGATGAACGCGTTGTAGCTGACGGCGTCGATCTGCAGGCAGGTCGCAAGCGCGATGGGCCCGAGCGGACAATGAAGCGCGAGCGCGACGTCGTAGGCTTCTGCCATGGTCGCGATCTTGCGGCATTCGCTGAGACCGCCCGCATGCGACGCGTCCGGCTGGATGATGTCCACGTAACCGCCCGCCAGGATGTGCTTGAAGTCCCAGCGCGAATAGAGCCGCTCGCCGAGCGCGATGGGCGTGCTGGTCTGGTTGACGATGTCGCGCAGCGCCTCGACGTTCTCCGACAGCACCGGCTCCTCGATGAACATCAGTTTGAAGGGGTCGAGTTCCTTCGCGAGCACCTTGGCCATCGGCTTGTGCACGCGGCCGTGGAAGTCCACGCCGATGCCCACGTTCGGCCCCACCGCCTCACGCACCGCGCGCACGTTGTCGATCACGCCCTGGACCTTGTCGAAGGTGTCGATGATCTGCAGCTCTTCCGAGCCGTTCATCTTCACGGCCTTGAAGCCGCGCTCGACCACGGCGCGCGCGTTGTTCGCGACATCGCTCGGACGGTCGCCGCCGATCCACGAGTACACCTTGATCTTGTCGCGCACCTGGCCGCCGAGCAGCGCATGCACCGGCACGCCGTGATACTTGCCCAGGATGTCCCACAGCGCCTGATCCACGCCCGCGATCGCGCTCATGCCGATCGGCCCGCCGCGATAGAAGCCCGAACGGTACATCACCTGCCACAGGTCTTCGATGTGGCGCGGATCACGGCCCACCAGATAGTCCGACAGTTCGTCGACGGCGGCGGCCACCGTATGCGCGCGGCCTTCAACGACGGGCTCACCCCAGCCGGTGATGCCTTCGTCGGTTTCGATCTTGAGGAAGCACCAGCGCGGCGGAACGATGAAGGTCTCGAGTTTCGTGATTTTCATAGAGCGTCTCCAGAGGGATTTCGCATGTTAGCAAAAACAGGTTCAGTGAGCATATTAATAGTATTATTTGGACTCAACGTAAAGCAGTTGGCACATCAGACAAATACCGGATAATCCTGCCAGCACTCAATTGGAGGCCATCATTCATCGAGATCTGCATGGCCGCGTTGCCCATGAACTGGGCTTGGCGATTCTGCGCGGCGACATCGCGCCCGGGGCAGCCTTGCCGCGCGAGGCGGAATTGATGGAGCGCTTCGATGTCAGCCGCACCGTGCTGCGCGAGGCGTTGCGCACGCTGACATCGAAAGGGCTGGTCGAGTCGCGGCCGAAAGTGGGCACGCGCGTGCGCCCACGGCATGCGTGGAACCTGCTCGATACCGACATGCTCGACTGGTACTCGCGCGTGTCGCCGCCGCTCCAGTTCGCGCTCAAGCTGCAGGAAATGCGCGAGATGATCGAGCCGTACGCGGCCGCGCTCGCCGCCGACAATCACGACGACGACACCCTCGCGTGTCTCACGCGGGCGCACCAGGCCATGGCCGACGCGCAGAACATGGACGAGTGGGTCCGTGCCGACCTCGCGTTTCACCTGTGCGTGCTGGCGGCGTGCAGCAACGAACTGCTGATTCCGCTCGGCGCGCTGATCGAGCGGACCCTCGAAGGTCAGTTGCGCCTCAATGCAAAGCGGGCGGAGGTGTACAACGCGTCGCTCGCGGAACATACCGCCGTGTTCGACGCGATCGTCGCCCGTGATGCCGCCGCCGCGCGCCGCGCGATGGCGGATCTGCTCGGCGTGACGCGCGGGCGGATCGAGGCCTGAGACGCGCTCAGAGTGTATTGAGCGGAATCTTGAGATAGGTCGTGCCGTTGCCGGATGGATCCGGAAACCGCCCGGCGCGTATGTTGACCTGAATCGCGGGAAGGAAGAGCGTCGGCATGCCGAGCGTCGCATCGCGGGCCTCGCGCATGGCAACGAACTCGGCTTCGCCCCTGCCGCCGCCCACATGAATATTGCGTTCGCGCTGTTCGCGCACGGTCGCCTGCCATTGGGCAGCGCGCGAATCGGGCGGATAGTCGTGGCAGACGAATAGCTGCGTGTCGGGCGGCAGCGCCAGCAGACGTCCGATCGAGCCAAACAGCGTGCGTGCGTCGCCGCCCGGGAAGTCGCAACGTGCGGTGCCGGCGTCCGGCATGAACAGCGTGTCGCCGACGAACACCGCATCGCCGATCCGATACGCCATGTCGGCGGGCGTGTGGCCGGGCACGAAGAGCGCATCGGCGGCAAGCTCGCCGATGGCGAAACGCTCGCCGTCGTGGAAGAGATGATCGAACTGGGAGCCGTCGAGCCGGAAGGCCGGCTCGAGATCGAAGATCTTCCGGAACACGTGCTGCACGGTCCGGATGGACTCGCCGATGCCGATCTTCCCGCCGAGCCGCCGCTTCAGATACGGCGCGGCTGACAGATGATCCGCGTGCGCATGGGTTTCGAGAATCCACTCGATCGCGAGCCGCTGCGCGCGCACGAAAGCGATGACGGCATCGGCCGAGCGCGTGGAGGTGCGCGCGGCCTTCGGGTCGTAGTCGAGCACGGAATCGATGATCGCCGCAGGCGAACCGGGCCGCTCGAAGACCACGTAGGTCATCGTGCCCGTGGCGGCGTCGTGGAAGGGCTGAATGGTCGGTTGCATGTTGATGCTCCCTGTTCCCTTGCTTGGCGTCTCTTTGCCCGCACATAGGGAAGTCAGCCGATGCCGGCCGGACCCATTGGGCGGGTTTGCCGGGATCGAGATAAAGTGTAACCCTTTGCGCCGGCTCCCCGTGCGCTGCGCATTGCGCTACTCAGTGCGTCACTGATCGCGCAAGAAGAAGCCTCATCGAGAAAACAACATGCCGCACGTCCCGACCTCGCTTGCAACGTCGTGGGGCGCGTGGGCCGTCTTCGTCAGCGTCCTCGCGACGCAACTCGGCGTGCCGGTCCCCGCCGCGCCGATGCTCATTCTAGCCGGCACGCTCGTCGCCTCCGGCGCGGCGTCGTTCTGGCAAATGTTGCTGGCCGCCGTGCTGGCGGTGCTGATCGCCGACTCCTTGTGGTTCGCAGCCGGCCGTCTGTATGGCCGGCGCTTCCTCAACTCGCTCGTGCGCTTCTCCCTGTCGATCGACTCGACGCTGCGCACCGCGCGTCGCTGGTTCGAGCGCTTTGGCGTGCCGCTGCTCGCGCTGTCGAAGTTCGTGCCGGGACTCGGGCTCGTGTCCGCGCCGCTGCTCGGCACCACGCAGATAGAGATCCGGGTGTTCGTGCTGTGGGATTTGATCGGCGCAACCGCGTGGGCGAGTTTCTGGATGCTCGGCGGCGCGGCGCTGCAGGAGCAGATCGGCCGGCTCATTGTGCTGGTGCGCGCCAACGGCACCACGGTCATCGACATTCTGGCGATGCTTGCGCTTGGCTTTCTGCTGTATCGCTGGATCCGGCGCGCGCAGTTCCGCCAGTGGCTCGAGAAGTATCACATCACGCCCGGCCAGCTCGACGAAATGATGCGCTCCGCGATGCCGCCCGTGATCTACGACGCGCGTCCGCCGGAAGTGCGCCGCAAGGAGCCGTACCGGATTGCGGGCGCTGTCGCGCTGGACCTCGATTCACCGGATCGCGCGGATCAGCTCTATGCGGAGCACGAGGTGGTCGTGTACTGCGTGTGTCCGAACGAAGCGACGGCGAAGATCATCGCCCGGCAATTGCGCGACAAGGGCTTCCGGCATGTGCGGCCCTTGAAGGGCGGGCTGGACGCGTGGGAGAAACATGGCTATCCGGTCGAGCCGATTTCCGCTGAGCACCTGCACGTTCCCGCCACTCACGACGATATCGATCACGACATGGTGACGATCCGCGCCACCGCGCCGGAGTGAGCCCGGGCGGCGTCAGGCGCGGCGCCGCGCTGGCCGGTTCACCAGCGCGATGCCTGCGAGTACCATCGCGGCGGCGGTCATGAACCGCACGCTGACGTGCTCGCCCAGCAGCAACACGGCGAAGCCCACGCCGAAGATTGGCGTGAGGAACGAAAACACGGACAAGCGCGACGCCAGATAGCGTGTCAGCAGCCAGAACCATGTCAGATAGCTGATGAACGAGACGATCACCGCCTGATACGCGAGACTCGCGAGGGCAAGCGGCGACACCGTGCCCACTTGCGTCTGTCCCGCGCCGACCGCCAGCGCGAGCAACAACACCGCCGACACCGCCAGCTGATAGAACAGCGTCTTGCTCGCGCTCGCATGCGACAGCGAGGACGCGCGAATGAGCACCGTCGTCGCGGCCCACAGGATGCCGCCGAGCACGCCGAGCGCATCGCCCGCGACGCCTTGCATGACAGACCCGCTTGGCGGATGACCATGCAGGAAGCCGTCCGCGAACGCGAGCGCAATGCCGCAAAACGCGAGGACGATGCCGCACCACTGCGCGCGCGCGAGCCGCTCGCCCGCGACGAACCAGTGCAGGCCGAGCGCAGTGAAGCACGGCGCGGTGTACAGGAACACGGCCATGCGCGTGGCGTTGGTGAGGCTCAAACCGAAGAAAATGCAGACGAACTCGCCGCCGAACAACAGGCCCGCGAGCAGGCCGGCGGTCAGGGTGTCGTCGCGCCTGAACAGCGGCACGCCACGCATGCGGGTCCAGAGCCACAGCAGCACGGTGGCGATCAGCGAACGGATGCCGGCCTGCAACAGCGGCGGAATCGACGCGTTCGCCTCCTTGATCGCAACCTGCTGGAAGCCCCACGCGCCGCACAACACGATCATCGTGATGACGGCGGTGGCGTCCAGCGGGCGACGCGCGGTGAGGGGAGAGGTGCTCATCGGCTGGTTCGTTGACGGTGGCGCACACGGCCGGCGCGACACGCGCAACGGTCATGCACAGATTTGGAGCGTCGATTGTGCCAGCGAACGGGCGAGACGACTGAAAGGCCGGGACGTGCCCGTGGAGATCGGGCGCGGGAGGCGCGCCGCAGCGAAGGTGCGGCGCGTGGTGTCATGCCTGCATCAGGAATGCTTTTCGATCAGCTCGACCTTGTAGCCGTCCGGATCTTCGACGAACGCAATCACGGTCGTGCCGCCTTTGACGGGACCGGCTTCGCGCGTGACCTTGCCGCCCGCCTGGCGGATGCGTTCGCAGGCATCGGCGGCACTGTCGACTTCGAGCGCGATATGGCCATACGCGGTGCCCATGTCGTACTTCTCGGTGCCCCAGTTGTAGGTGAGTTCGAGCACGCTGTGTTCGCTCTCGGGGCCGTAGCCGACGAACGCGAGCGTGTACTTGTACTCGGTGTTTTCGCTTTGACGCAGCACGTGCATGCCGAGAATGCGCGTGTAGAAATCGATCGAACGCTGCAGGTCGCCGACGCGCAGCATCGTATGAAGGAGTCGCATGATGGGGTTCCTGTTGTGGGGGAGATGCCCGCGCGGCGCGATTGTGTTCGGGTGTAGCCCCGTGCGCCTGCGGCGGGGATGCGGATGAAATTGTACCGTTGGCGCCGCGGCCTTGCCGGAGCCCTCAAAGCGCCGGCAGCAGGTCCGGCGGATGATGCTTGAGCGTGTGCCGCGCCTCGCGGAACTCCGGGAAGATCGACTCGACCGTCTGCCAGAAACGCGGACTATGGTTCATCTCGCGCAGATGCGCGAGTTCGTGCGCGACCACGTAATCGATGATCGACAGCGGAAAGTGAATCAGCCGCCAGTTGAGGCGGATCTTGCCGTCGCTTGAACAACTGCCCCAGCGCGTCGCCGCCGACGACAGCGCATACGCGTGATACTCGACGCCGAGCTTCGCCGCGTACACCACGAGCCGCTCGCCGAAGATGCGCTTCGCTTCCGATTGCAGCCAGCCCTGCACGCGATCCTTGATCTGCTGCGCATCCGCGTGTGCGGGCAGCGGCAGCGAGAGCAGGCTCGTCGCGTCATCGAAGGACAGCGACGCGGCCGCGCCGAGCGCCACGTGAATGGTCTTGCCGAGATACGGAAACTGCGCGCCGTCCTTCCATTCGATACGCGGCAGCGCGCGCTGCTCGACCCGCGTCTGCCATTCGGTGAGCTTGTTGACGATCCAGGTTTGCTTGTCGAGGATCGCGGTTTCGATATCCGCGATCGTCACCCAGCGCGGCGCGGTGATGGCGAGGCCGGTGCCGTCGATGCAGAACCCGATCGTGCGCCGCGACGAGCGTTTCAGCCGGTAATCGAGCGTGCCCGCCTTGAGCGTGATGCGGCGCAGGCGCACGCCTTCCGGCAGCGGCGCGGGCGGTGCGCTTGGCGTGAGGACCGGCGCGGGTTCGGCATGCGGAATGTCGCCACGCAGCGGCGCGGGACCGCTTGCGGACGGCGCACCCGAATAGGCGGGCGCATGCTCGAACGGCAGATCGAGTTGCAGGGTATCGAGCGCGACGGCGGGACGCTGCCGCGATGGGGGCTTCTGCATCGGTTCGGCTTTGCGCTCGCGGCGCAGGAATGACGAGAAGAACGAGTAGGGCACGCCGTGGTCGACCTGATGCCCGGCCGCTCAGCGGCCCGCGCCCGCGGCGCCGGCTCGGCCCGGCGGTGCGGTTGGCGCGGTGTAGGCGTGCGGATCGATGCGGCGCATTTCAGTTTCGATCCAGCTTTCGACACGCACGTTGACTTCCTCGGGCGTGAGACCGGCGGTGTCGATCGGCTTGCCGATCGACACTGTGACTATACCCGGATATTTGATGAACGAATGGCGCGGCCAGACGCGCCCGGCGTTATGCGCGATCGGCACGACCGGCGCGCCGGTCGCCACCGCGAAGCGCGCGCCGCCGGTCTTGTACTTGCCCTGGCTGCCCGTGGGCGTGCGCGTGCCTTCGGGAAACATGATGACCCACGCGCCTTCGTCCATGCGCGCGCGGCCCTGGCGCGTCACGGACGTGAACGCATCGCGGCCCTGCTTGCGGTCGATATGCACCATCTTCAACAGCCCCAGCGCCCAGCCGAAGAACGGCACGAAGAGCAGTTCGCGCTTGAAGACATAGCAGAGCGGACGCGGCATCAGCGCGGGGAACGCGAGCGTCTCCCAGGCCGACTGGTGTTTCGAGAGCAGGACGGCTGGACCGTCCGGCAGATGTTCCATGCCTTCGATCCGGTAGCGGATGCCGACCAGATGCCGCAGCACGACGATGGTCGACTTGCACCATCCGGCGGCCATCCAGTAGCGCCGGTCGGCGCGCATGAACGGGAACGCGATGAAACAGGCGGTCGCGTACGGCACCGTGTACACGATGAAATAGATCAGCAGCAACAACGAACGGATGAAGCGCATGGAGTCTCAGCGAAACGAACGGCGGGTCAGTCCTGATGCTTTGCAATCAGGTCGAGCGCGAAGGCGCGCAGATCCTTGTGGACGACGGTGCCTTCCGGCAGATTGCCTTCCTTGAGCGTTTTCTCGCCCTTGCCGGTCAGCACGAGATGGAGACGAAAGCCGAGCGTCTCGCCGGCCTGGAGATCGCGCAGCGAATCGCCGACGAGGGGCGTGTCGTCCGCGTCGATCTCGAACCGGTCGATGATCTGCTGCAGCATGCCGGGCTTCGGCTTACGGCAGTCGCACTGGTCTTCGGCCGTGTGCGGGCAGAAGAACACGGCATCGATCCGGCCGCCCACGGACGCGGCAGCGCGGTTCATCTTCTGATGCATCGCGTTGAGCGCGGCCATGTCGAACAGGCCGCGTCCGATGCCCGACTGATTCGACGCGATGGCCACGCGGTAGCCCGCCTGGTTCAGCCGCGCGATGGCTTCAAGGCTGCCGGGAATGGCGACCCATTCGTCTGGCGACTTGATGTAGGCGTCCGAGTCGACGTTGATGACGCCGTCGCGATCGAGCACCACCAGTTTCCTGTTCACGCCCATGGTGCGTCCTTTTTACTCTCTTCAGGCCGCGAGCTTGGAGATGTCCGCGACGCAGTTCATCTGCTGATGCAACGCATGGAGCAACGCCAGGCGGTTGTTGCGCAAGGCCGGATCTTCTGCGTTCACCATGACGTCGTTGAAGAAGGTGTCCACCGCTTCGCGCAGCGCGGCGAGCGCCGTCAGCGCTTCGGTGTAGTTGCGCGCGGCGAGCGTGCTCTGAACGCGCGGCGTCACCTGCTCGATTTGCGCGTACAGATTCTTTTCTGCCGCTTCGACCAGCAGAGCCGGATTCACCGCGCCCGGCGCCCCCTGTTCCGACTTCTTCAGGATGTTCGAGATGCGCTTGTTGGCCGCCGCGAGCGACGCGGCTTCCGGCAGCGTGGCGAACTCGCGCACGGCGTCGAGGCGCGCGACGATGTCGTCGAGACGCGTCGGGTTCAGGCTCAGCACCGCTTCGATGTCGTTGGCCTCGAAACCGCGTTCGCGCAGCAGGCCACGCAGTCGGTCGAGGAAGAACGCGTACACGGCTTCCTGCGAATCCGCGACGTGCGGCACGTTGGCGAACTGGCGCTGCGCGGCGGCGACGAGTTCGCGCAGGTCGACGGGCAGCTTCTTCTCGAGCAGGATGCGCAGCACGCCCAGCGCGTGACGGCGCAACGCGAACGGATCTTTCTCGCCGGTCGGCGCGAGGCCGATGCCCCAGATGCCGACGATCGTCTCCAGCTTGTCCGCGAGCGCGACCGCGGCGCCCACGCCGGTGGACGGCGTGTCGTCGCCGGAGAAGCGCGGCTGATAATGCTCGGAGCACGCGAGCGCGACTTCTTCCGGCTCGCCGTCGTGGCGCGCGTAGTACGTGCCCATCATGCCTTGCAGTTCCGGGAACTCGCCGACCATGTCGGTCAGCAGGTCGGCCTTCGCGAGCCGCGCGGCGCGGCGTGTCAGCGCGGCATCGACGCCAACCATCGGCGCGATCTCGCCAGCCAGCGACTCGAGACGCTCGACGCGTTGCAACGTGGAACCGAGCTTGTTGTGATAGACGACGTTCGCCAGCAGCGGCACGCGGTCTTCAAGACGCTTCTTCTTGTCCTGCGTGAAGAAGAACTTCGCGTCGGCGAGACGCGGGCGCACGACGCGCTCGTTCCCTTCGACGATCTCGCCCGGCGTCTTCGTATCGATGTTCGACACGATCAGGAAGCGCGAGCGCAGGCGGCCGTTCTGGTCGGTGAGCGCGAAGTACTTCTGGTTCGTCTGCATCGTGAGGATCAGGCATTCCTGCGGCACCTGCAGGAATTCCTCGTCGAAGCGGCATTCGTAGACCACCGGCCATTCGACCAGCGCGTTCACTTCGTCGAGCAGCGCTTCAGGCATCACGACCCGGTCTTCACCCGCGAACGCCTGCAATTGCGTGCGAATGGATTCGCGGCGGTCGTCGAAGTTCGCGACCACGCGGCCCTTCGTGCGCAGGGTGTCGGCGTAGTCTTCGGCGTGCGTGATGGGAACCAGGCCTTCCGACATGAAGCGATGCCCGAGGGTCGTGTCGCCGGCATCGATGCCGAGTGCGCTGACCGGCACCACCTCGCGGCCGTGCAGCGCGATCAGGCGTTGCACCGGACGCACGAACTGCACGCTGGTGCCGTCCGGGCGCTGATAGGTCATGAGCTTCGGAATCGGCAGCTTGCCGAGGGTTTCGTCGAGCGCGGCCTGCAGGCCTTCACTCAAGGTCGCGCCCGGCGCGGCATAGCGCAGGAAGAAGGCTTCGGCCTTGCCGTCTTGCGCGCGTTCGAGATCGGCGAGCGGGAAGTCGGGGAAGCCGAGCGCCGCCAGCTTCTTCGCGAGCGGAGGCGTGGGATTGCCTTCTTTGTCGAGCGCCACCGTCACCGGCAGCACTTTCTCGCGTACCTGTCTTTCCGGCGCGACATCGCGCACGTTGCGGATCAGCACGGCGAGGCGACGCGGCGTCGCGTAATTCTCGAAGTCAGGCGCGCCGTCGATCAGGTCGCGCGCGGCGAGACGCTCCACGATGCCATCGGCGAAAGCGGTGCCGAGACGTGCCAGCGCCTTCGGCGGAAGTTCCTCGGTCAGCAGTTCGACGAGCAGGGAAGCGTGATGGGATTGCGTCATTGTTCTGTCGAGCCTCGTCAAACCTGTTCGTTGTTGCTGCGTTCGCCCGGCGGCGTGCTTTCGGGCTTGAGCGGCGGCGTCCAGGCGGGACGCTGCGCTTCCTGTTCGTCGGTGACGAGGTCGCGGTCGCCCTTCACCGGATTGCCGAGCATCGGGAAGCCGAGCGCCTCGCGCGACTCGTAATAAGCCTGGGCGACGAGACGCGACAGCGCGCGAATCCGGCCGATGTACGCCGCGCGCTCCGTCACGGAGATCGCGCCGCGCGCGTCGAGCAGGTTGAACGTATGGCCCGCCTTCAGCACAAGTTCATACGCCGGCAGCGCGAGCTTCGCCTCGATCATCTTCTTCGCTTCTTCCTCGTAGCTCTTGAAGAAAGTGAAGAGCAGGTCGACGTTCGCGTGCTCGAAGTTATAGGTGGACTGTTCGACTTCGTTCTGGTGATACACGTCGCCGTAAGTGAGGCGGCGCAGCGCCTTGCCGTTCGGGCCGTCTTCTTCCCACTCGATCCAGACCAGGTCGTACACGTTCTCGACCTTCTGCAGATACATCGCGAGACGTTCGAGACCGTAGGTGATCTCGCCCAGCACCGGCTTGCAGTCGATGCCGCCCGCCTGCTGGAAATAGGTGAACTGCGTCACTTCCATGCCGTTGAGCCACACTTCCCAGCCGAGGCCCCACGCGCCGAGCGTCGGGTTCTCCCAGTCATCCTCGACGAAGCGCACGTCGTTCTGCTTCAGGTCGAAGCCGAGCGCTTCGAGCGAGCCGAGGTAAAGGTCGAGGATGTCTTCCGGCGCGGGCTTGAGCACCACCTGATACTGGTAGTAGTGCTGCAGGCGGTTGGGGTTCTCGCCGTAGCGGCCGTCCTTCGGGCGGCGCGAGGGCTGAACATAGGCCGCGCGCCACGGTTCGGGACCGATCGCGCGCAGGAACGTGTGGACGTGCGAGGTGCCCGCGCCGACTTCCATGTCGATCGGCTGGAGCAGCGCGCAACCCTTCTCGTTCCAGTAGGACTGCAGCGTCAGAATGATTTGCTGGAAAGTGAGCATGATTGCCTTGTGCGGGGCGCGGCCATCGTCGTGAGGACGCGATTCAGTGAACCGGCCGAAGCGCTAAACATTGAATTTTATCCGAACGGGGAACGGGTGCGGTTTTTGGCCGACCCGTGTCCCGTGGAAGCAAGTGTGCCGGCCGCGTTGCGCGGCCTTCGGGCGAGCGCGCTACGAACGCTTGCGGCTCGGCGCGAACGCGAAGCCGAACGCGAGCAGGATCAGCGAGATGGCGATCACCGTCATGTTGCCGCTCGTCACGTAGGGCGTGCTGCCGGAGGTGCCCTGAACGGTCGCTTCGAGCACGCCCGTGGTGAAGACTGGCAGCTTCGACACGACATCGCCATTGGCCGCGATCACCGCCGTCATGCCGGTGTTGGTGGCACGCAGCATCGGCCGGCCGGTTTCGATCGAGCGCATGCGGGCAATCTGCAAATGCTGGTCGAGCGCGATGGTGTTGCCGAACCACGCGAGGTTCGTCGAGTTGACGAGAATGCCCGCGGGCGTTTCCTGTTCGCGGATCGTGCGCGCGATTTCTTCGCCGAAGATGTCCTCGTAGCAGATATCGACGGCGACCGGCTGGTTGTGCACGATGAACGCCTTCTGCGCGATCGGGCCGCGCGCGAGATCGCCGAGCGGGATGCCCATCAGGCGCACGAACCAGTGGAAGCCGTAGGGCACGAATTCGCCGAAGGGCACGAGGTGATGCTTGTCGTAACGATAGACGCCGTTCACGCGCGGCGTGACGCCGAACAGGCTGTTGGTGTAGTCGGTTGCGCGGCCGTCGGGCAGGATCGTGACGCCGATCGCGCCGAACAGGATCGACGAGTTGGTGGTGTCGGCGAAGTTGCGGATGGCCACGGCGAAGTCCTGCGGAATCTGCACCGACAGCACCGGCAGCGCGGTTTCCGGCGTGACGATCAGATCGGCGGGCTTCTCGGTGATGAGACGCTTGTAGAGCGCGAGCGATTCATCGACGCCGGCCTGCTCGAACTTCATTTCCTGCTTCACGTTGCCTTGCAACAGGCGCACGTTGAGCGGCGCGTTGGCGGGCGTGGTCCATTGCACGAGCGACAGCAGCATGCCCGCCGCCAGCAGCGCGACAACCACCGCCACCGGAGTCAGCGTGCGCGCGCCGAGACCCGCGCGTCGCCACTGATGTACCGCCTGGACGATCAGCGCGGCAACCAGCGCGAGCACCCACGCGACGCCATACACGCCGACGACCGAGCCGAAGCCCTTGAGCGGACCATCGACTTGCGCATAGCCGCTCGCGAGCCACGGAAAGCCGGTGAACACGAGGCCACGCAGCCATTCGCCCAGCGCCCAGGCGCTCGCGAAGGCGAACGCGCCGTGCCAGGTCGGCGCATGGCGAGGCGAGGCGTCGATGTCGCGCGCGGTGGCGGCGTCTTCATCGCCGAAGCGGGCCCGGCCCGCGACCAGCGACCACACCACGCTCGACAGCGCCGGATACACGGCGAGATACAGCGAGAACAGCGCGACGGCCGCTGCGGCGAGCGGCGCGGCCATGCCGCCATAGACGTGCATGCTGACATACAGCCACCACACGCCCGTGACGAAGTTGCCGAAGCCGAAGGCCCAGCCGGTCATGGCGGCGCCGCGCCAGCCACGGGTGCGCGTGAGCCACGCAAAGAACAGCGCGAAGATGACGAGTTCGAGCCAGCCGCCGTGCGGTGTCGGCGCGAACGAAAGCGTGTTCGCCGCGCCGAGCACGGCGGCGACGAGGTAATGCCAGAAGGGCAGGGCGCGCGGCGATTCGGCAGCTGCCGGGGTCACGGAGGCGGTGCGCTTGCGGGAGAAGAGGGGGGACGATGAATCGGCCATTGATGACGGTCGAGATGAAACGGAAGCGGGGTCACGGAGGAGGGCGGGCGCGGCGTGGCGTACTGCGATGCCCCGCCGCTCGCGCGGCGATTGCGGCGATCAGTCGCGCAGTTCGTCTTCGTCGTCGCCCGCGTGATGATGCGGCTGCGTGAGATTCGGCACGCGCCGCACGAGCAGGACGTGAATCTGCCGGGCGTCGCCGCGCAGGATTTCGAAGGCGAAGTCGTCGATGCGCACCTTTTCGCCACGATGCGGCACGCGTCCGAAACGATGCGTGACAAGACCGCCGATGGTGTCGACTTCGTCATCGGAGAAATCGGTGCCGAAGGCCTCGTTGAACTGCTCGATGCCGGTGAGCGCGCGCACGCGATGGCGGCCGTCGGGCGTGGCGATGATGTTGCCGGCTTCCTCGTCGAAGTCATATTCGTCCTCGATGTCGCCGACGATCTGCTCCAGCACGTCCTCAATGGTGATGAGGCCCGCGACGCCGCCGTATTCATCGACGACGAGCGCGATGTGATTGCGGTTCACGCGGAAGTCGTGCAGCAGCACGTTCAGGCGTTTCGATTCCGGGATGAAGACGGCGGGGCGCAGCATGCCGCGCACGTCGAATTCCTCTTCGGCGTAGTAACGCAGCAAATCTTTCGCGAGCAGAACGCCGATGACGTTGTCGCGATTGCCTTCGTAGACCGGATAGCGCGAGTGCGCCTTGTCGAGCACGAAGGGAATGAATTCGACGGGCGTGTCCGCGATGTTGATGGCGTCCATCTGCGCACGCGGAATCATGATGTCGCGCGCGCAGAGATCGGAGACCTGGAAGACGCCTTCGATCATCGAGAGCGAATCGGCGTCGAGCAGGTTGCGCTCGTGCGCGTCCTGCAGCACTTCGAGAAGTTCGTCGCGCGACTCGGGTTCGTGCGAGATGAAATCGGTCAGGCGTTCGAGCAGCGAGCGCTTTTCCGGCGGTTTGTCGGTATGGCGTCGACTGGGATAGGGTTCGTTCATAGTGAAGCGCCCAGGCGTTTCCGGGCGCAAATTAGCAGAAAGTTAAGCATACACCAAGGTAAAACGCCGGCCGGGCGGCGCGGCGTGTGCGATGGAAACCATGCTAGCGGAAAAATATGCGACGAGTGTGTCCGGTGGCCGGCGCTGGCCGAACGGCATGCGAAAGTGACCTTCATACGTAAATACGTAAGCGACGCGGATGTCATCCGGTGCCCTGTTGCGCCCGGCAGCGTTTCAGCAAGGCTTCGAGCGCGCGGTCCGGCATGCCGCTTTCCCGCAGCGCCTCGACGGTCCGGCTCACGTAGTCAAGCGTCGTGCCGTAGCGCCCGCTGGCGCAGCCGAGCACGGTGCGCACGATGGGGTCGGGAAGCTTGCCGGTGTAGGAGCTGGCTTCGCGCCGCATCACGAATGCGAGCGCTTCGACGCGCCGTCCGTCGGCGAACGTGCAGGGCAGCCACGCCGGCCGGTACGAGCCCATCGCCATTTCGCGGCGCCACAGGACTTCGAGGTGCTCGGCGGCGTCGGCGCCCGCGAGACGGAACGCCATGCCGGAGCACGATCCGCCGCGGTCGAGCGCGAGCACGAGGCCCGGCTGTTCCGGCGTGCCGCGATTCACGCGCGACCACAGATACAGCCCGCGATGGTAGCCGTGCACGCGGGCGCGCACCGCTTCGAGCGTCGGCAGGCCGGGGTTCCAGATCAGCGAGCCATAGCCGAACAGCCACAGGTCGGAGCGTCCGTCCCAGCCCGCGAGCGCCGCTTCGCGCGACGCGGCAAGCTGCGCATCGGTCCAGAGCGCCGAGTCTCCGAGCATGGGCGGATAGTCAGCGTCAGCGGCGATTGCGGGCGTGACAGGCGGAAACTGCGCGGGATCGGGTGTCTTGTCGTTCACGGTGCGTGAGAGGGCATCGGACCGGCTTCAGGTCAGCGGCACGTAAGGATCGGGAAAACCTAGAGACTGCATGATATCCGTCTCGATCGATTCCATCTCTTGCGCCTCGCTTTCCACTTCGTGGTCGTAGCCCTGCGCATGCAGCGTGCCGTGGACGATCAAATGCGCGTAATGCGCGTCAAGCGGCTTGCCCTGTTCGGCCGCCTCGCGCTCGACGACCGGACAGCACAGGATCAGATCGCCCGTCACCGGATCGACTTCGGATTCCGCGTAGGCGAAGGTCAGCACGTTGGTGGC
The DNA here is from genome assembly GCF_031450975.1 of Caballeronia sp. LZ065. Classification (NCBI taxonomy): domain Bacteria; kingdom Pseudomonadati; phylum Pseudomonadota; class Betaproteobacteria; order Burkholderiales; family Burkholderiaceae; genus Caballeronia; species Caballeronia sp. LZ065. The sequence continues at coordinate 752,455 of NZ_JARUXV010000001.1, forward strand.
GTAGTCTTTCTGCCGGTACGTGCGGTTGAGCACGCGCCCTTCTTCTTCATCGACGAAACGCACGGTGAGTTCGGCGTCCGCGAACAGCGCTGCCTTGATCCAGCGCGCGACCGTCGCACGCGGCAGCACGGCCTTGTGCGACGGATACGTCTTGGCGGCGGGGAACTGCATCGACAGGGTGAGGCGCGGACTCATTCAGACCTGTTCGCGGGTTGTGCCTGACGGGCCGCTTCGGCGAGCGCGGCGTCCTTCTGCGACTGCGCGTCGTAAGCCTCGACGATGCGCGCGACCAGCGGATGCCGCACCACGTCTGCCGACGTGAAGTGGGTGATGGCGATGCCGCGTACTTCCGACAACACATGCTGCGCCTCGATCAGCCCGCTCTTGTGGCCGCGCGGCAAGTCGACCTGAGTCGTGTCGCCGGTGACGACCGCCTTCGAGCCGAAGCCGATCCGCGTCAGGAACATCTTCATCTGCTCGGGCGTGGTGTTCTGCGCTTCGTCGAGAATGATGAACGCATGATTCAGCGTGCGGCCGCGCATGTACGCGAGCGGCGCGATCTCGATCATCTGGCGCTCGAACATCTTCGCGGTCTTGTCGAAGCCGAGCAGGTCGTAGAGCGCGTCATACAGCGGGCGCAGATACGGATCCACCTTCTGCGCGAGATCGCCCGGCAGGAAGCCGAGCCGCTCGCCCGCCTCGACCGCCGGCCGTGTCAGCACGATGCGCTTGACCTGGTCGCGTTCGAGCGCGTCGACCGCGCAGGCCACCGCGAGATAGGTCTTGCCGGTGCCTGCCGGGCCGATGCCGAAGGTCACGTCGTGCGACAGGATCTGCTTCAGATAGTCGCGCTGCGCGGGCGTGCGGCCGCGCAGGTCGGCGCGGCGCGTGTAGAGCTTCGGACCGTGATCTTCGTCGTCGCCGAGATCGAGCGTCGCGCTGGGTTCGTCGAACGGATGATCCAGATCGCCGCGAAAACGCGGATCGGCTTCGCCTTCCTCGCCGCCGGCCGCGCGTGCTTCCTTCGCGCGCCGCGTGGCGTGACGAGCCTCGACGAGCGCGAGCTGGATGTCATCGACGGAAATCGGATCGCGCGCGCGGTTGTAGAAGTTTTCGAGCGCGGCGAGCGCGACCTTGGCGCCGCGTCCGCGGATCGAAATCTTGTGGCCGCGCCGGGACAGCGTGACGTCGAGCGCCTGCTCGATCTGCCGCAGGTTTTCGTCGAGCGGGCCGCAGAGGTTGGCGAGCCGCGCGTTGTCCTCGCGCGGGGCAGTGAATTCCAGATGCTGCGTGGGAGCGTTCTTCAAAGTGAACCAAATGTCCTTTATTAAGCCATCCCGTGAGCCAGCGCGGGCGCGTCCGCCACCATCACCAGTTCGCCGCGCAACGAGTGCGGGTACGCGTGCACGATCTTCACGTCGATCATCTGGCCGATCAGCCGTGCATGCGTCTCCACCGGCGCCGGAAAGTTGACGACGCGGTTGTTCTCGGTACGGCCCGCGAGTTCGTTCGGATCCTTGCGCGCCGGGCGTTCGACGAGAATGCGTTCGATCTTGCCGACCATCGACGCGCTGATGCGCTGCACGTTTTCCTCGATGGTCGCCTGCAGATGTTGCAGGCGTTTGAGCTTGACTTCGCGCGGCGTGTCGTCGTGCAGGTTCGCGGCGGGCGTGCCAGGACGCGGGCTGTAGATGAACGAGAAGCTCGTGTCGTAGCGCATCTCGTCGACGAGCGCCATCATCCTGTCGAAGTCGTCCTCGGTCTCGCCGGGGAAGCCGACGATGAAGTCGGTGGACAGCGACAGGTCCGGGCGGATCGCGCGCAGCTTGCGAATGACCGACTTGTATTCGAGCACGGTGTAACCGCGTTTCATCGCCATCAGGATGCGGTCCGAGCCGTGCTGCACGGGCAGATGCAGGTGCGAGACGAGCTTCGGCACCTTCGCGTAGGTGTCGATGAGACGCTGCGTGAATTCCTTCGGATGCGACGTGGTGTAGCGGATGCGTTCGATGCCGGGCACGTCGGCCACGTATTCGATCAGCGTCGCGAAGTCGGCGATTTCGCTCGAACCGAGCGTCAGCGCGCCGCGGTAAGCGTTCACGTTCTGGCCGAGCAGCGTGACTTCGCGCACGCCCTGATCGGCCAGGCCGGCGATTTCGGTGAGGACGTCGTCGAGCGGGCGGGACACTTCCTCGCCGCGCGTGTACGGCACGACGCAGTAGCTGCAATATTTCGAGCAGCCTTCCATGATCGACACGAATGCGCTCGGACCGTCGACGCGGGCCGGCGGGAGATGGTCGAACTTCTCGATTTCCGGAAACGAGATGTCGACCTGGGCGCGGCCCGTGGCGCGGCGCTGGTCGATCATGGCGGGCAGGCGGTGCAGTGTCTGCGGGCCGAACACGAGATCGACGTAGGGCGCGCGCGCGACGATCGACGCGCCTTCCTGGCTCGCGACACAGCCGCCGACGCCGATCAGCAGGTTGGGATTGGCTTCCTTGAGCTCGCGGACGCGGCCGAGATCGGAGAAGACTTTCTCCTGGGCCTTTTCGCGCACCGAGCAGGTGTTGAACAGAATGACGTCCGCGTCTTCGGGCGTGTCCGTCTTGACGAGTCCTTCCGCTGCACCGAGCACGTCGACCATCTTGTCGGAGTCGTACTCGTTCATCTGGCAGCCAAAGGTCTTTACATAAACTTTCTTGGTCATGAATCGTCGCCGGTCGCAGTGGTTGATCTGGGGGCGCTGGTTAGGAGTTGAAAGGGGACATCGCGGAAGTTGTCGTTTTGCGTGGCTTTTCTGTTTCGATCTGCCCGCTTTTTACTGCAATTGAGGGCTATATTATAGCGCCGCAGACCCATCCTGACCTTCCTCGCGCCGACGCGGCGGAAACGCGAGGTCGCCGAGCAGCGCGGCGGTGGTTTCGTCGAAGCGCGCCACCAGGAAATCCAGCACGGCCCGCACGCGCGGCGCCATGTAGCGGTTCGCGTGAAACAGCGCGTGCACGGGCGCCTCGTGCGTGCACCAGTCGGGCAGCACCATGCGCAGTCTGCCGGCGCGGACATCGGCGGCGATATCCCAGATCGATTTGTGCGCGATGCCATGTCCCGCCAGCGCCCACGCGTGGACCAGCGCGCCGTCGTTGGCTTCCCAGGAATCCGCGACCGGCATCGAAAACGTGTAGCGCTCCTCGCCGCGCGTGAAGTCGAGTTCGCTGAGCGGCCCGTTCGACGTGACGACCACTACGAAATCGTGGCCGACCAGCCCGGCCGGCGTGAGCGGCGTGCCGCGCCGCGCCAGATAGCCCGGCGCGGCGCACAACACGCGGCGGTTCGGCGCCAGCACGCGGGCCGCGAGGCCGCTGTCGGGCGGGGCGCCGAAACGGATCGCGAGGTCGATGTCCTCGTGCAGCAGGTTCGACACCGAATCCGACAGCGTCAGCGCGAAGCTGACCTCGGGGTGCAGCGCGCGGAAGTTGTCGAGCCAGCCGCGCAGCAGGTTGCGCCCGAAATCCGATGTCGCCGAGATGCGCACCTTGCCGCGCACGACGTTCTGACCTGCCTGCAACGCGGCCTCGGCGTCGTCGATGGCCTGCAATGCGATCCGGCAATGTTGCAGATAGACGCGCCCCTCGTCAGTCAGGCGCAACTGGCGCGTGGTGCGCTCGAACAGCCGCGCCTGCAACGCTTTCTCCAGTTTGATGAGCCGCGCGCTCGCCGCCGCCGGGGAAAGCCCGAGCTTGCGGCCCGCCGCGGACAGGCTGCCGGCCGTCGCCGTTTCCATGAACAGGCGCATGTCGCCCAGCCGATCCATCGCCATTTTCAAATCCTGTTTGAGAATGATTCAAAGACTAGCCCAATTCTCAAACACATGCGCGAACCGGAGAATGCGGCTTTCTGTGGTCACGGAGGTTCAGATCATGCAGCTGGATCACGTCACGATCGTCGCGCCGCACTGCGATGCGTTGATGCGCTTCTTCGTCGATATCGCCGGAATGGAAGTCGGGCCGCGGCCGCCGTTCGGCGTCGGCGGTTACTGGCTGTATCTCGGCGGGCGGCCGGTGGTGCACTTGATCGCGGCGGGCATTGATGCAGCGGCGCAGCGTCCGGCCACGACGCGCATCGATCACGTTGCATTGCGAATCGATGACACCGACGAGTGGCTCACGCTGCTCAAGCGCCTGGACTGTCACGGCTATCCCTATCAGCTCGCCGACGTTCCGCTGTCCCGCGAACGGCAACTGTTCGTGCGGCTCGCGCCGGCCGTCGTCGTGGAATTCGTGACCACTCAATCCTGAACCGGAGCCATCATGCCCCTGCCTCTTCTCGCGCTGGCCATCAGCGCTTTCGCCATCGGCACGACGGAATTCGTCATCATGGGCCTGCTGCCCAACGTCGCGCACGATCTTTCGGTGTCGATTCCCTCGGCTGGCCTGCTCGTCACCGGCTACGCGCTGGGCGTTACGGTCGGCGCGCCGCTGCTCGCCGTGCTGACGGCCCGCATGCCGCGCAAGCTCGCCTTGCAGTTGCTGATGGCGGTGTTCATCGTCGGCAACGTGTTGTGCGCGGTCGCGCCGGGTTACGGCCTGCTGATGGTTGCGCGCGTCGTCACCTCGTTCGCGCACGGCTCGTTCTTCGGTATCGGGGCGGTCGTGGCGGCATCGCTGGTGCCGGCCGAGAAGCGCGCGAGCGCGATTGCGTTGATGTTCACCGGCCTCACGCTCGCCAATGTGCTGGGCGTGCCGTTCGGTACGTTCGTCGGGCAGGAGCTGGGTTGGCGCGCAACGTTCTGGATTGTCGCGGGGCTCGGCGTGTTGTCCGCGCTGGGCGTGACGGCGCTGGTGCCGAACCGTCACGACGCCGCGCCGAGTGGTCTGGGCCGCGAAGTGCGCGTGCTGCGCGACCCGCAGGTTTGGCTCGCGCTGACGATGACGGTGCTTGGCTTCGGCGGCGTGTTCATCGTGTTCACCTATATCGCGCCGATCCTCGAACAGGTCGGCGGCTTCTCGCCGCGCGCGGTCACGCTGATCCTGGTGCTGTTCGGCGTGGGTTTGACGATCGGCAATACGATTGGCGGCCGGCTCGCCGACCGTGCGCTGATGCGCTCGCTGATGGGCATTCTGTTCGCGCTGGCGATCGTGATGGCGGTGTTCGCGAAGACGAGTCACAGCCAGTCCGGTGCGATCCTGACGATCTTCGTGTGGGGTATCGCGGCGTTCGCGACGGTGCCACCTTTGCAGACACGCGTCGTGGAGAAGGCGAAGGACGCGCCGAACCTGGCTTCGACGCTGAACATCGGCGCGTTCAACGTGGGCAATGCCGGTGGCGCGTGGCTGGGCGGCGCGGTGCTGACGCATGGCCACGGTCTCGATGCGCTGCCGTGGGCTGCCGCCGTCGTCGCGCTTGTTGCACTTGGCGTGACGTGGTTCGCGGCGCGTCTGGATGCGCCCCGCCGCGCTTCCAATCGTTCTGACATAAACGCTGCCGACGCCTGCTGAGCGCTTATCATGTTGGCTTAACGTAATTCGAGCCAACATGATCGATCATCTCATCTGCGATTGCGACGGCGTGCTCGTCGATAGCGAAATCATCGCGGATCGCGTGATGCTGGACGTGCTCACCGAGACGTTTCCCGGCATCGACTTCAAACCGGTCGTCAAGACGGCCTTCGGCCAGCAGACCTCCCGTTTCCTGGCGCAGCTTGAAGGCCGCTTCGGTATCCTGATGCCGCCCGGTTTCGTTGATACGATCGAAGCGCGGGTGGCCGTGGAACTCGCACGATCGGTCGGTCCGATCGCGGGAGTACGCGCGGCGCTCGAAGGCTGCGGGCTGCCGGTCGCGGTGGTGTCGAACAGCCGCCTGGAGCGCGTGCGCGCTTCCGTGCGGCGCGCGGGGCTGGAGGAGATCGTTGGCCCTCGTGTATTCAGCGCCCAGCAGGTCGAGCGTCCGAAGCCCTATCCGGATGTCTATCTGCTGGCGGCGCGCACGCTGGATGTCGATCCGGCGCGCTGTCTCGTCGTGGAGGACAGCGTGGCCGGACTGACGGCGGCGCGCGCGGCGGGCATGAAGACCATTGCGTTCGTGGGCGCGAGTCATATTCCTTCCGGGTATGCCCAAGTGCTGCGCGAAACGGGCATCACGCGGATCATGGAGCATATGGACGAGCTGCCCGCGCTGGTTGCTGCCGGGGTGCGCGGGGATTTCGGGGACGTGCTTTCCTGATTGGCTGCGCTGGCGCTGGCGCTGGCGCTGGCGCTGGCGCTGGCACTGGCGCTGGCGCTGGCACTGGCGCTGGCGTTGGCGGGGTGGGGGCGAACGCGCGGCTGGGAGCAGCACGTAGCGCTTTTCGGGGCTTGTGCGCCGGGCCGCATGTGGTCGCTTGAGGCTGCACGTCACTGCATGTCAACGCGCGTCATGGCGTGTCACCGCACGGCACGCGCGACGCGCGAATTTCGACCGGTTCCCACGCGGCTTGAACTCACCCGTCCGCCCAAGCCTTCGCCGCTCCGACCGCCCGTTGCCAGCCCGCGAGACGCGATGCGACGTCCTCCGCCGGCATCGACGGCGTGAAGCGCCGTTCGAGCTGCCATTGCGCCTTGAGTTCGCCGAGATCCTTCCAGTACCCGACAGCCAGTCCTGCGAGATACGCCGCGCCGAGCGCCGTGGTTTCGGCGATGCGGGGCCGGGCGACCTCCACGCCGAGAAGGTCGACTTGGAACTGCATCAGCAGGTCGTTGGCGCACGCGCCGCCATCGACACGCAGTTCCGCGATGCGCAAGCCCGAGTCCGCTTCCATGGCTTTCAGCACGTCGACGGATTGATAGGCGATGGAGTCGAGCGCCGCGCGCGCAATGTGACTCGCGCCCGTGCCGCGCGTCACGCCGAAGAGCGTGCCGCGTGCGCTCGGGGTCCAGTGCGGCGCGCCGAGCCCGGCGAAGGCCGGCACGAGATAGACGCCGTCGCTGTGCGGCACCTGGCGCGCGAGCGCCTCAATCTCCCGTGCGTGGCGGATCAGGCCCAGGCCGTCGCGCAGCCATTGCACGACCGCGCCTGCAATGAAGATGCTGCCTTCGAGCGCGTAGTTGACCTGGTCGCCAATCTGCCACGCAATGGTGGTCACGAGATTGTTGCGCGATTCAATTGGCTGTTCGCCGGTGTTCATGACAAGAAAGCAGCCTGTGCCGTAAGTGTTCTTGACCATGCCTGACTCTGTACACATCTGGCCAAACAGCGCGGCATGCTGGTCGCCGGCAATCGAGGCAAGTGGCAGATCCTGCGCGAACACGGTGCCGCGCGTGGTGCCGTACACCTCCGATGAACTGCGAACTTCGGGCAACATGCTGCGCGGAATGTCGAGCGCGTCGAGCAGTTCGTCGTCCCAACGCCGTTCGTGAATGTTGAAGAGCATCGTGCGCGAGGCGTTCGTGATGTCCGTGACATGCAGGCCACGCGTGAAATTCCACATGAGCCAGCTGTCCACCGTGCCGAAGGCGAGGCGCCCCTGGCGCGCCTTGTCTTGCGCGCCCTCTACGTTGTCCAGGATCCAGCGGATCTTCGTGGCCGAGAAATACGCGTCGACGGGCAGGCCCGTCTTGGCGCGCACCATGGCCTCGAGACCACGGTTCTTGAGTTCATCGCAGAACGCCGCCGTGCGACGGTCCTGCCAGACGATTGCGTTGTAGAGCGGCGTACCGGTCTCGCGATCCCAGACGATGGTGGTCTCGCGCTGATTCGTGATGCCCACGGCGGCAATGGAAGACGCACTCACGCCCGCGCGCGTGACGGCTTCTGCGGCCACGCCGGCCTGCGTGGACCAGATCTCGCGCGGATCATGTTCCACCCAGCCCGACTGTGGGTATATCTGCTGAAATTCCTTCTGCGCGACTGAGACGATGTTGCCGCGGCGGTCGAACAGCATGGCGCGCGAACTGGTGGTTCCCTGGTCGAGCGCGAGAATGGTCTGATCCTGCATGGTCATCTCCGGGTTCGGGCGTACATCGTGGCTTGAATGTCGTCTCGGCAAATCTAACGGAGCCGGGCCGCGCGGACAACTCGGCCGAATGGCATAGGACGCGCGGACATTGCAGAGAGAAAGTCGCAAACCGCGCGATGCCTATGCCATTCGGCCGAGTGGCGCGCCGGTGCGCTTGGACCGATACTGGCGTCAGTCAATCGGAAAGAGGTGAGGGCAATGCGAGTGCGGGTAGCTTCAGGTGTGCTGGGTGCGGCGCTGCTGGCGGGATGCGTGAGCACGCCAAGTCTCGACGGATCGCTGGGCGCGCCGTCCTTCGGCGCGCTGCAGGAGATGTGCGGCGTTTCGCCAGCCGACTACGGCGGCGACGCTCAGTCAGTCTACTCGGCGTTCTTTGACGCCTTTGTCGCCGAGCGTCGTGGCGGCCTTTCCAGGGAGCGCTTCTGCGCGTTCCAGGCGGGCATTGGAGAACAGTACCGCGTCTGGAAGGCCAATCCCGGGCCTGAATCGCAAAGTGCGTGGGCGAATTTCTTCCTGGATCAGCGCGCTCGCGCTTTGAGCTGGCGAGCCGCTGTCGATCCCACCTTGCGCGCCGGATGACGCGTCGGAAGTAGCGGAAATTCCTGAAAGGGGAACATGAAACGGACGCGGCTGCGGGCCGCGTCCGGAGTCCTGCCGCGCGTGCTACGAATAGCGCTTGAAAGCCTTGACGGTGGAGTCGCCGGTTGCGGTAAGACGCCATTGTTGACGTCCCGAGGCGAGGCTTTCGAGTTGAACGAGTTGGCGTTCGAGCAGGGCGTCGAGTTCCTGACGCTCCATGTCCACTTGATTGGGTGCTTCCTGAACCAGTAGCAGCGTGGCAAATTCGTGCGGACTCAGCATTGTGTTCTCCATGACCACCGAACGGCATAAGCAGCCGGCCTTGTAAGCCGGATCTTTTTGCTTCGAAACGTTGTACGGGGAAACTGAACAAGCGCCGGGACGCGCTGTTGTTGTGCCGCGGGCTCCGGGAATTGGGATTGTAGGCAAGTGTCAGACGAGTGCCAAACTCGCAGTGAAAAATTTTGGCTTTGACTTTTCTTCCTGCCGGAAGCGGTCCTTCGCCGAGGCGAATTTGCAGAATCTACTTGAAGTTCTTGTCGCGCTGCACCATGCACAGAGGCTGCCGTCTCGTTTCGCGAAGCGGCACAGTACCGTCCGTTTCATGAATGAAAATCATGAATAAATACGATAAACGAATTTGCTAGGGATTAAGCGCGCAATGCAAACTTAGTCCTTTGTATGACCCTCCACGCGACTTCCGCTCTTTACCGGAAGCGCAGGTATTTCGGATTCAACTCAATGACTCGCTTCAACTGGCAAAACCCTTACCCCACACCGCGTCTGCCGGTGTTCGCCCGCAACATCGTGTCGACTTCGCATCCGCTTGCCGCGCAGGCTGGCCTGCGCATGTTGTGGAAGGGCGGTAACGCAGTCGATGCCGCCATCGCGGCGGCGGCGGCCATCACGGTGGTGGAACCCGTGTCGTGCGGTCTGGGCGGCGACGCGTTCGCGCTGGTCTGGGACGGCGGGAAACTGCACGGCCTCAATGCGTCGGGCGTGTCGCCGGCGGCATGGAACGTCGACTACTTCCGCCGCAAATACGGTGAGGACAACGGCCTGGCGCGGCAGCCCAAGCGCGGCTGGGACGCGGTCACGGTGCCGGGCGTCATCGCCGGATGGGAAGCGTTGCATGCGAAGTTCGGCACGTTGCCGTTCGCGGATCTGATGGAGCCTGCCATCGAGATCGCCGAACGCGGTCATGCCGTGGCGAGCATCGTGGCCTACAAATGGGCGGCGGCGGTGCCTGAACTCAGGAATCAGCCCGGCTTCGCAGAGGTTTTCATGCCGCATGGCCGCGCACCCGAAGTGAGCGAACTCGTGCGCTTTCCCGGTCACGCAAAGACGCTGCGCATGCTGGCCGAACAAGGCCCGCGCGCGTACTACGAAGGCGAGATTGCTGAGCGCATCGCAGCCTTCGCCCGCGAAGGCGAAGCGGCGCTGACCCTGGAGGATCTCCGCACCTATCGCGCGGACTGGGTCGAGCCGATCAGCAAGGACTATCGCGGCTACACGGTCCACGAGATCCCGCCAAACGGACAGGGCATCGCGGCGCTCATCGCGCTCGGGATTCTCGACAAGTTCGAGGTCGGCGCACTGAGCGTCGATCGTATCGAGTCGCAGCACTTGCAGATCGAAGCGATGAAGCTGGCCTTCGCGGACGTCTATCGTTACGTCGCGGACCCGAGGTCGATGGAAGTGACGCCGGAACAGATGCTCGACGACGCTTATCTCACCGAGCGCGCCAAACTCATCGATCCGTCGCGCGCAGCGCATTTCGACTTCGGCATGCCGAAGTCAGGCGGCACCATCTACATGTCCGTGGCGGACGAGCGCGGCATGATGGTCAGTTTCATCCAGTCGAACTACATGGGCTTCGGCTCGGGCGTCGTGGTGCCCGGCATGGGCATCTCGCTGCAGAACCGTGGCTGCGGTTTCTCGATGGACCCGAAGTCGGCGAATGTCGTCGCCGGTGGCAAACGCCCGTTCCATACAATCATTCCCGCGTTCCTGACGCAACAGGTCGAAGGCCGGCAGGAAGCCATCATGAGCTTCGGCGTCATGGGCGGCGACATGCAGCCGCAGGGACATCTGCAATCCATCGTACGCATGCTCGATTACGGCCAGCAGCCGCAGGCCGCGTGCGATGCGCCGCGCTGGAAGGTCAACCACGACTTCACCATCGACATCGAGTCCACGCTGGACCTCGACACGGCGCGTGCGCTCGAAGGGCTCGGCCATCGCATCAAGTCGGTGGACGATCCGTATATGGATTTCGGTTCCGGACAATACATCTGGAAGCTCGACCGGAACGATCCGGAACGCGGCTATGTCGCGGCCAGCGACAGCCGTCGCGACGGGCTCGCCGCCGGCTTCTGAGCACGAGGGAAGCCGCATTGTTGCGGCTTCCGCATCAGGCGGAACGCCGCCCTTCTGCTGTGACCGTCCGGTGCGTCAGGCCCCGCGCGGCCTGACGGCCGCCGAACTTCCGACGCGCTCTCTGCATCGACATCCCAACCACCCGTTCCGGCACGTTTCATGCTGCATCGCAGCGACACGCGCGGGCATTCGAGCCGTGGAAATTCTGCACATGCGGAACCGATGCAGCCGCGCGCGAGTCTGTCCCCCATGCCTGCAAACTCGCGGCAGGGCGGCTAAGATGCAAAAACAAGCTGCTAACACATGAAGTTGAAGATGCCATGACGAAACCGGTCATGGCGTCGCCTGAAACCTCGGCCGTCTCTTGTTGGCCGAAGGCGCGTTCAGTCCAGCCAGGAGCGCGATACATGCACACTGAAACAAGCCACGTCATGCCGTGGCGCATCGAAGACATCGATCTGTCCCGGATCGACCTTCAAAAGGCGCAATCCAACGAGCATCTTCTCTTGCTGCTGTGCGCCTGCTCGTTCATCGAGAGCGGCACTGATCTCTACACGAGCAACCTCAGCAAGTATTTCCATGACGATCCTGAAATCTCCGCCTGGCTCAATACCGAATGGGAGCCCGAGGAGATGCAGCATGGCAGGGCGCTCAAGACTTATATCAATTACGTCTGGCCGGAATTCGACTGGGACACGGCGTTCAAAAGTTTCTTCGATGAATATTCGCTGACCTGCTCTTACGAAGCCTTCGAAAAAAAACGCGCGCTGGAAATGGTGGCGCGCTGTGTCGTTGAAACCGGCACGGCGACGCTTTATCGGGCGATCAACGACTGTTCGGACGAACCGGTGCTGAAGGAAATCACCGACAACATCCGCACGGACGAAGTGCGCCACTACAAGCACTTTTTCCGTTTCTTCAAAAAGTGGAACAAGATCGAGGGCAATGGCCGCATCGCCGTGCTCGGTGCGTTGATCCGGCGCGTCGCTGAATTGAAGAGCGAGGATTCCGAAATCGCGCTGCGGCACGTGTTCGCCGTCCGTTATCCGGAACACGCACAGGATTCGAACTACAACCGGGAACTCTCCGCGCGGGTGAACGCGCTGGTGAGACGCAACCTGTCGGCGGATCAGGCCATCAAGATGCTGCTCAAGCCGCTGGACCTGCCCGCGCGCATCCAGCCCGGCGTTCACTATCCGCTTTCCAAGATGACGCAGCTATTCTTCCGCTAGACCGCTACGCAACCCATGATGCCGGCCCAAGCCGGCATTTTCTTATGTCAGCTTCCACCCCATTGAAACCTGTCCTGTCGGCGCATGACGTGTTCGACGCCTGGCCGCCTGCGCTGCGCGCCTGCTTCGATGGCACGCATGCCGGGGCCGCCGACCGTTTCACGGCGTCGTTATGTGTCGCGGATACCGATGCCCGCTGCGTGCGGACCGCGCTCCTCAGCACCGGCGAACTGTTCGCCCCCGACGAGCGCACGCTCGCCTTCGCGCTGTGGCCGTCGTCGCGCACGGCGCGGGCCATCGCCGGCAGCGGACGCGCGACGATCACCTTCGTGTTCGACGAAGCGTTCCATCAGATCCATCTGGATGTGCGGCAAGTGCCGCTCGACGACGTGCCGCTCGCGTGTTTCGTCGCGACGATCGAAAGCGCCGAAACGCAGCGCGTGCCTTATGCGCGGCTTACGCATGGCATGGCATTCGAGCTTGAGGACGAGGCCACGGTGCTCGCGCGCTGGCGCGAGCAGATCGAGTGGCTGAAGCGGGCGGCGAGCGCCGCCGCGTCATGAAGGGCTGACCCGGGAGCCCGGGTCAGCAAAAGCCTTAGCCTTGGCGGCTGCGATCGCCCGAACGCTGCGGATCGCGGCGGCCGCCGAGCAACGCGCCCGGATTGCCGCCGGGCTTGCGCCGGTTGTCGGCGTGACCTGCCGCTGCCGTTGCCGATTCAGCACGACGCGGCGCCGAACCATTGCCCGTGTTCGGCTTGGCAGCGGGTTTGCCGTTGCCGTGGTTGCGTGCATCGCGCGCGGGTTGGCCGCCGCTGGCGCCGTTGGCCGGCCGCGCCGCACGCGGCGCTTCACCGCTCGGACGACCGCCGTCGCGACGGGGCTGCTCGGCCGAACTGCGCCGCGCTTCGCTCTTCGGACGGGCTTCACCACGCGGCGCCTGTCCCTGCCGGCCTTGCCCTTGTCCCTGACCGCGCCCGCCACCCTGGCTGCGACGCTGGATCGGCTCGGGCTTCGCGCTCGGATCCGGCTCGAAGCCGGCAATCACTTCCTGCGGAATGGGCCGCTTGATGAGGCGTTCGATATCGCGCAGCAGCTGATGCTCGTCGACGCACACCAGCGACACGGCCTCGCCTTCCGCGCCCGCGCGGCCGGTGCGGCCGATGCGGTGTACGTAATCTTCCGGCACGTTCGGCAAATCGAAATTGACGACGTGCGGCAGTTGATCGATGTCGATGCCGCGCGCCGCGATATCGGTCGCGACCAGCACCTGCAGCGTCTGGTCCTTGAACTCCGCGAGCGCGCGCGTGCGGGCCGACTGGCTCTTGTTGCCGTGAATGGCGAGCGCGCTGATGCCGTCCTTGCCGAGCTGCTCGGCAAGCCGGTTGGCGCCGTGTTTCGTGCGCGTGAACACCAGCACCTGGAACCAGTTGTGCGTGCGGATGAGGTGCGTGAGCATCTCGCGCTTGCGATCGCGATCGACCGGATGAATCTTCTGCTCAACGGTCTCCGCGGTCGTATTGCGGCGCGCCACTTCGATGAGCGCGGGCGAGGCGAGCAGACTGTCGGCGAGGGCCTTGATCTCGTCGGAGAAAGTGGCCGAGAACAGCAGGTTCTGGCGCTTCGCCGGCAGACGGGCCAGCACGCGCTTGATGTCATGGATGAAACCCATGTCGAGCATGCGATCGGCTTCGTCGAGCACGAGGATCTCGAGCTGCGACACGTCGATCGTCTTCTGCTGCATGTGATCGAGCAGCCGTCCCGGCGTCGCGACGACGATGTCCACGCCACGGCGCAGCGCGTCGATCTGCGGATTGATGCCGACGCCGCCGAACATCACGGTCGACCGCAGTTTCAGATATTTGCCATAGGCACGCACGCTTTCCTCGACCTGCGCGGCGAGTTCGCGCGTCGGCGTGAGGATCAGCGCGCGCACCGGGCGCTTGGCGCCGCCCGCGGCCGGCGCGAGTTGTGACAGACGTTGCAGGATCGGCAGCGTGAAGCCGGCGGTCTTGCCCGTGCCGGTTTGCGCGCCCGCGAGCAGGTCGCCGCCCTTCAGGACGGCGGGAATCGCCTGGAGCTGAATGGGCGTGGGGATGGAATAGCCGAGTTCGTTGACGGCGCGAAGCAGGGGTTCGGACAAGCCGAGTGAATCAAAAGACATGGATGGCGTTCACTTCGTTGTGTCGAACGGCGCGCATGCGAACGAGGCTGCGGCGAACCGGAGTCCGGTTGGCAGAGCGCATGCGTGACGCTCGGAGAAAATCGGGCGGCGGGCCGATTGGCGGTCAGTGACTGCCCGGCAATACCGCAAGGTAAGACGTGCTATCAAGACACGTCATCTGGCGCTAAGTTGCATCGACGATATTGCGATGCCGCGACATCCGTCCAGTTTGAGCTCACGCGACATAGCGCGCGACGCTCACGAACTGGCACAGGCTGCCTGCCAGCACGAACAGATGCCAGATGCCATGTCCGTGCCGGATGCGCTCGTCGTTGATGAAAAACCAGATGCCGGCGGTGTAGACCAGACCGCCCGCCACCAGCCACGCGAGTCCCGCGGGCGGCAGCGCCGTCACGAGCGGATGGACGGCTACGAGCGCGAGCCAGCCCATCAGCACATAGAGCACCATCGAGACGCTGCGGGTTCGGCGCCCGAGCGTCAGTTCCTGCGTGATGCCGAACACCGCGAGTCCCCAGCTCACGCCGAACAGCGACCAACCCCATGGCCCACGCAAGGTCACCAGTGTATAGGGCGTGTAGCTGCCGGCGATCAGCAAGTAGATCGCCGAGTGATCGCACTTCTGGAGTATGGCCTTGACGCGCGGCGTGCGCGCCCAGTGATACAGCGTGGAGATGACATACAGCGCGCAGAGCATCGCACCGTAGATCGCAAAGCTCACGACCTTGTAGGGATCGCCCTCGAGCGCGCCGAGTGTAACGAGCGTCGCCAAACCCGCCACCGACAGCAAGGCGCCGATCAGATGGCTGATGCTGTTGAAACGCTCTCCGACATGCATAGGAATTCCACGCTACAGGGCCGCAGACGCGGCAACCGTAAAACGGCCCAGCCAAAAAGCAAGGGGCGCGGCCCCAACTACGAAGGCTGCGCCCCATGGCGTATTGTACGCTGTCTCGGCGGATGACCGCCGGACATGTCAGTCGAGCATCAGTCGAGCGGCGCCGAACGCAGGTTGCTGACCTGTTGCGGCGACACCGGCGTACCGTGGTTGCCCCACGACATACGGATGTACGTCACGACCGAAGCCACTTCCGTATCCGACAGCGCCTGCGCGAACGGCGGCATGCCGTGCGGCATCGGATTGCCTTCCGTGCTCGGCGGATAGCCGCCGTTGAGCGTCATGCGGATCGGGTTGACGGCCGACGGCATCTGGATGGACTGGTTGTTGGCGAGCGGCGGGTAAGCCGGCGGCTTGCCGAGACCGTTCTCCGCGTGGCACTTCGCGCAGTTCTCGGTGTACACCTTCTTGCCCAGCGTCAGCAGTTCGCCGCCGAACTTCTCGGAGGTTTCGAGCTGCATGACTTCCGGCGCTTCCTTCTTCTGCGGGATCGACTTGAGATAGGTCGAGATCGCGTTGATGTCGCCGTCGGTCATGTACTGCAGGCTGTTGTGGACCACTTCGGCCATCGGGCCGAACACCGCGCCACGTTGCGACACGCCGGTCTTCAGCAGGTCGTTGATGTCCTTCAGGTCCCAGTCGCCGAGACCGGCTTCCTTGTTCGACGTCAGCGAAGGCGCATACCAGTTCTGCAGCGGGATCAGGCCGCCGGCGAAGGCCGCCGAGCTGACCGGGCCGCCCATCGCGTTAATCGACGTGTGGCACATGCCGCAGTGGCCGAGGCCTTCGACCAGATACGCGCCGCGGTTCCATTCGACCGACTTGGTGGGATCCGGCTTGTACTCGCCTTCCGAGAAGAACAGCGTGCGCCAGCCGATCAGCAGGTTGCGGTTGTTGAACGGGAAGCGCAGTTCGTGCGGACGGCTCGGCTCGTTGATCGGCGCGACCGAGCGCAGGTACGCGTAGATCGCGTCCGAATCGGCGCGCGTGACCTTCGTGTAGCTCGTGAACGGGAAGCCCGGGTAGAGCAGGCTGCCGTCCTTCGAACGGCCGGTGTGCATCGCGCGATAGAAATCGTCCGACGTCCACTTGCCGATGCCGTATTGATCGTCCGGCGTGATGTTCGGCGTGAACATGGTGCCGAACGGCGTCGCCATCGGCAGGCCGCCGCCGAACTGCTTGCCGCCGCGCACCGTGTGGCAGGCGATACAGTCGCCGGCGCGGGCCAGATATTCGCCTTGCTTGATGAGGGCGGCCTTGTCGGCCGGCGTCGCCGCAATGGCGCCGCCTGAATGCAGGTTGTCGCCGCCCGACCAGAGGACGGCGCCGGCTGCGACGGCTGCCACCACGACAGCCGAGGAAAGTGCGAACAGGGACTTGCGTTTCATTGTGTTGTCGCTCCAGACGCCTTATTGCGGTTCGCTGCCGCAGGTGAGCGGCATCTTCAACGAGCCAGCGGGCGCGGGCACCGGGTTGGCGGGTGCTTGTTGCGTGGAGAGCCAGGCGGCGACGGCGGTCACGTCGTCGTCCGTCAGGCGCGAGGCGATCTGCTGCATGCAGTCAGGAGCCTTCGCGTGACGCGTGCCCGACTTCCATGCGCCGACCTGCGCGCTGATGTAATCCGAATGCAGGCCGACGAGACCCGGAATGGCCGGCTGCATGCCGGTCAGACCCTTGCCGTGGCAGGCCGCGCACGCGGGAATGTTCTTCGAGGGATCGCCGTTCAGCACGATCTGCTGGCCGCGCGCGAGCGTGCTGCTCGACACGTTCGACTTGGCAGGCGGCGGATACGGAGGACGCTGGTTCGAGAAGTACGTGGCGATCTGATGAAGGTAGTCGTCCGAGAGGTACGTGACGAGGTAGTTCATCGGCGGATACCGGCGCCGGCCTTCGCGGAAATTCTGGAGCTGGTTGTACAGATAGTCGGCAGGCTTGCCGGCCAGACGCGGGAAGTAGTCGTTGTCCGTGCCTTCGCCGTGAACGCCGTGACACGCGGTGCAGCCTTGCACGCGCGCGGCCATGCTGTCGGTCGCCGGCTGATTGGCCGTCTGGGCTTGCGCTTGTGCGCCGAAAACGCCGGCGCTGCTGATCAGAGCCAAGGCAAGCAGCGGACGGAAGATGCGTCTTGAAAACACGCGACACTCCATGAAATTCGGGGACCTGCCGAGCTTCGTGCGGCTCGGTGCGAAGGTGGCGAACCACGGCCACGCAGGGGACTGACAGTGGCGACAGGTGGCGGACCACGGCCACAGCGGCTCGACGAGCCTCTGATGCGACGCGGCATTCTATCATCGATGCATGATGATGACTATTTGACACAATCGCGTTGTGCGTTCGGTGGCAGCGCATTCGCGACAATATGCCGCGCAGCAGCGAACGCCTCAAAAATGCTCGTTGTCACTCGACAAAGACTCGACTCGGATGCGTGGTTCAGCCCGTGCGATCCATGCAGTTTCGGAAGTGGATGGGCAAATTGCAAGGCGTTTCGCAGGCAATCGATGCTGTGCCGCACCGTCACCTGTCCGATCGAGTTGCCCGGCTTGGTTTAGACTCGCCCCGGTTTCTCTTCGCGATCATCCTTTTGGCCATGCGCCTTCCCCTTGTTCTTACCTTCGCGTTCAACTCAGCACGATGAGTGACGATTCCCTCTGGTTCGCGCAGACCGCCTTCGCGGCGGCGGCGGATATCGCTTTTGCCTGCGCGCTTGGCGCCTCGATGTTCAGATTCTGGCTGTCCCGCGAACAGGCCGTCGCGCCGCTTTCACCGGCGCTGGCCGGCTGGCGCCGGGCCGCGCGCATCGGGACGATCGCCGCGAGCGTGCTCGTGCTGTGCAGCTTCGCATCGCTCTGGCTGGAAGCGGCGGCGATGAGCGGCGCGCCGGTTCTCGAGGCCGGCGCCTCGCTGTGGCTCGTGGCGACGGACACGCACGCGGGCATCGGCGGGGCGGTGGGGCTGGCGGGCAGTGTGCTCTTGTGGCTCGCCGTGGTGTCGGGCCGGCCGGCATCGGCTGCGCGGCTCGGACTGGCAGCGTGCGCGATGCTGGTTGTGGCGGCGGGCAAGTCGGCGGTCGGACATGCGGCCGACGCCGGCGCATTCTCCGCAGCCGAAGCCGTGCAGGCGCTGCATCTGCTCGCCACGGCTGCATGGGGCGGTCTGGTCATCGCGGGCGCGTGGGCGCTGCCGGCGCTGGATACATCGACGGCGCGGGCGACGCTGATCCGCCTCACGGCGCGCATGTCTCGCGCGGCGACGATCGCGGTGGCGCTGGTCATCGCAACGGGCGCGTTCAATGCGTGGCGCGGCACCGGCGGCTCGCCGGGCGTGCTGATGTCGAGCGCATGGGGTCACGCGCTGCTCGTCAAACTCGGCTTGATCGCGGCGGCGCTGCTGCTCGGCGCGCTGAACCGATGGTCGGGATTGCCGCGCTTGCAACGCAGCGCGGCAACCGCGGATGCGCACACGGTCATCAACGTCCTGCGCCTCGAGGCGCTACTGATGGCCGGGGTGTTCGTGGCCGCGGCCGTGCTGTCTCACAGCGTGCCGGGGGCGTCGCTCGCGGGTTGAGCGTGGCCGCGCCTATTCGTACCCGAGCCGGTGACTGATGATCGGCGCGCAGAACAAAGCCACCGCGCAGCCAATGACCTTCCCCTGCAATTCGACGAAGGCGACGTGCGAGTCGCTGTGGAAGATGACTTCGAGCATTTGCGGCAAGCAGAACACCGCAGCCGCGCCGATGAAACAGCGCGTCACCCGCGAGATGCGCCATCCGCGCTGGGCGCCGATGCCTGCCGCCACCACGCGCGCCACCCCGAGCGCGACGAGTGAACCGACTGCCAGTTGAGCCCGAACGTACTCGTCGGGAAGAACTTGCCACATGATCGTTCTCGCTGTTTTTTAGTGACTGTTGTCGAGCATAGCCGCAAGAAGCTCACCAGTATGTACGAGAAAACGCAATTCGTGGGCAGGATGTGCGGGGCCGGAGCGTGCGGCCCGCGCCGCGTCAGAACGTGTGTTCCGGACCGGGAAAGCTGCCGTCCTTGACCGCGCGGACATAGGCTTCGACGCCGGCGAAGATGTTCGGCTGACCCTGCATGAAATCCTTGACGAAACGCGGGCGCTTGCCATGGAAGATGCCGAGCATGTCGTGCAGCACGAGCACCTGGCCCGAACAGTCGATACCCGCGCCGATGCCGATCGTCGGGATGGCGAGGCTCTGCGTCACGTCGCGGGCGAGCAAAGTGGGCACGGCTTCGATCACGAGCAACTGCGCGCCCGCTTCCTGGAGGGCGAGGGCGTCGCGCTTCATGCGTTCGGCCCCGGCGTCCGATTTGCCCTGCACCTTGAAGCCGCCGAACGCATGCACGGATTGCGGCGTCAGCCCGACGTGCCCGCACACCGGAATCGACCGTTCGATGAGAAAACGCACCGTTTCCGCGAGCCATTCGCCGCCTTCGATCTTCACCATCTGCGCGCCCGCGCGCATCAGCTTGACGGCGTGCCCGTAGGCGTCTTCCTTCGAGCCGAGTGTGCCGAACGGCATGTCGGCGACGATCAGCGCGCTCTTGTTGCCGCGCGCCACCGAGGCCGTGTGATAGGCGATGTCGTCCACCGTCACGGGCAGCGTCGTGCCGTGACCTTGCAGCACGTTGCCGAGCGAGTCGCCGATCAGCAAGACATCGACGCCCGCGCGGTCGAGCAGCGCGGCGAAGCTTGCGTCGTAGCAGGTCAGCATCGCGATGCGTTCGCCTGCCTCGCGCATGGCCTGGAGCTTGGGGACGGTGATCGTCGAGCGATTCGTTTCCTGCAGGTACGTCATGATGGTTTCACTGGAGAGGAGAAAGGGCGCCGTGGCGTCGCCAGGCTGTCATGCGCTCACGCCGACACGCCCTTGACAAAGAATTCCTTGCGCCCGCGCATGCTGTCGATGCGCTCCAGAAGCAAGACGAGATCTTCATCCGACGCGAGCGGGTTCAGATGTTCCGCGTTCACGGTGAGCAGCGGCGTCGCGTCGTAGTGATAGAAGAACTCGTTGTAGGCGTCGCAGAGTGCGCGCAGATACGCGTCGGAGATCTGCAGTTCCATCGGCAGCGCGCGTTTCTGAATGCGCGAGAACAGCACTTCAGGACTCGCCTGCAGGTAGATGACGAGATCGGGCGCGGGGCCGCTGGCGTGCAGACGGCCCGCGATGTCCTTGTACAGCTGGAATTCCTCGTTGCTCAGCGTGAGGCGCGCGAACAGCTCGCTCTTCTGCGTGACGAAGTCGGCCATCAGCGGCGTGCCGCTCGCGACGATGTCGGCGGCCTCCGCTGCCTGTGCGGCGCGCTGCAACGCGAAGCTCAGTTGCGTGGCGAGCGCATGGCGCGTCGTGTCGCGATAGAAGCGTTCGAGAAACGGGTTGTCCTGCGGACGCTCGAACAGCGTGCGCATCGACCAGCGTTCGGCGAGCAGCGTGGCGAGCGTGGTCTTGCCGACGCCGATCGGCCCTTCGATCGCAATGTAACGATGCGGCGGCTTGAGTTGCGGCGCGGTGACGGTGAGAGGCGGAACGCTCATCGGCAATCGGTCTTGTTGGAGGCGGCGGGATTCGCGCCGCGTGCGGGTGAGCCGGCCATGCACTGGCAGGCGGCGACTTTCTCGATGCGCTGCTCGGTGACGGCCGCCATGAAGGCGTCCGCGCGGCCGCGCTGGGGCAGGATGAGATCGGGTTCGAGTTCGATGAGCGGCACCAGCACGAAGGCGCGCTCGGTCATGCGCGGATGCGGCACGACGAGATCCGGTTCGTCGATGCTCGTTGCGCCGTACAGCAAAATGTCGAGATCGAGCGTGCGCGGCGCGTTGCGATACGGCCGCTCGCGTCCGAACTGTTCTTCGATGCCGTGGCACAGGCGCAGCAGCGCGCGGGCGGGCAGGCTGGTTTCGAGCTTGACGACGCAATTGAAGTAGTCGTCGCCGGTGGCGTCGATGGGCGCGGTCCGGTAGAGGCTCGATTTCGCGAGCACGGTGATCGTGTGCTGCTGGGCGAGACACACGACGGCGTCTTTCAGGGTCTGGCGCGCATCGCCGAGATTCGCCCCCAGGCCGAGATAAGCAATCGTCATGGCAGAAGTCCTACGCGTGGGTCTCAGCAAAAGCAGAAGCGGACAAGCGACACAGTCAGGCGATGTCGCTCTGCGCTACTGTAACCAAAACCGGCGTCATGCGTTGTCCGCGTCTTCGCGCCTGCTTGCGTTGTCCGGTGCGTCGCCGTCAACACTGCCTGAATTCATTTCGGTTTGCGGACCGGCTGCGGCGGCATCGCCCGAACGGCGCTTCGCGTTGCTGCGGCGGCGCCGCTTCTTCGGGCCGCTGGTTTCCTTGCCGCCTTGCGTGAGCAAGCCTTCGCGCGCAACGTGATCGCTCTCGATGAAGTCGGTCCACCATTGACCGGTCTCCGCATCGAGCTCGCCCGATTCGCAACGCAGCAGCAGGAAATCATACCCCGCCCGGAAGCGCGGGTGTTCGAGCAGCTTCAGCGCACTGCGGCCGCGTTTTTCCAGCCGGTGCTGAAGACCCCAGATCTCGCGCATGTCGGACGAGAAACGCTTGTGGATCGCGAGCTTCTCGGTCTGCATGTCGAGCACGTCGTCCATCGCGCGATGCAGCGCCGGCACCGGATACTCGCCGTTCGCCGTGTATTGCTGCCAGCGGGTCTGCACGTCGTGCCACAACAGCGTGGCGAACAAGAAGCCCGGCGACACCGACTTGCCCGCGCGTACGCGTTCGTCGGTGCTGGTGAGCGCGAGCGTCACGAATTTCTCGCCGTGCGGCTGTTCAAGCACGACGTCGAGCAAGGGCAGCACGCCGTGATGCAAACCTTCCTGACGCAGCCGCGTGAGACACGCGAGCGCATGGCCGGACAGCAGCAGCTTGAGCATTTCATCGAACAGACGCGCGGCCGGCACGTTGTTCATCAGGTCGGCGAGTTCCTTGATGGGCGCGCGCGTGGCTTCGTCGATCTCGAAGCCGAGTTTGGCCGCGAAGCGCACCACGCGCAGCATGCGCACCGGGTCCTCGCGATAACGCGTGGCCGGGTCGCCGATCATGCGCAACAAGCGCGCGCGGATGTCGGCCATGCCGTCGTGATAGTCCAGCACGGTTTGCGTGGCCGGATCGTAGTACATCGCGTTGATCGTGAAGTCGCGGCGCGTGGCGTCCTCGTGCTGCTCGCCCCAGACGTTGTCGCGCAGCACTCGGCCGCTCGCATCCACCGCGTGCGTGCGGCTGTCGAGTTCGCCGCGCTTCAGGCGGCGCGGCGGTTCGGCGGCGGGCTCGGGCGGCGCGTCCATCAGCGCGCGGAAAGTCGAGGTCTCGATGATGTCCTGGCCGAACTGCACGTGCACGATCTGAAAGCGCCGGCCGATGATGCGCGCACGGCGAAACAGCTTCTGCACCTGGTCGGGCGTGGCATCGGTGGCGACGTCGAAGTCCTTCGGCGCAACGCCGAGCAACAGGTCGCGCACCGCGCCGCCGACGATGAACGCGCGATGCCCCGCCTGCTGCAGGCCGTCGGTGACGCGCACCGCGTTCTTCGAGATCAGCGACGGATCGATGCCGTGGATCTCCGAAGACAGGATCACCGGCACGCTCGGGTCGCGCTTGGGCGGCGCGGCGGCTTTCTTGCGCGGGCTCTTGCTGGCGGGGCGGGCGGGTCGGGCGTCGGGCGAAGCTGTCGGCGTGTCGTTGGGCGCGGTCCCGGTGGATTCGGCGCTTTCTTGCCCGAACAGCTTGCGGATGAGTTTTTTAATCACGTGTGTCGAAGAGATTCAGAATGCGCCAGCCTCGGGCTTGCGCATGCGCGCGCAGGGTGTCGTCGGGATTGGTGGCGACGGGGTCGGTGACGCGCTCGAGGAGCGGGATGTCGTTATGCGAGTCGCTGTAGAAGAAGCTGTGCTTGAAGTCGTCGAGCGTCTTGCCGAGCGTGGCGAGCCACTGCTCCACGCGCACGATCTTGCCCTCGCGATAGCTCGGCGTGCCGGTCGGCTTGCCGGTCAGCGCGCCGTGCGGGTGATCGTCGACGGTTTCGACTTCGCAGGCGATCAATGTTTCGATGCCGAATGCTTCTGCGATCGGCGCGGTGATGAACGCGTTGGTCGCGGTGACGAGACAGCAGAGATCGCCGTTGTCCTGATGCTCGCGCACCAGCGTGACGGCGGACGGCACGATGCGCGGGTTGATCACTTCCTGCATGAACTGCGCGTGCCAGTCGGTGAGCTGCTCGCGCGAATACTTCGCGAGCGGCGCGAGCATGGCATGCAGATAGGCGTTGATGTCGAGCACGCCCGCCTTGTAGTCGGCGTAGAAGGCATCGTTCTGGCGCGCGAAGGAATTCGCGTCGACGATGCCGAGCTTCACCATGAAGCGGCCCCATTCGTGGTCGCTGTCGGTGGGGATGAGCGTGTGGTCGAGATCAAAGAGGGCGAGGTTCATGGGTGCGCATTTTACTTGAAGCGGGTCGGATCGTTGTCCGTGGCGACGGGCGGCGCATCCGGACCGGACGGCTCGCCGGGCAGGTCGGCCGGCGCGCCGCGTCCGCCCTGTTGCAGCATGGCGCGCAGCAGCGGGCGCGTGACCGCGCGTTTCTGTTCGAGCGAGAAGCGGTCGAGTTCGTCGAGCAGTGCCATCAGGCTTGGCATGTCGCGGCGGAAATGCGTGAGCAGGTAGCCCGGCACGTCGTCCGCCAGCACGATGCCGCGCTCGCGCGCCGCGTGCTTCAGCACGGCGGCCTTGGCGTCGTCGGAGAGCGGCTGAAGATGGAACACGAGGCCCCAGCCGAGCCGCGTGCGCAGGTCTTCGCGCACCGTGAGCGCGAGCGGCGCGTCGTTGCCGGTCGCCACGAGCGCGCTCACCGGATGCGCGCGCACTTCGTTGAACAGGTTGAAGAGCGCGATTTGCTGGGCGGGTGAAAGGTGATCGCAATCGTCGACGGCGTAGAGCGTCACGCGCGGATCGAAGTTGAACGCGTTGAGGGCGCTTTGCGGGCTCAGATAACGCGCGTGGCCGCTGGCTTCGTGGATCAGCGCCTGCAGCAAGTGACTGCGGCCGCTGCCCGGCTCGCCCCAGATATAGAACGTGCGGTCGGCAACGGGCCCGGCCGCGAGCGCGCCTTCGAGTTCGCACAGCCGCGAAATCAGTTCGTGATTGCCGGCGGCGAAAAAGTTGGCGAAGGTGGCGGGCGGCGGCGTGCCGAGATCGAGCGTCAGTTGGCGTTGCACGGGAATCGGAGTCGTCGGGCCTGGGGTCGGGCAGGTTTCGAAACGTGCGGCCGGGCCGCGCGGGGGCGCGACGCGGGCAGGCGGCGCGGATGAGCGACGCGGGTGTGCAGGACCACGGCCGCCGGCCATGCGCGCGCCATGACGGGCGCGACGCGCGGCCGCGCCGGAGTCCGGGACGCCGTTGCCGCAGCGATGCTCGCGCGTGG
This sequence comes from Caballeronia sp. LZ065, assembly GCF_031450975.1. Taxonomy (NCBI): domain Bacteria; kingdom Pseudomonadati; phylum Pseudomonadota; class Betaproteobacteria; order Burkholderiales; family Burkholderiaceae; genus Caballeronia; species Caballeronia sp. LZ065. The sequence continues at coordinate 777,171 of NZ_JARUXV010000001.1, forward strand.
CAACAGCGTGAGAATCGGTCGGCGGGTCATCATCGGGTAAAATCGCATTTTACCGACCTTCTCGCACTCCCCCCATGAATCAGCCGAAATCCACCCCGGAAACCCAAGGTTTGTCTTACCGCGACGCGGGCGTGGACATCGACGCAGGCGACGCGCTCGTCGACCGCATCAAGCCCTTTGCCAAGAAGACGTTGCGTGACGGCGTGCTGGGTGGCATCGGCGGGTTCGGCGCGCTGTTCGAGGTGCCGAAGAAGTACAAGGAGCCGGTGCTCGTGTCGGGCACGGACGGCGTCGGCACCAAGCTGCGTCTCGCGTTCACGTTGAAGCGCCACGACACCGTGGGCCAGGATCTCGTCGCGATGAGCGTCAACGACATCCTCGTGCAAGGCGCCGAGCCGCTGTTCTTCCTCGATTATTTCGCCTGCGGCAAGCTGGACGTGGACACTGCGGCGGACGTGGTGAAGGGCATCGCGCAGGGCTGCGAACTGGCGGGCTGCGCGCTGATCGGCGGCGAGACGGCGGAAATGCCGGGCATGTATCCCGACGGCGAATACGACCTCGCGGGTTTCGCGGTGGGCGCGGTCGAGAAGAGCAAGATCATCGACGGCAGCACGATCAAACCGGGCGACGTCGTGCTGGGGCTGGCGTCGAGCGGCATTCATTCGAATGGTTTTTCGCTCGTGCGCAAGATCATCGAGCGCGCGAATCCGGACCTGAACGCCGACTTCGACGGCCGCACGCTCGCCGACGCACTGATGGCGCCCACGCGCATCTACGTGAAGCCGCTGTTGCAGGCGATGCAGAGCATCACGGTGAAGGGCATGGCGCACATCACCGGCGGCGGACTGGTGGAGAACATTCCGCGCGTGCTGCGCGAGGGGCTCACGGCGGAACTGGATCACCGCGCGTGGCCGTTGCCGCCGCTGTTCGCGTGGCTGCAGAAGCATGGCGGCGTCGCGGATGCGGAGATGCATCGGGTGTTCAACTGCGGTATCGGCATGGCGGTGATCGTCGCGGCAGAAGACGCGGAAGCGGCCATCGGTCTGTTGTCGGGCGCGGGCGAGCAGGTCTGGAAGATCGGCGTCGTGCGCGAGAGCCAGGCGGGCGAGGCGCAGACCGTGGTGCTTTGATGCTGGGTTTTTGGGCTGAATGAGAGAAACCCTCGCGGTGTGCGAGGGTTTTTTGTTTGTGCAGCTAGAGCTGCGCCGCCCGCTCCAGCGCCTCCATCGCCGTCTCCGTCGCATCCGCCGCGCAACAATCCACCACGACCCGCTCCGGCATTCCGCGCAGCCAGGTCAACTGCCGCTTGCACAACTGACGCGTCGCGAACACGCCCTTGTCGCGCATCTCGCCGTAGGGCGTCGCGCCATCGAGATATTCCCATGCCTGCCGATACCCGACGCAGCGCATCGACGGCATCGACAGATCGAGATCGCCGCGCGCACGCAGGCGCTTCACTTCGTCGATGAAACCGTGCGCCAGCATCGCATCGAAGCGCGCCTCGATGCGCCCGTGCAGCACCGCCCGGTCCGACGGCTCCAGCGCCACCGGCACGAAGCGCCAGCGCGTGTCCTGCTCGACCGCGCGCGGCGCGGCGAGCAACGCGGACATCGGTTGGCCGGTCAGCATGTGAATTTCGAGCGCGCGCTGGATACGCTGTGAATCGTTCGGCGCGAGCCGCGCCGCCGTGTCCGGATCGAGCGTGGCGAGGCGCGCGTGCAGCGCGGGCCAGCCGTCGCGTTCGGCGTCGGCATCGAGCGCGGCGCGCACCGCCGGATCGGCGCCCGGCAGATCGTTGAGGCCCTGCGTGAGCGCCTTGAAGTAGAGCATCGTGCCGCCGACCAGCAAAGGCAGCTTGCCGCGCGCGACGATCTCCTCGACCAGCCGCAGCGTGTCGGCGCGGAACTGCGCGGCGGAATAGGACTCGGCCGGATCGATGATGTCGATCAGATGATGCGGCGCCGCCGCGCGCTCTTCGAGGCTGGGCTTCGCCGTACCGATATCCATCTCGCGATACACCAGCGCCGAGTCGACACTGATGATCTCGACCGGATGCCGCGCGGCGAACGCGAGCGCGGCGGCGGTCTTGCCGGACGCCGTCGGTCCGAGCAGACAGGCTACGGGCAGGGCGGCAGCGCTCATTGTCCGCGCATGAAGAGGCGGTCGAGATCCGCGAGCGTCAACTGAAACCAGGTCGGCCGCCCGTGATTGCACTGATCCGCGCGCTCCGTCGCTTCCATCTGGCGCAGCAGTGCGTTCATTTCGTCGAGCGTCAGGCGGCGGTTCGCCCGCACCGCGTTGTGGCACGCGAGCGTGCCGAGCAGTTCGTGCTGGCGTTCGGTCAGCACGCGCGATCCGCCGTAGGCGTGCAGATCGGCGAGCACGGCGCGCGCGAGCGCTTGCAGATCCGCGTCCTTCAGCAACGCGGGCACGGCGCGGATTGCGATGGAAGTCGGCGAAAGTACCGCGAGATCGAAGCCGAGCGCATCGAGCGTCTCTTTCTCCTCCTCGACGATGCCGATTTCCACCGGCTCCGCTGTCATCGACACCGGAATCAGCAGCGGCTGCACGGCGATGGTGTGATCGCCGAGGGCGTGCTTGAACTGCTCGTAGAGAATGCGCTCGTGCGCCGCGTGCATGTCGACGAGGACGAGTCCGCGCGCGTTCTGCGCCAGCACATAGATGCCGTGGATCTGCCCGACCGCGAAGCCGAGTGGCTGGTCGTCGGCGTGCGCGGAAGCGGCGGGTCCGCAGGTAGCAGGCGTGGCGCTGTCGCTGGCCCAGACGGGCGTTTGCGCGGATGTCGGGTAGGGCGTGTCACGCGTCTCCGGCGACGTCGTGCCGCTCGATGCGCCCGCGTCCTTGCGCCCGAACAGCGCGTCGTACAGCGCCAGCGGCTGCGCGACCGGCAGCGTGCCCTGGGTCATGCGCGACTGGCGCAGCCAGTTGGTGCCGTTCTCGCTCGTGCCGCTCACGCCGCGCGCGGCCAGCGGATCCTGGCCGGCGAACGGCTTCGCGCTGAACGACGCCGGACCCGTTGCCTGCAATTGCGCCGCGTGTCCGCCCGAGGTCGTTTCCGGCGACGCGCCCGCGTGCCGCGCCAGCGCCCGCTGCACGGCATGGAACACGTATTGGTGAATCGAGCGTGAATCGCGGAACCGCACCTCGATCTTCGACGGATGCACGTTCACATCGACGGATTCAGGCGGCAGGTCGAGAAACAGCACGTAGGCCGGGTAACGGTTGCCGTGCAGCACGTCTTCGTAGGCGGCGCGCACCGCGTGGGTCAGCAGCTTGTCGCGCACGAAGCGGCCGTTGACGAAGAAGTACTGCTGGTCGGCGCGGCCGCGGCTGGCGGTGGGCAGGCCCGCGCAGCCATAGACGGCGAGCGGTCCGGCGCGTTCGTCGAGCGGCAGGTGCGCGGTTTCGAAGACCTCGCCCAGAATCTTCGCGACGCGCGTCTGCGGATCGCTTGCGTTCCAGTGCTCGACGGCACGGCCGTTGTGCATCACCGAGATCGCCACGTCCGGGCGCGCCAGCGCCGTGCGGCGGATCACTTCCAGGCAATGACCGAGTTCGGTCTGCTCGCTTTTCAGAAACTTGCGGCGCGCGGGCGTGTTGAAATACAACTCGCGCACTTCCATGGTCGTGCCGGTCGTGCCCGCTGCGGGCGACAACGCGCCCGTCTGGGCGTCGATGCGGGTGGCGTGCGGGCAGGCGTCGGTGCGGCTCGTGATGAATAGCTCAGCCACCGATGCAATCGACGCAATGGCTTCGCCGCGAAACCCGAGCGTGGCGACCGCTTCGAGGTCGGCGAGCGAGCGGATCTTGCTGGTGGCATGGCGCAGCAGCGCGAGCGGCAACTCGCCGGGCGGCATGCCGTAGCCGTCATCGGCAACAACGATGCGCTTGACGCCGCCTTCGTCGAGCGTGATGCGCAGCGTCCGGGCGCCGGCATCGAGGGCGTTTTCGAGCAGTTCCTTGACTACCGACGCCGGCCGTTCCACCACCTCGCCCGCGGCGATCTGGCTGATGAGCTGGTCGGGCAGCGGCGCGATGCCGCGCGAACGGCGCGGGTCATCCGCGGTCAAAGCGGCGGCGGAGGGTTCGTTGAGGTCGGCCATGGCGAATTATAGCGATTCGCCCGCGTCGGCCCCGGCGTCGGCCCAGGCGTCGGCCATCTTGCCCAGGCGCCCCAGGAAGTGCTCCACTGCGTGCTTTTTAACTGACGCGACGCGGCACTTCGGTATCATGGCGCGACTCCCTTTTCTGACCACCGGACGCGCCGCTCGCCGCGGCGACTGGACTTCTTTCGAGGAACGCTTTTGGACACGCTGCTGCAATTTCTGGGACTCATCCTGCATATCGACAAGTCGCTGGGGGTCTTCATCCAGAGCTACGGCGCCTGGGTCTACGCGGTGTTGTTCCTGATCGTATTCTGCGAGACCGGGCTTGTCGTGTTCCCGTTCCTGCCGGGCGATTCGCTGCTGTTCATCGGCGGCGCGTTCGCGGCGTCCCACGAGATGAATCTGCTGGCGCTGATCGCGCTGCTGCTGGTCGCCGCCATCACCGGCAACACGCTGAATTACTGGATTGGCCGCGCCATCGGGCCGAAGGTCTTCGACACCCATATTCCCGTGCTCGAACGCTTTCTCGACCGCGCCGCGCTGCAGAAGACACACAACTTCTACGAGCGTCACGGCGGCAAGACCATCGTGATTGCGCGTTTCGTGCCGATCGTGCGGACCTTCGCGCCGTTCGTCGCGGGCGTGTCCGGCATGAGCCATTCGCGCTTCCAGTTGTTCAATGTGCTCGGCGCGCTGTTCTGGGTGCTGCTGCTCGTGCTGCTCGGCTTCTTCTTCGGCAACATTCCGTTCATCAAGCAGTATCTGAATGTGATCGTGCTGGTGGGGATCGGCGCGGCGATCGTGCCGGTGTTGCTCGGCGCGCTGTGGAAAATGAGCCGACGCAACTCCAAGGCCTGAGGGCCCGGCAAGCGCTCACGGAGCCGGACGATGGGTATCGTTTGGCTCATTTGAACGAATTCGCCCCGCCAATGTTTTATGCTGGCGAGGTGTGTGCTGTTCCAGCAATCGGGATCCGCGCGGCGCAGGCGGCATGAGCGGCGCAAGGAATGAAGCCGCGTGCCGACGCGGACGCAAAGTCAGAAAAGATCAAGACGAAAAGCATGAGAAAGCAGGTGGTGATGCACATGGAAGCGTTTGAGGTGCAGGCGGCGCGGGAGTCGAGCACGCATCGTTCGATTACGCGTACGCTGCTCGCAGCGGGGATGGCGGCCGGTCTGGCCGCGTGTTCGTCGACGCCGCGCACGCCGGCGCCGATCGTCGAAAGTTCGGTGAGCAGTGCGCCGCCGGTCGTGCAGAGCGCGTCGGCGGGCATGACGACCGCGGCGCCGGTGCCGCTCGCGGCGCCCGCCGCCGCACCGCTTGCACCGCTCGCGCCGGTTGGAGCGGGCCTCTATCGGGTCCAGCCGGGCGACACGCTCTATGGCATCTCGCGCACCTTCAAGCAGCAACCCGCCGACCTGATCGCGTGGAACCATCTGCCCGAGAGCAAGCAGGTCAACATCGGACAGGTCTTGCGTATTGCGCCGCCGGGCTCGACCGTGGCTGCGGTGTCGGGCACGGCGTCTTCATCGACGGCGAAGTCGGCGCAGCCGCCGCTCCTGCCCACGCCCGACAAGGCGGCGGCCGCGAAGCCGGCCCCGGCTCCGGCCACAGAACACGCGAGCACCAGCAGCGCGCCCGTGGGCAAGGGCACCTTCGCGTGGCCGGCGCACGGCGATGTCGTCCGCAAGTTCGGGGCGAGCGGCAACAAGGGCATCGACATCGAAGGCAAGGTCGGCCAGCCGGTCAAGGCCGCGGCGGCCGGCAAGGTCGTGTATGCGGGCAGCGGCTTGCGCTCGTATGGCCGCATGATCATCGTCAAGCACGGCAACGACTATCTCACCGCCTACGCCTACAACGAAAAGCTGCTCGTGAAGGAAGGCGACACCGTCAAGCAGGGCGCAACCATCGCCGACATGGGCACCGGCCCGAGCGGCACGCCGGCACTGCACTTCGAAGTGAGAAAGGCGGGCGCCGCCATCGATCCGATGCCGCTGCTGGGCTCGGCCGGCGGCTGATTCCGCGCATCGACACGCAGGCGAAGGGGGCGAAGATGAGAAAGATCGTGTGCAGCGCGTGGGTCGCGGTATCGGCCGTGGCGCTGCTGTCGGGCTGCGATCAGCAACCAGGCGAGGATGCATTGAACAAGCTCAAGGCGTTCTTCAATGCGGTGAAGCCGGACACGCTGCTGCTCAAGAATCTGCAGCCGGGCGTCACGACCGAGGCGCAGATCCGCGACCAGATGGGCGAGCCCGAGTCCGAACGGAACTTCACTGACGGCAGCAAGCGCCTCGAATATCCGCGCGGCCCGGCCGGCACGAATACCTATATGGTCGATCTCGATGCCAACGGCCGCTTTGTCTCGGTCACGCAGGTCCTGACTGCCGCGAACTTCGCGAAGGTGCGCCCCGGCATGACCATGGACGAAGCCCGCAGGCTGCTGGGCAAGCCGACGGCCATCGCCGAATATCCGCTCAAGAAGGAGCGTGTGTGGAGCTGGCACTGGCTGGAGGACGGCGTGAATCAGGACGCGATGTTCAACGCGCACTTCGGCCCGGACGGCACGGTCGTGACGACCTCGCGCTCCGAGTCGATCCGCGGCGGTCAGCACTGACCACGCCCTGGCACCCTATGGCTCGCCCGGACAAACGTAACGCGCATCGTCAATCGATGGCGGCAGCAGCGCGCTATCGGGAACGCGCAGCGAGTGGCGGGAACCCGGATACGTCCATGCTGTGGACGTGCGCGTGCGGACATGCGTGGGATGCGTCGCTCGAAGCGTCGCAGAACGTGCGGTGCATGAACTGCGCGTTGCAGCGTCCCGATGCGGCGACGCGACGTCTGCGCGACATGGCACAGGCACGCGGCGGCTTGCTGCTCTCGCCAGGCTATGTCGATGACGCCACGCCGCTTCAATGGCAGTGCGCGTACGGTCATGTCTGGAGCGCCCGTGCAGAGCTTGCGCCGCGCGTCTGGTGCGCGGAGTGCGCACGAAGGGTTTTTTCGCGATATCGCTGAATGTGTTTCGTCGTTCAGCGTTGGACTTCAGCGTGACAGCAAAAGAAAAAGCCGGCGCAAGCCGGCTTTTGAACATCGTGTTGTCGGAGCGTCGGCTTGTTTGCCTGCGACTCACAGGGCCGTTGTCAAAAGCATGCGCGTGTTGTTGTTGTGATCCAGCTTGTGCGCTCTGCTTCCATCAACGAACCGTTCGAGTGCCGCCCATCCTGTTTCTCGGTCTCTCAGCGCGCCGTACTGCTTCCCCCCGTGCGCTAAGGACAAGTATCGTGAGCGTTGATTCGTCTGACTGTACGTTTGCAAACACTTGTTCCCGTTGCTGCACGCTTTGCGGGAAAGTACGGATGTCATGTGTTGCGAACACGCCACCGATCATCAGGCATCACGCAACTTGAGCGCGCTTGAGACTCGAACGCATGCTCGCGGCGAGCAGCGATTGCGTGACCATCCGCGCTTCCGCCTGGGCGATATGTTCGAGCGTCGCTTCCTCCAGTTGCTGACCGAAGAGCGCGAGCGCCGTGCAGAGTTGAGCGTGCGCGTCGGCATCGAGAATCCATGTGCCTTCGGCGGAGTGTCGGTTATCCAGTGCGACGAGCGCTTCGTGCGCGACCGTGATGTCGTCGGCGCAATCGGCTGCGTGGCCGAGCTGACACAGTTCCTCGGCGACCAGCAGATGACGGCACAGTGTCATGAAGAGCGTCTGCGAGCCGTGGCCACGATCGAATGCGTCGAGTGCGGCGTAGCACTGCAACAACATGCCGTCGATCATCGGCTCGCGCGCCGCGCGGCTGTACGTCAGCGAGCGGAGCAACGGCGACATGGCCGGACGGCTGGATTTCATGCTGCTCGATTTCTTCTTCACAGAAGCACTCCCGATTGAGTTTCTCGCGTGGGCCGACGCGCTGCGCGACGCCGGGACGCGGGTTGCGCGGATGCATTCGACATGGAATGCATCTTCGCACCGGAAAATTAGGCTTGTCTTAAGCGATGAGTCTTTTGTCTCAGGCGGGCGTCAAGGTCTCACCCGACACACGCACCTTCTGGCCGACCGCCACGCCCGGCGCGGCGTCGTAGTTGAAGCTGCGAAGATTGCCGTCGTTCATGCGGACCTGCACTTGATAGGTGGTCGTCTTGTGCACGACATGCTCGATCTGGTTGCCCGCGAGGCCCCCGCCGATCGCGCCGAGAATCGTCGCTGCCGTGCGGCCGCGGCCTTGGCCGATCTGCGTGCCCGCGAGGCCGCCGACCACCGCGCCGCCGACCGCACCGATGCCCGTCGTCGGTTGCGCGGTCTGCACGGCGTTGACGGCGGTCACCTGGCCGGCGTAGGGATCGTAGGCGGGGACGGGATTCTGCGCGGGCTGGACGGTCTCGCGAACCGGCTCGACGGGGCGGGCAGGGTTCACGTGATGTCCGCGTACTGCGCGGGGCAGGGGGGTGTTCTTCTGGCTCGCTGACGGCGAGGGTGACGATGCCGCTTTGGCCACCTGCGTGTCGACGAGCGGCGACGCGGTGACCGTGTTGGCGGTGGCCTTCGAAGACGGCAGCAGCCCGGTCATCGCCGCGATGCCGGTGCCGCAGGCAAGGATCACCGATACGGCCGCAGCCGCGACCAGCGGATGAATGCGCGAGGCTTTCGTCGGGACGTCGGACGGGATCTGGGGAAGGGCGTTCATGGCGGTGACTCCGGTTGTCGGCATGCGAAGCGCGGGTGCCTGTCTGCCATAAACGCGATGCGGCGCGCGCGGTGGACGCGAGAGGTGTGACATTTGTAAGCAAACTTCGCGGGGATGCCTTTGCGCCGTCTTTCTTTCAACGTGGGATTGAGCGGCTGAGATTGCCGATCTGGTGATGAACAACACCCCCTTCATCCGTGGGCTCATATTCGCGTGCGAGAATCGGGCGCAATGGTGATGTGCGCCGCCTGAATCGACTGACACCGAACTTCAAGACATGTCAAAGCACGAAGAAGACGAGTTTGAGATTGACGAGAACCCTGTTCACGTCCGGGTCATGCCGGACTATGCGTCGAACTGCATCTGGCACTTCGACGGCATGCACATGGATCCGGAAGAACTTCCGGTGCCGAACGACTTGAAACTTCGGCTCGCGCAGTGGGCCGACTGGTACAACATCAACGATGATTTCAAGCCGCCGGAGGAGCGTCAGAACCGGTTGAACTGGGACAAGTTCAATGCGGAAGGACTCGCGATTGCACGCGCTATCAAGCGAGCACTGCCCGCTTGGACTGTGGTCTGGTGGGATGGAAAAATTCTGAGCGAGCTTGTGGAGCTAGGCGAGACGCCGCAACGCAGTCTTTACACATTTGAAGTGAGGTCGGACGGCACGCTTGAACCTCTGGAGAACGAGCCGAACGCATAGCGCGGACACAGGTATGGGTGCGTCATGGCATGTTCTCCGAATCCGTCTCCAGAGCATCGCTGGAACCTGACACGCGCCGCTTCAAAGGACTCTTGCCGCGAGGACTCTTGCCGCGCAGACGCAAAAAAGCCGCTGTCCTTTTAGAACAGCGGCTTTTTTCTTGAAGCTGGTGGCGAATCAGGGATTCGAACCCCGGACCTGCGGATTATGATTCCGTCGCTCTAACCGGCTGAGCTAATTCGCCGAAAGACGAGATTATGCAGAGGGCGGTTCGGGCTGTCAAGCCTCTCCCAGCGATTTCTTAAGACGGCCCGACCCAGCCTCCTCAATCCTCGTGATACACGTTCGACTTGCGCGTGTCCTTCACGAACAGCATGCCGATCACGAACGTCGCCAGCGCAATCACGATCGGATACCACAGCCCCGAGTAGATATCGCCCTTGGCCGCGACGATCGCGAAGGCCGTCGCCGGCAGAAAGCCGCCGAACCAGCCATTGCCGATGTGATACGGCAGCGACATCGACGTATAGCGGATCCGCGCCGGGAACATCTCGACCAGCATCGCCGCGATCGGCCCGTACACCATCGTCACGAAGATCACGAGGATGGTCAGGACCACGATCGCCATCGGCCAATTGATCAGCGCCGGATCGGCCTTTGGCGGATAGCCCGCGCTCTTCAGCGTGCCGGCGAGCGTCTTGTCGAACGCGGCGCCCTGGGCCTTGGCGTCGGCGCCCTTGCCGTCATAGGTGTTGACGACTGTTTCGCCCACCTTGATCTGCGCCTGCGTGCCCGCCGGCGCCGCCACGTTCTCGTAGTTCAGGCCGGCCTTCGACAGCGCGCCCTTCGCGATATCGCACGACGACGTGAATTTCGCCGTTCCCACCGGATTGAACTGGAACGAGCACTCGTCCGGATTGGCGATCACGACGATCGGAGACTTTTGCGTCGCGGCCTCGAGCGTCGGATTGGTGTAGTGCGCGAGCGCCTTGAACAGCGGGAAGAACGAGAGCGCCGCGATCAGGCAGCCGGCCATGATGATCGGCTTGCGTCCGATGCGATCCGAGAGCGAGCCGAAGAACACGAAGAACGGCGTGCCGATCAGGAGCGCCACGGCGACCATGATGTTCGCGCTGGTGCCGTCCACCTTGAGCGTCTGCGTGAGGAAGAACAGCGAATAGAACTGGCCCGTGTACCACACGACCGCCTGGCCCGCCGTCAGGCCGAACAACGCCAGCAGCACGATCTTCAGGTTCTTCCACTCGCCGAACGCTTCGGTGAGCGGCGCCTTCGAGGTCTTGCCTTCGGCCTTGATGCGCTCGAACACCGGCGATTCATGTAGCTTCATCCGGATCCACACCGAAATGGCCAGCAGCAGGATCGACACGAGGAACGGGATGCGCCACGCCCACGCGCCGAACTGTTCTTCCCCAACCGCCGTGCGCACCGCGAGAATCACGATCAGCGAGATGAACAGGCCGAGCGTCGCCGTGGTCTGGATCCACGCCGTCCACGCGCCGCGCTTGTTCGAAGGCGCGTGCTCCGCGACGTAGGTCGCCGCGCCGCCGTACTCGCCGCCGAGCGCCAGGCCCTGCAACAGACGCATCGCGATGAAGATGACCGGCGCCGCGATGCCGATCGTCGCGTAACCCGGCAGGAAGCCGATCAGGAACGTCGACAGGCCCATGATGACGATCGTCACGAGGAACGTGTACTTGCGCCCGACCATGTCGCCGAGCCGCCCGAACACGATCGCGCCGAACGGACGCACCGCGAAGCCCGCCGCGAAGCCGAGCAGGGTGAAGATGAAGCCGGCCGTCGGGTTGACGCCCGAGAAGAAGGTCTTGCTGATGTACACGGCGAGCGAGCCCGCCAGATAGAAGTCGTACCACTCGAACACCGTCCCGAGCGACGAAGCGAAGATGACCTTCTTTTCGTCCGCCGTCATCGGTGCGTGCGAAACGCGCCCCTCAACCGTAGCCATGTACCGCCTCCTGTGCTGATTTGAATTTTTCGAATATATCGGTCCGCGACCTGGCGGCTCCGGTGCAACGATTATTGGAACGAAAACTTACGGCGTTCTGACGCGCGGCGTCAGGCCGTCAGATGCGCTATTGCTGGCTGAACGCCCCGATTTGACGGAATCGTGGTGCAAACGATCGTCTATTTTCGGGCAACGTCGGGCTTCTGACGCCCGAGAAGGGAAGAATCGATCCTGACGGTCAGGGTTTGTCCCGGGCAGGATAAACCCGCTTAAGACTGACCCGCACAAGGGTTCCAGCCAGCCGTGGACTGTCCTGATACACGTGATCCTCGATCGCGAGCGTGCCGCCATGCATCGTCGTGATCTCCTTGACGATCGCAAGCCCCAGCCCGCTGCCGTCGCCTTCGCGCCCGAGAATGCGGTAGAACCGCTCCACCACGCGCCCGCGCTCCGCCGCCGGAATGCCCAGCCCCGAGTCTTCCACTTCGAGATGCACGAGGTCGAGGTGAGCGTCATCCATCCGCACGCGCACGGTGATGCGCCCGCCCGCGGGCGTGTAGCGGATCGCGTTGTCGATCAGGTTCGAGAGCATCTCCCGCAGCATCACGACATTGCCTTCCACCTCCACCGGATGCGGCGGCTCCTCGAAGCCCAGGTCCATGCGCTTGGCGAGCGCAGGCTGCACCCAGTCGCGCACCGCGAGCCGTGCGAGCGTCGTCAGCTCGATGCGCGAGAAAATGCCGCCCGCCGCGCGATTCTCGGCACGCGCCAGCGCCAGCAGTTGCGTGACGAGGCGGGCCGCGTGTTCGGAACTCGTCGCGATCTGCTCCAGCGAGCGCTGCACCTCCGCCGACACCTCCTGGCGCATCGCGAACTCGGCCTGCATGCGCAAGCCCGCGAGCGGCGTCTTCATCTGATGCGCGGCATCGGCGATGAAACGCTTCTGGAACTCCATGTTCTGTTCGAGCCGCGTGAGCAGATCGTTGAACGAGGCGACCAGCGGCGCGATCTCCGGCGGGGCGCGGTCCGCTTCCAGCGGCGAAAGATCGTCCGGACGACGCGCCCGGATGTTCGACTGCAGCGCATGCAGCGGCGCGAGCCCGCGCGACAGGCCGAACCACACCAGGATGATCGCGAGCGGCAGGATCACGAACTGCGGCAGGATCACGCCCTTGATGATGTCGTTGGCGAGCTGGCTGCGCTTGTCGAGCGTCTCGGCGACCTGCACCAGCACCGGCTGGGTGCTGGCCGGATCGCGTCCGGGCGCGAGTCCGGGCAGATCGACCGTGGTGTAGGCGACGCGGATGTCGTTGCCACGCAATACGTCGTCGCGGAATTCGACGATGCCGGGCTGCGGCCGGTCGTCGTCGTGCGGCAGCGGCATGTCGCGGTCGCCGCCGACCAGCTCGCCGCGCGTGCCGAGCACCTGGAAGAACACGCTGTCGATGTTGTCGGCGCGCAGGAAGTCGCGGGTGGCATCGGGCAGGCGCAGCTCCGCGACGCCGTTGACCGGCTGGATCTGCCGCGCCAGCACGTAGGCGTCGGCTTCGAGCGCGCGGTCGAAGGGCCCGTTGGCGATCGACTTGGCAACGAGATAGGTCACCGCGATGCTCATCGGCCAGAGCAGCAGCAGCGGCGCCAGCATCCAGTCGAGAATTTCGCCGAAGAGCGAGCGCGGATGCGCGTGCGTATCGGGTTCGAGTTCGTCGGGCGGCGCGAACGGGTTGGCGTAGCGCGCGTCGCGCAGCGTGTCGGAGTCGGCGGAGGCGTCAGCGGAGGGCTTCGGCGCGCGCGATTCAGTGGAAGCCGACGACGCCATACCGCCTACTTGTAGTGATGGCTGGCGGGCATCGGGTCGGCCGGCGGCTGCGGCCCCGCGCCATTCGACGACGCGCCCGTTTTCTCCAGCGTGTAACCGAGCCCGCGTACCGTGATGATCTTCGCGCCGCTCGGCTCGATCTTCTTGCGCAGCCGGTGCACGTAGACCTCGATGGCGTTGTTGCTGACTTCCTCGCCCCACTCGCACAGATGATTGACGAGCTGTTCCTTCGACACGAGCCGGCCGCTTCGCTGCAGCAGCACTTCGAGCACGCCAAGTTCGCGCGCGGACAAGTCGATGACCTGCTCGCCGATCGTCGCGATGCGCCCGACCTGGTCGAAGCAGAGCGAGCCGTGCTTCACGACCGTCGGGCCGCCGCCGGCGCCGCGCCGCGTCAGCGCCCGCACGCGCGCTTCGAGCTCGTTGAGCGCGAAGGGCTTGGCCATATAGTCATCCGCGCCGAGGTCGAGTCCCTTCACGCGTTCGTCGACGCTGTCGGCGGCGGTGAGGATCAGCACGGGCATCTGCGAATTGCGTGCGCGCAGGCGGCGCAGCACCTCCAGGCCGGGCATCAGCGGCAAGCCGAGATCGAGGATCAGGAGGTCGAAAGTCTGTAGCGAAAGGGCGGTATCCGCCTCGACGCCATGCTTCACATGATCAACGGCATAGCCCGATTGGCGGAGTGATCGGACGAGACCGTCCGCGAGTATGCTGTCGTCTTCGGCAATGAGGATTCGCATCGTCGTGTGCGCCTTGGTACGCCCCATGCGCGGCGAAGCGCAGCGGCATTGCCGGCACCGAATGTCGCCCGGCGCGGCGGTCTCCAGGTGTATTTGCAGTTCTTGCGCAGGGGTGTGCAACTTGCGTGACGCGGAAAAAAAGCTGCGTCGCGGCGCTACCCGCTTGCAAAAACTACTGTTTTTTTATACAGTGTCTGCGTGCGTGTGAAAAGGCCTTTCGAGAAGCTCGTTCGAGCAGCGAAAATGCCCGTGAACACTGCCTCAGACGCCGTTCATCATAGCAAAGGACGATTCATGGAAGAAAGCAAGAAAGGCCCGGCTGGAATGACTGCGGAAAAGAGCAAGGCCCTGGCCGCCGCGCTCGCGCAGATCGAAAAGCAATTCGGCAAAGGGTCGATCATGCGGCTCGGCGCAGGTGAGGCGGTCGAAGACATTCAGGTGGTGTCCACCGGTTCGCTCGGTCTGGACATCGCGCTCGGCGTCGGCGGTTTGCCGCGTGGCCGAGTGGTGGAAATCTACGGTCCGGAATCGTCGGGCAAGACCACGCTCACGCTGCAGGTCGTTGCCGAAATGCAGAAGCTCGGCGGCACGGCGGCCTTCATCGACGCGGAACACGCGCTCGACGTTCAATACGCAGGCAAGCTCGGCGTGAACGTGTCGGAGCTGCTGATCTCGCAGCCGGACACGGGCGAGCAGGCGCTCGAAATTGCGGACGCGCTGGTGCGCTCGGGTTCCATCGACATGATCGTCATCGACTCTGTGGCTGCTCTCGTGCCGAAGGCGGAAATCGAAGGCGAAATGGGCGACTCGCTGCCGGGTCTTCAGGCGCGTCTGATGTCGCAGGCGCTGCGCAAGCTTACCGGCACCATCAAGCGCACGAACTGCCTCGTCATCTTCATTAACCAGATCCGCATGAAGATCGGTGTGATGTTCGGCAATCCGGAAACCACCACCGGCGGCAATGCGCTCAAGTTCTACTCGTCGGTGCGTCTGGATATCCGCCGCATTGGCTCGATCAAGAAGAACGACGAAGTCATCGGCAATGAAACGCGCGTGAAGGTCGTGAAGAACAAGGTCGCGCCGCCGTTCCGCGAAGCCATCTTCGACATCCTGTATGGCGAAGGCATCTCGCGTCAGGGCGAAATCATCGACCTTGGCGTGCAGGCCAAGCTGGTCGACAAGGCCGGTGCCTGGTACAGCTACAACGGCGACCGTATCGGTCAGGGCAAGGACAATGCGCGTGAATTCCTGCGCGAGAATCCGGACATCGCGCGCGAGATCGAGAACAAGATCCGCGAATCGCTGGGCGTGGCTGCAATGGGTGAAGCGGTTGTCGCCAAGGCCGTAGTGGCCGACGAAGAATAAGCGTCGAGCCTGAAGGACGATGCTCAGGCGCCGGCCCGGTTCGAAGGCAAATTCGAAGACGGATTCGAAGGCTGATTCGAAGCTCGGTTCGGCGGATGAGGCTAACGAAGAAGGTGGCGCATCTGTCGATCGCTATGAAAGAAGCAGCGAACGGCGCGGTGCCTCGTCCAAAGGCGCATTCCCACGCGGCGACAAGAAACGCGCCGACGCGAAGAAGTCTTTCGCGTCGGCGCGTCGCGTTTCCGGGGCAAGCATGGGCGGTCGGTCGGACGAGCCGGCTTCGGCATCGGATATCGCGCCTGCATCGGACGCCTCGGACGCTCAATCCAATGCAAGCGACGCAAGCCCTCGCTCAACGCGTCTCGCACACGCTCGCGTCCTGCTGAAGCAGGCTACCGAACAGCCACAGGCTCCGCGTGCCAAGTGCGCACCGGGCTCAGTCGGGCCCGCGTCCGCCCCCCGGTTCGCTCAGCCAGCGCCTCCATCATTCACAGATCCCTTCGACGACGCCGACCCGTTCGAGCCATTCGAGCAATGCGCGCCTGAGGAAGCACCATCGGCCGTGGCGGAAGAAGCGGTGTTCACGCGCACAAGCCAGCGCACACGCAAGACTTCAGTTGCGGAGGCGAACGACCCAAGGCGTCCGAAGCGCTCGTTAAAAGGGCGGGCGCTTGCGGCACTGTCGCGTCGCGAATATAGCCGTGCCGAGTTGTCGCGAAAGTTGAGTCCCTACGTCGGTGAAGCCGATTCCCTCGACGCCGTGCTTGACGAACTGGAGCGCGACGGCTGGCTGTCGAACGAACGCTTCGTGGAAAGCGTCGTGCATCGGCGGGCCGCGCGCATGGGCGGCAGCCGGATCATCGGCGAGTTGAAGCGCCATGCGGTCGGCGAGTCGCTCATCAGCGAGACCGCCGACAAGCTCGCGCAAACCGAGACCGCTCGCGCGCAGGCGGTCTGGGAGAAGAAGTACGGCGCCTTGCCGGAGACGCCCGCGGAACGCGCCAAGCAAGCGCGCTTCCTGGCGGCGCGGGGTTTCTCCGGTGGCACGATCAGCAAGATCCTGAAGGGTGGCGACGAGGACTGGAGCGAAGAGATCGTCGACGACTGAGCGCCGCCGCCCGAGCCTGCATCGCGCCACATGAACCGGCGCACTACACAGCGCACTACACAGCGCACTACCAAGGGCATGACCCAGCGCACGCCAGCCGCATGCGCCAACCCTCAGGGCCATGTCCGGCCGGAAATACCCAATATGCTAAAATCGCACGATTTTCTCCGTACCGGCTCACTCCAGCATGCCTCTCTCGCCTTCCGCTCCCCGACACTTGCGCCATCGACGCGCAATTCGGCTGGAAGCCTTCGAGCGCGAAGATGGTCTGTGGGATATCGAAGCCTGTCTAACCGATGAGAAACCGCGCGACTTCACACTCGCGACGGGCGTCCGGCCGCTCGGCCTGCCGATCCATGAACTCTGGCTGCGCATTACCATCGACCGCAATTGCACCATCGTCGGCGCGGAAGCATCGTCCGACTGGTCGCCCTATGGCGAACTGTGCGCCGAGTCCAACACGGCTTATCGCAAGCTCATCGGCCTCAACCTCCTGCAGAATTTTCGCCGCGAAGCCAATCAGGCGTTGCGCGGCACGGCCGGCTGCACGCATCTCACGGAACTGTGCGGCGTGCTGCCGACCGCGGCCGTCCAGGCCTTCGCGGGCGATGTCTGGAAGATCGAAAACGGCAACCCGTTCAAGCGTGCCGACGCCAGCCAGCCCGACCGCAACGCGCCCGAAGAGCCGCCGTTCCAGCTCGGCCGCTGTCACGCGTTGCGTTTCGACGGTCCCGCGGTCAAGGAACATTACCCGCGCTGGTTCGGCTACACGCCGGCAGAAAAAAAATCCACGGTCGCCATGCAAGATGCAAGCGCGCAAACCAGCGAGCAAGCAGACCCGAAAGACAGGCGGGAGACATAGTTCGCCTCGTGCAGCGCACGCGCTCACGCGGTCGCACGGCATTCAAACAAGAATCGAAGAATCAGCGGTTCAAACACATAGAAGTTCACTCCAACTCTCAGACTGAAGGAATCACGCATGAAGATTCACGAGTACCAGGGTAAGGAAATCCTGCGGAAATTCGGCGTCGCGGTCCCGCGCGGCACACCCGTGTTCTCGGTGGATGATGCGGTCAAGGCCGCGGAAGAGCTGGGCGGCCCGGTTTGGGTCGTCAAGGCGCAGATCCACGCTGGCGGCCGCGGCAAGGGCGGCGGCGTGAAGGTCGCGAAGTCGATCGAACAGGTCCGCGAGTACGCGAACCAGATCCTCGGCATGCAGCTCGTCACACACCAGACCGGCCCGGAAGGCCAGAAGGTGAACCGCCTGCTGATCGAAGAAGGCGCGGACATCAAGAAGGAACTGTACGTCGGCCTCGTGCTGGATCGCGTGACGCAGAAGGTCGTCGTGATGGCGTCGAGCGAAGGCGGCATGGACATCGAGGAAGTCGCGGAAAAGACGCCGGAACTGCTGCACAAGTTCGCCGTCGAGCCGTCGACCGGCCTGCAGGACAAGGACGCGGACGACCTGGCCCGCAAGATCGGCATTCCGGACGCATCGATCCCGCAAGCGCGCGCGATCCTGCAAGGCCTGTACAAGGCGTTCTACGAAACCGACGCATCGCTCGCGGAAATCAATCCGCTGATCGTGACCGGCGACGGCAAGGTGATCGCGCTCGACGCGAAGTTCAACTTCGACGCGAACGCACTGTTCCGCCACCCGGAAATCGTCGCGTACCGCGATCTGGACGAAGAAGATCCGGCTGAAGTCGAAGCGTCGAAGTTCGACCTCGCGTACATCTCGCTCGACGGCAACATCGGCTGTCTGGTGAACGGCGCGGGTCTCGCAATGGCCACGATGGACACCATCAAGCTGTTCGGCGGAGAGCCGGCCAACTTCCTCGACGTCGGCGGCGGCGCCACGACCGAGAAGGTCACGGAAGCCTTCAAGCTGATGCTGAAGAATCCGAACCTGAAGGCGATCCTCGTGAACATCTTCGGCGGCATCATGCGCTGCGACGTGATCGCGGAAGGCGTGATGGTCGCGTCGAAGGCGGTGGACCTGAAGGTGCCGCTGGTCGTGCGCATGAAGGGCACGAACGAGGACCTCGGCAAGAAGATGCTGGCGGATTCCGGCCTGCCGATCATCTCGGCTGACAGCATGGAAGAAGCTGCGCAGAAGGTCGTCGCGGCTGCCGAAGGCAAGTAAGCGCACGCGCTGCCTGCCTTAGAAGAGCGTTCCACCAGATACGAATGGCGGCGCGGGGCCCAGGCCTTGGCGACGCCAAACGAACAGAGGTCACTACATGTCGATTCTGATCAACAAAGACACGAAGGTCATCACGCAGGGCATCACCGGAAAGACCGGTCAGTTCCATACGCGCGCCTGCCGCGAATACGCGAATGGCCGTGAAGCCTACGTCGCGGGTGTGAACCCGAAGCGCGCGGGCGAGGATTTCGAAGGCATCCCCATCTATGCGTCCGTCAAGGAAGCAAAGTCCGAAACCGGCGCCACGGTTTCGGTGATCTACGTGCCGCCCGCGGGCGCTGCCGCGGCGATCTGGGAAGCCGTCGAAGCCGATCTCGATCTCGCGATCTGCATCACGGAAGGCATTCCGGTTCGCGACATGCTCGAAATCAAGGACCGCATGCGCCGCGAAAACCGCAAGACGCTGCTGCTCGGACCGAACTGCCCCGGCACGATCACGCCGGACGAGCTGAAGATCGGCATCATGCCGGGTCACATCCACAAGAAGGGCCGCATTGGCGTGGTGTCGCGCTCGGGCACGCTGACGTATGAAGCAGTCGGCCAGCTGACGGCGCTGGGTCTTGGCCAGTCGTCGGCGGTCGGTATCGGCGGCGATCCGATCAACGGTCTGAAGCACATCGACGTGATGAAGATGTTCAACGACGATCCGGATACGGACGCCGTCATCATGATCGGCGAGATCGGCGGCCCGGACGAAGCGAACGCGGCCTACTGGATCAAGGACAACATGAAGAAGCCGGTGGTCGGCTTCATCGCGGGCGTCACGGCGCCTCCGGGCAAGCGCATGGGCCACGCAGGCGCGCTGATCTCGGGCGGTGCGGACACGGCGGACGCCAAGCTCGAAGTCATGGACGCGTGCGGCATCAAGGTCACGAAGAACCCGTCCGAGATGGCCCGCCTGCTGAAGTCGGTCATCTAATACCGAAGCGGACAAACTACGCGAGGGTTTGGTACTCTTACTGATTCCTTTCGTATGAGCCGATGCCAAGCGAGGGAGCGTTGCTTCCTCGCTTTTTTTTCGCCTCCGTTTTCGCTCTGCACCATGCTCGAATTCTTCTCTACGCTTCACTGGGGCGCCGTCGTCCAGATCATCGTGATCGACATCCTCCTCGGCGGCGACAACGCCGTCGTCATCGCGCTCGCGTGCCGCAATCTGCCGGACCGGCAGCGCACGCGCGGCATCGTGTTCGGCACGCTCGGCGCCATCATCCTGCGCGTCGTGCTGATCGCCTTCGCGGTGCTGCTGCTGGACATTCCCTTCCTCAAGTTCGTCGGCGGGCTGCTGCTGCTGTGGATCGGCGTGAAGCTGCTCCAGCCGGAGCACGGCGAGCACGAGATCGACGCATCCGACCGTCTCTGGGCCGCGGTGAAGACCATCATCGTCGCGGATGCCGTGATGAGCCTCGACAACGTGATCGCCATCGCGGGCGCGGCGGAGGCGGCGGATCCGCGTCATCGGCTGACGCTGGTGATCTTCGGCTTGGTCGTCAGCATTCCGCTGATCGTGTGGGGCAGCACGCTGGTGCTGAAGCTGATCGACCGCTTTCCGATGGTCGTGCTGCTCGGCGCGGGGCTGCTGGGCTGGATCGCGGGCGGCCTGATCATCGATGATCCGTTCATCGACCGCTGGCCCGCGCTCAACACCGAGTTCGCGATCTACGCGGCGCGGGTGGCCGGCGCGGTGCTGGTTGTCGCCCTTGGATGGTTGCTCAAGCGGCGCGCGCTCGAAGCGGGGAGGCGTGCGGCGGGCTGAGGCCTTGTTGGACCTAGGCCATTCGGACGACTGTCGCCGAAGGCTCGCTCTGAATACGATCGAAGCGTCCTGTTCGCATTGCGCGGCAGGGCGCTTTTTTCGTTTTCCCGGGAGCAGAGATGACAACGTTGTTGCTAGGTGTGATGC
This sequence comes from Caballeronia sp. LZ065, assembly GCF_031450975.1. Lineage (NCBI taxonomy): Bacteria > Pseudomonadati > Pseudomonadota > Betaproteobacteria > Burkholderiales > Burkholderiaceae > Caballeronia > Caballeronia sp. LZ065. The sequence continues at coordinate 797,817 of NZ_JARUXV010000001.1, forward strand.
ACGCGCCGCGCGAGCCGCGCGTGTGGTGGTTGGGACGGGCCAGGGACATGCTGGTGCGGGGCTTTACGCTCATTGAGTTGATGATCGTGCTGGCGATCGTGGGCGTGGTCGCGGCCTACGCGATTCCTGCCTATCAGGATTATCTGGCGCGCAGCTGGGTGGGCGAGGGCATCGCGCTGGCGGCCTCGGCGCGGCTGGCGGTAGCCGAGAACGCGGCCAGCGGCGCGGACTTCGCGGGTGGCTACGCGTCGCCGCCGGGTACGCGCAATGTCGAGTCCATTCACGTCGATAGCGACACGGGGCAGATCACCATCGCGTATTCGACCCGCGTCGCGCCGGCGGGCTCGAACACGCTCGTGCTGGTTCCGTCCACGCCGGACAACGCCGAGACGCCCACCGCCCGCGTGACGCTGAGTCGCGGCGTGGTGCAGGCGGGCTCGGTCACGTGGGAATGTTTTGCGGCGGCAAAGACGGTTTCGTCGTTGCCGCCGCCGGGCTCGGGACCGCTGCCGGTTGATCCGCCCACCTTGGCGGCCAATCTCGCGCCGCCGGAGTGTCGTGCTTGATGGGCATATGAGTCGAGCGGCGTGAAGCGGGTCACCGCGGTAAAGAACGCATCGAAGCGCGGCGGCAGCATTTACGGGGCCGCCGCGCCGTGCGGGTCGTTTTTGCGGCAAAGGCGGGGTTTTCGTCGTAATTCCGTTCGTTCGACGGACAGCGGGGGCAAAGTTTTGTATAGTGCGCCGGTTCCCGACGTTCCCAGTCCCTCATGCCTTCCCAATCTGCGCGTTATCTTTGTTTTGCGGTCCTGTGCCTGGCGTTGACGATCCCTTTCGCCGTCGTCAACCACACGTATCCGATCCCGACTTTCTACGCCGAATACAGTGCGCTCGCGCTCTACCTGGCGCTCGGCGCGACCGTGGCGTTGCTGGTGCGCGTGGCGGAGCCGAAGGTGTCGTTCGCCTCGCCGGTCGTCGCGTTGATGCCGCTTGCCTTCGGCGTGCTGCTGGTCGCCCAGACCGCGTTGCTGCCGATCGCGCAGCCCTCCATGAACTGGCTGGGCGGCGCCTATCTGCTGGCGTCGTTCGTCGCCGTGCATACGGGTTTCGGGCTCGTGCGCGCGGGGCTCGGTGAGAAGGCGCTGCGCGTCGGCGCGGCCGCGTTGATGCTCGGCGGACTCTTTGCGGTGTTTTGCCAGGTCGTGCAGCTGTTTCATCTCGAAGTGAAGTTCACGCCCTTCGTGGTGGCCTACAACGTCATGACCGAGCGGCGTCCCTTCGGCAACATGGCGCAGGCGAATCACCTGGCCACGGTCATTGCCTTCGCCATGGCGGGCGCGCTGTTCTTCGTGCAAACGCGTCGGTTGCCGCTGGTGGTGTGGGTGGCGGTGTCGGTGGTGTACTCGCTCGGGCTGGCGTTGACGGTGTCGCGCGGGCCGTGGCTGCAGACGGCGGTGATCGTCGTCGGCGGCTTGTGGATGGCGTTGGTGCAGGGAAGGCCGCGCGCGTCGGACGGCTTCGACGGACCGGGCAAGCGCGACCTGCGCGCGTGGCTCGTGCCGCTGCTGCTCGCCGTCGTGTTCTTCGCGGTGAATGCGGCGGTGCGCTGGGCCAATACCCGTTACGACTTCGGCCTGGCGCAGTCGGCGGCGGAACGCATGCAGGACGCGAACCAGATCGCGCCGCGTCTTGCGCTATGGAAGTACGGCTGGACGATGTTCAGGACGCATCCGCTGCTGGGCGTCGGCTGGGGGGAGTTTCCGCGCTATCAGTTCGACCTCGTGCGCGATCTCGGCGGCGTCGAGATCGCCAACAACGCGCACGACATCTTCATCGACCTGCTTGCGAAGACCGGCGTGCTCGGCGTGGCGATCCTCGTGGCGGGCGTCGTGTTCTGGTTGATTCGCGTACTGCGGGCGCCGCATACGCCGGCGCGTATTTTCGGGCTGTCGCTGCTCGGCGTGCTGATGATGCATGCGCTCGTCGAATATCCGCAGCAGTACATGTTCTTTCTGATGCCGGCGATGCTCGTCATCGGTTTGCTGGACACGCGGCCGTTACGGCTCGTCGCACGGCCGGTGTCGTATGGCGTGTATGTCGTGCTGGTGCTGGGCGGGCTGGCCGCGCTGTATCCGACGCTGCGCGACTACAACCGCGCCGAGGTGCTGTATTACGGGTCGCGGCCAGCGGAGCAATATCGTGACGCGCCGTCGTTCCTGTTCACGGCGTGGGGCGAATACGGGGCGGCGACGCTCTTGCCGATCAACGCGCAGAACGTGCAGGCGAAGCTTGCGGCGCACCGGAAGGCGATCGCGCTGTTGCCGGGAGAGACGGTCCTGCGCCGCTATGCGGTGCTTCAGGCGCTTGCTGGACAGAGAGCCGAGGGGCTCGATACGATGGCCCGTCTCAAGATCTTCGCTACCGAGTTGCACGACTGGCCCAAGCAACTGGCGGCGGTGTATGGATTGATCGATGAGGCGGGGACGCCGCTCACCGCGTTCAAGGCGGATCTGATCAGGTTGTATGGGATGCCGAAGGACGAGCCGGCTTCGGCGGACGGAGATGATGAGGACAGTGATTGAGGCTGGGGAATCGAGGCGGGCGAGGGTGCGTTTTCACAGCGCGCAGACGACAGTGCGTCCGGTGCGCTCGCGGCCTCAAACGCAGCGGCGCGGAATGGACGAACAGGTCGGTGACGGTTGATGAGCAAAGCAGCCGTTTTGCCCATGCCAGTGCGACGCGAGCGGCCTCGGATCCCGGAGCACCGGAGTCACTTCGCCACCCAATCCCCCGACTTCCCTCCATGCTTTTCCATGACCCGCACGTTGTTGATGGTCATCCCCCGATCCACCGCCTTGCACATGTCATAAATCGTCAGCAACCCGACCTGCACGGCGGTCAGCGCTTCCATCTCCACCCCAGTCCGTCCCACCGTCTCCACGCGCACTTCGCAATGCACGCCGGGCAGCGCCTCGTCGATCGAAAAATCCACCGCAACCCGCGTGAGCGCCAGCGGATGGCATAGCGGGATCAGATCGGCGGTGCGCTTCGCGCCCTGGATCGCGGCGATGCGCGCGACGCCCAGCACATCGCCTTTCTTCGCGCGGCCTTCGCGAATCAGCGTGAGCGTGGCATCGAGCATCACAATGGAACCGCGCGCGACCGCGACACGGCGCGTCTCGTCTTTAGCGCCGACATCGACCATGTGCGCCTCGCCGGCGGCATCGAAATGGGTGAGTCCGGACATGGCGTCTCCTTCGAAATGGGCGCCTATCATAACAGCGTGGAGAGGCGCGGTTCTTGGCCCGCGGACCCCGGTTGCATCAACACTCAGGCGCCAAATCCGGCCGCCGTGCGCCCTACACTTGATACGATAAGCCCGTTCCCTTTTTCCAGCCGGCTGCCGGTTCCGCATCGCCTTCGCGTCATGCCTTCGACACGTCCGAGCCGCGTGCTCGTCTTCCTGCTGTGCCTGGCCCTCGCCACGCCGCCCGCCGCGCTGGCGCAATCTGGCGCGCCTGTCGAGAGCGCGAACACCACGAACACCACGAACACGTTCGGCGGCACCGGAACGCTGGCCGCATCACAACTGCGCTCGGCGCAGGAAAGCAACAACCCCGGCGACCTGCCCGGCAACGTCGCGGAAGGCGTCTTCGGCGTCTATGGCGGCGCGGAAAGCCGCTTCGCCAACCGCCCGGGCACAATGTCCGGCCTGCGCGCACCGCTCTCGTCGGTGCAGTTGCCCGATCTCGGCGACGGCTCCGGCGGCTCGCTGACGCCGCAAGCCGAGCGTCGCGTCGGCGAACGGGCGATGCGCGAAGTACGCGCCGACCCCGACTACCTCGACGACTGGCTGATCCGCGACTACCTCGACTCCGTCTCCTCCAAGCTGTCCGCCGCGGCCGCGACGCAGTATCTCGGCGGCTATCGGCCGGACTTCGACCTGTTTGCCGTACGCGACGCCCAGATCAACGCGTTTTCCATGCCTGGCGGTTTCATCGGCGTGAATACCGGGCTGATCGCGGCGACCCAGACCGAATCGGAGCTGGCGTCGGTCATCGGTCATGAAATGGGACATGTGCTCCAGCGGCACATCGCGCGCATGCTCGGCGCGCAGGAAAAGAACACGTACACCGCGCTCGCCGGCATGCTGGCCGGACTGCTCGCCGGCCTGCTCGCGCACAGCGGCGATCTCGGCATGGGACTCGCGATGGGCGGCCAGGCGCTGGCCGTCGACAACCAGCTGCGCTTCTCGCGCGCGGCCGAGCACGAGGCCGATCGTGTCGGCTTCCAGATGCTGGCCGCCGCCGGCTACGATCCGTACGCGATGGCCGCGTTCTTCGAACGCCTCGACCGCTCGACGATGGCCGACAACGGCGTGCCGCCGTATGTGCGCACGCATCCGCTCACGACCGAGCGCATCGCCGACATGGAAGGCCGTGCGCGGCGCGTGCCGTACCGGCAGCCGCGTCAGTCGACCGAATACGCGTTCGTGCGTGCCCGCGCGCGGGTGCTGCAAGTGAATTTCGCGAGCGACTATCGCGAGGTGGCGAGCCGCCTGAAGGCCGAAATCGACGATCAGACCGCGCTCAATCCCGCCGCGAACTGGTATGGGATTGCACTGGCGCAAACACTGACCGGCGACTACGCCGCCGCCAAGGAAGCGCTTGCCCGCGCGCGCAAGCTCTTCGAGGGGGAGGAAGCGAGCAGCGCGGCGGCATCGGCGCAGGTTCGGCAGGAGATTGAGAAGGGGAAGGGCACAGCGGCATCGAGCGCGAGGCCCGCGACGCCGCCGCCGCGCACCGAAACCGCCGCCGATGCGAGCCCATCGCTGCGCAATGCGGATTCGCTGATGACCGCGACGCCGCTCGACCGCACGCACGCGTCGCTCGATCTCGGCCGCGTTCTCGCCCCGCCGAAGCCTGCGTCGGTGCCTCAGGCGCGCTCCGTCGATATCGCGCTGGCGCCGGTGCGCATCAAAGGCGGCCCCGCGCCCGTGCCTAAAACGCCGGCCGCTCCGGCGCTCGTTCGCAGTTCGCCCAGCCTTGACGTACTCGCCGCCGACATCGCACGGCGCGCCGGCCGGCTGGACGATGCGATCCGGCTGGCGGCGAACGCCAGGAAACGCTGGCCCGAGTCGCACGCGGCGCTGGATGTGCAGCTGCAATCGCTGCTGGCCGCGCACCGCTATGGCGAAGCGCAGACGCTGGCGCGCCAGGAAACCCGCGCGGAACCGGCACGCCCCGACTGGTGGCTCTATCTCGCGCAGGCGAGCAAGGGACTCAACGACCCGTTGCAACAGCATCAGGCCATGGCGGAGAAACTCGCGCTGGACGGCGCGTGGCCGTCCGCGATCCGTCAGTTGAAGGAGGCGCGCGACGTGAAGAACGCAAGCTTCTACGATCTGTCCGCCATTTCAGCGCGTCTGCTCGACTTCGAGACGCGCTACAAGGAAGAGCGCGAACAGGAGAAAAATGGCTAGTCAGCCCGCCGCCGCGGCCCGCGTCGCGGGACTTGCCACGAAGCCGAAGCGTTCCGCGACCTGTTCGCGCGCGATCGGGCTCACGGGAAGATCGGCGTCGTCGCGCCAATGGAACACGCCGCCCGCGCCGGCTTCGTCGAGCGAAGCATGGTTCGCGAAGATTTCGAGATCATGGTCATGCAGCGCGGCGATGCGCGCAGGCGTGGCGTCGTCCGAGAACAGGATGTTGCCTTCGTCATCCAGCCACGCGCGCGCCGGTTCGAAGTCGGCGCCGGCCTGGTCCGTCAGGCGCACACTCCCGTCCACCTCCAGCAGACGCACGATCCACGGCGTATAGCCCAGTTCGACATACACCCGCTGCGGCCCATTCTGGAAGAACCACTGGCCTTCGGCATCGCGTTCGTAGTTGCGGTTGATGAAGCCGAGCAGCGCGTCGTGGCGGATCGGCGTGCCGGGTTGTCCGGCAGCTTGCGCGGCGTCGTCGCGCATGCGCCACTGGCCGCGCCGGTCCAGCATCAGCCAGCCCGTGCAATGCGGCACGTTGGGCCATTTGGCGAGCGCCTGCCTGACGATGTCATCCATGATCGATCACGAAACGAAGTGCTCCAGATAGCCGAACACGCGTAGCGACAGCCAGTCGATGCGGCCCGGAAACGGCCCGGTCATGAAGCCGACGTGTCCGCCGTGATTCGGCTGATCGAGCGTGACGCGCGCCGAGACTTCCGCTTGCGACGGCAGCGCGAATTCCGGCAGGAACGGGTCGTTGCGCGCGTTCAACAGCAACGCGGGCACCTTCACATGCTTCAGATGAGCGCGGACGGTAGCGGTCGACCAGTAGTGGTTGGTGTCGCGGAAACCGTGCACGGGCGCGGTGACCACGTTGTCGAACTCGTAAAGTGTGCGGGCCGCGAGCACGGCCTCGCGGTCGTACAGGCCCGGATACTGCCCGAGCTTCGCCAGCGCCTTCTTCTTCAGCGACTTGAGGAAGCTGCGCGTGTACACCATGCCGAAACCGCTCGAGATCGCTTCGCCGCCCGCGTGTACGTCGAGCGGCGCGGAGATGGCCGCCGCCGCGCGGATGATCGACGCGTCGCTGCCGCGCTCGCACAGCCAGTGCAGCAGCACGTTGCCGCCCAGCGAGACCCCCGCCGCGACGATCGGCCCGCGATGCCGCTGCGCGAGCCGCCGCAGGATCCAGTCGGCCTCAGCGCCGTCGGCGAGGTGATAGAAGCGCGGCAACAGGTTCAACGGCCCACTGCAACTGCGGAAATGCGGCACCACGCCGTGCCAGCCGCGCGCCTGGGCCGCGGCCATCATCGTGCGGGCGTAGTGGGAGTCGGAGTTGCCTTCGAGACCGTGGAACAGCACGAAGAGCGGGGCGGTCGCGGCGGGTTCGGAGGCCGGGTCGTGCGCGAGGAAGTCGAGGTCGATGAAATCGCCATCCGGCGTGTCCCAGCGCTCGCGCCGGTACTGCACGGCGGGTTTGCGGCCGAACAGCGCGGGCACGATGGTTTGCGCATGGCTCGTCGGGAGCCAGCGCGGCGCGCTGTAGAGCCAGTCCGCCGCGCCCGGCGTGAGCGCCCGCACGGCGTCGCGCAGGGCCATGGCAGGCGCCTTGTCCACGAACGACGAATCGTGTGTCAACAACGGATCGCGCTTCATGGCCCCTCCCCGACAAACGTCTTGTTCAGCGCTTCATTATTCTTAATGCAGCGGTCCCTGACCGTGCCGCAGCTTGGCCGCGTACTGTCCCGCTGTTTCCATCGGCATGGCGCTCGCGTGAATGTGCGCGATACGCCATTCGCCGCGCTCGTGAACCATCACGTAGGTCGTGTAGACCATGCGCGGCACGCCGTTCGACGCCGCCGCCGGCTGATGCGCCTCCGCAATCGCGTAGACGACCGTGCCGAGACTGTCGTACACGCGGATGTCGAGCGGCTCGATGGTGACCGGCTGCGCTTCGAATTGCTTGCCGAGACCCGCGCGGATGCTCTCCAGCCCGTGCAGATGCGTACCGTCCGGACAAACGCACGTGGCGAATTCCTCGTCGAGCCACAACGACATGACCGCGTCGATGCTGTTGTCCGCGACGGCCTGATAGTAGGCATTGAGAGTATCGGCGGCGGCTTCGAAGAGGCGGGCGAAACGTGGCATGGCTCGTGGGTCTCTGGCTTTCGATGCGGGCGCCGTCCGTGTTGCCTTGCTGCCGCGGATAGCGGCAGGGCGGCGCGCTGCATCAGTCATTGGTCAAAGCATGCCCCCGTTCGGAGACATTCGCGTGTCCGCGCCCGCACACACGGCAGCTAACCGCCCGAAACCGCCGTATCAGGAAAACGGCCGAAGCGGGGAGATTTCAGCGATGCGCGAGCAGCATGCCGCGCAAGTCGCCGAAAACCTGTTCGGCGGTGAGTTCGCGAAGGCAGTTCAGATGGCCGAGCGGACACTCGCGGGCAAAGCACGGACTGCATTCAAGATGCAGCCATTGTACCTTTGCGAGATCAGACAAGGGCGGCGTATGGCGCGGGTCGGTCGAGCCGTAGACCGCGACCAGCGGCCGTCGCGACGCCGCCGCGACGTGCATCAGGCCGGAATCGTTGGTGACGACCGCGCTGGCCCGCGAAATCAGCGCGCAGGCCTCGCCGAGCGAAGTCTGGCCGCACAGGTTGCGCACGTTGGGCGCGCGGTCCGCGATGGCCTGCGCGATCGGCGCATCCTTCTTCGAACCCAGCGCGACGATGCGCGCATACGGGAACGACTGCGCGATGAACTGCGCGAGCGACGCAAAGTGCTCGGGCGGCCAGCGCTTGGCCGGGCCGTACTCCGCGCCCGGGCAGAACACGACGAGCGGCGTGCGCGTATCCAGATTGAAGCGCGCCGAGACGCGCGCGGCTTCGTTCGGATCGGATTCGAGGCGCGGCACCGGCAGCGTCTGCGCGTCGGGACGGGTGGCGGCCTCAGGCTGCGCGAAGCGGTCGACGAACGGCAGCTTCGCGCCGGGCGCGTAGGCGAGCGCGGCGTAATGCGCGGTCATCGGCGGCCGCTCGGTCTTCGGCGGATTCGCGTGCCGCACGTTCAGCAAGCCGTAGCGGCTCTCGCCCTTGTAGCCGATGCGCAGGTTGATGCCCGCCATCCACGGAATCAGCGCGGACTTCACGGAGTTGGGCAGCACGTAGGCGGCGTCATAGCCGACGTCGCGCAGGTCGCTCGCCAGCTGCCAGCGGCGCAGCAACTGCAGCTTGCCGTGCGCCAGGTCAGTGGCGTAGACGTCGCGGATCTCGGGCATGCGCTCGAGCACGGGCGCGACCCAGGAGGGCGCGACGGCATCGATCGCGATGCGCGGATGCAGCTTTCGCAGAAGCGTGAAAAGCGGCTGCGCCATCAATGCGTCACCGATCCAGTTCGGTGCTATAACCAGCGCGCGGCGCATCTGTCTTTATCCGATCTCAAAAAAGAAACGCGGCCCGTCATCTTGGGGCGGGTCGGCGGGTGTCGTGGGTGGTGTGAAGCCGCGGGCACGTGCCCGGCGGGCGAGCGCCGGGGGCTGCCCGCGCGGAGGTCGGAAGGCGTCAGTGGCCGCCCTTGATCACTTCGCCGTCTTTCAGCTTGTAGCGCGTGCCGCAGTAGGGGCAGCGCGCTTCGCCGTGCGTCACGTCGATGAACACGCGCGGGTGCGTGCTCCAGCGCTGCATCTTCGGGTTCGGGCAGAAAGCGGGCAGGTCCTTGGCGGTCAGTTCCACCAGCGGCATTTCCTTCAGGTCGCTCATTGCTATCTCGTATCAGGTGTCGTGCGTTGCGTTGCGTTGCATTGCGGGCCGGAGCGGGCGGACCACGGCGGACGCGCGCGCCCGCCGTGTCGATGGACGCCTCGCTCAGACCTTCGAGAGCCAGCTCGCGTACTTCTCGTTCTTGCCGCCGACCACGTCGAAGAAGGCGCTTTGCAGCTTCTCGGTGATCGGGCCGCGCTTGCCGGCGCCGATGGTGCGGTTGTCCAGTTCGCGGATGGGCGTCACTTCGGCGGCGGTGCCGGTGAAGAAGGCTTCGTCGCAGGTGTAGACCTCGTCGCGCGTGATGCGCTTCTCGATCACCGGAATGCCGAAGTCGCGCGCCAGCGTGATGACCGTGTCGCGCGTGATGCCGTCCAGGCACGAGGCCAGGTCGGGCGTATAGATCTTGCCGTTGTTCACGAGGAAGAAGTTCTCGCCCGAGCCTTCCGAGACGTAGCCGTCGACATCGAGCAGCAGCGCTTCGTCATAACCGTCCGTGACGGCTTCCTGGTTGGCGAGAATCGAGTTCACGTACCAGCCGGACGCCTTGGCGCGCACCATCGACACGTTGACGTGATGGCGCGTGAACGACGACGTCTTCACGCGAATGCCCTGGTTCAGGCCGTCTTCGCCGAGATACGCGCCCCACGGCCACGCCGCGATGGCCACATGGATGGTGTTGCCCTTGGCCGAGACGCCCAGCTTTTCCGAACCCACCCAGATGATCGGGCGCAGGTAGCACGATTCCAGATGGTTTTCCTTCACGACTTCGAGCTGCGCTGCTTCGAGCGTGGCCTGGTCGAACGGCACGTCCATCTGGAAGATCTTGGCCGAGTTGAGCAGGCGCTTCGTGTGTTCCTTCAGGCGGAAAATGGCGGTGCCCTGCGCGGTCTTGTACGCGCGCACGCCTTCGAATACGCCCATGCCGTAGTGCAACGTGTGCGTCAGGACGTGGATCTTGGCATCACGCCAGTCGATCAGCTTGCCATCCATCCAGATCTTGCCGTCGCGGTCGGCCATTGACATACGGTTCTCCTAGCTCTCGTTCAAGTGGGGTCGGGCAGGCCGCCCGGCGGTGAGGGGCGGCGCTCGTGCGCGGGTTTGCGTGCGGTTCCTGCGACGCAGAGTGGGACATGCCTGCGGGAGGAACGCGCGCCCGAGGCGCAAAGGCGGCGAAAGAGCGTCATTTTAGCGTCTTTTCGCAACGAAACCGATCTGGGCGCGTCTTTCACGACGCTATAATTTGCCTTTCGCCGCGGCCTGCCCGCTCGATCGATCGCCGCAGCCGAACCGCACGGTCGAAAACCTCCGGCGGCTCGTCCGTGCCCGCGCCTGCAACCCGGGCCCCGGGTTTCGAGGCCCGCCGCCCGGCTTCTCATCCAGGCCTTGCCCCGATCCATGTTCGACCGGCTGTCCGACACCAATCGCCGCGCCTTTTTCGAGGGCGTGCGCACGTTCTCTCCCGCCGTCCTGGCGACGCTCTCCTGGGGCCTTGTCACCGGCATCGCGATGACCAAGTCCGTGCTGACGGTGCCCCAGGCGCTCGGCATGACCGTCATGGTGTACGCGGGCTCCTCGCAACTGGCGTGCTGCCGCTCTTCGCCGCCAAGCTGCCGCTCTGGACCATTCTGCTGACCGCCGGGATGGTCAATCTGCGCTTCGTGATCTTCAGCGCCGGCCTCGCGCCGCATTTCTCCTATCTTCCGCTGAAGCGCCGCCTGATGCTCGGCTATTTCAACGGCGACATCGTCTACCTGATGTTCTCGAAGCGAAACTACGCGACCGGCTGGCAACCCGGCAAGGAAGCGTTCTTCTGGGGGCTGGTCGCGTGCAGCTGGGGGTCCTGGCAGATTTCCTCGGTGCTCGGCATCCTGCTGGCGAGCCTGATTCCTGACAACTGGGGCCTGGAACTCGCCGGCACGCTGGCGTTGCTGCCGCTGATCGTCTCGGCGATCGCCACGCGCTCGACCTTCGCGGCGGTGGCGGTGGCGAGTGTGGTGGCGCTGCTGTCCTTCGACCTGCCTTACCGGCTGGGCTTGCCGCTGGCGGTGTTCGCCGCGCTGTTCGCCGGGACGCTGGCGGACCTGATCACCGACCGCGCCCGCCCGAAGTTGCCGAACACCTCGAAAGCCCCGAAACCTCCAGAAACCGACCCCGCGAGGACCGTCCGATGAGCGCGCTGCAAATCTGGCTGGCGATCGTCGCGATGTGCCTCGTCACCGCGCTGACGCGCACGCTGTTCCTGATCGGCGGCGAGCGCATGGTGCTGCCGGCCGCCGTGCAGCGCGCGCTGCGCTACGCACCCGCCGCCGCGCTCACGGCCGTGGTCGTGCCGGATCTGCTGGAAACGTCCACGGGCATTTCGCTCGCGCTGTCGAATCATGCGCTGTGGGCGTCGGTGGCCGCGCTCGCGTACTACCTGTGGCGGCGCGGCATGATGGGCACGATCGCCGTCGGCATGCTCGTGTTCACGCTGCTGCGGCTCGTCGCGTGAGGCGAAAGGGCCTCGCCAAATACGGGTCATCATCGATTGCCAGCTAAAAGCATTCAGGGTGATCGGTTAAAATGTGCGTCTTTTCCGAGTGAGCGAGGTCGAAAGTGTGTCCGGCAGTCACCCCGCTACGGTTGTCCACTTCGTCGCGCACGCCCCGGCCGCACCGGCTGCCGTGCCCGCATGACGGTGGTCCGCGCCGGATGCCCCTGTCCGACTCCTTCCTCCCGCCCATGGTCCGCGCCGTAGGTTTCGACGCGCGGCCCTCGCCGCCAGCCTGATCCGCGCGCGAGCCGTCCTGCCCGGCGGCCCGTGCGCGGCGACTCCACGAACCGGCCGGTTTCCCCACCGGTCTTCTCGCCCGAACCGCTTCTCTACCTACGTTGACTCCCATGACGAAAGTACTGCGTTTCACCGATCTGATCGCCGAAGGCAAAGTCTCCGGCAAGCGTGTCTTCATTCGCGCGGATCTCAACGTGCCGCAAGACGATGCCGGCAACATCACCGAAGATACGCGCGTGCGCGCGTCGGTCCCGGCGATCCGCGCGGCGCTCGACGCTGGCGCGGCCGTGATGGTCACCTCGCACCTCGGCCGTCCGACGGAAGGCCAGTTCAAGCCGGAAGATTCGCTGGCGCCGGTCGCGCAGCGCCTGTCGGAACTGCTGGGCGCGGACGTGCCGCTGGTCGCCGACTGGGTCGACGGCGTGCAGGTGCAACCCGGCCAGGTCGTGCTGCTGGAAAACTGCCGCTGCAACAAGGGCGAGAAAAAGAACGACGACGGCCTCGCGCAAAAGATGGCGAAGCTCTGCGACATCTACGTCAACGACGCCTTCGGCACCGCGCACCGCGCCGAAGCCACCACGCACGGTATCGCGAAGTACGCGGCCGTGGCGTGCGCAGGTCCGCTGCTGGCCGCCGAACTCGACGCGCTCGGCCGTGCGCTCGGCAACCCGAAGCGCCCGCTGGTGGCGATCGTCGCCGGCTCGAAGGTCTCCACCAAGCTCACCATCCTGAAGTCGCTGGCGGAGAAGGTGGATCAGCTGATCGTCGGCGGCGGCATCGCCAACACGTTCATGGTCGCGTCCGGCCTCAACATCGGCAAGTCGCTCGCGGAGAAGGATCTGGTCGGCGAGGCGAAGGAGATCATCGAGCAGGCGCGCACGCGCGGCGCCTCCGTGCCGATTCCGAGCGACGTCGTCACCGCGAAGGAATTCGCGCCCACGGCCAAGGCGGAAACCAAGCCGGTCGCCGCCGTCACCGACGACGACATGATCCTCGACATCGGTCCGGACACGGCCAAGGCGCTCGCAGCCCAGCTGGAAACGGCGGGCACCATCGTCTGGAACGGCCCGGTCGGCGTGTTCGAGTTCGACCAGTTCGGCAACGGCACGAAGACGCTCGCGCAGGCCATCGCCAGTTCGTCGGCGTTTTCGATCGCGGGCGGCGGCGACACGCTCGCGGCCATCGCGAAGTACGACATCGCCGACAAGGTCAGCTACATCTCGACGGGCGGCGGCGCCTTCCTCGAATTCCTGGAAGGCAAGACGCTGCCGGCGGTCGAAGTGCTCGAATCGCGCGCCGGAGCCTGAGGCGTTGGCGGCCCGCAATAGTCCGGCGAAGGCAGCAAAGAAGGGCGCGCAGGAAGCCGGCGGCGCGCAGGCAGACGTGCAGGCAGAGGGTCAAACAGAGAAGCAAGCGGACGCCGCCGCGGAGGCCGCTCAGGTCATCGCCGAAGCGGCCCGGCCGGAGCAGCCGGAAGCCAGCGGGGAGGGCGTCATTCCCGCGACGCCGCCGGTCATCATCGGCGGCATGCCCGCCCACGCATTGAAGGACATCGACAAAGCGACGCCGGCACGAACCGGCGCGCACGCGCAAGCGGTGAGCAACACCTCATCGCTTGCGCAACGTGCTCGCAGCCTCAACACAGGCGTTCCTACAGAGACGAGGAAAGACATGCATCGCGCCACCAAGATTGTTGCCACCATCGGTCCGGCTTCGACGAGCCCGGACATCCTGCTGCAAATGCTGCAGGCCGGCCTCGACGTCGTTCGTTTCAACTTTTCGCACGGCACCGCCGACGACCATCGCCAGCGCGCCGAGATCGTGCGCGACGCGGCGCGCCAGGTCGGCCGCGAAGTCGCGATCATGGCGGACCTGCAAGGCCCGAAGATCCGCGTCGGCAAGTTCGAGAACGGCAAGACCATGCTCGTCGCGGGCGAGCCGTTCATCCTTGACGCCAATTGCCCGCTCGGCAGCAACGAGCGCGTGGGCCTCGACTACAAGGACCTGCCGCGCGACCTGCGCGCCGGCGACACGCTACTGCTCAACGACGGCCTGATCGTGCTGGACGTGACGCGCGTGATCGGCGAGGAAATTCATACGGTCGTGAAGGTGGGCGGCGAGCTGTCCAACAACAAGGGCATCAATCGCCAGGGCGGCGGCCTCACGGCGCCCGCGCTGACCGAGAAGGACATGGAGGACATCAAGACGGCGATGTCGCTCGGCGCGGACTTCGTCGCGGTGTCGTTCCCGAAGAACGCGACCGACATGGAAATGGCCCGCCAGCTCGCGAACATCGCGGGCGCGCCCTACGGCATCAAGCCGAAGATGATCGCGAAGATCGAACGCGCCGAGGCCATTCCGGCGCTGCAGGGCATTCTCGACGCGTCCGACGGCATCATGGTCGCGCGCGGCGATCTGGCGGTGGAAGTCGGCAACGCGGCGGTGCCGGCGCTGCAGAAGCGCATGATCCGCATGGCGCGCGAGTCGAACAAGCTCGTGATCACCGCCACGCAGATGATGGAGTCGATGATCCACGCGCCCGTGCCGACGCGCGCCGAAGTGTCCGACGTGGCGAACGCCGTGCTCGACGGCACCGACGCCGTGATGCTGTCCGCCGAAACCGCGGCGGGCAAGTATCCGGTGACGACCATCGAGACGATGGCGGCCGTGTGTATCGAGGCGGAGAAATCGGAGGAGTCGCAGCTGGACCGCGATTTCCTGGACCGCACGTTCACGCGCATCGACCAGTCCATTGCGATGGGCGCGCTGTTCACCGCGTTCCACCTGGGCGCGAAGGCGGTCGTGGCGCTGACGGAATCGGGCTCCACGGCGCTGTGGATGTCGCGTCACTGGACCCATGTGCCGATCTTCGCGCTGACGCCGCGCGTCTCCAGCGAACGCACGATGGCGCTGTACCGCAACGTGACCTCGCTGCACGTCGACACCAACATGGATCGCGACGCCGCGCTCAATCAGGCGCTGGAAGTGGTGGTGTCGAAGGGCTACGCGGCGCGCGGCGACATGGTCGTGCTGACGGTCGGCGAGCCGATGGGCGCGGCGGGCGGCACCAACACGCTGAAGATCGTGCGCGTGGGCGATCACATCTAGGCGTCAGACAGCAGGAACACGCGCTCGCAGGATGAGCGCACAGGCGCGCAGGACACGCGGGCAAGCGAATGCTTGCCCGCGTCAGTCATGGCGACGGAAAAAGCCGAAAACCGCCCAAGAGCGGAATCGTGCGTGCCAAGAATCTCGTTTCACCTTTGGAGTCTCACCACAATGCCTCTCGTATCAATGCGTCAACTGCTGGATCACGCAGCCGAAAACGGCTACGGACTCCCGGCGTTCAACGTCAACAATCTGGAGCAGGTCCAGGCCATCATGGCGGCCGCCAGCGAAGTGAACGCGCCCGTCATCATGCAGGCGTCGGCCGGCGCGCGGAAGTATGCGGGCGAAGCGTTCCTGCGCCATCTGATCGAAGCGGCCGTCGAGTCGTATCCGCAGATTCCGATTGTGATGCACCAGGATCACGGCCAGTCGCCGGCGGTGTGCATGGCCGCGATCCGCTCCGGCTTCACCAGCGTCATGATGGACGGCTCGCTCGAAGCCGACGGCAAGAGCGTCGCGTCCTACGCGTACAACGTCGCGGTGTCGAAGCAGGTCGTGGACTTCTCGCACGCGATCGGCGTCACCGTCGAAGCCGAGCTGGGCGTGCTGGGCTCGCTCGAAACCATGAAGGGCGACAAGGAAGACGGCCACGGCGCCGAAGGCACGATGACGCGCGAACAGCTGCTCACCGACGTCGAACAGGCCGCCGACTTCGTCAAGCAAACCCAGTGCGATGCGCTGGCGATCGCCATCGGCACCTCGCACGGCGCGTACAAGTTCTCCAAGAAGCCGACGGGCGATATCCTTGCCATCGACCGCATCAAGGAAATCCATCAGCGCATCCCGAATACGCACCTGGTGATGCACGGATCGTCGTCGGTGCCGCAGGAACTGCTCGCGCAGATCCGCGAATTCGGCGGCGACATGAAGGAAACCTATGGCGTGCCGGTCGAGGAAATCCAGGAAGGCATCAAGCACGGCGTGCGCAAGGTGAACATCGACACCGACCTGCGTCTCGCGATCACCGGCGCGATCCGCCGCTTCCTGATCGAGAATCCGTCGAAGTTCGATCCGCGCGACTACCTGAAGCCGGCGCGCGAAGCGACCAAGGAAATCGTTCGCCAGCGCTACATGCAGTTCGGCTGCGAGGGCATGGCGGGCAGGATCAAGCCGGTGCCGCTCGAGAAGATCGCCGAGAAGTACAAGTCCGGCGAGTTCGCGCAGATCGTCAAATGACGGCGAATTGAGCGCCCGCTGAGCGTCGCGGTCTTTGTAAAGTAAAATCAACGGGTTCCGGCGACGGGACCCGTTCGCTTTGCCCCGCCGTCCCGGCTTGCCGCCAGAGACGGTCCGAGGCGGCAGTCCACCTTTCCAGCACTCTTCGGTACACGACGATGTCCACGCTATACGAATCCACGATCAAATCGCTGCCGCTGCTCGGCCGCGGCAAGGTCCGCGACAACTACGCCGTCGGTCAGGACAAGCTCCTGATCGTCACGACCGACCGCCTTTCCGCATTCGACGTCGTGATGGGCGAGCCGATCCCGAACAAGGGCCGCGTGCTGAACACGATGGCCGATTTCTGGTTCGAGAAGCTCGGCCATATCGTGCCGAACCACAACACGGGCATCGATCCCGCGAGCGTCGTGACGGCGGACGAAGCCGCCCAGCTCGAAGGCCGCGCGGTCGTGGTGAAGCGCCTGGAGCCGATCCTCGTCGAAGCGGTGGTGCGCGGCTATCTCGCCGGCAGCGGCTGGAAGGACTATCAGGCGACGGGCGCGGTATGCGGCGTCGAACTGCCGCCGGGCCTGCAGAACGCGCAAAAGCTGCCCGAGCCCATTTTCACGCCCGCTGCGAAGGCCGAAATGGGCCATCACGACGAAAACATCACCTACGACGAGATGGAACGGCGCATCGGCACGGAACTGTCGGCGACCATCCGGCGCATTTCCATCCAGCTGTACAAGGAAGCGGCGGAATACGCGGCGACGCGCGGCATCATCATCGCGGACACCAAGTTCGAGTTCGGCCTCGACAACAAGGGCGAGCTGTTCCTGATGGACGAAGTGCTGACCGCCGATTCGTCGCGCTTCTGGCCGGCAGACGGCTATCAGGTCGGCACCAATCCGCCGTCCTTCGACAAGCAGTTCGTGCGCGACTGGCTCGAAACCCAGCCGTGGAAGAAGGAACCGCCCGCGCCGAAGCTGCCGGACGACGTGATCGCGAAGACCTCCGAGAAGTATCAGGAAGCGTTGCAGCGCCTGACCGGCCAGACGCTTTCCTGAGGTCGGCGGAGACAGGTCAGGTTTGACTCGCGCCGCTATTGCAGGCGGCGCATGCATTTCAAGGGAAACGGAATGAGCGAAGTACAGACCGGCGCGCATGTGCATGACGCGCCGCTCGTCGGTGTGTTGATGGGTTCCAGTTCCGACTGGGACGTGATGAAGCACGCCGTGGCAATCCTGCAGGAATTCGGCGTGCCCTACGAGGCGAAGGTGGTGTCCGCGCACCGCATGCCGGACGAGATGTTCGCCTACGCGGAGCAGGCGCGCGAGCGCGGCTTGCGCGCCATCATCGCCGGCGCGGGCGGCGCCGCGCATCTGCCGGGCATGCTGGCCGCCAAGACCACGCTGCCGGTGCTGGGCGTGCCCGTGGCAAGCAAGTATCTGAAGGGCGTGGACTCGCTGCACTCGATCGTGCAGATGCCCAAGGGCGTGCCGGTCGCGACCTTCGCCATCGGCGAGGCGGGCGCGGCCAACGCGGCGCTGTTCGCGGTCTCGCTCCTGAGCGCCACGGACGCGAAATTCGCCGATGCGCTCGCGGCGTTCCGCGTGAAGCAGAATCAGGCGGCACGGGACATGGCGTTGCCGCCGCTGTAAGGACTGGGCGCGCGGCCCGCGTGTCGAAAACGGGCCGCGCTCCCACTTATCATTCCGACGACGCTTTCCTGAACCGCTCGCCAGCCCCCCAACCCCCACGATGAACCCACATAACTCCCCGATCTCCCCCATCCTGCCGGGCGCCTGGCTCGGCATGGTGGGCGGCGGCCAGCTCGGCCGCATGTTCTGCTTCGCCGCGCAGTCGATGGGCTATCGCGTCGCCGTCCTCGATCCGGACGCGACGAGCCCCGCCGGCGCCGTCGCGGACCGTCATATCCGCGCCGCCTACGACGACCCGACTGCGCTCACCGAACTCGGCCGCCTGTGCGCGGCGGTGTCGACGGAATTCGAGAACGTGCCGTCCGCGAGCCTCGAATTTCTCGCGTCGCGCACCTTCGTGAGCCCGGCCGCGAGCTGCGTGGCGATCGCGCAGGATCGCGTGGCGGAGAAGCGCTTCATCGCGCAGGCAGGCGTGCCGGTGGCGCCGCACGTGGTGATCGAATCGACCGAAGCGCTCGTGGCGCTGCCCGACGAGAAACTCGCCGCCGTGCTGCCCGGCATCCTCAAGACCGCGCGCCTGGGCTACGACGGCAAGGGGCAGGTGAACGTGCGCAACGTGCAGGAAGTGCGCGAGGCGCATGCGTCCCTGGCGGGCGTGCCGTGCGTGCTGGAAAAGCGCATGCCGCTCAAGTACGAAGTGTCCGTGCTGATCGCGCGCGGCGGCGACGGCAAGTCGGCCGTGTTCCCGCTCGCGCAGAACGTGCACGTCAACGGCATTCTCGCGAAGACGGTCGTGCCCGCGCCGGATGCGTCCGACGCGCTGGTCGCGCAGGCGCAGGACGCGGCGCTGACCATCGCGGCGAAACTCGGCTATGTGGGCGTGCTGTGCGTCGAGTTCTTCGTGCTGGAAGACGGGTCGTTGATTGCCAACGAAATGGCGCCGCGTCCGCACAATTCCGGGCACTACACGGTCGATGCCTGCGCAACGAGTCAGTTCGAGCAGCAGGTCCGCGCGATGACCGGCATGCCGCTTGGCGACACGCGCCAGCACTCGCCGGCCGCGATGCTGAACCTGCTCGGCGACATCTGGTTCGACGGCGACAAGTCGCGTCCGCCGGCCTGGACCGAGGTCGCGGCGATGCCGGCGGCGCGGCTGCATCTGTACGGCAAGGAAGAGGCGCGGCGCGGGCGCAAGATGGGGCACATCAACTTCACGGCGGCGACGCTCGAGGAAGCGCGCACGGCGGCGCGCGACTGCGCGCGCATGCTGCACATTCCGCTCGACTGAGCTTCACCGAAGCAGCAGGCCATGACCCTCCACTTTCCGAGCGCCGCGCAGATCGACGAGGCGGCCGCCTTGCTCGATGCCGGCGAACTCGTCGCGTTCCCGACCGAAACGGTCTATGGCCTTGGCGGCGACGCCGAGAATCCGGACGCCATCGCGCGCATCTACGCGGCGAAGGGCCGTCCGGCGAATCATCCGGTGATCGTGCATCTGGCGCCCGAGGCCGATCCGGGCTACTGGGTGCGCGAGCTTCCCGCTGAGGCCCGCAAGCTCATCGATGCGTTCTGGCCCGGCCCGTTGACGCTGATCCTCAAGCGCGCAGCGCATATTCCGGCTGCGGTGAGCGGCGGACAGGATTCGGTGGGCGTGCGCTGTCCGTCGCATCCGGTGGCGCAGCAGCTGTTGTCGGCGTTTCATAGGCGACGTCTCGGCACCGGGCGGCAGGGCGGCGTGGCCGGGCCGTCGGCGAACCGCTTCGGACACGTCAGCCCGACCACCGCGCAGCACGTGCGCGAGGAATTCGGCAGCGCGGTGCATGTGGTCGACGGCGGCGCGGCGGACGTGGGGATCGAATCGACGATTCTGGATCTGTCGCGCGGTTTTGCGGCGTTGTTGCGGCCGGGGCATGTCAGTCCGCAGCAGATCGCGGACGTGCTCGGCGTGGCGCCGCGCCTGCCCGACGGTTCGGATGCCACGGCTCCGCGCGCGTCTGGCACGCTGAAGGCGCATTACGCGCCGCGCACGCCGCTCGCGCTGTTGCCGTTCGCGGCGCTCGCGCCCTTGCTCGCCGCGCAGGACCGGTCGAGCGGCAGGAAGATCGCACTGGTCGCGCGGGCGTCGAGCGCGGGCGAGTGGGCCCATGCGCCGAACGTGCACTTCGTCGCCGCGCCCGAGGACCCGCAAAGCTATGCGCGCGATCTGTACGGGCTGCTGCGGGCGCTCGATCGGGCGAACGTGGAACGCATTTTGATCGAGAAGCTGCCTGAATCGATCGAATGGATCGCGGTGAACGACCGGCTGGGTCGGGCGGCGGCGGCCTTCGAAGCGGACGCCTGACCTGATTCAAGGCCTCAAACAAAACCGCCCGGTCGAAGTCGACCGGGCGGTTTGTCTTTCAGCGTGGCGCTACAAGCGCGCTTACTTGCCGAGTTACTTGCCGAGTTACTTCCCGAGTCCCGATGCCGCGATCGTCTGCTCGGCCTGTTGCGCATAGAGCACGTGCAGGTGCGTGGTCGGATGCACGGTGTCGGCGTACATGTAGGTCTGGTCCGCGCCGGCCTCGGTCAGCACCTGCGGCGAGCAGAACAGCGACGTCGCGAAGTCCTGCGGGTCAGGCTCGCCGAATTTCGCGGCGGCCGCGGCCATCGCCTGGAGGTTGCACGCGGTGCCCGTGTTCGACACCTTGAAGCCGAGTTGCTGATAGTTCGCGGCGATTTGCGCGAGCTTCGGCGGCACGTCCAGATAGATGACCTTCGACTTGATCTGCAGCCCTTGCAGCGTCAGATCGAGCGCGTTGTTGAAGCCCGCCGAAGCGCTCGAAAGCGCGCCGCGCGTGAGGGCATCGCTCATCGCGCCCTGCGGCGTGGTGCCGATATCCGGCACGTTCGACACCAGCACGTGGGTCGCGCCGTGACTCAGGATTGACGCGACGATGCCGCCCAACTGCTGCGCGGCCTGTCCGATCGCGGCAAAGGCATCGGCCTGGCTGATCGCGCCGGCTTTGAGCGCCTGCAGGTTGTAGAGGATGTCGTTCGCGCCGCCGTTGACGATGACGAGCTGGCTGGCGTTGAAGCTGCCGTGCGCGGCCAGGTAGTTCTGCACCTGCGTCGACACCGGCACGGTCAGCGCGCCCGCGTAGCTGTTCGGATCCGTGGCGTGGCCGATGCCCATCGGGTTGGTCACGCGCGAGCCGCCCTGTGCGTAGCCCAGGCCAGTCTGGTTCACCGGCGCGACGCCGAAGCCGCCGGTCATGGCCGCGGTCAGCGTGCCGCCGTAATACTGCGCGACGTTCTGGACCCAGACCTGGCCCGGATTCGTCGTGAAGCGTCCGCCGCCGAAATTGGCCGCCGCGACCGGCGCATACGTGCCGACGTCCGACAGGCTGTCGCCGAAGGACACCACCTGCAGCTTGACGCCACCTGCGGGCGTGGAGTTGTTGTTGTCGTCACCGCCGCCGCCGCACGCGGCGAGTACGGCAATCGCGGCGCAGGCCGTCGCGGTCTGGGCCAGGCGCGTCAGGGCGGCGCGCGTCGAGCGTTGCTTCTTCATGGACCTCGTCTCCGTCTTCTGGTGTTTATAGTTCGATCGCGGCGTTCGGCCTATATTCCGGCCCTGACGCCTCGCCTCGCTACCGCGAGTTTAAGTGATGCGGCGTATCCGGCCCAAGCGGCCGAGCGCCGTGCCCGACAGCGTACACGTCACACGCATTGTTCCAGACTCGACTTCGTAGAAGAAATCTTCGGTCGTCCGTGCTTTTCCGTGCCCGCTGCCATGCCCGCGCGCCGCGTGCCCGGCCGCCTTCAATCCTCGACGCCCGCCTTGCGCGCGCCTTCGTAGACCCATTCGAGCAGCGCGTCGTGCGCGGCGCGCGCGGCCTCGGCGCGCGGATCGTTGATGAAGCTCACGACCACGTAGCTCTCGCCGTTCTCCGCGCCGACATAGCCCGCGATGGCGCGCACGTCGCGCAGCGTGCCGGTCTTGATGTGGGCATTGCCGAGCGCGCCCGCATTGGTGAGGCGGTTGCGCATCGTGCCGTCGACGCCGGCGATCGGCAGCGATTCGATATACACCTGCGCCACCGGGCTCGCATTGGCGGCCAACAGGAGGTCGGCGAGCGAGAGTGCGCTGATGTGCTCGTCGCGCGACAGACCCGAGCCGTTGTCGAGCACGAGGCCGTTCATCGGCAGGGCGCTGCGGCGCAGGAACGCCTGGATGGTTTGCGAGGATTTCGCCGTGGTCGCGGGCGGCTTGAGCTGCGCTGCGCCGATCGTCAGGAACAGGTTGCGCGCCATCACGTTGTTGCTGAACTTGTTGATGTCGCGCACCACGTCCGACAGCACCGGACTCCGATGCGTGCCGACCAGCCGCGCGCCGGACGGCGTCGGACCTTCGCGCGTCGCGCCCTGGAAGGTGCCGCCCGCCTGCTTCCACAACGCGAGGAAGCCGCCCGCGAAGAAGGTCGAGTGATCGAGCGCCGCGACGTTGACGGTGCGCGGGCCGCAGCGCAGCGGATAATCGCCGACGAACGACGCCTGCACGAAGCCGCCCTGGACCTGCGCCACCGAAGGCGACGCCGCCTGCAGCGAGCCGACGCACGCGCCGCGCGTGACGCGCAGTTCGTTGTCGATCTGCAGTTGCGCGAGCTGCGGCAGCACGTCGATGGCCACCTGTCCGTCCGTGCCCGGCGTGAGCGTGAAGGACAGCGACTTGAATGCGTACAGCAGTGGGTCCGGGCCGACGTTATAGGGCGCGGAATCCTCGTTGTCGAAGGCGGGCAGGTCGCGCGTGGAGACGTCGAAGTAACGCTTGTCGAGCACCAGCGCACCGTCGATGCCGGTGATGCCGCTCTTGCGGATCTGCTCGACGAGATCGATCAGTTCCTCCGGCACGAGCTTCGGGTCGCCCGTGCCCTGGATATAGAGATTGCCGTGCAGCACGCCTTGCGCATCGAGTTCGCCGTCGGCGTAGGCGGTGGTCTTCCAGCGATAGTCGGGGCCCAGGATCGAGAGGCCCGCAAAGGTCGTGACGAGCTTCATCGTGGAGGCGGGCAGCATCGGCTCGTTCGCGTTGATCGCGACGAGCGGCACCGGCGCGCCGACCCGCTGCACGACGACGCTCATCGACGACAGCGGCACATGCGCGCGTGCCAGCGCGGTCATCACCGAGGCGGGCAGCGGACCGGCGGGCACGCTGATCTTCGCCGTGCGGCCGGTCTTTGCCTGCTTCGAAGGCGCGGCGGCCTTGCCACTCTTGCCACCCTTCGCCGCCCGTTCCGGCGCATGCGCCTGGGCTTCGGCTTTCGTGCCGCCGCGTGCGTGAGCCTCGGGCGTCGCGCCGAGGGCCACGACGCAGGCCATGACAGCGAGAGTGAGCGGGGCGATTCGGCGGTACACGGAGCGGAAAGCGAGCGGCATGGACGAACGTTGGAGTCGAGGCGGGTTGGCGGGCAGCGGCTATTGTAGACAAGCTGGCTTGCGAAAATCGTACGAATCGGCTTGAGTGGCGGCGCGCTTCGGCATGCATGCGACATGCCGCGGCGCCGGGCCACACCGCGTGCATGGCGCGCCGTTAAGACCGGCTTAAGCCTGTGCCGCAGGCGCGCGGCTACAATGGACCGCGGTCGAGAAGGCCGCTAACGTAACCACCGATAGACATGTGCCATGCGAATCCTGCTTGTCGAAGATGACCGGATGATCGCCGAAGGCGTGCGCAAGGCGCTGCGCGCGGACGGCTTCGCAGTCGACTGGGTGCAGGACGGCGAGGCTGCGCTCACGGCGGTCGCGGGCGAGCCCTACGACCTGATGCTGCTCGACCTCGGCCTGCCCCGGCGCGACGGTCTCGACGTGCTGAAGACGCTGCGCGCGCGCGGCAATGGCTTGCCGGTGCTGGTCGTGACGGCGCGCGACGCCATCGCGGACCGCGTCAAGGGGCTCGACGCCGGCGCGGACGACTACCTCGTCAAGCCGTTCGACCTCGACGAACTCGGCGCCCGCATGCGCGCGCTGATCCGGCGTCACGCGGGCCGCGGCGAGTCGCTCGTGCGGCACGGCGAGCTGGCGCTCGATCCCGTCGGCCACCAGGTGACGCTGGCGGGCAATCCGGTGGCGCTGTCGGCGCGCGAGTTCGCGCTGCTCGAAGCCTTGATGGCGCGTCCGGGCGCGGTGCTTTCCAAGAGCCAGCTCGAGGAAAAGATCTACGGCTGGGGCGAGGAGATCGGCAGCAATACGGTCGAGGTGTACATCCATTCGCTGCGCAAGAAGCTCGGCGCCGATCTGATCCGCAACGTGCGTGGCCTGGGCTACATGGTCGCGAAGGACGCCTGATGCGGTCGATCCGCCGCACGCTGCTTATCTGGCTGCTCGCGCTGGTGATCTTCGGCGTCGGTTTCGCGGGCTGGCTGATCTACCGGCAGGCGCTCGCCGAAGCCAACGAACTCTTCGATTACCAGTTGCAGCAGATCGCGTCCGCGTTGCCGTCGGAGCCGTTTTCGTCGGTGCTCAGTTCACGCAGCGAGAGCGACGAAGGCGTCGTGATCCAGATCTGGAATCGCAATGGCGTGCTGATGTACTACTCGCATCCGCGCGTACCGCTTGCGCCGCATGCGGAACTCGGCTTCTCCACCGAAACCACGCCGCGCGGCGAATGGCGCGTGTACAGCGCGATCGTCGGCGACAACGTGGTGCAGCTCGCGCAGCCGCTGTCGATCCGCAACCGCGTCGCGGCCGGCGTCGCATGGCGCACGTTGTGGCCGCTGGTGCTGCTGTTGCCGCTGCTGGGCGTGGCCATCTGGGTCATCGTCGGACGCGGGCTCGCGCCGCTGCGCCGCGTCACGCACGCGCTCGACACGCGTCATCCCGAAGCGCTCGACCCGCTCTCCGACCGGCGTCTGCCCCAGGAAGTGCGGCCGGTCGTGCGGGCGCTCAATGCGTTGCTGTCGCGTCTGTCGGCGGCGCTGGACACCCAGAAAGCCTTCGTCGCCGACGCCGCGCACGAGTTGCGCACGCCGCTCGCGGCGGTGCAGATCCAGGCGCAGCTGGTCGGGCGCGCCCAGGACGATGACGCGCGGCGCGAGGCGCTCGCGGACCTGAACGAAGGCATCGCCCGCGCGACGCGGCTCGCCGAGCAACTGCTCGCGCTGGCGCGGTCGGAGCCGGATGGCCAGGGCGCCGGCGTGACGGTCGACCTGTGTGCGCTGCTGGAAGGCTGCGTGCGCGGTTATGTCCTGGTGGCGCAGGAGCGCGGCGTCGATCTCGGCATCGAGGCGAGCGAGCCGGCGAGCGTCGAGGGCAACCCGGATGCGCTGCGCGTGATGTTCAACAATCTCATCGACAACGCGACCAAATACACGCCGCGCGGCGGCCGCGTGGATGTCTGCCTGAAGGTGCAGGAAGGCCGGCCGCTGGTCGAGATTTCGGATACCGGACCCGGCGTCCCTCAAGAAGAACGAGAAAGGGTGTTCGACCGCTTCTATCGCGTCGGCGAAGGCGCGGACCGGGCGCGCACGGATGTGTCAGGCAGCGGACTGGGCCTCGCGATCGTGCGCCGGATTGCCGCGCAGCACGGCACGCGCGTGGAGCTCGGGGAATCGCAAGCCGGCGGGTTGAAGGTATCGATCCGGTTTTGAGCATCGGATTGACCGAGTCTGCTGGACAGCGGTTCTATTGCTGACCGGCAGTCAGGAGGCTTCATCTTCTGACCGTCAGCGCCTGAATGATTTCTTTTGGCAGCGTTATGAATGCTGCTTCCATCAGAGAAAGACGAAATTCATATCTCACCGGCAACTTTGAGACTTTACTCATACGCTGCCGGCATCCCGGTTCTTAGAATTCCGCAAGCGGCAATCGACGGATTCCTAAAGATCCACCGGAATTCCTGACACGACTCCCGTCTGTTCCAGAGAAGGTCGTCCGACGAGTGATCGGCGTGGGCGAGCGCGCGCTCGTCTGACCGCCGGGCTTCATTTCGAATCTTCCCTCTGTTCCGACATTGTGCGTGTCGCCGATTCATGCCGTCGAGGCGCCTCGGAGAGGCCGGGGTGTTCACAACAAAAAGATTCCTGGGAAAAGAAATGAATTCGAAGTTTGGAGCGTGGTGGGACGGCACCTTCCGGAGTGCCGTGCAGGCATGTGTCGAGGCGCGTGGCGAGGACAAGCCAGGGCGCATCAGGCGGGTCACGTGTGGAGCGGGAGCGGTCACGTTCTTGCTGTCGGGAAGCGCATGGGCGGATATGTGTGCAAATATGGGAGCGGCCAATTTCAACTACACGTCAGGGGGCGTCTCGTCGAACTGCGGATTCTGGGGAGGCGGGGACATCATCGGCGACCTGCCCGCCGTCGGCATCTGGAACGCGATGGGCAGCGGCACCACGCAAATCGTCGCTTCGACGACGCAGAAAAAGCTGGCGTTCTCGCCGAGTACGTATATCGCCACGATGACTGACAGCGTGAACGGCGGCGTTTTGCTGTCGGGCATCGCGGCGGGCCTGAGCGGACGGGACGCCATCAACGTCGGACAATTCAGTCCGGTGGTGGCCGTGCTCGGAGGCGGCGCTTCGCTCAATGCAACGACGGGTGCTGTCACCGGGCCTTCCTATGCGCTCGCCAGCACTAACCTGATTGCCGGCACGAGCGGCGCGGCGACCAACATCGGCACGGGTTTCGCCAAGGTCGATGCGGCACTGAGCGTACTCAACACGTCCGTGACGAGCAATACAGTTTCCGTCGCCAACATCGCCAATCAGATCAACACCGGGGCCATCGGCCTGGTGCAGCTGGATGCCGTCCTGGGTACCGTAACCGTGGCCAGGAACTCGGCTGGCGCGACCGTCGATATTTCGGGCATCACGGGCACTCGGAAGCTGACGGGAGTGAGCAATGGCCTGGTGAACGGCGCGAGCACTCAGGCGGTGAACGGCTCGCAGCTGTTTGCCACGGCAGGTTCGACCGCTGCGGTGCTCGGCGGGGGCGCGACGGTGAGCGTCAACGGAACGATCGTACCGCCCACGTTCACGATTGCCGGCCTTCCAATCAACAACGTTGGCGCGGCACTTTCGAACATCGACGCACGCACGACGCAGAACATGCTGGACATCGGCGACATCAGCGCGCAGATCAGCCTGGGTGGAATCGGGCTGGTGGGTCAGGATCTGCTGACGCGCAAGATCACGGTTGCAACGGGCACCGATGGTACGGCGGTTGACTTCACTGGCCTCGGGGGCATGCGCAGGCTGACGGGTGTGGCTGATGGCGCAGTGAGCAGCGCCAGCGGTGAAGCCGTGAACGGGTCGCAGCTCTTTGCGGTTTCAAGTTCGGCCGCAGCCGCGTTGGGCGGCGGTTCGTCCGTAGATGCCAACGGACTGGTGACGGTGCCGACCTATTCGCTCGACGGTCAATCCGTGCAAGGCGTGGAGGCCGCATTCACCAACCTCGATGGCCGCACGACGCAGAACACCACGGACATCAGCACGATCAATACGCAGATCAGCAGCGGGACGATCGGACTGGTGCAGCAGGACGCCGTTTCGCGCGTCATTACGGTGGCCAAGGACAGTGATGGTGAGGTAGTCGATTTTACGGGCACGGCAGGTGTGCGTAGGCTGATGGGTGTCGCGAACGGCTCGGTAAGCGGCGTAAGCAAGGAAGCCGTGAACGGCTCGCAACTCTTTGCGGTTTCAAGTTCGGCAGCCGCCGCGTTGGGTGGCGGCTCATCCGTAGACGCCAACGGGCTCGTCACGGCGCCGACCTACACCCTCGACGGTCAGTCCGTGCAGAGCGTGGAAGCAGCGTTCACGAACCTCGACGGCCGTACCACGCAAAACACAGGCGACATCACGAACAACACGGCCGCGATCAACGACATCACCAATCAGATCAACAGCGGTACGGTGGGCCTGGTTCAACAAGACCCGGCGACTCGCACGATCACCGTTGGCAAGGACGCGGACGGCTCGGCGGTCGATTTCACGGGATCGGGCGGCGCGCGCACGTTGACGGGCGTAGCGAACGGTGCAGTGCGCGGCGGAAGTACGGAGGCCGTGAATGGCTCACAACTCTTTGCGGCTTCAGCCTCGACCGCAGCAGCGCTGGGCGGTGGTTCGTTTGTAGACGCAAACGGCTTGGTCACGACGCCTACCTACACGCTCAACGGTCAATCCGTGTCAGGCGTGGAGGCGGCATTCACCAACGTCGACGGCCGCACGACGCAGAACGCCACGGACATCAGCACGATCAACACGCAGATCAGCAACGGGACAATCGGACTGGTGCAGCAGGACGCCGTTTCGCGCGTCATTACGCTCGCGAGAAACACCGACGGCACGGTAGTCGATTTCACGGGTTCGGGAGGCTCGCGCGCGCTGATCGGTGTAGCCAACGGCGCGGTGGGTGCAACGAGCAACGAGGCCGTGAACGGCTCGCAACTCCATGCACTTGCCGGTTCGACCGCATCCGCACTCGGCGGCGGTTCCTCCGTGGACGCCGACGGTCTGGTCACCCCGCCAAGCTACACCCTCAACGGTCAATCCATACAAGGCGTAGAAGCCGCATTCACGAACCTCGACGGCCGCACGTCGCAAAACACGTCGAACATTTCGAACCTGCAAACGAACGTCGCGAACAACACCGCCGCAATCGAGAGGAACACGACCGATATCGCCGGCATCACCACTCAGATCAACAGCGGCACCGTCGGTCTCGTCCAGCAGGATCCGGCTTCGCGCAAGATCACGGTGGGGCAGAACGCCAGCGGCACGGTCGTCGACGTGACAGGCAGCGAAGGCACGCGCACGGTGACGGGCGTGTCTGCAGGCACGCTCTCCGCCGACAGCACGGACGCCGTGAACGGCGCCCAGTTGTGGACGACGAACCAGCAGATCGCCGATATCACGTCGCGGGTGCAAAATTTCGCCGGCGGCGGCGGCGCCGCGATCGCCGCGCAGACCAACGACACGCCCGCTATCGCCAGCGGCACGGATTCCACCGCGATCGGCAACGGGGCCATTGCTTCCGGCAACAATGCGGTCGCACTGGGCAGCGGTTCGCTTGCCGATCAGGACAACACCGTGTCGATCGGCGCAAAGGGCCAGGAACGCCGTCTGACCAACGTGGCGCCAGGCGTGAACGGTACCGATGCCGTCAACATGAACCAGTTGGGTGCGGTGCAGAACAGCGTCAACACCGTGGCGCGTCAGGCCTTCTCCGGCGTCGCCGCGGCGATGGCCATGCCGAACCTGACGCCGAGCGCGCCGGGCAAGACCGTCGTTGCCGTGGGCGTGGGCAATTACAAGGGCTACACGGCAGTCGGCCTTGGCGGCACGTATCGTTCGGAAAACAATCGCTGGCTGGTGAACGGCGCCGCAGCCTTCACGCCGAGCGGCGACACCGGCGTGCGGGGTCAGGTGGGCTACGAGTTCTGAGCCTCATTTCATCAAGGCAGCCGGCTGTAACGAAGCAGTAAAGCAGTTCGAAGCAAACCGTCGGCGGTGCGAAGGACGGCAGTCTCATCGGGCTGCCGTCCCGAGCCATTGTGCCGTTTCATGAAGCAGTTCAAAGGCGCGTCCGCCTTGCTTCGAACTTTAAGAAAGCTTTAAGCGACACCCCGTAATCTTGCTCCATCGAAATAGCGCGCTCCAGAAGAGCGCATCCTCGTCAGGAGCACACGATGAACGCAAAGATCCTCACCCGTAGCGCCGTTGCAGTGGCGGTTGCCGTCGCCTTGTCAGCGGGCTATGTGGCCGGCCATAAAAACGTGCCTGCTCCGCAGGTGATTTCGCCGGCTTCCGCGGCCATGATGCCCGCCGAAGCCGCAGCCAAGACCGGCATTCCCGACTTCTCGGGTCTCGTGGAGACGTATGGGCCAGCCGTCGTGAACATCAGCGCCAAGCATGTCGTGAAGCAGACGTCCAACCGTCGCAACATGAATCAGGTGCCGATGGATCCCGACGATCCTTTCTATCAATTCTTCAAGCGCTTCGGCGGCATGCCCGGCATGGGCGGCGGCGACGGCGGCCCGGGTGCCGATCGTCCGAGCGAAGGGCTGGGCTCTGGCTTCATCGTGTCGAGCGACGGCTACATCCTGACGAACGCACACGTCGTCGACAACGCCAATGTCGTCACCGTCAAGCTCACGGACAAACGCGAGTACCGCGCGAAGGTCATCGGCGCGGACAAGCAATCCGATGTCGCCGTGCTGAAGATTGACGCGAAGAATCTTCCCACCGTGAAGATCGGCGATCCGAACGGCAGCAAGGTCGGCCAGTGGGTCGTGGCGATCGGCTCGCCGTACGGATTCGACAACACCGTGACCTCGGGCATCATCAGCGCGAAGTCGCGCGCCTTGCCCAACGAGAACTACACGCCATTCATCCAGACCGACGTGCCGGTGAACCCGGGCAACTCGGGCGGACCGCTCTTTAATTTGCAAGGCGAAGTCATCGGCATCAACTCGATGATCTACTCGCAGACCGGCGGCTTCCAGGGCCTTTCGTTCGCGATCCCGATCAACGAAGCCATCAAGGTGAAGGACGCGCTCATCAAGACGGGTCACGTCGATCGCGGCCGGCTCGGTGTGACGGTGCAGGGCATGAACCAGACCCTGGCCAACTCGTTCGGCATGAAGTCGCCGCAAGGCGCGCTGGTGAGCTCGGTCGAGCCGGGCGGTCCGGCCGCGAAGGGCGGTCTGCAACCGGGCGACGTGATCACCGCGGTGAACGGCGTGGCCGTCGCGGATTCCACGTCGCTGCCGTCGCAGGTCGCGGGCCTCGCGCCGGGCACGTCGGCCAAGGTTACGGTGTGGCGCGACAAGGGTTCGAAGGACCTGAGCGTCACGATCGGCGCGCTGAAGGACGCCAAGACCGCCAGCACGGACACCAAGGGCGACGACGATGCCGGTGCGCAGGATGCCCGCCTGGGCGTCGCGGTGCGTCCGCTCACGCCGGACGAAAAGCAGAGCGATTCGCTCTCGCGCGGCCTGCTCGTGCAGCAATCGAACGGCGCGGCGGCCAACGCGGGCATCCAGGCCGGCGACGTGATCCTCGCCGTCAACGGCCAGCCGGTGACGTCGGTGCAGCAGTTGAAGACCATGGTGTCGCACGCCGGCGACAGCATCGCGCTCCTGATCCAGCGTGACAACGCGCAGATCTTCGTCCCGGTCGACCTGGGCTGAGCGCGCGTTACGGCATCGTGTCCGCGCCCCGGGCACGATGCATGCTCACCTGTTCCCGGTGCCCTATCGCGTAAATCGAGCCTTGAACCGGCTTGAAACCGGCGCATCGGGCGTGACGTCGCCATGACCCCAACGCAGTCCGGAGGTGTCGCGACATCGATAAAAAGGAGCAAAAACATGACGAGCAAAATCACGGGCAAACTGACCGCCACGCTGCTCACGGCGGCCCTGGGTGCTGGCATGACAGGCGGCGCCTGGGCGCAAACATCGGGCGCAACCACGGGCGGCACCACTGCCGATCAATCGAGCGCCGGCAACACCAACGGCGGCGGCCTGCCGCAAGTCCAGCAACAGGGCGACGTGTCCTACACGTCAGGCGGCGTCGGTCTCGACGAATCGCACGCATTGATCCGCGAGCAGGCGCACTGGCCGCTGTCGCTGCGCTTCACCGGACCGACTGCCGATTACCTGTCGGGCGTGCATGTGCGCATCGTCGGCGGGAAGGGCGGCGAGGTGCTGAACACCGAATCAATGGGCCCGTACATGCTCGTGAAGCTGCCGCCGGGCAGCTATACCGTGTACGCAAAATACAAGGATCAGGAAAAGAAGCAGTCCGTCAGCGTGGCGGGTCCGGGCAAGGCCAAGGCGGCGTTCCACTGGAGCATCCAGTAAGCGATCAGGACAGCTGCCCGGTAGCGTCGGCCGTCGAAAAGCACGCCACCCGGTCGGGCAGTTTGTCCCATAATGAAGTCACGAGCATCCGTCACCCGGCGGGCGCTCGTGGCTTTTTCGTTTTCGGCCGCCACGCGGGAGGCGCATCACGATGGGCACGGAACTGAACGACGCACATGACGCGGCGCATCGCATCGAGATCACGCCGAACGGCCGGCGCTGTCGCGTGATCCATCAGGGCGTCACGTACGCCGATACGCACGCTGCTTTCACGCTCCATGAAACCGGCACCGACAAGGTGCATTACTTCCCGCGCGCCGACGTGAACATGGCGCGGCTGGAGCGCTCGATTCACACGACGCACTGCCCGTTCAAAGGCGAGGCCACGCACTATCATCTGCTGACAGAAGACGGTCCGGTCGAAAACGCGGTCTGGAGCTATGAGGCGCCGCTCGACGCTGCAGCGAAGATCAAGGGCTATCTCGCGTTTTATCACGGACGTGTCGATCGTATCGACGAAACGTCGTAGGCGGGCATCCGTACAGACAGCTTTCCCTTCACTCGGCGATAACGGACGCATGCGTTTTCCGCCCCGGAGGCTTGCATGGAAGTCACCGATGCGTTTCGCGTTCCGCTCGACCCGGACCACGTCCGGGAGGCGCTGGGCGATCTCGCGCTGGTCCGCGCCAGTCTCGACAATTGCGAATCCTTTACGCGCACGCCGGGCGGCGAGTACGCGCTGACGCTGACCGTGCCGCTCGGCGCACTGCGCGCGCGTTACGAGATTCGCGCGCACCTGGCCGGCCGCACGCGCGACCCGGCTCACGAGCAAGACGCGCAACCCGGCGGCAACGAAGACACAGGCGCCGGCTATGCGCGCACGCTGAGTTTCAAGGCGCGCGGGGAGGGCGTCGGCTCACTGCGCGGACAGATCGCGGTGACGCTGACTCCGCAGGACGAGGGCAGTTCGACGTGGATCGAATACACGGTCTGGGCAACGGTTTCAGGCCCGCTCGCGGGCCTGCCGCCGCGGCAGATCGAGAATGCGCTGCGCGAAGGCGCCGACGATTTCTTCGCCGAATTCTGCGAAGTGGTGCGGGCGAAGCACGGCTTTCCGTCGCTGCGCGCGGTGGGGGGCGACACGCCGCGACGCCACGTGTTTCTCCGCCCGGGCGCGATGTCGACGGTATTGTCGCGACGTCCCGGCGCCACCCGCGGAATCGCCGCCAACCCGCACGCGAGCGGCGTGCTGCGGCATCGTCTGCATGGACAGGCGTTCGGGCATCGCGAGCGCGACCATTCGCATGATCCGCATCCGCTTGGTTTGCCGGCCTGGGCCTGGGCGGCGATGCTCGTGTGCGTCGCGCTGTTCGCGTTCGTGGCGCAGTACATCGGGTTGCAGTAAGGCAGGCGGTATGAGCGCCGATCTGGCTCATCGGCGACAATGCGCCGGTCCAACCCGCGCTCATCCGCCAAGGAGTTGATCATGCCGCGCCGCGCCCTGATCGTCATCGACGTGCAGAACGAGTACGTCACCGGCAACCTGCCGATCGAATATCCCGATGTGAACGTGTCGCTCGCCAACATCGGCCGGGCGATGGACGCCGCACAGCGACACGGCGTGCCGGTCGTCGTCGTGCAGAATTTTGCTCCCGCGAGCGCGCCGATCTTCGCGCGCGGTTCCGCGCTGGCCGACCTGCACGAAACAGTCACGTCGCGGCCGCGCGCGCACTACGTCGAGAAGTCGCTGCCGAGCGCGTTCGCCGGTACCGATCTCGCCGACTGGCTGAGCGCCCACGAGATCGACACGCTCGTGATCGCGGGATACATGACCCACAATTGCGACGATTCCACCGTCAAGCACGCCGTGCATGCCGGCCTTGCCGTGGAGTTTCTCGCCGACGCAACCGGCGCCGTGCCTTACGAAAATCGCGCGGGACGGGCGAGCGCGGAGGAAATTCATCGGGTCTTCACGGTGGTGATGCAGTCGCGCTTCGCCGCCGTGCTCGATACCGCCGAGTGGATCGCCGCGCTCGACACCGGCGAGCCGCCTGTGCGCGACAACATCTACGCGTCGAACCAGCGGGCGCGTGACGTGACGTCAGTCGCCGGCCGGTAGCAACAAGGCCGCGCTGGTGCGCAAGGCGTCCAGGCCGGCGTCGATGAGCGCTTCGGCGTCGCGCTCCGGATCGACGAGATCGGGCAGCATCAGCGAGTCGTGCAGGATGCCGGTGAAGAGGCAGTGCAGCAGGGTCGTGGCGCGGCGGGTGTCGAGCCGGGCGGGCAACTGCTGTTTCTCGACCGCGTTGCGCAGCGCCCGCTCGATGCGCTCCATGCCGTCGCGCATGTTGTTCTGATGGCGCTCGCGCACCGGTCCCATTTCCTCGACGAACTCGCACTTCATGAACAGGATGTCGAAGACGCGCCGGCGCTGCGCGTCCGTCGTGATGTTGTGCATGCACCAGACGAACAGGGCGCGCAGGCGCGCGAGCGGATCTTCTTCCTTGCCGTCCAGCGTGGCCTCGATGAGTTCGTCGAGCGGCAGCAGGCTGCGGTCGAACATTGCGTTGAACAGGTCGCCCTTGTTGGCGAAGTGCCAGTAGATTGCGCCGCGCGTGACGCCCGCCGCCTGCGCGATGTCCGCGAGCGTCGTCCGCGACACGCCTTTTTCATAGAAGACCCGTTCGGCCGCGTCCAGAACGCGATTGCGCGTGGCCTGCGCTTCTTCCTTGGTTCGTCTGACCATATCGTCCGGCCCGTGGACCGTCTGCTCCCTGATGCTGCCCATGAAAGCCGCGCGCGAACGCGGCGATGTCGAAGGTTTGTTGTACGTAATCGATTCCCCGAGCGGATTTTTCTCGTGGCTCATCGGGACAAACACGTACAGTTTTTTACATTCATTCGTGAATGTATATACAATACCACCCGTCGACCGATAGCCCAAGTAGCAGGCGGCGAGTAGTATCCGAACCTAGCTTTCATTTCGATTGCCGTTCTGGCCGTCCTAAGGCCTCGAGGCGGCGCTCCGCGAGCGTCGCGCACGGAATTTGTGAAAGCCCGGCCGCTGGCCGGCGGTTGCGCTCACTGGTCTCACTGGTTTGGTTATTGGTCAGCGTCTTGCGACGCTCGTGCGCGGCATTGCCCGGGGAAGGCCGCTGCGCACCCACTTCACTCTCAGTCTTAGACAGAGGTCGCTCCATGCGTGTCGAACGGGTACCACTCCGCTTAATCACCGCCGCGACGGCTGCCATGTTCCTGGCAGCGTGCGGGCAAAAACAGTCAGCCCCTCCTCCGCAAACGCCGGAAGTCGGCATTGTCACCGTCCAGCCGACG
Source organism: Caballeronia sp. LZ065 (assembly GCF_031450975.1). Lineage (NCBI taxonomy): Bacteria > Pseudomonadati > Pseudomonadota > Betaproteobacteria > Burkholderiales > Burkholderiaceae > Caballeronia > Caballeronia sp. LZ065. Next base: position 832,992 of record NZ_JARUXV010000001.1, read on the forward strand.
AGCGTGCCGGTCGTCGCCGATCTGCCCGGCCGCACCAGTGCCTTCCTGGTCGCGCAAGTGCGCGCGCGGGTCGACGGCATCGTGCTGCGCCGTGAATTCACCGAAGGCTCGGACGTCAAGGCTGGCCAGCGTCTCTACAAGATCGATCCGGCGCCCTATATCGCCTCGCTGAACACCGCCAAGGCAACGCTTGCGAAGGCGCAGGCGAACGTCGCGACGCAGAACGCGCTGGTGCAGCGCTACAAGGTGCTGGTCGCGGCCAACGCGGTGTCGAAGCAGGACTACGACAACGCCGTGGCGACGCAAGGCCAGGCCGTCGCGGACGTCGCGTCGGGCAAGGCGGCTGTCGATACCGCTCAGATCAACCTGGGCTACACCGACGTGCTCTCGCCGATCTCCGGCCGCACCGGTCTGTCGCAGGTGACGCCGGGCGCCTACGTGCAGGCGAGCGCCGCGACGCTGCTCACGACCGTGCAGCAGCTCGATCCGATCTACGTCGATCTGACGCAGTCCAGCGTCGAGGGTCTCAAGCTGCGCAGGCAGATTCAGGAAGGGCGTCTGCAGACCGATGGCATTCACGCCGCGAAGGTCACGCTGGTGCTCGAGGACGGCCGCACCTACACCGAGCAGGGCAAGCTGCAGTTCTCCGACGTGAGCGTCGACCAGAGCACGGGTTCGGTCACGATCCGCGCGATCTTCCAGAACAAGGACCGCGTGCTGCTGCCCGGCATGTTCGTGCGTGCGCGGATCCAGGAAGGCATGAACGACCACGCGCTGGTCGTGCCGCAGATCGGCATCACGCATGACCAGAAGGGCACGCCGACCGCGCTCGTCGTCAACAAGGACGACAAGGTCGAGCTGCGCCAGCTCGTCACCGGCGGCACCAGCGGCAACAACTGGGTGGTCGACAGCGGCCTGAACCCGGGCGACCGCGTGATCGTGAACGGTGTCGAGAAGGCCAAGCCGGGCATGCAGGTGAAGCCGGTCGCCGCCAAGTTCCCGTATCCGGCATCCGGCGCGCAGGCTGCGTCGGCGCCGGCGGCGTCGGATGCACAAGGCGCACAGGGCGGGTCGGGCACGCAGGGCGCGTCGGCTCCGGCAAACGGCAGCGGCGCACAGCCGGCTTCGGCCGCCTCCGCTGCGTCAGGCGCGTAATAAAAGGGAGCCTGTTACATGGCAAAGTTTTTTATCGATCGACCTATCTTCGCGTGGGTGATCGCGATCATCCTGATGCTGGCTGGGATGGCCTCGATCTTCACGCTGCCGGTCGCGCAGTACCCGACCATCGCGCCGCCCGCGATCCAGATCAGCGCGTCGTATCCGGGCGCATCGGCGAGCACGGTGGAAAACACCGTGACGCAGGTGATCGAGCAGCAGATGACCGGCCTCGACCACTTGCTGTATCTGTCGTCCACGTCGGATGACTCGGGCACGGCCACCGTCACGCTGACGTTCGCGGCGGGCACCAACCCCGATATCGCGCAGGTGCAGGTGCAGAACAAGCTGCAGCTCGCGACGCCGCTCCTGCCGCAGGTCGTGCAGCAGCTCGGCACGAAGGTCACGAAGTCGAGTTCTTCGTTCCTGCTGGTGCTCGCCTTCGTGTCCGAAGACGGCAGCATGAACAAGTACGACCTCGCGAACTACGTGGCGTCGAACATAGCGGATCCGCTCTCGCGTCTCGACGGCGTCGGCACCACCACGCTGTTCGGCTCGCAGTACGCAATGCGCGTCTGGCTGGATGCGACCAAGCTCACGAACTACTCGCTCACGCCGGTGGACGTGAAGAACGCCATCACCAACCAGAACGTGCAGGTGGCGGCGGGCGGGCTGGGCGGCACGCCGGCGGTGCCGGGGCAGATGCTGCAGGCGACCATCACGGAAGCCACGCTGCTGCGCACGCCCGAGCAGTTCGGCGACATCCTGCTGAAGGTGAACCAGGACGGCTCGCAGGTGCGCCTGAAGGACGTGTCGCACATCGAGCTGGGCGGCGAAAACTACAACTTCGACACCAAGTACAACGGCCAGCCGACCGCAGGCTTCGGTATCCAGCTCGCCACCGGCGCGAACGCGCTGGCCACGGCGAAGGCGGTCCGGACGAAGGTCGACGAGCTGTCGAAGTACTTCCCGCACGGTCTCGTCGTCAAGTACCCGTATGACACGACGCCGTTCGTGCGCCTGTCGATCGAAGAAGTGGTCAAGACGCTGATCGAAGGCATCGTGCTGGTGTTCCTCGTGATGTATCTGTTCCTGCAGAACCTGCGGGCGACGATCATCCCGACCATCGCGGTGCCGGTGGTGCTGCTCGGCACCTTCGCGATCATGTCGGCGGTGGGCTTCTCCATCAACGTGCTGTCGATGTTCGGCCTCGTGCTCGCCATCGGCCTCCTGGTGGACGATGCGATCGTGGTCGTGGAGAACGTCGAACGGGTGATGTCCGAGGAGCACTTATCGCCACGCGAGGCCACTCGCAAGGCGATGGACCAGATCACCGGCGCGTTGGTCGGCGTGGCGCTGGTGCTGTCGGCGGTGTTCGTGCCGGTGGCGTTCTCGGGCGGCTCGGTGGGCGCGATCTACCGGCAGTTCTCGCTGACGATCGTCGCCGCGATGGTGCTGTCCGTGATGGTCGCGCTGGTGCTGACGCCGGCCTTGTGCGCGACGATCCTGAAGCCGCATCCGGAAGGCCACGTGGCCGAGAAGAAGGGTTTCTTCGGCTGGTTCAACCGCAATTTCAACAAGAGCCAGGACAAGTATCACAAGGGCGTGCAGCACGTGATCCGGCGCTCGGGCCGCTGGCTGATCATCTATATCGTGGTGATCGTCGCGGTGGGCATGCTGTTCCTGCGTCTGCCGAAGTCGTTCCTGCCCGATGAAGACCAGGGCACGATGTTCGTGCTCGTGCAGGCGCCGGCCGGTTCCACGCAGGAGTACACCGCGCACGTGCTAAAGGACGTGCAGGAGTATCTGCTGAAGGACGAGAAGCCGATCGTCGAGTCGGTGTTCACGGTGAACGGCTTCTCGTTCGCGGGACGCGGCCAGAACTCCGGCCTCGTGTTCGTGCGGATGAAGGACTACGCGGACCGCCAGCACAGCGACCAGAAGGTGCAGGCGCTGGTCGGGCGGATGTTCATGCACTTCGCGCCCTACAAGGACGCGATGATCTTCCCGGTCAATCCGCCTTCGATTCCTGAACTCGGCACGGCGGCGGGCTTCGACTTCGAGCTGCAGGATCGCGCGGGGATGGGGCATGCGAAGCTGATGGAAGCGCGCAACATGCTGCTCGGCATGGCGGCGAAGGACCCGACGCTTGCGCAGGTGCGTCCGAACGGCCTGAACGACACGCCGCAGTTCAAGGTGAACGTCGACCGCGAAAAGGCGAACGCGCTGGGCGTGGCCGTGACGGACATCGACCAGACTTTCTCGATTGCCTGGGCGTCACAGTACGTGAACAACTTCCTCGACGTCGACAACCGGATCAAGAAGGTCTACGTGCAGGGCGATGCGCAGTTCCGCATGACGCCGGACGACCTGAACAAGTGGTACGTGCGCAATGCCTCCGGAACCATGGTGCCGTTTGGCGCGTTCGGGACTGGCGAATGGATCTACGGTTCGCCGAAGCTCGAGCGTTACAACGGTATCTCGGCGATGGAAATCCAGGGCGCGGCCGCGGCGGGCAAATCGACCGGCCAGGCCATGACGGCGATGGAAGCGATCGCGGCGAAGCTGCCGGCGGGGATCGGCTACGAATGGACGGGCCTGTCGTATCAGGAACGCCAGTCGGGTTCGCAGGCGCCGATCCTGTACGGCATCTCGATCCTGGTCGTGTTCCTGTGTCTCGCGGCGCTGTATGAAAGCTGGTCGATTCCGTTCTCGGTCATCATGGTGGTGCCGCTCGGCGTGCTCGGCGCGCTGCTCGCCGCTACCTTGCGCGGTCTGGAGAACGACGTGTTCTTCCAGGTCGGCCTGTTGACGACCGTGGGTCTGTCGGCGAAGAACGCGATTCTGATCGTGGAATTCGCGCGGGAGCTGCGCATGCAGGGCATGTCGACCGTGGAAGCGGCGATGGAAGCGGCGCGGCTGCGGCTGCGCCCGATCCTGATGACCTCGCTCGCGTTCATTCTCGGCGTGATGCCGCTCGCGATCAGCAATGGCGCGGGTTCGGCGAGCCAGCATGCGATCGGCACGGGCGTGATCGGCGGGATGCTGACCGCGACCTTCCTTGCCATCTTCATGATCCCGATGTTCTTCGTCGTGATCTCGAAGTTCAGCAAGAGCAAGGACGTGGCCTCGCCGGGCACCTCGGGCGGCTTCGATGGTCCGCATGGCGGCTCGCACGGCCCGGACGGCTCGCACGGCTCGAATAAGGAAGGACATTGAGATGCTTAAACATTCCTTGATCGCGGCTGCCGTGGCGCTGTTCGCCGCCGGCTGCACCATGGCGCCGAAGTACGAGCGCCCGGCCGCGCCGGTCACGCAGGAGTTCCCGCAGGGCGGCGTCTACGCGACCCAGCCCGACGCAAACTCCACGGCGAGCAACGGCCGCACGGCCAACGGGCAGAGCGCGCCGGAGATCGGCTGGCGCGACTTCTTCGCGGATCCGCGTCTGCAGCAGATCGTCGCGCTCGCGCTGAAGAACAACCGTGACCTGCGCGTGTCGGTGCTGAACGTGCAGGCCGCGCAGGCGCAATACCGCATCACGCGCGCGGGCCTGTTCCCGACGCTCGATGCGGCTGCGTCGCAGAGCAAGCAACGCACGCCGAAAAACCTGTCGTTCTTCGACCAGACGATCTCGAATACCTACAGCGTGGGCCTGAACGCCTCGTGGGAAATCGACTTCTTCGGCCGCATACAGAGCCTGAAGGACCAGGCGCTGGCGCAGTATCTGTCGACGGCGGAATCGCGCAAGGCGGCGGAGATCTCGCTGGTGTCGTCGGTGGCGGACCAGTATCTGACGATGCTCGCCTACGACGATCAGCTTGTCGTCACGCAAAACACGCTGAAGACGGCGCAGGAGTCGTATCGGATCACGAAGCTGCAGTTCGACAACGGCACCGGCTCGGAACTCGATCTGCGCCAGTCGGAAGGCGTCGTGCAGCAGGCGCAGGCGAATCTGCAGGCCCAGGCGCGTCTGCGCGCCCAGGCCGAGAACGCGCTCGTGCTGCTGGTGGGCGAACCGCTGCCGGAAGACCTGCCGAAGGGCATGCCGCTCGACACGCAGAACCTGCTGTCGGACGTTCCGGCGGGCTTGCCTTCGGACCTGCTGACGCGTCGTCCGGATATCGCGGCCGCCGAGCAGTCGCTGCTCGCGGCGAACGCGAACATCGGCGCGGCGCGCGCGGCGTTCTTTCCGAAGGTGTCGCTGACGGGCAGCTTCGGCACGCTTTCGCCGACCCTCGGCGGCTTGTTCAAGCCGGGCTCCGCCGCGTGGTCGTTCGCGCCGACGATCGATCTGCCGATCTTCGAAGGTGGTCAGAACGTGGCGAACCTGGATCTGGCTAACATCCAGAAGCGGGTGGAAATCGCGAATTACGAGAAGGCGATCCAGACCGCGTTCCGCGAAGTGGCGGATGGTCTCGCGGCGCGTGGCACCTACGACGAGCAGATCAAGTCGCTCGAACGCTTCGTGCAGTCGCAAAGCCGCCGTCTGGAGTTGTCCGACCTGCGTTACCGCAACGGCGTGGACAGCTACCTGACCGTGCTGACGGCGCAAACCGACCTGTACTCGGCGCAACAGTTGCTGATCTCGGCGCGCCTGAACCGCCTGACCAACCTCGTCGATCTGTATCAGTATCTCGGCGGCGGCTGGATCGAGCATTCCGGCGATGCCCCGCGTCCCGCGGACGCGCCCGTGGACTACGGTTCGCGGAGCGCGCCGCAGCCGGCCTCGGCGCCGGCGGGCTGACGCCTTCCGTTCCGCTCGATGCGATGAAGCCCGGCCTTGCGCCGGGCTTTTTTTCGCCCGTAACGGCCCTGCGCTGACGGGGTTTGTTGAAATTCAACCAACAAAGACAAACGTTGACGGATCTGCCCGATGATCGGGCGGACTGGATTCGCGCGCTCACTATAATCAATTGTTTGCCGCAGCAAGTACTGCGTCAGTCTCTGTGGCCTGTCCGTGGGATCGTCCGGCGTGTGTTGAGCGCCAGTCGAAACAACGCGTCTGGCTGTATCGAAACGCTGAAATCCCGCGATGCGAGCAAGCAAAAAGATTAGTCATCCCGAAATAATCCGATTCGCCTTCGGACACGACGCGCGACGCCCTGCACGGCGCTCGTCCAGCGCGCGTTTCAGTCCGAAGCGCCAGTGATTCCCACCATCAGGGCTGTCTGAGCGGCCCTCGCATCACAACTTGCGCACCTTGCGCAGCGTGCGCGCGGCCATCGTGGCCGGCGCGCATGACCGCGCACGCGCGGGTCTTCGCGGGTGCTCGCGGGTGCCCGCGGGTGCCCGCGGGTGCCATGCGTCATTTCAATTTCAGTCATCAAAGAGGTTCGCGTTCCATGCGTCTCACACGGATTCCATACCGCCTCATCGGTGTCGCGACGGTCGCCTTGTTGACCGCCGCCTGCGGGGAGAAGCGTCCCGCGATGACGCCGCACACGCCCGAGGTCGGCGTCGTCACGCTCGCACCCGTCACGGTGCCCGTTTCGACCGAACTGACCGGGCGCACCAGCGCCTTCCTCGACGCCCAGGTGCGGGCGCGCGTCGACGGCATCGTGTTGCGCCGCGAGTTCACCGAAGGCAGCGTCGTCAAGGCGGGGCAGCGTCTGTACAAGATCGATCCGGCGCCGTACATCGTGCAGTTGAACAACGCCCGGGCGTCGCTCGCGAAGGCGCGGGCCAATCTCGATTCGACCAGCGCGCAGGCCACGCGCTACAAGGTGCTGGTTGCGTCGAACGCGGTCAGCAGGCAGGACTACGACAACGCCGTCGCCGCGCAGTCGCAGGCTGCGGCGGATGTCGCGTCGGCGAAGGCCGCGATCGACGCCGCGCAGATCAACCTCGGCTACACCGACGTCGTCGCGCCCGTCACGGGCCAGGCCGGCATCTCGCAGGTCACGCCGGGCGCCTATGTGCAGGCCGCGCAAGCCACGCTGATGGTGACGGTCCAGCAGCTCGATCCCATGTATGTGGACCTGACCCAGTCGAGCATCGACGGTCTCAGGCTGCGCCGGCAGATCCAGGAAGGGCGGCTCGCCACCCACGGCCCGAACGCGGCGAAGGTGAGCCTGATCCTCGAGGACGGCCGTGCGTATCCCGAGCAGGGCAAGCTGCAATTCAGCGACGTCACCGTGGACCCGTCCACCGGCTCCGTGACCGTGCGCGCGATCTTCGAGAACAAGGACCGCGTGCTGCTGCCGGGCATGTTCGTGCGCGCGCGCATCGAGGAAGGCGTGAATCCGAACGCGCTGGTCGTGCCCGTGCAGGGCGTGTCGCACGACCAGAAGGGCGGGGCGCAGGCCATGGTCGTCGGCCGCGACGACCGTGTGGCGTTGCGTCCGCTCGTCACCGGCGGCACTTACGGACAGAACTGGATCGTGGAGAGCGGACTTCAGCCGGGCGAGCGCGTGGTCGTCGAGGGCATCGACAAGGTGCGTCCCGGCATGACGGTGAAGACGCAGCCCGCGCATCTGCCGGAAGCGGCCGGCGCCGCGCCGGCGGCCGCTTCCGGTGCTGCCACGGCCGCCGGTGCGTAAGGACGGGAGACACGCGCCATGGCCAATTTCTTCATCGATCGCCCGATTTTCGCGTGGGTGATCTCCATCATCCTGATGCTGGCGGGCGCGGCGTCGGTCGCGACCTTGCCGGTCGCGCAGTATCCGACGATCGCACCGCCCGCCGTCCAGATTTCCGCCACCTATCCGGGCGCCTCGGCCCAGACCGTCGAAAACACGGTGACGCAGGTGATCGAGCAGCAGATGAGCGGGCTCGACCATCTGCTGTACCTGTCCTCCAACTCCGACGACAGCGGCACCGCCACCGTCACGCTGACCTTCGCCGCCGGCACCAATGCCGATATCGCGCAGGTGCAGGTGCAGAACCGGCTGCAACTGGCCACGCCGAACCTCCCGCAGGTCGTGCAGCAGCTCGGCACCAGTGTGTCGAAGTCGAGCAGCAGCTTCCTGCTGGTGCTTGCGTTCGTGTCGAGGGACGGCAGCATGAGCCGCGAGGATCTCGCGAACTACGTGGCGTCGAACGTGCAGGATCCGGTGAGCCGTCTCAACGGCGTCGGCACGGTGACGCTGTTCGGCACGCAATACGCGATGCGCATCTGGCTCGACCCGAACAAGCTGACGCAGTACAGCCTCACGCCGGTGGATGTGCAGAACGCGCTGCAGACGCAGAACGTGCAGGTCGCGGCGGGGCAGCTGGGCGGCACGCCCGCCGTGCCCGGCCAGGCCATGCAGGCGACCATCACGGAGGCCACCTTGCTGCGCACGCCCGAGCAGTTCGGCAACGTGCTGCTCAAGGTGAACCAGGACGGCTCGCAGGTGCGCATCAAGGACGTCGCGCGCGTGGGCCTGGGCGGCGAGAACTACATCTTCGAGACGCGCTACAACGGCAAGCCGGCCGCCGGCTTCGGCATCCAGCTCGCGACCGGGGCGAACGCGCTGGCCACCGCCAACGCCGTGCGCGCGAAGATCGACGAACTCTCGAAGTTCTTCCCGCCGGGGCTGGTCGTCGAGTATCCCTACGACATGACGCCGTTCGTCAGGCAGTCCATCAGCGAAGTGGTGAAGACGCTGTTCGAGGCCATCGTGCTGGTGTTCCTCGTGATGTACCTGTTCCTGCAGAACCTGCGCGCCACGCTGATCCCTACGCTGGCCGTGCCGGTGGTGCTGCTCGGCACCTTCGCGATCATGTCGGCGGCGGGGTTCTCGATCAACACGCTGTCGATGTTCGGCATGGTGCTCGCCATCGGCCTGCTGGTGGATGACGCGATCGTCGTGGTGGAGAACGTCGAGCGCGTGATGACCGAGGAAGGTCTCGGTCCGAAGGAGGCCACGCGCCGCGCCATGAGCCAGATCACCGGCGCGCTGGTCGGCGTGGCGCTGGTGCTGGCGGCGGTGTTCGTGCCGGTGGCGTTCTCGGGCGGCTCGGTGGGCGCGATCTACCGGCAGTTCTCGCTGACGATCGTGGCCTCCATGGGCCTCTCCGTGCTCACGGCGATGATCCTCACGCCGGCGCTGTGCGCCACGCTCCTGAAGCCGCTGCCGCCGGGACACGGGCCGAAGACGACCGGCTTCTTCGGCTGGTTCAACCGGGTCTTCGCGCGCAGCCAGGAGAAGTATCACGACGGCGTGTATCAGGTGATCCGCCGCTCGGGCCGCTTCATGATCGTCTATCTGGTGATCATCGCGGCGGTCGCGCTGCTGTTCGCGCGCCTGCCGAAAGCCTTCCTGCCCGACGAGGACCAGGGGATGATGTTCGTGCTCGTCGCCACGCCCGCCGGCTCCACGCAGGAACTGACGCAGCGCGCGCTCGACGACGTCTCGGGCTATCTGCTCAAGCAGGAAGGCGCGATCGTCGAATCGGCTTTCACCGTGAACGGCTACAGCTTCGCGGGGCGCGGCCAGAATGCGGGCCTCGTGTTCGTGCGCCTGAAGGACTTCGCCCAGCGCACCAGCGCAAAGGCGAAGGTGCAGGCGCTGGTCGGCCGGACCTTCGGGCACTTCGCGGGCTACAAGAACGCGCTGGTGTTTCCGGTGAATCCGCCGTCCATTCCGGAACTCGGCACGGCGTCGGGCTTCGACTTCGAATTGCAGGATCGCGCGGGGCTCGGTCACGAGAAGCTGATGCAGGCGCGCGCGATGTTGCTCGGCATGGCGGCGAAGGATCCGTCGCTGGCGCAGGTGCGTCCGAACGGCCTCAACGACAACGCGCAGTTCCGCGTCAACATCGACCGCCAGAAGGCGCTCTCGCAGGGCGTGGATCCGTCGGCGATCGACCAGACCTTCTCGATTGCGTGGGCGTCGAAGTACGTCAATAACTTCCTCGATACCGACAGCCGCATCAAGAAGGTCTACCTGCAGGGCGATGCGCCGTTCCGCATGGCGCCGAAGAACATCGACAGCTGGTACGTGCGCAATGCGTCGGGCGCGATGGTGCCGTTCTCGTCGTTCGCAACCGGCAGCTGGAGCTACGGCTCGCCGAAACTCGAACGCTACAACGGCCACTCGTCGATCGAAATCCAGGGTGTTGCCGCGCCGGGCAAATCCACCGGGCAGGCCATGAACGCGATGGAAGCGCTCGCGGCGAAGCTGCCGGCGGGCATCGGCTTCGAGTGGACCGGGCTGTCCTATCAGCAGATCCAGTCCGGTTCCCAGGCGCCCGTCCTGTACGGCATCTCGATCCTCGTCGTGTTCCTGTGTCTCGCGGCGCTGTACGAGAGCTGGTCGGTGCCGTTTGCCGTGATCATGGTCGTGCCGCTCGGCGTGATCGGCGCGCTGTTTGCCGTGTCGCTGCGCGGTCTGGAAAACGACGTGTTCTTCCAGGTCGGCCTGCTGACCACGGTGGGGCTGTCGGCGAAGAACGCCATTCTGATCGTCGAGTTCGCGCGCGACCTGCAACTCACGCAGAAGATGGGGCCGGTCGAAGCAGCGATGGAAGCGGCGCGCCTGCGTCTGCGGCCCATTTTGATGACCTCGCTGGCTTTCATCCTCGGCACGCTGCCGCTCGCCCTCAGCAACGGCGCCGGATCGGGCAGCCAGCACGCGATCGGCACGGGCGTGATCGGCGGCATGCTCACCGCGACTTTCCTGGCCATTTTCATGGTGCCGATGTTCTTCGTCGTCGTGCGTTCGCGCTTCGGCGGCGACAAGGAGGATCCGCAAGCCGCGCTCGCGCACTACGACCAGAAACGCCGCGCGGAAGCAGGCAAGGAGGGACACTGACATGCTGAGATTGACCTTGATTGCCACCGCCATCGCGTGGCTTGCCAGCGGCTGCACGCTGGCGCCGAAGTACGCGCAGCCGGCATTGCCGGTGCCGGCGGGCTATCGCCGATGGCGTGTACGCGGCGCAAGCGGCACAAGTCACGCCCGCTACCCCGGCCGCCGATGTCGGCTGGCGCGATTTCTTCGTCGATGCCCGCTTGCAGGAGTTCATCGACATCGCGTTGCGCAACAACCGCGACCTGCGCGTCGCGGTGCTGAACGTGCAGGCGGCGCAGGCGCAATACCGCATCGCGCGCGCCGGGCTGCTGCCGTCGGTGAGCGCGCAGGGGGGACAGACGAAGCAGCGCACGCCGCGGAATCTCGCGATCGCCAACCAGACGATCCAGAACAGCTACTCCGTGGGCCTGAACGCATCGTGGGAGATCGACCTGTTCGGCCGCGTGCAGAGCCTGAAGGACCAGGCGCTCGCCACCTACTTCGCGACCGCCTACGCACGCAAGGCGGCCGAGATCTCGCTGGTCGGTCAGGTGGCCACGCAATACCTGCAAGTGCTGCAAGCCGACGACCTGCTCGCCGTCACGCGCCAGACACTGAAAAGCGCGGGCGATTCCTTCGGCATCGTCAAGCTGCAGTTCGACAACGGCACCGCGTCGGAGCTGGACCTGAGCCAGTCGCAAACCGTGATGGAAACCGCGGCGGCCAATCTGCAGGCGCAGGAACGCGCGCGGGCCCAGGCCGTGAACGCGCTCGCGCTGCTGCTCGGCGAACCCGTGCCGGACGATCTGCCGGAAGGCCAGCCGCTCGCCCGCCAGACGATGCTGACCGATCTGCCGGCGGGACTGCCGTCGGACTTGCTGCTGCGCCGGCCCGACATCATGGAGGCGGAGCAGAACCTGATCGCGGCCAATGCAAACATCGGCGCGGCGCGCGCGGCGTTCTTTCCGAGCATTTCGCTGACCGGCAGCTTCGGTACGCTGAGCCCGTCGCTCGGCGGGCTGTTCAAGCCGGGCTCGGCTGCCTGGAGCTTCGCGCCGACCCTCACCTTGCCGATCTTTTCGGGCGGCCAGAATGTCGCGAACCTGGACCTGGCGAACGTCAGCGAGCGGATCGAGGTGGCGCGCTACGAGAAGACCATCCAGGCGGCGTTCCGCGACGTCGCTGATGGTCTCGCCGCGCGCGGCACCTTCGACCAGCAGATCGCGGCGCTCGAGCGGGACACGGCGGCGCAGCAGCGTCGTCTGGATCTTTCGACACTGCGCTACCGGCAAGGTGTCGATGGCTATCTGAACGTGCTGACGGCGCAGCAGGATCTCTATGCCGCGCAACAGACGCTCGTTTCCGCGCGCACGCAGCGGCTGGTGAATCTGGTGAGCCTGTATCAGGCGCTGGGTGGCGGGTGGGTCGAGAAGACGGGGGACGCGCCGCGTCCGGCCGACGCGAGTTCGTGATCTGCGCAGGCGGTGTCGTGAGGCGCTTGCCGCTTACGCGGCGCGAGGCACCTGCCGCTCACGCGCATGAGGCGCTTGTTGCTCACGCACCACGAAGCGCTTGCCGCTCACGCGCCGCGAGGTACCTGCCGCTTGCGCGCCACAAGGCGCCTGCCGCTTACGCGCCGCGAGGCGCTTACCGCTCACGTGGCGTGAGGCGCCTGCCTCTCGCGTGCCGTGAGGCGCCTGCCGCTTAAGCGCCGTGAGGCGCTTGCCGCTCACGTGGCGTGAGGCGTCTGCCACTCGCGTGCCGTGAGGCACCTGCCGCTCACGCCCCGCAACCCGCCTTCAGATCAAGCTCACACGCTTTCGCACCCCAAAAAAAACGCCGCAACTTTCATCGCGGCGCTCAACGCAAGCACTTCCTGGGACTACTCCGTCGTCAATGCGCGTCGCCCGCGTGGGCCGCGCCATCGAAATCGTGCGCGGCTTCGCGAATCTCGCGCCGCGCCTGGCGTTCCTTGCGCACGCCATTGAACACGATGTTCAAGATCACCGCCGTCACCGAGGCCAGCAGAATGCCGCTGTGGAGGATCGGTTCGAGCGCGTGCGGCAGCTGGGTGAAGAACTTCGGCGCGACGACCGGCACCATGCCCATGCCCACGCTGACCGCGACGATGAACAGGTTGTGATGATTGGTCGAGAAGTCCACGCGCGACAGCGTCTTGATGCCGTTTGCCGCGACCATGCCGAACATCACGATGCCCGCGCCGCCCAGCACGAACGGCGGCACGGAAGCCACGACCTGCGCCATCTTCGGGAACAGGCCGAGCACGACGAGAATGACGCCGCCGGTCGCGCAGACGAAGCGGCTCTTCACGCCGGTCACGCCGATCAAGCCGACATTCTGCGAAAACGACGTGTGCGGGAACGAGTTGAAGACGCCGCCGATTAGCGTGCCGAGGCCATCGACGCGCAGTCCGCGCACCAGCGCCTTCTGATCGACGGGACGCTCGACCAGATCGCCGACCGCGAGGAACATGCCGGTCGATTCGATGAACGTGACGAACATGACGATGACCATCGTCGCGACCGAGAGCGGATCGAAATGCGGCAGACCGAAGTGGAACGGCAGCACGACGCCGACCCACGGCGCATGGGCCACGCCCTCCATGTTCACGCGGCCGAGCAGCGCGGCGATGACGAAGCCCGCGACGATCCCAAGCAGCACCGAGATATTGGCGATGAAGCCGCGCGCGAACTTGTTGATGAGCAGGATCAGCGAGAGCACAACCAGCGAGAGCAGCAGGAACACCGGGTTGCCGTAGTCGGGATTGCCGATGCCGCCCGCCGCCCAGTTGATGCCGACGCCCATCAGCGAGAGCCCGATCACCGCGATGACCGTGCCCACCACGACCGGCGGGAAGAAGCGCAGCAGCTTGCCGATCATCGGCGCGAGCAGGATGCCGATCACGCCGGCTGCGATGGTCGAGCCGAATACATCGAGAATGCCGAGCGAGGGATTCGTGCCGATCGCAACCATCGGGCCGACCGCGGCGAAGGTGCAGCCCATGATGACCGGCAGGCGGATGCCGAAGATCCACAGGCCGAGCGTCTGGATCAGCGTCGCGACGCCGCAGGAGAACAGGTCAGCGCTGATGAGGAACGCGACCTGGTCCTTCGGCAAGCCCATCGCGGCGCCGAGGATCAGCGGCACCGCGACCGCGCCGGCGTACATGACCAGCACGTGCTGGATGCCCAAGGTCAACAACTGACCGGCAGGTAGCCGCTCGTCGCACGGATGCACGGACGGATTCACCGAACTTGATGCCATGTCTCTCTCCTTTATTGCCTTCTCACTGGAATGGCCTCCACGTTAAGTGCATCAAAATGCATGAACAAGACTACGCGGCGCTATACGTCGCGTTCGCCCGCCGATATGGATCAGGCGCGGCGGCGCGAACGCAAACGTGCGCAAGTCCCGGCCACAAGGGGTTTGACGCATTGCAAGGGAAATTCGTCGGGTCGTGCAAGGCGGACTTCCTGCGGTGCTCGTTATGATGTGCATTACCCCGCGCGTATAGTCGATTTTCGGCGCGGGTCGCGTGGCGCAGGGGTAAACCCCCGTTTTGCGCGTTTTCCCTAAGGCCTTTTTCCGCTTCCGCCATCCCATGGTTTTTTCTGGAATCGATGCGCTTTACATCGCCGGTCCGTCGCTCGACGAACGCTTCTTGCGCTGCCTCGATCCGACCACGCGGTCCGCAGGCGGGTTCACGGTCCGCCGCGAGAGCGCTTAAACTTGCGTACCCTCGAAGCCGATGCAACGCGCGCCGCGCATCATGAAGCGCCGCTTCATATGAGCGGGGCATGATGTCCGCTATCGTCCCGCTCACTCCGGAATCCGCCATGCCCGCACCTTCGCCGTCCCATCCCGACTTCCGTTCGCGCGCCTTCCTGCTGGACCACGTACTGCGCACGATGACCTTCTATCATCCACACTGCATGGACCCGGCGGGCGGCTTCTTCCACTACTACAAGAACGACGGCACGATCTACGACCGCACCTCGCGGCATCTGGTGTCGAGCACGCGCTTCGTCTTCAACTACGCGATGGCCTACAAGCATTGGGGCATGGACGAATATCGCGGCGGCGTGGTGCATGGGATCAACTATCTGCGCGAGTTTCACCGCAATCCGCAGACGGGCGGCTATGCGTGGACGCTGAACGGCCGTGAAGTGACGGATGCGACCAATCATTGCTACGGGCTGGCGTTCGTCATGCTTGCGTATGCGAAGGCGGTCGAAGCCGGCGTCGACGAGGCGCGCGCCTATCTCGACGAAACCTGGGATTTGATGGAAGCCCGCTTCTGGGACGCGCCGCACGGTCTCTACAAGGACGAGGCGAGCGCGGACTGGCAGGTGTCGGACTATCGCGGCCAGAACGCCAACATGCACACCTGCGAGGCGCTGCTCGCCGCGTTCGAGGCCACCGGCGTCGGGCGCTATCTCGACCGCGCGGCGCTGCTCGCCGACAACATGGTGAACCGTCAGGCGGCGCTCGCGGGCGGCCTCGTGTGGGAGCACTACAAGCCGGACTGGTCCGTCGACTGGGACTACAACAAGGGCGACCGCAGCAACATCTTCCGGCCGTGGGGCTTCCAGCCGGGACATCAGACCGAATGGGCGAAGCTGCTGCTGATTCTCGACCGGCATCGTCCGGAAGCATGGCATGCCACGCGCGCGCGCGAACTGTTCGACCGGGCGCTGGAGCGCTCATGGGATCACGAGCACGGCGGCATGGTCTATGGCTTCGATCCCGAAGGCCAGTTCTACGACGAGGACAAGTATTTCTGGGTGCAGGCGGAATCGCTCGCCGCGGCGGCGCTGCTCGCGGAGCACGCGCGCAACGCGGGCGACACGGCGCTCGCCGCACGCTACTGGAGCGACTACGACCGCCTGTGGGCCTATTCCTGGGAACATTTCGTCGATCACAAGTGGGGCGCGTGGTATCGCATCCTGACGCGCGACAACCGCCAGTACAGCGACGAAAAGAGTCCCGCCGGCAAGACCGACTATCACACGATGGGCGCATGCTACGAAGTCTTGAACGTCGTGCGCTGAACCGAATTCGCTACAAAACCGAGGAGCTGAACGATGAAGACGAAAGCCGCAATCGCATGGGAAGCAGGCAAGCCGCTGACGATCGAAGAGGTCGATCTCGAAGGTCCGCGCGCCGGTGAGGTGCTGATCGAAGTCAAGGCGACCGGCATCTGCCATACCGACTACTACACGCTGTCCGGCGCTGATCCCGAAGGCATCTTCCCCGCCATCCTCGGGCACGAGGGCGCGGGCGTCGTGGTCGATGTCGGGCCGGGCGTCGGCACATTGCGCAAGGGCGATCACGTCATTCCCCTCTACACGCCGGAATGCCGCGAATGCAAGTTCTGCCTGTCGCGCAAGACGAATCTCTGCCAGAAGATCCGCGCGACGCAGGGCCGTGGCCTGATGCCCGATGCCACCTCGCGTTTCTCGCTCGGCGGCAAGCCGCTGTTCCACTACATGGGCACGTCCACATTCTCGAACTACATCGTCGTGCCGGAGATCGCCGTCGCCAAGGTGCGTGAAGACGCGCCCTTCGACAAGATCTGCTACATCGGCTGCGGCGTGACCACGGGCGTCGGCGCGGTGGTGTACTCGGCGAAGGTCGAGGCGGGCGCGAACGTCGTCGTGTTCGGGCTGGGCGGCATCGGATTGAACGTAATCCAGGGCGCGAAGATGGTTGGCGCGGACAAGATCATCGGCGTCGATATCAATCCGGGCCGCATCGAGCTGGCGAAGAAATTCGGCATGACCCACTTCATCAACCCGAAGGAAGTGGAGAACGTCGTCGATCACATCGTGCAGCTGACCGACGGCGGCGCGGACTATTCGTTCGAATGCGTCGGCAACACGACGCTGATGCGCCAGGCGCTCGAATGCACGCACAAGGGCTGGGGGCAGTCGTTCATCATCGGCGTGGCGGCGGCCGGCCAGGAAATCAGCACGCGGCCATTCCAGCTGGTCACGGGCCGCGAATGGAAGGGCTCGGCGTTCGGCGGCGCGCGCGGACGCACCGATGTGCCGAAGATCGTCGACTGGTACATGGAAGGCAAGATCAATATCGACGACCTGATCACGCACCATCTCAAGCTCGAACAGATCAACGACGGCTTCGACCTGATGAAGAAGGGCGAATCGATCCGCTCGGTCGTGGTCTACTGAACCCGGAGGCCTTCATGCTCGAACTCGTGGAAGAGCACCGCTGTTTCGACGGCGTGCAGCGCATCTACAAGCACGACGCCCGAAGCATCGGCCTGCCGATGCGCTTCTCGGTCTTCCTGCCGCAACAGGCAGCGTCGGGCAAGGTGCCGGCGCTGTTCTATCTCGCCGGCCTGACCTGCACCGAAGAAACCTTTCCGATCAAGGCGGGCGCGCAGCGGTATGCGGCGGAACATGGCATCGCGCTGATCGCGCCGGATACGTCACCGCGCGGCGCCGATATTCCCGGCGAGAAGGACGCGTGGGACTTCGGCGTGGGCGCGGGCTTCTATGTCGATGCGACGCGCGCGCCATGGTCGAAGCACTACCGGATGGACTCGTATGTAACGCAGGAATTGCGCGAGACGGTGCTCGCGGAGTTGCCGGTGCGCGAGGACCGCATCGGCATCTTCGGCCATTCGATGGGCGGGCACGGCGCGCTCGTGCTTGCATTGCGCAATCCGGGGCTGTACCGGTCGGTGTCGGCGTTCGCGCCCATCGCCGCGCCTTCGCAGTGTCCGTGGGGCGTGAAGGCGTTTTCCGGTTATCTCGGCGATGATCGCGAAGCGTGGAAGCAATATGACGCGAGCGAGCTCATCAAGGGCGATGCGGCGGCGCGCTTCGAGGGCGGCATTCTGATCGATCAGGGGCTTGCGGATCAGTTCCTTGCCGAACAGCTCCATCCTGATGTGTTCGAGCGCAATGCACGTGAAGCCGGACACACGGTCGAGGTCCGGCGGCACGAAGGCTACGATCACGGCTACTTCTTCATCTCGACCTTCGTGGGCGAGCATGTCGCGCATCACGCGCGGGTGTTGTGCAAGTGAGTGTGCAGGACGGTGCCGGCGCGAGCGCTCAGTCGCCGCGCCGTCCGATCAGACTCGCGCCATAGACGAGGGCGGCGAGCATGGTGATCCAGAAGCTCGTCGGCCAGTCGGTGTAGTAGGCGAGCGTCAGCCCGAGCCACGCCTGCCCGAGGGCGAACGCAGCGGCGAGCAGCAAGCCCGATGAGAGCCGCGTCGTGACGTTCTGCGCGGCGGCGGCCGGCCCGACCATCAGCGCGAACACCAGCAGCACGCCGACGATCTGCGTACACGCCGCCACCGCCAGCGCGGTGATGGCAAGAAACAGCACCGACACGAGCCGCAGCGACACGCCCTTGGCCTCGGCCAGTTCCGGTTGCAGCGACGCGAACATCAGCGGCCGCATGATGAACGCCAGCGCCGCGAGACTCACCAGCGCGAGACCGAGCAGGACGATCAGCGTGTCATGGCTGACGCCGAGTACGTTGCCGAACAGCAGCGCGGTGGCCTGGGTGGCATAGGCGGTGAAGAAGTGCAGGAACAGCAGGCCGAAGCCCAGCGACAGCGAGAGAATCACGCCGATGGCCACGTCGCGGCCCGAGAGCTTTTCGCCGAGCGCGCCCATGCCGATACCCGCCGCGAGCGTGACGCCGACCATGCCCCAGAGCGGCGGCATGCCGATCAGCACCGCGCCGGTCGCGCCGGTGAAGCCGACGTGCGAGAGCGCGTGGCCTGCGAAGGTTTGCCCGCGCATCACCAGAAAATAGCCGACGATGCCCGCCAGCACCGCGACGATGCCCGACGCCGCGAATGCATTCACCATGAAGTCGTATTCAAACATTGTGCGTGTGGCTTCCTTTCTTGCCCTGAACGCCGGCGTGCTCGTGGTGATGCGCATGGCCATGCCCGTGGTCATGGTCGTGCGCGTGCTCGCCGTCTTCCTCATGGGCGTGATCGAGCTTGTCGATCTCGACATCGCCCGACATCACGAAAATGCGGCCGTTCACCCGCATCACGTCGATCGGCGAACCGTACAGCCGTGACAGCACGGGCTTCGAGATGACCTCGTCGACGGTGCCGAGCGCCGCGCGTCCGCTGCCGAGATAGAGCACGCGGTCGAGCGAGTTCAGCAGCGGATTGAGTTCGTGCGCTGAAAACAGCACCGTGATGTTCAGTTCGCGCTGGACACGCCGCACGAGTTCCACCACGCCGGTCTGATGACGCGGGTCGAGGCTGATGAGCGGTTCGTCGAGCAGCAGCAGACGCGGATTGCCGAGCAGGCACTGCGCGAGCAGCAGGCGCTGCCGTTCGCCGCCCGACAGTTCCGACAGCGGTCGCGACGCCAGCTGCCGCGCGCCGACGAGTTCGAGCACGCGTTCAACTTCGGCACGCACGCGCGCATCGCGATGCGGCAGGCCCCAGCGATGTCCGTCCGCGGCCATCGCCACAAAGTCGCGGCCCAGCACGCGGCGATTCGCGAGACCGCTGCGGATCTGCGGCATATAGCCGATCGACGCGTTGCCGCGCACCACGGCCTCGCCGTTGACGCGGATCGCGCCGCTCTTCAGTGGCACGAGGCCGAGCAGCGCGCGCATCAAGGTGGTCTTGCCCGCGCCGTTCGGTCCGAGCACGCCGATGAACTCGCCGTTGTGGACCGTGAAGCTCGCGTCGTTCAGGATCTCGCGACCGCCGAGCTCCAGTGTGACGCGTTCGACTTCGAGCGCGGGTCGTGACGCATTCATTGTTGCCATCCTTGCAGCGCGCCCGCGAGTGCGTCGAGCTGCGCTTGCATCCATTGCTGATAGGTCTTCTTCGCGGGCAGCGTTTCCGTCACGCTGATGCTCGGCACATGCGCGTCCTTCGCGACGCCCAGCAGGCGCTTGGTCAGCGCGCCGGTGGCCTGGCTGTTGTAGATCAGCACGTGCACACGGCGCTCGCGCAAGTCCTTCTCGAACGCGGCGATGTCGGCGGGACTCGGCTCGGTTTCGTTCATCGACGCCATCTGGAAGCGCAGGTTGCGCATCTCGAAGCCGATGGCATCGGCCATGTAGCCGAACACCGGTTCCGTGGCCGTCACGGGCACGCCCCTGTAGTGCGCCTTCAGTTGCGCGACGCTGGCGTCGATGGGCTTGAGCGAGTCGAGGAAGGTGGCGAGACGGGCATCGTAATCGCTCTTGTGCGACGGGTCGGCGCTCACGAGATAGGCGCTCACCGCGCGCGCGACGACGGGCATGGTCGCCGGGTCATACCAGAGGTGCGGGTTGTCGCCCGCTTTCTTGCCGACCAGCTGCGCCGCGACGATCACCGTGCGCTTGTCGTTGCTCTTCGATGCTGCAAGCAGCTTGTCCATCCACGGATCGTAGTCCGCGCCGTTGTACACGACGAGCGACGCGTGCTGCAACGCGCGCGCGGTTTTCGGGCTGGCCTCGAACAGATGCGGGTCTTCGTCCGGGTTGCTGAGGATGCTCGTCACCTGCACGTGATCGCCGCCGAGCTGGCGGATCACGTCGCCGTAGAAGTTTTCGGCCGCGACCACCGGCACGCGCGCGGCCTGCGCCGAAGCGGCATTGCAAAAGCCGAGCGCGAGCGCGAAGCAGGTCAGGACGTGCGCGAATTTCATCGATTTCCTCGTGAGTGGCGGTCAGTGCCGGGTTGAGTGTCGTGTCTGGCGGGCGCGTCAGGCGCCGTGCGGGCGATGCTGCGCCCGATGCTTCTTCTGGCAGTCGGCGCACAGGCCGCTCAGCTCGACGACCTGGTGATGCACCTTGAAGCCATGCGCGGGCGGACTCGCCGACAGCGACGACGCGAGTTCGCGGCCCTGGATCTCGAGCGTCGCGCCGCATTCGTCGCAGATCAGAAACTGGCTTTCGTGCGGCTTGCCCGCGTCGCAGCACGCGACGAACGCATTCTTCGATTCGATGCGATGCACGAAACCGTTGTCGACCAGGAATTCGAGCGCCCGGTACACGGTCGTGGGCGGCACGCGCGAGCCGCGCTGGGGCTGCATGGCGTCGATGAGGTCGTAGGCGCCGATCGGCTTGTGCGCCTGAAGGACGAGTTCGTACACGTGGCGACGCAGCGGCGTCAGCGCTACGCCGCGCTCGGTGGCCAGCACCTCGGCACGCGCGAGCTTGGTTTCGACGGAATCGGTCATGACATTCGGGCCACGCGGAGCGCGAGCCAGGCAAGGGGTGAATGCGGGGGCGGACCAGCCGCTCGCGATGCAATCCGGCGATGATATAACGTATCACGAGAAGATGCACGCGGGGTCCGATGGACACCGTTCACGCCGCTTCCTCGCGCTCAAGGTTTCGACAGATGCCCGGCGAGTGCGTCGTGCATGATGGCGTAGATGAGCGGGTCGTTCGTCACGCGGATGCGCCCCACATGCACGACTTTCCCCGCGATGGTCGTCACGCCGCGAACGAACTGGCAATCGTCATAGCAGGTCAGGGTGCCGTTGCTCGCGCCATCCTGGTAGCGGACGGACGGCGTCTTGCCGGTCCGGTTGCCCAGATACCAGACGAGCACGCGCCGCTCGGCTGCGCCTTCGCTGGCAGGCGTCCGGGCGTATTCGAACGCGTCGCCCTGGCGGCCGATGTAGTAGTGAGCCTGCGCGGCGGCGTCCGCGCTTCGGGCATCCGCGCTCAGCAGGACGAGCGCAGCCGCCAGCCAGTGAAGCATCAATCGGGGTGCGCGCACCGCGTTCTCCTGAAGCATGAGTCAGGCGCTCGAAGCGGCGCGCTGCGTTGTGCCGGACTTTCCGGATAGCGCGGCGGCATCGAGGTCGATGTCTTGCGCGGCCGCGAACTCGGCCATCGAACGCCATTCGGATGCGCCATTCGGCACGCCGAACGTCAGATCGCCGGCTTGCGGCACGTCGTCGGGGCGGGGCGGCGCAGTGAAGCTGCGCTTGCGCCGGGCAACCGCCACCAGCGTTCTCGCTCCCGACGGCGACACACGGAAGACCCGGATCCACGCGGGACGCTCGCCGAGTGCGGTGAGATCGCTTGCTTCCTCGTCGGCGGGCGCAGCAACACGCGCCCAGCCGATGACGACGATCTGCGTCGTGCGGCCGGTCCGGTCAAGCCGTTCCTGACGCTGCACGCGCCCGCCCAGCAGCTGGAAACGCGCGACCGGAATGTGCGAATGAGCAGGAAAGTATTCGGCAATGACCCAGTTGCCGCCGGAGGAGACGATCGGCACGTCCCTGCGGCGCTCGTAGCGATAGATGTCCGTCAGCCGATGCAGCACGGCTTGCGGAACGTGCGCGCGCGGGAACGAATAGCGTGCGGGCTTGAAGTCGTCGGTTTCGGATTTGACCGAATTGTGCGGGTTCATGTCGAGCTTCAGGCGCACGGGCTGAAGCTGGATCGACAGCAGCGCGCCGTCTGCGACCCGCGCGACGTAGGGCGGATCGGAGGATTCGATCCATCGGCCCGGCGCGGTGGCATGCAGCGGCGTCGACAGGCTCAGGAAGACACCGACGGCGATGGCACCGAAACTCGATAGCAGCGATTTCATGATCTGGTCAGGCAAGTGGGGCGAGCGGGCATGGCTCGACGCGGTAGTGGGAAAACGTCATTGGGATTCGGGGCAGCGGTTTCGCATCGCGTGCTTGATTTCCTCGATACCGCCGTCGCCCGCGCGGCAGAACCACGCCTGGGCGGCGCAGTAGTCGATGGGCGTGCCCATGCCGCGGGCATGCATGAAGCCGACGAGCAACGCCGCCTCCGGATCGCCGTCGCGCGCCAGCTGCGAGAGTGAGCGGAAAGCGTGCTGCACTTCGCCCTGGCCGGATTCGTTCAGGAACGCCCGGGTGCTCTCGATGAACGGCGAGGGCGTGGGCGATGCCTGCGGCGCGTCCGATCCATAGGGAAGTCGCGCGTCGATGGCGCTTCTGACGTCCGGCCAGGTCGCGACGGCGCGCAGAAACTTGCCTTCCGATGCGCAGGGAGCCGCTGCCTGCGAAAGCGCCGCGTTCGCGGTCCATGTCACGAGGAGACACAGGCCGCACAGGATCGCGTGCCGCATCATGCGCATGGACGCACCAGCAGTTGCCGATGGGTCGCGCGGGCGGCGGGCAGGCACGCGGTCAGCGCCTGCCTCAGGTTGTGCGCGATGATGCCCTTGGTGTGTGCGAACGCGGCCGGCGCGTGATCCGACAGCCGCCGGGCCCAATGCAGGGCCATGGACATCAGTTCGTGCTCACGCACTGCAAAGTTGATCAGACTGTGTTCGAGCGCGGTGATGGCGCCGAACTCCTTGCAGCCATAGACCATTTCCGACACCACGCCATGGGGCACGAACTGCCGCAACATGGCCGCGCCGACGGCACAGCTCACGCCCTGCGCGAGTTCGGGTTCGGAGAAGCGCGCGCCGTAGGCCGCGATGCGAATGTCACACAGCAGCGCGAGTTGCAGACCTTGCCCTTTCACCTGACCGTCGATGGCGGCGATCACCGGTTTCGGAAACTTCAGCACGGCGTGATACAGCGCCATGATGCTGTCGAGCCAGGCATCGACGTCCGCTTCGCTGTTCAGATTCGACACTTCCTGCCCATCTCCGCCGCCGCAAAATGCGCCGCCGGAGGGACCGGAGAGGATCAACGCGGCCACTTCCGGGTCCGTGGCCGCTGCTTCCAGCGTTCCGACAATGCGCTGCCGCGCTGCCGTATCGAGAACATTGGCCGGTGTCGCGCCGTGCAGCGTCAACTGCACGACGCCTGAACGCGAGTGATCCAGCGGAATCAGGCGTTGCGTCATGCCGATTGTTTCCATGCATCCTCTGAACATGTGAGCCGGGAAGCGCCACGCACTCAGGCGTGACGCACTTGAGCGTACGAATCAGCCCAGACCGATATCGCGCACCGGGCCGGATGCGCCCGTCTCCGCCGTTTGCCCGCGCCAGAGCACGCGTTCGATGGCGGGGTCGTTGAATTCCTCGCGCTCGTGAATGCTGCGGCGATTGTCGGTAATCAGCAGGTCGCCCCGGCGCCAGTGGTGCGTATAGGTGTAGCGCGGGTGCTTGAAGCATTGCGAAAGCTCGGTGAAGAACTTCTTCGTCTCGTAGGGCGTGAAGCCGACGATGCGCGGTTCCCAACTGGCGGGCTGCCCTTCGTCGAACGGGAAGTAGAGCAGCATCTTCCTGACCCAGCCGAGATCCGTGAAGACCGGCACCTTGAACCAGCCTTCCGGCGAGACGTCCACGTAATAGCCGCGCTCCGTCACCCGCACTTCGAAGCTTTCTTCCTCCAGCACGTTGCGCAGATGGAGCGGCAGTTCCTCGCACGCGAGCACGTGGTCGGTGACGAGCGTGGCGCCGCGAAACTTGATGTTCTCGATGCGGGCGCCGTACAGGAACACGAGGTCCACCTGACTCAGCAGCAGGCCGCCGTCTGCATGAAACGGCAGTTGACCGCGGCCCGTGACGATCTTGCGTCGATCGCCGTCGAGTTCCAGCGTGTCCCGATAGCCATAGCCGACCTTTTCCCGCTCGTTCACATACGCGACGATGTTGCCGTAACGCGCATACAGGTTCAGGAAGTCCTGCCGTTCGAAGTCGAGATCGCGGACGAGCACGAAGCCCTTTTCCATCAGGATCGACTTGATGTCTTCCGGGTCGGCCGCAATGAAGGCCTCGCGGTTGAGGATCGCTCCGAAACCGGACGCCAGCACCGATTCCCTTTCGTAAAGCCGTACGCGTGTATCCATTCAATGCTCCATGCTGATGACAAACAACGGGATGTTTTTTCAGGCCGGCGCGGCAGGGAATCCGGCGCTAGGTGGTGTAGTGACTGTTCAGTTCGACATAGGCCGGCGACAGGTCGCAGCCCCATGCCTCGGCGCGGCCGTGTCCGGCCGCCAGGTCGACGCGGATATCGATGTGTTCTGCCGCCGCCATCGTGCCGCGCAACGCGGCGAGCGCAGCTTCGTCGACAACGGCGGGATATACGCACGTGCCGCAGATCGATATGCGGGTGCGCTGCGGATCGATTGGGTACTTGCGGTCGCACTTGCCGATGGCCATCGCGACGCGGCCCCAGTTCGGATCCGCGCCGTGGATGGCCGTCTTGACGAGCGGCGAATTGGCGATGGACTTCGCGACGGCACGCGCGACGGCATCCGACTCGGCATGCTCGACGATCGTCGTGAACACCTTGGTCACGCCTTCGCCGTCGCGCAGCACGAGCATGGCCAGGTGCGAGGCGACGTCCAGCAACGCGTCGGCGAATGCGTTCGTCTCGACCGGTCCCGCAAGCCCGCTCGACAAGGCGACGCAACTGTCGCTCGTGGAGGTGTCGGAGTCGATCGTGATGCAGTTGAACGTGCGGTCCGCCACCTGGGTCAGCATGGACTGGAGGGCAGGCTGAGCGATGCGCGCGTCGGTAAAGAAGTAGACGAGCAGCGTGGCCATGTCCGGCTCGATCATGCCGACGCCCTTCGCGACGCCCACCAGCACGCTCTTGCCCACACGCATCGCGACGGCCTTGCGCGTGGTGTCCGTGGTCATGATTGCTTCGGCGAAGGACAGGAAGTCGGCCGGCCGCGCCAGGCGTTCCCGCGTCTGCGCAAGACACGCGGCGATGCGCTCGACAGGCAGCCGCTGGCCGATCACGCCGGTCGCCGCCGTCTGGATCTCATCGGGCGCGATGGCAAGCTCGTGCGACAGCGTCTCCAGCAAACGCTCAAGATCCGCCTCGCCCTGGGCGCCGGTGGCAACGTTCGCGTTCTTCGAAATGACCAGCAACGCGCGGGCGCTGCCTTTCGCCAGTTGCGCGCGGGACGCCCGCACGGCCGCGCCGGCAAAATGACTGCGCGTATAGACGCCGGCCACGGCACAGGGCGTCTCGGCATGCACCACGGCGATGTCCCGCGTGTGATTCCGTATGCCGGCGCTTGCAACGAAGGTCGCGAAGCCTTGCGGAACCGGTGAGCGGGCATCCAGCGGGCGCGACAGGAAGGCGCTGTGTTTCATTGCGTGGCTCATGGCTTGGCGGCCTCGACGTGTTCGTCGCCCAGCACGCGGGCAAAATGCGCATGAGGACTGCGCGCGGCGAAGGCGGCGCGATGCACGCGCTTGGACGTTTCGGCCGATTGCACCAGCACGCCGCGCATGCCGGCGACGATGGTGGCCTTGGTCGCGCGATAGGGCACCTGCGGATAGCTCGCGAGTGTCTCCGCGCGGGCGATGGCGTCCTTCAGCAACGCATCGGGCCGGGAGAGACGATTGACGATCCGGTAGCCCGCGGCCTGTTCGGCGGGAATCGGCTCGCAGGCGAAGACGATGTCCTGCATGGCCAAATGGCCGATGGCATGCCGCAGGATGGCGACGCCCATCGAGCAGCCGATGCCATGACGCAGTTCGGGCATGCGGAACTCCGCCGTGGTCGCGGCCTGACGCCAGTCGAACATCAGCGCGAACTGAAAGCCCATGCCGATGGCATAGCCGTCGATGGCCGCCACCGTGGGTTTCTCGACGTTCAGCACGCTCAGGTACAGATCCGTGACGCGATCGATCCAGTCGTCGACGTCCGCGCCGCCCTTGAGCAGGCGGACTTCATTGAAGTCGCCGCCAGCGCTGAACGAGCGATCCTGGCCGCCGGTCACGACCACCGCGCCGACCTTCGGATCGCGGTCGGCGCGGGCGAGCGCGGCCTTGATGCTGTCTTCGAGTTCCGCGCTGAACGGGTTGTTGCGATTGGCGTGCCGCAACGTGATGACACGGATGCTGCCTTCGTCTGCTTCGGAAACTGCTGCCATGCTGGGTCCTCCTTCGCTTCCTTGAGCGTCCTTGAGTGTCCTTGAGCTTCCTGGAAATGACTCACGTCACGGCGCATGCCTCACAGCGCGTCTTCTCCGCTGAGTAAGGCGCGATAGCGGCGATAGGTGTAGCGGGTCTTGCCGACGTAGTCGCCGGTCTCGACGCCAATATGGGACGCATAGATCTGATTGACCGACGAGCCCTCGTGAATGCCGACCTTCTTGCGCCACACGATTTCGTCCGGCAGCAGCGCGTGCTCGGCGGCGCACTCGCGCAACATCACCTTGACTTCGTCGGCCGTGACTTTCATGTCCGGCGCGAGGTTCAGTGCGAACGCGACGAGCCGCGGCGTCCAGAACGGGTGATGCAGGTCAAGCCCATAGCGATTCGCCCCGAACGGCGAGAACTCGCCGGTCCAGCGCGTGCGATAAATCTGCCGCCAGAGTTCGGGGTTCGCGTCGGCCGGCGCGCTGCCGGGCTTCAGGACGCCGCCGAACAACAGGTCGGAACCATAGCCGGTGATGACGCGTCCGCCGATGCCCTCGATCGATCGATAGAGGCACAACAGACTTGCCTGGATTTCGGCGGACAGGCCGTCGAAGATCTCGTTGAAGTAGATGGCCTCGTGCGCACCGCGCAGGATCTCTTCGTCCGTGAAGGTTTGCTCGCTGTGCGTGGTCCGGACGTGACGCGAGACGGTGCGGGCGAAAGGAAATTCGTTGCTCGTCCCGGTGCCGATTGCCAAGGTTCTGACGTCGTCCCGGTGGCGCGCCGCGATGGCCGTGACCATGCTCGAATCGAGCCCGCCGGACAAGGGAATGGAGAGCGGACCGGGACAGCGCGACAGCGACCGGATGGCGTCCGACAGCAGGGCATGGGTCATGTCGCGCGCCTGTTCGCGGCGCAGGCGTTGCGGCGCGGCCAGCCGATGGCCCAGATAACTGATGGAATGGATGGTGGGATGCTCGCGGCCGTCGGACCCGAACGAATACGCCGAACCCGGACGCAGGCGTGCGCCGTTGCGCAACGGCAGGAAGGTGTCTGCCCGGTTGTCATGGGCGAGCACGTCGTCCTCGGGGAGGAAATCCAGTTCATCGCGTGCGCAACGGGCGACGTTCTTGAGTTCCGAAGTCAGCCAGAACGCGCTGCGCCCGCTCACTGCATGCACCGGTTGCAAGCCATGGGCGTCTGTTTTCACCGCCAGCGTGCCGCGCGAGCCGAAGGTCAGGAAGTTGAACGGCCCTTCGACCATGGCGAAGATGGCGTCTCCATACACCTTGTGCAGGATGTGCAGGACTTCGGCTTCATTCGCGGTCAGCGCCTCGGTCGTGGTCAGGGCGGCGAGTGCACGCAGTTCGTCGATGTTCGTGACGGTTCCGATCAGCACATGAGTCTGATGGCGTTCGACATGCGAGAGCGCCGCAAAGGACGCTGTTCGCCATGTCTTCAGCCAGAGTTGCCAGCCTGCAATCTCGAAGCATTCACCTTCGCTTTGCAGATTCGCCAGCGAAGGTGGAGGCTTGCGCCCTGAGTGAGGTACCGCGATGAATGAGAAAGTCATGAACGGTCGCTAAGAAAGGGGTTCGTGATGTCCGCCGGGACTGCTTGAACATCGATGGAAAAGTGCTGCGCTGGGAATCAGGTTTGAGCGCCGCGTCCATAAAAATTAGATCACGAGCCAATCCTTGTTTCTCGTTATGTATTCGTAAAGTTTTGTTTTTCGACAAAGAACCGCATGTCATGAATGGCAATTAACCTGCTTCGTCGGAGTTTTTTTAAAAATTCAATTGCTTTCATGCAGTTGATGATGCGGACGACTGTAATTTGTCAGTTATAAATTCTTGACCAGGAAAATCGATAACGAGAAACCGGCGCTGTGAAAGTCATAGCTGCCGTCCGTGAAATTGACGTAGTAGAGCGTGCCCGGGATCTCCGCGGCGGTGGCGCTCCAGAAATTCGCGCCCTCGCCGACATCCGAGGCGGCGACGGCGGGGAACACCCTGGCGTCGATCTTTGGACCGCTGCAGGTTCTGCGTCTCAGGCTGCCCAGTTCTTCGGCCGTCGGCAGGCGCCAGCCGGGTCCGGTTCGTTTGGCGGCCTTTTTCGCTTCGTCATGACTCAGGCCCAACGGATTTCCCGTGCAGCGCCCGCTGCGCTGATTCCATTCCATCCCCACGGCGCACCGTTTCCAGACCAGCCGTTTTGCAGGATCCGTCGCTTCACCTGCGCTGATCGACCACGAAGTGTCGATTGTCTGAATGCAGGATGCAGGAGTCAAACTCGAATGAAACGCCAGTGACAGCGTTGTGAACACATATCCCGTGCTTCGTTTCATGCTTTCGGATAATCTCATTGTCTTTTTGATTGAAAATACGGCTATTGATTAACTGACTAACTTGATTGTTTGCTTTGGTTTGATAACAGGCTGCCAAGAGAGAGCTAATCTGCTTGACTGAATTTAAGGCCGGCTCGAGCAAGCCAGCCTAAGCGACTGAGAGGTGATTCTGAAAGCGAACAAGCGTCACAAATCTACAAGGCTTGCGGCTGGACCAAAACGCGCTCGCGTGCGGCTGGTAATCGGTGCGTACAGGAACGTGAGTTGCTTTGCTCGCGCCTTTGTCAGATGGGGATTTCCCGAGCAAGAAGGCCAATTGCGCGACGCAGCATCGAAACCTGTGCCGATGCCTTGACACGATCCCGCTCAGCGCCGATCATTCGATCAAACTAAGAGCAATTGCTCACTCAAGGAGCGTTCGCTCACCCGCGTGAGTGAAGCGGAAGAAATCGGAGACATCGGTGAGACTGAGAGACAAGGTCGCGATTATCACGGGCGCCGGCGGTGGCATCGGCGAAGCGGTAGCGCGACGCTATCTGGAAGAAGGCGCGCAGGTCGTCGTCGTCGACGTGCGGGACGAGAGCGAACTCACCGGGCGCTTCACGGACCATGCCACGCGCGTGCTCGCGCTCAAGGCGGATGTCACGCGCCGCGAGGACATCGCGCGCATCGTCGAACGCACGGTGGAGCGCTTCGGCGGCATCGACATTCTCTTCAATAACGCGGCGCAGTTCGACATGCGCCCGCTGCTCGACGAATCCTGGGACATCTACGACCGCCTCTTCGCGGTCAACGTCAAGGGCATGTTCTTCCTGATGCAGGCCGTGGCCCAGCGCATGGTCGAACAGGGCCGGGGCGGCAAGATCATCAACATGTCATCGCAGGCCGGACGGCGCGGCGAGGCGCTCGTGTCGCATTACTGCGCGACCAAGGCGGCGGTGATCAGCTATACGCAATCGGCGGCGCTCGCGCTCGCAAAAGAGCGCATCAATGTGAACGGCATCGCGCCGGGCGTCGTCGATACCCCGATGTGGAAGGACGTCGACGCGCTGTTCGCGCGCTACGAAAACCGGCCGATCGGCGAGAAGAAGCGGCTCGTCGGCGAAGAAGTGCCGCTCGGGCGCATGGGCCTACCCGCCGACCTGACGGGCGCGGCGCTGTTCCTGGCCTCGGCGGATGCGGATTACATCACGGCGCAGACGCTCAACGTCGATGGCGGCAACTGGATGAGTTGACGCGGCGCGGCGCGCTGCATGCGGCTTGAAGCGCAGGAAGCACCGTCTATAGTGAAACGGCGTCACAGTGGACACGAAGTGCGGCACAGGCAACGGAACACCCGATAGAGCACGCAACGGCAAACGCGCGATTCCGGTCGCGCACCTTCACAAGCAGTCAGCGGCAACCACGGCGCCCGCGGTCATATCAGCGAGACCCTCCACGGCGTCCGTGCCAACAAAAAGGAGACGAACCTCATGAAACGCACTCAACGCATCGTTCGAGCCCAACCGCGCGCGCGCCGCGCACCGTTCGCAAGCGGGGCGCTGTCGGCGGCGCTGGCCGCGGCCGCGCTCGTGCCGCTGTCGGCGCATGCCGCGACCATCACCATCGCGACGCTGAACAATCCGGACATCATCGAGTTAAAGAAGCTCTCGCCGGCGTTCGAGAAAGCCAATCCCGACATCAAGCTGAACTGGGTGATCCTCGAGGAAAACGTGCTGCGCCAGCGCGCCACGACCGACATCACGACCAACAGCGGCCAGTTCGACGTGGTGACCATCGGCACCTACGAGGCACCGCAATGGGGCAAGCGCGGCTGGCTCTCGCCGATGACCAACCTGCCCGCGAACTACGATCTCGACGACGTCGTGAAGACGGCCCGCGACGGCCTCTCCTACAACGGCACGCTGTTCGCGCTGCCGTTCTACGTCGAAAGCTCGATGACGTACTACCGCAAGGACCTGTTCCAGGCCGCCGGCCTCAAGATGCCGGACCAGCCGACCTACGACCAGATCAAGCAGTTCGCCGACAAGCTCACCGACAAGTCGAAGGGCCAGTATGGCATCTGCCTGCGCGGCAAGGCGGGCTGGGGCGAAAACATGGCCTTCGTGTCGACGGTGGTGAACACCTACGGCGGCGAGTGGTTCAACGAGAAGTGGCAAGCGCAGCTCGACACGCCGGAATGGAAGAAGGCGGTCGGTTTCTACGCGGACCTGCTGAAGACCGACGGTCCTCCGGGAGCCAGCTCGAACGGCTTCAACGAGAACCTCACGCTGATGTCGTCGGGCAAGTGCGCGATGTGGATCGATGCCACCGTCGCCGCCGGCATGCTCTACAACAAGGCGCAGTCGCAGGTGTCGGACAAGATTGGCTTCGCGGCCGCGCCGATCGCCGTCACGCCGAAGGGTTCGCACTGGCTGTGGTCGTGGTCGCTCGCCATTCCGAAGACCTCGAAGCAGCAGGACGCCGCGAAGAAGTTCGCCGCGTGGGCGACCTCGAAGGAATACATCGAGATGGTCGGCAAGGATGAAGGCTGGGCCTCGGTGCCGCCGGGAACGCGCAAGTCCACCTACGCACGGCCCGAGTACAAGCAGGCCGCGCCGTTCGGCGACTTCGTGCTGAAGGCGATCGAATCCGCGGATCCGAACGACGCGACGCTGCACAAGGTGCCGTACACCGGCATCCAGTTCGTCGGCATTCCGGAGTTCCAGTCGTTCGGCACGGTGGTCGGCCAGTCGATTGCAGGCGTGGTCGCGGGCCAGACGAGCGTCGATGCCGCGCTGAAGGCCGGCAACGCCGCCGCCGATCGCGCGGTGAAGCAAGCCGGGTATCAGAAGTAAGGCAAGCGGCATGCGCTAACAAGCTTCATCCATCGCGGTACACGGACCGTCCCGCCACGGGGCGGTCCGTCAGCTTCATCATCGAGAGGTGACACGATGAGTCAACTGAATCCCCCCATCACCGATCATCATCTGGAGGAGTCCGCCGCCGAGCGCGACAAGCGGCGCGCGAAGTCGGTGCGCTGGCTGATCTCGCCGTCCACCGGACTGCTGTTCCTCTGGATGGCGATCCCGCTCGCGATGACGATCTGGTTTTCGTTCTCGCGCTACAACCTGCTGAATCCCGACGTCAAAGGTTTCGCCGGTCTCGACAACTTCGAGTTTCTGGTCACCGATCCGGCGTTCGGCCCGTCCATCGGTCACACACTCACGCTGATCATCGCGACGCTCGCCATCACCGTGGTCGGCGGCGTGCTGCTCGCGGTGTTGTTCGACCGCAAGTTCTGGGGGCAGGGCATTGCGCGGCTGCTGGTGATCGCGCCGTTCTTCGTGATGCCGACCGTCTCCGCGCTGATCTGGAAGAACATGATCCTGCATCCGGTGTACGGCCTGATCGCGGGACTGATGCGCTCGCTGGGGATGCAGCCCATCGACTGGTTCGCCGAATATCCGCTCTTCGCCGTGATCGTGATCGTCTCGTGGCAATGGCTGCCGTTCGCGTTCCTGATCCTCTTCACGGCGATCCAGTCGCTCGATCAGGAGCAGAAAGAAGCGGCGCGCATCGACGGCGCTGGACCGTTCGCGATGTTCTTCTTCATCACGCTGCCGCACCTGAAACGGGCGATTGCCGTCGTCGTGATGATGGAAACCATCTTCCTGCTGTCGATCTTCGCGGAAATCTACACGACCACGGGCGGCGGCCCCGGCACCGCGACGACCAACCTGTCTTACCTGATCTACGCACTCGGCCTGCAACAGTTCGACGTCGGCCTGGCATCGGCGGGCGGCATCCTCGCGGTCATCCTCGCCAACATCGTTGCGTTCTTCCTCGTGAGAATGCTCGCGAAGAACCTCAAGGGGGAGTACGAGTCATGAGCACACAAGTCCGCACCCAAGCCGTGAGCGGCGCGCCGCGCACGTCCGCGCTGGAGCATGTGAAGAACATCGTGCCCGGCATCGTCGCGTGGATCGCGTCGATCCTGCTGTTCTTCCCGATCTTCTGGATGACGATCACGGCGTTCAAGACCGAACAACAGGCGTATTCGTCGTCGCTGTTCTTCACGCCGACGCTGGAAAGCTTCAGGGAAGTGTTCGCGCGCAGCAATTATTTCGGCTTCGCGTGGAACTCGATCCTGATCTCGGTCGGCGTCACGGTGATCTGCCTGCTGCTCGCCGTGCCCTGCGCCTACGCGATGGCCTTCTTCCCGACCCGGAAGACCCAGAAAGTGCTGCTGTGGATGCTGTCGACCAAGATGATGCCGTCGGTCGGCGTGCTCGTGCCCATCTATCTGCTGTGGAAGAACACGGGCCTGCTCGACACGGTGTCCGGCCTGATCATCGTCTACACGCTGATCAACCTGCCGATCGCCGTCTGGATGGCCTACACGTACTTCAACGAAGTGCCGAAGGACATTCTCGAAGCCGGCCGCATCGACGGCGCGTCGACCTGGCAGGAAATCGTCTACCTGCTGATGCCGATGTCGCTGCCCGGTCTGGCCTCGACGGGCCTGCTGCTCATCATCCTGTCGTGGAACGAGGCGTTCTGGAGCATCAACCTGTCGAGCTCGAACGCGGCGCCGCTCACGGTGTTCATCGCGTCGTATTCGAGTCCGGAAGGACTGTTCTGGGCCAAGCTCTCGGCGGCTTCGCTGCTGGCGGTCGCGCCGATCCTGATCGTCGGCTGGCTCTCGCAGAAGCAACTAGTGCGCGGTCTCACGTTTGGCGCGGTGAAGTGAGGGCGCGCTCGTGAATCTCACTCCATCCAACGAGGCCAACCTCGACGATCGCCTGCTGATCTGCGACTGCGACGGCGTGCTCATCGACAGCGAGGCGGTCGCCGCGCGCATGCTCGTTGGCGAGCTGCAGGCGCTGTGGCCGGGCGTCGATGTCGAACCGGTCGTGATGCCGCTGCTCGGGCTGCGCATCGAGGCCGTGCTCGCGAGCGCCGCCGACACGGTGGGCCGCACGCTGACGCATGATCAGGTGGTCGCGATCCGGCGCGCGGTCGAGGTAGCGGCGATCGAGGCGCCCGCGGTGCCCGGCATCGCCGAGGCGCTCGCGGCCGTGCCGTTCACGAAGGCCTGCGCGAGCAACAGCTTCTCGACCTATGTCGATTCGGTGCTGCAGCGCACCGGCCTCGTGCGCTTCTTCGGCGCGCGGCGCTTTTGCGCGGACATGGTCGAGAACCCGAAGCCCGCGCCCGACGTGTATCTCGCGGCGGCGCGTGCGATGCGCATCGATCCGTTGCGCTGCCTGGTGGTCGAGGACAGCGTGACGGGCGTCACGGCGGCGCGCGCGGCGGGCATGCCGGTGCTCGGTTTCATCGGCGGCGGGCATGCAACCGAAGGACAGATTGGCGCGCTCCAGAAAGCGGGCGCACACGTGGTATTCGACGACATGACGCGCTTGCCGGCGCTCGTGGCGCACTGGCTGCAAGACGCGTCGTTCGACCTGGGAGACACACATCATGGCTAGCCTGACCCTGCGCAACATCAGCAAGCGTTATGAAGAAACCGAGGTGATGCGCAACATCAACCTCGACATCAACGACGGCGAGTTCGTCGTGTTCGTGGGCCCGTCGGGCTGCGGCAAGTCCACCCTGATGCGCATGATCGCCGGGCTGGAAGATATCAGCGGTGGCGAGTTGATGATCGACAACACACGCGTGAACGAACTCGCGCCCGCCAAGCGCGGCATCGCGATGGTGTTCCAGTCGTATGCGCTCTATCCGCACATGACGCTGTACGACAACATGGCGTTCGGCCTCAAGCTGGCGGGCGAGAAGAAGCCGGCCATCGACGCCGCCGTGAAAAACGCCGCGAAGATCCTGCATATCGACCATTTGCTCGACCGCAAGCCGAAGGCGCTCTCGGGCGGCCAGCGGCAACGCGTCGCGATTGGCCGCGCGATCACGCGCAAGCCGAAGGTGTTCCTGTTCGACGAACCGCTGTCGAACCTGGACGCCGCGCTGCGCGTGAAGATGCGGCTCGAATTCGCGCGCCTGCACGACGACCTCAAGACCACGATGATCTACGTGACGCATGATCAGGTCGAGGCGATGACGCTGGCGGACAAGATCGTCGTGCTGTCGGCGGGGAACATCGAGCAGGTCGGCACGCCGAACACGCTGTATCACGCGCCGGCGAACCGCTTTGTCGCGGGCTTCATCGGCTCGCCGAAGATGAACTTCATGTCCGGGACCGTGGCCAGCGTGCAGAATGACGGCGTGCTGGTCAAGTACGCCAGCGGCGAGATGCAACTGGCCGGCGTGCTGCCGGGCAACGCCAAGCCGGGCGATACGGTAACGGTCGGCGTCCGTCCCGAGCACTTCCAGCCGAGTTCGCCCGAAGCCGGCGAGTACGGCGTGTCGGCTTCAGCGATGACGGTCGAGACGCTCGGCGACGCGGCCTATCTCTATGCCGAAACAGACATCGCGCCGGATGGCCTGATCTCGCGCATCCCGCCGCTCGAAAAGCATGCGCGCGGCGAGAAGCTCAAGCTCGGCAGTGCGCCGGAGCATTGCCATTTGTTCAACGCGGAAGGGCAGGCGTTCACGCGCAAGGTCGTGGATGGCTGGCAGCGCGAACATGCGACGGCGGCCTGAAGGGTCGAAACATCGCGGTACACGGGCATGAGCACGGCGCCGTTCGCAGGAACGGCGCCGTGTTTTTTGGTCGACGTAGGATAATCGCGTCTGCGACCGGCCGCGTCCGACGGCCGGCGCGCTCCCACCCGACATCGCCATGCCCGTCCTGAACGAACTCTTTGTCTATCCGGTCAAGTCGTGCGCGGGCATTGCCCTGACGCGCGCGACGCTGCTCGAAACCGGTCTCGAATACGACCGCCACTGGATGCTCACCGATCCTTCGGGCGGCATGCTCACGCAGCGCGCGCATCCGCGCATGGCGCTGATCCGGACATCCTTCGCTGACGATTCACTCGTGCTCGACGCGCCCGGCATGCCGACCCTGCGCACGCCGTTGCGTGCCGAAGCGCTCGTCGATCCGAAGCCGTTGCGCACGACCGTCTGGCGCGACACCTTCGACGCGCTGGATACCGGCGAAGAAACCGCGCAGTGGTGCAGCGCGTTCCTCGGCATGCCGGCGCGGCTGGCCCGCTTTGCGCCGCAGGTACGGCGCGTGGTCGATGAAACCTGGACCGCGCCGCTCAGCACGCACACGCGCTTCGCCGACGGCTTTCCGCTGCTCGTCATGAGCCAGGCTTCGCTCGATGACCTGAACGCGCGTCTCATCGCGAAGGGCGCGCCCGCGATTCCCGCGAACCGCTTCAGGCCGAACCTGGTGGTCGGCGGACTCGATGCGTATGAGGAAGATTTTGTCGGCGAGATGCGGATCGGCGATGCACAGCTGAAGCTCGTCAAGCTCTGCTCGCGTTGCCCGATGCCGACCATCGACCAGGACACGGGCGCGGCGGACCCCGCCTGGCCGCACGAGCCGCTCGACACGATGAGCGCCTATCGCGCCAGCGAGCAGATGGGCGGCAAGCTCACCTTCGGCAAGAACGCGATCGTCCTGGCGGGTGAAGGCGTGGCGCTGGAAGTAGGACAGGACGTCGAGGCCGAGATCGGCTTCTGACGCGTTACGCTTCGAGCGCGGCCTTCGCGCACAGTTCGTCGGTGACCAGGCCCGACAGCCATTGCCCCTGCAACGCCGCGATCAGCGCATCCAGCTTGCGCTGGCCGCCCGCGAAGCCGATCGTGGGACGCCGCGGCGGTGAATCGAGCTTGAGGCTCGTCACGCGCGCACCGGTGCTCGACTGCACGCGCTTGCCGGCGGCGTCGATCGGCAGCCCGAGCCATTCGGCCACCGCGCCGGCCTCGATCATCTCGTCCACTTCCGCGCGCGTGATGAAGCCGTCTTCATGCAGCGGACAGTTCACGGCCACGTTGCCGATGCCGACGAAGGCCACGTCCGCGCCTTGCGCGAGTTCATCGACGATGCGATACAGCCGGTGATTGACCCACTGGGCGCGCTCGGACTCGCTGTCGGCCATGAGCGGCGCGGGCAGCATGAAGTGCTTGCCGCCGGTCTTCTCGGAAAGCTGCTGGGCCACGTCATAGCGATTCGACGAACCGTCCTGGGCGATGGCGCCGACCATCGACACGAAACGATGCTGCGGCCGCTCGATCTGCCCGATCTGCGCGACGCAAGCCTTCAACGTGCGCCCGCTGCCGATCGACACCACGAGCGGTTTCTCGTCGAGCAGATAGCGCTCCATGACTTGCGCACCCGCGACAGCGAGTTTGCGGTCGACCTGCTCGGGCGCGTCGCCGTCGACGGGCACGACTTCGCACATCGCGAGGCCGTAGCGGTCGCTGAGCGAGCGCGCGAGCGACAGGCAATCGGCGATGCGATGATCGACCCGCACGCGGATCAGGTTTTTCTCGACGGCAAACGCGACGAGCCGTTGCGCCACCGGACGCGAGATCTGCAATTTTTCCGCGATCTCGTTCTGGGTATTGCCGGCGACGTAGTAGAGCCAGGCTGCACGCGTGGCGAGGTCGAGTTTTTCGGTGGATTTGGGCACTGTGGTTGCGCGGCTGTCTGCTCTTAAGTTTTAGTTCTTATTTTGGACAACGTGATGCCAAATTCAGAACCACCCGTGGACTCGATCGCCCTGATGATCGTCGTTATGCCAGCCTCGGCCGCGCCGGATCGAACAGCGGCCGCACGTGCTGGTACAGCTCGCGGAAACTTTTCAGGCGTTGCCGAAGCAACGCATGGCGCTGCGCATCTGGCGTGAACTCCTGCTTGATCTCGGGTTTCGCCAGCACCGTCGCCGGGTCACCGCCCGCCGCGAGCCAGCCGAGCCGCGCCGCGCCCAGCGCCGCGCCGGTTTCGCCGCCGCCGTGGGTGCGCGTCGGGGTATCGAACGCATCGGCGAACATCTGCGCCCAATACGCGCTGCGTGCACCGCCGCCGAGCATCGACAACGCGCGCGCCTGTGTCCCCGCCGACTGCAGCGCGTCGAGACCGTCCGTCAGCGAGAGCGTGACGCCTTCGAGCACCGAATAGCCCAGCAGCGCACGATCGGTCGCGTGCGTCATGCCGAAGAACACGCCTTGCGCGTAGGGATCGTTGTGCGGCGTGCGCTCGCCGCTCAGATACGGCAGGAACAGTGGCGCGGAAGAGAGGACATCGGCGGGCAGCGCCTCGATTTCGGCGAGCAGCGTGGGCTCGTCGGTCGAGGTCAGCTTGCAGACCCAGCGCAGACAACTTGCCGCCGACAGCACCACGCTCATCTGGTGCCAGCGGTCCGGAATCGCGTGGCAGAACGCATGCACCGCCGAGGCCGGATTGGGCCGGAAGCGGTCGCCGATCACGCACAGCACGCCCGAGGTGCCGAGCGACAGGAAGCCATCGCCCGGATCGGTGGCGCCGATACCCACCGCGCTCGCGGCATTGTCGCCGCCGCCCGCCGCGACCACCACGCCTTCCGGCAGGCCGAGTTCGCGCGCGAGCGCCGGCAGCAGGGTGCCGGACGGCGCGCTGCCTTCGGCCAGCGCGGGCATCTGCTGGCGCGACATGCCGCAGGCCGCGAGCAGTTCGTCCGACCAGTCGCGCCGCGCGACATCGAGCCAGAGCGTGCCGGCGGCATCGGAGGGATCGGATACCTTGGTGCCGGTCAGATGCATGCGCAGATAGTCCTTCGGCAACAGCACGCGCGCGGTCTGCCGGAACAGGTCCGGTTCGTTGTGCGCGACCCAGAGCAGCTTCGGCGCGGTGAAGCCGGGCATCGCGAGATTGCCGGCAATTTCATGCAGATTGGGCGCGCGCTCGTACAGCTCGGCGCACTCCTTGTCGCTGCGCATGTCGTTCCAGAGGATCGCAGGGCGCAGCACGCGGTCTTGCGAATCGAGCAGCACCGCGCCATGCATCTGACCCGAGAGCCCGATGCCGCGCACCTGTGCGAATTCAGCGGGGAATTTCTCGCGCAACTTGAACAGTGCGGCGCGCGTGCCTTCCCACCAGTCGAGCGGATTCTGTTCGGACCAGCGCGGCTTCGGACGCGACACGGTGAAGGGCGTGCCCGCCGTACCGATCACGCTGCCGTCGGCGGCGAGCAGCAGGACTTTCACTTCGGAGGTGCCGAGGTCGATGCCTAAGTACATGAACGTACCCTTGGGTCGTGGCCAGGTTCGCGCCCGGCGGAAAACGAAGAATGAGCGATGCGGAAGGCCCGCGCAGCGGGAGGCGCTAATTTAACGCCCCGCGCGGCGCCGCGCCATGGGCACATTACCCGAGCGACGCGGCGCGCAGTTGACGCTGCGATTACAGTTGCGATAACGGTTGCGATAACCGCGCGCTGATGGAACGTCTCACGGACGATTGGCGAGCCACGCATCGACCTTCGCGACGGCGTTGCGCATCACGCGTTCGAGTCCTTCGCTGCCGGCCATCTTGCCCCATAGCTGCTTGTCCGCGACGAAGGCCTTGACCGGATCGGGCGACGTGAAATAAGCGTGCGCGACAGCCGGATCCATCACGCCGTCCTGGTAGGCATAAGGCAGCGTGCCTTCGTGCCAGCGTTCCAGAAAGCGCAGGAAGAGCGCGGGCAGAATGGCGGTCGAATCGGGATCGACGTTGCGCGCGAAGCACTCGGACAGCGTCGGGGCGATGAAGCCCGGCAGCTTCGAGAAACCATCGGCCGCGACGCGCTGGTTCGTGTCCTTGATATACGGATTGCTGAAGCGGTCGAGCACGACGTCGCGATACTTCGCGAGATCGATCGGGCTCGGCGTGAGGCAGGGAATCACGTCGTCGGTGACATAGGCTTCCGCGAGCGCGCGAATCTCCAGGTCCTGCGTGCCTTCATGGATGTACTGCAAGCCGATCAGCGTCCCCGCCCATGCAATGCAGCTGTGCGGGGCATTGAGCACACGGATCTTTGCTTCCTCGTACGCATGCACCGAGTCGACCATCTCCGCGCCGACTTTTTCCCACGCGGGCCGGCCGTCGATGAAATTGTCCTCGATCACCCACTGGATGAACTTCTCGCCCATCACCGGCGCGCGGTCATCGAAGCCGGTCGCGGCTTTCACGCGCTCGGCGACGTCGGGCGTCGGACGCGGTGTGATGCGGTCGACCATCGAGTTCGGGCACGACGTATTCGCGAGCATCCAGTCGCGCAGATCGGTCTCACCGCGCAGGCTCAGGAATTCGAGCATGCCTTTCTTGAACCGATCGCCGTTGCTGCGCAGGTTGTCGCAATTCTGCAGCGATACCTTGCCCGCGCCGTTCTTCATGCGCGTGGCGAGAATCGCGGCGAGCGCGCCATAGATCGTCGTCCGGCCGCCTTTCAGATCGGCGGCGAGATCGGGGTTCGAGGGATCGAGCCGATCGTGATCGTCGAGGTAATAGCCGCCTTCCGTCACCGTGAACGACACGATCTTGCATGATGGATCGGCGCCCGTGGCGATTAGCGCATCGAGGTCCGCCGACCACGGCACGACCTTTTTGATGGCCTTGATCCGCTCGTATTCGCGCTCGCCTTTCGGGGTGACGGTCTCGAGCGTGTATTCGCCGTTTTGGGCAGTGAGCGCGTCGAGCACGGCGTTCATGTCGCCGCGGATGTTGCCCACCGCCAGCGACCAGCGCTTATCGTTCGCATCGCCGGTCTCGATGAGCCGGTGCAGATACCACGCCTGATGCGCGCGATGAAAAGACCCGGCGCCGATGTGCAGGATCACGTTGGCTTCGCTTGTCATGTCGTCTCTTCCTCTGATGGGCTGCGCGCCCGTTCTTCGCGGACGCTGGTCGCAACGGCGCGCGTGCGCGGGACAT
Source organism: Caballeronia sp. LZ065 (assembly GCF_031450975.1). Taxonomy (NCBI): domain Bacteria; kingdom Pseudomonadati; phylum Pseudomonadota; class Betaproteobacteria; order Burkholderiales; family Burkholderiaceae; genus Caballeronia; species Caballeronia sp. LZ065. The sequence goes on from NZ_JARUXV010000001.1 coordinate 873,812, forward strand.
TGCGGCGGAGTGAGCATTTGCTCTTTTGATGATCTAATGATCGAATAATCGTATTCGCTCGGGGGAATGTCAAGGCGTGATATGTCGTGCAACGCGGCGCAATTCGCGCGCCTCGGCGTGTGTGAGAGGGCGGCAACGCATGAACGGAGACGACGCTGCGCCGCAACAAGACAGCGTGCATACACGTCTCCGGAATAACCCGGATAGGCAAGCCGGCGGCCATTGGACGAAGGTGCGTGAGCGCCTCGCCGGGGCCTGAACGGCACATTAGACGATAGGCGAAAAAACATCATGCAGGAGACAGAGATGAATTACGTGATCGGCATCGACATCGGCACGCAGAGCACGAAGGCCTTGCTCGTCGACACGCACGGCGCGATCGTCGCGCAGCATGCGAGCGCGTATCACCCGGACACGCCGAAGCCGCTGTGGGCGGAGCAATGGCCGTCGGTCTGGTTCGATGCGGTGACCGAGTGCATCGCGGGCGTCACGGCCAAGGCGCGCGAGAAGGGCGTGTCGGCGGCCGATGTGAAGTCGCTCTGCGTGAGCAGTCTGTATGGCGGTTCGGGCATTCCCGTCGATGAGCACATGGAGCCGCTGCATCCCTGTCTCATCTGGATGGACCGCCGCGCGACGGCCGAAGTGGACTGGGTGCGCGCGCATGTCGACGTCGAGCGCCTGGAGAAGATCACGGGCAACGGCGTGGACAGCTACTACGGTTTCACCAAGATGCTCTGGCTGCGCGAGCATCGTCCGGAGGTGTGGCAGAAGACGCGCTGGTTCCTGCCGCCCAATGCCTTCGTGATCCAGCGCCTGACGGGCGAACTGGCGGTCGATCACAGTTCGGCGGGCAATATCGGCGGCGTGTACGACGTCGCGCAGCGCGCATGGTCGGCGCAGGCGCTCGACATGCTCGGCATTCCGGCGTCGATGATGCCGGAGCGGCTGGTGGAGTCATCGGAGATCGTGGGCGGCCTGTCGGCGCAGTGGGCCGATGCGCTCGGGCTGGCTGCCGGCACGCCGGTCGTCGCAGGCGGCGTGGATGCCGCCGTGGCGACCTTCGCCGCGGGCGTCACGCAGGCGGGCCATCACGTCGCGATGATTGGCACGAGCATGTGCTGGGGCTACATCAACCAGACGGTAGATGCGCGTCATGGACTCGTGTCGATGCCGCACGTCTACAACGGCACGCGCGATCTTTATGTATTCGGCGGCGCGAGCACGGCGGGGCAATGCGTTGCGTGGTATCGCGACCAGTTCTGCCAGGCAGAGATCGAAGCCGCGAAGCAACTGCCGCACGGCGACCCGCACCGCTTGCTGGAAGAGGCCGCGTCGAAGATCGCGGCGGGTTCAGATGGCGTCGTGTTCCTTCCATACCTGATGGGCGAACGCAGTCCCGTATGGGATGCGCGCGCGAGCGGCACGTTCGTCGGGCTGAACCTGTTTCATACGCGCGCCACGCTGTACCGCGCGGTGCTCGAAGGCGTCGCGTTCGCGCTGAAGCACAACATGGAGGCGGGACGGCGCGGGGCGCAGTCGCTCGATGACCGGCTGATCGTCGTGGGCGGCGCGGCGCATTCGGATCTGTGGATGCAGATCATCGCGGATGTGACGAACTATCCGGTGCTGTCGATCGAACAGGATGTGGAAGCAGCGATGGGCGCGGCGTTGCTGGCGGCGCTCGGGGCAGGATTGGTATCGCGCGAAACGGCCGAGGGCGGCTGGGTCACGCTCGTCGAACGGGCGCAGCCGGATGCGGAGAGACAGCGGATCTATGCGGACCGGTTCGAGGTGTATCGCGAGCTGTATCCGGCGTTGAAGCCGCTGATGCATCGGTTGCGCAGCGCCTAGCGCCGTGCTGGGCGCGCCGCGTTCTAACGCCCATGCACCGGATGTGCATCGAACACGGGCCCCTGCACGAAATGCACGTCGAACTGCTGCAGGGCGTCGAACTGCGCTTCATCGGCGACGTTCGAGAAGATGAGCGGAATCCTCAGTCGATGCGCATAGGCGACGAGATGCTTCACCACTGAATCGCGCAGCGCCGCGCCTGCATCCATCTTGATGAAGTCGAGCCGCGCCATGTCCGACACGGCCATGATCTGCCCGGCATTCGGCAGGTTGCCCGCCACCTTGAACCCGTAGTGCTGATAGCTCTTGGTGAGATAGCCGAGAAAGGTCTTGTGCGCGACCGCGGCCGCCGGCAACTCGATCACCACGCGCGACGGGCTCATGCCGAACTCCATCAGCACCGACGAGAAGTGCAGCCCGTGGTCGTACTTCACGCTCTTCAGCAGCCGTTCGTGCACCCGCAGGAACAACAGCCCCGGCCGATGCGGCCCGAAGAAATTGAACGCATGCAGCGCCCGCGACAGCCGGTCCAGCGCCACCAGGTCGCGGTCGTCTTCCAGTTGCCCGAAGGGATCCGCCGGTGCATCGCCCTGGATGAGCGTCAGCGCCTGCACGCCGAGTTCGTCGCCGAAACGCTCGGCGCTTTCGGGCGACGCGCTCAGCGTCTGCGGGAAGCTGTGCGTGCCGACATCGAAGATCGGCTCGTAAGCGCTCGCGAGGCGCAAGTCCCGATAGTGCGCGAAGGCCTCTTCCGTCTTGTCATCGTCGCCCAGCACGATATGCGCGCCGAGGAAGGGATGTTCCTTGGCGCGGGCGACGAGTTCAGGCAGCGATGGGGAGATCATGAAAGAGGCGTCGGTTTTATGAGGGCGCCGCTGAGGGCAGCTAAGCACCATCTTCGATGGAATGGTCGATGGTATCAGCGCGTCATCCCGCGTCCAGCACCAAATTCACATATTGATATGCCGGATGAGACGCGCCGCCCAGGGTTTACGATGAATTTCACTAAACGTAATTAGTTTTACCATTCGTAAATTGCATCAGGCGCGAAGCTATTGCGCTGCGCCGTTCCGCCTTGCCGCATTCGATTGCGCTCACTCGCCGAGGACTTCGACCATGTCAACGTTCGACACCCACACGGACGCCAGCCGGCATTACCAGTCGGGTTTCGCCAACGATTTCGCCACCGAGGCGCTGCCCGGGGCGCTGCCGATCGGCCGCAATGCGCCGCAGCGCGCGGCCTACGGCCTCTACACCGAGCAGTTGTCGGGCACCGCGTTCACCGCGCCGCGCGCGCACAACCGCCGCTCGTGGCTGTACCGCATCCGGCCGGCGGCGGTACACATGCCTTTCACGCAGATCGGGCGGGGCAGACTGGTGGCCAATTTCGCCGAGGCGCCGCCGACGCCGCCCAACCAGCTGCGCTGGGACCCGCTGCCGATGCCGGCCGCGCCGACCGATTTCATCGACGGCTGGGTGACCATGGCCGGCAACGGCGCAGCCGAATCGATGAGCGGCTGCGCCATCCACGTCTACGCGGCCAATCGTTCGATGCAGGACCGCTTCTTCTACAACGCGGACGGCGAGCTGTTGATCGTGCCGCAGCAAGGCCGTCTCGCGATCCGCACGGAACTGGGCAACGTCGATGTCGAGCCGAACGAGATCGCCGTGATCCCGCGTGGCGTGCGCTTCACGGTTGCGCTCCCGGACGGCGAGGCGCGCGGGTATATCTGCGAGAACTTCGGCGCGCTGTTGCAGTTGCCTGATCTCGGTCCGATCGGTTCGAACGGCCTCGCGAATCCGCGCGACTTCCTCACGCCGCACGCGGCCTATGAAGACCGCGAAGGACGCTTCGAGCTGGTCACGAAGATGAACGGCGTGCTGTGGCGCGCGGATATCGGCCATTCGCCGCTGGATGTGGTCGCGTGGCACGGCAACTACGCGCCGTACAAGTACGACCTGCGGCACTTCAATACCATCGGCTCGATCAGCTTCGACCATCCGGATCCGTCCATCTTTCTCGTGCTGCAATCGCCGAGCGACACGCCGGGCGTCGACAGCATCGACTTCGTGATCTTCCCGCCGCGCTGGCTCGCGGCCGAGGATACGTTCCGTCCGCCCTGGTTCCATCGCAACGTGGCGAGTGAGTTCATGGGCCTCGTGCAGGGCGTCTACGACGCGAAGGCCGAAGGCTTCGTGCCGGGCGGCGCGAGCCTGCACAACTGCATGTCGGGGCACGGTCCGGACGCCGAGACCTTCGAGAAGGCCTCGCACGGCGACACGACGCGTCCGGCCAAGGTCGGCGCAACGATGGCCTTCATGTTCGAGACCCGCACGCTGATCCGGCCGACGCAGTTCGCGCTCGACACTGCGCAACTGCAGGCCCACTACTACGAGTGCTGGCAAGGCCTCACGAAACATTTCAACCCGGAGCAACGATGAACGACGCGCTGCAAGCCACCCTCGCGCCCTCGCTGAAGAGCTGGATCGAGTCCGCGAACGATCCGGCAAGCGACTTCCCGATCCAGAACCTGCCCTTCGGCATTTTCAGCGACGCCGTGAACGCGCAGCCGCGCGCGGGCGTCGCGATCGGCGACTGGATCGTGGACCTCGCCGCACTGGAAGACGCACGCCTGCTCGCCGCGCACGGCACGCTGCATGCGCCGCGTCTGAACGATTTCATCGCGCTGGGCCGCGAGCACTGGCGGGCGGTGCGCATCGCGCTGAGCGGCCTGCTGGCGCACGGCAACGCCGTCTTGCGCGACGACCCGGCGCTGCGCCGCCGCGCGCTGGTGCCGCGCGCGGACGCGACGCCGCATCTGCCGGTCGAGATTCCGGGCTACACGGACTTCTATTCGTCGAAGGAACACGCCACCAATGTCGGTTCGATGTTCCGCGATCCGAAGAACGCGTTGCTGCCGAACTGGTCGGAGCTGCCGGTCGGCTACAACGGACGCGCGTCGTCGGTGATCGTGAGCAGCGCGCCGGTGCGCCGGCCGAACGGCCAGATCAAGCTGCCCGATGCGGAGCGGCCGGTGTTCGCCGCGTGCCGCAAGCTCGACTTCGAACTGGAGACGGGCTTCATCATCGGGCGCGGCAATGCGCTCGGCGAACCCATCGCGTGCGAGCAGGCCGAGGCGCATATCTTCGGCATGGTGCTGCTCAACGACTGGAGCGCCCGCGATATCCAGCAATGGGAATACGTGCCGCTCGGGCCGTTCAACTCGAAAGGCTTCGCGACGACCATTTCGCCGTGGATCGTCACGCTGGACGCGCTCGAACCGTTCCGCACCGCGACGCCGGCGCAGGACCCGCAGCCGCTCGACTACCTGCGTCATGCCGGCGATCACGCCTTCGACATCGACCTGCGCGTGACGCTGCAAGCCGAAGGCGCGAGCGAGGCAACGACGATCTCGCGCACCAACTTCAGGCTGATGTACTGGTCGATGGCGCAGCAGCTCGCGCATCACACGGTGAGCGGCTGCAATACGCGGGTCGGCGACCTGATGGGCTCGGGAACGATCAGCGGCCCGACGCCGGACTCCTGCGGCAGCCTGCTGGAGAGCACGTGGAACGGCCAGCGGCCGCTGCGGCTGAAAGGCGGCGGTGAACGCGCGTTCCTGCAGGACGGCGATGAAGTCGTGATCACCGGCTGGTGCCAGGGCGAAGGCTATCGCGTTGGTTTTGGGGAATGCGCCGGCCGGATCCTGGCGGCGCGCGGTTGATATCGGAATGGACAAGGACAAAGACATGAGTGAGACGACCATCGACGTCGAGCGCGCGCTGGGCAGCGCGCACCGGCCCGGTTTCCAGTGGATGCTGCTCGCGCTGTGCGGGCTGTGTCTCGTCATCGACGGCTTCGACGCGCAAGCCATGGGCTATGTCGCGCCCGCCGTCATCGCGGACTGGCATGTATCGAAGACGGCGCTCGGGCCGGTGTTCAGCGCGAGCCTGTTCGGGATGCTGCTCGGCGCGCTCGGACTCTCGGTGCTGGCGGACCGCATCGGGCGGCGTCCGGTGCTGATCGGCGCGACGCTGTTTTTCGGCCTCTCGATGATCGCCACCGCGTTCACGAACGACCTGACCGTGCTGACCGTGCTGCGCTTCGTCACCGGGCTCGGTCTCGGCTGCATCATGCCGAACGCGATGGCGCTGGTCGGCGAGTTCTCGACGCCCGAGCATCGCGTCAAGCGGATGATGCTCGTGTCGTGCGGCTTCACGCTCGGCGCGGCGCTCGGCGGCTTCGTCAGCGCCGCGCTGATTCCGGCGTTCGGCTGGCGCGCGGTGTTCTGGGTCGGCGGCGCGGTGCCGCTGCTGCTCGCGTTCGCGATGATCGCCGCGCTGCCGGAGTCGCTCCAATTCCTCGTGCTGAAGGGCCGCGAGGCGCGTGCGCGGGACTGGCTCGCGAAGTTCGATCCGACGCTGCGCATCGACGCCTCGACGCGTCTCGTCGTGCGCGAAAAGGCCAGCGGCGGCGCGCCCGTGGCCGAACTGTTCCGCGCGGGTCGAGGACCGGTCACGCTGATCCTGTGGGCCATCAGCTTCATGAATCTGATCGACCTGTATTTCCTGTCGAACTGGCTGCCCACCGTGATGCGCGACGCCGGCTATTCGCCCGGCATGGCCGTGCTGGTCGGCACGTTGTTGCAGATCGGCGGCGTGATCGGGACGCTTTCGCTCGGCTGGTTCATCGAACGGCTCGGCTTCGTGCGCGTGCTGCTCGCGTGCTTCGCACTCGGCGCGCTGTGCGTCGGGATGATCGGCGGCGTCGCGCATGTGCAGACCTGGCTGTTCGTGGCGGTGTTCGCGAGCGGCTTCTGCATCGTCGGCGGACAGCCGGCGGTCAATGCGCTCGCCGGCCATTACTATCCGACGGCGCTGCGCTCGACCGGCATCGGCTGGAGTCTCGGGATCGGGCGCGTGGGCTCGGTGATCGGGCCGCTCGTTGGCGGCCAGATGATCGCGCTCGGCTGGAGCAACGTCGCGCTGTTCCATGCGGCGGCGTTGCCGGTGTTGTGCTCGGCAGGGCTGGTGATGGTGCTCGCGTTCGTGCGGCGGGAACGAGGCGGGGCGGTGCAGGCGGTGTGATGCTGCGCTGCGCCGAGTTAGGACAAATCGTATGGTCTCCGTGGTTCGAGTCGCGATAGAAACATGCATCGCAAAGTACTCGAACCGGAGACCGAATGAGCGACCTTACTTGTCCGCACTGTCTTGGCGGCGTGCCGCACGGAGCCCAAGTCTGTCGAGGCTGTCAGGCCGAGGTGTACTACGGCTTGCCGAAGGAAAGTGGCACGGTGATATTGCTGGCCGCTGGACTTGGCGTCTTTCTGGGCTGGAAATTCTCGGATAGTGTGGCCGTGGCTGTGATCCTGGGTATGGTCGCATTAGTTGGCTTGACGGTTGCAGGTACGCGGATCTATGCGGATCACGTCGAATTCAAACGGCCCTATCGAACGCGAAAGTAGTGAACGTCGGGCGGTCGGCGCGTCGCGTTAATCCAGCGTAGCGGGTTTCAACCTGACACACGCGCCGTCCCGCGCCGCCTTTCCCACCACGCCGCGACCAGAAACGCCCCGGCCGCCGCCGTCAGGACGCCGATCAACGCATCCGCCCCGACGCGCTGCATCAGCGTTCCCGCGACGATCGGCCCGCCGAAACTCGCGACGCTCCACGATGCCCCGACGATCGCCGTCGCGGACACGAGCGACGGTCCACGAAAGCGCTCGCCGCAGGCCACCAGTGAGAGCGTATAGACGCTGCCCGCCGCCGCGCCGGTCACGAACAGCAGCGGCCAGCAAAGCCACGGAGTCGCCACCGCCCACGGCAGCACGGGCAAGAGCGCCGTCACGACGATCCCCGCTCCGGCGTGGACCTTTGCGCGCCCGAAGCGGTCGGCGAGCCAGCCGATCGGAAACTGCATGGTCGTGTCGCCCAGCAGGATCGCGGAAGCGAACAGCACGCCAAGGTCCTGGCTCACGCCGTGCGCCATCGCGAACAGCGGCATCAGGGAGAGCGCGAGGGTATCGAAGAGCGCGAAAAAGCCCGTGCCGATCACGAGCGCCGGCATGCGCGGCAGCACGTCGCGCCAGTTGCCGTGCGCGCCTTCGTCCGGCTCCGGCGCGAGCGCGTGCGGCTCGCCGCGGATCGAGGCCAGCGCCGGCAGCGCCAGCAGGAAGATCGCGCCGCAGATCGCGAAGCGCAGCGTCGGCCAGCCGCCGATCACACTGATCAGCACCGGGCCCGTCATCTGAAAGAGGGTGAAGTTCGTCGCGTAGATGGCGACGACGCGGCCGCGCGTGGCATCGTCGGCGAGTTGCGTGACCCATGCTTCGCCGATGGTGAACAGCAGCATCAGTGCAGCGCCGAACACGAGGCGCAGCGCGGCCCACAGCCACAGGTTCGAGGTGAACTGCATCGCGATGGTGGCGCACGCCGCGAGCAGCACCGTGACGATGATGATCTCGCGCGCGCCGTAACGCGCCGTCACGCGGCCCGCAAACGGCGCGACCAGCAGCCCGCCGCCCGCCTGCATCGCCGTCATCAGGCCGACGACGCCGCTGCCGTGACCCGACTGCGTCAGTGCGAGGGCGGTCAGCGGCAGCGTTGCGCCCAGTCCCAGTCCGACGACCGCGACGCTCAGGATCAGCGCGAGAAAATCACGCGAGAGGATGACCTTCATGCATGGCCGTCCCGGAGATCAGGCCGCCTGGCCGATCGCCAGACGGCGGGCGCGCTTGTCGAGCGTCGCGGACACGAGCGTCAGGCCGAACGCGCTCGCGGCCATCAGAATGCCGACCCAGGGCAGCGCGGTAAGCGGCGCGCCCGCGCCGATCACGCAGCCGCCGAGCCACGCGCCCGTCGCGTTGCCGAGGTTGAAGGCGCCCTGGTTCAGGGTCGAGGCGAGATTGGGCGCGTCGCTCGCGCGGTTCACGATGAGGATCTGCAGCGGCGGCACGATCGCGAACGCGAGCACGCCCCAGAAGAAGATGGTCACCATTGCCGAGACGGGCTCGCGCATCGTGCCGGCGAAGATCGTCAGGATCACGACGATGGCCAGCAGGAACGACAGCAGCGAGCGCAGCAGCTTCCAGTCGGCCAGCTTGCCGCCCAGCGTGCTGCCCACCGTGAGGCCGAGGCCGAACAGCAGCAGCACATACGTGACCGCATGCGGCGTAAAGCCGGTTACGTCTTCGAGGATCGGCGTGATATACGTGAACACCGAGAACAGACTGGCCGAGGCGAGCACGCTGATGCCGAGCACCATCAGCACTTGCGGATTCTTGAGCACGTCGAATTCGCGCAGGATGCTGGTTTCGCGCATCTCGATGTGCTTCGGCAGGCAGACGGCGAGCGCGCCGGCCGCCGCAAGGCCGATCAGCGTGACGACCCAGAAGGTCGAGCGCCAGCCGGCCGCCTGGCCGAGCGCGGTGCCGAGCGGCACGCCGAGCACGTTGGCGAGCGTAAGTCCGGTGAACATCAGCGCGATGGCCTGGGCGCGGCGGTTCGGCGCGACGAGATCGGCGGCGACGACCGAGCCGATGCCGAAAAACGCGCCGTGGCAGAACGCGGTGACGATGCGCGCGCCCATCAGCACCCAGTAGTTCGGGGCCAGCGCGCACAGCATATTACCGACAATGAACACGCCGATCAGCCCCATCAGCGCTTTCTTGCGCGGCATTTTCGCGGTGACCACGGCGAGGATCGGCGCGCCGATCGTGACGCCCAGCGCGTAGCCGGAGACGAGCATGCCGGCTGCGGGGATCGATACGGCGAGATCGCGTGCAACATTGGGCAGCAGGCCCATGATGACGAACTCGGTCGTACCGATGCCGAACGCGGCAATGGCGAGAGCGAAAAGAGGCAGGGGCATGGTGGAGACGGAGCGGGGTCACGCCGCGCGCGCATCGTCGGACTGAGCGATGCCGGCGTCGGGGCGGTTTGAAGGCTCGAATTGTACCGAAAGCCTTTTTGCGATGCTGGTATAAACCCTAGGTCGCTTGTCCCGAACGAGGCCCGGCGCCGCATGGAAATTCTTTTGTCGCGCGTGCCGGCGCATGAGTCTTGCGAATGTCGCGCCGGCTTGCGTCAGATGTTTCCGGTAACAGCGCCGTCGTCGCGCATTCGTTGCGGATCGCATGGCCGGGCGTCTGTTGGAAAAATGCAGCAACTACTGAACAACCATGTCACCGACAAAATTCCGTATTCGCGCCGCCGTAGCGGCCACGCTCATGCTCGCCGCGCAGGCGTTCGCGCAGAGCAACGCGGCCGGGCCGATCTCCACGTCAGCGGGCACGCTGCATTTCCTGCGCGACGAGTCCGGCATGGCCGCGCTCATCGACACGCAGGTGTTCGACCGCTTCGACGCGAAACGCATTGTCCATTTCGATGACACGCCGGGTGCGGGCGAGACCGTCGCGCGCATGCTGGTGCAGACCGACACCGGCCCGATTCTGTACGACCTGCGTCGCAAGCCGCCGCTGGTGCAGCGCACCGGCCAGCGCATGACGGTCAGGCGGGTGTTCTGGCAGGGCGAGGAAGTGGTGATGCAGTCCAATCTTGGCTGGTACGGCTTCACGCGCGGCAAGCTCACGAAGCTCCAGTCATCGACGAAGATCTATCACTGACCGGCAGCACCCGCTCGCCAGCGATCACATAGACCGCTTCGCGGCGCACGTCGTCGTTCACCTCGAAGCCGCCGGTGAACGCGCCGAACGCCGGCAGCACGCCCGCGCGCGCGCCGAACCGGAAGCACGGCAGGCGCGCGCGGTCGAGGCGCGTCGCGAGCCGGTACACCGGATGTTCATGGCCCGCGAGCGCGTACGCGCCGTCCACCGTTTGCGGGTGATGACACAGCGCCCATGGGCCGAGCCGGTAAGGTTCCTTCACGAGTTCGACGCCGAATGCCGCGGGCAGCGCACCCGCATGCCGGTCGTGATTGCCTTCGACCAGCACGAGCCGCAAGCCCCGATGTCTCTCCCGCCAGCCGCCGAGCGCCTCGAGCGTTTCCTGCGCGTGCGATTCGCGTGCATGCAGCAGGTCGCCGAGAAACACGACCGATTCCGGCCGATGCGCCGCGACCAGTGCATCGAGCCGCGCGAGGCTCTCGCCGGTGGTGCCGGCCGGCACCGGGATGCCGCGCGCGCGAAACACGGCGTCCTTGCCGAAATGCGCATCGGCGATGAAAAGACTCCCGAGGACGGGATCGAAGGCCGCGCGGTCGGCCGAGAGCACGAGCGCGTGGCCGTTCACATCGATGGTCAGTGCTTCTATTGCCATTTACTTGTCCGCTGCCTTCTCCAGATCCGCGAGCATACGCTCCACGCGATCCGACAGCTTCTCCGTGCTGACCTTTTCCCGTAGCCGCGCGATGATCAGCGGGAAGGCGAATGGCGTCGGCTTCTTCGGATGGGTCAGCGCAAGGCGGCTGTCGCTCATGCGTTGCAGCGCCGCGCGAATGCGCCCGAGTTCGAGTTCCTGCAGCATGACTTCCTGATCCGCTTGTGCGAGCAGCAGATTGCCGCTGTCGTGCTTGCGGAAGACTTCATAGAACAGCCCGCTCGACGCCTGCAACTGACGCGCGCTCTTCTGCTGTCCCGGATGCCCCTGATAGATGAGCCCCGACACCCGCGCGATTTCGCGGAATCGCCGCGACGACAATTCGGATGCGTTGAGGCTGGCGAGAATGTCGTGCTCCAGGTTGTCCGGTGAAAACAGCCGTTCCGCGATGAGCGTCTCCCAGTCGAACGGCTGCGCCGACAGCAGCTCGAAGCCGTAGTCGTTCATCGAGATGGAAAAGGTGCTCGGCTGGTCGCGCGCGACGCGCCAGCCGATCAGCGATCCCAGCCCGATGTGCGCCATGCGCCCCGCAAACGGATAGCAGAAGAAGTGATGTCCTTCGCGTGAACGCACGCATTCCACCACGAGCACGCCCGGCCCCGGCAGAGCCGACCACTTCGCCTGCAAGTCGAGCAACGGTTCGACGGCGCGCATCTCGGGCTCGTCATAGATACCGTCGCTGGCGCGGGCGAGCATCACGAGCGCGGCCTCCGCAAGTTCTGACGACAACGGCATCTTGCTGCCGGCCCATTGCGGCATCGCACCGCGCGACGAGGTTGCGCGCTTCACGTAAGCGGTCATGTCGCGCACGCGCACGAGTTCGAGCGAGCGTCCGCCGAAGGTGAAGACATCGCCGGGTTTGAGTCGCGAGATGAACGACTCCTCCATCGCACCGATCCGTCCGCCGGTCAGGTACGCCACATTGATGGTTGCGTTCGCAACGATCGTCCCGACGTTGTTGCGATGGCGGCGCACGAGGTCTTCGCGCGGCACGCGGTACACGCCATCATCGCCCCGTGTGACGCGATGAAAATCCGGATACGCGCCCAGCGACGTGCCGCCGCGCTCGACGAACGCGAGCGCCCAGTCGAACTCGGCCTGCGTGAGATCGCGATACGCATAGGCGCGGCGCACTTCGTCGAACATGTCGGCCGCCGTGAAGCCGCCGCCGATCGCCACCGTCACGAGATGCTGGACGAGCACATCGAGCGGCTTGAGCGGCATGTCGCGGCCCTCGATGCGTTTCTCGCCGATCGCCCAGCGCGCCGCCGCGGCCTCGACGAGTTCGAGCGCGTGAGTCGGCACGATGGTCACGCGCGACACGCGTCCGGGCGCGTGGCCCGAGCGCCCGGCGCGCTGCATCAGCCGTGCGACGCCCTTCGGCGAGCCGATCTGGAACACGCGGTCCACCGGCAGGAAGTCCACGCCCAGATCAAGACTCGACGTGCACACCACCGCCTTCAGTTGTCCGTTCTTGAGGCCGAGTTCGACCCAGTCGCGCACTTCCTTGTCGAGCGAGCCGTGATGCAGTGCGAGCAGGCCGGCCCATTCCGGCCGCAGCTCCAGCAGCGCGCGATACCAGATTTCCGCCTGCGAACGCGTGTTGGTGAAGACCAGCGAGCTTTGCGCCTGATCGATCTCGGCGGCGACCGGCCCGACCTGGCGCACGCCGAGATGCCCGCCCCACGGAAAGCGTTCGATGGTGTCGGGAATCAGCGTATCGACGACGAGTGTCTTCGGTTGCGCGCCTTGCACGACGACGCGTGGCGTCCTGACGGGATGCAGCAGCGCATCGTGCGCGAGCGCGAGGTTGCCGAGGGTCGCGGAGAGGCCCCAGATCTGCAGGTCCGGACGCCAGTGCGCGAGGCGCGCAATCGCCAGTTGCGTCTGCGTGCCGCGCTTGTTGCCGAGCAGTTCGTGCCATTCATCGACGACGATCATGCGCAGATGCCTGAGCTCTTCCTGCGCGTTGGCGCGCGTCAGCATCAGCGTGAGGCTTTCGGGCGTGGTCACGAGCGCCGACGGCATGCGCCGGTTCTGGCGCGCGCGTTCGGTAGACGTTGTATCGCCGGTGCGCAGCCCGACGCTCCACGGCACCGCCAGCGCCGTGACCGCCGCTTGCAGCGCGCGGGCGCTGTCGGCGGCGAGGGCGCGCATCGGCGTGATCCATAGCACCGTGAGCGGCGCGGGCAGCAGGTTGTGCTGCGGCTTCGGCGCCTTGTCCGCGAAGGCGGCCAGCGCGCCGAGCCACACGGCCCAGGTCTTGCCTGCGCCAGTCGTCGCGTGGAGCAGCCCGCTTGCGCCCCGTGCGATCTCGCGCCACGCCTCGCGCTGAAAGGGGAAGGGCTGCCAGCCGCGTGTCTCGAACCAGCGCGCGAGGCGGGTATCGAAGGGCTGCGCGGCCTCTTTCTCGTCGACGGCAAACGGGACGGGCACGAACAGCTCGGCCGCGGCATCGAGCTTCGCCTGCGCGGCGCGCGTGCGCGGAATCCGGCGCGGCCGGGGTGCGCGGCGGCGGTCCTTGCCGCTTGCATCGGTCTCGCTCATGCCGTGACCTCGTTGAGGAAACCCTTGAGCATCTCCAGCGTGTCGGCGTCCTCGATGGCCTTGTCGGTGCGCCAGCGCAGCATGCGCGGAAAGCGCACCGCGATCCCCGACTTGTGGCGCGGGCTCGCCTGAATGCCCTCGAAGCCGATCTCGAAGACCAGGGTGGGCGTGACACTACGCACCGGGCCGAATTTCTCGATGGTCGTCTTGCGCACGATGGCATCGACGCGACGCATCTCTTCGTCGGTGAGGCCCGAGTAGGCCTTCGCAAACGGCACGAGCGTGCGCACGCCGTCGGTCTCATCCCAGACGGCGAAGGTGAAGTCCGTGTAGAGGCTCGCGCGCCGTCCATGGCCGCGTTGCGCGTAGAGCAGCACCGCATCGATCGAATACGGATCGATCTTCCATTTCCACCACGTGCCCGACGATTTCGTGCGCCCCACACCATACATTGACTCGCGCTCCTTCAGCATCAGCCCTTCGACGCCGCGTGCACGGCTCTCGTCGCGCAACACGGCGAGCGTGCCCCAGTCTGATGCGCTCACCAGCGGCGATACGCGCAGCAGATCGACCGCGAGCGTACTGGACATCGACTGGGCAAGAGCGTCGAGCCGCGCGCGCCGCGCGTGCAGCGCTTCGGTGCGCAGGTCGCGGCCGTCCGCTTCGAGCAGGTCGTAGGCAAGCAGCGCGGCCGGTGAATCCGCGAGCACTTTCTTCGTCAGCGACTTGCGCGCGATGCGCGGCTGCAAGCGCGCGAATGGCAAAGGCGCGGCGGCGCCGGGTTCCCACGCGAGGATTTCGCCGTCGATCACGGTGCCGTCGGGCAGCGCCGCGCCCAGCGACGCGAGTTCCGGGAAGCGGTCCGTGACGAGATCCTCGCCGCGCGACCAGACCCACACACGCCCTCCGCGTTTCACCAGCTGGGCGCGGATGCCGTCCCACTTCCATTCCGCGAGCCAGCCGGAGGGTGGCCCGAGCGTCTCCGGATCGGCCTGCAGCGGATGTGCGAGAAAGAACGGGTAGGGCAGGCCCAGATCGCTTTCATGCGGCGTATCGATGTTGTCGCCCTCGGCGGCCGGCGCGATCAGCCGCAGATAGCGCGCGGCGCCCGGCGCCTGGCGCGAATCGGTCCAGCCGACCATGCGCTGCGCGATGCGCTTGTGATCGACACCCGCGACTTCCGCCAGCGCGCGCACGACCAACTGCCGCGCGACGCCCACGCGAAAACCGCCGCCGATCAGCTTCGTCAGCAGGAAGCGTTCGCTCCAGTCGAGTTCGTCCCAGTAGGCGAGCAGGCGCGCGCGCAACTCCGTTGGATCCGTGCCGCGCAATGTCAGCACGCGTTCCTCGATCCATTGCGCGAGCCCCAGCGTCGATTCACCGGTCGCCGGCGGCAGCACGTGCGCGATGGTTTCCGCGAGATCGCCCACGGCCTGATACGACTCCTCGAACAGCCAGTCCGGCAGACCCGCGCGCTCGCGCGCAAATTCGGCCAGCAGGCGCGCCGGCACCGACTGGCGCGGCTTGCCGCCCGCGAGGAAATAGGCGGCCCATGCCGCATCTTCCGGCTCCGCTGCCGAAAAGTAGGCAGTCAGCGCCTCGAGCTTTTCGTTGGTCGAGGTGGTGGCGTCGAGCGCGGTGTAGAGCGTCGCGAAGCGCTTCATGACGAGGCGGGTTCGGGTTGAGCCGTGTCGGCTTCGATGGCGTCGTCGCCGTATTCAGTCGTGAACGCGCCGGCTTCGAGGCCCTGCTCGGTGAGCCAGCGGACCATCGGCTCGATCTGCCCGTGCGTGACGATCACGCGTTCAGCCCGGCTCGCGCCGATCGCGAGTTGCAGGCCCGGCCAGTCGGCGTGATCGGACAGCACGAAGCCGCGGTCCACGCCCTTGCGCCGCCGCGTGCCGCGCAGGCGCATCCAGCCGGACGCGAAGGCGTCGCTGTAGTCGCCGAAGCGGCGCATCCAGGTGCTGCCTTGCGCGGACGGCGGCGCGACGATCAGCGCGCCCTTGAAGGCGGCCTTGTCCTTCGCGGCGATGTCGCTGACCGGGCGCGTCGGCGGCAGTGCCACGCCTGCCTGCGCGTAGGCGCGATTGAGCGGCTCGACTGCGCCGTGACAGAAGATCGGCCCGATGGCGGCATCGACTCCCGCCAGCACGCGCTGCGCCTTGCCGAATGAATAGCAGAACAGTACCGACGCACGCCCCTGCGCCGCATTGTGGCGCCACCAGGAATCGATGCCGTCGAACAATATGCGCGGGTGATCCCAGCGATAGATCGGCAGGCCGAAGGTGGACTCGGTGATGAAGGTGTCGCAACGGACCGGTTCGAAGGGCGCGCAGGTGGGATCGGGCTCGACCTTGTAATCGCCGGACGCGACCCAGACGCGCCCCTTGTACTCGACGCGCACCTGCGCCGAGCCGAGCACGTGTCCCGCGGGATGCAGCGACACGCGCACGCCGTTCACGTCGATGGCTTCGCCGTACGGAAGCCCTTGCACGTCGATGCCCGGCAGCCGCGACACCAGCACGCCGACACCCGGTTCGGCGGCGAGATAGCGGGCGTGCCCGAAGCGCGCGTGATCGGCGTGAGCATGCGTGATGACAGCCCGTTCGACCGGCCGCCAAGGGTCGATATAAAAGTTGCCCGGAGCACAGAAGAGACCTTCGGGCCGCGCGACGATGAGATCGGAAGCGTTATCCACTTGAGCGTCCACGAGGCGTGTATGACGGTCGCGTGACGGCCGCGCCGCCACTTTCGCCAGTCTGTTCAATTCTGGCAACAAAAGCACGCCACGTGCCCGTCACGGCGCTTTCATGAATCGCGTCTAGGGTGTAAAAGTTTAACTGGCCCCGAGGTTCGCCGAGAGAGAACTGCGAGGCTGGTCAAGCGGAACGTTCAAGCGAAGCATGGATGCGAAACACGCGCGCACGGGGCGCGCGCGCCGCAGTCTTCATCAGATACCGACATGGACACGATGGTTACGCCGACCGCCGCAGAAGCGGTCTGGATCGTCAGGCTCCAGAGCCATCCGCAGTATGACTTCGTGCGCCTGAAGCGGGTTTTCACGGGTCGCGACTCGCGTCACCGGGTCGTGCTCGTCGACGTGAGGAAGCTGCTCGCGTGCGCCGATCGCGACGACACTGACTACGTGCTCAAGGCCGTCGCCGACTGGCATGCCGGCAAGGTGCGCGGCATCCGCGAGTTTCTCGACCCGGACAATCCGCGCGTGCCGGAAATGCCGTACGTGACGATCTGCGTGCGGCGTTCGCCCGGCTTGCTCGGGTTGCTCGGCGTGCATCGGGAAGGCGTCGTGGCCTTTCGCAACGGCCAGCATCGCGCGCGCTACATGGCGTATGCGGGCGCGTTGTGCATGCCCGTCGAAGTGCACGAGCGCGAAGCGGCGCTGCTGAACGAGATGTGCGCGGCGCCGGATGTGGCCAGCGCCGAATACGGCGAGACCTGAGTACGGCGCGGCCTGCGCGCCGCACCGGCAGCGCGGGACGGGCTTCGATCGCGCCGTCCCGCCTCCGGAACCGGGACGCCGCTTTAGTTCGCGGCGGCAGGCACCGCGTTGACCGACGCCGGCACCGGTTTGACCGCCAGATGCGGTGCACGGAAACTCTCATCCGGAATGCTCGTGGACGTCGCGAAACGCTGGCTGAGGTAGTCCAGCGCGTAGTCGACGAAGAAGCGCGTCTTGGCCGGCAAGTACTGGCGTCCTGGATAGACGATCGACATCTTGATGTCCGGGTCGTCGATGGCGTAGTCGGGCAGCAGGCGGACCAGCGTGCCTTCCTTCAGGTCCGCATTCACGATGCCCTCCGGCAGAATGGCGAAACCGATGCCCTTCAGCGTGCCCAGTCGCACCATCAAGCCGTTGTTCACCGTATAGACCGGGGTGAGCGTGATCTGGTCGGCGGCGCCGAGGTGATGTCGGAAATGCCAGGTCAGATTGCGCATCTCGTTCGGCAACGCGACAGCGGGCAGTCCGAGGAGATCGGCCGGCGCGACCGGCACGCCGTGCTGCGCGATGAACTCGGGCGTGGCGACCGGAACGAAGGTGTTGGTGCCGACAGGCCGTTCGACCAGCGCCGTGCTCGACACCATGTAAGCCGTGACGATGCCGACGTCATAGCCGTCTTCAACGAGATCGACGTGACGCTCGGCGAGCGTCAGACGCACATTGACCTTCGGATGCAGCCTGCGGAAGCCGTCGATGAGCGGCGTCAGTGTCAGCAGCGACAGCGCGCTCGATGCCACGACACGCAGCGTGCCGCTCGGTTCGCCCTCGGTGTGGGTAATGGCGGATTCGAGATGATCCAGTTCTTCGAGTAACGCGCGGCAGCCTTCGAGATAACGGGTGCCGGCTTCAGTCAGCGAAAGATTTCGTGTGGTTCGATTAATCAACCGGGTTCTCAAATGCGCTTCCAGCATCGCGATTGCCCGCGTGACCAGTGCATTCGATACATCGAGTTGTTGAGCAGCCCGGCGAAAGCTTTCAGTATCCGCCACCCGCACGAAAACCCGCATTGCATGGATCTGGTTCATTGTTGCCCTCTCATGTTGGAGTCATACAGGCACGCACCGCCTGCGTCATATTCCAGGCGTGCGTCCAGTATTTGAACACCCCCGTTTCTTGTGGAAATAATATTGATGGCCGGCGCGAATTGCAATATACATTTCTTTAAAGTTTTGCTACCGGTTTCTGATATTTTCGTCATTTTCGAATATTCTTTTATGGGCATTCGCCGAAACGTGTTTTTTGGTGCGAAAAATGAAACCGGAGCAAGGGATAAGCGGATTAATGTTCGTCGGCAGCGAATTTGTATTTCATGAAATTCGAAAATGTATGTTGCAATCATTTAACGATGTTCGCATTAATTGAGGCGTAAGCCGGTATTAACCCGGGGCGTCACACGCGAGCACTTGGACGGTGCGTGGTCAATGCTTTGAATGACCACTTGGTTTCTGTTCTTCGAAACAGAGTCCCTTTCACGTGTCATCAGTCGCCCGGACGTGCGCCAAGCACAATGGCTGACTCGCTGGACGTCATTTTCGATCCGCCGCGGGCGTGTTCCGTGCTTCGTGACCGGTTGGCTCAACAGGAGGCTCGAATGACCCTTGCCGTATCAACCGTCACGCTGCCGACCGGCGAAACCCTTCCGACACTCGGACAGGGCACATGGGAAATGGGCGAGCGCCCGAATGCGCGGGCCAGGGAAATCGCCGCCTTGCGGGAGGGCGTCGATCTGGGCATGACGCTCATCGATACCGCCGAAATGTACGGCGACGGCGCGAGCGAGCAATTGATCGCTGAGGCGCTCGGCGACCGGCGCGACGCGTTGTTCATCGTCAGCAAGGTGTATCCGCACAACGGCAGCGAGCGCGGCGTTCAGGCCGCCTGTGAGCGCAGCCTCAAACGCCTGAAGACCGACCGCATCGATCTGTATCTGCTGCATTGGCGAGGCGGCGAGGATCTGGAAGGCGTCGTGGCCGGCTTCGAAAAATTACAGCGCGACGGCAAAATCCGCCACTGGGGCGTGAGCAACTTCGATACCGACGATATGGAAGAACTTTTCTCGCTCGAAGGCGGCAACGCATGCGCGACCAACCAGATTCTCTATAACGTCGCGCGGCGCGGCGCGGAATTCGACCTGCTGCCGTGGCTGCGCGAACGCCGTATGCCCGCCATGGCCTACAGCCCCGTGGATCACGCGCGCCTGCCGCGCGGCGGCGCGCTGGAAAAGATCGCGGCGGCGCGCGGGGTGTCGGCGTTTCAGGTGGCGCTGGCGTGGGTGCTGAAGCAGCCGGCGGTGTTCGCCATTCCGAAGGCGGCGGACGTCGCGCATGTCCGCGAAAACCGCGCGGCGCTCGACCTCAACCTGTCGGCGGACGAACTCGCCGAGATCGACCAGCAGTTCAAGCCGCCGAAGTCGAAGCGCCCGCTGGAAATGCTGTGAAGGGACGCCTGCTCAACTGCAGGCGTGATGCGCATGCACGGAGCCCAGCACCGCCACTTCGGCGGGCGTGCGCTTCAGGTCGTCTTCGTTGACCTGCTTCGCGTCGGCGACGAAATCATCGATGATCGACGACACCTGCGTGTCCGTCAGGCACAGCGACACGCGTTTCGTCTCCGTCTCCGGCAGCGACATGCGCTGCGACAGGAACAGCACGCCGTACTGATAGCCGCGCACGATGCCGCGCACCGCGCCCAGGCATTGTGCCAGTGCGGCGTTATCCGACCTGTTGGCGCACTGCTGCGCGAGCGTCCAGGCGGAGAAGGTGGGGTCGGAGGCGCCGGGCGTCGGGGCGGGCGCGGTGGTCTGCGCCTGAGCGGCAAGGGTGACGGCGAATGCAGCGCCGGCGACGAGCGAAGCGCGGGCCATGGAACGGGCGGGTTTCATCGGTTGAATCCTCATTGTTGTGGAACGTCGAACCGATGAGAGATGTCGCGGACCGCTTTGGTTCCGGTCAATGCTTTCGCCGGGCGGCTCGTCGCGCAATCAGTTATCCCGGCGCTGCAGTGTGCGCAACTCTTCCACGGGAATGTGGCAATGAATCGCGTGATCGTTGCCGGCGTTGCGGCAGGGCGGTGTTTCGGTTTCGCATATCGTTCCGATCTTGCGCGGGCAGCGCGTATGGAACACACAGCCCGAAGGCGGATGCGCCGCGCTCGGCAGGTCGCCGGATAAGCGAATGCGCTGCGCATGCGTGCCGTCGAGCGACGGCGCCGACGACAGCAACGCTTCGGTGTACGGATGCTGCGGGCCGCCGAAGACATCGGCGGCGCGGCCGATCTCCATGATGCGGCCGAGATACAGCACCGCGATGCGGTCCGACAGATAGCGCACGACATGCAGATCGTGCGAGATGAACACGTAACTCACGCTGCGTTCGCGCTGCAGATCCGCGAGCAGGTTGAGGATGGCGGCCTGCACGGACACGTCGAGCGCGGAGGTCGGTTCGTCGCACACGACCACGCGCGGGTCGCCCGCGAACGCGCGCGCGATCGCCACGCGCTGCTTCAGTCCGCCCGACAGCTGCCGCGTACGCGCGCCGAGATAGCGCGCCGGCAGCCGCACGGCCTCGGTCAGCTTGTGCAGACGCGCTTCCTTCGCCGGGCCATGCAGCGCGGCAAGCTTGGAGAGCGAACGCGCGATCAACTGCCGCACCGAATGCGCGCGGTTGAGCGCCGAGTCCGGATTCTGGAACACGATCTGCAACGACTTCACCTGCTCGTCGCTGCGCTGGGTTACGCGCTCGGGCAGGCTGGCGCCGTTGAGTTCGAGCGTGGCGCCCTTGTCCGGCGACACGAGGCCGAGCAACAGCTTGGCAAGCGTCGTCTTGCCGCTGCCCGATTCGCCCACCAGTCCGAGCGTCTCGCCCTGCACAAGGTCGAGAGAGACATCGTGGACGGCGCGCACGTCCTCGTCGCCGACCCGAAAGGTCTTCGACAGATTGCGCGCCGACAATGCAAGCTTTCCCGTGCCGTTCGCGACGGGCACCGGCACTTCATCGGTGGCGCGCGGCAGGTCTTGCGCACGCTCGTGATAATGGCAGCGCGCCATCTGGTCGCCGTGTGCGGCCGCGACGCGATACGGCGGCGGCGCGTCCTTGAGACAGCGCTCGTCGGCGAGCTTGCAGCGCGGCGCGAAGATGCAGCCTTGCGCAATCGCGCCCGGCGAGGGCAGGGAGCCGGGAATGGTGTCGAGCCGGCCCGTTTCCTTGCTGCGTCCCGCGCGCGGCAGGCAGCGCAGCAAACCCACCGTGTACGGATGACGTGGCTTCGCGAACACGTCGGCGGTCGCGCCTTCTTCCACGAGCTTGCCCGCATAGAGCACGCCGACACGCTCGCACATGCGCCCGATCACCGCGAGGTTGTGGCTGATGAAGAGCACGGCCGTGCCCAGCTCGGCGCGCAGCTGCGCGATGAGATCGAGCACTTCGGCCTCGACGGTGGCGTCGAGACCCGTGGTGGGTTCGTCGAGGATCAGCAGTTCCGGATTGCAGGCCAGCGCCATCGCGATGACGACGCGCTGCTGCATGCCGCCCGAGAGCTGATGCGGATAGCTGTCCATCACGCGTTCCGGCGACGCGATGCGCACGCGCCGGAGCATGTCGACGGTGCGGGCGAGGGCTTCGTCGGCGGATGCGCCGGTGACCTCGAACGCTTCGGAGACTTGCCGCGCAATCGTCAGCGACGGATTCAGCGCGCGCCCCGGATCCTGATAGACCATCGAGACGGCGTTGGCGCGCATGCCGCGGAGTGCGACGGGGCTGAGCCCGGCGACGTCGCTGCCGGCAATCGTGATCTTGCCCGCCTTCACGCGGCCGTTGCGCGGCAGATAGCGCAGCACCGCGAGCGCGGCGGTCGACTTGCCGCAGCCCGATTCGCCGACGAGCCCATACGCCTCGCCGCGCTTCACGCGCAGCGTGACGTCCTGGAGCACGTCGCGTTCGCGTCCGCGCGACCGGTAGGCGACCGTCAGCCCGACGACGGTCAGCGCGTCGGCCTGATCGCCTTTCGCGGCGCCGAAGGTGGGAAAGGCGGAGGGCGGGGGGCCGTTCATCGGTCGAGCACTCCCTGCACGGCGTCGGCGACCAGATTCACCGCGACGACCAGCGTGGCGATCGCGGCGGCATCGAACACGACGGTCCACCACGCGCCGCCGGCCATCAGCGTGTAGCACTCGGAGAGCGCGAGGCCCCAGTCGGCGGACGGCGGCTGGATGCCGAAGCCGAGGAAGGAGAGCGTCGCGACCGCGAAGATGGCGTAGCCGAGCCGCACGGTCGCCTCGACGATGATCGGCGGCAGCACATTCGGCAGGATCTCCGCGAACATGATGTACAGCGCGTTCTCGCCGCGCAGCTGCGCGGCGAGCACGTAGTCCAGATGGCGCTCGCCGAGCACGGCGGCGCGCACGGTGCGCGCGGTGATCGGCGCGAAGGTCAGGCCGATGACGAGGATCACCGTGGTATTGCTCGCGCCCACCGCCGCCAGCGCCAGCAGCGCGACGATCACGAGCGGCAGCGCCAGCAGCGCGTCGATCGCGCGGCCGATCACGGCGTCGACCCAGCCGCCGAAGTAGCCGACCGCGAGACCGATGGTCGTGCCCGCCGCGGTGCCGAGCAGCGTGGCGAGCGGGGCGATGGTCAGGATGTCGCGCGAGCCGACGATCACCCGCGCGAACACGTCGCGGCCGAGTTGATCGGTGCCGAACCAGTGTTCGGCGGAAGGCGGCGCGAGCGAATTGAGCGGGTCGGAGGCGAACGGATCCTGCGGCACGAGCCAGTGGCCGAACAGCGCGCACAGTACCCAGAACAGGAGGATCAACACGCCGAGGTCGAAGCTGCCCGAACGCACGAGCGCGCCGAGCGCCTCGTAGCGGCGCGGTTTGACGGGTGGGGAGGCCGGGGCGGCAGTCGTGCTCATGGTGCGTCTCCGCTGGATTCGGAGGTGCGCAGGCGCGGATTCAGCACCACATACAAGGCGTCCGCGATCAGGTTCGCCCCGGTGTAGATCACGCCGATCGTCAGCACGCCGGCTTCGAGCATCGGAAAGTCCTTGCCTTGCGCGGCGGTGTAAATGAGCGAGCCGATGCCCTGGTAGTGAAACAGCGTCTCCACCACCACGAGCCCGCCGATCATGTAGCCGAGCTGTGTGGCGGCGACGGTGATGGTCGGCAGCAATGCGTTGCGCAGCACGTGCCGCAGGATCACGACGCGCTGCGGCAGGCCTTTCAGGATGGCGGTGCGCGTGTAGTCGGCGTCGAGCGCCTCGACCGTGCCGGCGCGGGCCATCCGCGCGATATAGCCGAAGAACACGAACACGAGCGGCAGCACCGGCAACACCAGATGTTTGAGCTGGGTGAAGAAGCCTGCCCCGGCGGGCGCGGTGGCTTCGATCGGCAGCCATTGCAGCCACACGCCGAAGATCAGGATCAGCACGATCGACGAGACGAACTCCGGCACGACCGTCGCCGTCAGCCCGCCGATGCTGATGAGCCGGTCGATCCAGCGGCCCGCGTGGAGCGCAGCGTACACGCCGCCCGCGATGCCGAGCGGCACCACGACGACGAAGGCAAGCGCGCCGAGCTTCGCCGAGTTCCACAGCGCGCCCGCGATGAACGGCGCGACCGGCGCGCGGAACGCATAGGACTCGCCCATGTTGCCGCGCAGGAAGTGGCTGATCCAGCCGCTGTATTGCGTGAGCAGCGGCCGGTCGACGCCCAGTTGATGATTGAGCGCCGCGACCGCGCGGGCATCCGCGAGCGGGCCGAGGATCGCGCGGCCGACATCGCCCGGCAGCAGTTGCCCGCCCGCGAAGACGATCATCGACAGGAGCCAAAGCGTGATGAGCGCGAGCAGCAGGCGCACGCCGACGAAGCGCACGATGCGGCGCAGTTTCGCGGCACCGTTGCCCGGCGTGACCACGCGCGTGGTGGGCGTGAGGGTGCTCATCGCGTGAACCTCCTTGCCGCGCTCAACCGGCCGCCACCGTCGCGCGGTCGAACCACATTTGCGAAATCGCGTTGAAGCGCACGCCCGAGACGGTCGCGCGCGTGACGATCAACTGGTCGTAGAAATAGGGAATCACGACCGGCGTTTCGTCGAGCAGCAGGCGCTGGATCTGCCCGGACAGCTTCTTCTGTGACGCGACGTCCAGCGCGGCCACGAACTGCGTGACCAGCTTGTCGTACTCCGCGTTCTTGAAGTGCGCCGCGTTCCAGGTGCCGCCGCTCGTCAGCGGCGCGTTCAGGAACACGTTCGGCACGCCGCGATGGCCATAGTCCGTGATGCCGAGCGGCGAATCGAGCCAGTCCGACTTGCCGAAGGTCCCGGAGCCGTAGTACAGATCCTGGCTTTCCACCTTGAGCGTGATGCGGATGCCAATCGCCTTCGCCGCGTTCTGCACGACGACGGCGAGATCGGGAATCTCCATGTACTTCTCGGTGGTCAGCGTAATGTCGAAGCCGTTCGCCACGCCCGCTTCGCCCAGCAGCTGCTTGGCCTTCGCGATATCGAGCTTGCGCTGCGGCACGCTCAGGTCGCTCGACGGAAACACCGGCGCGAACGGGCTGTCGTTACCGACCTGCGCGCGCCCGCGGAACAAGCCCTTGACGATCACTTCGCGATTGATCGCGAGCGCCAGCGCCTGGCGCACACGCTTGTCCTTGAACGCGCCCATGTCGCAGCGCATGTGGATCTGCCGATGCGAACTGGACTTCGTGCCGAGCACCTTGAACTGCGGATTGGTCAGCATCGAGACGCCGCCCTGCACCGTGAAGTCGCCCATCACGTCGGCCTGGCGGCCCTGCATGGCGAGAAGTTGCGCCTGCTGGTCCGCATAAAAGGAGAAGCTCACGCGATCCGGCAGCGACTTCTCGCCCCAGTAGTCGGCATTGCGCACAAACGAGGCGCCGACCTTCGGCGTGTACTTCTCCAGCTTCAGCGCGCCGGTGCCCATGAAGGTCTTTTCGTACGGACCGGTGAAGTTCGCCGGCAGGATCACCGCGTTATACGTATTCGAGGACACGTAATACGGGAAATTGCCGTTGGGGGCGTCGAGGTGAAATTCGACCGTGTGATCGTCGACGGCCTTCGCCGAATCCTTCGACAGCACGCCCTTCAGCACCGACAACGCCGCCGAGCCAGCGCCTGGATCCGACAGCCGGTTGAAGGTCGCGACCACGTCTTTGGCGGTCATCGGCTGGCCGTCGTGGAACTTCACGTTCGGGCGCAGCTTGAAGGTCCAGACGTCGCCCTTGTCGTTGGACTTCCACGAAAGCGCAAGCGCCGGGCGCAGCGTCAGGTGTTCACTGTCGTCGTCGATCAGGAATTCGCCGGTCTGGTTGATCAGCGCGAGACCCGCTGCGTCGGTGACGGTGAGCGGATCCACCGCGCCCGCCGGCGTCAGATGCGCGACGCGGATCGTGCCGCCCGGCTTGCCCGCGCCCTGCGCGCGCGCCGACGGCATGCCGAAGAGGCCGCCCGCCGTGAGCGCGAAGCCGAGCACGCTCGCATGGCGCAGCAGTTCCCGGCGCGTGAGGCGGCCGGCCATGAATTCGTCGATCGCATGATTGCCGAGTTCGCCCGCATTCGGGCGGGCGAGGTCGAGGAGAGGCGCGTCGGTGGAAGATGTCTTCATCGTGTGCGGATGTTGTAGTTGTCGCGCCCGCTCCGTCTTGCGCCGGGCGGGCGATCAGTTGAGCCGCGTCGAAAGCGCCGCCGCGTCTGGCTTGGGTAGCAAGATACGCGCCGCGCCGCCGTCCTCAGCGTACCGCCTTCAATGGTCGTGCGGATGCTTGTGAATCGGATCGACCCAATAGACTTCCTCGGGCTGCTCCACGGCATCGATATTCAGATTCACGACGACCGCTTCGTTGTCGCTGCGCACGAGCACGCATTCGAGCGGCTCGTCGGTCCGGGCGTTGATCTCCTGATGCGGCACGTAGGGCGGCACGAAGATGAAGTCGCCGGGACCCGCTTCAGCGGTGAATTCGAGATGTTCGCCCCAGCGCATGCGCGCCTGACCGCGCACGACATAGATGACGCTCTCGAGCGCGCCGTGATGATGCGCGCCGGTCTTCGCATTGGGATGGATGGTGACGGTGCCGGCCCAGATCTTCTGGGCGCCGACCCGTGCGGCGTTGATCGCGGCGGCGCGGTTCATGCCGGGCGTCTGCGCGGTGTTGGTGTCGAGCTGATCGCCCCGGATGACCTTGACGCCGTGCTCGCGCCAATCGATATGCTGATGTGCGTCGCTCATGTCGTGCTCGTGCCGTATCGTATCGTCTGCGGATAGAGAAAGTCCGTTGCGGCCAACCCTGCGCCGGCAACGGACCTCGAGGCTACAGGCATGCTACACGCATTTCTGCGCGCGCCCTGCTAGCGTTTCTACTTCGACTTCGAGTTGATGATCGCCTCGGAGACATTCGACGGCGTCTCCGCGTAGTGCTTGAACTCCATCGTGTAGGTGGCGCGGCCTTGCGTCAGCGAGCGCAGCGACGTGGAATAGCCGAACATCTCGGCGAGCGGCACTTCGGCGCGCACCAGCTTGCCGCCGCCGCCCGCGATGTCTTCCATGCCCTGCACGATGCCGCGCCGGCCGGACAGGTCGCCCATCACGTTGCCCATGAAGTCCTCGGGCGTCTCGACTTCGACGGCCATCATCGGTTCGAGCAGCACGGGCCGCGCGCGGCGCATGGCTTCCTTGAAGGCCATCGAGCCGGCCATGCGGAACGCGTTTTCGTTCGAGTCCACGTCATGGTAGGAACCGAAGGTCAGCCGCACCTTCACGTCGACGACCGGATAGCCCGCGAGCACGCCGGCCTTGAGCGTTTCCTGGATGCCTTTGTCCACCGCCGGGATGTATTCGCGCGGAATCACGCCGCCCTTGATCTGGTCGACGAACTCGTAGCCCTTGCCCGCGTCCGGCTCCAGCGCGATCACCACGTGGCCGTACTGGCCGCGTCCGCCCGACTGCTTGACGAACTTGCCCTCGACGTCCTCGACCTTGTTGCGCACTGTCTCGCGATACGCGACCTGTGGCTTGCCGACCGTTGCCTCGACGCCGAACTCGCGCCTCATCCGGTCGACGAGAATTTCGAGGTGCAGCTCGCCCATGCCGGAGATGATGGTCTGGCCGGATTCCTCGTCGCTGGTCACGCGGAACGACGGATCTTCCTGCGCGAGCCGGTTGAGCGCGATGCCCATCTTTTCCTGATCGGCCTTGGTCTTCGGCTCGACGGCCTGCGAGATCACCGGCTCCGGGAAGATCATTCGTTCGAGGATGATGACCTTGTTCGGATCGCACAGCGTGTCGCCGGTCGTCGCTTCCTTCAGGCCGACCGCCGCGGCGATGTCGCCCGCGCGCACTTCCTTGATTTCCTTGCGCTCGTTGGCGTGCATCTGCAGGATCCGGCCGAGACGCTCCTTCTTTTCCTTGACCGGGTTGTAGACCGTGTCGCCCGAATTCACCACGCCCGAATACACGCGGAAAAAGATCAGCTGACCCACGAACGGGTCCGTCATGATCTTGAAGGCGAGCGCGGAGAAGGGTTCGTCGTCGCTCGGATGACGCTCGGCTTCCTGGTCGTCTTCCGTGTGCCCGAGAATGGCGGGGACGTCGACCGGCGAAGGCAGGTAGTCGATCACGGCGTCGAGCATCGCCTGCACGCCCTTGTTCTTGAACGCGCTGCCGCACAGCATCGGCACGATTTCATTGGCGACCGTGCGCTTTCTCAGCGCCGCCTTGATCTCGTCCTCGGTCAGGCTCTCGTGATCTTCCAGATATTTCTCGAGCAACTCCTCGCTGGACTCGGCCGCGGCCTCGACCATCTTCTCGCGCCACTCATGCGCGAGTTCCTTGAGGTTGTCGGGAATCTCCTCGTAGCTGAAGTTGATGCCCTGGCTGTCGTCGTCCCAGACGATCGCCTTCATCTTCACGAGGTCGACCACGCCCAGGAAATGCTCTTCCGCGCCGATCGGAATCTGGATGGGCACGGCCACGCCCTTCAGGCGCTCGCCGATCTGCCGCTGCACGCGGAAGAAGTCCGCGCCGACGCGGTCCATCTTGTTGACGAACGCAATGCGCGGCACCTTGTACTTGTTCGCCTGGCGCCACACGGTTTCGGACTGCGGCTGCACGCCGCCGACCGAGTCGTACACCATGCAGGCGCCGTCGAGCACGCGCATCGAGCGCTCGACTTCGATGGTGAAGTCCACGTGTCCCGGCGTGTCGATGATGTTGATGCGATGTTCCGGATAGTTGCCCGCCATGCCTTTCCAGAAGGCCGTGGTGGCGGCAGAGGTGATCGTGATGCCGCGTTCCTGCTCTTGTTCCATCCAGTCCATCGTGGCCGCGCCGTCGTGAACCTCGCCGATCTTGTGCGTCACGCCGGTGTAGAAAAGGATGCGCTCGGTAGTCGTGGTCTTGCCGGCATCGATGTGAGCGCTGATTCCGATGTTCCGATAGCGCTCGATGGGAGTCTTGCGGGGCACGTGAACCTCCTGTGGATGAAACGACCGGAACCGGCAGTGCAAAGCCCGTTCCGGCCCATGCGAATCGTTCAAGAATAGCGCGTCGGCAGGCTTTTTGCTGGAATCACGGAAGGCGCGCGGCAGGTTGAGGAGTCGAAAAAAAACCGGCGGGATGCGCCGGTTTCGATCATCGGAGGTCGTCTCTTCAGACGCTCCGTTTCACTGCACACGTCATTGCGCGCGCGGCAGTCCCTTGAGCTGCATGCCGGGCTTGATGCCCTTCGCGGCGAACCAGCCCTTGCTCATTTCCAGCGCATAGACGCCGTTGTTGCGCGGGCAGTGATTGTTCTCGGTTTCGGCCTGCATCTCGTCGATATCGGTGATCGTGCCGTCCGCGCGGATGAAGGCGATCGACAGCGGGATCAACGTGTTCTTCATCCAGAAGCAATGCACGGCGTTTTCGTTGAACACGAACAGCATGCCTTCATTCGGTGCGAGCTGGGTGCGATACATGAGCCCTTGCTCGCGATCGGCGTCGCTGGCGGCGACCGCCGCATCGATCACGAACATGCCGGCGGTCAGTCTGGCGCGCGGGAAGTCGGAGGGTTGCTTGGCGCCGGGCGGCATGGTCTGCGCCTGTGCGGTCTGCACGAGCGGCAGCGCCGCGCACGGCAGGGCGAGTGCGATCACGCAGGCGCGCGCCAGCTTGATGAGGTTGAGTCGTTGATTCCGGACACGCGCGACGGCACGCAAGACGAGATTCACGGCAAAGCTCCCTTGTTCATTCAGTTGCGTCACTCAAGTGCGACTTTGTTGCCCATTCTGTTGCTCGAGCGCTTGGACAAGCCCCGCGCATGTTACTCGATGCGGCAGCACAAAACAAAAGGGCAGACGCCTTGCGGCCGTCTGCCCTGCAACGCCGTAAGCACGGCGGTAAGACTCGTTCTTGACTGCTATACCGCGTTCTGCACCAAACTTACTGAGCTGCCGAAGCGGCTTCCGGAGCCGATGCTGCCTTCTTGTGCGACTTCTTCGTCGACTTGTGCGACTTCTTGTGAGCCGACGACTTGTGAGCCGACGAAGCAGCTGCCGGAGCAGCTGCAGCCGGTGCCGACGCTTCTTGTGCGAATGCAGCGGTTGCGAACAGGCCAGCGACGAGAGCAGCGATCAGTTTGTTCATTCTGTAAATCCTCAGCTTGAGTTGATTAACCAAGACGACCCGGTCATGGAGTCATGTCGGTAAACGAGCCACCTACCTTTCGGTTGACAGCCGTATCGATTGATTTAGAGGCGACACGCCTGTGAACGTTGAACCTTTCAAACACCCTGGAGCACACAGCGTGCTGTAATCGGTTATGCGCTCATGCCGGATAGCTTTTCGCGGCATCTGGGGCCCTTAACGCATCGTGTGAAGACTCGGTTGACGCGGATTTTCGGAAAATGCGCAGCAGAACCGAAAAAAATCCGGCCGGCGCAAAACGCCGCGAACTGCATTAGCCGATCTTCATGACACGCGTATTCATGCGCGCATCGAAGCCCACTCGGCGGAGCATTTTTGAGAACGGTGAATGGGATTCATCGAAGGCGTTGCCAGGGTGCGGCCGGCGCCACATCGACGGACTGACCCGGCGCGAGTCCGAGCGCGAAGATGTCGAGCGCGCCGATGGCCACGCGCACCAGCCGCAGCGTCGGAAAGCCGACCGCCGCCGTCATGCGTCTCACCTGGCGATTCTTGCCTTCGGTGATGGCGAGTTCAATCCAGGTCGTCGGAATCGCCGCGCGATAGCGAACCGGCGGCGTGCGTGGCCAGAGCGCCTGCGAGCATTCATTCGCGACGAAGGCGGCGCGGCATGGACGCGTCACATAGTCGCCGAGATCGACACCGCGCGCGAGATGTGCGAGCGCGGCGTCGTCGGGCGCGCCTTCCACCTGCGCCCAGTAGCGCTTGACGAGCTTGTGGCGCGGCTCCGCGATGCGCGCCTGCAGGGCGCCGTCGTCCGTGAGCAGCAGCAGGCCCTCGCTGTCGGCGTCGAGCCGTCCCGCCGGATAGACGTCCGGCGTGCTGACCCAATCCGCGAGCGACGCGCGCGTTTCATGCGCGGAGAACTGGCAGATGGTGCCGAAGGGTTTGTTCAGGGCGATCAATGGCATGCGAAGCGCGCGCGGCGACAGTGAGGGGTTCGGCCTGGAGAATCCGGCATCTTAAAGCATGCGTGACGCCGCGCGGCACACGCTGCTCGCGATCCCCGCGCCGCCCGCAGGCCGTCCGGCGTGGTTAGAATGACGTTCTCGCCATGACGGCATGCACCCGCGCGCGCATGCCTGAGTGGGCGCTCTCCATCCAGTTTGCTTCCATTCAGCCCGGCCTTCTCTGGAGTCGACCATGCCGTATCAGCACATCAAGGTTCCGGCGGACGGTGACAAGATCACCGTCAACGCGGATTTCTCGCTCAACGTATCGGACCAGCCGATCAT
The DNA here is from genome assembly GCF_031450975.1 of Caballeronia sp. LZ065. Lineage (NCBI taxonomy): Bacteria > Pseudomonadati > Pseudomonadota > Betaproteobacteria > Burkholderiales > Burkholderiaceae > Caballeronia > Caballeronia sp. LZ065. The sequence goes on from NZ_JARUXV010000001.1 coordinate 905,003, forward strand.
TCCGTTTATCGAAGGCGACGGCACGGGCGTCGATATCACGCCGGTCATGATCAAGGTCGTCGATGCGGCGGTGGAGAAGGCCTACGGCGGCAAGCGCAAGATCCACTGGATGGAGATCTACGCGGGCGAGAAGGCCACCCGGGTCTATGGCCCGGATGTCTGGCTGCCGGACGAGACGCTCGACGTCGTGAAGGATTACATCGTGTCCATCAAGGGCCCGCTGACGACGCCGGTCGGCGGCGGCATCCGCTCGCTGAACGTCGCGCTCCGCCAGCAACTCGATCTCTACGTGTGCCTGCGCCCGGTGCGCTATTTCAAGGGCGTGCCGTCGCCGGTGCGCGAGCCGGAGAAAATCGACATGGTGATCTTCCGCGAGAACTCGGAAGACATCTACGCGGGCGTCGAATGGCCGGCGGATTCGCCCGAGGCGAAGAAGGTCATCAAGTTCCTGCGCGAAGAGATGGGCGTGAAGAAAATCCGCTTTCCCGATTCGTCGGGCCTGGGCATCAAGCCGGTGTCGCGTGAGGGCACCGAGCGTCTGGTGCGCAAGGCGATCCAGTACGCCATCGACAACGACCGCCGTTCGGTCACGCTGGTGCACAAGGGCAACATCATGAAGTTCACGGAAGGCGCCTTCCGCGATTACGGCTATGCGCTGGCGCGGAAGGAATTCGGCGCGGAACTGATCGATGGGGGTCCGTGGATGAAGGTCAAGAGCCCGAAGACGGGCAATGACATCGTCGTGAAGGACGTGATCGCCGATGCCTTCCTGCAGCAGATCCTGCTGCGTCCGGCGGAATACGACGTCATTGCCACGCTCAACCTGAACGGCGACTACATCTCGGATGCCCTCGCGGCACAGGTGGGCGGTATCGGCATTGCGCCGGGAGCGAACATGTCGGATTCGGTTGCGATGTTCGAAGCGACGCACGGCACCGCGCCGAAATATGCGGGCAAGGATTACGTGAATCCCGGTTCGGAAATTCTTTCAGCCGAAATGATGCTGCGTCATCTCGGCTGGTTTGAAGCGGCGGACCGCGTGATTCAGTCGATGGAACAGTCGATATTGTCGAAACGCGTCACTTACGATTTTGCCCGTCTCATGGAAGGCGCAATTCAGGTTTCCTGTTCGGGCTTCGGCGAGGTGATGATAGAGAATATGTGACGACTCACCTTCATTCGAGCGCGTATTTGAAAAACCCCGAAAGACCTATGCCTTTCGGGGTTTTTATTTGGCGAACATGCGCAATATCTGAGTCATCGCCCGGCTTGGACCAGACGTAAAAAAAACCCGGCGCGGAGGCCGGGTTCACGAGGCAGGTTCTGATCGAACGGTCAGGCAGAGTCCTGGATGTTCGAAGCTTGTTTGCCTTTCGGTCCCTGAACAATCTCAAAGCTGACCTTCTGGCCTTCCTTGAGCGTCTTGAACCCATTCATTTGAATCGCCGAGAAGTGAGCAAACAGATCCTCGCCGCCTTCATCGGGCGTGATGAATCCATAGCCTTTCGCGTCGTTGAACCATTTGACCGTACCAGTAGACATTCGTACTTCCCCTCTAACTCTCGTCGCATCCCAAGAGCCCTTGGAAAAGATTGGTACCCACCCCTCATTGCGAGTGCCCTCTTTTCTTCACTGGCTCACCTCGGGCATTTCTTATCCGTGGAGTGGCCCCCCGGAAAAAAGTGCCAGTTTGATTGTTGAATCTCTTAAATCGAGTGTCAAGGAATTTTTGGGATGGCCGATAAGCTCGTTGCAAAGAGCGCATTCGTAGGGGTAATTCCTGCTTTGCGTGTGCGGCGCCGTCCAAGCAGCACACCTTGAAAAGACGCATAATCGACTCACTTGTGTGATACGGCCAGCACTGGCGGCGGGCGGCACAGCCGGTTTTTTTGAAGCTGTGCGATACTGGGTTCGACGAGGTGCAAGCGGGCCGCGCCGGACCACAGGGGCCGCGGCAGGATTCGATGGACCTTCGCTGCGCGAGCACGTTTCCAGTCATTTATTCCGGGTCTTCGGGCCGGTGCTGGAGCGGCGATTGCAGGGATGTCCGTGTTGTTTAGAATGGGTGTATGGCGACCAATCCCAACAAGCAGGACGGCACGGTACTGGAGCGGCAGGAGCAGAAGCTCAAGAAGCCGGCCATGTACCAAGTGGTGCTGCTGAATGACGACTTCACGCCGATGGAATTCGTCGTGATGGTCGTGCAGGAATACTTCAATAAGGACCGCGAGACTGCGACGCAGATCATGCTGAAGGTTCATCGCGAAGGCAGGGGAGTTTGTGGGGTCTACACGCGAGATATTGCGTCGACCAAAGTTGAGCAAGTCGTTAGCCATGCACGGCAGGCGGGGCATCCGCTGCAGTGCGTGATGGAGGAAGCATGATTGCCCAGGAACTGGAAGTCAGTCTGCACATGGCGTTTATGGAAGCACGTCAGGCGCGGCATGAGTTCATAACGGTCGAGCATCTGTTGCTTGCCCTGTTGGACAATCCGACCGCGGCTGAGGTGTTGCGCGCCTGCGCAGCCAACATTGAAGATTTGCGGCAGAACCTGCGCAATTTCATTCATGACAACACGCCGACCGTGCCGGGCACGGACGACGTCGATACTCAGCCGACGCTTGGTTTCCAGCGCGTGATCCAGCGCGCGATCATGCATGTGCAATCGACCTCGAACGGCAAGAAGGAAGTGACCGGCGCGAACGTGCTGGTGGCGATCTTCGGCGAGAAGGATTCGCATGCGGTGTACTACCTGCAGCAGCAGGGCGTGACGCGACTCGACGTGGTGAACTTCATTTCCCATGGCATCGCCAAGACGAATGGCGGCGAGTCCGCCAAGGCGAACAGCGAGGCCAATCCCGAGTCGGAAGACGCTGCCGCGCAGAAGGAAACGCCGCTTGCGCAATTCACGCAGAACCTCAATCAGCTCGCCAAGGACGGCAAGATCGATCCGCTGATCGGCCGCGAGCCGGAAGTCGAGCGCGTGGTGCAGGTGCTGTGCCGCCGGCGCAAGAACAATCCGCTGCTGGTCGGTGAAGCCGGCGTCGGCAAGACGGCCATCGCCGAAGGTCTCGCCTGGCGCATCACGCGCGGCGAAGTGCCGGACATCCTGGCGGACGCGCAGGTCTATTCGCTGGACATGGGCGCATTGCTCGCGGGCACCAAGTATCGCGGCGATTTCGAGCAACGCCTGAAGACGGTGCTGAAGGAACTGAAGGAGCGTCCGCACGCCATCCTGTTCATCGACGAGATTCATACGCTGATCGGTGCGGGCGCGGCTTCGGGCGGCACGCTGGATGCCTCGAACCTGCTGAAGCCGGCGTTGTCGTCGGGACAGCTGAAGTGCATCGGCGCGACCACGTTCACTGAATATCGCGGCATCTTCGAGAAGGACGCGGCGCTCTCTCGCCGGTTCCAGAAGGTCGATGTCACTGAGCCGTCGGTCGAACAGACCGTCGCCATCCTGCGCGGCCTCAAGACGCGCTTCGAAGAGCATCACGGCGTGAAGTATTCGTCGGGCGCGCTTTCGGCGGCGGCGGAACTGTCGGCGCGCTTCATCACGGACCGTCATCTGCCCGACAAGGCGATCGACGTCATCGACGAAGCGGGCGCGGCGCAACGCATCCTGCCGAAGTCGAAGCAGAAGAAGACCATCGGCAAGAGCGAGATCGAAGAGATCATCTCGAAGATCGCGCGCGTGCCGCCGCAAAGCGTGTCGCAGGACGACCGCAGCAAGCTCCAGACGCTCGACCGCGACCTGAAGGCCGTTGTATTCGGCCAGGATCCGGCCATCGATGCGCTGTCGGCCTCGATCAAGATGGCGCGCGCGGGTCTCGGCAAGACGGACAAGCCGATCGGCGCGTTCCTGTTCTCCGGTCCCACGGGTGTCGGCAAGACCGAAGTGGCGAAGCAACTGGCGTTCACGCTGGGCATCGAACTGCTGCGTTTCGACATGTCGGAATACATGGAGCGTCATGCGGTCAGCCGGTTGATCGGCGCGCCGCCGGGATACGTCGGTTTCGATCAGGGCGGCCTGTTGACCGAAGCCGTCACGAAGAAACCGCATTGCGTGCTGCTGCTGGATGAGATCGAGAAGGCGCATCCGGACATCTACAACGTGCTGCTGCAGGTGATGGACCACGGCACGCTGACGGACAACAACGGCCGCAAGGCGGATTTCCGCAATGTCATCATCATCATGACGACGAACGCGGGTGCCGAGGCCATGGGCAAGTCGGTGATCGGCTTCACTTCGCGCCGCGAGTCGGGCGACGAGATGAACGACATCAAGCGCATGTTCACGCCGGAGTTCCGCAACCGTCTGGATTCGATCATCAGCTTCCGTTCGCTCGATGAAGAAATCATCCTGCGCGTGGTCGACAAGTTCCTCATGCAACTGGAAGATCAGTTGCACGAGAAGAAGGTCGATGCCGTCTTCACCGACGCGCTGCGTCATCATCTGGCCAAGCATGGTTTCGACCCGTTGATGGGCGCGCGGCCGATGCAGCGTCTGATCCAGGACACGATCCGTCGTGCGCTGGCCGACGAGCTGCTGTTCGGCAAGCTGATGAACGGCGGCCGCGTCACGGTGGATGTCGATGACGAGGACAAGGTGAAGATCACCTTCGACGAGAATTCGGCGCCGCCGCGCAATCCGAATCCGGAAACGATCGAAGTCGAGTAAGCCATCCAGGATGGGCAGAGAAAACGGCGCGAGTGACCCTCGCGCCGTTTCGTTTGCAGCGTCAGTGGATCAATCGATCAATCGCGCGACAGATCCTCAAGCGAATCGAAGGCCAGCGGCGCGTCCATGTAAGCGTTCAACTTGTCGCGCGTCCACGACTCCGGATTGCCGATCGACGACACAATGCCCGTCGTCGAACCTCCGCCCAACAGCACCGCGAAAATGCCGCGCAGCGGGAAGTCGCCGTACAAGGGTGCGGAGATGTCGAACGGTTCCGAGCGGATGAACATGTCCGCGACGGTCGCGCCCATATCCGGGAAGGACGGCGAAAACGGCAACGCGAGGATCGTCGGATTCACGTTGTGGTAGTCGCTGCCGATCGCCGCATCGCCCATGATGCAGCTCCCGCCCGTGCCCCAGTGCTGGCTGTCGAAGTCCGCGTTGACCTGATCGTTCGCGTTAGGCGTGCGGCTCGCCGGAATCTGCCACGGCATGACGGGCACGCGCAGCGCACGGCTCACGCTCTCGCAGAAGTCGAAGTAACGCTGCCATTCACGCGGACCGTAGCAGTAGCCGTTCACGTAGGCGCGCTGGGTGAAGTCGTCGGCTTCATAGCGATCGATCGCCAGGAAGTCCGGCGCATACGGGCCGTCGCAGGCGCCTACGCTCTTCACATAGTCAGCGGTTTGCTGTGCCATCGAGGCCGGATCGATGTCCTGATAGATCCACTCCGAATAGCCCACGCCCCACAGATTGATCTGCCAGCCGAAGGTCACCTTCGGCGCCACCGTTCGGGTCAGCCAGTTCACCGCCAACACGTAACCGCCGATCGTATCGGTGATCGACGAAGGCACCTGAGCCTGAATGTTCCAGTGCGCGAGCGCCGTCTTCAGCGGCTCGATGACTGGCATCGCGTAGCTCGCGCCAAAGCCGGCCTGTTGACAGGCCCCCAGGAAGTCGGGATTGACGATGAAGCCCGCGGGCACGTCGTGCTGCTCATCTGCATTGCTCATCGCGATATTCAACGCGAGGATGTAGTTCGCAAAGCTGTGCGCATGGGCGTCGGCGTTCGCGAGGATGCCGGGCGTGTTGCCGAGCGACAGATTGCATGTGTACGAGATCGCAACCGGCAGTACAGCTTGCGTGTTGCCCATGGCGCTCTCCGTGTCGCGCGCGAGCTTGATCAACGCGCGTGTCTGCGGATCGTCCGACAGATAGACGTTCGAGTCGCCGGCGCCGTCGGTGCCTGCATAGATGAAGATCGACGTGGCGCGGGCGGCGGCGAGATCGGCCTGATTGCCTTGCGTCAGGTTCACGCAACCACCAAAGCCCAGGTACGACGGGAAGCCGCGCACGTTGAGATTCGCGGAAGCCTCCACCGACACGTCGAGCACGCTCGAACCGTTGGCGGCAACGGTCAGCGAGGCGGGCGCTTCGACGACGCGAACGATCCCGCCCGACACGAACGCGGGCGCCGTGACCGTGTACGTGCCCGGCTTGACCGGCGTCGCGAATGACGTCGTCTGGGTCGTGGCCGTGATCGTCTGCGAGTAGTTCATGTCGTCGCCTTGCAGACGCAGCACGATGCTCCGTGACAGCGGCGTATCAGCGGTGACGTGAATGGGCAGCTGGACGAAGCCGGTGGTATCGACGCTCTTTGTCTCGACCTGCGACTGGCCGACCGACACCGTCTGCAACGCGTTTTCAAGCTTCACATCGTGAATGTCGAACGTGTATTGCGCGTTGTTCACGCTGATGGCGTCGATCGCGATATGCGCCTTGGCTGAAACCGGCAGCGAGCGCAGCGATGTGGTCGTGCCGGTCGTGGTCTCGAAAGCGGCCAGCGTCGCGCCGCTGTTCTCGTCCGTCACCGTGACCGAGAGGGTTTCGTCGTCGAGACCCTGAAGCGTGTCGATCACGATATCGAGCGCCGCCGTTCGCTCCACCGCGCCGAACGTCACGTCCATGGCGACCGTCGCGCCAGCCGCGAGCGTGAACTGCATCGGCGCGACGATCAGCGGCGCCGCGACGGTCTGGTCGGCCGTATGTACGTCGCCGCATTGCACGGTGTAGTCGCCTTGCTCGAGCGTCACTGAGGTCTTGGCACCATACGCGAGCGTGACCGGCGTAGCCTGCGAGCCGCGCAACAGCGTGATAACCGGCGACACGTCTTGCAGCGCGGCGTCGGGCGCGGCGTCGCAGTCGATCTGGACGGTCGCGTTGACCGCCGGAGCCTGGTCCGCCGCGATGACGAACGAGTTCAGATACGTGTCAGGACTGGCGGTCAGGTCACCGTTGATGGAAATGGTGATCTGATCCTTCGTATCGATCAGATGCGGCGCATCGAAGTCCATCTCCAGCGCGATGGAGTACAGGTTGTCGCCGATCGAAGTCGATTGCACCTGATTCGACGTTGACACCCACGAGGTGAAGCTCGGCCAGACGTCCGTGGCGTTCACGGCGGCCGGCGAAGAGAAATTCAGCGCGAGATACTTGCCGACCTTGACCTGCCTGCCGTCTTCATAACGGAGATTGGAGACGATGATCTGGCCATACCACTGGCCTGCTCCCGGGGCGACGACGGCGTCATATTGGATGTTCATAGTGTGGTTTCCTGCAAAGTAAAAAAGCGAATTGATCGACGGCACGAAGCAAATCGGCCGCTGCGATCGCGCTTGTCTGGATAACTGAATAAATTCTGTTTCAAGCAACGAAACAGATTGAAGGGAAGGACGTGGCTCCTGACGGAGCGACGGCGTCGTGACGGTTCAGCCCGGAAGAGGGCTTGAATGAACCGTCACTTGCCGATGAGAATAAGAAGCCGGGAGCAAAAGCGGCAGAGAGGACGCGCTACTTTTGTATAGAAGATGGTATGTCAGGCGACGGGCGCCGCCTGCTTGTTGACTGATTGCTTCAGTGCTTGCCGGTGCTGCCGAAACCGCCGACGCCGCGCGCGCTGGCGTCGAAGTCATCGACAATATTGAATTGCGCCTGCACCACCGGCACGATCACCATCTGCGCCAGACGCTCCATCGGGTTGAGCGTGAAGGCCGTGTTGCCGCGATTCCATGTGGAGACCATCAACTGGCCCTGGTAATCGGAGTCGATCAAGCCCACCAGATTACCGAGCACGATGCCATGCTTGTGGCCCAGTCCCGAGCGCGGCAGGATCATCGCGGCATAACCGGGGTCGGCGAGATGGATCGCGAGACCGGTCGGCACGAGCACGGTTTGATGCGGTTCGATCACGAGCGCCTCGTCGAGACACGCGCGCAGGTCGAGGCCCGCGCTGCCGGGCGTGGCGTAGGCAGGCAGGAAATCGCGCATGCGCGCGTCGAGGATCTTGACGTCGAGTTTCATGGAATCAGGTGTCAGCGGCCGAGCTCGAAAGCGTCGGCCAAAAGTTGATAGGACCGCGTGCGCGCGGCGTAGCTGCCGGCGACCGTCAGGACGATCAGTTCGTCGGCGGCGCAACGTTCCTGCAACGCGTGCAATTGTTCCGTGACGCGCTCCGGCGTGCCGATGATGCTGCGTGCCTTTTCATGCGCGATCACGGCCAGTTCGCGCTCGCCGTAACGTTGCGCGATGCCCTGTTCGATCGAGGGAATCGGCTCGTTCAGGCCATAGGCCATCTGCACGCGGCGCAGGTCGACGGCCTTTTCGAGCGCCTCGGCTTCCTGCTCGGTATCGGCGCAGATCGCGAACACCGCCGCGGCGAGATAGGGCTCCTTTTCGTGTCCGGCCACGAAGCGCTCGCGATACGCTTGCGCCACATGCTCGCCCATCCGCGGATTGATGAAGCTCGCGAAGGCGAAGCGGATGCCGAGCTGCGCGGCGAGCAGGCCGCCGAAATCGCTGGAGCCGAGCATCCACAGTTCCGGACGCGTGTCGATGCGCGGTTGCAGCAGCACGCCATGCGCGAGGGCATCGTCCGGCACGGTGCCGTCGAACAGCGCGATGAGTTCCGCGACCTGCTGCGGGAAGATATCGCCACGGTTGTACGCGCCTGCCGCCACGGCTTGCGCCGTGCGCATGTCGCCGCCCGGCGCGCGCCCGACGCCGAGATCCACGCGCCCTGGAAACAGGGCTTCAAGCATCAGGAATTGCTCTGCGACTTTGAACGACGCGTAATACGGCAGCATGACCCCGCCCGAGCCGATGCGGATGCGCTTCGTCAGACTGCCAATGCGCGCGAGCATCACTTCCGGACACGGATTCGACACGCCATGCAGGCCGTGATGCTCCGCGCACCAGAAGCGGGTGAAGCCGAGATCGTCGGCGAGTTGCGCGAGATCGAGCGTGGCGGCGATGGCGTCGGCCGCCGTGTGGCCGTGGATGACCGGCGTCTGGTCGAGTACGGAGAGCTTGGTCATCGCGTCAGGAGAGCAGCGCGCCGCCGGTCTTCGGCGCGCGTCGGGCAATCTCCGCAATCAGCGTGCGGGCGAGTTGCTGTTTGTCGGCGCGCGGCAGCGGCGTCGTGCCGCTTTCCTCGAAGAGCACGACTTCATTGTCATCGCGGCCAAATGCCAGTTGCCCAATGTTGCCGATGAGCAGCGGAATGCCTTTGCGTGTGCGCTTCTCGGCGCCGTTGACGTCAAGGTCGCCGCTCTCGGCTGCGAAGCCGACGCAATACGGCGGATTCGGCAATCGCGCGACCGTGGCGAGGATGTCGGGATTCTCGACGAACGTGAAGCTCGGCTGCGGCGCGCCCGGCACTTTCTTGATCTTGTGCTCGCTGACCTGCTCCGCGCGCCAGTCCGCGACTGCGGCCACCGCGATGAAGATGTCGGCGTCGGGCGTGGCTTGCATGACGGCGTCGTGCATTTGCTGCGCCGTCTGCACGTCTTCGCGGAACACGCCCCACGGGGTCTCCAGCGCGACAGGACCCGCAACCAGATGCACGTCCGCGCCCGCCTGCGCCGCCGCGCGCGCCAATGCGAAGCCCATCTTGCCGGAGGAACGGTTGGTCAGGCCGCGCACCGGATCGAGCGGCTCGAAGGTCGGGCCCGCGGTGATCAGCACGCGCTGGCCGCGCAGGATCTTCGGCTGGAAGAACGCGCAGATGGCTTCGAAGGCCGCTTCCGGCTCGATCATGCGGCCGTCGCCGACTTCGCCGCACGCCTGCGAGCCCGAGTCCGGCCCGAGCACGTCGACGCCGTCCGCACGCAGTTGCGCGACGTTGCGTTGGGTCGCGGGGTTCTGCCACATCTGGCGGTTCATCGCGGGTACGACGAGCAGCGGACAATCCCGCGCGATGCACAGCGTGGACAGCAGATCGTCGCACCGGCCATGCGCGAGCTTGGCCATGAAGTCGGTGGAGGCGGGCGCGATGACGATGGCATCGGCTTCGCGCGAGAGGTCGATATGCGGCATGTTGTTCGGCATGCGCGCGTCCCATTGCGACGTGTACACGGGACGGCCCGACAGCGCCTGCATCGTGACGGGCGTAATGAACTGCGTTGCCGCTTCGGTCATCACGATCTGCACGGTCGCGCCGGCCTTGATCAACAGGCGCGTGAGTTCGGCGATCTTGTAGCAGGCAATGCCGCCGGTCAGGCCCAGTACGAGATGTTTGCCTGCGAGTTCCAATTTGCCTCCGTCGCAATGAACGCGCGGCTCCGTGAAAGGAGCCGCGCCGGGAACATCACTTCGAACCGCGTACGCGCCGCAGTTCGTCGAAGATCAGCAGCACCGCGCCGACGGTGATCGCGCTGTCGGCGAGATTGAACGCGGGCCAGTGCCACGTCTTCACATGGAAGTCGAGGAAGTCGATGACATGGCCATAAGCGAGGCGGTCGATCACATTGCCGATCGCGCCGCCCATGATGAGCGACAGCGCCGTGCAGAACAGCCGCTGGCCCGAGTGGCGCTTGAGCAGATAGCAGATCACGATGGCCGCCACCACGCCCAGGGCCGTGAAGGCCCAGCGCTGCCAGCCGCCGGCCATGGCGAGGAAGCTGAAGGCCGCGCCGCGGTTATAGACGAGCAGCAGGTTGAAGAACGGGGTGAGCGCGTGCGGGTCGCCATAGGCGAAGACTTTCTGCACCGCGATCTTCGTCAACTGATCGAACAGGATCACGATCAGCGCGACGCCGAGCCACGGCGCGAGCGATCCACTGCTTGTGCTTTGTTTTGCCATCGTCCTTGCCATTATGCTGCGCCTCGCGATTCGCCAGCGCCGAACAGATTCGAGAAGCAACGGCCGCACAGACCTGGATGATCCGCGTGAGCGCCGACGTCCGCGCAATAGTGCCAGCAGCGCTCGCACTTCAGATAGCTCGATGCCGCGACATCGACGCTTTCTTCCGCCTCGCCCGCCACCTTCTCCACTTGCGCTGACGACGTGATCAGCACGAAGCGCAAGGCGTCGCCGAGACTCGCGAGCGCGTCGTAACGGGCGCCGCTCGCGCGCACCACGACTTCCGCCTGCAGCGACGAACCGATCAGGTTCGCCGTGCGCGCCTCTTCGAGCGCCTTGGTGACGTCGCCGCGCGCGCTGCGGATCAAGGTCCACTTGTCGAGCAGGTCGCCGCCGTTGGCGATGTCCGGATAGGTCGCATAGACCTCGGTGAAGAGGGTGTCCTGACCCGGCTTGAGGACCTTGTACGCTTCCTCGGCCGTGAACGACAGATACGGCGCGACCAGGCGCAGCAACCCATGTGCGATATGGAAGAGCACGGTCTGCGCGCTGCGGCGCTCGCGCGAATCGGGCTTCGTGGTGTAGAGGCGGTCTTTCAGCACGTCGAGATAGAAGCCGCCGAGATCCTCCGAGCAGAAGGTCGCGATCTTCGCGACAACCGGATGGAACTCGTACTTCTCGTAATGCGCGAGCGCGTCGTCCTGCAGGTTGCGGGTGAGCGCGACTGCATAGCGATCGATCTCCAGCCAGTCTTCCACCGGCAGCGCATCCTTGGCGAAATCGAAGTCCGACAGGTTCGCGAGCAGGAAGCGCAGCGTATTGCGAATCCGCCGATAGGTTTCCGTCACGCGCTTGAGAATCTCTTCGGAGATCGCGAGTTCGCCGGAATAGTCGGTCGAGGCGATCCACAGGCGGATGATTTCCGCGCCGAGGCGGTTCGCCACTTCATGCGGATCGATGCCGTTGCCGAGTGACTTCGACATCTTGCGGCCTTCGCCATCGACGGTGAAGCCGTGCGTCAACAGCGCGTCGTAGGGCGGACGGCCGTCGAGCATGGAGGCCGTCAGCAGCGACGAATGGAACCAGCCGCGATGCTGGTCCGAGCCTTCGAGATAGAGGTCCGCCGGGAACTGCAGCGAGTCCTTGTGCGAGCCGCGCAGCACGTGCCAGTGCGTGGTGCCGGAGTCGAACCAGACATCGAGCGTGTCGCGGTTCTTCTCGTACAGGTTCGCGTCGTCGCCGATCAGTTCGCGCGGATCGAGCGACTGCCACGTCTCGATACCGCCTTGCTCGACGCGCTGCGCCACTTCCTCCAGCAACTCCAGCGTGCGCGGATGCAGTTCGCCGGTTTCCTTGTGGACGAAGAAGGCCATCGGCACGCCCCACTGGCGCTGGCGCGAGAGCGTCCAGTCCGGCCGGTTGGCGATCATGCTGTAGAGACGCTGCTTGCCCCACGACGGATAGAACGCCGTGTTCTCGACGCCTTCCAGCGCGATCTCGCGCAGCGTGCGGCCGCCGTCTTTCGGCTTGACGTCCATGCCCGCGAACCACTGCGACGTGGCGCGGTAGATGATGGGCGTCTTGTGACGCCAGCAGTGCATGTAGCTGTGCGTGTACTTCTCGGTCTTGAGCAGCGAGCCCGCGGCCTCCAGCGCCTCGACGATCTGCGGATTCGCCTTCCAGATGGAGAGCCCGCCGAACAGCGGCAGCGATTCGATATAGCGGCCGTCGCCCATCACCGGGTTGATGATGTCCGAGTCCGACATGCCGTGCGCCTTGCACGACACGAAGTCTTCCACGCCGTACGCGGGCGATGAATGCACGACGCCCGTGCCGCTTTCGGTGGTCACGTAATCGCCGAGATAGACCGGCGCGGTGCGCTTGTAGCCCGGATGCGCCGCCGCCAGCGGGTGATGGAAGCGCAGGTTGGCGAGCTTTTCGCCGGTCGTCGTGGCGATCACTTCACCGCTCAGCCCGTAGTTCTTCAGGCAGTCCTCGACGCGTTCCTGCGCGAGGATCAACAAGCCGCGCGGGGTATCGACGAGCGCGTAGACGATCTCCGGATGCACGTTGAGCGCCTGATTGGCGGGGATGGTCCAGGGCGTCGTCGTCCAGATGACGATGCCGCCCTCGGCTTTCGGCAGCGCGTTCAGGCCGAACGCCTGCGCGGTCTTCTCCGGCTCGGCGAAGGCGAACATCACGTCGATGGTCGGATCGGTCTTGTCCTTGTACTCGACTTCCGCCTCGGCCAGCGCCGAACCGCAGTCGAAGCACCAGTTCACCGGCTTCAGGCCGCGGAACACGAAGCCCTTCTCCATGATCTTGCCGAGCGCGCGGATCTCGCCGGCCTCGTTGGTGAAGTTCATGGTCTTGTACGGATTGTCCCAATCACCCAGCACGCCGAGACGCCGGAAGCCGACCTTCTGCTTCTCGATCTGCTCGCCGGCGTAGGCGCGCGCCTTCTGCATCACCTCGATGGCCGGCAGCGTCTTGCCGAACTGCTTTTCGATCTGGATTTCGATCGGCATGCCGTGGCAGTCCCAGCCCGGCACATAGACGGCGTCGAAGCCCGCGAGATTGCGCGCCTTGACGATCATGTCCTTCAAGATCTTGTTCACCGCGTGGCCGAGGTGGATGTCGCCGTTCGCATACGGCGGGCCGTCGTGCAGGATGAACTTCTTGCGGCCCTGGCTGGCCGCGCGGATCTTCTCGTAGATCTGCTTGTCCTGCCATTCCTGGACCCACGCGGGCTCGCGCTTGGGCAGGTCGCCACGCATCGGGAAAGGCGTGTCGAGCAGGTTGACGGGGTACTTCGAGGAGGCTTTCTCTTTCTTGTCGCTCATGGGTGACTCGGTGAATTCGGTGAGGCGGCGCTTGTCTCGCGCGCGATGAATCGGGAGGCGGGGCAGCGGGCGGCGCCGGCGTGGTCAACGCGGGCGCCGCACGCTCACCTAATTCGGTCAGTCGCCGAAATGGCGAATCCCGTGGCGCGGCTGCCCGCGTTGCTGGCGGGCGGAAGGCCGAAATACGCGCGGGCGTTGTCCACGTCGCGCGAGATTGCAGCCGAGAGCGTTTCGAGGTCCACGTACTTTTCCTCGTCACGCAGCTTTTTCAGGCATTCGACCCGCACCAGCTTGCCGTAGGCGTCGCCGTGCCAGTCGAGCACGAAGACTTCGAGCAGCACGCGGCCGGAGTCGTCGACGGTCGGGCGCAGGCCGAGACTCGCGACGGCGGGCAGCGGTTCGTCGGCGAGGCCGTGCACGCGCACCACGAAAATGCCCGCAAGCGCCGGACGCTTGTGCGCGATCGGCAGATTCAATGTGGGAAAGCCGAGATCGCGGCCGAGCTTCGCGCCGTGCACGACGTGCCCGCTGATCACATACGGACGCCCGAGCGCGACTTGCGCCGCATCGAGGTCGCCTGCGACCAGCGAGGCCCGCACCGACGAAGACGAAATGCGCGCGCCGTTCGGATGCGCGACGGTTGCCATGCGTTCGACTTCGAAGCCGTATTTCTCGCCTGCGGCCTTGAGCGACGCAAAGTCGCCCGCGCGTTTCGCGCCGTAGCAGAAGTCGTCGCCGACCATGACCCAGCGGGCGTGCAGGCCGTCGACGATCACGTTCTTCACGAAGGTGTCCGGCGACTGGCTCGCGAAGGTCTTGTTGAAATGCTCGACCACCACGCGGTCGACGCCGTTGGTGCGCAGCGCCTCCAGCTTGTCGCGCAGCATCGCGATGCGTGGCGGCGCGCCGGCCGGATTGAAGAATTCGCGCGGATGCGGCTCGAAGGTCATCACGCAGACGGGCAGGTTGCGCGCGTCGGCGGCTGCCCGCACGTGCGCGAGCAGCGCCTGGTGGCCGCGATGGACACCGTCGAAATTGCCGATGGTCAGTGCGCAGGGCGCCCGGCTTTCGGCATTGGGAAGGCCGCGAAAGACTCTCACGATAGGCGTTGGTCGGTGAGGCTGAGCGATGAGGGGCAGATGCTGCAAAGCGTTAGAGTATAAACGCTCGCGCCGGCGCACGGGCGCGCGGGGCGGGACGGCGTCCTGCGCGAGGTGCGTGCGGTCGCCCGCGCCGCTCGCTTTGGCACGATTTTCTCCCCAGCCGGATGATAAAATCGGCGGATGAAGAAAATCGTCATTCTGATCTCCGGACGGGGCAGCAACATGGAGGCCGTCGTGGGCGCCGGCGCGCGCGCCCGCGGGGCGGCCCCCGGGCCCGCGGGGCTAGCAAACCCGCCCGCTGCCCCCCGCCCGGGGGGCGCCCAGGCGAACGGCATTGAAACCATCGTGGTGGATCATCGTCAGTTCGACAGCCGGGCGTCGTTCGACACGGCGCTCGCCGAGCAAATCGACCGCTTCGCGCCGGATCTCGTCGTGCTCGCGGGCTTCATGCGGGTGCTGACCGACGCTTTCGTCGAGCGCTATGCCGGGCGCATGCTCAATGTGCATCCGTCGCTGCTGCCGTGCTTCGCGGGGCTGCGCACGCATCAGCAGGCGCTCGACGCCGGCGTGCGCGTGCATGGCGCAAGCGTGCATTTCGTGACGCCGGCGCTGGATCACGGGCCGATCGTCGCGCAGGGCGCCGTGCCGGTGCTCGCCGGCGACGACGCCGCCGCGCTCGCGGCGCGCGTGCTGGCCGTCGAACACGTGATCTACCCGCGCGCGGTGCGCTGGTTCATCGAGGGGCGTCTTTCTATCGAGGGCGAACGAGTCGCTCTCACGCCGTCTGAGCCTCAATGGCTCTTTGCCGACATTGCCGGGGAGGGCGTATGAGGCTGCATGGATTTCTGATTGGACAAACCGAAACGTTGCTGGCGGACGTGCTGCGCTTCTCCGGCCCCGCCGATGCCGCGACCAGCCGCTTCTTCCGCGCGCATCCGAAGCTTGGGCACAGCGAGCGCGGCGTGATCGCTGAAGCGGTGTTCGCCGTGCTGCGCCGGAAGATGGAGTTTTCGCATCTCGCGGAAAGCGGCAGCGGCAATCAGGCGCGCCGTCTCGCGCTGCTCGGCCTGATGCAGACGGCCGGCCTGACGGCGCTGAAGCCGTTCGTGTCGGCGGATGAATATCAATGGCTCGCGCAAGTGTCGAAGATCGACCCGGCCAGTTTGCCGGTGCGCGTGCGCACGAACCTGCCGCAGTGGATCTACGAGGCGCTCGGCAAGCGCTTCGCGCCCGAGGAGCTCGCGCAGCTCGCCGCCGCGCTGAACTATCCGGCGCCGCTCGATTTGCGCTCGAACCCGATCAAGGCGAGCCGCGACGAGGTGGTGAAGGCGCTGGCCGCCGCCGGTATCGACGCCGGCGGGATGCCGTTTGCGCCGTTTGGCGTACGGGTCGGCGGCAAGCCCGCGCTGACGCGTCTCGCGCCGTTCCAGGAAGGCTGGATCGAGGTGCAGGACGAAGGCAGTCAGTTGCTCTGCTCGCTGGTGGCGCCGCGGCGCGGCGAGATGATCGTGGACTTTTGCGCGGGTGCGGGCGGCAAGACGCTGGCGCTCGGCGCGATGATGCGCTCGACCGGCCGGCTCTATGCGTTCGACGTGTCGGACCGGCGTCTTGCCAAGCTGAAGCCGCGGCTCGCGCGCAGCGGCTTGTCCAATGTGAATCCCGTGCTGATCGACAGCGAGCAGGACGCGAAGATCAAGCGTCTCGCGGGCAAGATCGACCGCGTGCTCGTCGACGCACCGTGTTCCGGTCTGGGCACGTTGCGCCGCAATCCGGATCTGAAGTGGCGCCAGTCGCCGGAATCGGTCGCGGAGCTGACACCCAAGCAGCTGTCGATTCTCACGAGCGCCGCGCGCCTCGTGAAGAACGGCGGCCGTCTCGTCTATGCCACCTGCTCGATGCTCGACGCGGAGAACGAAGGCGTCGTCAAGCAGTTCCTCGAGACGCATCCGAACTTCCGCGTCGTGCCCGCGCGCGACGTGCTCGCGGAGCAGCGCATCGACCTCGACACGGGCGAGTATCTGTCGCTGTGGCCGCACAAGCATGGCACCGACGGCTTCTTCGCCGCCGTGCTGGAGCGCGTGCCGGACGCGTCGAAGCAGCAGAAGCCCGCCGAAGAAGAGCAAGCGTAAGCCGCCGCGCGCATGGACACCCGCTTCCTGCCCGAACTGACCGCGCGGCTGTCGCGCGATTTCGGCGAGCCGCAGGTGATCTGGCAGGTCGCGGCGCTGGCCGGGCTGCTGGTGGTGGCGTGGTGGTGCGCGCGCATCCTGCGCAAGAAGCTCGATGCGCGCCGCCAGTCGCGTTTCGAGGCCGTGCGCTTCGGCGCCGAGAGTCTCAACAAGGCGCTGTTCCCGCTGCTCGGCGCGGTGTTCGTGTCTATTGCGCAGGTGGCGCTCGCGCCGTTCATCCACACGGCGTTCCTGCGTCTCGCGCTGGTGCCGCTGTGCGGCATTGCCGTCATCTACTCGATGTTCTACGTCGTGCGGCGCGTGTTCCGGCGCGGCGAGACGGAAGACGACGCCGGCGCGCTGCTCTATCTGTTCGAGAAACTAGTCACGGTGATCGTCTGGGTCGCGATGGCGCTGACCGTGATGGGCATCCAGGACGATGTCGTCGCGTGGATGGCGAGCGTGCGCTTCAACCTCGCCAATGCGCACATGACGCTGCTGTCGCTCGCGTCGGGCGTGCTGTGGGTGTGCGTGACGCTGATCGTCGCGATGTGGGCCGGCGCGCTGCTCGACGACCGCCTGATGCGTGCCCGCTCGCTCGACGCCAATCTGAAAGTGGTGCTGGCGCGCGTCGGCCGGGCACTGATGATTCTTGCGGCGATTCTGGTGAGCTTGTCGATCGTGGGCATCGACATCACGGTGCTCGGGGTATTCGGCGGCGCGCTGGGCGTGGGGCTGGGGTTCGGCTTGCAGAAGATCGCGAGCAATTACGTGTCCGGCTTCATCATCTTGCTGGACCGCTCGCTGCGTCTCGGCGACATGATCAACGTGAGCGGCAGCCAGGGCACGGTCACGCAGATCCGCACGCGCTATACGGTCGTGCGCGGGCTGGACGGCATCGAAACGCTGATTCCGAACGAAAAGCTGATCACCGACGTGGTGCAGAACCATTCGTCTTACCTGACGCGCGGCAACGCGAAGATCGCAGTGCAGGTGAGCTATCGCAGCGACGTGGAACGCGCGATGCGGCTTCTCGAGGAAGCCACGTTGGGTATCGAGCGCGTGTTGCAGGATCCGGCGCCGGCCGCACTGCTGGCGAGCTTCGGCGCGGACGGCATCAATCTGGAACTGAGCTTCTGGATCGTCGATGCCGCAAAGGGCACAGGCGGCGTAAGGTCACAGGTAAATCGCGCTGTATGGCGTTTATTCTTTGAGCACGGCATTGAAATTCCGTACGCGCAGCGCGAGATACGGATTATCGAAGGCGCCGCGCCGATGGCGGTCGATTCGGTACTAAATACCGTGCATCGCGACACAGGCGCTTCGCCGACGACGTAAGCATCGGTTTGTGCGTGCGGTTTGGCGGCTCATCCGCCGATTTGAAGCCGTAATTAACACGAGTTCGAGGCGTGAGTTTTTTTCTTGTTTTGCTAACATGCAAAAAATTTCACCTTTAGGACAAAGACTTGGAACGCATGCAGTAGAATGCGATCGAACTTGGGCACGATCCTTTCACGTGCCCAACAGGCCGCCTGAAGTCATGTTTGAGCGTGTTTTGCCGGCCATTTTTTCCGAATTTCACAGCTACTCAGGTAAATTGCCTTGCTGAATTCTTCCCTCGATTTTCTCGCCAACGGATTGCTGGATCTCTCCTGGTGGCAGATTCTGCTGTTCACGCTGGTGATGACGCACATCACCATCGCGGGCGTCACGATCTATCTGCACCGCTGCCAGGCGCACCGCGCGCTGGACCTGCATCCCGTCGCGAGCCACTTCTTCCGTGCTTGGCTGTGGATGACCACAGGCATGCTCACCGGCCAATGGGCGGCCATCCACCGCAAACACCACGCGAAGTGCGAGACCGAGGAAGATCCGCACAGCCCGCAGACGCGCGGCATCTGGAAGGTTTTGCTCGAAGGCGCCGAGCTGTATCGCACCGAAGCCAAGAACGAAGAAACGATGCGCAAGTTCAGCCACGGCACGCCGAACGACTGGCTCGAGCGCAATCTCTACACGCGTTATCCGATTCTCGGCATCAGCGTCATGATGGTGATCGACGTTGCGCTGTTCGGCATCGTCGGGCTGTCGGTGTGGGCCGTGCAGATGATCTGGATTCCGTTCTGGGCAGCAGGCGTCGTCAACGGCCTCGCGCACTTCTGGGGTTATCGCAACTTCAATTCGTCGGATGCGTCCACCAACATCTTCCCGCTCGGCATCCTGATCGGCGGCGAGGAACTGCATAACAACCATCACACCTTCGCCACGTCGGCGAAGCTCTCGAGCAAGTGGTACGAGTTCGACATCGGCTGGATGTATATCTGCATCATGTCGGCGCTGCGTCTCGCCAAGGTCAAGAAGGTCGCGCCCACGCCGAAGCTGGCCGCGAGCAAGGCCGTGGTCGATCAGGACACGCTGCAGGCCGTGCTGTCGAATCGTTACGAAGTGATGGCGCGTTATGGCAAGGCACTCAAGCGCGCTTACGCACAGGAACTCGCCAAGCTGAAGGAAGCCGGCGCGCGCGAGAAGTATCAGCTGATGCGCGGCGCCCGCAAGTGGTTCCACAAGGAAGAAGACGGCCTGAACGAGCCGCAGCTCAAGCAGCTCCCGGAACTGACCTCGGACAATCAGCGCCTGCGCACGTTCATCGAATTGCGCAAGGACCTTTCGGCCATCTGGGACCGCTCGAACGCTTCCCGCGAGCAACTCGTCACGCAATTGCAAGACTGGTGCCATCGTGCGGAAGAGAGCGGCATCAAGGCGCTGCAGGACTTCGCGCTGCGCCTGCGCCGCTACGCCTGACGCGCGTTATCCGTTAAAATTCCGTGACGTCACGTGACCCCGCTCTGGCGGGGTCTTTGTTTTTGTGCAGGCGGATCTGCGGCGGATCGTGCAGCCGTCGCGCGTGGGGATCGGAGACATGGAAGCGATCAGAAGCATCGAGTATGACCGGCCGCAAGGCCTGACCTGCGGTGTGGGCGAAGCGTGGGCGCGGGTGGCCGAAGCGCCGTCGGCGGAAGAAAGGCGTCGGCTGAAGAAACGCATTCGCGCCCTCCTTGAGCGGGAAAAGGCGGTGCTGGTGGCGCACTACTACGTCGACGCCGAACTTCAGGAACTCGCCGACGAAACCGGCGGTTGCGTCGCCGATTCACTCGAAATGGCGCGCTTCGGGCGCGATCACGCGGCGAAGACGCTGGTGGTCGCGGGCGTGCGCTTCATGGGCGAGACCGCCAAGATCCTGAGCCCGGACAAGCGCGTGCTGATGCCGGACCTCGACGCCACCTGTTCCCTCGATCTCGGCTGTCCCGCCGATGAATTCTCCGCCTTCTGCGATGCCCACCCTGACCGCACCGTCGTGGTCTATGCAAACACGAGCGCGGCAGTAAAAGCGCGCGCGGACTGGATGGTGACTTCGTCGATCGGGCTCGAAATCGTCGCCGACCTGCATGCGCGCGGCGAAAAGATTCTCTGGGCGCCGGATCGCCATCTGGGCGGTTATATCCAGAAAAAGACGGGTGCGGACATGCTGCTGTGGCAGGGCTCGTGTCTGGTCCATGACGAGTTCAAGGGCATCGAACTGGATCTGCTGCGCCGCGAGTATCCCGACGCGAAGATCCTGGTGCATCCCGAATCGCCCGAAGGCGTCGTCGCGCTCGCGGACGTCGTCGGCTCGACCACGCAGCTGATCGATGCCGCCGTGCGCATGGACGCGCAGCGTTTCATCGTGGCGACGGATCTCGGCATCCTGCACAAGATGCGGCTTGCCGCGCCGGGCAAGATCTTTATCGAAGCGCCCACCGCCGGCAACAGCGCCACCTGCAAGAGCTGCGCGCATTGCCCGTGGATGGCGATGAATGGCCTGGCGAATCTCGCCGAGGTCCTCGAACGCGGTCACAACGAGATTAAAGTCGATGCGGCCATTGGCATGCGCGCGCGTGTGCCGATCGACCGCATGCTCGACTTCGCGGCGCGTCACAAGAAGCGCGTGCAGACCAGCGGCGACCTCGCGAAAGACGCGTCGCTGTTCAACCAGGTAGGAGCTGCCTGATGTCCGAGTCCCCGATCTTCGAAGAAGTCCGCGCGCAGTACGGCGAGGCGTTGCAGGCGGCGCTCGCGCGCAATGTCGTCGATGCGCTCGAGGAAGACGTCGGCAGCGGCGATCACACTGGGCTCCTCGTGCCCGCCGGCGCGCGCCGCACGGCACGCATCATCGTACGCGAGGAAGCGGTGCTGTGCGGCGTGCCCTGGTTCGACGAAGTGATGCGCCGGGTCGATCCGGCCATCGAGGTCGAATGGCAGTATCGCGAAGGCGACCGGATGGCGGCGAACACGCCGGTCGTGCTGCTGCACGGCGCGGCGCGCTCGCTGCTGACCGCCGAGCGCAACGGTCTCAACTTCCTGCAATTGATGTCGGGCGTGGCCACGGCGACGAGCCGTTATGTCGATGCCATCGCGGGCACGCGCGCGCGCATTCTCGACACGCGCAAGACGCTGCCGGGACTGCGGCTCGCGCAGAAGTACGCGGTGCGCGTGGGCGGCGGCGCGAATCAGCGGCTCGCGCTGTACGACGGCATTCTGATCAAGGAAAACCACATCGCGGCGGCGGGCGGCGTGGGCTCGGCGATGGACGCGGCGCTCGCGCTGCAGGCCGGCGTGCCGATCCAGATCGAAGTGGAAACGCTGGAGCAGCTCGAAACGGCGCTGGCGCATCGCGCGGAATCGATCCTGCTCGACAACTTCACGCTCGACGCCATGCGCGACGCCGTGCGCATCACGGCCGGGCGCGCGCTGCTGGAAGTGTCGGGCGGGGTGAACGTCGAGACGGTGCGCGCGATTGCCGAAACGGGCGTCGATCGCATTTCCATCGGCGCGCTCACGAAGGACGTGCGCGCGGCCGATTTCTCCATGCGCCTGGTTTAAAGACTCGTGCGGCGGGCGGCTGGCGGCGTGAGCACGCTCGGCAGCGCCTTCGGCAGCGTCGCCGGCCAGTCGCGACTGTAGTGCAGCCCGCGGCTTTCCCGCCGCGAGCACGCGCTCTCCACGATCAGCGACGCCACATCCACCAGATTGCGCAGTTCCAGCAAGTCGCGGCTGACCTTGAAGTTCGCGTAATACTCGTGGATCTCGTCGCGCAACAGGGCAATGCGATGCTGCGCGCGCGCCAGACGTTTGTCCGTGCGCACGATGCCGACGTAATTCCACATCAGGCGCCGCAATTCGTCCCAATTGTGCGCGACGACCACTTCCTCATCCGGGTCCGACACGCGGCTTTCGTCCCAGTCGGGCAGTTCGGCGTGGCAACCGTTGGAAAAGCCGTCGGCTTCGATGGCCTGCGCCGCCGCGCGCCCCACCACGAGACACTCGAGCAGCGAATTGCTCGCCAGCCGGTTCGCGCCGTGCAGGCCCGTGTACGAGGTTTCGCCGACTGCATAGAGGCCCGGGCGGTCGGTGCGCCCGGCGAGATCGGTCACGACGCCGCCGCAGGTGTAATGCGCGGCGGGCACGACCGGAATCGGCTCCTTCGCGATATCGATGCCGAATTCCTGGCAGCGCGCGAGGATCGTCGGGAAATGTTCTTCGAGGAAGGCGCGTGGCTGGTGGCTGATGTCGAGATAGACGCAATCGATGCCGCGCTTCTTGATTTCGAAGTCGATCGCGCGCGCGACGATGTCGCGCGGCGCGAGTTCGGCGCGCTCGTCGTGCGCCGGCATGAAGCGCGTGCCGTCCGGCAGTCGCAGGATGCCGCCTTCGCCGCGCACGGCCTCGGAGATCAGGAACGACTTGGCGTACGGATGGAACAGGCACGTGGGATGAAACTGGATGAACTCCATGTTGGCGACGCGGCAGCCCGCGCGCCATGCCATCGCGATGCCGTCGCCGGTGGCGGTGTCGGGATTGGTCGTGTAGAGGTAGACCTTGCCCGCGCCGCCGGTGGCGAGCACCGTGTGCGGGGCCTGCAGCGTCACGGTGCGGCCGGTGTTCACGTCCAGCGCATACAGCCCGTGGCAGCGATGCCCGGGCAGGCCGAGCCGATCGGACGTGATCAGGTCGATCGCGTGGTGATCTTCGAGAATGGTGATGTTCGGATGGCGCCGCACGCGTTCGCCGAGGGTCGTGACGACGGCGTGGCCGGTCGCGTCGGCGGCGTGGATGATGCGGCGATGACTATGGCCGCCTTCGCGCGTCAGATGGAAGCCGAGTTCCGCGGACAGGTCGCGGGTGAAGGGCACGCCTTCCTCGATCAGCCATTCGATCGCCGCGCGTCCGTTCTCGACGATGAAGCGGGTGGCGGCTTCGTCGCATAGTCCGCCGCCGGCGACGAGCGTGTCGCCGACATGTTCGTCAATGCTGTCGCCCGAATCGAGCACCGCCGCGATGCCGCCTTGCGCCCAGTCGCTCGCGCCCACGTTCGCCGCACGTTTGGCAAGGATCGCGACGCGCCGCGTTTCGGCCAGATTCAACGCGACGCTCAGGCCCGCGAGCCCGCTTCCTACGATCACTACATCGAAATTCATGCTGCCGCTTCTCCGTCCGGATACTGGTCGCTGGTCGATAGCCGGGAAGCATAGCGCGCGGGGAGAATGAGGGACAGCGAAAACCCGTGCACGAGTGTGTGAAAAACGCGTGAAAAGCAGGCGTCAGAACGACAAAAAGCCCCGCAATGGCAGGGCTTTTTGGTGTCTTCGTTCAGGCTCTCAATATCAAGATTTACTTGATCTTGGTTTCCTTGTACTCAACGTGCTTGCGGACGACGGGATCGAACTTCTTGATCGCCATCTTTTCCGGCATGTTGCGCTTGTTCTTGGTCGTCGTGTAGAAGTGACCCGTGCCTGCGGTCGATTCCAGCTTGATCTTGTCGCGTGCGCCCTTGGCCATGTGCGTGCTCCTTAGATTTCACCGCGTGCGCGCAGGTCTGCGAGCACGGCGTCAATACCGTTCTTGTCGATCAGGCGCAGACCGGCGTTCGAGACGCGCAGACGGACCCAGCGATTTTCGCTTTCAACGAAGAAACGGCGGTTCTGCAGGTTCGGCAGGAAACGACGCTTGGTCCGGTTGTTTGCGTGGGAAACGTTGTTGCCCGACATCGGGCCTTTCCCAGTTACTTGGCATACGCGTGCCATGAGGACACTCCTAATACACGTTAAGTCTGAGTCGAACGCCCGATTGATAATGGGTTTCGAGGAACGTGTTCCTCTCCATCCTTTACCTCTCGATGCCTCTGATCGCCCAATTTGCCCATCGGGGATTTGGCAGCACGGTTATGCCAATGAGGACTGCGCTCAGTTCACCGTAACTCAGAACAGGCTGGTGGAAAAAAGCAAACGAGGATTCTAGCAGAAAAAACGCTGCATTATCAAACCTTTTGGGACTCGCCAGCTCGGCGGAGCGCGGTCACAGCCAGCCGTGGCGCGCGAACGAGAGCACTTCGTTGGTTGCGACCACGAGATGATCGAGCAAGCGCACGTCGACCAGGGCGAGCGCGTCGTGCAGCGTGCGGGTCAGGGCGCGGTCGTTGGCGCTGGGCTCGACGCCGCCGGACGGGTGATTATGCGCGACGATCAGGCCCGCTGCGTTGAGCGTCAGCGCCCGCCGCACGATTTCGCGGGGATAAACCGCGACGCGCGTGAGCGAGCCGCGTGCCGATTCCTCGGCGAGCAGCAACTTGTGGCGTGCATCCAGATAGAGGCACACGAAGACTTCGTAAGGCTTCGTGCCGATGGACAGCCGCAGGTAATCCTCGACGATGCCCGGCGAATTCAGCACCTCGCGCTCGCGGGTCCGTTCCGCCAGCGCCCGGCGGCACAGTTCGGAGACGGCGAGCAGGGTGGCGGCGCGCGCCGGCCCGATGCCGCGCTCCTCGCAGAGTTCGCCGGCGGACGCGTCCAGCACGCCGCGCAGCGACCCGAAGCGGCGCAGGAGCCGGCGCGCGAGATCGACGGCGGTGGATCCGGGCACACCGGAACGCAGGAACAATGCGAACAATTCGGCGTCCGATAGCGATGCCGGTCCGGCGTCGAGCAGGCGTTCGCGCGGCCGGTCGGCACGCGCCCAGGTGCGGATGGGCGTGACGGCCGGCGGCGGGTCCTGCTCCGGCCCGGTTGTCGGCTGAAAGCGGGGCGGCGTGCGGACGAGCCGCAACTCGGCGGCGCTCACAGGCAAGCACCGCGCATACCGGCGCCGATGCGGCCGGGACGCTTGCTGCAACGTAGATCGAGACCCGCATCGAGGCTTGCGCCGAGACCTTTTGTCACGCGCGTGAGCGCACGCAAGCCGAAGGCGCGTGACGCGTCCCGACACAACTCTGTCTTACAATGGCGGTTTTGGCGCCCGCAATGCCCCGGCGCCGCGCGGTTCGCCGCTTGCCGCCGGCGTGCCACCGCAAGCGGGGGCCGCAGCCCGCATCCGACTGAACAGCTACATCCAATACTCATGAGCATCATCGATATCTCCCAGGTGAAACCCGGTTCGCACGTCACGCTTCATTACCGGCTCGCGCTTGCCGATGGTGCGGACGTCGTCAACACCTTCTCCGACAAGCCCGCTACGCTGCTGCTGGGCGCCGGGCAACTCGCCGAGCCACTGGAAGAGATTTTGCTGGGTCTGAAGGTCGGCCACCATTCGACCTTTCAGCTAGCGCCCGAGCAGGCATTCGGCCCGCGCAACCCGGAACTCGTCCAGTGGGTGTCGCTCGCGACCCTGCGCGAGAACAGCATGATCGGCGAGCACTTTTCGCCCGGCGATCTCGTCGAATTCAATGCGCCCAACGGCGGGCGCTACGCGGGCGTGCTGAAAGAAGTGAGCGAGACGGCCGCGCTGTTCGATTTCAATCACCCGCTGGCGGGCCAGGCGCTCGTCTTCGAAGTGAAAATCATCGGAATCCTGTAAGCCATGAGCCTGACCGAAAGCCTCAACGAAGTTCAGACCGACGTCGAAATCCTGCTTGCGCAGCCGCGCGGCTTCTGCGCAGGCGTGGATCGCGCAATCGAGATCGTCGAGCGCGCCATCAAGCTGTTCGGCGCGCCCATCTATGTGCGCCATGAGATCGTGCATAACGCCTATGTGGTCGCGGATCTGCGCAAGAAGGGCGCGATTTTCATCGAAGATCTCGCCGACGTGCCCGAAGGCGCCACGCTGATCTTCAGCGCGCACGGCGTCTCGAAGGCCGTGCGCGGCGAAGCCGAGGCGCGCGGCCTGCGCGTCTTCGACGCCACCTGTCCGCTCGTCACCAAGGTGCACATGGAAGTGGCGAAGATGCGCCAGGAAGGCTTCGACATCGTGATGATCGGCCACAAGGGGCACCCCGAGGTCGAAGGCACGATGGGACAGTCCGGCGAGGGCATGCATCTCGTCGAGGATATCGAGGATGTGCTGAAGCTCGACCTGCCCGACCCGAAGCGCATCGCCTATGTCACGCAGACGACGCTCTCCGTCGATGACGCCTCGGCCATCATCGACGCGTTGAAGAGCAAGTTTCCCGACGTCAAGGAACCGAAGAAGCAGGACATCTGCTATGCGACTCAGAATCGTCAGGACGCGGTGAAGTTCCTCGCGCCGCAGTGCGACGTGGTGATCGTCGTCGGCAGCCCGAACAGCTCGAATTCCAGCCGTCTGCGCGAAGTGGCCGAGAAGCGCGGCATTCCCGCCTATATGGTGGATTCGCCGGCGCAGATCGACCCGGCGTGGGTGGAAGGCAAGAAGCGCATCGGCGTGACGGCGGGCGCGTCGGCGCCGGAAGTGCTGGCGCAGGCGGTGATCGCGCGCTTGCGCGAACTCGGCGTGCGCAGTGTGCGCTCGCTGGAAGGCATCGAGGAAACCATCGCTTTCCCGCTGCCGCGCGGGCTGTCGCTGTCGCAGTAAGGCGGCGAAGCCGGGCAAGAGAAAAAGCGCCAGCAGGCGCTTTTTTTTCGTATGTGACATTGATTGCCAATTGGCACGGAACCCTGCTCGCGGATCTGGAACCAAGCGTAGATTCCTTGTATGGACCTGCATTGAAATCGACGCTTTCTTCTAAATCACTTAAGGGTTTACCCGCAGATCGGATAACCGGACGGAGCCCCATTCGCGTACGGAAACAACCTTCCCCACGCAATGGTGCAACTACTGCAAAAACCGCTGTTGCAACCGGGTTGCGCTGTACGTGGAAAATCGCACGAAAAAGGCGGTTGCAATGCTGGAAAACCCCGCCACGCAAGAATATTGCTCGTCTCATTTTTAGCGTTACAATTCGCGCGTCTTGAGGCCTAAGGGTTCCGGACCACTGTTTTTTGAAGGCGCGGGAGACCTTATTGATGCGATTCAAGTTTGCTCACGCCGTGTCCATCGCGGCTGCGGTTGCAATGGCAACTGCATGCGGCAAGAAGGACGAAGGCGGGGCGAGCACGGCGGCGTCGGCGGCGAGTGCCGCGGCGTTACCGGCAGCGTCCGCGCCGGCCCCGGCTGAAGCAACTGTCGTGAAGATCGGTCATGTCGCGCCTTTGACGGGATTGCAGGCTCATCTCGGTCGCGACAACGAAAATGGCGCGCGGCTCGCGCTGGAAGAGATCAGTGCGCAAGGGCTGACGATCGACGGGCACTCGATTCGCCTCGAACTCGACAGCCAGGACGATGCCGCCGATCCGCGCACAGGCACGGAAGCGGCGCAGAAACTGGTCGATGACCACGTGGTCGCGGTGATCGGCCATCTGAATTCGGGCGTGTCGATTCCGGCATCGAAGATCTACAGCGACGCCGGCATTGCGCAGATTTCGCCGTCGACGACCAATCCGGAATACACGAAGCAGGGTTACAAGACGACGTTCCGCCTGGTGTCGACCGATGCGCTGCAAGGGCCCGTACTGGCCGGCTATGCGATGAAGACGTTGCATGCGAAGAAGGTCGTGATCGTGGACGACGCCTCCGCCTACGGCCGGGGGCTCGCGGACGAATTCGCGAAGACCGTGCAGGCCGGCGGCGTGAAGGTTGCCGCACGTGAGCAGACCACCGAGAAGGCGCGCAATTTCAAGGCGATTCTCACGAAGATCAAGCGCATCCAGCCGGACGTCGTGATGTACGGCGGCATGGATGTGACGGGCGGCCCTTTCGCGAAGGAAGCGGCGGCGCTCGGCATCAAGGCGAAGATTCTGGCGGGCGACGGCGTCTGCACCGACAAGGTGGCCGAGCTCGCGGGCGACGCCGTGCAGAACCTCGTCTGTTCGGAAGCGGGACTTGCGCTTTCGAAGATGGACAAGGGAGCGGATTTCGCGAAGAAGTACGAAGCCCGCTTTCACACCCCGGTGCAGATTTACGCGCCGTTCACGTATGACGCGATGTACGTGATCGTCGACGCAATGAAGCGCGCCAATTCCATCGAAGCGCCCAAGGTGCTCGCGGCGATCGCCACGACCGACTTCAACGGTCTGACGGGGCATATCGCATTCGACGACCGGGGCGACCTGAAGGCGGGGACCATTACGCTTTACGACTTCAAGGACAAGAAGAAGGACGTGCTCGACGTCGTCAAGCAGTAGCAGTAGCAGCAGCGTGGGCAGTTCCGGCGGCGCTTCACCGACAGCGCCGTTTTTGCATCCGTTCGGGGACGGCTGCCGCCTTATCCGGCCGCGGCCGGACAACCGACCGACCAACCTTTACCGGTTTTTTCAAAAGTACGCGCAGTGCCGCTTCAGATTTTGCTTCACACCGGTTTATCGGCCGGCGATAAAGGCGGAATCGAAACGCACGGGGCTAAGGAGCTTTAAATGGATATTTTCATCCAGCAGATCATCAACGGTCTGGTGCTTGGCAGCGTCTACGCCATCATCGCGCTGGGCTACACGATGGTGTACGGCATTCTCGGCATCATCAACTTCGCGCACGGCGACGTGCTGATGGTCGGCGCGATGGTCGCCCTGTCGGCCATCGGCGTCATGCAGAACCACATGCCCGGCCTGCCCGGACCGATCATGCTGGCCATTGCGCTGGTCATCGCCGCAGTGGTCTGCGCACTGGTTGGCTACACCATCGAAAAGGTCGCGTACCGGCCCTTGCGCAAGGCGCCGCGTCTCGCCCCGCTGATCACCGCGATCGGCGTCTCGATTCTCTTGCAGACCGTCGCGATGATGATCTGGGGCCGCAATCCGCTGGCCTTCCCGCAGCTCCTGCCGACCGATCCGATCAACGTCATCGCCGCCGACGAAACCCGTCCGGGCGCGGTGATCTCGATGACCGAAATCGTCATCATCGTGACCGCGTTCCTCGTGATGGCGGGCCTGCTGCTCCTCGTGCACAAGACCAAGCTCGGCCGCGCGATGCGCGCGATCGCCGAAAACCCGGGCGTCGCCTCGCTGATGGGCGTGAACCCGAACTTCGTGATTTCCGCGACCTTCATGATCGGCTCGGCGCTGGCGGCGCTGGCCGGCGTGATGATCGCGTCGGAATACGGCAATGCGCACTTCTACATGGGCTTCATTCCCGGCCTGAAGGCGTTCACGGCGGCGGTGTTGGGCGGTATCGGCAACCTCGGCGGCGCGATGGTGGGCGGCGTGCTGCTCGGTCTCATCGAACAGCTGGGCGCCGGGTATATCGGCGGTCTGACGGGCGGCGTCTTCGGGTCGAACTATCAGGATGTGTTCGCCTTCGTCGTGCTGATCATCGTGCTCGTGTTCCGTCCGTCGGGTCTGCTCGGCGAACGTGTCGCGGACCGCGCTTAAACCTCGTGTGAGGAGCTCAGAAAAATGACTTCGATTCAACCGATTGAGCCGTCCACGACGCTCATCCCCGAGAAGAACACGACGAAGACGCTCGTCGTCGGCATTCTCACCGCGGTATTCGTCATTGCTGCGCCGATGGTGATCGGCGCCGCAGGCGGCAACTACTGGGTCCGCGTGCTCGACTTCGCGATGCTGTACGTGATGCTCGCGCTGGGCCTCAACGTGGTGGTCGGCTTTGCCGGCCTGCTCGACCTGGGCTACATCGCGTTCTATGCGGTGGGCGCATACGTGGCGGCGTTGCTGTCCTCGCCGCAGCTGACGACCCAGTTCGAATGGATCGCGCATCTCGCGCCCGGCGGACTGCACGTGCCGTTCCTCATCATCGTGCCGTGCGCGATGGCGCTCGCCGCGACCTTCGGCGTGCTGCTCGGCGCGCCGACGCTGCGTCTGCGCGGCGACTATCTCGCGATCGTGACCCTGGGCTTCGGGGAAATCGTCCGGATCTTCATGAACAACCTCGATCGTCCGATCAACATCACGAACGGTCCGAAGGGCATCACGGGCATCGATCCGGTGACGATCGCAGGGTTCAACCTGTCGCAGACGCACACGTTCTTCGGCATGAAGTTTCCGTCCGTGTACATGTATTACTACCTGTTCGTGCTGGGCGCGCTGCTCGTGATCTGGGTGTGTACGCGTCTGCAGCACTCGCGCATCGGCCGCGCATGGGCCGCCATTCGCGAAGACGAAATCGCCGCCAAGGCGATGGGCATCAACACCCGTAACGTCAAGCTGCTCGCGTTCGCGATGGGCGCGTCGTTCGGCGGCCTGTCGGGCGCGATGTTCGGCGCGTTCCAGGGCTTCGTGTCGCCGGAATCGTTCACCTTCTGGGAATCGATCGTCGTGCTGGCGTGCGTGGTGCTGGGCGGCATGGGCCACATCCCGGGCGTGATCCTCGGCGCGGTGCTGCTCGCCGTGTTCCCCGAGTTCCTGCGCTCGACCATGGGTCCGTTGCAGAACGCGATCTTCGGTCATCAGATCGTCGATACGGAAGTCATCCGCCAGCTGCTCTATGGTCTGGCGATGGTGCTGATCATGCTGTATCGCTCGGAAGGTCTGTGGCCGGCCGCGAAACACGAAGACAAGATCGCGAAGATCGCGAAGCGCAACGGCAAGAAGCCGGTGCGCGCCTAAAGGCGGGGGATTGAACATGAGCGACAAGCAAACACGACTGTCCGTCACGGGCGTCAACAAGCGCTTCGGCGGCCTGCAGGCGCTGTCCGATGTGCGCCTCCAGATCAAGGAAGGCGAGATCTATGGCCTGATCGGTCCGAACGGCGCGGGCAAGACGACGTTCTTCAACGTCATCACCGGCCTGTACACGCCTGATTCGGGCGAATTCAAGCTCGACGGCCAGGCCTACACGCCGACCGCCGTTTATCAGGTCGCGAAGGCGGGCATCGCGCGGACCTTCCAGAACATCCGTCTGTTCGGCGGCATGACCGCGCTGGAGAACGTGATGGTCGGCCGTCACGTGCGCACGAAGCACGGGCTGATCGGAGCGGTGTTCCAGACGCCGGCCGAGCGCCGTGAAGAGCGCGAGATCAAGGAACGCGCGC
Organism: Caballeronia sp. LZ065; assembly: GCF_031450975.1. Taxonomy (NCBI): domain Bacteria; kingdom Pseudomonadati; phylum Pseudomonadota; class Betaproteobacteria; order Burkholderiales; family Burkholderiaceae; genus Caballeronia; species Caballeronia sp. LZ065. The sequence continues at coordinate 936,242 of NZ_JARUXV010000001.1, forward strand.
TCGAACTGCTCGAGTACGTCGGCGTGCTGCAATACGCGGACTACACGTCGCGCAACCTGTCGTATGGCCACCAGCGTCGTCTGGAGATCGCCCGCGCGCTCGCGACCGATCCGAAGCTGCTCGCGCTCGATGAACCGGCCGCCGGCATGAACGCGACCGAGAAGGTCGAACTGACGCGTCTGCTCGACAAGATCCGCTCGGACGGCAAGACGATTCTGCTCATCGAACACGATGTGAAGCTGGTGATGGGATTGTGCAACCGCATGACGGTGCTCGATTACGGCAAGGTGATCGCCGAGGGTCTGCCGCAGGACGTGCAGAAGGACCCGAAGGTGATCGAGGCATATCTGGGTGCGGGGGTGCACTAAATGGCGACCACAAGCGCGATGTTGAAGGTCAAGGGTCTGCAGGTGAATTACGGCGGCATCCAGGCGGTGAAGGGTGTCGATCTTGAAGTGGGGCAGGGCGAACTCGTTACGCTGATCGGCGCGAACGGCGCGGGCAAGACCACGACGATGAAGGCCATCACGGGTCTCAAGCCTTACTCAGGCGGTGATATCGAGTACATGGGCCAGTCGATCAAGGGCGTGCCGACGCACGAGCTCCTGAAGCGCGGTCTCGCGATGGTGCCGGAAGGCCGCGGCATTTTCGCGCGCATGTCGATTCTCGAGAACATGCAGATGGGCGCCTATCTGCGTACCGACACGGACGCCATCCAGAAGGACACCGAGCGCATGTTCGGCTTCTTTCCGCGGCTGAAGGAACGGGCCTCGCAGTATGCGGGCACGCTCTCGGGCGGCGAGCAGCAGATGCTGGCGATGGCCCGCGCGCTGCTCTCGCGTCCGAAGCTGCTGCTACTGGACGAGCCATCGATGGGTCTCTCGCCGATCATGGTCGAGAAGATCTTCGAAGTGGTGCGCGAGATCTCGTCGGAAGGGCTGACGGTGCTGCTGGTGGAGCAGAACGCGCGTCTGGCGTTGCAGGCGGCGAATCGCGGCTATGTGATGGATTCGGGCCTGGTGACGATGACCGGCGACGCGAAGACCATGCTGGATGATCCGAAGGTGCGCGCCGCGTATCTGGGCGAATGAAGCTTCGTTGCTGATGATGAAAAGCCGGCTCTTGCAGCCGGCTTTTTTTATAGCCGTTTGCCGAGGCTCACGACTTCATCCATCCGATACCCGAGCTTTTCATAGAAGCCGCGCAAGTCGGTCTTGAAGGCCATGATCTGCAGGTTCACCTTCGGACAGCCGAGCGCGGCCAGCGTGTGCTCCACATGCCGCATCAACGCGCGGCCGAAGCCGTGTCCCTGATGCGCCGGCGCGACCGCCAGCGAATACACCCAGCCGCGATGCCCGTCGTAGCCGCACATGACCGTGCCGATCACCGCGCCGGCCACCGTGCCGACGAAGAACAGCTCCGGCTGCGTCTTCAGCTTGTTGTCGATGGAGAGCGCGGGACTGCGCTGCGGCCGCGAGGCGTCCGCGTACTCCGGAAACACCTCGCGCCACAGGGCGGTCACGCTCTCGCGATCGCCTGCATCGAACGTGCGGATGATCACAGCGAATCGAGCACCGAGCGCAGCATCGCCATCATCTGGTCGATCTCGTCCTTCGTGACGTTGAGCGCGGGCATGAAGCGCAACAGGTTCGGACGCGCCGCGTTCAGCAGCAGGCCGTCGGGCTGCATCAGTCGCGCCTTGTCGACGATCTGCGGACCCTTGTCGCTGTCGAGCAGCAAGGCGCGCAGCAGGCCTTCGCCGCGCTCGCCCTTGAAGCCGCGCTCGTCCGAGAGCTTCAGCAGTTCCTGCTTCAGGTACTCGCCTTTCTCGCGCACGCTTTCCAGAAAGCCCGGCGCGACGAGTTGCGAGATCACCGAATGGCCGACCGCCGACATCAGCGGATTGCCGTTGTAGGTGCCGCCCTGGTCGCCCGGTTCGAAGCACGCGACTTCGGCCTTCGAGAGCAGCGCCGCGAGCGGCACGCCGCCGCCGATGCCCTTGCCGAGCGTCATGATGTCCGGCTCGATGTTCGACAGCTCGTAGGCGAACAGCGTGCCCGCGCGGCCGCAGCCGCTCTGCACTTCATCGACGATCAGCAGCAGGTTGTGCTGCTTCGTCAGCGCGCGCAGTTGCTGCATGAATTCGCGCGTGGCCGGGATCACGCCGCCTTCGCCTTGAATGGGCTCGAGCATCACGGCGACGGTCTTCTCGTTGATCAACTTCTCGACCGACGCGATGTCGTTCAGGTCAGCCTTCGGGAAGCCCGGCACTTGCGGTGCATAGATGGTGTCCCAGCCAGGCTTGCCGCTGGCGGACATGGTGGCGAGCGTGCGGCCGTGGAAGCTGTGATCGAAGGTGATGATCTCGAACGCGCCGTTCTTGAACTTCCTGCCCCACTTGCGCGCGAGCTTGATCGCGCCTTCGTTGGCTTCGGCGCCGCTGTTGGCGAAGAACACCTTGTCGAAGCAGCTGTGCTCGGTGAGCAGGCCCGCGAGCTGCGCCATCGGCCCGTTGTAGAAAGCCGGCGACGGATTGATCAGCGTGCGCGCCTGCTTCTCCAGCGCCTCGATCATGCCTTCGTTGCAGTGACCGAGCGAGTTGACGGCCCAGCCCTGGATGAAGTCGAGATAGCGCTTGCCCGTGTTGTCGTAGAGCCAAGACCCTTTTCCGTGCGTGAACACGATTTCGGGACGGTTCGTGATGTACATCAGCGAATCAACAGGGTACTCATTGAAATTCATGACAGCGGGCTCCACGGAGGCAGGTGCGAGAAGAAAAAAGACGGCGCGAAAAAAACAAAAGCCACGGAATTCCGTGGCTTCATTTCGTACGCTTCGAACAAACAAACCGAGCGCGCAAATGCATGACGAGCCAGCGGCATCCCTAGGGGAGCGGCGAGCGGCGACGTCGAAGTGCGTTCAGGATTTTGATCATTCGCGAAGGATACGTTATGACGTTCCCGCCTGTAAACCGTGCACGCGGATTTTTTGTCCGCGTGCCGGCGACGACGCAAGTCAGACGGGATGAGCGAGATCCGCTGCGCTGGTGAACGAGTCTGCATAGAACTCGTCTTCCGGCAGGCGATGATGCTGCGTGAAATCGCGCTGCGCCGACTCCACCATCACGGGCGCGCCGCACGCGTAGACCTGATAGCCGCTCAAGTCTGGCAGATCCTCGATGACAGCACGATGAACGAAGCCCGTGCGGCCGTTCCAGTTGTCGCTCGGATCGGGTTCGGAGAGCACCGGGACAAACTTGAAGTCCGGGATCTCGCGCGCCCATTGTTCGGCGAGCGTCATCATGTACAGGTCGCGGGCGCGGCGGCCGCCCCAGTAGAGCGTCATCGGGCGGTTCAGGTTCTTGAACACCGCGTGCTCGATGATCGCCTTGATCGGCGCGAAGCCCGTGCCCGATGCCAGCAGCACGATGGGCTTGTCCGATTCGTCGCGCAAGAAGAAGGTGCCGAGCGGGCCTTCGAAACGCAGGATGTCGCGCTCCTTCATCGCACCGAAGACGTGGTCCGTGAAGGTGCCGCCCGGCATGTGGCGGATATGCAGTTCGAGCGGGCCTTCGTGATGCGGGGGGCTGGCCATCGAGTAGCTGCGGCGCTTGCCGTCCTTCAGGATGAACTCGATGTATTGCCCCGCGAGATACTGCAGCCGTTCGTTGGCGGGCAACTGCAGTTTCAGTTCGATGACGTCGTCGGCCTTCCGTTCGAGCGCGTTCACGCGGCAGGGCAGCTTCTTCACCTGCACGTCGCCGACGCCCGCCACTTCGCGCACGTCGATCTCGAGATCCGTTTGCGCGGTCGCGCAGCAGAACAGGGCCATGCCGCGCGTTTTTTCATCGTTCGACAACGCCGACGACGAATGCGGCGCCTGTTCGACTTCGCCGCTCACGACCGCGCCCTTGCACGACCCGCACGCGCCGTTCTTGCAGCCGTAGGGCAGGCCGATGCCCTGGCGCAGCGCGGCCGTCAGGACCGGTTCGTCGGGTTCTACTTGAAACTGCCGGCCGCTTTGCCGGAGCGTTACGTTGAAAGCCATAGATCGATTTCTGCGAGGGATGGAATTGTCTCGTGTGTCCTGGCGGCGCCGCACGCGTGTGGCAGGCGGCGGATAGAATGCCCGGATGATTGCTACTCGAACTCTGCGCCGCGCGCGCGTGCTGATTGTCGGCTGCGGCGATGTCGGCATGCGCACGCTGCCGCTTTTTCACGCGCAGGCGGCGGCGCCGCGCATTCTCGCGCTTACGCATCATCCCGAGCGCGCGGACGAACTGCGCGCGGCCGGCGCGAAACCGCTTTTCGGCGATCTCGACCGGCGCCGCAGCCTCAAACGGCTCGCCGGGCTCGCGCGCCGCGTGGTGCATCTGGCGCCGCCGCCGCGCGACGGCGAAACGGACCGCCGCACGCGTGCGCTGATCGCCGCCTTGCGCGCGCCGCGCCGTTCGGTGGCGCGCGGCGGGGGTGGACGCTGGCTGCATGCGGATCGCGCAGGAAAAGCCGCGTTCATTGTACCCGAGGGGCTGCGCGCGGCCATGATCCGCCGGGCTCGCAGCGTCGCGCCGCTGCGCTTCGTCTATGCCAGCACGACAGGCGTCTATGGCGATTGCGGCGGCGCGCGGATCGATGAAACCTGGCCTGCGCGGCCCGCCAACGAACGCGCGCAGCGGCGCGTGTCGGCGGAGCGGCAACTACGCGCGGCGGGCGTGCAGAGCGGCTGGCGGGTGTCCATCGTGCGCATTCCCGGCATTTACGCCGCCGACCGCCTGCCGCTTGCGCGCATCGAACGGCGCATGCCTGCGCTGATCGAGCAGGATGACGTCTTCACGAACCACATCCACGCCGACGATCTCGCCGCCATCCTCGTGCGCGCACTGGCGCGCGGGTGGGCGCAACGGGTGTTCAATGCGTCGGACGACACGGATCTGCGAATGGCGGACTATTTCGACCGCGTCGCCGATGCCCATGGCCTGCCACGCGTGCCGCGCATTTCCCGGCAAGAAGCCGAGACACGTCTGGAACCGGTCACGCTGTCGTTCATGCGCGAATCGCGGCGGCTCGGCAATGCGCGGCTGAAGCACGATTTGGGTATCGCGCTGCAGCATCCGACCGTCGACGATTTCCTGCGTGTCAATGCGCGCCGGTAGCGCGTCGCCAGCGTCAGATCAGTGCGGGAATCGCTTCCAGGAGGACAAAGCACATCAGCGCGCCAATCAGCGCGCCGATGAGATTCGGGGAGTATCGGTGCCGCACGTGCATGACGACAGCCAATGCCCCGATGAGGACAGCGCCCAGCGCGACGAACGCGATCAGCGCAACAGTCATGTGGGAGACCATGATGCCCTCCTGCTTTTTTGATAGTCATTATCGGTATCCGTAAGACCAGTATAAGAGGGCTGATCGCGGAAGGCATGCTGCGCCGCAGCGCCGGCCTTTCAGTGGTTACACCGATTTGCATGCGCAATGCGTGCGGATAAAAGCGGTGACGTCGGCGAGCACCGGCGAATCCGACTGACGCGCGGGCGCAAGGGCGTCGATGATCTGCCCGTGGCCATAGCCTGCGTAGGTTTTCAGCTCGACGGGAACGTCGTGGGTGCGCAAGGCCTCGGCGAAACGCAGGCTGTTGGACGGCTCGACCACGGTGTCGGCGGTGCCGGTGGCGAGGAGCATAGGCGGTTCGTTGCCGGAAACGAAGTCGATCGGCAGCGCCTGGGCGCGCAACGCCGCCGGGAAGATATCCGCCATGTGCGGTTCGCGCGGCGGGATGGCCGAGTAGGGCCCGGCAAGCCCGATCATGCCGCTCAGCGAAGTCTTCGAGAGTCCCTGCGCCGCGAGATAGCGCGGATCGGTGGCGATCAGCGCCGCGATGTGCGCGCCCGCCGAGTGCCCCATGACGAAGATGCGCCGCGGGTCGCCGCCGTATTCGCCGGCGTGATCGCGGGCCCAGCGGACGGCGGTGGCGGCGTCGTCGACGAAGCCGGGGAAGATGGTGTCCGGATACACGCGATAGTCGGGCGCCACCGCGACGATCCCCTGCATCGCCAGCGTTTCGCCGATGCCGCGCGCATCGGCGCGCTGGCCCGCCTGCCAGCTTCCGCCGTAGAAATACACCACCACGGGACGGCCGGCGCCGCTGCGGAGGTCCGGTGCGTAGACATCGAGGCGCTGGCGCGGCGCCGCGCCGTAGGCAAGCCCGTCCGCGCGCTCGTCGTCCTGCGCCTCCGCCCGGGACGCGCCGCTGCCGATGCCGGCCGCGAGCACGGCGAGCGAGAGGGACATGAACCGCCGTCTGGCCAGAATGGGCATGGTGTCCTCGAGAGTCGATTGCCGGGCGAACCACGGCAGCACGTCAAGGCGTGGGACGGCTGATCCGTGGGTTCAGGACGTCTGCAGCGGGTCGCCGCGCAGGGCGGCCAGGTCGGCGTCTTCGAGCCAGCGCCAGGCGCCTTCCGCGAGCGTCGACGGCAAAGCATAACCGCCCACCCGTTCGCGGTGCAGTTTCTCGACCCGGTTGCCCGCGGCGGCCACCATGCGCTTCACCTGATGGTATTTGCCTTCGAGCACGGTGAGTTCGAGCAGCCGCTCGTCGCGCCGGACGGCTGCGAGCGCCGCGCTCGGCCGGGTTTCGCCGTGCAGCAGTACGCCTTCGCGCAGTTTCGTGAGCTGCGAGTCGTCGAGCGGATGACGCAGCGTTGCCAGATAGACCTTCGGCACCTTGCGTTTGGGCGACGTGAACGCATGCACGAACGGGCCGTCATCGGAGAGCAGCAGCAAGCCGGTCGTGTCCTGGTCCAGCCGGCCGACCGCCTGTACGCCGCGTTCGGCGAATTGCGCCGGCAGCAGGTGGAAGATGCTCAGATGGTGTTGCGGATCGCGCGAGCATTCGTAGCCCGCAGGCTTGTTGAGCGCGAGATAGGCCTTCTCGCGATAGATCCAGCGCTCGGCATCGACTTCGAATGCGAGCCCGGACGTGGCGGTGAGTTCGTCGCGCGGGTCGTCGCGCACCACGCCGCCGATGCGCACGCGGCCTTCGGCCACCATGCCGCGGCACTGGCGGCGCGACCCGAAGCCTTGGGAAAAGAGGAGGGTTTCGAGGTCCATCGGATGAGCTGAGTTGAAGCGCGCATTCTAGCAAGGCGCGCTTTCGGTCAGCTCGGGTGGGGCGCAAGGGCATCTACTGCATGTCGATACGCCCATACGCGCCATCGGCCTCGAAGTTCGGACCGGCCGCGAAGAACAAGGTGTTCGAGGGCTGCGCGCTCAGGTTGTTGCCGAACGCGATGCCCCACAGTCCGCGCTGCACGAGCGGCGTGCCGTCAGTGTTCATCAGCTGGCCGACGAACGCGCCGGTCGTCGGATTGAACGCGTTGATCGTGCCGTCGCCGAAGTTGCCGACCAGAATCGTGTTGCTGTATGTGCCGAAGTTGCCCGGCGCCTGCGCGAGGCCCCACGGCGCGTTCAGCGGGCCGTTCGCCGCGAAGCGCTGCGTGAGATTGCCGTCGAGGTCGAAGACATCGACGAAACCCTGGCCCGCGCCCGGCACGTCGTCTTCGGCGTCGGCGTCCTGCTTCGCATAGGTGACGAAGATCTTCGCGCCGATCGTTTGGATGCCGAAGGGCGCGAAGCCCGCCGGAATCTGCGTGTCCGCGAAGCCGCCGGGCACGGCGATCCGGTTGAACGCGCCGTCGAAGACATCGACGCGGTTGTTGTGGAAGTCGGTCGCATAGAGGCGATGACCGCCCGAGGGCAGGGTGCCGAGCGCGAGACCCTTGTAGATCGCCCCCGACGCGCTGGAATCCACGACGGTGAAGGCGTGCGTGGTATCGACGGCGGGCGCCCACGCGGTGATCGAGCCGCCTTCGCCCGCGAACAGGAACGCGGCGACGCCCGACTTGCCCGCGCGCGAAAGCGTCAGGTCCGGTCCCTTGTTGAAAACGATGCCGGTGGGATTGGCGGGACCGTTCGCGGTCGCCGGAATCGACACGACGAGCGACTGGACGACGCCGTTGCCATCGTAGAGCGTGGCCGTCTGCGTGCCGTTGTTGGCGACCCAGACGAAGCCGTTCGGATTGAACGCGACGCCCCAGCTGTTTTTCAGATTCGGATCGGTGTGCGGCGCAGCGATGGCGCCGTCCGACACGACGATCGACGCCTTGAAGCGGGTGGGCGCCGGCATGTTGTCGTCGGACCCGCCGCACGAGGCGAGGGCCGTCAGCATGGCGAGTCCCGTCGCGCACACGGCGACGCGGTTCCGCAATCCGTTCAGCATGATGGTGACTCCTTCGGCAGGTTGCCGTCAGTGGTTTCGTCACCTTCAAACGGATGAGCGCGAAGCGCTATTCCGGCGTTGTGGTTCGCAATCGGCGCGCCGTCCGAACCGCGCGGCGCGGATCAATGGGCGTCGCCGCGTCCTTTCGCGACCGTCGGTACGCCCCAGCCGAACAGCGTCAGATGCGTGCTGGTCTCGATCGGCGCGGCCGTGTGGCGGGCGCCGACGCCCCAGCGGCCGTCGAATGTCATGGCGGGAACGCTCGGCTTCGGGATGCCGCTGGCCTGCTGGAAGTACTCCGTATTGCTCTCGTTCTGCACCGCGAGCGCGCGCCGCAGACTGGCCTGCGCCTGCCCGTTGCGCGGATCGAGCGACACGGCGCGGCGCGCGTTGCGCAGCGCGCACGACGGTTCCTTGTTGGCGGCGCAGGTGCGCGCGGTCGCGATGGCGCTGTCGCGCGCGCGTTCCTGACGCGACAGGTCGGCCGCGAGTTGCTGGATCTCGGGGCTGCGCGGCTGGTTTGCGTTGAGGGTGCGCAGATGGCGGCGCGCCGCAGCGAGATCGCGGCTGGCGAGCGATTGTTGCACTGCGCTGAGGGTGCGTGCGACGGATGGCGATTGGACGGGTGCGGGCTGTGCGGGCGGGTTGCCGGCGGCGAGGGAGACCGGCTTATGCGACGTGGCTTCAGATTGGGCGGGGCTCGCGGGGGCGGTCGATGCGAGCGGGGTCCGAGGAGGCTCGGCCAGTTGGAGGGGCCGGGCGGCGAGCGTGGCAGTGTTGGGCGCCTTCGCCGCGTTCACGATGGGCGCCGGTTTTGGCGCTGGCGTGACGGTGGGTGTCGCGGGCGTGACCGGACCGCTTGCCGAAGCATTCGCGCCGGGCAGCGGCTTCAAGGCCGCAACCTCCTGAAGCGACGGACGCGCGGTGTTTGTCGTGTCGGACGACGGCCTTGTTGCCGCAGTGGTGGGCGTGACCGGACCGTTTGCCGAAGCGTTCGCGCCGGGCAGCGGCTTCGCGGCCGCAACTTGTTGAGGTGACGGACGCGCCGCGCTTGTTGTGCCGGACGACGGCCTTGCAACGGGTTCGCTTGTTAACGTCGTGGTTGCGGTAATGACAGGTGCGACCGGCGTGCTTGCCGAGGCGTTCGCGCCGGGCAGCGGCTTCGTGGCCGCAACTTGTTGAGGTGACGGACGCGCCGCGGTTGTTGTGCCAGACGACGGCCTTGCCAAGGGTTCGCTCGCTGACGTCGCGGTTGCGGTAGTGACGGCCGCGACCGGCGTGCTTGCTGAGGCATTTGCGCCGGGCAGCGGCTTCGTGGCCGCAACTGGTTGAGTTGACGGACGCGTCGCGCTCGTTGTGCCAGACGACGGCCTTGCCACGGGTCCGCTTGTTGATGTCGTGGTTGCGGTAATGACAGGCGCGACCGGCGTGCTTGCCGAAGCATTCGCGCCGGGCAGCGGCTTCGCGGCCGCAACTTCCCGGAGCGAAGAACCCGCCGTGCTTGCGGCCGTCGCCGCAGCCGCTACCTCGCTGCGCGCAACGGCGGCGCGTGACGGCAGGGTTGCAGTAGATTGCTCGACGCGCGCCGCCACGACCGTTGGAGCGGATGCGGCTTGTCTTGGGGCCTTTTCCGCCTGAACGAGCGCCTGCGTTGTGTCCGGCTTTTGCGCGGCCGGCGGGCGCGCCGTTGCAGTCTGAGCCGGCGAGGCCGCCGTCGAAGCGGATCTGGAATGAGACAGCGACGCTTGCCGGGCGTCGCCGGCCTGGTCCGTCGGCTGATTGCCGGAATGAATCGCTCCCGCTGCGCTGAGCGTCGGACGGGCTTGCGTCGGATCGGCGGCCTCGTCCGAATGGACATACCAATACCCTCCGGCCGCCAGCCCGGCCACGACGCCGCCGACCAGCGCAGCCACGCTGGACCGCGCGGGCTTGCGGGCCAAGGTTTGCGGTTCGTCGCCTGGCTCGGCGACGCTCGGATAGGACGTCACCATCTTGCGGCGCACGGCGCGCTTGAGCCAGTGCGTGTCGCGCAGGTCGACGATATCGAGCTGTTCGGACGCGAGCTCCGGCTCGGCCATCGCGGCGGCCGGCGCGGTTTCGGCGGCGGAGGTGAAGATCGCTCCCTGGCGATCGGCGCCGCACTGCGGACACACGTCCTCGTCGGCCCGCGAGAGGGTGTTGCAGCGAAGGCAGATGACGGAGTCGAGTGACAACGAGTATTCGGTTCGATTCATGCCGCACCCCTGTTCGAATGTGGGTTCGATGCGTCGCGCGAGCGAGCCACGACATCGGCAGGTCCTAAGCAACCCGAAATGCGGGCGCCGCGCGGGCGAGCATCCTCGACATGCCCCGCGCGCGAAGGCTTCCTGACGCCGGTTGAAAGCTCATTGTTTCGGCCGATGAAATGACCGTCTACGCGATTGCGCACATTTGTATGGCGATGGACTTAGGGGAAACGCTTAAAGCCGTGGTCATGGCGAGCCGACTGGCCATCCGGACGACTGTCGGAAGCGTCGGAGACGCGTGACACTTCCTCATCGGACATGACGGAGTGATGTAGATGAGCACAAGCGGTTTGAACACGGCAGCGCGACAGCTGCTCGTTGGCCTGCCTTTCTTTATGGGCGCGATCGAATACCTGCTGCGGGTGGCGCTGAAGCAGCCCGGCCAGAATGACTTCTTCCCCATCTCGCTGGTGGCTCCGGGCGTCAGTCTGAACGTCGGGTTGACGTCGCTTCCCAGGACTATTCCGTCGGATTCCGAAGGGGAGCCAGACCCGCTCGTCGGGCGCGCCATTGTTCTCGCTAATCTGGGAGTTTTCGCGTGTCTGTTTGGCGTGTTGCCATGGATATACTTGCTTGTGGCCTCGTTTAGTCAGGAGGTCAGAGAGATTCTTCTTGTGTGGCCCTACCGGGAATCTACGGCCTACTACGTACTGTCATTCGCGCTCAGCGAAATCAAAGCAAGGAACACAACATGTTGAACATTGTGCTGGGATTCTTCCGGGAATATGCGCCAGTCATCATTGGCTGCGCTTTCATGCAGTTCTGCGTGCCGGGACTCGTGGACTGGTTTTATCGCGTCGTGCTGGCGGATGATCTCAAAGCCGCTGCGAAGGGCAAGCCATCGAAGGATGCCGTTGCGCCTTCATTGAGGTCTTCGCAAGGCGCTGCACCGGCTGAAGGCGCGTTCGAACGCTGATGCGCGGGTGTCGGAGTGGAAACGTCTGTGGGAGCCGTCTCGAAACTGTCTCGAAACCGTCCTGGACCCCAGCCCCAAACGCAAAAAAGCCGCTCTTAGGAGGAGCGGCTTTTCACAGGATTCGTGGTGCCCAGGGCCGGAATCGAACCGGCACGCCTTGCGGCGGGGGATTTTGAGTCCCCTGCGTCTACCAATTTCACCACCTGGGCTTGGATCAGCCTTGATCGTTCCACGGAGTTGCAACGCGAAATGCAGGCCAATCGAGTCCGCGATTATGACCGAAAACACCGTCGCGGGCAAGCGGGATCGGCGCTGTCGTGCGCCAGTCCTGCCGAATTGATCACTGCGTCGTCACTGCGCCAGATAGACAAACGCCCCGTTCCTGATGACGCCCATGACACTTGCGCGCTGATCCAGTCCGACGTGATCCGTCGCGCTCGTGTTCACGACGCCGTTCGGCACCACCAGTTCATGCGCGTGCTCGAGTTCCGAGCGCAGCGCCACACGGAATTCCTTCGTGCCAGGCTTGCCGGACTTCAGCGCGCGCGTCACGGCGTCCTGCAGACGCGGATAGACCCCCGCCGCGTCGCCCGCGAACTGGGTCACCGAGCCCTTGCCGTACTTGTCCTCATAGGCACTGACGAAAGCCAGCGCCGCCTTCTTCGACGGATGATCCGCCGGCAGCGTCCGTGCGACGACCACCGGCTGCGTCGGGAACAGCGTGCCCTCTACGTCCTTGCCGCCGAGCTTGATGAACTCCGGCGTGGCGATGCCGTGGGTCTGGTAGATCGCGCCCTTGTAGCCGCGTTCGACCAGCGTGCGCTGCGGCAGCACGGTCGGCGTGCCGGCGCCGGCGATCAGCACCGCATCCGGCTTCGCGGACATCAGCTTGAGAACTTGCCCGGTGACGCTGGCGTCCGTGCGGTTGAAGCGCTCGCTCGCCACAATCCTGATATGCCGCAGCTCGGCGAACTTGGTGAATTCGCTGAGCCAGCTGTCGCCGTAGCTGTCCGCGAAACCAATGAATCCAACCGTCTTCACGCCGTGGTTCGCCATGTAGCGTGTCATGACGTCGGCCATCGCGCGATCGGTCTGGGCCATCTTGAACGCCCAGATCTTCTTGCCTTCCTGCGGCTCCACGACGGACGCCGAGCCAATCAGCGTGATCATCGGCGTTTCGTACTCGGCGACCGGATCGAGCGCCGCGAGCGCCGCCGGCGTGATGTTCGGCCCGACGATCACATCGACCTTGTCTTCGGTGATCAGCTTGCGGATGTTGCGCACGGCTGCGCCCGGGTCCGAGCCGTCGTCGAGAATGATGTATTCCGCGTTCTGCCCGGCAATGGTCTTCGGCCACATCAGCATCGCGTTCTTGCTCGTGATGCCGATCGCGGCGGCGGGGCCGGTGCTCGACAGGTCGATGCCCACTTTCAATTGCGCATGCGCGGCGGCGGTAACGGCCGAGACGGCGGCGCCCGCAATCAGCCGGCGCATGAACTTCGACAACGTCATTGGAAAGTCCCCAGGGAAGTGGCAATCATTTTTGTAGCGGCACGCGGCCGCCGTTTTATACAGCGTTCATCACAGCTCGTAGCTTTCGTGATCGCCCGAGAGCGCCTGCTCGATCAGCTTGCGGTTGAGCGACGGCGACAGCAGTTCCACCAGCGTGTACACATAGCTGCGCAGATAGGCGCCTTGCTTGAGTGCGAGCCGCGTGACGTTGGTGCCGAACAGATGGCCGACCGGCATCGCGCGCAGATGGCGGTCGCGCTCCGGGTTGAACGCGATGTCCGCCATGATGCCCACGCCCAGGCCCAGTTCCACATAGGTCTTGATGACATCGGCGTCGATGGCTTCGAGCACGATATCGGGCGTAAGGCCGCGCAAGTGGAACGCCTGATTGATCTTGGTGCGCCCGGCGAACGACGCTTCGTAAGTAATGATCGGGTATTGCGCGAGATCGTCGAGCGAAAGGAGCTTGCGCTCCAGCAACGGATGATCCGGCTGCATGACCGCAAGATGCTGCCACTGGAAGCAGGGCAGCGAAACGAGTTCCTTGTAGCTCGCGATCGCTTCGGTGGCGATGGCGATATCCGCCTGGTCGCGGATCACCATCTCGGCAACCTGAGTCGGGCTGCCTTGCAGAATTGAAAGGTGAACTTTCGGAAAACGCTTCTTGAATTCGGCGATGGCGGCAGGTAGTGAATAGCGCGCCTGTGTGTGCGTCGCGGCGATCACGAGATTGCCCTGATCCTGCGCCGCGTAATCTTTACCGACACGCTTTAAACTCTCGACTTCCTGCAGGATGCGCTCGACTGACGCCAGGATGATGCGCCCCGGCTCGGTCAGCGACCGTACGCGCTTGCCATGCCGCGTGAAAATTTCCACGCCCAGTTCATCTTCCAGCTCGATGATCGCCTTGGAGACGCCGGGCTGCGACGTATACAGCGCCTTCGCGGCTTCCGTGAGGTTGAAATTCTGCCGCACGGCCTCGCGCACGAAGCGGAACTGATGCAGATTCATTTATAACCCAGTCGCATATCAAAGTAACTTTTCAGTCGTTTGCAATATATAGCAGGTTCTTTACTATCAGTCCAATTTTTCCAATATCCATATCTGTTTTCGTCATATGCAAATGAGTGAACCGTCTGAACGACGGCCGCGCCAGGAACTCAATGGATATTCGATGGATGAGACGCGCTGCGTAACCTAGGACGCAGTTGCTTTCCACAAGAACATGGGGTCCCCGAATGTACCAATACGATCAGATCGACCAACGCATCGTCGACGAACGTGTCGAGCAGTACGCCGACCAGGTCCGTCGCCGTCTGTCGGGCGAATTGAGCGAGGAAGAATTCCGTCCGCTGCGTCTGCAGAACGGCCTGTACTATCAGCGCCACGCGTACATGCACCGGATCGCGATTCCGTACGGCAACCTGCGCAGCGACCAGCTCCGCATGCTCGCGACCATCGCGCGCGAACATGACCGCGGCTACGGTCACTTCTCGACGCGCACCAACATCCAGTTCAACTGGGTCGAGCTCGAAGAAACGCCGGAAATCCTGCGCAAGCTCGCCTCGGTGCAGATGCACGCCATCCAGACGTCGGGCAACTGCATCCGCAACATCACCGCTGATCAATTCGCGGGCGTCGCGCACGACGAACAGGTCGATCCGCGTCCGTGGGCGGAAATCTTGCGCCAGTGGTCCACGTTCCATCCGGAATTCGCGTGGTTGCCGCGCAAGTTCAAGATCGCGGTGAACGGTTCGACGGAAGACCGCGCGGCCGTGCAGATCCACGACATGGGCGTCTATCTGAAGCTGAACGCGCAGGGCGAAGTCGTAATGGACATCCTCGCGGGCGGCGGACTGGGCCGCACGCCGATCGTCGGCGCGATCATCAAGCGTGATCTGCCGTGGCAGCATCTGCTCACCTATTGCGAAGCCGTCCTGCGCGTGTACAACCGCTACGGCCGCCGCGACAACATGTACAAGGCGCGCATCAAGATTCTGGTGAAGGCGCTGTCGCCGGAGAAGTTCTCGAAGCAGGTCGAGGAAGAGTGGCAGCATCTGAAGGACGGCCCGTCCACGCTCACACAGGACGAAGTGACGCGCGTGTCGGCGTACTTCGCGCCGCCCGCCTATGAAAAGCTCGCGGACACCGACGTCTCGTATGAAAAGCATCTGATCGAAAGCAAGCCGTTCGCGCGCTGGGTCGAACGCAACGTGCGTCCGCACAAGGTGCCGGGCTATGCGTCGGTGACGCTGTCGCTCAAGCCGCAGCACATCGCGCCGGGCGACGCCACCGATCAGCAGATGGACGACGTCGCCACGCTCGCCGATGAATTCTCGTTCGGCGAAATCCGCGTGTCGCACGAGCAGAACCTGATTCTCGCGAACGTGAAGAAGCACGACCTGTACACCGTGTGGGAGCGTGCGAAGGCGCTGGGTTTCGCGACGGCAAACGTGGGTCTGTTGACCGACATCATCGCGTGCCCGGGCGGCGATTTCTGCTCGCTCGCGAATGCGAAGTCCATCCCGATTGCGCTGGCCATCCAGGACCGCTTCAACGATCTGGACTATGTGTACGACCTGGGCGACCTGTCGCTGAACATCTCGGGCTGCATCAACGCGTGCGGTCACCATCATGTGGGCAACATCGGCATTCTGGGCGTCGACAAGGACGGTTCCGAGTGGTACCAGGTGACGCTCGGCGGCGAGCAGAGCTCGGGCGCGACCGGCGCGCATCTCGGCAAGGTGATCGGCCCGTCGTTCTCGGCCGAAGAGATGCCCGATGTGATCTCCCAGGTGGTCGACACCTTCGTCGACAACCGCGGAGAGGGCGAACGTTTCATCGAGACGTTCAACCGCATCGGCATCGCGCCGTTCAAGGAGCGCGTGTACGCATCGCGCCAGGCTCACGCTTAAGGATTCGCACATGACCTTGATTATCAAGAACCGCGCCATTGTCGAAGACGCCTTCACCGTCGTGCGCGCGGCGGAAGACGGCACGCTGCCCGCCGTCGACGCGCTGCCGGCCGGCAAGATCATCGTGCCGTTCGCGCTGTGGAAGGAACACAAGGCGGCGATCGTCGCGACGCGCCCGCAGGAAGACATCGGCGTGTGGCTCGCGCCGGATGACGAACCCGCCGACCTCGTCGCGGACTTTGCCCAGTTGAACGTGATCGCCGTGGATTTCCCGGTGTTTCGCGATGGCCGTGGTTTCTCCATCGGCCGCCTGCTGCGCGAGCGTTATCAGTGGACCGGCGAACTGCGCGCGATCGGCGATGTCTTGCGTGACCAGGTCGCGTTTCACGCGCGCTGTGGTTTCGACGCGTTCGCCGTGCGCGCCGACAAGGACATTCACGACGCGCTCAATGCGTTCGGCGAATTCACCGAGCTGTATCAAGGCGCCACCGACAATCCCGAACCGCTGTTTCGCCGCCGCGCGGCATTGATCGCGACGCTTGGAGCGTAAGGCATGACCCCTGAATTGCAAGCCAAGGTTGAACGCCTCGACGCGCTGCTCGATTCGATCGCAGCGCGCCACGAGCGCGTCAAGCTAGCCAGCAGCCTCGCCGCGGAAGACATGGTGCTGACGCACGCCATTCTGTCGCGCGGCGTGAAGATCAGCATCTTTTCGCTGAACACGGGCCGCCTGCATGCGGAGACGCTCGGCATGCTCGATACCGTCAAGCAGCGTTATGGCTATGACATCGAGCAGTTCCTGCCGCAACAGGATGCCGTGGATGCCTATGTGCGCGATCACGGCCTCAACGCGTTCTACGAAAGCATTGATTTACGCAAGAGCTGCTGCCATATCCGCAAGGTCGAGCCGCTCAATCGTGCGCTGTCGGATGTGTCCGCATGGGTGACCGGTCAGCGCCGCGAGCAGTCGGTCACGCGCGCCGAACTGCATGAGGAAGAGCACGACGAACCGCGCAACATCGCGAAGTTCAATCCGCTCACGGACTGGACCGAAGCCGATGTGTGGGATTACCTGAAGGCGCTCGACGTCCCGGTGAATCCGCTGCATGCGCGCGGTTATCCGAGCATCGGCTGCGAACCCTGCACGCGCGCCGTGCGTCCCGGCGAGGACAGCCGGGCGGGCCGCTGGTGGTGGGAGTCGCGCGATACGAAGGAATGCGGTCTGCACATCACGAACATCAAGGTTGTCGAGGAAGCACCGAGCTCGGCGATCCAAGGCGCATAAGTCACATAAGACGCCGCATTACACCCAGTCACTGAACGCGACGCTTCGAAGAACCCAAGCGCCGCCACAAAAAAGGATCGAGAACATGAGCACGACGCTCGACTCAACCGTCAACGCGCCGGTCGTCAATCAGGCTACGCGCATGGATCACCTGGATTGGCTCGAAGCCGAGTCGATCCACATCATTCGCGAACTGGTCGCCGAATGCAGCAAGCCCGCGCTGCTGTTCTCGGGCGGCAAGGATTCGGTGGTCGTGCTGGCGCTCGCGCTGAAGGCGTTCGGACTCGGCGCGAACCGCAAGACGTCGCTGCCGTTCCCGCTCGTGCATATCGACACCGGCCACAACTTCCAGGAAGTGATCGATTTCCGCGACCGCCGCGCGGCCGAGATCGGCGCCGAGCTGGTGGTGGGCCACGTGGAAGATTCCATCAAGAAGGGCACGGTGCGCCTGCGCCGCGAGACCGATTCGCGCAATGCCGTGCAAGCAGTGACGCTGCTCGAGACCATCGAGGAATACGGCTACACGGCGATGATCGGCGGCGCGCGCCGCGACGAAGAGAAGGCCCGCGCGAAAGAGCGCATCTTCTCGTTCCGCGACGAGTTCGGTCAGTGGGATCCGAAGGCGCAGCGCCCGGAACTGTGGAGCCTCTATAACGCGCGCCTGCATGCAGGCGAACACCTGCGCGTGTTCCCTATCTCGAACTGGACCGAACTCGACATCTGGCAATACATCGGGCGCGAAAAGCTCGAACTGCCGTCGATCTACTACGCGCATGACCGCGAGATCGTGCGCCGCAACGGCCTGCTGGTGCCGGTGACGCCGCTCACGCCGGTGCGCGAGGGCGAAACGGCCGAGGTTACCCAAGTCCGCTTCCGCACGGTCGGCGACATCAGCTGCACCTGCCCGGTGGCGAGCGACGCCGACGACGTCGAGAAGATCATCGCGGAAACGGCCGTGACGGAAATCACGGAACGCGGCGCGACGCGGATGGACGACCAGGCGTCGGAAGCCGCGATGGAACAGCGCAAGAAGCAAGGTTATTTCTAAGCGATACGCCCCAAGGACGAACGAATCATGAGCATCTATCAAGCAGAAGACCTGGGCGTGTTGCGCTTCATCACGGCAGGCAGCGTGGACGACGGCAAGAGCACGCTGATCGGACGCCTGCTGTACGACAGCAAGGCGGTATTGTCGGATCAGCTTTCCGCGATTTCGCGCGCGAAGAACAAGCGCACCGCCGGCGATGAAATCGATTTGTCGCTGCTGACGGACGGACTGGAAGCCGAGCGCGAGCAGGGCATCACCATCGACGTCGCGTACCGCTATTTCGCGACGGCCAAGCGCAAGTTCATCATCGCCGATACCCCCGGCCACGAGCAGTACACCCGCAACATGGTGACGGGCGCATCGACCGCGCATGCGGCGATCATTCTCGTCGACGCGACGCGCGTCACGCTCGAGAACGGCGTCGCGCAACTGCTGCCGCAGACCAAGCGTCATAGCGCGATCGTCAAGCTGCTCGGCCTGCAGCATGTGATCGTCGCGATCAACAAGATGGATCTGATCGAGTACAGCGAAGCCCGTTTCAACGAGATTCGCGACGCCTACGTCGTGCTCGCGCGCCAGCTCGGCATTGCTGACGTGCGCTTCGTGCCGGTCTCGGCGCTGAAGGGCGACAACATCGTTTCGGCCAGCGAGCGCATGCCCTGGTATGCGGGCGAGCCGCTGCTCGATCTGCTCGAATCGCTGCCGGTCGCGCAGCCCAACGATCAGGCGCTGCGTTTCCCGGTGCAGTGGGTCGCGCGTCAGGACGGCTCGCAGGCCGACGACTTCCGCGGCTACATGGGCCGGGTCGAGGCGGGCGAAGTGCGCGTGGGCGATGCCATCGCCGTGCTGCCGGCCAACCGCGAAGCGACGGTCGCCGAGATCATCGCCCCGGTGCCGGGCGGCGTGGCGCCGGTGGACCGCGCGTTCGCGGGCCAGACGGTGACGATCCGCCTGACGGAAGACGTCGATGTGTCGCGCGGCGATACCTTCGTCCCGCTGACGCAGAAGGTCGAACCGGCGAAGAAGCTCGAAGCCGATCTCTGCTGGTTCGACGAAGAACCGCTTTCGCTGCAGCGCAAATACTTGCTGAAGCAGACGACCAATACGGTGTTCACGCGGATCGGCGCGGTGAAGCAGGTGCTGGACGTGCATACGCTGTCGCATTCGGTGGATCGCGGAACGCTCGCGATGAACGATATCGGCCGCGTGGCGCTCACGTTGCAGAAGCCGCTCGTCGCGGACGAGTACGATACGCATCAGGGCACCGGCGCGTTCGTGCTGATCGACGAAGCGACGCATCACACGGTCGCGGCCGGTATGATTCGTGCGGTTTCCGCATGAGGATGCTGAACGCGTGAGTCCAACGATGAAAGCTATGGGTAAGGTCTATCTGATCGGAGCGGGGCCGGGCGCGGCGGATCTCATCACCGTGCGCGGCATGCGTCTGCTCGAACAAGCGGATGTGGTGCTGCACGACGCGCTGATCGAGCCGGCGATGCTCGACTACGCGCCCAACGCGAAGAAGATCGCGGTCGGCAAGCGCTGCGGCCAGCGTTCGACGGCCCAGCATTTCATCAACAAGCAGATCGTCGATGCGGCGCAGGAGCATGGTCTGGTCGTGCGCCTGAAGGGCGGTGACCCGATGCTGTTCGGCCGCGCCGACGAGGAAATGCGCGCGCTCGAAGCGGCAGGTGTCGAGTACGAGGTGGTGCCGGGCATTACGGCGGCGCTGGCGAGCGCGGCGTCGCTGAAGCGCTCGCTAACCTTGCGCGGCGTGTCGCGCAGCGTGGCGCTGGCGACGCACTCGCGCGCCGCGGACAGCGAGACTATCCGCGAGCAGGCACAGGCGGATTCGCTCGTGTTCTACATGGGCCGCGAAAGCGCGCCGGAAATCGCTCAGCAATTGATCGATGCGGGACGTCCGGGCGCAACGCCGGTCGCGATCGTCGAGGCCTGCAGCACGGCGCGTGAACGCACGCTGACGTTGACGCTCGCGCAGATGGCGCTGGGTGAGGCGCAGGAATGGCTGGACCCGTCGCAGCCGAGCTTGTTGATGATTGGCGAGGCGTTTCGCGAACGGGCGTTGGTGAAGCCGAAGGTGCATTTGAAGGGGATGCAGGCGGCGGCTTGAGGCAGGGTGTTCGAGCAAATCATGAGAAGCGCACTGGTGAAACGGTGCGCTTTTTTGTTATAGGAGCGGGCTAGAGTTGCACCAATCTGAGCCACTTTCTCTTTGCGTTGTCGGCTAGAAGGATGCTGCGTTTTCCGTCCGGTTGCCGTCTCGTTGCGCGCGCGGCCGGCTTACTTTCCCACTTGCCTCAAGCAATATCCCGCGACCGCGTCCAGCACGGCATCGTCCTCACCGACGGCCGTCGCGCAAGAAATGACCACACCCGGATGCGCCGCCTGACACCGCGCGACGATCTCCGGCAGATCCTTCCGCACATGTCCGCCTTGCCCGAAGAACACCGGCACGACGGTGATCGCATCGCACCCTGAGGCAACCTGCGACGCCACCGCCGCCGGCAAGTCCGGCGTCATCAGTTCGAGGAAGGCAAGCGTAACCGGCTCGGCACGCGTTGCGCGCAGTTTCGCCGCCAGCCGCTCGAAGGGCTCGGCCCAGCGCGGATCGCGTGCGCCGTGACCGAACAGGATGATGCCGTGCTTGCTCATCGTGCGCTCCGGGGAAATCGAGCCGTCAGTGCCGCTCCACCCACTTCAAGCCCAGCAGCCCGACGGCGAGATAGGCGAGGGCAGGCACGGCCGCGGTGATCGGCGCGGGCCAGGTATTCAGATTGCCGATATGCGAGAACAGCGTGTTGAACAACTGGAAGCTCATGCCGATCATGATGCCGCCGAACACCTTCACGCCGACCACACCGGCGCGCGTGTGCAGATAGGCGAACGGCAACGACAGGATCAGCATCACGAACACGGCGAACGGATAAAGAATCTTGCGCCAGAACGCGATCTGATAACGCTGCGTGTCCTGATGATTCTCCGTCAAGTGCTGGATATAGCGGAACAGGTTGAACATCGACATGCGATCCGGCGACACCAGCAGCACCGAGAGAATCTGCGGCGTCAGTTCCGAGCGCAGCGAGTATTCGGGCAGCGTCGTCTGGGTCGCGCGATACACCGGGTTCAGCGTATCGCCGGGATTCACGGCTTGCGGCGGTGCGTCGGAGAGTCGCGTGTCGGTTACGCCGGTCAGTTTCCAGTGGCCCGGCGGCTCGTACACGCCGGTCTTCGCGATGCGCACGTTGGTCAGGCGGAACTTGCCGTCGAACTCGTAGATGCGCACGTCGGCGATGGACGTATCCGGATTCAGCGTGCCGACGTTGACGAAGCGCGTCACCTGCTCGCCGTTTTCCTTGGCGGTCAGCGTGTCCTTCACCCACACGCCGGACTGGAAGTTCGACGATACCGACGAACCGAGCGCCTCGAGCCGCACACGCTCGGACAACTGGTCCGTGTACGGCCCCACCACCTCGCCGATGAGATAGGTGACGAGCACGAGCGGTACGCCGATCTTCAGCAGCGAACGCAGCGCGGCGCCGGTCGAGAGCCCGGAGACGCGGAAGATCGTGAACTCGGACGCCGCCGCCATTTGCGCGAAGACGTAGATGGCCGAGATGAGCGCGGCGACCGGAATGATTTCGTAAAAGCGCGACGGCGTCTGCAACGCGACGCGCAACACCGCGAGCGGGAGCTTGTAGTTGCCGTGGCCGACCGTGTTCAGCTCGTTGATCAGGTCAAAGAAGAAGAACAGGCCTGAAAACGCGAACAGGATGAAGATGAACGCGAGGTAGATCTGGCGCGCGAAGTATCGTTCGTAGATGCGCATGGGTTCAGGCTCCCTTCGAACGCGTCAGGGATGCAAGCCTGAAGAGCGGCCGGTTGCGGATCCGCAGCCAGAAGATGAACGCGACCAGCGCGCCCACGATCACGTGCAGTCCCACCAGTCCCACGCCGAAGGACACCTTGCCCTGTTCGATCCACGATTGCACGACGTTCAGCAGGTTCGAATAGGTGAGATAGATGAGCACGGCCATCACGAGGTTGATGGTGCGGCTGCGACGCGGATTCTGGTAGGACAGCGGAATGGCGAGCAGCATCAGGTTGATGGCGATGAGCGGCAGCCCCGCGCGCCAGGCGAATTCCGCGAGATTGTCCTTGGTGGGCGTGGCCAGCAGGTCGGGCGTCGAAATGCCGGTGGTGCTCGGCGTGTTGACGACCTGGCGGCTCATGATCTTCACGCCGTAGCGCTCGAACTCCATGATGCGGAAGTTGGGCTGGCCGGGTTCGCCGTCATAGCGGCGGCCGTTGTCCAGCACGATGAAACGATCGCCGTCGTTGCGCGTTTCCGTGTGACCCGTCTGCGACACGATCACGTTGACCTTGCCGCCTTCCGTGCTGGTGACGAACACGTTCTGCACCTGGGCCTGGTCTGGCGACATTTTCTCGATGAAGAACACGCGGTGGCTCGACGGCGATTCGCGGAACTGGCCGGGCGCCAGCAAGGACACTTCATCGCGTTGCTGGAAGCGCGCCTTGATGAGCTTGCTCTGCTGGTTCGACCAGGGCCAGCCGACGAACGCGAAGAACATGATGAGGATGATGATCGGCGTGGAGAACACGGCGACCGGCTTGATGAGCTGGGTCTGGCTCACGCCCGAGGCGAGCCACACGACCATTTCGGAATCGCGATACCAGCGCGTCAGTACGAACAGGATGGACACGAACAGCGTCACGATCAGCATGACCGCGAGATAGCCGATGACAGTGAGCCCGATCAGCACGACGACGTCTCTCGGGTCAATCTGACCCTGCGCCGCGAAGCCGACGATGCGGATCATCATGGTCGTCAGCATGATCGTGAGCAGCACCATGAACACGGCGCCGGCCGTGTACGCGAGTTCGCGCTGCAGGGAGCGTTCGAAGATCATTGAATTTTGCTTAAGACTGGCGGCGATGCGGAATCACGCACGCACCTCTTCGGCAGACGGGGAGGGGTCTTGCTTACCCTCACGCCGCAAACCGGTGACTGCCGCGGAAAAAATAGCGGATAATTGCGGCTTTCATCCTTCAGCCAAGATTTTATCCGAGGATAAGCGCGATGGACTTTAGCATAAAAGCCTGTGATTGGAGCGAAGGCGAGGCAAATGGTTTCCTTACCGGAAAGTCGGATGTCATCGTCCTCGGCATCTTCGAAGCGCAGTCGCTCACGGGCGCTGCGCGTGACATGGATGTCGCGACCCAGGGCCTGATTTCGCGCATCGTCAAGGCCGGCGACATGAGCGGCCGCGCCGGCACCACGCTGCTCGTGCCCGAAGTGACCGGCATCGGCGCTTCGCGCGTGTTGCTCGTCGGGCTCGGCAAGCAAGATGCCTTCACGCAGAAAGCCTATGGCGAAGCCGTGCGCGCCGCATGGCGCGTGCTGCTCGGCGCGAAGATCGGCCAGGCCACCTTCACGCTCGCGCAATTGCCGATCCAGGAGCGCAGCGGCGACTGGGCCGTGCGCGCCGCCATCCTCGCGCTGCGCGAACTGACCTACAAGTTCACGCAGATGAAGAGCAAGCCGGACACCACGCCGCGCGCGCTCAAGAAGGTCGTGTTCAGCGTCTTCAGCGCCGACGAGAAGGCAGCCAAGGCCGCGTTGAAGCAGGGCGTGGCCATCGCCAACGGCATGGACCTCACACGCGATCTCGGCAACCTGCCGCCCAACGTCTGCACGCCCACGTATCTCGGCCAGACCGCGAAGAAGCTCGGCCGCGACTGGAAGCTCAAGGTCGAGGTGCTCGGCCAGAAGCAGATCGAGGCGCTCGGCATGGGCTCGTTCCTGTCGGTGGCGAAGGGCTCGGTCGAGCCGCCGCAGTTCATCGTCATGCACTATCAAGGCGCGGGCGACGCCACCAAGGCGAAGGGCAAGAACGCGCCCATCGTGCTGGTCGGCAAGGGCATCACGTTCGATTCAGGCGGCATCTCGATCAAGCCCGGCGAGGGCATGGACGAAATGAAATATGACATGTGCGGCGCGGGATCCGTGTTCGGCACGCTGCGCGCGGTGGCCGAGATGGGCCTCAAGCTCAACGTGATCGGTGTGGTGCCGACCTGCGAGAACATGCCCGCGGGCAATGCGCTCAAGCCGGGCGACATCGTCACCGCGATGAACGGCACGACCATCGAAGTGCTCAACACGGACGCCGAAGGCCGCCTGATCCTGTGCGACGCGCTCACTTACGCGGAACGCTTCAAGCCGTCCGCCGTGATCGATATCGCGACGCTGACGGGCGCGTGCATCATCGCGCTCGGCCATCACAACACGGGTCTGTTCGCGAAGGACGACGCTTTGGCGGGCGAACTGCTCGACGCTTCGCGCGAAGCCGTCGATCCGGCGTGGCGCCTGCCGCTCGACGACGAGTATCAGGATCAGCTCAAGTCGAACTTTGCGGACCTGGCGAACATCGGCGGGCGTCCGGCGGGCAGCGTAACGGCGGCATGCTTCCTGTCGCGTTTCGCGGCGAACTATCCGTGGGCGCACCTCGACATCGCCGGCACCGCGTGGAAGAGCGGCGCGGCGAAGGGCGCGACCGGCCGGCCGGTGCCCTTGCTCGCGCAGTTCCTGATCGACCGCGCCGGCGCGTGATGTGGGCATGACGCACGTATGACGCGCATCGACTTCCATACGAACGTCGGCGATCCGCTCGCGTACGCCTGCCGCCTCGCGCGCAAGGCGTACCTGAGCGGCAAGCCGCTCGTCGTGCTCGCGGAGCCCGCGCGGCTCGCCGCCTTCGACGAGCAGCTGTGGACCTTCCAGCCGCTCGAATTCGTGCCGCACTGCATGGCGAAGAGTCCGCTCGCGCAGGACACGCCGGTCGTGCTGACCTCGAATCTCGACGAAGCGCCGCATCATCAGGTGCTGGTGAATCTCGGCGCGCCGGTGTCGGCGCAATTCGCGCGCTTCGAGCGGCTGGTGGAGATCGTCGTCAGCGAGGGCGAGGAACTGGCGGCGGGGCGTGAGCGCTATCGCTTCTATCGCGATCGCGGCTATGTCATCGAAACGCACAATCAAGGCAATCAGGGCGGGTGAGCGAACAGAGCGGCCGGGCGTGGCTGGCTAAGCTCTGTTCGAACCACCACGCCTTGAACACCGACGCGGCCTGGCTGCCGCGCTCGACAGGAGACCCCTTCCCATGACGGACAAGCCGCATTCCTTTGATCCCTCCATTCCGGTCCTCACCGACGTCGTCGTGCCCGGCAAGCCGGAGTACGCGCGTGCGCCGTCCGCCAATCTCGCGATCGAATACGACGCGGAACAGATCGCCGGGCAATTGCGCGGACGCTTCACGCAGTTCCTGACGGGCGATGCCCGCGCGCTGATCGAGGAGCGCTGCCGTGAAGTGCTGCGCGAGCACTCGGCCCAACTGGTCTCGGCCATCACGCGTGAAGTGGCGACGGCGCTCGAGAGCCACATGAGCGAATGGGTGCGCGAGGCGGTGGAAATCGAGTTGCGCCGTCAGCACGGCGAGTAAACGGTGCATGAAGGGCGCATGAAGGGCGCATGAAGGACGCATGCGCTTGTTAGTGCAGCGAGAGGATCCAGTCGGCGAGCGCCGCGGCCTGATCCGGTGAAATCTGCGTATTGGCGGGCATCGGCACCGGGCCCCACACGCCCACGCCGCCTTCCATGATCCGGCGCGCGAGCATGTCGCGCGCGCCTTCGACTTGCCCATACTTGTGAGCCACGCTGTCGAACGACGGCCCCATGAAGTTGCGCGAGACCGAATGACAGCTCATGCAATTGTGGCTTTGCGCGAACGCGAGCATCGAGGCGCTTTCGTTCTGCGCGCAAGCCACGCCGCACACGCTCCACCACACCAGTCCCGCAACGACGCTCCTGAGCTGTGCTTTCATGTGGTCTCCCCGATGCACGCGCACGCTTCACGTTGTCGCGCATTATAGGAGAC
The DNA here is from genome assembly GCF_031450975.1 of Caballeronia sp. LZ065. NCBI lineage: Bacteria > Pseudomonadati > Pseudomonadota > Betaproteobacteria > Burkholderiales > Burkholderiaceae > Caballeronia > Caballeronia sp. LZ065. The sequence continues at coordinate 962,447 of NZ_JARUXV010000001.1, forward strand.
ATGGCGTGCGACACGCATGATGCGGCAAGGGGCGCCGCTGCGCCCCTTGTTCACGATTGGCCCGTGCGTTTCAGCCCGCGTTTCAGCCCGCGCTTTAGCCCGTTACTGCGCCCTTGTTGGCCGGCTGCGCCAACGCTGCGAATTTCGCCAGCACGCCCCGTGTGTACTTCGGCGCCGGCTGCTTCCAGGCGGCGCGGCGGCGCGCGAGCTCGGCGTCGTCCACGTTCAGCTGCAGCAGCAACTTGTGCGCGTCGATGGTGACCGAATCGCCTTCCTGCACCAGCGCGATGGTCCCGCCGGCATACGCTTCCGGCGCCACGTGCCCGACCACCATGCCCCATGTGCCGCCCGAGAAACGCCCGTCGGTGATGAAGCCGACTGACTCGCCCAATCCCTTGCCGATGATCGCGGACGTCGGCGCAAGCATCTCCGGCATGCCCGGTCCGCCCACCGGCCCGAGATAGCGCAGCACGAGAATGTCGCCGGCCGTGATCTTGTCGGCGAGAATCGCGTCCATTGCGCTCTTCTCGTCGTCGAACACGCGCGCGGGACCGGTGATGACCGGATTCTTCAGGCCCGTGATCTTCGCGACCGCGCCGTCTTCCGCGAGATTGCCGCGCAGGATCGCGAGGTGGCCTTGCTTGTAAAGCGCCTGTGCGATCGGGAAGATGACCTTCTGGTCGGCGCGCGGCTTGGCCGGCACGTCCTTCAACTCGTCAGCGATCGTGCGGCCCGTGATCGTCATGCAGTCGCCGTGCAGGAGACCGGCATCGAGCAGGAGCTTCAGCACTTGCGGAATGCCGCCGGCCTTGTGGAGATCGGTCGCGACATACTGGCCCGACGGCTTCAGGTCGCAGATCACCGGCACTTTCTTGCGCATGCGCTCGAAGTCGTCGATGCTCCATTCCACCTCCGCCGCATGCGCGATGGCCAGATAGTGCAGCACGGCGTTGGTGGAGCCGCCCGTTGCCATGATCAGCGCGACGGCGTTCTCGATCGACTGCTTCGTGATGATGTCGCGCGGCTTCAGATCCTTCTTCACGGCCTCGACGAGCACACGCGCCGATTCGGCGGCGGACTCGACCTTTTCGTGATCGGGATTCGCCATCGTCGATGAATACATCAGCGACATCCCGAGCGCCTCGAACGATGAGCTCATCGTGTTGGCGGTGTACATGCCGCCGCACGAACCCGTGGAGGGGCACGCGTTTTTCTCGACGCCCTTGAAGTCTTCCTCGCTCATGCGGCCCGCGGAGAATTCGCCGACCGCCTCGAACGACGACACGATGGTCAGGTCGCGGCCCTTCCAGTTGCCCGGGCGGATGGTGCCGCCGTACACATAGATGGACGGCACGTTCATGCGCGCCATGCCGATCATGCCGCCCGGCATGTTCTTGTCGCACCCGCCGATCACCACGACGCCGTCCATCCACTGCCCTTGCACGGCGGTCTCGACGCAGTCGGCGATCACCTCGCGCGACACCAGCGAATACTTCATGCCTTCGGTGCCCATCGACATGCCGTCCGAAATGGTCGGCGTGCCGAAAATCTGCGGATTGGCGTCGGCCTTGCGGATCGCCTCGATGGCCGCGTCGGCGAGCGGTTGCAGGCCGGCATTGCACGGCGTGATGGTGGAATGCCCGTTGGCGACGCCGATCATCGGCTTGTCGAAGTCGGCTTCCTGATAGCCGAGGGCGTAATACATCGAGCGATTGGGCGAGCGCGCAACGCCCTGGGTGATGTGCTTCGAGCGGCGATTGAAGGCCATGGTGTGCTCCTGAGGGGAATTTTTGGTCTAGTCCGGCAAGCATGCGACTCGCGCGATGTATCTGTCCAATATATTATTCATGGCTAATAAGGTCGCAAAACATATCAATGGATCCGCGCACCCCGCCTTTCGATCTGCGCCTCTTGCGCTACTTCGTCACGGTCGCCGAGGAGATGCACTTCGGCCGCGCCGCCGTGCGCCTGGCCATGACCCAGCCGCCGCTCTCGCAGGCGATACGCGGGCTGGAAGAAGCGCTTGGCGTTGCATTGTTCGTGCGGACGAAACGGAGCGTGGAACTGACGCCGGTCGGCAAGGATCTGCTGCCCGAGGTGCGGCGCCTGCTCGCGTCCGCCGATGCGCTGCGTCCGCTGGCGCAGTCACTGGCGCGCGGCGAGGCGGGCGTGCTGTCGCTCGCGTTCGTCTCCACGGCCGACTACGGCTTGCTGCCCGCACTGCTGCACGCGTTCGGCGCGCGCCATCCGGGCGTCCGGCTGCAACTGACCGAAGCAACCAGCGACGTGCAGATCGAGGAACTGGTGGCCGGCCGCATCGACGCCGGGCTCGTCATTCCGCCGCTGCCGGCGCGCCATGCGGGCGCGCTGTCGTATCTGCCGGTGGCGCGCGAACCACTGGTCGTCGCGATGCCCGCCGCCACCGCGCGCGAGCTCGGGCAGGGCGAGCCGGAGTGGGCGGACACGGGCGTCGAACTGACCGCGCTGGCCGGCGCGCCGCTCATCGTGTTTCCGCGACGGCTCGCGCCCGGCCTGTACGACAGCATCATGGGCTGCTACGGCGCTGCGGGCCTGACGCCGCGCATCGGCCAGGAGGCCATCCAGATGCAGACCATCGTGAGCCTGGTCTCGGCGGGCATGGGCGTCGCGCTCGTGCCGCGTTCGCTGCGGCATCTGCGGCGCACGGGCGTCGTGTACCGGCCGTTGCGCGCGCCGGAGGACCCGGCGATGCTCGTCGAAACGGGGCTCGTGTGGCGCGCGGCGGAAGTGAGCCCGGTGCTGGCCGGCTTCATCGACATCGTCCGTTCGCGGGCGCAAGGCGCCGGTTCTGTATGATGCGGCCTTGAGGTTCGCTCGAGGCCCCCTCGAAGTCCGTCAGCTCTTCGACATCAGCATGCTCATACATCCCAATTTCGATCCCGTCGCCATCCATCTCGGACCGCTCGCCGTACGCTGGTACGGCCTCATGTATCTCGTGGCCTTCGTGTCGGCCATCGTCATCGGGCGGCTGCGCCTGCGCCTGCCCTATGTGTCGCGCCAAGGCTGGAGCGCGAAAGACATCGACGACATGCTGTTCTACGGCGTGCTCGGCACGATTCTCGGCGGCCGCATCGGCTATGTGATCTTCTACAAGGTGAGTTACTACGCCGCGCATCCGCTCGACATCTTCAAGGTGTGGGAAGGCGGCATGTCGTTTCACGGCGGCTTCCTCGGCGTGACGCTCGCCATGGTGCTGTTCGCGTGGCAGCGCAAGCGCACCTGGCTGCAAGTGACGGATTTCGTCGCGCCGATGGTGCCGCTCGGACTCGCGGCCGGGCGTCTCGGCAACTTCATCAACGGCGAACTGTGGGGCCGCGTGACGGACCCGAACGCGCCGTGGGCGATGTTGTTCCAGAACTCGACCAACGACGACGCCGTGTGGCTCTCGAAGAATCCGCAACTGGACGCGCAATACCATCTCACCGAGATTTTTCAGCGCTATCACATGCTGCCGCGCCATCCGTCGCAACTGTATGAAATCGCGCTGGAAGGGCTGGTGCTGTTCATCCTGATCTGGACGTTCTCGCGCAAGCAGCGGCCCGTTGGCGCCGTCTCCGCGCTGTTTCTGATCGGCTATGGACTGGCGCGCTTCACGGTGGAATTCGCGCGCGAGCCGGACGACTATCTCGGCTTGCTCGCGTTCAATCTCTCGATGGGCCAGTGGCTCTCGCTGCCGATGATCATCGCCGGCGTGCTGATGATGGTGTGGGCGTACAAGCGCAATCTGCGCCTGCCGCCGGAATCCGCGCAGGCCTGAAGGACGCGGGGCCGTGCGGGCCCCGCAACCCGCTTAACGTCCCATCTGCACGGAGCCGTTCACATCGACGGTCACGGTCGTCGTGCCGGCTTCCATCGCGATCGGCGCGGCCATCTTCGCATCGGCGCTCATTGCGCGCGACTGCATCATCATGACCGGGCGCGGCTGAACGCCGCTGTGTCCGATGTTCACTTCCCTGATCGAGAAGTTGCTGTAGCCGAACGACTGCGCGGCGGTCTGCGCCTGCTTGCGGAATGCGTCGATGGCCTGCGTCACGAGCTTCTGCTCGGCCGTGCGCTGCGCTTCCGGCGACAGCGAGAAGGCCACGCTGCCCACCTGCATCGACGCACTCATCTTGCCCGCGAGCTTCGAGACCGCCGCGAAGTCGTGCGATTCGAGCACGACTTCCGTGCGGCCGCGCCAGGCGGAGATCTTGCCGTCGCGATCCGTGGACGGATACACGGTAAACGAGCCGCTCTTCGCCGTCACGCCGTCGACGCCCCGTGCCTCGCGCAAGGCCGACTCGGCGCGTTGATTGAGCGTGTTGGTGAGCGAGGAGGGATCGGCGGCTTCCTGTTCGTAGAAGAGCGTGATGGTCACGACATCCTGCGCCACCTGCGCGCTCGATTGCGCCGACAGCGACAGCACGCCCGCGGGCTGTTGATTGATCACCGTCTGCGCGGCGGCGGATTGAGAGAAGGTGAACGCGGCGCCGGACATCGCGAGCAGGGCGAGGGCGGCGGCAGTTTTCTTGTAGGTCATCGAAGGCTCCAGACGCAAGGCAATCATGTAATGCGTCGCGTGATTTGCGACCGCCTTTAGGCGGCGGCCGCGCGTCGTAAGTTCCTTGTTAGACGAGATGCTCGGTAATGAAGCGCCATTGCATATCAGTGACGGGCGTGATCGACAGTCGATTGCCGCGTGCGAGGACCTGCATGTCCGCGAGCTCAGCATGCTCGCGCAATGTGGCGAGCGGAATCAGCGGCGTCTTCTTGACGAACTTCACGTCGACCAGCATCCAGCGCGGCGTCTCTTGCGTGGACTTCGGATCGTAGTAGTCGCTGTTGGAATCGAACTGTGTGGGGTCCGGATAGGCGGTGGAGCAGACCTTCGCGATACCCGCGATGCCGGGCTCCGGACAGCTCGAATGATAGAACAGCACGCCGTCGCCGACCTGCATCTGATCGCGCATGAAGTTGCGCGCCTGATAGTTGCGCACGCCCGTCCACGGCAGGGTTTTCTTCGGCGCGTGCGCCAGGTGATCGATGCTCGCTTCGTCCGGTTCGGACTTCATCAGCCAGTAGCGCATGATTGTTCGTTATGCGTGATCGACGATGGGAAGGGGAATGCAAAAGCACTGCATCAAATGAAAACGGCATCGGAAAAACCGATGCCGTTTGAGATGAGGTCCCCGCCATAGCCGCTAGGCCGGCATCCTGAACCTGGGTTCAAGATTGGTCGCGGTAAGCAACACTTCGGGTACATCGGACTAGCGACGCGCGCGCCCATGTTGCAAGGTTCCGCAACCGTGCCAATGTAGCATTGGTTCAAGGAATATATGACCTTGGCGAACCAGGCAGGGAAACGTCACTCTACACCAATCGTTTGCCTTCTGCAGCCCCGGTGCGGTTTCTTTTTTCGATCGCCGTGGCGCGCTGATTGACCCTTCACAACCCTGGCTTGATCAACCGCATCAACGCGCTTTATTGCACTTCATATTGTGCAATGACGGCGCCGAGCTGGTCGTTCATCGAGTGCATCGTGCGACGAATTTCCTCGGCCGGGAAGGCTTCGCCATGACGCACGCTGTCCTGCAGCTTGAGCAATTCCGACGCCAGCGATAACGCCGCCATCACCGCGATGCGATCCGTGCCGCGCACGTTGCTCGCGTTGCGCACCTTGTTCATCTCGGCATCGACGCGTGCGACGGCTTCGCGCAAGGGGCCTTCCGTTTCAGGCGAGCAGGCGAGGCGATAGGGCTGCCCCAGAATGGAGACTTCGATTTGCGTGGTCGTCATGCCTTCTCTCCTTGATGATGCTCGCCGTGCATTTCCGCTTCGGGGGCATGCGCATGTTCATGCGCACCCTGCGAATCGGCTTCGAGGAGATCGAGTTGATTTTCGGATTCGCCGTGCTGCGCGGACTTTGCGCGCGGCAGTTTTTCGAGGATCGCGTTGAGGCGGACTTGCGCGTCGTCGATCTTGGCGGAGAGGGAATCGCGTTCGGACTGCAGCGTGTCGCGTTCTTCGCGGACCTGCGCGAGGTCGGACTGAAGATTGGCGTACTCGGTGCGCAGTTGCTCGAGTTGTTCTTGCAGCGCGGCTCGCGCCTGATTGTGGCGCTCGCTGATCTGGATCAGCCGGCCGATATTTCCTGACAGTGATTCGAGTTCGTTGAGCATGTGCTGCGTCCTCTAAAGACCTCGCATTTTAGCGCGGTTCAACGGAGCTACCGATAATTGTCTCGTTTCGAGACGTAACAGCACGCGATCGTGCGCGCAAACCCCGGGTTCTCGCGCATCTCGCCGTGCATTCGTGTGCAGAAAACACGCGCGTTGATTTGCTCGTGGATACAGTCAGGCTGATTCTCGCTCGCTGAGTTCGTTTGTTCTTCGCATCTTCACGCGCCGCCTGCTGTCCTTCGCGCCAGGGTGCGCCGTTTCTTGACGGTCCCGACCCGCGCTCCTACACTTGCCGCACTTCTGGTGCTCGCACGCGCGGCTCTCGCGCATGCAGTCAAACGGGAAACAGGGAGCGAAGTCCTTGAAGCCGCCAAACCACCGAATGGCGGCGGAACAGGACGGAGCCAACCTGTGCTGCCCCCGCAACGGTAAGCGACCGCAACGCAAGTTGCAAGTCGTCTCATACGCGTTTTTGCAGCGTGGGCGCGTGGATCTCGCGTGATTCATCCATGTGCCGGGCCGGTCATCGGCCGCTGCAAGAAACGTGTCGACGCCACTGCGCATGATGCGCGGGAAGGCGGGACGATCCGTCGCCAGCCCGGATACCGGCCAGAGTCCCACGCGCCTGCCGCCGGTCATCGCACGATCATTGCGTGACTCCTGGCGGCATGGCGCGTTCGTCGCGCATCGAACCTCGCGGGGAGCGGGGCCGCGCTCATCCTCCACGGGAACACTCGTCATGCAATCGCCATGGGCCGCCGTCCGGGACGGCCTCTCCGGTCGCGGCATCGCCGCTGCCACTGTCCTCCTGCCGCTCGCCGGCGCCGCACAAGCCGCGACAACAGCCGCCGCGGATGATGCATCGCAAACGCTTGCGCCTGTCGTCGTCACTGCAACGCGTGCAGCGCAGCCGCTCGCTGATTCCATTCCGCAGACCTCTCTGTTCGATACACAAGACATCGCCGACAGCAACGCCGACGACGCACTCGGCCTCATCGCGCTGGCGCCCGGCGTGCAGATCACGCGCAACGGCGGACCGGGCGCGAACTCGGGCCTCTTCATTCGCGGCGCGTCGTCCTCGCAGTCACTCGTGCTGATCGACGGCGTGCGGGTCGAGTCGGCATCGCTCGGCGCGGCGCAGCTGTCGCAAGTGATGCTGGACCAGATCGGGCGCGTCGAGGTGGTGAACGGCAATGTCTCGGCGCTGTATGGTTCCAGCGCGATCGGCGGGGTCGTGCAGATTTTCACGAAGGAGGGCGAGCCCCATCCGCCGCGTTTCAGCTTCGAGACCGAGCTCGGCAGCTATCACACGCAGCGGCAGTCCGCCGGCGTGAACGGCGCGCTGGACAAAGACGGCCGCACCACCTTCAGCCTGAACGTGTCGCGTGAGAAGACCGACGGCTTCTCGTCGCTCGATCCAAACCTCGCGCCTGGCGCGAATCCCAACGCGAACGGCTATCTGAACGAGAGCGTCGCTGCGACCTTGCGCCACAGGTTCAATGACCAATGGGATGCGGGCGTGCGCTTCCTGCAGTCGAACGGCATCAACAGCTTCGATGACGCCTATGGCCAGCCAACCGATCTTAACGAATCGCATAACCGCGTGCGTTCGGCATCGGTGTTTGCCAACGGCAAACTCACCGGCAACTGGACCACGCACTTCACGATCGCGCAGGGCCAGGATCGCGCGAACATCGAACAGAACGGCGTCTATACGAGCCGCTTCAATTCTGGGAATCGCCAGTACACGTGGCAGAACGACATCCGCATCAGCGACGCGCACACGTTCCTCTTTGGCTACGAGCACCTCGACCAGACGCTTGACTCCGATCAGTTCAGCGCCCCCGACCGGCATGTGAATTCGGTGTTCGCGGGCTATGTCGGCCATCTGGGCGCGAGCGAATTCCAGGCGAACCTGCGTCACGACCAGTATTCCGATTTCGGCGGCGCGAACAGCTACTATCTCGGCTACGCGTACAACCTCGACGCGCACTGGAAGGCGAGTGCGAGCTATGCGGCCTCGTTCCGCGCGCCGAGCTTCGACGATCTTTACTATCCGTTCAGCGGCAATCCGTCGATTCAACCGGAGCGCAGCCATTCGGTCGAAGCGGCGTTGCAGTATGCGTCGAGCGGACTCGGCGGGCTGCGCGTCACGCTGTTCCAGACGCGCTATTCGAACCTGATCGACTACGTGTCCGACGGCGGCTTCTACTACATTGCGCAGAATGTCGGACGGGCGAAGGTGCAGGGCGTCGAGGGTTCGTGGGCGGGGCATGTCGGCAGAACGGATGTGCGGGCGGGCGTCACGTTCCAGAATCCCGTCGATGAAACGAATCACCAGGACCTGACGCGGCGCGCGCGGCATTTCGCGACGCTGAGCGCGCATCGCACGGTCGGCCGCTGGCGCGTGGGCGGCGAGTGGCTCGTGAGCGGCCAGCGCAGCGACTACGATTCGACGCTCGCGGGCTACGGCATCGTGAACCTGTCGGCGCGCTATGACATCTCGAAGTCATGGACCGTGACGGCGCGCGTCGACAATCTCTTCGACAAGGACTATGAGCTTGCGTATGCCTACAACACCCCGCGACGCGGCGCTTATCTCACGCTCGGCTGGCATCCGTCGTGAGCCGCGTGCCTGAGCGGCTGCGCGGCATGAACGGCGCGCGCGCCGCCGCGATATGGGCATGCCTCGCCGCCGCGGCGTGCGCCGTGCTGATCGCATCGCTTGCGCTGGGCAGCGTCGCGCTGCCGCCTTCGCGCGCGTTTGCCGCGCTGTTTCATGCGCTCTTTCATGCCCGGGCCGCCGCGCCCGATATCGCTGACGACATCGTCCTTACGCTGCGCCTGCCGCGCGCCCTCGCGGGCTTTGCGTCGGGCGCGCTGCTCGCGCTGGCCGGGGCGTTGTTGCAGGTGCTGTTGCGCAACCCGCTGGCGGAACCTTACGTGCTCGGCGTCTCGGGCGGCGCGGCGAGCTTCGCGCTGGCGGCGATGCTGGTCTCGCTGCCGTGGTGGGGCGTCGATCTCGCCGCCTGCGCGGGCGCGTTCGCATCCATCGTTCTGGTGCTCGGGCTCGCGCGTCGTGACCTGTGGCGCGGCACCCAGGACGCATCGCCACGGCTGTTGCTGACGGGCGTCGTGATCGCGTCCGGCTGGGGCGCGCTGATCACGTTGATGTTGAGCATCGCGCCGGAGAACCGCCTGCGCGGCATGATCTTCTGGCTGACCGGCGATCTCGACGGCGCGGCCACGCCGTGGCCCGCACTGCTGGCGCTGGCGCTCGCGCTGCTGTTGATCCTCCCGGTAGCGCCGCAGCTGAACGTGCTGCTGCGCGGCGACAGCGCCGCGCAGGCGCTCGGCGTGCCGGTGGCGCGTCTGCGTCTGCGCGTCTACCTGGTTGCGTCGCTGGCGGCTGCGGCGGCCGTGACCACGGCGGGCACGCTCGGCTTCGTCGGACTGGTCGTGCCGCATCTGCTGCGGCTTGCGTTCGGCAACGATCAACGCATGCTGGTGCCTGCCGCCGCGCTGGCGGGCGGTCTCGCGGTGATGGCCGCCGACCTCGCCGCGCGCACCGTGATCGCGCCCGCGCAGTTGCCGGTGGGCGTGGTGACGGCGCTGGCAGGCGTGCCGATGTTCCTCTGGATGCTGCTGCGGAGACCGCGATGAAGCTGCATCTCGACGCCATCGTGCTCCGGGCCGGCGAGCGCACGCTGATCGACGGTCTGACGCAGACCTTCGCGCCCGGCGAGATGTGGTGCGTCGCGGGCCCGAACGGCGCGGGCAAGACGACGCTCATCCATGTGCTGGCCGGATTGAGCGCGCCGGCGGCAGGCCGCGTGTCGCTCGATGGCCGAGCGCTCACGACATGGCGCGCCGCCCAGCTCGCACGCGTGCGGGCGCTGATGCCGCAGGCAACTCACGACGCCTTCAGCGCCAGCGTGCTGGACACCGTGCTGCTGAACCGCTTTCCGTATCTGACCGGATGGGGCTGGGAAAGCGCCGACGATCGCGCCGCCGCGCACGCGGCGCTCGACGCGCTCGGCCTCGCGCCATTCGCTGCGCGCGACGTGCTCACGCTGTCGGGCGGCGAACGGCAGCGGGTCGCGCTGGCGGCGGTGCTGTGCCAGAACGCGCCGCTGCTGCTGCTCGACGAACCCTTGTCGCATCTGGACCTGCATCATCAGATCGCGTGCCTGCATGCGTTGCGCGCGGCGGCCGGCGTACATTCAACCGGCCCCGCGCGCACCGTCGTGTTCTCGTGCCATGACCTGAATCTCGCGCGCCGCTTCGCGACGCATGCCTTGCTGCTCGATGGCCGCGGCCACGCCTGTGCGGGTCCGGTCGCCGAGGTGCTGACGCCGGAACGCGCCAGCGCGGCGTTCGGCTATCCGCTTGCGCTGCTGCGCGACGGCGATCACGAGGCGCTCGTGCCTTCCATCCCCCGTTTCTGAAGGAATACCGATGTCCACGCTCAACGACATCCCGCTCCCGCCCGCACTCGACCGGTCGCTCGAAGCCGAACTGCGCCGCGTCATCGACATGAAGACCAAACCGCGCGGCAGCCTTGGGCGGCTCGAAGCGCTCGCGCTGCAAACGGGACTGATCCAGCGCACGACGAAGCCGCGCATCGTGCGCCCGGCGATGATCGTGTTTGCCGCCGATCACGGTATCGCCGCGGAAGGCGTGAGTTCGTATCCGCAGGAAGTGACTGCGCAGATGGTCGCGAATTTCCTGGCGGGCGGCGCGGCGATCAATGCGCTGTCGCGCTCCGTGGGCATGGCGCTGGAGATCGTCGATGCGGGCGTGGCGACGCCGATTCCAGCTGTGCAGGCAGGTCCGGACGTGGGCTATGAACGCGAGTCGCTCGGCCCCGGCACGCGCAACTTCGCGCGCGAGCCTGCGATGTCCCGCGCGACCGCGCTCGAAGGCATTGCGCGCGGCGCGGCGTGCGTGCGCCGGCATGCGGCGCTGGGCACGAACGTGATCGGTTTCGGTGAGATGGGCATCGCGAATACGTCGGCGGCGGCGTGCCTGATGAGCCGTCTGTGCGGCGTGCCGATCGACGAATGTGTCGGCCGGGGCACGGGTCTCGACGATCGCGGTCTCGCGCACAAGCGTGAGGTGCTGGGCCGCGCGCTGGCACTGCATGCCGATACCGTCGATACCGTCGATACCTTGGCGACTTTCGGCGGCTTCGAGATCGCGATGATGACGGGCGCGTGTCTCGAAGCCGCGCGTGCGGGCATGACGATTCTCGTCGATGGCTTCATCGCGACCTCGGCGCTGCTGGTCGCCGCGACGCTCGCGCCGGCGGTGCTCGACTACTGCGTGTTCGCGCATGCATCGGACGAGACGGGTCATCGGCGCATGCTCGCGCATCTCGGAGCGGCGCCGCTGCTGCAACTCGACCTGCGTCTGGGCGAAGGCACCGGCGCCGCGCTCGCGCTGCCGGTGTTGCGCGCGGCGGTCGCCTTCCTCGATGAGATGGCGAGCTTCGAGTCGGCAGGCGTTTCGGATCAGGCCGGCTGAGATGCAGCGTCCGCTCGACGAACTGCGCTACTTCTTGACCGCGCTCGGCTACTTCACGCGCGTGCCGGTGCCGCGCTGGGTCGGTTTCGAGCGCGAATATCTGAACGCGGCGGCGCGTTATTTTCCGTTGGTAGGCGTACTGGTCGGCGCGGTTGCGGCGCTCGTCTGGCTGGCCGCGTGGCGCGTGTTTCCGGCGGGCGTCGCCGTGCTGCTTTCGATGGCCGCGACGCTCATGCTGACCGGCGCATTCCACGAAGACGGCCTGGCCGATTGCGTCGATGCCTTCGGCGGCGCGTACACGAAGGACGATGCGCTGCGCATCATGCACGATTCGCGCATCGGTGCGTTCGGGGCGATCGCGCTCGTGATCGCGCTGGCGCTCAAGTGGCAGACATTGGCCGCGTTGCCGCCGTATCGCGTCGCATGGACGATGATCGGCGCGCACGCCGCGAGCCGCGCCTTTGCGATCAGTTATCTCGTCACCCTCGACTACGTTCGCGCCGAAGGCAAGGCCCGGCCGGTCGCGCAGCGCATGAGTCGGGCATCGTTCGGATGGGCGCTGCTGTTCGGCTTGCCCTGGCTCTTCGCGCTGGACTGGAGGCTTGCCGGCGTGACGATTGCCGTGCTGTGCGTGCTGCGCTGGATGATCGGCCGGTACTTCGTGCGGCGCATCGGCGGCTATACGGGCGACTGCCTCGGCTTCGCGCAGCAGGTGTTCGAAATCACGATCTATCTCGTCGGGCTCGCATGGATCTCGTTCTGATCCGCCATCCGGAAGTGGCCATTGAGGCCGGCGTCTGCTACGGGCAGACGGACGTGCCCTTGCTGCGTGATGTTGCTGAGTCAGCGCTTGATCTGACAGCGCGCATGCAGGCGCTGAAGGTGCCCGGCTGCGTCGACGGCTGGCATGCGAGTCCGTTGCGGCGCTGCGCGTCGCTTGCCCATGCGCTTTTGCCGAATGGCCCGATTCATCTCGACTCGCGCCTCACCGAGATGAACTTCGGCGCATGGGAAGGGCGCGCGTGGGACGGCATCGAGCGGGCGCTCATCGATGCCTGGGCGGCCGACATCGAGCATGCGCGCCCGCATGGCGGCGAAAATCTGGTGCAGTTCGCGCGCCGCGTGATCGCCTGGTTCGACGACACCTGCGCCGGCGAGCAGACGGTTCACGTTGTCGCGCATGCGGGCGTGATGCGCCTGCTGGCGGCGCACGTGCTGGGCATCGCGAATGAACATGCGCTGCAATGGCCGCTCGATTTCAACGGCATCGCGTGGTTCAGGCGCGTGCGCGGACAGTGGCTGCTGGTGCGCTGGAACGCTTGATTAGCGGGTTCGGCGTGCGCGGGCGTCGTCGAGATCGCGGCACAGTTGCGCCGCGCCCAGCGCGAGACGGGGCGTTGGCCGGTTGATGAGATCGCCGTCGATGCCGAACAGATTGCCGCGCGCCACGGCGGTCAGCGCGGTCCAGCGCCGCCAGCGATCGAACGCGGGCAAGGGGCGGTCCGGCGGCGTCGCGCCCGGCGTCGCGGTGACGATGGCTTCGGGATTCGCCGCGAGCACGGCTTCCGCCGAGACCGTCGGCACCCGCAGCGGCTCGGCCGCGAACACATTCACGCCGCCGCACAGCGTGATCACTTCATCGAACACATTGTCGCGATTGAGCGTCATCAGCGGCTCGTCCCACACCTGATCGAACACGCTCACGGGCGGCCGCCGGGCATAACGCTCACGCAGTTGCGCGATGTCGTTGGTGAAGGCATCGGCGGCGGCGCGCGCGGTGGGCTGCGTGCCGAGCAGCGCGCCGAGTTGGGTGAGGCTCGTCGCGATATCAGCGAGATGTTTCGGCTCGTTGAAATAGATCGGCACGCCGAGCGCTTTCAGCCGGTCCAGCTGACGCGCCGCATTGCCATGCCGCCACACCACGATCAGGTCAGGATGCAGCGCGACGATGCGCTCCAGATCGAGCGCCTTGTTGTCGCCGACGCGGGGAATGGCCTGCGCTTCCTTCGGGTAGTCGCTATAGCTCACCGCGCCGACCACGCGCGTGCCGCCGCCCGCGGCGAACAGCAGTTCGGTGACGTGCGGCGCAAGGCTGACGACGCGTCGCGCCGGCTGCGCAAGCGTGACGGCGGCGCCGCTGTCGTCGGTGACGGTGATGGCGGCGTGTAGATTCACGCAGACCGCCATGAGCAGGCTCGCAAGCAGCGCGCGCGCGATCATCCGCGAATCTCCGCCAGCGCGCGCGCAAGACGGACCCAGTCGCCCTCGGCACCCGGCAGGCCGACGCGCAGGCTCGGCGTCATGCCGGGCAGGTCGAAGAGACGCGTCCAGATGCCGCGCCGCGCGAGTGCATGCTGGAGCGCGGCCGCGTCCGGTACGGGCATCCATGCGAACAGCGGCGTGCCGCGTGCGTCGAGGCCGTGATCCGCGAGCAGGGCGGCAAGACGCGCGCCGTCGCGATGCAGACGCGCGCGTGTGTCGCGCTGCCATGCGCGGTCGGCGAACGCGGCTTCGACCGCATGCCGCGCCGGCCCGCTCACGGTCCACGCACCGAGCATCGCGCGCAGTGGATCGACGACGGCAGGCGAGGCCAGTACGAAGCCCGCGCGGATCCCCGCGAGCCCGAAGAACTTGCCCACCGAACGCAACACGACAAGCCCCTCGCTTGCAGTCTCGCCCGCCAGCGAGGCGGAGGGATCGACATCGGCAAAGGCTTCGTCGACGATCAGCGTGCCGCCGCGCGAAGCCAGCCGTTCATGCCAGCGCAGCAGCGTGTCGCGGGAAAGGAGTTCGGCAGTCGGGTTGTTCGGGTTGGCGACGATGACGTGATCGAGCGCATCCGGCAACGCCTGCGCATCGATATCGAGCGTCACGACCGTGTGGCCGGCGCGGCGAAATGCGGGTGCGTACTCGCCGTAGGTCAGCGGCGCGACGCCCACCATGCCCGGCCGCAACAGCGCGGGCAGCGCGCGAATCGCGGCCTGCGAGCCCGCCACCGGCAGCGCGCACGGAGCGCCGTAGTAGCGCGCTGCGGTGTCGGCGAGACCGTCGTCGTCTTCGGGCAGACGGCGCCACGCATCGGGCGGCACCGGCGGCACCGGATAGCCGTGAGGATTGATGCCGGTCGAGAGATCGAGCCAGTCTTCGAAGGGAAGGTCGTAGCGGCGTGCGGCTTCGCGCAGGTTGCCGCCGTGGCGCACCGGAGCGTCGGCGTCTTCAGGTTGCGTGGTGTGAGTCATGTCAGCCGCCCGCCGTCACGCTCGCAACCGCGAGCACCAGCAGCACCGCGAGCCACATCAAGGTCGCGCGCTCGACCAGCCGCAACGCCGCGACCACATCCTTCGGATTCGCGTTGTGCCCTGCGCCGAGCGTGGGCCGTGCCTCGAGCTTGCCGTGATACACCGCCGCGCCGCCGATCAGCACGTTCAGGCTGCCCGCGCCCGCGGCCATCACCGGGCCGGCATTCGGGCTGTCCCACGAACGCGCCTGGGTGCGCCAGCAGTGCCAGGCCATGTGCGTGTCGCCGGCGAGCGCGTAGCTCGTGGCCGTCAGGCGCGCCGGAATGAAGTTGAGCACGTCGTCGAAGCGCGCGGCCGCCCAGCCGAAGCGCAGGAAGCGCGGCGTGCGATAGCCCCACATCGCGTCGAGCGTGTTGGCGAGCCGGAACATCAGCGCGCCCGGTCCGCCCGCGACGGCGAACCAGAACAGCGCGCCAAAGATTGCATCATTGCCGTTTTCCAGCGCCGATTCGACTGCTGCGCGCGAGAGGGCGTTTTCATCGGCCTGCGAGGTATCGCGCGACACGATGCGCGCCGTCAGCGCTCGGGCGCGGTCGAGGTCGCCGAAACTCAGCGCCCGTGCAATCGGCGCGATGTGCTGGCGCAGACTCTTTGCGCCGAGCGCGAACCAGAGCAGCAGCACGTGCACGAGACTCGCATAGGCGAACGGCAGCACGCTGACCAGCAGCCACGCCACGGCGACCGGCGGCGCCACCAGCGCGAACCACGCGAGCATGCCCGCAGGCCGGGCGCGGACGCCGGTGTTCATGCGCGCTTCGAGCTTCGTCGCGAGCTGGCCGAAGCCGACCAGCGGATGCCGAGTGCGCGGCTCGCCGAACAGACGGTCGACGATCACGCCAAGCACCGCGAGCAAGGCCATGGCGTAGACGGAGAGCAGGAGCATCGTAGCGATTCCTCCGTCAGCCCTTGAGCACGAGCGGCAGGCCCGCGGCCATCAGCACGGCGCGCGCGCTGGCGGCGGCGACGCGCTGATTCAGCCGGCCCAGCTCGTCCACATAGAGCCGCGTGACCGAGCCGAGCGGCACCACGCCCAGCCCGATCTCGTTGCTGACGACGATGACCTTGCCGCGCGCGTCTGCCAATGCGGCGTCGAAGTCGGCGAGGGCGGCTTGGGCGCGCTCGGGCAAACCGGCGATGTCGTCGCCATCGTTGTCGGACGAAAACAGCAGGTTGGCGAGCCACAACGTGAGGCAGTCGATCAGCACGCAGCCATCCGCGCGATCCGCCGCGCGCAGCGCGCCCGCGAGATCGAGCGGCGCTTCGACCAGCGGCCAGTGCGCGGGCCTGCGTTCGCGATGCAGCTGCACGCGTTGCTCGAACTCGGCGTCGCCGATGCGTGCGGTCGCGATATAGGTGACCGGCAGTCCGCTGCCGTCGGCGAGTTGTTCGGCGTGCGCGCTCTTGCCGGAGCGCGCGCCGCCGAGGATGAAAGTGAGATCCGGGGTCATCGCGACATTGTACTGACGGGCTAAGATAGCGCGTCGTTCATCACAGGATTTGGCCCGTATGTCTTTCACGCCTCGCGGCACGCTGATGATCCAGGGCACCACCTCCGATGCCGGCAAGAGCACGCTCGTCGCGGGCCTGTGCCGTCTCGCCCGGCGCGGCGGCGTGCGGGTCGCGCCCTTCAAGCCGCAGAACATGGCGCTGAACAGCGCGGTCACGGTGGACGGCGGCGAGATCGGCCGCGCGCAGGCGTTGCAGGCCATCGCGGCGGGCGTGCCGGCGCGCATCGACTTCAATCCGGTGCTGCTGAAGCCGACCAGCGACCGGGGCGCGCAGGTCATCATCCACGGCCACGCGCACGCCAATCTCGATGCGCGCGCCTATCACGACTTCAAGCGCATCGCGCTGGACGCGGTGCTCGCTTCCCACGGCCGCCTGTGCAACGAGTTCGACGCGGTAATCGTCGAAGGCGCGGGCAGCCCGGCGGAAATCAATCTGCGCGACAACGACATCGCCAACATGGGTTTCGCGGAGCGGGTCGACTGCCCGGTCGTGCTGGTGGCCGACATCGATCGCGGCGGCGTGTTCGCGCATCTCGTCGGCACGCTCGCGTGTCTCTCCGAAAGCGAACGCGCGCGCGTGCGCGGCTTTGTCATCAACCGGTTTCGCGGGGATATTGGCTTGCTGCAGCCGGGCCTCGACTGGCTCGAAGCGCAGACCGGCAAGCCGGTGTTCGGCGTGCTGCCGTATCTGCACGGCCTCACGCTCGACGCCGAAGACATGCTGCCGAGCCAGCCGCACGCGCGCGGTAGTGCGCCGGCGCTGAAGGTGATCGTGCCGGCGCTGCCGCGTATCAGCAATCACACGGACTTCGATGCGCTGCGGGCGCACCCGCAGGTCGATTTCAGCTATGTGCGCGCGGGCGTCGCGCCACCGCCGGCCGACCTCATCGTGTTGCCGGGCTCGAAGAGCGTCCAGCGCGATCTCGCCTGGCTGCGCGACCACGGTTGGGACCGTGCGATCGAGCGGCATCTGCGCTACGGCGGCAAGGTGCTCGGCGTCTGCGGCGGAATGCAGATGCTCGGGCGGGAAATCGACGATCCGGACGGCGTGGAAGGCGCCCCCGGCTGTGTGGACGGGCTCGGTTTGCTCGAACTCGCCACCGTGCTGACGCCGCACAAGCAACTGGAGAACGTGACCGGGCATTTGACGGTCGGCGCGGCGGACGCGCCCGTGCGCGGCTACGAGATCCACATGGGCCGCACGCACGGCGCGGCGCTCGCCCGGCCGCTGGTCGCGCTCGATGGCGGGCGCTGTGACGGCGCGGTGTCGGCCGATGGCCAGATCGCCGCGACCTATCTGCACGGTGTTTTCGATACCCCCGAAGCCTGCGCGGCCCTGCTCGCATGGGCTGGCGTGACGGACGCGCAGGCGCTCGACTATCCGGCGCTGCGCGAGGCGTCGCTGGATCGTCTGGCCGATTCGTTCGCGCAAGCGCTCGACCTGGATGCGCTACAGGCGGCGTTCGGGCCGCCGTATCGGCCTCGGCGTCAATAAAGAATCATCTGCGTGCAACGGAACAGCGCGATGAGCTTGCCGTCGCCGTTCGTCACCGTGGCGTCCCACACCTGCGTGCTGCGCCCGAGGTGCACCGCCGTGGCGGCCGCGACGATCTTGCCTTCGCGCGCCGTCGAGACGTGATTGCTCTTCAGTTCGAGCGTGGTGAAGTTCTGCGCGTTCTCGGGCAAATGCGCGATGCACGCATAGCCGCAGCACGTGTCCGCGAGGCCGACCACGGTCGCCGCGTGCAGAAAGCCGTTGGGCGCGAGCAGTTCCGGCCGGATCGCGAGTTCGCCGCTCAGCCGGCCCTGATCGAGGGACAGGAGTTGCACGCCCAGCAGTTCGGGCAGGCAGCCTTTCTGACGATTGCGCAGGAAGTCGAGCGTCACATCGGGGCGAAGCGAAGTCATGGGCGTGAGGGGTTCCGGTGAGGGTTGCGGGAAGGTCGGAAGCGGGACGACAGGCGCCGGCCGCGGCCTGGCCGTTCGGACGGCATGCCGGATGTCGCGCTTTTGCCGATAATATCAACGCTCGAAACAGGCATCCGCCAGGAATTTCATTCAATAAAGACGAAAACGCGTGTCGTCCGGCCTCGTCCGGGCGGCGCGCCGCACTTTCTCCGGGACCTTTCATGACCGTGATCGTGGTGGCAAATCCGAAGGGCGGCGTAGGCAAGAGCACGCTCGCGACCAATCTGGCAGGCTATTTTGCAGCGCAGGGCGAATGGGTCGCGCTCGCCGATCTCGACAAGCAGCGCTCCTCGCACGCGTGGCTTTCGCTACGGGCGGACACCTTGCCGAAGATCGAAGAATGGGGCGTCGATGTCGATTCCCCGGCGAAGCCGCCCAAAGGTCTGGAAAAAGCCGTCGTCGATACGCCCGCCGGCGTGCACGGCAACCGTCTCGCGCTGGCGCTGGAATTGGCGGACAAGGTGATCGTGCCGCTGCAGCCGTCGATGTTCGACATCCTCGCTACCCAGGACTTCCTCGCGCGGCTGGCGAAGGAAAAGGCGGTGCGCAAGGGCGCGATTGAAATTGGCGTGGTGGGCATGCGGGTCGATGCACGCACGCGCTCGGCGGACCAGCTGCATCGTTTCGTCGAGGGGCTGGAGCTGCCGGTGCTCGGCTTCCTGCGCGACACGCAGAACTACGTGCAACTCGCCGCGCACGGCTTGACGGTGTGGGACGTGGCGAAGAGCCGGGTCGAGAAGGATCTGGAGCAGTGGGCGCCGATCGTGGAATGGGCGGGGAAGAAGTGAGGGGGCGAGGCGGATTAGCGGGTTGCCGGTGCAGTCAAAGGTTTTCCGAGCCTCTTGTCCGGGTGAGCAACGGCCGATGCGGTGAAAGCGGCCCGGTTGCCCGACGCATCAGCTCGCGGGCATGTGTTCCAGCGCGCGTGCCGACGCCAGCAAGCCCCCCAGAACTTTGTCCGCGACCCGCTCGGAGAATCCGGAAGGAAGTTCCGCGCGGACCTTCTCCACGAGCTCGGGTGTGCGGCCCACGATCTCCTGCAGGAGCGGCTCGGCGTTGTCACCATATCCGACTTTCCTGGCCGTGCTGTTGAAGTGACGCCGCTCGATTTTATGCACGTGATAGTGCTTGTTCTTCCCGAGCAGGGCCATGGCCAGCTTGATCTCCTGTTCGGCCCACTGGCTTGGACCATTGCCAATGACAGGATAGGCGGACATCACGTCATACAGGGGTGTCAGCTTGAAGCGGCCCGCGCCGCCGGCGAGAAGCTGGATGCTGAAGTTCTTCGCGTGACCATCCGGCGCCCGCATCATCCAGAAAATGATCTGTGCAGCCATCAGCGTGTGCATGTCTTCTGCCGCAGACTGCGATTGTTGCAACAGGTTGAACATTGTCTGGAGACCCGGACCGCCCGCATTCTCGTACTTGACCAATGCGGATGTGCCGGTCGCCTGGCAGAAGTCCTCCTGGACAAGTCGAAACAGCTGTTTTCCGCTCCGCGATGGAACCCGGTCGAATCGTTCTACCACGAGCACCCGCTGCGAACCAAAGGTCTCGATGCTCGCCTCGGCCGTGGGCAGCCCATACTCTTTCAGCAATCGCAGACACAGCCACTCGTTGTCGACCGAGGTCGTGAAGTCAGCCTTGCGTCCGCCCACGATGCCGATAGGCAGCTTGAAGATGTGCGTTGTCGGTGTCGTGCCGCGCGGTTTCAGCCATTGTCCGTCCCATCGCAGAAAGGCATCTTTCTCTTGCGCGCCGGCTAATGAAATGCGGAAGTCGTCATCAGGGTCGCTTGCCGCAGCAAAGCGGTCGGGACTGACGACCTCGAGAAGGTGTCGCTCGATGGCCTCTTCGTCGACGACGACTCCTTCGATCTGGTCCAGTCCTTCCGGCACCGCTCCGTCCGGCAGCAATTGCAGTGCACCTACGCAGTCGCGACCGATCGCCGTCAGGAGGTCGAATGCATCAATGGAGCCGGTCTTGAACCGCGCCGCCACACGCTTGCGGATCGTGTCGCTGTCGGGCAGCAGTCCATCGAAGTAGTGCAACACGCTTGCTCCGCTCAGCGGCTCATTGCGCAGGTTGAACGGCAGCGAGAGTGATATCGGACGTCCACGGGCTGAGTCGCGCCAGGCGCTATCGTACTGAAGCTCGGATGCGCCATTCGCATTGACGGTCCAGCGTCCGACGAAGTCACCGTTGGCCCAGAGGGAGAGGGTTTGGCTGTGAGAGCGGCGACCCATGCTTACCACTCCGAGACGTCTTTTGCTTCGATTGCTTCACGTTCCCCGAGGCGCAGCTCGAGGCCAATTACGGAGCACCAGCTCAGCAATTGCCTGAAACTCAGTTCGCCGGGATTTTTTTCCAGGTACGAGATGCGGTTCTGGCTCAGGCCGACGCGTTGCGCCAAGGAAGCCTGGGTCAGCTTGAGCCGTTTGCGCGACGTCACGAGCAACTGACGAAGTTGCGACTCGGTCACCAGAGTCTGGAAGGAGAGGGCGGTCGTCATGGTTTATCCGTAATTCGGCTAAATCTAGTTTAGCTGATATTCGGATAAAAGCAATTTAGCCGGTTTGCGGATAAAATTAGTTTAGCTGCTATGCAGCTATTTCACCGTGACGCCCCGCCGACATGGCACGGAGACGCGCTTCCCTCACGTCCAGTTCTGCACCGGCACGTGATCCCGGCTGCCCTTGATGCGGTTCTTCTCGTCGACGAACACGAGATCCGGCTTCCAGCCCGCCTTGATCTCTTCGTCGTCCACTTGCGCGAACGCCGCGATGATCACCAGGTCGCCCAGTTGCGCGCGCCGCGCGGCCGAGCCGTTCAGCGAAATCATGCCGCTGCCGCGTTCGCCCTTGATCGCATACGTGGTCAGGCGCTCGCCGTTGTTCACGTTCCAGATGTCGATCTGCTCGTTCTCCATCAGGTTGGCGGCGTCGAGCAGGTCTTCGTCGATCGCGCATGAACCTTCATAGTGAAGCTCGCAATGCGTGACCGTCGCGCGGTGGATTTTCGATTTGAGCAAGGTGCGCTGCATGGTGCTTCTTTCCTCTTCCTTCAGATGCTTGAAATGCTTCAGATTTCCAGATTGTCGATCAGACGCGTCGCGCCGAGCTTCGCCGCCGCGACCACGACGAGCGGCGCGTCGGCATCCGCCTCGCCCGGCGGCAGCAAGTCGACGCGCTTGCGCACGCTGATATAGTCGGGCTTCCAGCCGCGTCCGGCGAGCGCGTTCATCGCCTCGCGTTCGAGCGCGGCGATATCGCGATTGCCCGACAACAGCGCCTCGCGCACGCGCTGCAATTGCGCGACGAGCTGCGGCGCCTCGGCGCGCTCGGCGTCCGAGAGAAAGCGGTTGCGCGAACTGAGCGCCAGCCCGTTGTCTTCGCGCACGGTCTCGGCCGCGACAATCTCCGTCGGCAGCGCGAACTGGTTGCACATGGCGCGCACGATCATCAGCTGCTGATAGTCCTTCTTGCCGAACACCGCGACGCGCGGCTGCACGCACGACATCAGCTTCATCACCACCGTGCACACGCCGGTGAAGAAGCCAGGGCGGAATTCGCCCTCGAGAATATCGCCGAGATTGTGCGGCGGATGCACGCGATACTCCTGCGGCTGCGGATACATGTCCTTCTCGGTCGGCGCGAACAGCACGTAGACGTTTTCCCGCTGCAGCTTTTCGATGTCGTCCTGCAGCGTGCGCGGATATTTGTCGAAGTCTTCGTTCGGGCCGAACTGCAGGCGGTTCACGAAGATGCTGGCCACGACCGGGTCGCCGTGCTGGCGCGCGAGCCGCATCAGCGAGAGATGGCCTTCGTGGAGGTTGCCCATCGTCGGCACGAACGCGGTGCGGTTCTGGCCGCGCAACTGGTCGCGCAGTTCATGAATGGAGCTGATGACTTTCATCGAGCGGGTGTCTCCTGTCGGCGCGGCCTGGATGCGGCGGCGTCTGAACAAGCCAAGGGGTGAGCGGTGTCAGGCGGGAGCGTACGCGAGTCTGACGTAGATCGGCGCATACGGCTCGGCCTGCGTGATCTCGATCAAGGCTTCGCGCGACAGCTCCAGCATCGCGATGAAGTTCACCACGACCACCGGCACGCCGCGCGAGGTGTCGAAGAGTTCGGTGAACTCCATGAAGCGCGCGGTTTGCAGGCGTCGCAGGATCACGCTCATGTGCTCGCGCACGGACAGCTCCTCGCGCGAGATCTTGTGATGCTGGACGAGCTTCGCGCGCTTGATGACGTCGGCCCACGCGGCGCGCAGGTCGTTCATGTCGACGTCCGGGAAGCGCTGCTCCGCCGCCTGTTCGATATGAATGTCGGCGCGCAGGAAGTCGCGCCCGAGCTGCGGCAACTGGTCGATCCGCTGCGCCGCGAGTTTCATCTGCTCGTATTCGAGCAGGCGCCGCACGAGTTCGGCGCGCGGATCCTCGGCTTCCTCGCCGGTGTCGGCCTTCTTGACCGGCAGCAGCATGCGCGACTTGATCTCGATCAGCATCGCGGCCATCAGCAGATACTCAGACGCGAGCTCCAGATTCGATTCGCGGATCTGCTCGACATAGCCGAGGTATTGCGCCGTGACATCCGTCATCGGGATGTCGAGCACGTTGAAATTCTGCTTGCGGATCAGGTAGAGCAGCAGGTCCAGCGGGCCTTCGAAGGCTTCGAGGAAAATTTCGAGCGCATCGGGCGGGATGTAGAGATCCGTGGGCAGCTTCCACAGCGGTTCGCCGTACAGATGCGCGATCGCGACGCCGTCGATGGTGTCGGGCGTCGAGTCGGTCGCGGGGGCGGCGAGCGCCACTGCCCGGTCTTCCCGTGCGCCTTCACGCCGCGCTCCGGGCGCCGAAGGCGGCTCGTGGCCGGCTGCGCTCACGTTCAGAAGTTCTGGTAGTAGACGTAGGGCGTCTGCTGCACGCGCGCTTGCTGCTGCTCGCCGCGCTCGTCGAGGTCGATAGGCTGCTTGTCCCACAGCAGCGCGCGGCCGCGGCGTTGCTCGGCTTCCAGCGTGGGCTTCTGCTCTTTCAGCTGATTGATGAACTGGGTGATGTCCGACTGGTACATGATCCGGCTTCCGTTGTCCGTTGAGTCGATGCGCGGTGCTGTGGGGCTGGTTCGAAGCGGCTTTGAGGTCCGCTCCTGCCCGCGCGCCGCAATTTTACCGCAAGCCCGGGCCGCCGACGCCGCTCGCTGCAACATGCACGTCCGTGCGCGATTCGCGGAACCCCGCGCGCCGTGTGCCGTCCAACCGGCGCGCTTGCAGGACCGCATGCGCTCGTCCGTACCGTTTCGCGGACTGCAATGCGCCGCCGGCCTGCGCCAGTGTGGTGAAATAGCGCCTGCGCCGCCTGAACCTGCCGCCGCGCCGCGCGAGCCTGGCGACGCGGCGGCTGCACGCTCGGTTGCCATCCTTTCAAATCCAGTCATCCCGATGCCGGAGGTCACGTTTGGCGGGGCGTTCGTTTGATCCGCTGCGCGCGCTGCGCGTCAAGCCGCTGTGTCCGAGGCGCTTTCCCTCCGTGCTCGCCGCGTTCCTCGCGTGCGGCGTGCTGGGCGTGTTTGGCGTGTTTGGTTTTGCGACACCGGCCTTCGCGAAATACGACGTCGATATCGACGCGCCGCGTAGCATCAAGAAGCTGCTCAAGGACAATCTCGACCTGTCCCGCTTCGCCAAACGCGACGACGTCAGCGACGACCAGATCCAGTTCCTCATCACGGCGGCGCCGAAGGACGTGCGCGATCTCGTCGCGACGGAAGGCTATTTCTCGCCGGTCGTGCGCACCGACGTCGCGAGCGAGGACGGCAAGCGCACCGTCAAGATCAGCGTCGATCCCGGGCCGCGCACGCGGGTGGCTTCGGTGCAGCTCAACTTCACCGGCGCGGTGACTACCGAGGACCGCGCGCAGGAGAACGCGGCGCGCTTTGCGTTTTCGGTCAACGAAGGCGATCCGTTCACGCAGGACGGCTGGAACGACGCGAAGAACGCCGCGCTGCGCGCGCTGCAATCGAAACGCTATCTCGGCGCGAAGATCGTGCGGTCGCAGGCGCGCATCAATCCGCGCGCGCATCTCGCCGATCTCTCCGTCACCTTCGACAGCGGCCCGACTTTCACGCTCGGCAAGCTCGACGTCAGCGGCACGCGGCGTTATCCGGCGTGGATCGTCGATCACGTGAATCCGATCCAGCCCGGCGAAGTCTACGACGTCGCGCGCATCAACGAACTTCAGCGCCAGGTGCAGAACACGCCGTATTACGCGAGCGTGGCCATCGACGTGGACAATGACGTGAGCAAGCCGCAGGACACGCCGCTGCACCTGAAGGTGTCCGAGTATCCGTACAACAGCATTCGCTATGGCGTCGGCTACGCGACCGACACCGGCTTCCACATCCAGGGCGCCTACAGCTACCTGAACACCTTCAACGCCGCGTATCCGTTCACCATCTCCGGACGCCTGGACCAGACGCAGCAGTACGGACGCGTGCAGCTCGCGATGCCGCCCGACGGACATGGCTGGGTCAACGCCGTGTTCGGTTCTTACACCATCACCGATGTCTCCAGCACCAACATCTACAGCGGCCGGGTCGGCGTGCAGCGCTCGCGCTCGCGACAGAACATCGACACGACTTTCTCGCTCACCTTCTACGACGACCGCCTGACGCAGAACGAGCCCAATCCGTCGACGGCGCGTGCGCTTGTGCCGGCGTGGAGCTGGGTGCGGCGCAACGTCGACGATCCGCTGTTTCCCCGCCGCGGCAACATCATTCGCGCGGAAGCGGGCTTCGCGGTGAAGGGCGCGATGACCGACCAGACCTTCGCGCGGCTCTATACCAACGCGCTCCAGTTCGTGCCGCTGGGCAAGAACGACCTGCTGGTGTTCCGCGCGGAGTTCGGCGGGGTCTTCACGAGCGGGCCGTCGAGCGGCGTGCCGGCGTCGCTGCTGTTCCGGGCGGGCGGCGCGAACTCGGTGCGCGGCTATAGCTATCTGAGTATCGGCAACAACGTGGCCGGTTCGATCCTGCCCACCAAGTACATGGTCACGGGCAGCAGTGAATATCAGCACTGGTTCACGCATGACTGGGGCGGCGCGATGTTTTTCGATATTGGCGCGGCCACCGATACCTGGAGCGAGCGCGTGTTCGAGCCGGGCGTGGGCGTCGGCGTGCGCTGGCGCAGTCCGGTCGGGCCGGTCAATGTCGATCTGGCGTATGGCTTGAAGAACAAGAGCATCAAGCCGTACCTGACGCTCGGCATCGCCTTCTGACGCGCACAAGAACCTTGATACGGAACAGTGAACCCGCATGACCGAGCCGACCCAGCACAGCGACGCTGAAGCCCCGCCGCCCGGCAATGACGCCGGCGCGGGCGCTTCAACTCCGCCGCCGCCGCCGTCTCCCCCGCCGCGCCGCAGCGCCGCGCGCCGGCTCGCGCGCTGGCTCGGCGTGCTGGTGCTGGTCGTGCTGCTGATCGTCGGACTGGCGGTCGGCACGGTCTTGTATGTGCTGAACACCGAGCGCGGCACGCGCTATGCCTGGAACGCGGCCACGTCGCTGCTCAAGGGGCAACTGACCGGCACGCTCGACGGCGGCGCGATCGCCACCGGCCTGCGCCTGCGCGACGTCCACTGGAAAGACGGCAAGGGAACGGACATCGCGGTGGACAGCGTCTCGGGCCGCTGGGCGCTCACGCGCGAGCCGTTGCGTTTCACGATCGACTATCTGCACGTGGGGACGGTCGATGCGCGCATTGCGCCGTCCAACGAGCCCAGCAAGAAGACCGAGTTGCCGAAGGACCTGCGCAGCCCGATCCAGCTCGTCATCAACGATGTGTCGCTGGACAAGCTGCGCCTGCACCAGGGCGCGACGACCACCGAGTTCTCGCGCTTGCTCATCAGCGGCCGCACCGACGGCCAGCATCACCAGGCGACGGTGCAGCGGCTCGATACGCCGTTTGGCGCGGTGACGGCGTCGCTCAAGCTCGACGGCGGCGCGCGGCCCTTCCCGCTGTCGGGCGACGCCGGCTATTCCGGCAAGCTCGCCAACGAGGCGGTGACCGTCAGCGCGCGGCTGTCGGGCTCGCTCGAAGACCTGATCGCCGACGTCGATGCCAGCGGCATGAAGCTGAACGGCCGCGCGCATGTCGAAGCGCTGCCGTTCGCCGACGTGCCGCTCAAGTCAGCGCTCATCACTTTCGATCACGTGAATCCGCAGGCCTTCAGCCCGGCGGCGCCGGAGGCGGACCTGGCCGTGCGCGCGGAAGTGAAACCGGTGGAAGGCGCGGATGCGAAGGGCTTCGTCGTGAGCGGCCCGGTGTCGATCGTCAACGCGAAGCCGGGTTCCATCGACAAGAAGCTGCTGCCGCTCATCGACGCCCACGCCGACGTGCGGCTCGACGCCTCCGCGCAGACCATCACGAACCTCGATGTGCGGCTGTTGAAGAACGCGACCGTGACCGGCGGCGGGTCGCTGGCGGGCGGCAAGGGCAAGTTCGACCTGAAGGTGGCCAAGCTCGATCTCAACGCGATCGAGCCGACGTTGCGTCCCACCGATTTCGCCGGGCCCATCGGCATCGTGCTGGACGGCGACAAGCAAAGCATCAGCGCCGACCTCAACGATCCGAAAGCGACGATCCGCGCGCAGGCCAAGGTCAGGCTCGATCCGCAGCAGACCACGCTCGACGAAGTAAAGCTGACGGTGGGCCGTGGCCGCGTCGAGGCGAACGGCGTGCTGAAGAAGGACGCGAAGTCCAGCTATGACCTCAAGGCGAAGTTCGTCGATTTCAATCCGCTGCTGCTGCAACAGCAACTGATCGCGCAGAAGCCCGCGCCGGTGAAGAAAGGCGCGGCGAAGAAGCCCGCGGCGGCCGTGCGTCCGGTCGAGGCGCGCGTGAACGGCACGCTCGTCGCCGCCGGCACGCTCGCGCCGGCGCTCACGGCAAAAGCGACGTTCAAGCTCAACGACAGCATGTACGACAACCTGCCGCTGACCGGCGAGGGCACCGTGCAGGTCGCGGGCACGCGTCTGTTGCCGAGCAAGGCGTCGCTGTCGGTGGCGGGCAACGATGTCGATCTGAACGGCAGCTTCGGCGCACCCGGCGACCGGCTGCGCTTCCGTGTCGATGCGCCCGCGCTCGAACGGCTCGGCTTCGGCATCGCCGGCACGGTCAAGGCGGACGGCGACCTGACCGGCTCGATTGCGCATCCGAACGTCGCGGCCAACTATCAGGCCGATGGCCTCGTGTTCGGCGCCAACCGGCTGGGCCACGCTGAAGGCCGCGCCGATATCCGCGACGGCGCGAACGGCGCGCTCGTCTTCACGCTGAAGGCGCGCGACGCGAGCACGGACGGCATCGAAGTCGCGAATCTCGACGCCAGCCTGAACGGCACGCGCGCGCATCACACGCTCGACGTGACCGCGACCGGCAAGGTGCGCGGCCAGCCGGTCAATCTGGCGCTCGGCGCGAACGGCAAGTTCACCGACGCACCGGATGGCCCGCACTGGGATGGCACGATCACGAAGCTGTCGAACAAGGGCACGCCCTCGGTCAATCTCGAAGCGCCGCTGACCGTGAGCTACGGGCCGCAGCGGCTCGTGCTCGGCGCAACGCGGCTGGTTGCCGAAGGCGCGGTGCTGAGCCTCAAGTCCTTCGCGATGGAGCATGGCCGCATCCAGTCGGCGGGCACGCTGACGAATCTCTCGGTGCCGCATTTGCTCGACGTGCGTCAGGAACTGACGGGCGCGGAGCCGCCGATCCGCACCGACCTCGTCTTCGACGGCGACTGGGACTTCTCGCTCGGCACGACGGCGACGGGCCACGTGCAGATCAAGCGCCGCGCCGGCGACGTGACCATCGACGGCACGCGCGGCGTGGCCGCGCTCGGCATCTCGGACATCACGGCGCGCGCGGACTTCTCCGGCGGCAACCGGCTCAACGCGTCGCTGCATGCGCAGGCGAGCCGGATCGGCGTGATCGACGCGAACGTGCACACGCCGCTCGTGAACCGCGATGGCATGCTCACCGTCGATGACAACGCGCCGCTCACCGGCGCCGTCGACGCCAATATTCCCGAACTGCGCACGACCGGCGGCCTGCTCGGCGCGAACTATCTGCTCGGCGGCAGGATGGCGCTGAAGCTGGTGATCGCGGGCATCGTGGCGAAGCCGACGCTGTCGGGCTCGCTGACGGGCGACAACCTCTCCGCGACGGTCGTCGATCAGGGCGTGCAGCTGAAGGACGGCATCATCCGGATTGCGCTGGCGGAGAATCTGGTGGACTTCCAGCGCGTCGAGTTTCATGGCGCGAGCGGCACGCTGCGCGCGACCGGCAAGGTGCGGCTCGACCAGCAGCAGCCCGATCTGACGGCGAGCATCATCGCGGACAAGCTGGAGCTGTTCGCGTCGCCGGACCGCGAACTCACGCTGTCGGGCGAGGCGAAGATCGCCAACGCGGGGCTGGAGGGCGGCATGGCGATCGACGGCAAATTCACGGTGGATCACGCGCTCATCGATTTGCCGGAGTCGTCCGCGCCGAAGCTCGGCGACGACGTGGTGATCGAACGCCCCGACGGCACCATCAAGGGCGACAACCAGCAGCTCACCGCCGCGACCGGCAAGCCGGTGGGGCCGTTCACGCCGCGCGCGAACATCGAGATCAACCTCGGGCAGCGTTTCCGCTTCAAGGGCGCGGGCGCGGATCTCGGGCTGGCCGGTTCGATCACGGCGACGAGCGCGCCGAACATGCCCCTGCGCGCGGTCGGCAACGTGCGCGTGACGACGCCCGGTTCGTCGTACACCGCGTTCGGGCGCAAGCTGAACATCGAGAACGGGTTTTTCACCTTCAACGGGCCGGTGGCGAATCCGGGCATCAACATCCTGGCGATGCGGCGCAATCAGGAAGTCGAGGCGGGCGTGCAGGTGACCGGCACCGTACAGGCGCCGGTCGCACGATTGATTTCCGAGCCGAGCGTGCCCGATAACGAGAAGCTGTCGTGGCTGCTGTTCGGGCATGGCACGGATCAGGGCAACAACGTCGGCCAGCAGAGCGCAATGACGAGCGCGCTCGCGCTGCTCGGCAGCAAGGGCGGCGCGAAGATCGCGCAGACGGTCGGGCTGGACGAATTCACGGTGGGGTCGAGCGAAGTGGGCCTGACCGATCCGCAAGTCGTGCTGCTCTCGAAGGCGATCAACGAGCGCCTCGTGATCGGCTACGAACAAGGGTTGCAGTCAGCGGCCAACGCGGTCAAGGCGACGCTCAACCTGTCGCGCTTCTGGGCCGTGACGGTGTACGGCGGCACGTATCAGGGCGTCGATCTGTCCTATACGCGCAGGTTCAGTTCGTGGGCGCGGCTGTGGTCGGGGGCGTCGTCGCGGGCGACTGCGTCTGCCGCAGATTCGGCCGCGGCGGCTTCCGGGGCGTCGTCGGCCGACGCTTCGCCGCCGGGCGACGCGGACTGATTCGCTTCAGGCACGAGCGCACGGGTAAAACAAGAAGGGCACGCGAATCGAGCGCGTGGACAAAAAAAGGGCACGCGAATCGCGTGCCCTTCGGCTTTTAAGCGGTGCCCTACGGCGCGCTTACTTCACGCGCATGCCGGGCTTCGCGCCGCTGTGCGGCTCCAGGATGTAGAGGCCCGGCTCCGCCTTCTCGTTCGCCGCCGATGCCGCCAGCACCATCCCTTCGGACAGACCGAACTTCATCTTGCGCGGGGCAAGATTGGCGACCATGACCGTGAGCTTGCCGATCAGATCCTGCGGCTGATACGCCGACTTGATGCCGGAAAACACGTTGCGCGTCTTCTCCTCGCCGACGTCCAGCGTGAGTTGCAGCAGCTTGTCGGAGCCTTCCACCGCCTTGCAGTCGACGATCTTCGCGATGCGCAGGTCGATCTTCGCGAAGTCGTCGATGGAGATCACGCCGCTTTCATCCGTCTGGTCCTGCTTCGGCTTGGCGTCCTTCTTGGCAGTCGATGCCGGCGCCGCCGCTGCCGTGGCCGCTTCCGCGCCCGGCTGCAGCGATTCGCGGTTGGCCGCGAGCAGGGCCTCGATCTGCTTCGGATCGACGCGCGTGGTCAGATGCTTGTACGCGTTGATCGGACTCGCCGACGACAGCGGCCGCGCCGCGTCCGTCCACACCAGCGGCGCGATGCCGAGGAACGCTTCCACCGCCTCGATGAGCTTCGGCAACACCGGCTTCAGCGCCAGCGACAGCAGGCGGAACGCTTCGAGACTCACGCTGCAGGTTTCATGCAGCGCGACGCTGTTCGCGGGGTCCTTCGCCTGATCCCACGGCTTCGCGGTATCGACATAGGCGTTGACGGTGTCCGCCAGTTCCATGGTCGTGCGCAGCGCGCGTCCGTACTCGCGGGCTTCGTAGAACCCGGCGATCTGCGGAATCGCCGCGCGCAACTGCCCGAGCAGCGGATGGTTCATCGCGCTGTCCTGCACGCGGCCTTCGAAGCGCTTGATCAGGAAACCGGCCGCCCGGCTCGCGATGTTCACGTACTTGCCGACCAGATCGCTGTTCACGCGCGCCTGGAAATCCTCCAGGTTCAGGTCGATGTCTTCCATCGTGCTGTTCAGCTTCGCCGCGAAGTAGTAGCGCAGCCACTCGGGATTGATGCCCGTGTCGATCACGCTCTGCGCGGTGATGAAGGTGCCGCGCGACTTCGACATCTTCGCGCCGTCGACGGTCAGGAAGCCGTGCGCGAACACGTTCGTGGGCGTGCGATGGCCGGAGAATTCGAGCATGGCCGGCCAGAACAGCGTGTGGAAATACAGGATGTCCTTGCCGATGAAGTGATATTGCTCGGTCGTGGAGCCGGGCTTGATCCAGTCGTCGAACGCGAGGCCGATGCGGTCCGCGAGATTCTTGAAGCTCGCGTAATAGCCGACCGGCGCGTCCACCCACACATAGAAGTACTTGCCCGGCGCGCCCGGAATCTCGAAGCCGAAGTAGGGCGAGTCGCGCGAGATATCCCAGTCGGCGAGCTTGGCCTCGCCCTTGTCGCCGAGCCATTCGCGCATCTTGTTGGTCGCTTCCGGCTGCGCGAGCCCGCTGACCCAGCCGCGCAGGAACGATTCGCAGCGCGGGTCGGACAGGCGGAAGAAATAATGCGTCGAGGTCTTGCGGATCGGCGTGGCGCCCGAGACCACTGAATACGGATTGATGAGTTCGGTGGGCTGGTAGGTCGAACCGCAGACTTCGCAATTGTCGCCGTACTGGTCCTTGGCGCCGCACTTCGGGCATTGGCCCTTGATGAAGCGGTCCGGCAGGAACATTTCCTTGACCGGGTCGTAGGCCTGCTCGATGTCGCGTGCCTCGATCAGGCCAGCCTGTTGCAGCGCGGCGTAGATCGAATTGCAGAGCGCGCGGTTTTCCTCGGCGTCGGTGGAGTAGTAGTTGTCGAAGGAGATGCCGAAGCTGTCGAAGTCGCGCTTGTGTTCCTTCCACACGCGCTCGATCAGCTGTTTCGGCGTGATGCCTTCCTTCTCGGCGCGCAGCATGATGGGCGTGCCGTGAGTGTCGTCGGCGCCGACGTAATAGACCTCGTGGCCATGCATGCGCAGCGTGCGAACCCAGATGTCCGTCTGAATGTACTCGACCATATGGCCGATGTGGATCTGACCGTTCGCGTAGGGCAGCGCGGACGTGACGAGGACCTGGCGGCGGCCGCTGGCAGAAGTTGAAGCGGCGGGCGCGGCGGCGGTGGCGGGAATCGGTGCTGACATGGAGGCGCGGCCTGGAGGAAGTGCAAGGATTATCAAATCGGCGAAAGATCGATTCTAGCAGGGGATGAGGGGCAGACGCCTCATGCCTCGCAAGCCTTGAATCGATGCCTTATGGCATCGACAAAATACATCAAAAAAGTTGCGTTTTTCGCTTAGCAGAGGATAACATTCGTGTTGTATTTTTACGCCTCCATCACTCGCGGAGGGCGTATGAAATACAGTGAGTTCCGTAGGTGGCTGCGCCGGCAAGGCGTGGTGTTCACTCCCGCAAAGGGAAGCCACTTCCGGGTAGCACTCAAAGGCAAGGAAACCATCTTCCCCGACCATGGAAGTAAGGAAATCGGGACGAACGTGGTCAGTCGAATAAAGAAGCAACTTGGATTGAAATAAGCGAGGGCGCGAATGTACTTTGGAGAATCCACCGTCATGCTGTCGTATCCAGTGGACCTGGAACTTGATTCGAACAACACCTACATGGTCACGTTCCCCGACATTCCGGAAGCGCTGTCCGTCGGTGATGATCAGGACGAGGCGCTCATCAACGCAGTCGATGCGCTGGAGAGCGCAATTGAAATCTACTTCGACGAGAAACGCGAAGTGCCCATGCCGTCGAAAGCCAGAAAGGGCCAGCCGGTTGTGTCCCTGCCGGCGCTCGTCGTCTCGAAAGTGCTGCTGCAGAACGAGATGATCCACCAGGGCGTCCGCAAGGCCGAACTCGCGCGTCGGCTCAACGTCCACATGCCGCAAGTGGACCGCCTGCTGAACCCGCGTCATTCGTCGAAGCTGGAGACCATCGAAGCGGCGTTTCTGTCGCTCGGCAAGCGTCTCAAAATCTCGGTGGCGTGAATCGGTCCGGCACGTTCACAAACCGTACGCCCAAAAAAAACCGGGGTCCAATTGGGCCCCGGAGCAACAACGACAAGAGGAGAATGGCAGGTGATGGCGTGGCCATCCACCTACCGTAAAGACAGACACGCGCCGCGCGCCCAAGTTTCAAATTTTTTTCAGGCGCTTGCGTCTTCGTGCCGGACCGCTCCCCGCCACACGTTTCGCGCGACGAATTCTCCTTTCAAATCAATCGCTTTACTGTACCTGTCCCGGCTGTGCCGTCGCGCGCAGATAAATCTCCACGCGGCGATTCTGGGCGCGGCCGGCTTCCGTCGCGTTGTCGGCGATCGGCTGGTTCTGGCCCATGCCCTGCGAAGCCAGGCGTTGCGCCGCCACGCCGTGCGTCGCGATGTACGAAGCGACGCTCTGCGCGCGATTCTGCGACAGCGTCTGGTTGTAGGCCGGCTGGCCGGTATTGTCCGTATGGCCGATGACGTTCGCGACGAGCTCCGGATGCTGCTGGAGCGTCTGCGTGACCGAGTTCAGCACCGGGTCGAACGAAGGCTTGATGGCGTAGCTGTTCGTATCGAACGAGATCGAGTTCGGAATGTTCACCTTCAGCGATCCGTCCTGCTGCTCGGTCACCTGCGTGCCCGTGCCCTTCGAGTCGCCGGAAATCTTGTTGCGGATGGCCTGCCAGTTGTAGCCGACGATGCCGCCCGCCGCCGCGCCGGCGCCCGCGCCGATCGCCGCGCCCTTGCCGCCGCCGAAGATCGCGCCGATCGCCGCGCCGGTCGCGGCGCCCGCGCCAGTGCCGACCGCCGTGTTGGTGCCCTGCTGCGTCTGGCAGCCGGCAAGAATGGAGCCCGCGATGGCGAGCACGGACAGGCGCGTCAAGAACTTCGTATTCATCTCTGATCTCCTTTGAATCGACAAGCATTCGGCGACAGCGCGCCGACAGTGCGGGAGGGTCTTCGGACGGGCCTCCGGACGAGCCTCTACAATAACGAGAAACTGGTCTGAGCGCCCTGTGCGATGCGTCCCCGGAAACAATTGCAGCGGGATAGTGCAGCGCACGCGAGCCGCGCGCAACGGCCCATAACAAATACTTTCAATTTCGTCAGATTGTTGCAATGCCCGAAAGCGGTGAGCAACAAGCGTTCCATGGAGCCCCAATGAGCATTGATCGCGTGAAGATCGACACCGCACTCGCCACACTGACCGATCTAAACACCCACCGCAAGTTCGTCGATACGAAGAGTTTTCGCAGCGTGTCCGTCGAAGGCTCGACGGTCGCGGTGAGCGTGGTGCTCGGCTATCCGGCGAAGTCGCAGTTCGAGACCATCCGCGAACAGGTGGCGGACGCGCTGCGGCAGATTGCCGGCGTGTCCGACGTAAAAGTGGACGTTTCGTCGCAGGTGGTGGCGCATACCGTGCAGCGCGGCGTCAAGCTGCTGCCTGGCGTCAAGAACATCATTGCGGTGGCATCGGGCAAGGGCGGCGTCGGCAAGAGCACGACGGCCGCGAACCTCGCGCTGGCGCTGGCGGCCGAAGGCGCATCGGTGGGCATGCTGGACGCCGACATCTACGGCCCCTCGCTGCCCATGATGCTCGGCATCACGGGCCGTCCGGAGTCGCCGGATAACCAGACGATGAACCCGTTGATCGGCCACGGCATCCAGGCGAATTCCATCGGCTTTCTGATCGAGCAGGACAACCCGATGGTCTGGCGCGGCCCGATGGTCACCTCGGCGCTCGAACAACTGCTGCGGCAGACCAACTGGCAGGACCTGGATTATCTGGTCATCGACATGCCGCCCGGAACCGGCGACATCCAGCTCACGCTGGCGCAGAAGGTGCCGGTGACGGGCGCGGTGATTGTCACGACGCCACAGGACATCGCGCTGCTGGACGCCAAGAAGGGCTTGAAGATGTTCGAGAAAGTCGGCATTCCGATTCTGGGCATCGTCGAGAATATGAGCACGCATATCTGCTCGAACTGCGGCCACGAAGAGCACATCTTCGGCGCGGGCGGCGGCGAGCGCATGGCGAAGGAATACGGCGTCGAGATCCTGGGCCAGCTGCCGCTCGACATCGCCATCCGCGAACGCACCGACGCCGGCCAGCCGACCGTCGTGTCGCAGCCCGAGAGCCGCATCGCTGAAACCTATCGCGCGATTGCCCGGCGCGTCGCGATTGCGGTGGCCGACCGCCAGCGCGACATGAGCTCGAAGTTCCCGAGCATCGTGGTGCAGAACACCTGAACGGATCACTGCGCGGAGCACCGCGAGCCTTGTGCGGTGCGGCTCGCGGTATCATGTCGCCTTCGATGCGCGGCCGCGTGGATGCACAGGGCGTCAGCGGGCCGCCGAGAGGATCGCATGAGAATCAGATTCGACGGGAAGGCGCTCCACGCCTTGATCGCGACGGCCGTGTGCAGCGTCCTGCTGAGCGGCTGCGGCCTCATCTTCCAGAACCACGAAAAACGCGCGGACGCGGTGCTCCAGCCGACGCCCGGCAATGCCGCGCGCGGCACCATCACGTTGATCGAGCGCGCCGACGGCGTGCAAGTCTCCTACAGCCTCACCGACATGCCGCCCGACAGCGACCACGCGCTGACCGTGCATGAGCGCGGCGACTGCATCGCCGTCAACGACCAGGACACGAGCCCGGTGTTCGCGCTGCCCTCGGAGCGCAGGCGCACGTCGAGCCGCCTCGAGGGCGAGCTCGGCAACATCCACGCGGACGCGAACGGCGCGGCGACCGGTTTCATCGTGGCGACGGACGTCTCGCTCGACGGCGTGCGCTCGGTCATTTCCCGCGCCATCATGCTGCACCGCGAGGCCATGGACCCGTATGCGAGCGCGCCGCACAACGTGGGACCGGCGCTCGCCTGCGGCGTGATTCGCCGCTAGGGGCGTGCCTCGCGCCACGCCCGGCGCGGCATGTCGGGCGCCGCGGCCCGATCGCGTAAAATACGCGCTTTCGTCTGGCGGGTGCGGCAAGCAATGCCGCCGCGAGCCAGGCTTCGTTTGACAGCAGGCGGCGGTCGCGAGACCGGAGCCGTTCACCGTTGAGTAGCGTCCCCTATGAGCATCAAGTCCGACAAGTGGATTCGCCGCATGGCCGAGCAGCACAAGATGATCGAGCCGTTCGTGCCCGATCAGGTGCGGGTCACCGAGGACGGCCGCAAGATCGTGAGCTACGGCACGTCGAGCTACGGTTATGACATCCGCGTCGCCGACGAATTCAAGATCTTCACCAACATCAATTCGACCATCGTCGACCCGAAGGCCTTCGACGAAAAATCGTTCGTGGACTTCAAGGGCGACGTCTGCATCATCCCGCCGAATTCGTTCGCGCTGGCCCGCACGGTGGAGTATTTCCGCATTCCGCGCTCGTGCCTGACCGTGTGCCTCGGCAAGTCGACCTACGCGCGCTGCGGCATCATCGTGAACGTGACGCCGTTCGAGCCGGAATGGGAAGGCTATGTGACGCTCGAATTCTCGAATACGACACCTTTGCCTGCCAAAATCTACGCCAACGAAGGTGTCGCGCAGGTCCTATTCTTCGAGAGCGATGAAATGTGCGAGATCTCGTACGCGGATCGCGGCGGGAAATATCAAGGGCAGCACGGCGTGACGCTGCCGAAAACCTGATCATCGCCGCGCGTTTCGAGACGCACACGGCAGACGTTTGGTCGAAGACCGCTGGCTTCGGGATTGCTTCCTGGACAGCGGTCGTTCCATTTGGAGAATCGCCTCATGAAGTTTCGCTTTCCCGTCGTCATCATTGACGAAGACTTTCGCTCCGAGAACATCTCGGGTTCCGGCATCCGGGCGCTCGCCGAGGCGATCGAGAAGGAAGGCGCCGAAGTTCTCGGCCTGACGAGCTACGGCGACCTGGCCGCGTTCGCGCAGCAGTCGAGCCGCGCGTCGTGCTTCATCCTGTCCATCGACGACGACGAACTGCTGCCTTACGCCGACAACGTCGTCGTGGAAGGCGACACGCCCGAGCTGGCCTCGGCGATCGTCGCGCTGCGGGCGTTCATCGAGGCGGTGCGCCGCCGCAACGCCGACATCCCCATCTTCCTGTACGGCGAGACGCGCACCTCGCGCCATCTGCCGAACGACATCCTGCGCGAACTGCACGGCTTCATCCACATGTTCGAGGACACGCCGGAGTTCGTCGCGCGTCATGTGATCCGCGAGGCGAAGGTGTATCTCGACGCGCTGGCGCCGCCGTTCTTCAAGGAACTGGTGCAGTACGCGGACGAAGGCTCGTACTCGTGGCACTGTCCCGGGCACTCGGGCGGCGTCGCGTTCCTGAAGAATCCGCTGGGGCAGATGTTCCATCAGTTCTTCGGCGAGAACATGCTGCGCGCGGACGTCTGCAACGCGGTGGAGGAACTCGGCCAGCTGCTCGATCACACCGGCCCGGTCGCGGCGTCGGAGCGCAATGCGGCGCGCATCTTCGGCGCGGATCATCTGTTCTTCGTGACCAACGGCACGTCCACGTCGAACAAGATCGTCTGGCATGCGACGGTGGCGCCGGGCGACATCGTGCTGGTGGACCGCAACTGCCACAAGTCGATCCTGCACGCCATCACGATGACCGGCGCGATTCCGGTGTTCCTCACGCCGACGCGCAATCACTTCGGCATCATCGGGCCGATTCCGCGCGACGAGTTCAAGCCGGAAAACATCCGCAAGAAGATCGAGGCGAATCCGTTCGCGCGCGAGGCGCTGGCGAAGAACCCGAAGGTCAAGCCGCGCATCCTGACGATCACGCAGAGCACCTATGACGGCGTGATCTACAACGTCGAGATGATCAAGGACCTGCTCGGCGACATGCTGGACACCCTCCATTTCGACGAAGCCTGGCTGCCGCACGCCGAGTTCCACTCGTTCTACCAGGACATGCATGCCATCGGCGCGGGCCGTCCGCGCACGGGCGCGCTTGTGTTCGCGACACACTCCACGCACAAGCTGCTCGCCGGCATCTCGCAGGCGTCGCAGATCCTCGTGCAGGACAGCGAGAGCAGCACGTTCGACCGCCATCGCTTCAACGAGGCCTATCTGATGCACACGTCCACGTCGCCGCAATACGCGATCATCGCGTCCTGCGACGTGGCCGCCGCGATGATGGAGGCGCCCGGCGGCACGGCGCTGGTGGAGGAATCGATTGCGGAGGCGATCGACTTCCGCCGCGCGATGCGCAAGGTCGACGCCGAGTACGGCGACGACTGGTTCTTCACCGTCTGGGGCCCGGACGCGCTGACGGAAGAGGGCATCGGCGACCGCGAAGAGTGGATGCTGAAGCCGAATGACCGCTGGCATGGCTTCGGCGCGCTTGCCGAGAACTTCAACATGCTCGACCCCATCAAGGCGACGATCATCACGCCGGGGCTCGACGTGGACGGCGAGTTCGGCGACACCGGCATTCCGGCCGCGATCGTCACGAAGTATCTGGCCGAGCACGGCATCATCGTGGAGAAGACCGGGCTGTATTCGTTCTTCATCATGTTCACGATCGGCATCACCAAGGGCCGCTGGAACTCGATGGTCACCGAACTCCAGCAGTTCAAGGACGACTACGACAACAACCAGCCGCTGTGGCGCGTGCTGCCGGAGTTCGTCGCACAGCATCCGTCGTACGAGCGCATCGGCCTGCGTGATCTGTGCGAGCAGATTCACAGCGTGTACCGCGCGAACAACATCGCGCGCCTCACCACCGAGATGTACCTGTCGAGCATGGAGCCGGCGATGAAGCCGTCCGAAGCGTTCGCCAAGCTCGCGCACCGCGAGATCGACCGGGTGCCCATCGACGAACTCGAAGGGCGCGTGACGTCCATCCTGCTGACGCCGTATCCGCCGGGCATTCCGCTCTTGATCCCGGGCGAGCGCTTCAACCGCACCATCGTCGATTACCTGCGCTTCGCGCGCGAGTTCAACGAGCGCTTCCCCGGTTTCCACACGGACATTCACGGGCTGGTCGGCGAGATGATCAACGGCCGGGTCGAATATTTCGTCGACTGCGTGCGCGGCTGAGCCGTCGCGAGCGGTTTCATCGCGCGCGTTGAGCATCGGGCGCCCGCGCAGGATTCAACAGCCTGCGCGAGCGCTTTTTTCATGATTGTCGCAGCGCAATGTCTCCCTGTGCCGCGCCGTGTCAGCTGCCCAGCCCGGGTCCGGAATAGGAAGCGGGCATCTCGCTGACGGTGCGGCAGCCGGCCGCGCGCAGGTCCTTGACGACGTCACACCAGGCGTCGTTCACGGCTTCGATCATTGAGCCATGCGGTTTGATCAACAGCGAAGCGGCCACGTCGCGAACGAAAACATCGTGCATGACCTGCCGGTCACATGGCGTCGAGGTGACTGCGCGCATGTCGCCTCGATGCGCGGGTGTCGGGTGACCGTTGGCGAACAGCAGCAGCAGCGCAATTGCCAGCGCGGTCAGCCCGGGCAGCTGAACTGCTGGATTGTTCTGAACGGCGACGCGCGCGGACGACGACGGCGTACCGGACAGTTCCTTGCGCGCCATCTCGTGCGCCAACTCGTGCGTCCCGGCGTGTGCCTCCGCGGCCGGATCCATCGCGCAGAACCGGTAGCCGACGCCCGGCATGTGGACGATCCGCTGTGCCAGGCCCAGCGGCTCAAGCGAGCGCCGTAATCGGGACACGAGACGCGTGAGCCGCTGCACGTCGATGTTCTCCCCGTGGCCCCAGATGCGCATGATCAATTCCTGGCGGCGCAGCGTGACGCCCGGCTGCTCGACAAACGCTTCCAGCAGCGCGCGTTCGAAGCCGGTCAGGTGGCCCGTCGTGCCCGCGAAGGTGACGGTCCCGAGCCCGGCGTGAATGACCGGCAAGCCGCTCGAGACGGATGGTGCGGCTTGCGGTGCGGCGCTTGCGCCGGCTGCGCGCCGCCGCATGCGACATTTCTCCAGCAGCGCGCGCCATCCATGCCGCCCGTTCGCGGGCGCATCGTCCACGCCCTGCGCAGCGGGGAGGTCCTGCATCTGCAAGCCTTCCGCATCGAACCGATAGCCCATGCGCGGCAGGGTCACGATGCGCTCGCACAAGCCCAAGGGCTTCAGCGCCTTGCGCACGCGATACACCAACTGCGTGAGATAGAGATCGTCCATATAGGCGGCGCGCGGCCCCCAGATGGCATCCATCAGTTCCTCGCGTTCGCACACGCGTCCCTGCGCCGTCACCAGCAGCCGCAGGACTTCCTTTTCCTGGCCTGAGATGCGGGCGGCCACCTGACCGCTGCAGACGCGGTCGTGTTGCCAGTCGAATCGTGTGCTGCTCCGTGCGTTGTCCATCATGCCCTCGTGCGTTGAAGACGCGTACCCTAGCAACAGGGACGGGTTGAAGACCATGGAAGAAGTGGCACGAATGCGCGCACGGGCGGACCTAGCTGGAACATCCGCAAGACGATGGGCTGCACCCGGGTTGAAGACCCGCATGGATGTCGGCAGGCGTTGCCGCGGCGTCTTCAAGGCATCGAGCAAGGGGCGGTCGGACGCGGTTGCACTTCTCGAATGAAATCAAGCCTGTCGGCCAGGGCCCTTTTCATGTGGACGCGAGCAAGACCCGGCGGACATTGAGTATTCCACAGGTTTTCCATGTGCTGATCACCTTGCATTCCTGAACATGATCCTGTCTCCCGGGCCACGCCGCGCGCCAGGCAGACAAGCCTTTTCACACTGGATCAAGAGGAATGAAATGAGCAACGCGCGCAAGGTGACGAACCACGCGGTATCGAACGAGGTCGTGAGGGTCCGCAACGTCGAAGGCGGCCGGCTGAACAGCAAGCTGGTCTACAACGGCGACCCCGGCAACACCTGTGGCGCGAAGGGTGCGACCGAACCGAAGTACGGCATGGACGCCTACGACCCGAAAACGGAAACACAGGATTTCAGCTGTACGTCCGGCCGCGTGGCGCAGCGCGTATATAAAGCGCGCCGCCGGCCGGAACCCCACGTTGCACACTTCAGATCATGATCATTCTCTGTCCGGTCACGCCTGCCTGCAGGTCCGAATGCCTGATGGACATGGTGCGCTGCTGCGATCCGTTTGCATCCGGCATGCATGCCGATCTGGCGCAGACGCTGGGCGTGGTGTGCGGCGCGCTGATTCACCTGACGCGTTCGCGCGAGCATTCGTCATGGCGCGTGGTGATCTTCTTCGTTATCTCGCTGGTGGGCGGGTACTACCTGTCATGCCGCGCGCTGCTGGACTGGCCGCATGTCGAGCCCTGGTTCGCGGGCTTCGTGTGCAGCGCGATGCTCGTCTCGGTGGCCATGCTGTCGTTCGACTGGACCGAGCGCCGCATCGTGCCGACGCTCGACCGTCTGTACAAATGGCTCGTGCGGCGCATCTGCCGATGACGCGCTGCTCAGGCCGCGAGGTTCACAGCAAGCCTTCCGCCTTCATCGCCGCCTGGACGCCGTGCCGTGCGCCGACCCGCTCCTGATACGCGACGAGCGCCGGCCACTTGCCGAGATCGAGATCCACATGCTTCGCCCAGCCGAGCACGGTGAAGAGGTAGGCGTCGCCGATGCTGAATGTGTCGCCGAGCAGGAACTGCTTGTCGTCGATGTGCTGCGCGACATACGCGAGGCGGCGCTCGAGCGTGGCCATGGCGGCGGCTCGGGTATCGCTGGCCAGGCGCGGTGTGAAGAGCGGCGAGAAGTTCTTGTGCAGCTCGGTGCCGATGAACGTGAGCCAGCTTTGCAGCCGATAGCGCGCCATCGCGTCGGCGAGCGGGGCGAGGTTCTTTTCCGGCGCCTGATCGGCCACGTACTGCATGATTGCCGGACCTTCGGTCAGCAGTTCGCCGTTGTCGAGCAACAGCGCCGGAACATAGCCTTTCGGGTTGATCTGGTTGAAGTCGGCGCCGCTCGCGGTGGTCTTGGTCTTGAGATCGACGGCTTCGGTGGTGTAGGCCAGACCGGATTCTTCGAGCGCGATATGCGAGGCGAGCGAGCACGCGCCCGCCTTGTAGAACAGTTTCAAAACGTTTCCTCCAGGTTGAGTGCGCACGATTATCGACGATGTCATGCGCACCCTGCACGGACGGAAGGCGGGTCAGTCGAGAATGTAGTCGGGCGTGTTCGTCGCGCAACGCGGCGCGCGCGCGAAGCCGGAGTCGGCGGCCAGGTCGTGCAGGGCGGTTTCGATCCCTTCGCAGATGGTGTTCAGCGCGAGATCGTTCTCCTCGAGCCCGAACGGGTCCTCGATCTGCGCCGCGATCGCTTCGAGCGCCATGAACGCATAGGCGAGCAGCAACGCGAACAACGGCGTGAGCAGGCCGGCGCCATCGACGAGACCGAACGGCAGCAGCGCACAGAACAGATAGATGGTGCGGTGGATCATCACCGAGTACGAGAACGGCAGCGGTGTCGAGGCGAGCCGTTCGCAGCCGCCGATCACGTCCGACAACACGTTCAGGTTGTGCTGCAAGGCGAGCACCGCATAGCCGTCGAGGGCGCCTTCGCGCTGACGCTGTGCAACCCATTCGCCGAGCCAGAGCATGATGAGCGCCGGGCGAAAGGTCGCGGCCGCGAGACGCGCGTGCAGCTCGGGCGGCACGCGCGGGGCAAGATCGGCCAGGGCGTCGGTGCCGCGCAACTGGTGACGCAGCGCATGCGCCAAAGCGCCGAGCGCGGCGAGGAACTGGCGCGACTGCGCCGGCTCGCGCGGCGTTGTCAGCGACAGCGCCTGTTGCGCGAGCGCGCGCGAGGTGTTCAGCAGCGCGCCCCACAGCTTGCGGCCTTCCCACCAGCGTTCATAGGCCGCGCTGTTGCGAAAGCCGAGAAACACCGCGAGCGCAATGCCCACCAGCGCGAACGGCGGCGTGCCGAGTTCGACCGGATAGGCGCGCATGGTGTCGTGCATGATGATCGCCGTCACCGACAACACGAAGATCAGCCCGAGCCGCGGCAGAAGCTGCGGCAGCACGGAGCCGCGCCAGACGAACAACAGCCGGAACCAGTTGAGCTTGGGGCGGATGATCATGGCGGGGAGGGGGCGGGAGGTGGGGAGGGCGCGACACCCGATTATCGCGAATCAGCCGGGCATTGCGCAGGGACACTCGGTCGCGGCCGGGAACGAAAAAGGCCGTTCTCGCGAACGGCCTCGGAGGGTCTTCAGGGCGCTGTGAAACCTCGTGCGCTCAGAGCGCCGCGCGCG
Source organism: Caballeronia sp. LZ065 (assembly GCF_031450975.1). NCBI lineage: Bacteria > Pseudomonadati > Pseudomonadota > Betaproteobacteria > Burkholderiales > Burkholderiaceae > Caballeronia > Caballeronia sp. LZ065. Next base: position 1,005,707 of record NZ_JARUXV010000001.1, read on the forward strand.
CGGCCCGCGCCGCCGCCCGCACCTGATCCGGCGCGGTGCCGCCTGCATGGGCGCGGCTTGCGACCGAACCTTCGAGCGTCAGATACTCGAACACGTCCTCGCCGATCAGATGCGCGACGTTCGGCAGTTCCTTACGCATCTCGTCCAGCGACAGATCCGCGATGTCGCATTCGCGGTCCACGCAAATGCGCACCGCATGCGCCACCGCTTCGTGCGCATCGCGGAACGGCAGGCCGCGCTTGACGAGATAGTCCGCGAGATCGGTGGCGGTGGAAAAGCCCTGCAAGGCGGCGGCGCGCATCGCCTGCGGCTTCACCGTGATGCCCGCGGCCATTTCCGCGAAGATGCGCAGCGTGTCGGCGACCGTATCGACGGTGTCGAACAGCGGCTCCTTGTCTTCCTGATTGTCCTTGTTGTAGGCGAGCGGCTGGCCTTTCATCAGCGTGAGCAGCGCCATCAGGTGGCCGTTCACGCGCCCGGTCTTGCCGCGCGCGAGTTCCGGCACGTCCGGGTTCTTCTTCTGCGGCATGATCGACGAACCGGTGCAGAAGCGGTCGGCCAGATCGATGAAGCCGACGCGCGGGCTCATCCACAGCACCAGTTCCTCGGAGAAGCGCGACACGTGCGTCATGATGAGCGCCGCGGCCGCCGTGAATTCGATCGCGAAGTCGCGGTCCGACACGGCGTCGAGCGAGTTCGCGCAGATGCCCTCGAAGCCGAGCGTCTTGGCGACCGCTTCGCGGTCGATCGGATAGCTCGTGCCGGCCAGCGCCGCCGCGCCCAGCGGCAGGCGGTTCACGCGCTTGCGGGCGTCGCGCATGCGTTCGGCGTCGCGCGAGAACATCTCGACATAGGCGAGCAGATGGTGGCCGAAGGTCACCGGCTGCGCGACCTGCAAATGCGTGAAGCCGGGCATGATGGTGTCGGCGTGTTGCTCGGCCATGTCGATCAGCGCGCCGCGCAGATCCTTCAGCAGCTCGCCGATGCGGTCGATCTCGCCGCGCAGCCACAGGCGGATGTCGGTGGCCACCTGGTCGTTGCGCGAGCGGCCGGTGTGCAGGCGCTTGCCGGCATCGCCGATCAGCGCGGTCAGACGCGCCTCGATGTTCAGATGCACGTCTTCCAGGTCCAGCTTCCACTCGAACTCGCCGCGCTCGATCTCGCCCTTGATCTGCGCCATGCCGCGCTCGATGGCCGCGAGGTCGTCGGCGCCGATGATCTTCTGCGCCGCGAGCATCGCTGCATGCGCGAGGGAGCCCTGGATGTCGACGGGGGCGAGGCGCTTGTCGAAGAACACTGACGACGTATAGCGTTTGACGAGCTCCGACATCGGCTCGGAGAAGCGCGCGGACCAGGCCTCGCCTTTTTTGTGGAGTTGGGAACTCATGGTGATGTGCTGTGCTGTGGCGGTCGGAGGAAGCGGCGCGTTGCGCAGCCGGAAACCTGGGATTTTAACAAAAGGCGTCACGCCTCCCCGACGAGGATCACGAGCTTCAGATCTTCGCGATGCGCCGGCTTGAAGGTGATCTGGTTGAACACCACGCGGCCGCGCGCCGGATGATGGAACGCGCGCTCGCCGCCTTCGCGCTCGAACACGTCCTGCGAGGACCAGTAGCGCGCGAATGCGTCGCTTGCCGCGCTGAGAGAGTCGATCAGCGCGCGGGTGGGCGGATCGTTCAGATGGCGGATGGAATCCGCCCGGAACTCGGCCGCGAGCCGCCGCGCGCGCGTGTCCCAGTCGACGATCAGCTCGCGCGCCGCCGCCGACGTGAAGGTGTAGGTCAGGAGGTTGCGGTCGTGCGCGCCGTCGAGCCAGCCGACGAACAGCTCCGCCGCCGGCGCGTTCCAGCGCAGCGCGTTCCATTGCCGATCCAGCACATAAGCCGGCGCGCCGATCAGGCCGACCGTCTGCAGCAGCGCGGCGGGCGCGTCCTGGCCGGCGGGGTCGGGCTCGGCGGGATCGCGCTGCGCCGCCAGTTCGAACAGATAGGCGCGCTCGGCGCGCGACAGCTGCAACGCGACGGCGATGCGCGCGAGTGCGTCGGCGGAGGCGGACACCGGGCGCCCCTGTTCGATCCAGGTGTACCAGGTGGGACTCACGCCGCAGAGTTGCGCCACTTCCTCGCGGCGCAGGCCGGGCGTGCGGCGGCGCGGACCGGGCGCCAGCCCGACGGCCTGCGGCAAAAGGCGTTCGCGATGCGCGCGGATGAACTCGCCGAGCGCGTGGGCGGGCGTTTCGGCAAGGATGTCGTGTTTCTCGATGGAGCTCATGCAAGGCGCTGAAAGCAGGGTTCAGCGATGACAGGTGGTGGAGATACCAGAATAACTGCTTGACTTGTACCGGTACAGGGCGGGCTCTATTGTAGCGGCTAGTAGCGGCAGACCTTCCCCACACCGAACCGGAGATTCTCCATGAAACACCACGAACAGGTCGCGGACGCCTTCGGCAGCACGGCTGCCGCCTATCTCACGAGCGCCGTCCACGCGAGCGGCGCGGATCTGCAGACGCTCGCCGCGACCTTCGCGGCCACCTGCGGCAACGCGACGGTGCTGGACATGGGCTGCGGCGCGGGCCACGCGAGCTTCGCGATTGCGCCGCACGTGCGCGAGGTGGTCGCCTACGACATCGCGCCGCAGATGCTGGCGACGGTCGAAGCCGCCGCGCGCGAACGCGGTCTCACGACTGTCCGCACGCAGCAGGGCGCGGCGGAGACGCTGCCGTTCGCGGATGCGTCGTTCAACTGGGCGGTGAGCCGCATGAGCGCGCATCACTGGCGCGACGTGCCGGCGGCGCTGCGGGAAGTGCATCGCGTGCTGAAGCCGGGCGGGCGGCTGCGCTTCATCGACATCGCGGGTATCGACGATCCGCTGTACGACACGCATATCCAGGCCATCGAAATACTGCGCGACGCCTCGCATATCCGCGACTATCGCGCGGACGAGTGGCTCGCGATGCTGGACGCCGCCGGTTTCGAGGCGCGTGTCAGCGAACGCTGGCGCATTCCGCTCGAGTTCGATGCGTGGGTGACGCGCATGCGCACGCCGCCCGAGCGCGTAACGGCCATCCGCTCGATGTGGAACAGTGCGCCTGACGAAGTGCGCCAGTACTTCAGCGTGACGGAGGATGGCTCGTTCGAACTCGATGCGATGCTGATCGAGGCGCAACGGCGCGACTGAAGTCAGCGGCGCCGTTGTGCTGCACACACACGGCGCCGCCACGCATCAGCCGGTGTTGCGCAAGCCGGCCGCGATGCCGTTGATGGTCAGGTGAATGCCGCGCCGCAGCCGCACGTTCTGGTCGCCCGCGCGATGACGCTTGAGCAGCTCGACCTGAAGGTGATTGAGCGGATCGAGATACGGGAAGCGATTCTTGATCGAACGCGCGAGCAGCGGGTTGTCGGAAAGACGTTCGCCCCGGCCGGTGATCTCCGCGAGCACGCCGCACGTGCGCTCATGCTCCGCGACGATGCGGTCGAACACGTGCTTGCGCAGCTTCTTGTCGCTGACGAGTTGCGCATAGCGCGACGCAACCGCGAGATCGGTCTTGGCGAGCACCATGTCCATGTTCGACAGCAGGTTCTTGAAGAACGGCCAGGTCTTGCACATCTTGCGCAGCAGGGCGAGGCGCCTGGCGCGGTCTTCCTCGGAGCCGGCCTGGTCGAGATACGCCGTCACCGCGCTGCCGAAACCATACCAGCCGGTCAGCAGCAGGCGGCACTGGCCCCACGAGAAGCCCCAGGGAATCGCGCGCAGGTCCTCGATCTTGCGCTGCTTCGGGTCCTGCATCTTGCGTGAGGCCGGCCGGCTGCCGATGTTCAGCTCGGCGATCTCGGCAATCGGCGTCGAGGAGAAGAAGTAGTCGGTGAAGCCCGGCGTCTCGTAGACGAGCGCGCGGTACGCGGCCATCGCCGAGTCCGAGAGCGTCTGCATCACGTCTTCGAACTGCGGCAGCTGCGCGGGCGCGTTTTCATGCGGCAGCAGCGAGGCTTCGAGCGTCGCGGCGACCACCGTCTCCAGATTGCGCCGGCCGATTTCGGGATTGCCGAACTTGCTTGAAATCACTTCGCCCTGTTCGGTCAGGCGGATTTGCCCGTCGACCGTGCCGGGCGGCTGCGACAGGATCGCCTGGTAGGTCGGGCCGCCGCCGCGTCCCACCGTGCCGCCCCGGCCGTGGAAGAGGCGCAGCGTCGTACCGCGTTCCTTGAACAGCGTGACCAGCGCCAGTTCCGCGCGATACAGCTCCCAGTTCGAGGTGAGAAAGCCGCCGTCCTTGTTGCTGTCGGAATAGCCGAGCATCACTTCCTGCTCGTTGCCCTGGTTGCGCACCAGCGCGTCGATGCCCGGCAGCGCGAAGAACTCGCCCATGATGACCGGCGCATTGCGCAGGTCGGCGATGGTCTCGAACAGCGGAATCACCATCAGGCCGTCGCGCGCGGAGTCTTCCCGGTTGCCGAGGCAGCCTTGCAGCACGCCGGTTTCCTTCTGCAGCAGCATCACTTCGAGCAGGTCGCTGACGGTTTCCGTGTGCGAAATGATGTAGTTGCGCACGGCGCGCGCGCCGAACTTGCGACGGGTTTCACGCGCCGCTTCCAGCACGCCGAGTTCGCTTTTCGCGAGGTCGGAATAGTCGGCGTAAGGCAGGCGCAGCGGACGCGGCTGGGCCAGTTCCTTCAGCAGCACCGCGCGTTTTTCTTCCTCCGGGAGCGCCGCGTAGTCGGCGCTCACGCCGGCCCGCGCGAGCAGTTCGGCGATGACCGCCTCGTGGATGTCCGAGCTCTGCCGCAAGTCGATGCTCGCCAGATGGAAGCCGAACACTTCGGACGCGCGCACCAGCGGCGAGAGCCGCAGGATCGACATCGACGCGCCATGATGCTCGGCGAGCGAATCGACCAGCACATGCAGGTCGCGCGTGAATTCGGAGGCGTCCGCATAGGGCGTCGCGCGGATCTGTGGCGCGCCCGGCCCGGCGCTGCGCAGCGCCACGACGCCTTCGCCCAGGCGCACGCGCGCGCTGGCCGCGAGTCGCGTGTACATGCCGATCAGCGCGCGCCGGTACGGCTCATCCGTGCGATGCACCGACTGGTCCGGCGACGCGTCGGCGAGCGCCTGCAACGCCTCGCTCGACCCGGCCAGCAGGTTCGACACGGACAGCTCCGCGCCCAGCAAATGCACCTGCTCCAGATAGTGTTCAAAGATGACCGCTGCCTGGCGCGTGATCGCGGTTTCGAGCGTTTCGCCGACGACGAACGGATTGCCGTCGCGGTCGCCGCCGATCCAGCTGCCCATCTGGAAGAACGGCGGCAGGCGCACGGGCAGGCCGTGTTCGCCGAGCGCGGTCTCGATGTCCGCGTAGAGCGCCGGAATCTCGGCGAGGAAGGTGGCGCGGTAGTAGGACAGCGCGTTGTCGATTTCATCGGCGACCGTGAGGCGCGCTTCGCGCAGCATGCGCGTCTGCCACAGCGACGTGACGCGCGCGCGCAGCACGGCTTCGTTGCGGGCGCGTTCACGCACGGTCAGTTCCTGGTCGCGTTCGGCGAGCAGGCGGGCGATGTCGTGCTGCGCATCGAGAATGCTCTTGCGCGACACTTCGGTCGGATGCGCGGTGAGGACCGGCACGATCAGCGCGTCGCCGAAGAACTTGTCGAGCTGCTTGCGGGTCGCGCTGACGGTCTGCTGCTCGCGCATGCGTTCGATCGCGTAGGCGATCGTGCCGGGCTGCGAGCCTGAGCCGGCCAGCGCATGAATGCGGCGGCGGCGGTTGTGATGACGGTCTTCGGCGATGTTGGCGAGATGCGAGAAGTAGCTGAACGCACGCACGACCGAAACGGTCTGTTCCGGCGACAGCGCGCGCAGCTTCTTTTCCAGCGCCTGCGAGGCCTCGACGTCGTCTTCGCGGCGGAACTTCACGGCCGTCTGACGAATGGCTTCGACCACGTCGAACACGGCGTCGCCTTCCTGCTCGCGCAGCACTTCGCCGAGCAGACGGCCCAGGAAGCGGATGTCTTCGAGGAGCGGCCGGTCCTTGTCGTCGCGCGCGCGGGCGGAGGGTTTTGGCGTGGTCTTCGACGCGGCGGGCGTCTTGAGCGCGGGCTTGGGGACGGACTTCTGCGCCGACTTCGACGCGCGTTTTGAAGCGGCCTTGATGCCGGGCCGGGGTTTCGGCGCGATGGCGGCCTTCGATGCCTTGGCGACGGTGGCCGGCTGGCTGCGGTTGCGACTGTGGCGGTCGCTGGCCGGCGCGGGCGTGCCGGTGGGGGACGACTGGGGCGATGCGGCGTTGCGGCGCGTGGAGCGCGCCGATGCAGAAGACGTCACGTTGAGTTCCTCTCAGAAGCGGCACAGCCAGGGCACATCGACTCGAAACGCCGAACCGCCGAACCCGTGATCCGGCGTATGGCACGGCGCGTGGTACGGCGAAAAAGCGCTGGCCGCGAGCGTCCGCGCTTCACACTTGCGACAGCATGCCGCGCGATTCACCGCGTCGCGCCACGCGAACCGTGCAAAGGCGGCGCCGAGCCGCCATTCCGCAGGGTCCGAACGTGCCGCGAATGCCCCGAAAGGCGCATCGGACAAGGCTTTCGCGCGATGCCGGCGGGTCGGCGAGCCGTGGCGTGCGTGCTACCATTGTTCGCTAATGTCCATTCACCCATCCCGTCATTCAATCAAGCATCAATGAATTCCGAGACGCATTCGGCGACACCGCCCGCAACCCTGACCATCGCTTCGCGGGAAAGCCGCCTTGCCTTGTGGCAAGCCGAACATGTGCGGTGTGCGCTGCACAAATTATATCCACGTTGCGACGTGAAGATCCTTGGAATGACCACACGCGGCGATCAGATCCTCGATCGCACGCTGTCGAAGGTCGGCGGCAAGGGCCTGTTCGTCAAGGAACTCGAAGCTGCGCTCGCCGAAGGCCGCGCCGATCTCGCGGTGCATTCCCTCAAGGACGTGCCGATGGAACTGCCCGAAGGCTTCACGCTCGGCGCCATTCTCGAGCGCGAGGATCCGTGCGACGCCTTCGTCTCGCCGCATTTCGAATCGCTCGAAGCGCTGCCGGCGGGAAGTGTCGTCGGTACCTCGAGCCTGCGTCGCGAAGCCATGATCCGCGCGCGCTTCCCGCTGCTCGACGTGCGTCCTCTGCGCGGCAATCTCGACACCCGTCTCGGCAAACTGGATCGCGGCGAGTATGCGGCGATCATCCTCGCGGCCGCAGGCCTCAAGCGGCTCGGCCTGGAAGCGCGCATCCGCGCGCGCCTCGAACCGGCGCAGAGCTTGCCGGCGGCAGGGCAGGGCGCGCTCGGCATCGAAATTCGCGCCGACCGCGCCGAGCTCGCCGCGTGGCTGGCCCCGCTGCACGACATGCGGACCGCGCTGGCCGTCGAAGCAGAACGGGCCGTGTCGCGCGCACTGGGCGGCAGTTGTGAAGTGCCGCTCGCCGCGTACGCCGAATGGCAAGGCGACGCGCTGCATCTGCGCGGCGCGGTGTCGATGCCGGATGGCCGGCGCGTGTTGCGCGCGGAAGAATCCGTGCGCGCGCCCGACCTCGCCGCCGCGCTCGCGCTGGGCCAGCGCGTATCGACGGATCTCAAAGCGCAAGGCGCGCTGGAGATCGTCGCTGCGCTCGCCACCTCGCGTTCCGGCGACGGTCCGAACACGGCGCCCGCGGGGCCGCGTTCCTGATGCCGGGCTCGCGCCGCGCCACCGTCATCGTCACGCGTCCGGCGGGACAGTCGTCCACGCTGCTCGCGCGTCTCGCCAGCGCCGGGTTTGACTCGCTGGAATTCCCGCTCATCGATATCGCGCCCGTCGCCGACGACGCGCCGCTGCGCGCCGCGCTCGATCAGCTCTATCTGCCGCCTGAAGCGCCCGAACGTTACGCGCTGGTGGTGTTCGTGTCGCCGAATGCGGTCGATCACGCGTTCAGCCGGCTCGCCGCGCCGTGGCCCGCCGACCTTCCAGTGGCGGTGGTCGGGCCCGGCTCGGTGGCCGCGCTCGCCCGGCAAGGCGTGCATGCGCCCGCGCAGCGCGTGATTACGCCGTCGGCGGATGAAGCCGATCCCCGTTTCGATTCCGAAGCGCTGTACGCGGCCATCGAAGCCGAGTTCGGCGCGACCGGTCTCGAAGGCCGGCGCGTGCTGATCGTGCGTGGCGACGGCGGCCGCGAGTGGCTCGCCGAGCGGCTGGTCGCCGCGGGCGCGCAAGTGGAGAAAGCCGCTGCTTACCGGCGCGTACTGCCGGAGCCGTCGATGCAGAAGTGGGAGCGCGTGCACGCGCTGCTCACCGGCGAGCCGCCCATGCAGGACATCCCGCATGCCTGGCTGCTGACCAGCTCCGAAGGCGTGCGCAATCTGAACGAACTTGCCTACGAACATCTCACCGCCGATGAAATCGCGCGCCTGAAACGTGCGCCGCTGGTCTGCCCCCATCCGCGCATCGCCGAGGCCGCGCGGGGAGCGGGTTTTGATAGGATGACGGTGTCCGGCGCCGGGGACGACCGCATCGTCCACGCGCTGGAAGCCTTGTTTCCGTCCGGTACGAGCGACGCGGAGGCATCGGCCCAGACGCTCCAGACGCAGCAAACGCACGATACGGCCCAGACCCACCGGCATCCGGAGGCTGACGCAGCCGCCGGTCCGGCTTCTCAATCGGCCCCGGCTCAGCAACCGGCCCAGCAACCGGCCCATCAACCGGCTCCATCACGCATGACTGATCCGAACGATTCCAAGAAAGACTCACCTCAGCCGAACGTGACACCGCCCTTGCCGCCCAACACGCCGTTCACGCCATTCGAACAGCAGAAGCGGCGCGGCGGCGCGGGCCTCGTCCTGTTGTGGGTCGTCGTCGTCATCCTGGCGGTCGCGGCGGGCGCGGGTGCGTTCGTCCTGAACCGCAAGTTCGACCGCGCCGGCACACAACTGTCGCAGCGGCTCGCGCAGGCGGACCAGCAGAACGCCGAGTTGCGCGCCAAGGCCGATCAGGCAGCGAGCGCCACCACCGCGCTCAACACCCAGCTCATCCAGATGCAGGGCAAGCTCGCGGACGCCGAAGCGCACAGCCAGGCATTGCAGCAGCAATATCAGGATCTCGCGAGCAATCGCGATGACTGGACCGTCGCCGAAGTCGAACAGATCCTGTCGAGCGCGAGCCAGCAACTCCAACTGACCGGCAACGTGCAACTGGCGCTGTTCGCGCTACAGAGCGCCGACACGCGGCTCGCCGCCACCAATGGCCCGCAGGTCGTGGCGATCCGCAAGGCCATCGCGCAGGACATGGACAAGCTCAAGTCCGCGCCGACCACCGACCTCACCGGTCTCGCCATCAAGCTCGATACGGCCATCGGCCAGATCGACCCGTTGCCGCTCGCCGGCGAAGCGCCGATCGCCCGTGCGCGCGCTGAGGCCACCGCGCCCGCCGACAGCGCCTCCGTCGCCGCGGCCACCGGCGAGCCGCGCTGGAAGGTGCTGTGGCGGCAGATCACGAGCGGCATCGGACAGCAGTTGTCGAGCCTCGTGTCGGTGCGCCGTATCGATAACGCCGACGCCATGCTCACGTCGCCGGATCAAGGCTACTTCGTGCGCGAGAACGTCAAGCTGCGGCTGTTGTCGGCGCGTTTGTCGCTGCTGTCGCGCAGCGAACCTACGCTGAAATCGGACCTGAGCGCCGCCGATGCCGCGCTGGCCCGCTACTTCGATCCGTCGTCGAAGAAGGTGGAAGCGGTGCGCGAGCTGGTGAAGCAGGTCGATCAGGCGTCGCTCGCGGTGGCCGTGCCGAACCTCAATGACAGCCTCGCCGCCGTCCACCAGTTCAAGCGAGGCGGATGATGACGACTCGTGGACTCATCTGGCTTGCGCTGCTGTTCGCCGTCGCGGTGATCGTCGCGACGGTCGGCGGCTTCAACGGCGGACAGATCCTGCTGGTCATGCCGCCGTATCGCGTGGACATGTCGCTGAACCTGTTCGTGGTCGCGCTGGTGGTGGTGTTCCTGGTGTTGTACGCGTTGATCCGTGCGGCGCGCGGCGTCTGGAAAATGCCGTCGCGGGTAGCGGCGTATCGCGCGCGCAGCAAGCTGGCGAAGGCGAATGCCGCGCTGCGCGACGCGGTCGGACATCTGTATGCCGGCCGTTTTTCGAAGGCCGAGAAAGCGGCGCGCGATGCGCTCGCCGTGACCGACAACAAGGGCGCGGCCGGGCTGATCGGCGCGAGTGCGGCGCACCGGCTGCACGAATATGCCCGGCGCGACGAATGGCTCACGCAGGTGGGCGGCCCCGAGTGGCAGGACGCGCGCCTGATGGCGACCGCCGACATGCGCGCCGACGGCCGCGACGCCGATGGCGCGCTCGTCGCATTGACCGAGATGCAGGCGCAGGGCGGCCGGCGCATCCACGCGCAGCAGATCGCGCTGCGGGCGCAGCAGCAGTTGAAGAACTGGGGCGAAGTGCTGAAGCTCGTGCGCATGCTGGAGAAGCGCGAGGCGCTGCATCCGGCGGTGGCGGTGCGGCTGCGCCAGGTGGCGGCGGAAAACCTGCTGCGCGACCGGCGTCACAATCCCGATGCGCTCATCGAGTTCTGGCAGTCGCTCTCGGCCATCGAGCGTCAGTCGCCGCGTCTCGCCGATCTCGCCGCCGAGCTGCTGATCGCGCTCGACCGTCGCGCGGAGGCGAAGAAGATCGTCGAGGACGCGCTCGCGCACAACTGGGATGCGCGGCTGTTGCGGCGTTATCCGGACTGCATCGTCGGCGGCGACGCCTTCCCGCTGATCCAGCGCGCCGAAGCCTGGCAGAAGGAGCGCAGTGAAGACGCGGACCTGCTGTTCACGCTCGGGCGGCTGTGCCTGCACCAGCAGTTGTGGGGCAAGGCGCAGGCTTTTCTCGAATCGGCGCTGAAGCTCGCCGACAACGAACCGCTCAAGATCCGCACGCATCGCGCGCTTGCCCGTTTGCATGAGCAGCTCGGCGACACGCAGCAGGCCGCGGAACACTATCGCGCGAGCGCCATGGCGATGAACGTCGTGTGATTCGTGCCGCGCCGGGAAGGATAGAAGCCGCATGAGCGAACGTTCATGCGGCTTTTTTCTTGGATGTAGTGCCATGCCCGCGCGCGCCGCAGGTACGACGAATGCACGATCGCTCTGCAGAAAACCGCATTGCTCCGGCGTCCGGCCGGAAACGGAGGCGGATATGAAGCCGGTTCTGCGCAGGTTCGTGGTCGGATGGCTGGCGATGGCCGCTCTTGGGTCCGTCGCGCCGAGGGTCTTCGCCCAGGCGCAATGGACCGGCACGTGGTCCATCGCGCCGTCCGTCGCGTCCGACGACGGCTTCGACAACCAGACGATCCGGCACATCGTGCATACGAGCATCGGCGGTACGGCGGCGCGGGTGACGCTCTCGAACCTGTACGGCACGCAGCCCGTGACGATCGGCGACGTGCATCTTGCGCGACGCGCACGCGGGGCGGGGACGGTCGCGGGCAGCGATCGCCCGGTCACGTTCAGCGGCCAGTCCTACGTCACGATTCCGGCGGGCGAATCGGTGCAAAGCGATGCCGTCGCCTTCGACGTGCCCGCGCTCGCCGATCTCGCCGTGAGCCTGCATGTGCCGTCGAAGACGCTGCCGCACTCGACCGGCCACGATCTCGGCTTGCAGGACGTCTATATCGCGCCCGGCGACGTGAGCGGAGATGCCGCATTTTCCGGCGGCGTCGCGAATGCGGCGGGCGGGCAGTCGGTCTATTTCCTGACGGGCATCGACGTGATGAATGCCGCCGCGACGGGCGCGGTGGTCGCGTTCGGCGCGTCGATCACGGACGGACTCGGGACCACGGCGAACGCCGACCGGCGCTGGCCGAACCGGCTGGCGGTGCGGCTGGCGCGCGCGGGCATGACGGTCGGCGTGCTGAGCGAGGCCATCAGCGGCAACGATTTTTTCACTGATCAGGCGGGTCAGGCCGGTCTCACGCGCTTTGCCCGCGACGTGCTGAAGCAGGCGAACGTGAAATGGGTGATTGTCTCGGACGAAGCCGTCAACAATCTCGTCCACGCCGATCCGCCCACGGCGCCGCAACTCGAAGACGCCTACCGGCGTGTGATCGGGCAGGCGCACGCCGCGCGGCTCGGCGTGATCTGCTCGACGCTGACGCCCTTCAAAGGCATCGCGGAATGGACGCCGGCCATCGAGGCCACGCGCGAGCAGATCAACGCGTTCCTGCGCGATCGCGCCGGCAGCGGCTGCGATGCGGTGCTCGACCAGGCAGGGGCTACCGGTGACGCCGGCAATCAGGCCGCGTATGCGCCGGCGTTCGACAGCGGCGACCATCTGCATCCCAACGACGCGGGCGCGCAGGCCATCGCGAACGCAGCCGACCTGAACGGGTTCGCGGCGCTGCCGCGCGTCAACGCGCCGGGCGCCTGCGGGCGTCTGACGGCAGGTGAAGGTTTCGGCGTGGGTGGTTCGCTGGCGGCGTGCAGCGGCGGCGTCACGCTGACAGTGCAGGCGGACGGCTATCTCGTCGCGATGCAGAACGGCGCGGTCGTGTGGTCGTCGCAGAGCGCGGGCGCGCCGGGCGCCGAAGTCCGCATGCAGGAAGACGGCAATCTGGCGCTATACGACAGGAACGGCGCGCGGGTGTGGCAGACCGGCACGTCGGGTCATCCGGGCGCGGTTGCGCTGATCCAGAAGGACGGCCATCTGGTCATCTATGCCGCGAACGGCACGGCGCTGTGGTCGAGCGCCGGATGACGTATCAGTACGTAGGCACCGCCGGATCGACCTGACGCGACCACGCGTCGATGCCGCCGTACAGGTTGAACATCTGCGTGAAGCCGCGCGATTCCAGGAACATCGCGACCTGTGCGCTGCGCGCGCCGTGATGGCAGATGCAGACGATCTGCGCGTCGTCGTCGAGTTCTTCGCTGCGGGCGGGAATGTCGCGCATCGGAATCGACACGATGTTGTCCAGCTTCGCCGTCTGGACTTCCCAGGGCTCGCGCACGTCGAGCAGAACGGGCGCGGGGCGCGAGGAATCGGCCAGCCACGCGGCGAGTTCGGGTGCAGTGAGATTTTGCATGGAGATCTTCGAAAGGCGACAGCTAGAACAGCAAGGGACTGGGGGGCGCCGCCGTGAAAGCACGGCGGCGCGAAGCGCAATCAGAAGCGGAACAGCGACGGATGCACCGCGTTCTTGAGCGGCGCGACCAGCGTTTCGAACACGTCCGACACGCGGAACTGCTTTTCATCGACACGGGTCACGATCTGCGCCTTCATGACCGGCGCCACGCCGACGAACGCCGCGATACGTCCGCCAATCTTCAACAATTCGAGGAATTCCTGCGGCATGACCGGCAGGCCGCCGGACACGCAGATCACGTCATAGGGCGCGCCGTCGGTCCAGCCGCGCGCGCCGTCGCCGGTGACCACTTGGGCGTTCGTCACGCCGTTCGCCGCGAGATTCTGGCGCGCGAGGTCGGCCAGTTCCGGCGAGATTTCGACGCTCGTCACGCTGCGGCCGCGATGCGCGAGCAGGGCGGCCATGTAGCCGGATCCCGTGCCGATTTCCAGCACCGTCTCGCCCTTGTGAACCGCGAGTTCCTGCAGGATGCGCGCCTCGACGCGCGGCGCCAGCATGCGTTCGCCGCCGGGCAGCGGCACTTCGAGGTCCGCGAAGGCAATGTTGCGGTACGCGGCGGGAACGAAGTTCTCACGCTTGACGATCGAAAGCAGATTGAGCACGTCCTGGTCCAGCACTTCCCACGGACGAATCTGTTGCTCGATCATGTTGAAACGCGCTTGCTCGATGTTCATGTTCTGTGTGCGTAGTGGCGACCTGGGGCGGATACGCGCCGTGGCCGTAGACGGGGCGGGAAACGAAGCGATTGTAGCAAAACGAGGGGTTTTCCCGCCTGCTTCGCGGTGTGTGCCCCAGGGCGTCTAGTGCGGCAGCCGGATGTCGAGCTTGAAGGTGACGAGGCGCGCGAGCAGGATGAACGCCGTCGACAGCAGCACGTTGTAGATTGTGTCGACGTCGAGCCGCTCCAGTCCGAGATAGATCCAGCAGCCCGCGAACGCGCACACGGCGTAGGGACGCGAATCGCGCAGGATCAGCGGGACTTCGTTGCACAGCACGTCGCGCATGACGCCGCCGAACACGCCGGTGACGACGCCCATCATCGTCGCGGTGAAGGCGGGCATTTGCGCATCCAGCGCGATGGACGTGCCCGAAACGCTGAAGAGACCGAGGCCGATCGCGTCGGTGACCAGCAGCGCGCGCTGGTCGAACAGGCGCGAGGTCACGCGCAGGAACAGCGGCGCGAAGATCGCCATCGCGAAGATGAAGAGCACGTAGTCCTGATGCTCGACCCAGTAGAACGGCCGGCGCGACAGCAGCACGTCGCGTACCGTGCCGCCGCCGAACGCCGTGACGAGGGCGACGAGAAACGCGCCGACCGCGTCGAGCCGGCGCTTGCGGGCCTCGATGAGCCCGGAGAAGGCGTACGCGAAGATCGCGAGCGCCTCCATGATGGTGATCGCGAGCGTCAGTCTAGGATGCACGTTCGGGCCTCGGCCTGGACTTGCCTTCGCCGCCGCGATCCTGCGGATGGTTGTGCTGACGCGAAGTGCCGCCCGGCTGCAGCAGCACGAGCACGGCGCCTGCGCCGCCGTCGTGCGGGCGCGCCTGGCAGAACGCGATGACCTCCGACTTCTGCACGAGCCACGCGCGCACCTTGCCTTTCAGCACCGGTTCGCGGCCGATCGAGCCGAGTCCCTTGCCGTGGATCACGCGCAGGCAGCGCAGCCCGCGCTTCACCGATTCGCGGATGAACTCCGCCAGCGCCTCGCGCGCTTCCTCGCGCCGCATGCCGTGCAGGTCGAGTTGCGCCTGCACGATCCACGCGCCGCGCCGCAGTTTCCGCACGACTTCCTGACTGATGCCCGGACGGCTGAAGGACAGCGTTTCGTCGATATCGAGCAGGCTTTCGGGATCGTATTCGTCCGACAGCGCTTCCTGGAGCACGGCTTCCTCATCGCGACGGCTCTGCAGCGGCAGCGGCGGGGGCGGCACGCGGGTCAGCGTCGTGCGGGGCGGGGTCTTCAGCGGTTCCACAGCGCCGATCGAGTCGATGGCGCGGCGGAATTCACCGGCATCCGCGACGTTCTCGCGCTCGGCGCGCGCCGCCGCGACGCGCTGGATTTCGCGCTGCTCGGCGTCGGCCTTGAGCGCGCGTTTGAGCGTCGAGAGACCCGCGAGGCCGTCGCGCCGCACGGCGGCTGCGACGTCGGCAGGCTTGGCCGGCTCGACTGGCTGAGCCGTTTGCGGCACAGGCTTGCGCCGGGCTTTCGGTTCGTTCGGATGGGGGTGATTCTTCGGCATCGTTCGGCCAGTTGGAACGTCTGAAAACTGAGTCGAGGATGAGGCGCGCGTGCCAGTCACGAAGAGCAGGCCTGCCCGCCGCGCGCCTGCCGCAAAAAAAACGGGCCGGCGGCGTGAACCGTGGCCCGTTCTGCAAGCTTCCTGGACGGTGCGCGAAGCGCCTCGCGCACCGTGCGGGCCGATCACATTCTAGCGGCTCGCCGCGCGCGCGGTCCGACGGATCAGCGATCCGCTTCGTGGCTCATCGAATGCGGGGTCGCCGTTTCGTGGATGCTCTCGAGGTAGCGCTGCGCATCGAGCGCGGCCATGCAGCCCGTGCCCGCGCTGGTGATGGCCTGGCGATACACGTGATCCTGCACGTCGCCCGCCGCGAACACGCCGGGAAGGCTGGTGGACGTGGCGTCGCCGGTCGTGCCGCCCTTCGTGATGATGTAGCCGTTCTTCATCTCCAGCTGATTGATGAAGAGATCGGTGTTGGGCTTGTGGCCGATCGCGACGAACACGCCCTGGAGCGCGACGTCGGTGGTCGCGCCGGTCTGCGTGTGCTTCACGCGCAGGCCCGTGACGCCGGACTGGTCGCCGGTGACTTCATCGAGCACGTGGTTCCACTTGATCTCGACCACGCCTTCCTTTTCCTTCGCGAGCAGGCGGTCGATCAGGATCGGCTCGGCGCGGAACTTGTCGCGGCGATGGATCACCGTCACCTTCTTCGCGATGCCTGCCAGATAGAGCGCTTCCTCGACCGCGGTGTTGCCGCCGCCGATCACCGCGACTTCACCGTTGCGGTAGAAGAAACCGTCGCAGGTGGCGCAGGCGGACACGCCCTTGCCCATGAACGCTTCTTCCGACGGCATGCCGAGATACTGCGCCGACGCGCCGGTCGCGATGATCAGCGAATCGCAGGTGTATTCACCCGAATCGCCGATAAGCCGCATCGGCTTTTCATTGAGCCTGGCGGTGTGGATGTGATCGAACACGATGTCCGTATTGAAGGCGCGTGCGTGTTCTTCGAGACGCTGCATGAGTTCCGGGCCCTGCACGCCCGAGGGGTCGCCCGGCCAGTTTTCGACGTCCGTGGTGGTCATCAGCTGGCCGCCCTGGGCGAGGCCGGTGATGAGCAGCGGCGACAGATTCGCGCGCGCCGCATAGACCGCGGCGGAGTAGCCGGCGGGGCCGGAACCGAGAATCAGCACTTTGGCGTGTTTGGGCGAAGACATGATATTGGTCCGTTTTTGATGGTCGGCTCGAAAGCGCGCGGAAAGAGCTTGCGGCAGCGTGGCCGGCGCGGCTGGGCGCTGGCCGCCATGCGCGAACCGCAGCAATATCGACGCCCGCCGCGCGGCTCGTGGCCGCGTGGAGGCGCGGGAGCGCTTCCGATGAACCGTATTTGAGTGCAAAACGGGGATTATAAAGGTGCCTCGAAAAGCCTTCCGAGTGAACCTTTCAATTGCGCCGATAGGCGCGGCGCGCGGTCGGTACGGGCAAGGCGCGCCCATGACGCCCGCGTGACGTGTGTTACAGGTTGCAAGCGCCGGCCGTTTTTACGCCGTTCCCCGCAATGCAGCGTTTACAATAGGCCACCGTTCCAGGCGGTCCCGGCGCCCCGGCCGGCGAGGCCGCAAGCAGGCGACACCAAGCATCGAATCAATGGCCAAAGCACCTTATTCCGCGAGCCCGCAGGCACTGCCGCACCGCATGTCGCGGCTCTTCACCGAAATTCGCTGGATCCTCCAGGTCGCGCTCGGGCTGTTCCTCGTGATGGCGCTGCTCTCGTACAGCCGCAGGGACCCGAGCTGGACCCACGCGGTCAGCGTCGAGCGCATCGCGAACTGGGCGGGCCGCGTCGGCGCCTATACGTCCGACATCCTGCTGCTCGTGTTCGGGCTCTCCTCCTACTGGCTGATCGTGCTGCTCGCGCGGCGCATCATCGCGAACTACCGGCGCATCACGCAACCGCCGGTCGTCGAGGACGACGCGCCGAAGGACCGTACCTGGCTCGCCGAAGCCTTCGCCTTCGTGCTCGTGCTGCTCGCCTCCGACGGCATCGAGGCCTTGCGCATGTGGTCGCTCAAGGTGCAACTGCCGCGCGCGCCGGGCGGCGTGATCGGCGACATGGTCGCGCGCCATGTGTCGCACGCGCTGGGCTTCACCGGCGCCACGCTGTTCCTGCTGATCGCGCTCGCCATCGGGCTCTCGCTGTATTTCCGCTTCTCGTGGCTCTCGGTGTGCGAGAAGGTCGGCGACGGCATTCTCAACGCGATCACCGGCGCGCAGCTGCGCCGCGAGGCCGGCCGCGACCGCAAGCTCGGCGAGGCCGCCGCGGTCAAGCGCGAAGGCAAGGTCGTGCGTTCGCGCGAGAAAAGCGAAGATCACGAACCGGTGATGATCGTGCCCGCCGTGCCCACGCCGGCGCGCTCGGAACGCGCGGAAAAGGAAAAGCAGGTGCCGCTCTTCAAGGACCTGCCGGGCGACTCCACCTTGCCGCCGCTCGCGCTGCTCGACCCACCGCCGAAGAACCAGGAAACCATCGCCGCCGATACCCTCGAATACACCTCGCGTCTCATCGAGAAGAAGCTGAAGGACTTCGGTGTCGAGGTGAGCGTTGTCGCGGCGTATCCGGGTCCGGTCGTCACGCGCTATGAAGTCGAGCCCGCCACGGGCGTGAAGGGCAGCCAGATCGTCGGCCTCGCAAAGGATCTGGCGCGCTCGCTGTCGCTGGTGTCGATCCGCGTCGTCGAAACCATTCCGGGCAAGAACTACATGGCGCTCGAGCTGCCGAATCAGCGCCGCCAGACCGTCAAGCTGTCCGAGATCCTCGGCTCCGAAGTCTATGCGAACGGCGCATCGCCGCTGACCATGGGTCTCGGCAAGGACATCGGTGGCAATCCGGTCTGCGCCGATCTCGCCAAGATGCCGCACTTGCTGGTCGCGGGCACGACGGGCTCGGGCAAGTCGGTCGGCATCAACGCGATGATTCTTTCGCTGCTCTACAAGGCGAGCGCGGAACAGGTGCGGCTGATCCTGATCGACCCGAAGATGCTCGAAATGAGCGTCTATGAAGGCATTCCGCATCTGCTGTGTCCGGTCGTCACCGACATGCGCCAGGCCGGTCACGCGCTCAACTGGGCGGTCGCCGAAATGGAGCGCCGCTACAAGCTGATGAGCAAGATGGGCGTGCGCAATCTCGCGAGCTTCAACAGCAAGATCGAGGACGCGAAGAAGCGCGACGAAAAGATTCCGAACCCGTTCAGCCTGACGCCCGACGAACCGGAACCGCTGACGCGCTTGCCGAACATCGTGGTCGTGATCGACGAACTCGCCGACCTGATGATGGTCGTCGGCAAGAAGGTCGAGGAACTGATCGCGCGCATCGCGCAGAAGGCGCGCGCGGCGGGCATCCACCTGATTCTCGCGACGCAGCGGCCTTCGGTGGACGTGATCACCGGCCTCATCAAGGCCAACGTGCCGACGCGGATGGCGTTCCAGGTCTCGTCGAAGATCGACTCGCGCACGATCCTGGATCAGCAGGGCGCGGAATCGCTGCTCGGCATGGGCGACATGCTCTATCTGCCGCCGGGTTCGGGCATGCCGGTGCGCGTGCATGGCGCGTTCGTGTCGGACGAGGAAGTGCATCGCGTGGTGGACAAGCTGAAGGAGCAAGGCGAGCCGAATTACATCGAGGGCCTGCTTGAAGGCGGCCTCGCCGGCGAGGGCGACGAGGGCTCGGCCGGTGCGAACGGAACCGGCGGCGCGGACGACGAGTCCGATCCGTTATACGACCAGGCCGTCGAGGTCGTCATCAAGAACCGTCGCGCGTCCATTTCACTGGTGCAGCGGCACTTGCGCATCGGCTACAACCGCGCGGCGCGCCTGCTGGAGCAGATGGAGAATTCGGGGCTGGTGTCGGCGATGTCGTCGAACGGCAACCGCGAAATCCTGACGCCGGCACGCGACGCCGAATGACGCGCGGCGCGAAACACAAGGAGAACACCACGATGCAACACCATACGGGGAGCCGCACGCTCAAGGTCCTGAGCGCCGCATTGTTCTCAGCGTCGATGCTGCTGGCGTCGCACGCCTTCGCAAGCGGCACCGAACAGCTGAAGGCGTTCGTGTCGCAGGTCAAGGCGGCGCGCGGCGACTTCACGCAGCAGGAAATCAAGGCGCCGGGCAAGGCCAACAACGGCGCCACGTCGACGACCGTTCCGACCAAGGGCGCGACGTCGAGCGGCACGTTCATGTTCGCGCGGCCGGGCAAGTTCATCTGGTCGTATCAGAAGCCGTATGCGCAGGTCTTGCAGGCGGACGGCGACAAGCTCTACGTGTACGACAAGGATCTGAACCAGGTCACCGTGCGCACGCTCGGCGGCGCGCTGGGTGCGAGCCCGGCAGCGATCCTGTTCGGCAGCAACGATCTGGACAAGAACTTCAACCTGCGCGACGCGGGCGAGAAGGGCGGCATCGACTGGCTCGAACTCACGCCGAAGGCGAAGGACACGCAGTTCGAGACCGTTGGCATCGGCTTCAAGGACGGCAACCTGCAAGCGATGGAACTGCACGACGTGTTCGGCAATGTCACGCTGCTCACGTTCTCGAACATCCAGAAGAACCCGCCCATGAAGAGCGATGCGTTCAAGTTCACCGTGCCGAAGGGCGCGGACGTGATCAACGGCTGATCAACGGCTGATCAACGGCTGATCAACGCTTGATGACCATGGCCCGGCGCCCGCCGGGCCGTTTTCTTTGCAGCTTAGTTGTAGCTCGTCGTCAGCAGGACGCGGGTCACGGAGGCAGGCGTGTCGTCGAGCGCGTGCATCGATAGCGTGCCGCCGAGCCTGCCTACGTGGTAAGTGCCGCCCGCATCGGACGGCATCGTGTTCCCCTTGCTGTCGACGAAGCCGGTCGCGAGCAGCCGCGCGCCGGATGCCGGGCTGTGGCCGATCACCGATGTCGACACTGCGGCGCTCGGGGACTCGCCGGGCTCGGCGGAAAACATGACGTGCGCGGTGCGCCCGCTCGTCTGGTCGATCCGTTTCGGGGAGGCGGTTGCAACGGCATTCCCCGACCCGACCGATACATCGAACGACGAGGCCACGATCGATCCCGTGAAGGTGATGACGCCGCCGTTCGTGCCCGCGCTCGCCATGGCGCAGTAACTCACCGCGCTGGCCAGAACGAGTTGTCCGGCACTTCGTGCCCTACCCAGCTTTGCGTCGATCATGGTTCCCTCGTCTTGAAAGAAGGCGCCGCCTGTCCGCGATGGTCAGTCAGCGTGGCAATCGAGCGCGCTTCCGGTCGTATGGCTCCGTTATCGCGTTCAATTTTGAGATGTCCATGAATCGATATTAGGAGAAGTCGTATTGCCTGATCAATACGATTCCGGTATTCAATGTGTAGAAAATTGTCATGCCTGCTGATGAGCTGTTGACGGCTTAAAACACTTGCCTGTGCGCAATATCAGCCGTGCGCGGCCTGCATGTCTTCGATGAACGCATCGACGATCTCGCGTTTCGCCTCACGCGCGCCGCCCGCACGCCGTGCCCGCGTGACCATCTGGAACGCGACGCGATAGCGCATCGCTTTGGGATTCAGCGGCGCGAGCAGTCCTTCCTTCACATACGGCGCGGCGAAATGCTCGGGCAGATAACCGAGATGCTGTCCCGACAGCACGAGCATCGCGACGGCTTCCATGTTGTCCGCCACCGCGCCGACGAGTCGTGGCGCAAGCGTCCCGGCCTCGGGCAACGGATAGCTGCGCCATGCCCAGTCGTGCGCATCGGCCTCGCTCATGCGGACCCGTCCCGCGCGCGCGAACAGCGGATGCCCGCGGCCGCAGTAAGCGAGCTGTTCCTCGGCGAAGATTTCGACGTATTCGAGCGACGGCACTCGATGCCAGAAATAGCCGATCGCCATCTGGATGCGTCCCGCCAGCAGCATCTCCTCGAGTTCGCCCGGCGAGCGCACGAGCACCGCGAAGCGCACGGATTCATCGCGCTGCCGGAACCGCGCGATGGCTTCGCTGACGCGTGCGTTCGCGCTGACCGGCGTATTGCCGATCATCCCGAGCGTGAGCGTGCCGACCAGCGTCTTGCCGACGTTGCGAGCGGTGGAATCGAAGGTGTCGATGGCCGCGAGCAGCGTGCGGCATGCCTCGACGAACTGTTCGCCGCGCGAGGTCAGCGCGAAGCCGCCGCGGCCGCGTTCGCACAGGCGATAGCCGAGCCGGGTTTCGAGCGTCGCGAGTTGCGTGCTGATGGTCGACTGCCCGACGTTGAGCGTCGCCTGTGCTGAGGACACGCCGCCCGCGTCGGCAATGGCGAGGAACACGCGGATCAGCCGCAGATCGAGATCGGACAAGTGAGTGAACATGCGGGCCGCCGATACATCGATAAAAATCGATGTGAAGTTGTTTTTGTCGTCATTTTAACGCTGCAAGAAAGCGGCTATGAATGGCAGCACCTCCATCCTGATTCATCCGACGCCATGAATACTTCCGCGCTGTTTGCCCCCGCAGAACACTTCGATTCCCACTTTCTCGACGCCCGCGCCGAACGCCCGCAGCCGCTGTCGGGCAACCAGATGCCGCGCTGCGGCGGCATCACGACGATGATGCGTCTGCCGCATGTCCCGTCCGCCGCCGGGCTGGATGCGTGCTTTGTCGGCGTGCCGTTCGATCTCGGCACGTCCAACCGCACGGGCGCGCGCTTCGGCCCGCGTCAGGTGCGCAGCGAATCCGTGCTGCTGCGGCCGTACAACATGGCGACGCGCGCGGCGCCGTTCGATTCGCTGCGCGTCGCGGATATCGGCGACGTCGCGATCAATCCATACAACCTGCTCGATTCCATCGACCGCATCGAGCGCGCGTATCGCGAGATCCTGCAGCACGACTGCACGCCGCTGACGCTCGGCGGCGACCACACCATCGCGTTGCCGATCCTGCGCGCGATCCACGCGAAGCACGGCAAGGTCGGGCTGATCCACATCGACGCTCACGCGGACGTCAACGACACCATGTTCGGGGAGAAGATCGCGCACGGCACGCCGTTTCGGCGCGCAGTGGAGGAGGGCTTGCTGGACTGCTCCCGCGTCGTGCAGATCGGCCTGCGCGGCACCGGCTACGAAGCCGGCGATTTCGACTGGTGCCGCGACCAAGGCTTTCGCGTCGTGCAGACGGAGGAATGCTGGAACAAGTCGCTCGCGCCGCTGATGGAGGAAGTGCGCGCGCAGATGGGCGACGGTCCGGTCTACATCACGTTCGACATCGACGGCATTGATCCGGCCTTCGCGCCCGGCACGGGCACGCCGGAAATCGCCGGGCTGACGGTGCCGCAGGCGCTGGAAATCGTGCGGGGCGCGCGCGGGCTGAACATCGTCGGCGCGGATCTGGTGGAAGTCGCGCCGCCCTACGATCCGTTCGGCACCACGGCGCTGCTCGGCGCCAATCTCGCCTTCGAATTGCTGTGCGTGCTGCCGGGCGTCGAGTATCGCGCGGCGCGTTGATCGACCGGCTTGCTCGTGGCCTTATGCGTACGCGCGCCGCCGTCCCGCCAAAAGCAGCAGATAGCACACCGCGCCCAGTGCAAGCGCGGGCAGCGTCGCGCCGAGGTTCGGCAGCCACTGGTTGATCGCGTGATACGCGGCAATGCCGATGGCCCACGCAATGAATGCGCTCACATGCCAGCCGCCGGAATAGCCATAGCGGCCGGTGGTGTCGGCGAGCACGGCGGTGTCGATGCGGCGCTTGCGCACGATGAAGTGATCCGCCAGCACCACGCCGAAGAGCGGCGCGAACACCGAGCCGATCAGCAGCAGGAAGTTCTGGTACTTGCCCATCTCGACGACCAGCGCGACCAGCGTACACAACGCCCCGAACGCGCACGACAGCAGCGGCACGCTGGCGCGCGCCCAGAACGTGCCCGTCGAAACGGCGGCGGAGTGGATGTCGGCGAAGGCGTTGTCGGTTTCATCGATCAGGATCAGGAACAGCGCCAGACCGCCGCCCGCCTGCGCGAACGCGGTGGTGAGGAGCGCATCGCCGCCTCCGGCCGCGAGACCGTAGATGGCGCCGAGCGCGTAGAACCAGAGATTCGCGATGCCGTAGCCCAGCAGCGTGCCGCGGAAGGTGCCGCCCGCGCTCCGGCCGAAGCGCGTGTAGTCGGCGATCAGCGGCAGCCACGACAGCGGCATCGCGACCACCAGGTCGATGCCCGCGCCGAACGCCATCTCACCGGTGCCGGGGCGCGCCATCAGCGCGGCGAGATCGTGCTTCGCGAGCAGGTTCCACGTCAGCCATCCCGCGCCGCCGAGCAGCAGCCAGATGCCCCAGGTGCGCAGGAAGCGCCGCACGAAGGACAACGGGCCGCTGACCGCGAGCAGCGTGGCGAGCGCGCCGAAGATCAGCGTCCAGATGATGGGCATCGAGAAGTGGAAGGATTGCTTCGCGAGGGCATCGGCGGAATCGCGCATCACGATGATCTCGAACGAGCCCCAGCCGACCAGCTGGACCGCGTTGAGCACCGCCGGCACGGAGGCGCCGCGCACGCCGAGCGTCGGCCGCAGCGACGACATGGCGGCGAGGCCGGTGTCCGTGCCGATCACGCCCGCGAGCGCCAGCAGCACGACGCCGACCACCGTGCCGATGCCGATCGCCAAAAGCGCATGCGGCAGCGACAGCCCCGGCACCAGCAGCGCGCCCGCCTGCGCGACCAGCAGGCCGATGCCGAGTGAGAACCACAGCGCGAAGGCGTCGCTCGTGGCGAAGGCGCGCCGTTCGGGCGGCACGGGGGTGAGCGGCGCGTAGGTGGACGTTTCGCCGTGCGCCGCGGCGTTCGTGGTGTGCTCTTGCCCCATCGGATTGCGTCCTCATATGGTCGAGGTGTTGTCGAGACTGTGCCCGGCGGGCGCGTCCGCTGCATGAGCGGTACGGCTGTCATAATGACCCGTTACGCCACCGGCCGGCGCTTCTGTCAGGAAGCGCGAGATTATCGCCGCGATCCACCCAACCGCGTCAACCTGCATCGCACAGCCCATGTTCGAAGAAAACCGTGGCACCGTTCCGCTCGCCGAGCGCCTGCGCCCCCGCACCATCGACGACGTGATCGGCCAGAAACACCTGCTTGGCCCGAGCAAGCCTTTGCGCGTCGCGTTCGAATCGGGCGAAGCGCATTCGATGATCCTGTGGGGCCCGCCCGGCGTCGGCAAGACCACGCTCGCGCGACTCATGGCCGACGCGTTCCACGCGCAGTTCATCTCGCTTTCGGCGGTGCTGTCCGGTGTCAAGGATATCCGCGAGGCCGTGGAGACGGCGCAGATTCATCGCGCGAACGGACATCAGACGCTGGTGTTCGTGGATGAGGTGCATCGCTTCAACAAGAGCCAGCAGGACGCCTTCCTGCCGCACGTGGAGTCCGGCCTGTTCGTGTTCGTCGGCGCGACGACCGAGAATCCGTCGTTCGAAGTGAACAGCGCGTTGCTGTCGCGCGCGGCGGTCTACGTGCTGAAGAGCCTCGACGCGGACGAGCTGAAGGAATTGCTCGAGCGCGCGAGCCGGGAACTGGGCGGGCTCACGTTCACGGACGAGGCCCGCGATGCGCTGGTCGGTTCCGCCGACGGCGACGGCCGCAAGCTGCTGAACAATCTGGAGATCGTCGCGCGCGCGGCAGCGCAGCAGAAGCAGAGCGACGTCGACGGCGCGTTGCTCGGCAGCGCGCTCGCCGAGAACCTGCGCCGTTTCGACAAGGGCGGCGACGCGTTCTACGACCAGATCAGCGCGCTGCACAAGTCGGTGCGCGGCAGCAATCCGGACGGCGCGCTGTACTGGTTCTGCCGCATGCTCGACGGCGGCGCGGACCCGCGCTATCTGGCGCGGCGCATCGTGCGGATGGCGTGGGAGGACATTGGGCTCGCCGATCCGCGCGGCGCGCGCATTGCGCTCGACGCCGCCGAGACCTATGAACGGCTCGGCACGCCGGAAGGCGAACTGGCGCTCGCGCAGGCGTTGATCTATCTGGCGGTCGCGCCGAAATCGAACGCCGGCTACAACGCGTACAACGAGGCGCGCCGCTTCGTCGGGCGTGATCAGTCGCGCGGCGTGCCGGTGCATCTGCGCAACGCGCCGACCAAACTGATGAAGGAACTCGGCTACGGCCACGAATATCGCTACGCGCACGACGAACCCGACGCCTATGCCGCCGGCGAAACCTATCTGCCCGACGGCATGCGCGAGCCGGCGTGGTATCAGCCGACGCCGCGCGGGCTCGAGGGAAAGATCGGCGAGAAGCTTGCGCGGCTTGCCGATCTCGACCAAGCGTGGCGGCGCGAGCATCGCGATGACAAGAAGCGCTGAGGGCTCGTGCCGGTCCCGGCCGGCGCTGGCCGTGCGCTAGAATCGACGTTTCACGAATACTCAATACAGCAGCCCCGCCATGCTCGATATCCAAACCCTCCGCAAAGACCTGGACGGCGTCGCGAAGCGCCTCGCCGACCGGGGCTTCACGCTCGACGTCGCCGCGTTTGCCGCGCTCGAAGCCGAGCGCCGCGAGATCCAGACGCGCACTGAAGACCTGCAGTCGCGCCGCAACACCCTCTCGAAGCAGATCGGCGCGATGAAAGGCCGCGGCGAGGACACCTCGGCGGTGATGGCGGAAGTGGGCGGGATCGGCGACACCATGAAGGAATCGGCGGCGAAGCTGGACGATGTGCAGAAGCGCCTGTCGGACCTGATGCTCACCGTGCCGAACGTGGCGCACGAAAGCGTGCCGGTGGGCCGCGACGAGACGCAGAACATCGAGGTGCGGCGCTGGGGCACGCCCCGCGCGTTCGACTTCGAGGTGAAGGATCATGTGGACGTCGGCGCGCCGCTCGGCCTCGATTTTGAAACGGGCGCGAAGCTGTCGGGCGCGCGCTTCACCCTCCTGCGCGGACAGATTGCGCGGCTGCATCGCGCGCTCGCGCAGTTCATGATCGACACGCACACGGAGCAGCACGGCTATACCGAGGCGTACACGCCGTACATCGTGAATCCGGAGATTCTCTACGGCACGGGCCAGCTGCCGAAGTTCGCGGACGACATGTTCCGCGTGGAGAAGGGCGGCGAGGAGAACACGGTCACGCAGTACCTCATTTCCACGTCAGAGATCTCGCTGACGAACACCGTGCGCGAGAGCATTCTCGACGCAGGCGCGCTGCCCGTGAAGCTCACCGCGCATTCGCCGTGCTTCCGTTCGGAAGCGGGTTCGTACGGACGCGATACGCGCGGGCTGATCCGCCAGCATCAGTTCGACAAGGTGGAGATGGTGCAGGTCGTGGCGCCCGAGCATTCGTACGCTGCGCTCGACGAGATGGTCGGCCAGGCCGAAGCCATTCTGCAGAAGCTGGAGCTGCCGTATCGCGTGATTACGCTGTGCACGGGCGACATGGGCTTTTCAGCGGCGAAGACCTTCGACCTCGAAGTCTGGCTGCCGGCGCAGAACACGTATCGCGAGATATCGAGCTGCTCGAACACTGAAGCCTTCCAGGCGCGCCGCATGCAGGCGCGCTTCCGCAATGCCCAAGGCAAGCCGGAGTTCGTGCACACGCTGAACGGTTCGGGACTGGCGGTGGGCCGCACGCTCGTCGCGGTGCTGGAGAACTTCCAGAACGCGGACGGCTCGGTGACGATTCCCGCCGCGTTGCGTCCTTACATGCGTGGGCAGGAGCGTATCGAAGCGGCGGCTGCGGCCTGACGCTGGGACCAGGCTTATTTTGCTGAAGGTTGGCAAAAGAGGCTTGGCAAGGCCCGGAGACTTCGATATAGTTTCGTTCTTCGCTGAGCAACGACCCGCTTGACGAAGGCCCGAAAGGGTAGACGGAGAGGTGGCAGAGTGGTCGAATGTACCTGACTCGAAATCAGGCGTACGGTTTTCCCGTACCGTGGGTTCGAATCCCACCCTCTCCGCCAAGAACATCGAAAGCATCAAATTGAAAGGCCACCCATTGGGTGGCCTTTTGTCATTTCGGCGCTTTAAAGCCATGCCCCTATGTGGCGATCATCTCGATTTGATTTTCCTTGTTGACGGTTTCTGTGGGTCATTTAGAATCGATCCCCAATATGTCCCTCACCTCTGAGCCCGATCGAAAGATGGGTGTCCCATGTGGGGGATTTCCATTTGTGGCGACCGATCCTTGCATGACGGCAACCAACAAGCCGGAATTCTCTCCGCTAAAACTGCACCGCCCTTACGCAGACCAACTGGACCTCCTGAGATCGCGAAACTTGGCTGTTGGTGACGATGCCGCGGCTTTAGCAACGCTGCAAAGAATCGGCTATTACCGTCTCGTTGGCTACTGGTTCCCGCTTCGCGTCCCGACTCCAGGCAGCGATGTCCGCCGCAACGATGATTTTCTCGACGGAGCATCGTTCGAACTGGCCGAGGCGCTCTACGAGTTCGACAGGAAATTGAGGTTTCTCGTCCTCGACGCCATTGAGAGAGTCGAGGTCGCGGTGCGCGTCGATATCGCGCATTTGCTTGGGCGGCGGCATCGTCGCGCACATGAATCAACCGTCCATCTGGACGCGAATTTCTGCCAGAAACGACAGGGCCCGAGGGGGCTCACGCGACATCAAGAGTGGCTGGAAAAATACAAAGAGGCACTGAGGAAAAGTCGCAAGGAAGACTTCGTCGCCCATCATGCGCAGAAATACGGCGCAGCGCTTCCGATCTGGGTCGCCACGGAGATTTGGGACTTCGGCTTACTGTCCAGATTTTTCGCTGGGATGAAGTACGGCGATCAGAACAAGATCGCAAGCCGATACGGAATCAACGGACAGCATCTGGCGTCATGGTTACGCACGATCAACTTCGTGCGAAACGTCGCGGCGCATCATTCCCGGTTGTGGAATCGTAACCACCCCGAACCGCCGAAGCTTCCCGACACTCAATTTCACCAAACCCTCCACCACCTGGCGAAAGATGAGTTTGCAAGGCGGAGGACGTACGGCACGCTGTGCATCCTCCGAACCCTGCTGCGAGTCATTTGCCCGGAAAGCGGGTGGTCTGATGCAGTGACAACGCATTGCCTCGCTTTCCCGCAGTCGAAGCTCGTGAGCATCCGCGCTGCAGGTTTCCCGCCGGGCTGGGAAAGTGAGCGGATATGGAGCGCCTAGCTCGTCACTCATCGCTTGTCGCGTCGCGTCCCGATTCCGGTTGCATTGGCCGGTGCTCGATCTGCATGCCCTGACGCTTTCGATCCGGGCCGTTTCAGGCTCGCTCGACGCTTCGTCAGCCGCGCGTCGCCGCCGAGCGCCTCACTCAAGTCGTACACCGAGCAATATCAAACCGCAGCTCCGGCTCCGGCACGCCGCCATCGTCGCTGGATGACTGCTGCACCTTCACCTCCGAGCCATACGCCGAAGGCGTCAAGATCACGAGCCACGCATTCGATCCGACCATCAGCTCGGTCGAACCCTGCGCGCGCGTCGTCTGCGCGGACGGAATCATGCGTTGCAGGCAGCTCGAAATGTCCGACGCGGGCCGCGCCGACGACACATGAATCACGGGCTTCGACGCACGCAATTCGGGACCGCTCGTCGAACTGCAGGCGGCAAGGGCAGCGACGCCCGCTACGGTAGCAAACAGATAAGCAAATCGAGACAAGGTGGTCACGCTCCGGCAAAGTCTGAACCCGGGCCACTAAAACACAAACCCGCGTGCATCACAAGAGTGCACGTCCGCCACATGCGTCCTGACCCGTCCGGCCAAGGCCGGGCGGCGCCGGAATGCTATCATCGGCCCCATTGTCCTCGTGCGCCGTCCCCCTGAAATCGGGTCGAAGGCCGCGCACGGAGGCCGCTTGAACCCATCTGCATCGCCCAATGGCCATCACGCTCAAGACTCCCGCCGACATCGACAAGTTGCGCATTTCCGGCCGCCTGGCCGCCGAGGTCCTCGCGATGATCGGCGAACACGTCCGTCCCGGCGTCACCACCGACGAACTCGACGCCCTCTGCAACCGTTTTATCGTCGACGAACTGAAAGCCATTCCCGCCAACGTCGGCTACATGGGCTTTCCGAAGACCGTGTGCACCTCGGTGAATCACGTCGTCTGCCACGGCATTCCCGGGCCGAAGGAGCTGAAGGACGGCGACATCATCAACATCGATGTCGCGATCATCAAGGACGGCTACTACGGCGACACGAGCCGCATGTACTTCGCCGGCACGCCGAACGCGGAGGCGCGCCGCCTCACCGAAACCACCTACGAGGCGATGGTGGCCGGCATCCGCGAAGTGCGCCCGGGCGCGACGCTCGGCGACATCGGCGCGGCAATCCAGAGCGTGGCGCACCGGGATGGTTTCTCCGTGGTGCGCGAATATTGCGGCCACGGCATCGGCCGGGTGTATCACGAAGACCCGCAAGTGCTGCACTACGGTCAGCGGGGCGCGGGATTGCGCCTCAAGCCGGGCCTCGTGTTCACGATCGAGCCGATGATCAACGCGGGCCGCGCCGCCACGCAGCAGTCGCGCGACGGCTGGACCGTGACGACCAAGGACCGTTCGCTGTCGGCGCAATGGGAGCACATGGTAGCCGTGACGGAGGAGGGGTTCGAATTGCTCACGCCCTGGCCGGACGGCACCGGCGCGTACGCGGC
Organism: Caballeronia sp. LZ065; assembly: GCF_031450975.1. Taxonomy (NCBI): domain Bacteria; kingdom Pseudomonadati; phylum Pseudomonadota; class Betaproteobacteria; order Burkholderiales; family Burkholderiaceae; genus Caballeronia; species Caballeronia sp. LZ065. Next base: position 1,035,698 of record NZ_JARUXV010000001.1, read on the forward strand.
GCCATGAATGATCGAAGCGACCATGAGCAGGGCTACGCATTGCCATGTGCGCTGTAAAGCACTTTCCCGGATTTAGGAATTGACGGGTTCGCCCGATCGGTTGAAGCTACGCCCATGGCTGAACATGCCGGACCGGCCGCACGAGCCGCACGCATGGAGCCTGAAGTCAGAGAGAAATTGCCCGCATGAGTCCCTCATTGACCGTCAGCCGCATCGCCGCGCAACAAGGTCCGGTCCTGCGCGAACTTCGCACGGCATCGCTGCGCGAGGCGCCTTACGCATTCGGCGAGACGCTGGAAGATGCGCTGCTGCTCGAACCCGCCCAATTCGACTACACCGCCGCGCTGCACGCCAGCGCCGACAAACTCGCTACTTTCCTGCTGTACACCGAAGGCCATCCCTGCGGGCTGGTGCATGCGTACATCGAAGACGCACCGGGCGGGCGCGCCTTCGTGAACGGGCTGTGGGTCGCGCCGGCAGTGCGTCATCTGCGCGGCGGCGAATTGCTCGTGAACGTCGCATCGCAATGGCTCGCGGAGCAGGGCGCGACCGACGTGCACGCATGGATCGCCGATGAGAACCGCACCGCGATGCGCTTCTACGAACGCCTGGCCTTCGGCCCGACCGGCGAGCGCCGCGCCATGCCCCTGCACGAGCAGGAAGCCGAATCCCTCCATGTGCATCGGCTGCATTCCGGGCAGCCTGTCTAAGCGCGCATCGCAGCCGTCTCGTGCGTGCGCGCGGCACGCACTTCTCGTCGCACCTCTCGTTTTCGATAGCTGAATTCGAGCCAAAAATAATGGCCGTGTGCGACAACGCCTGTAAAATACGCAAAATTTTTGGCCGTTCCTATGTCGCTCAACAAAACGCCCTATTTCGAACTGCGCAGCGGCTCCGTCGACACGCTTCTCTTCGTCGTCAAGACTCCCGACCTCGATGCCCTCCGCACCGAACTCACGCGGCGTTTCGAGGCGACTCCCGAATTCTTCGCGGGCGATGTCGTCGCCATCGACGTTCGACGTCTCGCTGAAGGCGAGCGCATTTCCCTTGCGGAACTCGAGAAGCTGCTTGCCGGCGTGCGCATGCGTCCCATCGGCGTGGTCGCGCTGCCCGCGCAGACGTGGGCGATCCAATGGGCGAACGAAGGCGGCCTGCCGATCCTCGAAGCACGCGATCGCCGGGGCGCGCCGAAGCCTTCCGTCGACGAAGCGAAGCCGAACACCGAAGCCGCTGCCGTGATCGAGGCGGCCGTCGCCAATACGCCGCCGCCCGCCACGCTGCCGCAGCCGGCGACCATCATCGACCGGCCGTTGCGCTCGGGCCAGCAGGTCTACGCGAAGGGCGACCTGATCGTGCTCGGGCTCGTGTCCTACGGGGCCGAGGTCATCGCGGAAGGGAATATCCATATCTATGCGCCGTTGCGGGGCCGCGCGCTCGCGGGCGTGCACGGCAACCTCGACGCGCGGATCTTCTGCACGTGTCTCGAACCGGAACTGATCTCCATCGCGGGAATCTACCGGACCACCGAGAACCCGTTGCCGGCCGACGTGCTGAGCAAGCCGGTGCAGATCTGGCTGAACGAAGAAAAACTGATGATCGAACCGCTGCGGCTGACCTGACGAGTCGCCTCCACCCGCGCGCCACCGATGCCCCCCGGCGCGCGCCCCAGGCAACGCGAGCGGACCTATTGACGAACACAAGGTACTTGTATGGCAAAAATCATTGTGGTGACTTCGGGAAAGGGCGGCGTCGGCAAGACGACCACCAGTGCGAGCTTCGCATCGGCGCTCGCCTTGCGCGGCCACAAGACGGCCGTGATCGACTTCGACGTCGGTCTGCGCAATCTCGACCTCATCATGGGTTGCGAACGCCGCGTGGTGTACGACCTGATCAACGTCATCCAGGGTGAAGCCAATCTGCACCAGGCGCTCATCAAGGACAAGAAGTGCGAGAACCTGTTCATCCTGCCGGCTTCGCAGACCCGCGATAAGGACGCGCTCACGCTCGAAGGCGTCGAGAAGGTGATCGACGAGCTGGTCAAGATGGACTTCGAATACATCATCTGCGATTCGCCGGCGGGCATCGAATCCGGCGCGCTGATGGCCATGCACTTCGCCGATGAAGCGCTCATCGTGACGAATCCGGAAGTCTCGTCGGTGCGCGACTCGGACCGCATCCTCGGCATCCTTTCGTCGAAGACCAAGCGCGCCATGGAAGGCAAGGAGCCGATCAAGGAACACTTGCTCATCACGCGCTACAACCCGAAGCGTGTCTCCGAAGGCGAAATGCTGTCGCTGAGCGATATCCAGGAGATCTTGCGCATCGACCTGATCGGCGTGATTCCGGAGTCGGAAGCGGTGCTGCATGCATCGAACCAAGGCTTGCCCGCCGTGCATCTCGACGGCACGGATGTCGCCGAATCGTACAAGGACGTGGTGTCGCGCTTTCTCGGCGAGCAAAAGCCGCTGCGCTTCACCGATTATCAAAAGCCCGGCCTGCTGCAACGCATCTTCGGCACCAAGTAAGGGGACGCAATGTCGATTCTTTCGTTTTTGCTGGGCGAGAAGAAAAAGTCCGCTTCGGTCGCGAAGGAACGCTTGCAGTTGATCATTGCGCACGAGCGCGCAGGTGGCAAAGCCGCCGCCGATTACCTGCCGGCGTTGCAACGGGAACTCGTTGCGGTGATTTCGAAGTACGTGAAGATTTCCAACGACGACATTCGGGTCAGCCTCGAACGTCAGGACGATCTCGAAGTGCTGGAAGTGAAGATCGAAATTCCGCAGGCGTGACGTCGTGCGGCGCGTCTGCGTGCCGCACCGTTTGCTTTCAAGGGAAGAGCCGGAATCGCATGATTCCGGCTCTTTTCGTTTGAGGCGCTATCGTTTGCGCGCAGTGTTCGCCGTGCTTCGACGCGCCGCGGATCGGCGCATCGACAGTCGCTGACACTTGTCCACACATCGTTTCGAATTCCGGCTGTTGGCATGCTCGCGCCTGTCATCGCATTGGCCTGTCGACACATTGAACTGTTTCGCGGCGGTTCCTGCGCCGCGAGCTTTGCCGCGCGCTTCGCGCGCGCGTTCGATGTTTTTCGACAAGAGGTCGTTCATGAAAGTGTCCCTTCGCCGCCTGCTCGTTCAGATCGCGATCATCGCCGCCGGCGCCGTTACGCTGTCGGAGGCGTACGCCGCCGCAGTGATCATCGCGCCGAGCGCACCGCCCGCGCCGCGCTACGAGCGCATTCCGCCGCCGCGTGCAGGCTTCATCTGGGAGACCGGACACTGGGTCTGGCAAGGCCGCTACGTCTGGGCCGCCGGACGATGGGTGGAAGTGCGCGCAGGCCGCCGCTGGGCGGCGGGCGTGTGGTCGCCGTATCGCGGGCAGTATCGCTATGTGCCGGGGCACTGGGTCTGATTCGCATCATTCCGACATGCCGGGCACACGCAGGGTTCGGGAACGCTCGGACCGACGAAGCGGGCCAGGCATGTCCGCTGCGAGTGAGCGAAGCATGTCTTGAGTTGCAGTAAGCGCAGGGCGGAAAAAAGAACAGGCGCGAGGCTTTCGCCTGGCGCCCTGGAACGCTCCCGCGCTAGCAGGAACGGAGAGGAGAAGGAAGCCGTTCAAACAGCCGGAACGAGCCGGACGCCTGAACGACATTGCCCGGTGTGACAGCGCTCTTGGCAGCGAAGTTCAAACAGCTTGAAATTTTTTGCGGGCGAGCGGGAGCACGTCAGGCGGTGAGCACCTCGAATGCGACGACCGCCAGAATGGCGCCGACGTTCGCGACGACCGCTTCCACGACCACACCGCGCCAGGTTGCCGGCCGGAATTTCACGGCGAGCAGCAGGGCGCTCAGCAGCGCGATGGCGATCATTGCAACCAGATGCGAGCCTTGAAGATGAAAACGCATGTTGGCCTCCCGATTGAAGCGCGGAGAAGAATCCGCGATTAGCGCTACCGGATCGTTGTGGTTTTGTCGAACTCGTTTTGTTGCCGCTTCGAGTATAAGCACAGCAAAAATGACTGAGTAGCGGGCCAAAAAGTCATTTTGCCGCCAGCTTGCCGACTGGCATTGGGTGTTACTTTAAATAACGGTCGATAAAGGGAATTTTCGCTCGGGAGTCAGTACAAACCCCGTATGTGCGCCGACGTTTCCCGTCGGCGCCGAACCGCAGCCCGTGGAGCATTCACCCGATGAGTTCCCCGACTACACGTTCTCTCGAAGTCGATTTCTTTCGAGGAATCGTGCTGCTGATTATCGCGGTGGACCATATAACGGGAAGCGTGCTGTCGCGCTTTACGCTTCATCAATACGCCTTTTGCGATTCCGCCGAAGTGTTCGTCTTCCTGGGCGGTTACGCGTCGGCGGCGGCTTATACGGCGCTTGCGACTCGCCGTAGCATCAAGGCCGCGCGCCGGCGTTTTTTCCGCCGCAGTTGGGAGATCTATCGCGCGTATCTGTTCACCGCATTGCTGATGCTGATCGGCGGCGGCCTGATGATGGCCCTGAAGATCGACACACCGATGCTCCAGTACACCGAATGGCCCAACTTCCTCGCGCGGCCACTCGGTTTGATCGGCGAGATCGTGACGCTCAGGCAGCAGCCGTATCTGTCGGCGGTGTTGCCGATGTACGCCGTCTTTGCCCTCGCCGTGCCCTTCGTCGTGCCGCTCGCGCAGAAGAAGCCGGTGATCGCGATCTTCGCGAGCCTGCTGGTCTGGCTCGCGGCCGCGCCGCTTGCTCGCGCGCTGCCCGGCACGTATGCGGAAGCGTGGTCGTTCAATCCCTTCGCGTGGCAGTTGATGTTCGTGACCGGCATGCTTGCGCGCGTCCAGCCGATCAGCGAAGGGTTTCATGCGAGCCGTATCGCGCGCGGGTTGACCGCCGTGGCGATTGCCGTTGCGCTCGTCTTCGCGTTCTACAAGCTGTTCTTCGAGATGCAGCCGCCGCCGGGATTCATGAAGCAGAATCTGGCGACCTTGCGCATCGTGAGTTTCGCCGCCATCGCGTGGATCGTCGCGCGCGCCGTCTATGCAGGCTGGATCGGACGGCTCGCGCGCAAGCTGCCGGGCATCGTGACGATCGGGCAGCAAGGGCTCGTGTGCTTCATCGCGGGCGCGTGTGTATCGCTCGTGCTGGACTCGGCGCTGCGGGCCATGGGCGTGCTTGGACTCGGACGCTATCCGTCGCACTGGATCCTGGGACTGATCGCGGATGGCATCGCGATCGTCACGTTGTTGACGCTCGCGCGTTACTGGGCCGATCGCAAGGCGGCGAAGGCCGCGCGCGACAAGGAAGTCAATCAGGCGCAGCGGCCGACGCCGCCGCGCGTTGCGCTCGTCAACGGCCGGCCGGTGCCCGTGCAGGCAGGCAACCGGCACGACCGCTGAGCGGCGCCGGGTTCATTCCAGCGCGCTTATTCCAGCGTGCTCATTCGAGCGTAATATCGCGGGTTTCGCGCATGCACAGCACCGCGATGAGGCTGACCGCCGCCGCCGCCGACACATACGCGCCCACCCACGTCAGACCGCCGCGGTTCGCCAGCAGTTGCGCGATATACGGCGCCACCGACGCCCCCAGGATCCCGCCGAGGTTGTACGCGACGCCCGCGCCGGTATAGCGCACGTTCGTCGGGAACAGCTCGGGCAGCAGCGCGCCCATCGGCGCGAAGGTCACGCCCATCAGGAACAGTTCGATCGTCAGGAACAGCGCAACCAGGATCGTGTTGCCGCTGCCGAGCAGCGGCGCCATCGTGAAGCCGGACAGGATTGCAAGCAGACAGCCGACCGCGAGCACCGGCTTGCGTCCGAAGCGGTCGCTGGCGATTGCGGAAATCGGCGTGGCGAGCGCCATGAACAGCACCGCGAAGCACAGCAGGCCGAGAAAGGTCTCGCGCGCGAAATGCAGCTTGCCGACGCCGAACGACAGCGAAAACACCGTGGAGATATAGAACAGCGTGTAGCAGACGACCATCGCGAACGCGCCGAGCAGCGTGGGCACGAGGTGACTGCCGAGCAGCGTCGCGACCGGCACCTTGACGCGCTCCTCGCGTTCGACGGCCGCGCGGAACGCCGGCGTCTCCGCAATCTTCAAACGCACATACAGGCCGAGCGCGACCAGCACCGCGCTGACGATGAACGGCACACGCCAGCCCCAGCTGCGGAACTGTTCATCGGAGAGCGACAGCGCGAGACCGAAGAACAGGCCGTTGGAGGCGAGGAAACCGATCGACGGCCCGAGTTGCGGGAACATTCCGAACAGCCCGCGCTTGCCTTGGGGCGCGTACTCGGTGGCCAGCAGCGCCGCGCCGCCCCATTCGCCGCCGAGCCCGATGCCCTGGCCAAAGCGCAGTACGCACAAAAGGATCGGCGCGAGGCTGCCGATGGAATCGTAGCCGGGGACGAAGCCGATCAGCGTCGTGGACACGCCCATGACCAGCAGCGAGGCGACGAGGGTCGACTTGCGGCCGATGCGGTCGCCGAAATGCCCGAACAGGAACGAGCCGATCGGCCGCGCGACGAACGCGATGCCGAACGTGACAAACGCCGACAGTGCCTGCGCGGCGGGCGAGTCGTGCGGAAAGAACACGGGTCCGATAACGAGCGCGGCGGCGGTCGCATAGACATAGAAATCGTAGAACTCGATCGCGGTGCCGATGAAGCTCGCGAAAATCACGCGGGAAGCGCTTTGAGATCCGTCGCCGGGCTTGGCGGCGGAGAGCGAGGGTGAGGACATGCTGTCTCCGTTGTCTTGGCGTTGATGCGTGGTGCGTTGATTCGTTGCTGCGTTGGGGCGTGGCGCCGATGATTGTCGCGCGCATCGCCGGACGAAGGGCGATGGGATGACGAACGATGTCGTCGATCGGCGCGTCAGCTTTTTGTCGGGATGGTCATGCGGTGACGCGGGGAGCCAGCGCCGGGCGGCATGCGCGAGTACCGCGCGTGGTCGCGACGCAGATGGGCTGCGCCTCAGGCGCTTCGCACGGAGCGCCGGGTGGGCGCGGGGCGAAGGCCACGCCGGAAGCGGGTCCGGCCGGGGTGCGAAAAATTATAACGAGCGTGCGCGGCGACCGCCACCGGTCGATGCTAGTCGATGGTCGTCGCCTGGGGCGAGTGTGAGGTTTGCAGCTGGAACTGGCCGTCGTCATTGAACATCCAGCCTTCGAACAACTCCAGCTGGCCATGGCCGTTCAGGAGCCGCGCGGGTGGCGCGGGTAACGGCGCCGCGCGGCGCAGCGAGGCCAGCGCGGTGGCTTCGGCTTCGTCGTCGCCGTTGGTGCGGTAAACGGACGACTCAACCAGCCGGCCGCCGCGATCCACCGTGAACGAGACGAGCACGAAGGAGCGCAGCATCGCTTGCGGCGTGCCCTTGAGCACCAGCGACGGATTGCGTTCGAAGATGCGTTGCGCGATGCGCTGCTTGTAGTCATCGAGGGTCGAGCCTTGCGCGGGTGACGGCGGGGCCATGCGCGCCGCGACGACACCGGGCGGCGGCGTGAAGGTGCACGAACTCAGCGCGAGCACGGCGCACGCGCCGACCAGGGCGGCGAGGGTGGGGCGAGTGAAGGCGGGCATGTGAAGGCACCGTGGAAGGCACGGCTTCCATGGTAGTGCTTGCCGGGCCAGGCCGGATGAGCGACGGCACGATGGTGCGGGCGCGCGACTTGCTGCTTCGGCTTTCATCTGGAAAGCTTCGAAGGAGGACAGGACATCATGAACGCAGACAATCAGGCGCCGGACAATGCTGGGCCGGCCGAGCATAGCGACAACGAAAAGAGCAAGCTGCCGGAGCGGAGCGACGAGAACCGCAAGCAGGGGCCGAACGACCGGCCCGGCAAGGAAACCGGCGAGGGCGAGACGCCGGTGGGTTGAAACGCGGCGTCCTCGGGGCGCGGTGTTCCCGGATCAGTCGACGTAGGGTTTGACCAGTTCGGCGCAGCGCAGCGGCGCCGACGCTCTCACTGCGTCCGTTTCCGCTGCGCGGGTCTCGACGCAGCGGAACACGCTATTGGTCTTTCGCAGGATATACGTGTCTTCGGGCAGGCCAGTGCTGCGGGCGGCCACGCTCGTTACCGAGACGATGCCGTAACCATTCTGGATCAGATCGAAGAAGGTGGTTTCCGAGTGACGCCATTGCGCATTCGGATTGGACTGGGCCTGCGCCGGCAGGCTGGCGGCAAGCAGCGCGCCGAAGACAAAGGGCAGGATGCGGTTTGATTTCATAGGCGTCTCCGCGTAGTGATCGATGTGGGCGGTTAGATGGACCTGCGGCCCGTCTGTTCACCGCGATTGTTACGCATGACCGACAACGCTCGAATCATTTGCGCGCCCCGGCACCTTGTGCCTTCCTGTGCATGGCGTCAGGCAAGCGTCGACGTGCTGTCGCGCGAAAGCACTGTTTTCACGGAATCGTCCCTTGACCCTGGAGTTCCTCCAAGGTGTTTACTCGCTCCATGGCGTCAAGGGATAGCGAAAATGAAACAGTGCTGCGAAGGACACGATTCGATCATCGAGCGTCGAAAGGAGCCGGACGTGCGTGACGTTGGAGCCGCACATCGTGACGGGCTTCAACACGACCACGACCACGGACCCAGTCACGACCACGACCACGCCACGGACACGCACCCGGCAGCGGCCTCCGTCGCGCTGGGCCAGTCCGTCGTATCGGGAGGTTTCGTCCGTACGCAGATGCGCATCGCGCAGATGGACTGCCCAACCGAGGAGGCGCTGATCCGCAAGAAGCTCGGCGCCCTGCCGGAAGTCCGCGAGATGCAGTTCAACCTGATGCAGCGCGTGCTGACGGTCGTGCATCGACCCGATGGACTCGATGCGGTGCTCAAGGCGCTCACGTCGCTCGGCTTCGCGGCAGAACGCGCGGACGACGCAAAAGCCGGCGCCCCCGCCGCCTCTTTCGCGCCGTCCCGCAAGCCCATGTGGCTGCTCGCTTCGGCCTGCGTCGCCGCGCTGGGCGCGGAAGCCGCCAACTGGCTCGGCGCGCCCGAGTGGCTGGTCGCGGCGCTCGCGGTGCTGGCCATCGCGGCTTCGGGCGTCGGCACCTACAAGAAGGGCTGGGTCGCCATTCGCCACCTGAACCTCAACATCAACGCGCTGATGAGCATTGCGGTGACCGGCGCGCTCGCGCTGCGCCAATGGCCCGAGGCGGCGATGGCGATGGTGCTGTTCACGATCGCCGAGCTGATCGAGGCACGCTCGCTCGATCGCGCGCGCAATGCGATCGAAGGATTGATGAAGCTGGCGCCCGACACCGCAACCGTCAGGCAGCCGGACGGTTCGTGGCGCGAGGTCGAGGCGACGGCGGTCACGCCGGGCGCCATCGTGAGGGTGCGGCCGGGCGAGCGCATCGCGCTGGACGGCAGGATCAGCGCGGGCCGCTCGACGATCGATCAGTCGCCCATCACCGGCGAGAGCCTGCCCGTCGAGAAAGCGCCCGGCGACGACGTCTTCGCCGGCACGATCAACCAGTCGGGATCGTTCGAGTACGAGGTGACGGCAGTCGCCGGCCAGTCGACGCTCGCCCGCATCATCCACGCGGTCGAGAACGCCCAAGGCACGCGCGCGCCGACGCAGCGTTTCGTCGATCAGTTCGCCCGCATCTACACGCCGATCGTGTTCCTGGTCGCGGTGGGCGTCGCCGTGCTGCCGCCGCTGCTGTTCGCGGGCGCCTGGCTCGCCTGGCTGTACAAGGCGCTGGTGTTGCTCGTGATCGCGTGCCCGTGCGCGCTGGTGATCTCGACGCCGGTGACCATCGTCAGCGGGCTCGCCGCGGCGGCGCGCAAGGGCATGCTCGTGAAGGGCGGGACCTTTCTCGAACAAGGTCGGAAGCTGCGCTGGCTCGCACTCGACAAGACCGGCACGCTGACCCGCGGCAAGCCGGTGCAGGTCGCGTTCGAGCAGACGGCGAGCGATCTTCCGGAGGCGGAAGTGCGCGCGATCGCCGTCAGCCTGGCGAGCCGCTCCGACCATCCGGTATCGACGGCCATCGCGCGCGCCGGCGCGTTGGATGCAGTCGGCCTGCTGCCCGTCGGCGACTTCGAAGCCCTGCCGGGGCAAGGCATCGCGGGCCGGGTGAACGGGCGTCGCCATACGCTCGGCAACCACCGCATGGTGGAGGCGCTCGGACTGTGTTCGACGGACCTCGAAGCGCAGCTGCAGCGCCATGAACAAGACGGCAGGACCGTCGTGATGCTTGCTGATGATGCGCGCGTGCTGGCGCTGTTCGCCGTCGCGGACACGGTGAAGGAGACGAGCCGCGCGGCCGTCGCCGAGCTGCATGCGCTGGGCGTGCGCACCGTCATGCTCACCGGCGACAACGCGCACACCGCGGCGGCGATCGCCCGGGAAGTGGGCGTCGAGCGCGCCGAGGGCGATCAGTTACCTGAGGACAAGCTGCGGGCTGTGGAGCAGCTCTCGGCGGGGCAGACGACGGTGGGCATGGTCGGCGACGGCATCAACGATGCGCCGGCGCTGGCGCGCGCGGACATCGGCTTTGCGATGGGCGCGATGGGCACGGACACGGCCATCGAAACCGCCGATGTCGCGCTGATGGACGACGATCTGAGAAAGATTCCGGCGTTCATCCGCTTGTCGATGGCGACGCATCGCGTGCTCGTGCAGAACATCGTGCTGGCGCTGGGAATCAAGGCGCTGTTCCTGGGGCTGACCATCGGGGGCATCGGGACCATGTGGATGGCCGTGTTCGCCGATGTCGGCGCGAGCCTGCTCGTGGTGGCGAACGGCTTGCGTCTGCTGCGCAAGTGATTTGCGACTTTCGACTTTCGACTTTCGACTTTTCAGGAGAGACGATATGAACTGGTTTGAGCGCGCGTTCGGCGGGCATCGTGGTCATTCGACGCAAGGCGGTCATGGCCGTTCGAATGACGGGGGACATGGACATCATGGCGGACAGGGGAACGAGGGCTGGGGAAGGGCGCCTGCTCCAGCAGCGTCGCGTCCGCCCGCCGGGGTGATCTGCCCGAGATGCAATGCCGGCCATCCGGAAGGCGCGCGCTTTTGCTCGCAGTGTGCGACGCCGCTCGTGCCGGAGTCGTGCGCGCAATGTCGTCAGGCACTTGTGCAAGGCGCGAAGTTTTGCAGCCAGTGCGGCGCGGCAGCGGGAGCCTGAGAAGACGGTGGGTCGGGAGCGGCGAGGTTCGCCTCGGCGTTTCCGGTGTCGGGCGCGCGCAAAAAAAAATGTCCGGGCGGAGAGCCCGGACCAAAGCACGACGGGCCACCAGTTCCGTCGTGCGCGTGGCTTGACGACGACATAAAGGCTGGCTGGTGCAGCGCATGGTCGTCGAGGTGAGGAAGATCGGCGCCATCCCGGAGGACGGCTGCGCTGCTGCTTCCGGTGGTATTCGCTATTCCCGCAGGCGGGTGGTTCGAATCGGATCGGGCCGGTGCAGCAGCGTTAGGGATAGAGTACGGAACGGCCGCTTCGCCACGATGAGCGCGAGATGAGAATGCGTTCATGTGGGAGCGGCGGTGCGGAATGGCCATGACGCCGTATCTGCGCGATGACACCGGATCAGGTGCGAGCGGTCATGCAGGTACTGCACGCATTGAGCATCTGGACCCGCAGCGAGGCGGCGCCGAGCCCTCTGATCGTGGCGCTTCGTCGCCTTGGTGAATTCGATGAGGGCCCAGGCGTGTGCGTCGACGGTGTACTACGCTTGTCCGCCGGGCGTGAACCTCGACGAGCACGAGCGAAACGTGGCGCTGCCGGCGCCCGAAATTATCAAGCGCCTTCACGTGCTGGAAGGCGGAACGAGCGCAGCGCGCCTCTAACGAATGCGCTGCTCTGCTCAGCCTCCAACCCTTCGCCCGCCGCCCCGCTGGGAGGGCGTTGACCGGCGTACTTCCCGCGACCTGCCAGGCCTTGCGAAGTTTGCATGAGTAGAGCGATCCGTCCGTTCGATATCAAGAGAAACATCGCCGGAACTTGCATTTTGCTCATGGCTTTCGAAGATTGGCCGATCATTTCAATACAACGATCTATTTTTCGTTTGTTTCAGTTAGGATATGCTTCCTTCGTGACAAGGGCGGCTGAAATTCAAATGAATGGATATTTGCGTAGTTTCGCCAAATCAATTGCACTGAATGCTCCTCCCATAAAAAAACTGATCGATTCAAAGAGTGCGCTCCTCCTGGAACGTGATGCCGCCGCTGCGGATCGCGACCGCTTAAAGATCGAGCGAGACGAAGTCACGGCCGAGTGCCGCCGAATCGAGGTCCAGCGCAACACGCTCGCTACCGAGCGCGATGAGTTGCTTGTCTATCTGCAGGCAGCCCATGAGGAGCGCGATTCATTACGCAACTCCGTCGAAAGCTTGGAAACCCAGGAGCACCCAATACTGCAGCGTGTTCACGCCGATCTCGACAGGCTGCAACGTTTCGGCGAAGGTCCGCCGTTCGTGCCCAACGGTCATTTTTATTCGCCCATTCCCGCCCTGCAGGAAGTGCGACGTAATCAGCAGCGCATCTTCGGCGAATGGCCGCGCGAGTTGCCGGGAATCGACCTGCGCGAAGCGTCGCAATTGTCCTTGCTCGAGTCGTTTCTGGAAAAATATCGCGACCTGCCATTCGGTGACGATGAAACCGCAGGATTTCGGTATCGCTATCGGAACCCGGCTTACGGCCATTCCGACGCGATCTTTCTCAACATGATGTTGCGCCACGCCAAGCCAAGCCGCGTAATTGAAATCGGCTCAGGGCATTCGTCGTGCATGCTGCTCGATACCAATGAGCACTGGTTCGACAATTCGATCGACTGCACGTTTATCGAGCCCTATCCCGAGTTGCTCCATTCGCTCTTGAAGGAGGGCGACACACAACGCGTCACCATTATTCCGACGGGCGTTCAGGACGTTGATCTGGCGACGTTCGGCACGCTGCGGGAGAACGATGTGCTGTTCGTCGACTCCACGCACGTCAGCAAGGTGGGCAGCGACGTGAATCAGATCATCTTCAACGTGCTGCCCTCGCTCGCGAGCGGCGTGTACGTCCACTTCCACGACATCTTCTACCCGTTCGAATATCCACGCCAATGGATCGAGGAAGGGCGTGCCTGGAACGAGGCGTACATGTTGCGTGCGTTCCTCCAGAACAACTCGGCGTTCGAGGTCGTGATGTTCAACACCTATATGCAGCATTTCCACGAGGCCTGGTTCATGAAGAACATGCCCCTCTGCATGAAGAACACAGGTGCGAGCATCTGGCTGCGCAAGCGCTAGACAATCGGGTTACGTGCCGACTCGTGCCACGCCGCAGGAGCTTGACCTTGGAAGCGGTCCCGCGACGATCCATGGCCCGTCGAGCGTGCTAGCGGAAACGGTCTCCTGGAACTGATGGTCTTGCGGCAGAAACCCTCGGAACCCTGCGTCTCGGCGTGCGAACGGCGTTGAAGTGATTGGAGGGCGGCTCGTCGGGTGGGGATGACTTCGTGATGTTGAACGCGTCACGAAGCACCGATTTCGCTGACCGTATCTTTCTGGCGGATCAGGGTGTGAGCAAAAAAAACGGGCCGCAGAGGCCCGTTTTTTTTGAATGCTGGCGGAGGCGGTGTCCGCCCAACACGCCCGTTTTACGGGCCTTTGAAGGCCAGGTAGGCGATTCGTCCACCATCCCGTCCACCAAACGCGAACTCTTGAAAATGGGTCAGGTTTACGGGACTCTACGGCCTCGAAAAATCACACGAGAGAGACCATGAAGTGTCCCCATTGCGCCGTCGAGATTCACCCTGATTTTGAGATTGAACGGCTTAGAGTCTATGGCATTGCGGGCGGGGCAACGACGCAGGAACAAATTGGAGGCAGGAGATGGTTCGTGTCGCACATGACCTGCCCTGCCTGCGCCGAACCGATAATTAACTTGCGGGGCGACCGGGGAACGAAAGAACCGATTCCAGTATCGAGGGTTTATCCGTCCTCGACCGGAAGGCCGCGGGCGCCTGTCGAGGTGCCGGACCATATCTCCGAGGACTATCACGAAGCATGCGCGGTCTTAGAAGATAGCGCCAAGGCCTCCGCCGCATTGAGCCGCCGTTGTTTGCAGGCCGTTCTGCGTGAGAACGGATATGCTCAAAAGGATCTTGTAAAGGCGATTGAGGCGGTACTTGCATCCAACACGTTGCCCAGCGCGATCGCGGACAACCTCGATGCCATCCGCAACATCGGCAATTTCGCTGCACATCCGATGAAAGACACCAGCACAGGACAGATCTTGCCCGTCGAGCCAGAGGAAGCGGAATGGAATCTCGATGTTCTCGAAGAGCTTTTCGATTTCTTCTATGTGCAGCCCGAGAAAGCGCGACAGAAGCGAGCCGCGCTCAATGAGAAGCTTCAAGCCGCTGGAAAGCCGCCGATGAAGTGACCGCCGCGCGTCGGTTTCAACATCTTTCCGGACCCGGCAATACCGCGCCGGGCGGCGTCCTACAAGGCTGAGGGGGTGTTTAACAGGTGTTAAAGCGCTTTAACATTTCTTCGAAAAAGGGAAATTTTCTCTGGATGGCTGAACGGTCGGTTTCCGCTCGCCTATCGTCCTGAACTTTCGATAGACCCCCTGCCTGAGCGCGTTGCGGCCTCGGAAGCCGTCTTCGCCTTGTGGCAGCCGTCGCAGCGCGGAGCCAGATTCCCGTCGTCGTTGCTGCCGCCTTGCTCGAGCGGTGTCACATGGTCGATCTGGTCGCGCTGCGCATCCCACACGCGACCGCAGTCCACGCAGCGATAGCCGTGCGCCAGTGCCACGCGCAAGCGCGTCTCCATCCATGCCCGGCCTCGGACGCGTGGCGTCGTTCCAGTCTTCGTTTCAAGCACCGCGACACGTGCTGTGGATGCGATGGCGAGGCGAGGCTTCAGGGTCTTGAGGCGTGGCTGTTTCATGGTGGCTTCCTTCGAAGTTGATTTTCATTTTTCGCGGCCGTGAAAATTCGACGGAGCGGTCGGTCCCGGCCGGCCGGCGGCCGAAGTTCGACCGCACCCACCCCGTTCTGGGGCTCGTCCGCCGTCGATCCAGCCCGCCAGCACGCGCTCCAGGTCGCAGCGCTGCGCCACGGCCTGCGCTGCCTCTGTCGCGTGCCTCAGCGCCTTCTCGGCATCGGTTTCGATCTTCCTCATGGGTTCGCTGTCCGGTTTGTCAGGGTCAAAGGTTGGTCACGTCGACGACGAGGAACGCGTAACTGGTGCGCGGCGTGGTGTTGACGTCCGGCGCCGGATCTTCGAGCGAGTACTCGAGCAGCTGGCCGGACGCTGAGAAGGCGTTTCCCGATGAGATCGAGAAGGCCATCGCATCGAAGTTGATGATGCCGCCGGTCTGCGGGTATGGCGGCACGCTGACGCTGTATGCGTACCAAAGCTCGGTCTGGACGACGGCGATCGTTTTCCCATAGTTCGCTGATAGCGTCGGGCCAGTCGCCGATCCGTTGATGAAGTCGAGGATGCGCAGGTACGGCATGCGACTGTCGAAGACCCGCACGCCGCTCGCGTTGTTGACGATCAGGCCGTACGAACCTGACCCGGCGATGCCGGCCGGCGAGTCGAACAGCCAGTAGCTGAGGGTAACGGCGCTAGCACTGCAATAGAACAGGTAGGTGATATTGCTGCCGCTCACGCTGGACGATATGAGTGAGCACATGCCGCTCGACGGGCGGACTGCCAGCAGCGGCGTGACCCCGTATGGAACCGTCAGACTCGCCTTGTACCAGCCGGTGCTCGATGCCGCGCCGCCTGACACGAAGCTGCCTTTCTGCCTGAGTGCCAGGTTCGCGTAGGTGCTATCGATCTGCAGATAGCCATTCGCGTTGAAGACTTGGAGGCCAAAATCCGCCATCAGTAGACCCCGTACATGACTGTCACGGCGCGGCGGCCGTACTGCGTGTCAGGGAAGGTCCAGGAGATGATCTTGCCGCTCATCGTGACGACCGGCGACAACGCGGTCCGGGAAAACTGCGCATTGTCGATCAGCGCGAACCACACGTCGCCCACGGCGGGCACGGTGAACCTTCCGGCATTCGTGCCGGTCGAGAAGGTTCCGCAGACCCGTGTGAGGCGGTCCGTGATGTCCACCGTGATTTTTCCAGTCGCGTCGAAGCATTGCAGACCGAACGGCATCAGCTGCGCACCCCAATGAGCAGGACGACGGGCGCCGGCGCTGCGCGCCAAGACCAGCGGACTGTGTCTCCGTCGACTTCGATGACTGGCCCGTCCCCGGTGTCGGTGCTGGGCAGCGCAACAGCAAAGGGCGCTTCTCCCGCCCGAAGGCTGGAGATCCGCGCGTACCCCGCCTCCGCGGTCGGCCCCTGCGCATAGAGCACGCGCATGCTCGCATCGATCACGATTTGTCTCATCGGACTTCCTCTCATGGAAAGTGAAAAAGCCGCCCCTGATCTCTCAGGAGCGGCTCAGTGCTCACCGCGCCGCCTAAGGAGCGGCCGTGCGCTCTGCTGGTTTTCGGATGGAAGGCCGGGCACTCACGCAGTAATCCCAGCGCGTTCAGGGCGAAATCAAAACTCCCTTGGTGCGCCACACCGCAACACCGTCACGCGCTCGCGAAGCTTCCGACCACGATCAGCGCCGGGCGATTCACTGCCAGCGTCTTGCGCACCTCTGCGCGAATCGTGATCAGGTTCTTCGTGAGGTCGTCGCCGTCCCGGCCGATGGTCAACACCAGCTCCTGACGGTCGTAGATCGTTGCCGAGCGCTGCGTATCGAGCGCGACGAAATCGCCTTCTTCGATAGCGGTCGTTTCGACAGGCTGCATACCCCAGAGGGCTGCCGGCGCACCCGACGAAGGGCCGCCAAGGATGTAGCGACCCTCCGAGTCCTTGATCAGGTCGAGATCCTCCGCGTCGTTCGGATTCAGCAGCACGGCATTTGCGCGGCCGAATGCGTTCCGGACCTGAGTGCGCGCCCGGCGCAGGCGGTCGAGGCCGGTGGCGCCGGCGGCGAGGCCCGTCGTGTTCAGCGCGACGTGATTGCCCGTCAGCAAGATGCCCGACATCTGGCCGTTGGTGCCCGTGCCGTTCAGGATCTGCGCTTCGGTGCCCACGGCGATGCCGTCGGAGAGGCGCTGCTCGATGTACGCGGCGAGGCCGCTGGAGTCGTCGAGCGCCTGCTCGCTGGCCTTGATGTAGACGGCGATCGTGCTCGCGTTCGCGCTGAGGTTCTCGAACGTGACAGCGGCCTGTTTCTTCGCGTCGCCCTGCTCAGCTTGAACAGCGCCGGTCCAGTCCGCGCCCGCCGCTTCACGCGTCCATTCGATCTTGCCGGTCCCCATCTGAGCATGCGGCAGCAGGGATTCGAGCGTCGGCGTCTCGAAGAGGGGCGCGGTGATGCCTGCGACCGTCTGCGCGAACGGCGTGATGCTCGGCGTCGCGCCATCGGACACTACGGTCGCCTTCGTGCCGTAGCTGTTGATCACGACTCGCGCTTCCTTCGCCTCACCGCTCTTGAACGCCTGGAGCTGCGTCGAATCCTTCAGGCTGCCCGCGATCTGGCTAACGCGCGCCGCGGTGTTGGCTGCCGTGCGCGTCGCGCCGGGACCGTACTTCTTTTCAACCGCGTCAACCTGCGCTTGCAGCTCGTCGATGCGGGTATGCGCCTTTTGGCCTTGCTCCAGCACTTGGGTGCTGATTCGCTCCAGGCCGGTGCGCAGTTCATCTGCATTCATGCTGAGATCCTTCGTGGTTATGCCGCGGTCGCGGCCGATTGGGTTTCGAGAAACGAAATCATTGCGTCGAGCGCCGGCAGCGTCTCGGCGGTGCGCCCCGTCTTGCCGAAGCTCAGATCCAGCTTCAGCGTGTCGATGCCGGCAGCGTCGAGGGTTTCGACGATGGCATCGAGGCCGCCGAACGTGCGAGCCTCGCCGCGCGAGTTCTTGACGGAGTCGCCGTTCACGTACAGAGTCCAGTCGAGCGTGCCGGGCAGCCGATAGGCCGTCACGCGGGCCGCTTTCGATTGCTCCGGCGTGAAACTGCGAATGTCTTTGAACAGCATTGCGGCCTCTCAATTTGCGGAATATGGCTTTTATATTTCGCATTTGAGCAGGCAGAAAGGAGTAATTGAGGACTGCTACGAGATGAAACGAAATGACACTGCGTGAGGAGCGGCGCTTTTGCACACGGTTCCCGCGGTCGCGCGTCGAGAGAACGTTACCGAGCCGGTGTATCCTGAGAGTCAACCTGGCAACGTTCAGGCAGGAGGATCAAAATGCGAGACGCCCTCAAGCTGCAGGAAGAGTTGTTGACGCTCACGAAAGCTGATGTTGACATCGAACAAGCGAAGGAGCGCATCAAGCAACAGGAGTTAATCCTGCGTAAGCTGGACGGCGCTGGCGACGATCGCGAGGACGCGGAAGAGTTGCTGGCAACCTTTAATGATGCGCTTCAGGCGATGGAGTTACACCGCACTGCGATCGTGCATGAAATCGAACGCCTTCGGAGAGAAGCATGAAGCAGGTCCTGAACGTTTAGGACCTGCATGACCTAAGCCGGAATTCCGGCTTTGGCCTGGGTCGATACGTGGAATTCCCGTATCGGTCTAACTACGAAACTTTCGTGGTGACCAACGGCAGCATGGGCGCCTGCGATTGGCCCGAGAACGCACGCATGAGCGCTTGCCCTGCCTCGTCCGATCGTGCGGCCGCACCGTCCCGCCATCTCTGCGCCGCCGCGATGTCTGCATGCATCGTCCGGGCGCTGAAGTAGGCGGTGACCGGCATAGGAATGAAGTTGCGTGCGATCGTGTTCCATACTTCCTCCCGGTCGCGCACGGCAAACACCAGCCCTTCGTTCAGCATGCCGCGCAGGGTGCGAGCTACGCTCTGAGTGCTCCCGCCGATCTCGGCCGCTATCGTGGTCGCGGAGTAGGGCGCAGGGCCATATTCCAAGAATTGCCGTTCGTCGTGCGACTCCAGCATCGCGAGGATTGCGCGCTTCCGTTTCGTGTCTCTCATGTCTTAATGTATCGCTCCGCAGTGATACGTTTTCAGAGCAAGGGGTGAGCGTTTCGCTCGCTCCTTCGCCGAAGATTGCACTCCCTGTACCGTGAAATCTTCGGCAAAAACCTTCAAAGGGATGGGACGGAAACCCCCGTAGGTACGGAAGATTTCACGGTATCCCGAAGATTTCACGTAAAAGAGAGTGGAATCTTCGTGAAATCTTCATGGGGCTGAAATCTTCGGTAGCGCCCATACCCACCCCTCCTTCATCCCGAGCTTCCGCTTCTCGACGCCGAGTTCAGCCGCCGCGCGGAAGATCGTCGGCCAACAGAATCCGGCGTGGGCCGCGTCGCGCGTCAACTCTTTCGCGCGGCCGGGCCCGTCAACGAGCCGGCCCGTCAGGAAGTCTCGAGCCTCTTCGCGCGGGCCGCGCTCGTCGTCCGATTGCTCGACATCGCCAAGGATCTCGCGTGCCGTGCCCTCGATCAGCTCACCCCACACGATGCGACTCGCCTGGATGCCTTCCGCGTCCGCCTGCTCGATCGCATAGCTCACCCCGCCTTCGTCCGGAGCGATATTCGACTTCGCCCGCGCGAGGATGCGCCGCTCTGCCGCCTCGTCCTTTCCCGCGACCAGCACCATGCGAGCGAGTGCGACGAAGGCACCAGAGCCGATCACGCGCTCCGCCGGTGATGTGCCTTTCGTGCCCTTCGCGAAGTGGCTGATGCCGAGCACCGTGCAACGATAGGCCGATGCCATGTCGACGAGTGCCTGCAGGTCGCGCCGCACGTCGTTCGCGCGGTGCGCATCCTTCGCGATCGCCGAGACGATCGGATCGATGACGAGCATAGCCGCGCCGCCGAGGCCGGCCAGGCGCTCGCCTAGCAGTCCGATGTCGGCCGCCGGATCAAAGGGGAGAATCGCGCCGTGCTCATCGGTCCGGCCGGTGATGAGATAGACGCGGCTCAGGTCGGCGCCCGCCGCCATCAGTCGCGGGATGATCGTGTCGGCAGGGTTGTCCTCGCCGCTCCAGATCAGCACGTTTCCTGGCTCGTCGCACTTCGTGCCATCCGGCCACGCGCCGCCCGTCGTGATGGTCGCCGTCAGCGCGAGCGCGAGGGTCGTCTTGCCGGTGCCCGGCGAGCCCGCCAGCAGCGTCAGCTTCCCTTCCGGGATCCATTCGGGCCACAGCCAGCGAATCGCCTCCGGCTTGATGCCGGTCGCACGTGTGAGCAGGGCAGTAGGGGCAACCGTTTCAGGGGACCCTTTGTTGAAGAATGCGGCGCGGGCGGCCGCCGCCTGCTTCCGCTCGCGCGCCGCGCGCAGCTCGTCGTCCGTGAGCTCGATGTCGTCGAGATAGTCGCTCACAGCCGGCCCTCCTGCAGCTCGCGCCGAATCCAGATTTTCGCGGCCGTCACGATGTTTTCCGTTACCCAATCGCCGTGGATTTTCCATGCCGCCTCGCCCATTCGCTTCCTGCAGATTTCGATTTCGCGCTCGATCTGGTGATTGACGCGGTCTTTGATCGCCTGGGCTGTGCTCACGATGCCTCCTTCGCGCGCAGGGCGCGCATGAAGCGCTCTGTGTGTCCGTTGAAGTCGATCTGAAGTTTTTCGTAGTCAGCGGCGCGGCGGTCTGCCAGATCTTCGCCCAAGCGTGCGAGGCGATGAATCATCGCGTCTGCCGGAGATGCAGCGGCGATCGCCTGGAACAGAGCGCTGATGTCGGCGAATGCCTCCGATGCGCTCACGAAATCTCCGGACGCCGTGTCGACGAGGGAAACCAGTTCTTTGGAATCGATGTTTTCAACCATGCCGGACCTCGGCACGGATGAGTTGCGCGAGGTCGAGCAGGGCATCGGCGCACACGTCGAGCGCATCGAAGACGGTCGGAGCGAGCGCCGCGTCGCGCAGCGCGCGGTTGATGATCTCGATGTTCAGGAAGGCGGCAGCTTGCGCTGCGACTTGGGATTCGGAAAGCTCAGGACGAGCAGGGGCATTGGCACGCATTGCGGCCTCCATTAGGTTGAAGGCCCGCTGTCCACTGCTAAATGGGGTGAGCGGGCACGAAGCGGGGTTAGCAGACCGGAAATGGAGGCAACCGGCAGCCCGAAGGCTCCCCGCCAAGGCCCGCCCATAGAAAGAGGCGCGCGAAGGCGAACGGACGTAAAAAAACCGCACAGTGGCGGTTGTCCGCCTCACATTTTCCAGGCTGCTAAACCCGGCGCCTGTTGTTTCAGGCACGTTGAAATCATACAGTCTCGTGTAAACCCGTTGCAAGTAGTTTCGCGCGATCACGACATCTCCTTCGGGTCGAAGGACCGCGCCGCCAAGCTGACACCCTGAAGCAGGGGAGCAGCGAGATCCGGGCGCATCGTGATGCCCTTGCCGCTGGGCCGATACTCTCCGCCGTCCGCGAGATACCACACGCGGATGTCGATGTAGGTCCGCCCGCGGTACTCCTTCACGTACACGCGCAAGCGTTCGCTGTCGCTCTTCTGGATGTCGAGAAACTGCAGGCCTTGCGCATCGGTGACGCTATCATTGCGGGCAGTATGGGAATCGTTCTGGCTGGCCTTCGGGTCGGCCATTTTTTTATCCGTCATGCAGGCTCTCCCAGGAGCACCGCGCGCAGCTCGCCGACGTTCCACAGTGCGTGGCCGCCGATCGTGCGGGGTTTCGGGAGGGCGCCGCGCTTGGAGCGATTCCAGACGGCGGAGATGCTGCAGGAGCACAGCTGCGCAACGGTTTGAACGCGGACGCCTGCCGCGTCGGGCAGGCTGTCGAAGTTTCGAACTTCAGTGTTGATCATCGTATCGACTCGAAAAAGTGCGGAACTGCACTGGTCGAAACGACTGTATTTAGCTGTCGGCTCGCTCAATAGCGTGTCAGCTAGAGAACAGCTCTTGATGACAAGCCTATCCCTCCTGTTGGCTAGCCTTCGGGGTATAGCCGCGCTGTTTCAGGTATCCATCAATCGTGTCGGGTGCCTGCAATTCGCTCATCGTCCAGCCGCATTGCTCCCTTGCGAATAGCATGACGTCCAATTTGATCTTTCTGACTGCGTCCGCTCTGCTGGTGTAGTTTCCCGACTTCGCAAGGCGATAGGCATGATCTCCAACCAACTGCCCGCGTGCCTTGATAGCGGCACCGCCTTTCACGTGCGCGGGCGGCATACGCCCGGTCCTCTCTGCCCGAATACCTTTGATCAGTCCGAGCCAGTAGTTTGCATCGCAAATGCTTACCCACGCGTCCGCCATATTTCCTTCTGCGGAAAGCACAACGGCTCTAAGCGCGTAAGCAGCCGAGATCCACATCATCGTTATACCGCCGTGCCACAGCCCCTCTGGGTGCTCGGCGTTTTCGGAGAAGAAGTCTGAAACCATCTTCTCCGGATCAACCTCACCGGATTTTTCAGCGTCCGCCAACATCGCCGCGGCGAATTCATTCTCTGGGCGCCCGAACATCTCGACGAAAAGATCATCGAGCGTATCGATGAGAATCGCCGCTTGCATCATTGGTGTCTTGATGTTCGGGAGAGGTTCTTCTTCAGTGAGGTCCATGGTCGTTTTTATGCCTTCTTGTTGAGCGGGATAACTGCCCCTTCTTCAATCACCTTGTCGCAGAATGCGGCCCAGTCCTCCATCAACCGGCGCCGCTTCTGCAGCACATCGGAGCGCCAGTAGGCAGCCTCTGTCGCGTCGCCCTTGATGTGCGCGAGCGCCACCTCGGCCAGCTCGCGCGGATAGTTCGTGTATTCGCTCGCCCAGTCCCGGAATGTGGAGCGGAAGCCGTGCGGCGTCGCTTCCAGCCCCTGACGGCGCATGATCGCTAGCAGCGACATATCCGACAGCGCGCGGTTCGATCGCGGGCTCGGAAACACCAGATCGACATCGTCCTGGCGCTCGATCGCCTTCAGCAGGCGCACGGCCGCCGCGGGCAGCGGCACGCGGTGCTCCTTTCGAGCCTTCATCTTCTCGGCCGGCACGGACCAGATGCCCTTTTCGAGATCGATCTCGCGCCAGTCAGCGGCCCGCGCTTCGCCAGATCGCGCGGCGGTCAATATCGAGAACTCCAGACAGCGCGCGCTGACGCCTTCGATCGCACGCAGCGTCTTCATGAATGCGCCCATCTTCACGATCGGCAGGGCGGGGTGATTGCGCACGCGCTTGGTCTTCTTCGGCGCGCTCAGCAGCTTGTCGAGGTTGCCGCGCCACGCGGCCGGGTTCACGCCTTCATCGCGGAAGCCCTTGACGCGGGCATAGTCGAGAATCGCCTCGATGCGGCCGCGCAGGCGGCTCGCCGTCTCGGTCTTGGCCTGCCAGATAGGTTCGAGGATCTCGAGGACGTGAGAGCGCGTCACGTGGCGCACCTGCATCTTTCCGATGATGGGATGCGCGTACTCGGCGAGGGTGTATGTCCATTGGGCGCCATGCTTCGAGTTGCGCCATTCGACTTCCTTCGCCGCGATGTAGCGCTCCGCCGTCTTCTCGAAGGTCATCTCCAGCGCCTGGCCGGCGCGCAGCTGGCTCGCCGCTTCCTTGCGTTGCATCACCGGATCGACGCCGCGCTTGATCTCTTCGCGCTTCTCCAGCGCTGCGGCGCGCGCCTCAGCCACGCCCATTCCCTTCGCCGAGTAGGCGCCGAGGCCGATCTCGCGCCGCTTGCCGGCGATCGTCGCGCGCAGCACCCAGTACCCGGCGCCAGTGTCCGAGATGCTCAGGTATAGCCCATCGACGCCGCCGACGGCATGCTTGCCGGGCTCATTCAGCCGGCTGACGGCAAGGGGTCCAAGCTCTTTCGCTTTCTTCGGCATCGTCGCTCATCCGGGTTTCGCAGGCTGAGGGATCGTGAGTAAGGGGCCGGCGGAGATACCCACCAACCCCTCCACCATCAGTTACCCACCAACCCATCCACCAAAGAATTTACGACTGAACGCGCCGAAACGCAACGAGTCGAGACACGTCGAACAGAAGGGATCGGGCGGAGAAGCTTGTCGGGCGGGCGTTTCAGCGATTATTCGCAACGAAACGAGACGAGAAAAAATAGGCGGGGTGGCGGAGGCGGTGAGATTCGAACTCACGGAAGGATCGCTCCTTCGCCGGTTTTCAAGACCGGTGCCTTAAACCGCTCGGCCACACCTCCAGCAAGGCGCGTATTGTAGCGCAAGTCACGCCCCGAGCCTTCACCCCTCGAGCGATTTCGTCGCGCGCAGTGCCGGAAACAGCCGCATCCACAGCAGCGCGACCGCGATCGTGCCGATCCCGCCGATCAACACCGCCGGCATCGCGCCGAACAGCCCCGCGGTCATGCCCGATTCGAACTCCCCCAGCTGGTTCGACGTGCCGATGAACAGCGAGTTGATCGCGCCGACTCTTCCGCGCATGTCATCGGGCGTCTGCAACTGGACGAGCGACGTGCGCACCACCACGCTGATCACATCCGACGCGCCGAGCACGGCGAGCGCGATCAGCGAAAGCACGATGTTGTGCGACAGCCCGAAGAAAACGGTCGCGATGCCGAACACGATCACGCCGCCGAACAGCGCCGTGCCCGCGCGCTGCCGCAGCGGAAAGTGCGCGAGCACGATCGAACCCGTCAGCGCGCCCACGGCCGGCGCCGCGCGCAGCACGCCGAGTCCCCACGGACCGGTATGCAGGATGTCGCGTGCATAGACGGGCAGCAGCGCCGTCGCGCCGCCGAGCAGCACGGCAAACAGATCGAGCGACAGCGCACCGAGAATCACCGGCTTGCTGCGAATGAACCCGATGCCCGAGAACAGCGCCTCGAACGACAAGGGCGCGCGCATGCGGACCGGTTCATCGATGCTGATCGCCGCCACGGCGCACGCCGCCGCCAGGAACGCGAGGGTCACCGCGCCGTACACCGTCAATGCGCCGAAGCCATACAGCAGGCCGCCCAGCGCCGGGCCGAGAATCATCGCGGTCTGGTTGGCTGAAGTGGACCATGCGGTCGCCTGCTGCAACTGCGTGCGCGCGACGAGGTTCGGCAAGAGCGCCGCCATCGACGGCGATTCGAACGCGCGCGCCGCGCCCGTGATCGTGGCAATGGCATAGATCGGGCCGACATGATTCCAGCCGTGCCACGCGCCGAGACACAGGGCGAGCGCGCCGATCCCCTCGATTGCCTGGCAGACGTACGCGATGGTGCGCCTGTCATAGCGGTCCGCCACGTGCCCGACCACGAGCGTCAGCACGAACATCGGCAGGAACTGCGCGAGTCCGACGAAGCCGAGCGCATAGGCGCTGTGGGTGATCGAATAGACCTGCCAGCCGATCGCCACGGACATCATCTGGAACGCCACCGACGACATCACCCGCGCGCTCCAGAACAGCGCGAACGGACGATGCCGCATCACCGAGCCGGACGCCACCGTCGACGCGCTCAATTGTGCGGATCCTTCAAGAACATCTCCTGGAGATCGTTGAGGAAGCGCTGGCCGAGCTCGGTCGGCGCAATGCGCTCCGGGGTGCGCGTGATGAGTCCGCGCTGTTCCGCGCGCTGAAGCGCGGGCTCGATCGCGGACAGCGACAAGCCGGTGCGCTCCACGAAGGCATGCACCGGGAAGCCTTCCACGAGCCGCAGCGTGTTCAGCATGAACTCGAAGGGCAGATCGCGCGGACCGACTTCGCGTTCTTCCTGCACCGGAGTTTCAGTGGGCGAAAGCGCGTGATCCATGTAGCTCGCCGGATGCTTGAAACGCGCCTGCCGCAGGATTCGCGACGGAAACGACAGCTTCGTATGCGCGCCCGCGCCGATGCCCAGGTAATCGCCGAAGCGCCAGTAGTTCAGGTTGTGACGGCTCTGCCGATGCGGCTTCGCATACGCCGATACCTCATAGCGCCCGTAGCCCGCCTCGTGCGTGCGCTCGTGAATCCACTCCTGCATGTCGGCGGAGGCATCGTCGTCGGGCAGCGTGGGCGGATACTTCGCGAAGACCGTGTTCGGCTCCATCGTCAGGTGATACAGCGAGAGATGCGGCGGCGCGAACGCCAGCGCCGTCTCGATGTCGTGCCGGCATTCGTCGAGCGACTGCTGCGGCAGTGCGAACATCAGGTCGAGGTTGAAGTTGTCGAAGTGCCGCGCGGCGATCTCCACGGCCTGGCGCGCCTGGCCTGCATCGTGGATGCGGCCGAGCGCCTTCAGATGCGCCTCGTTGAAGCTCTGGATGCCGATCGACAGCCGGTTCACGCCGCTCGCGCGGAACGATGCGAACTTTGCCGCTTCGAACGTGCCGGGGTTGGCTTCGAGCGTGATCTCGGCGTCGGCATCGACGGGCAACAGCGCGCGCACGTCCGAGAGCAGCCGGTCGAGACCGTGCGCCGACAGCAGCGAAGGCGTGCCCCCGCCGATGAAGATCGTATGCACCTGCCGTCCCCACACGAGCGGCAGCGCGCTTTCGAGATCGGCGCGGAGTGAGTCGAGATAACGGTCTTCGGGAAAGCTGTCGCCCTTCCACTCATGCGAGTTGAAATCGCAGTACGGGCACTTGCGCACGCACCACGGGAAATGCACATATAGCGCGAGCGGCGGCAACGACGTCAGGCGGATGCTGCCCGGCGACGTGAACGTCTGCACCACGTTGATGGTCTTCGGTCCCGCGCTCACGCCAGTTCCTTCAGTCGCTGCAGCAGGTCGCGCAGCGCGAGCGCCCGGTGGCTCAGCGCGTTCTTGCGGGCGGGATCGAGTTCGGCAGCGCTGGCGTGCAGCGCAGGCAGGAAGAAGTACGGGTCATAGCCGAAGCCATGCGCGCCGCGCGGTTCGTCGAGCACTTCGCCGTGCCAGCGGCCTTCCGCGATCAGCGGTTCGGGGTCTTCCGCATGACGCACCAGCACCAGCACGCAGAAGTAATACGCGCGACGGTCCGCCACACCGGCGAGATCCGCGACCAGCCGTGCGTTGTTCGCCGCGTCGCTTTTCTCCCCGCCGGCCAGCGACGCATAGCGCGCCGAATACACGCCCGGCGCGCCCTGCAACGCGCGCACGCACAGGCCGGAGTCGTCGGCGAGCGCGGGCAGGCCCGTCAGCGCCGACGCATGGCGCGCCTTCGCCAGCGCATTCTCGACGAAGGTGACGTGCGGTTCGGGCGCTTCGGGCACGCCGAGTTCGCCCTGCGCGATCAGTTCGATGCCCGCCGCCTCCAGCAGCGCCGCGAACTCACGCAGCTTGCCCGCATTGTTCGAGGCGAGCACGACACGGCCCGGCGCCGCCCCGGATGCAAACGAATCAGACACCGCGAATCCCCAGTGCTTCCTTCTGCTTCAGCACGAGCGCCTTGATGCCGCTGTCGGCGAGCGCGATCAGCTCGTTCATCTCTTCGCGCGAGAACGGCGCGCCTTCCGCCGTGCCCTGGACTTCGACGAATCCGCCCGAGCCCGTCATCACGACGTTCATGTCGGTATCGCACTGGGAGTCTTCGTCGTAGTCGAGATCGAGCACCGGCGAGCCTTCGAAGATACCCACCGAGATCGCCGCGACGAAGTCCTTCACCGGCGACTTCGCGATCTTGCCCGCGGCCAGCAGCTTGCTCGTGGCGTCGTAGGCCGCGACGAACGCGCCCGTGATGGACGCCGTGCGCGTGCCGCCGTCGGCCTGGATCACGTCGCAGTCGAGATGCAGCGTGCGCGCGCCGAGCGCGTTCAAATCGAATACCGAACGCAGCGCCCGGCCAATCAGACGCTGGATCTCCTGAGTGCGGCCGGTCTGCTTGCCGCGCGCGGCTTCGCGGTCGCTGCGGGTGTGCGTGGCGCGCGGCAGCATGCCGTATTCCGCGGTGAGCCAGCCCTGTTCGCGGCCGCGCAGGAATTCGGGCACACGCTCGGCGATGCTGGCCGTGCAGATCACCTTGGTATCGCCGAATTCGACGAGCACCGAACCTTCCGCGTGCTTCGTGTAGTTCCGCGTGATGCGCACGTCGCGCAACTGGTTCGCGCGGCGGCCGCTCGGACGCGGGGGAGAAGGTTTCAGCAGGGGAGAGTCGGTCATGAGGATCGAGTGGTGAGAGTGAACGCGCGCGCGTCTGGCAGAGAACGCTTGCAGGACAGCCGTGAGACGTCGCGCAGCAAGGCTGGATTTTATCGCCAAACCCCGCAGGGCGTCGTGCGGGCCTCGTCTGACCGACCCCCGCTATCGGCGGCCCGCACGGCAAAAATGGGATAATGCCGGTTCCTCGCCCGGCGGTCACACACGCGCCACTCCAAGGGGCTTCCAGGAGCGCCGGGCGCTTCGTATCGAAATGGCCTTCGCAACGAAGGTCTCAATCGCGAGACGTACCATGATCTACAGCATGACTGGCTATGCCAGCGCGACGCGCGAAGTCGTCGCGGATGGCGCGGGACCCAATGGCGCGGGCGGTTCGGGCGTCGGGGTCTCAGTGGAATTGCGCACGGTGAACTCGCGCTTTCTCGACCTCAATTTCCGTATGCCGGAAGACGTGCGCGCCACCGAGCCGCAATTGCGCGAAATGCTGATGAACAAGCTCTCGCGCGGCAAGGTCGATATCCGCATCAACCTGAATCGGGTCGAACAGACGGCCAACGCCGGCGCGCTCAATCGCGACGCGCTCAGCCAGCTCGCCACGCTCGAGCGCGCCGTGCTCGACATCTTTCCCGACGCCGAACGCATGCGTACCGGCGAAATCCTGCGCTGGCCCGGCGTGCTCGCGGAAAGCTCGGTATCGCAGGAAACGCTGCGGGAAGCGGTGCTGGCGTGCGGCAAGCAGGCCATTGGCGATCTCATCGAAGTGCGCGGCCGCGAAGGCGCCGCGCTCGGCAACGTGCTGCTCAACAGCGTGACGGAGATGGAAGCGATCGTCGCGCGCATCACGCCGCTCGTGCCCGAACTGATCGCGCGGCATCAGCACAAGATCGTCGAGCGCTTGCAGGATGCGCTCGGCATCGCCACCGCCGACGGCGCCTCCGCCGCCAGCGTGCCGCGCGAGGAAGTCGCCGAACGCATTCGCCAGGAAGTGACCATCTACGGCATCCGTATCGACATCGCCGAGGAATTGCAGCGTCTCACCGCGCATCTGACCGAGACGCGCCATGTGCTGCAAAAAGGCGGCAAGGTCGGCAAGCGTCTCGACTTCATGATGCAGGAACTCAACCGCGAAGCGAACACGCTCGGTTCGAAGGCCGCCGCGAAGGAACTCGCCGACGCCTCGATGACGCTCAAGCTGCTCATCGAACAAATGCGCGAGCAAGTACAGAATCTGGAGTAACGCACCATCATGTCGATCCCCGCACCGCACCGCTCGCACAGCCATTACACCGGCATTTATCCGGGCAACCTGTTCATGGTCGTCGCGCCGTCGGGCGCCGGCAAGTCCACGCTCGTGAACGCGCTGCTCGCCGAAGATCCGGCCATCCTGCTGTCGGTTTCCTACACGACGCGTGAAGCGCGTTCGAAGGAAACCAACGGCGTGCAGTATCACTTCGTGTCCGTCGATGAATTCATGGAGCGGCGCGAGCGCGGCGAGTTTCTCGAAAGCGCCGAAGTGCACGGCAACTACTACGCCACCTCCAAGGTGTGGATCGCCGACCAGATGAAGATGGGCCACGACGTGCTCCTCGAAATCGACTGGCAGGGCGCGCAACAGGTGAAGAAGCAGTTCCGCAATGCGGTGGAGATTTTCATCCTGCCGCCCTCGCTGGATGCGCTCGAAGACCGCCTCAAGAAACGCGGCCAGGATTCCGAAAAGGTGATCGTGCGCCGTCTGCTTGCAGCCGGCAGCGAGATGGCGCATGCGTCGGAAGCGGAGTACGTGGTCATCAACGAGAATTTCGACCGCGCGCTCACCGAGTTGCGTTGCCTCGTCGCCGCGACGCGCCTGCGCTTCACGTCGCAATACGCCCGCAATACGCAGCTCTTCGTGGATCTCGGCATCCATTCCACGCCGCAATCATGACCACCGCGGTGGCCGGGTCATATCGGTCACATAAGGTAGAATAAAGTTCATATCGAGAAGGAAACCAACATGGCCCGTATCACCGTCGAAGACTGCCTGAAACAAATCCCGAACCGCTTCGAGCTCGCACTCGCTGCAACCTATCGCGCTCGCCAGTTGGCGCAAGGCCATACGCCGAAGATCGAAAGCCGCGACAAGCCCACCGTCGTCGCACTGCGTGAAATCGCATCGGGGCAAGTGGGCATCGAAATGCTGAAGAAGGTGCCCGTCTGAGGACTTGAAGCAAGCAGGGAACCGGCGTCGGTTCCCTGAGTTCCATCTGCAACCCGCAATCTGCCGAATCACATCACCACGGAGGCGATCATGAGTCAGACACCGCTGCCCGTCTCCGCCGCCGTGGACCCCGATCTCGACACCGACGCCGACCCCTTGCTCGACGCCGACAAGCCGCATGCGGCGCGCAGGTACATCGACGCCGTTCTCGAACAATCCTTCCGCCATCTGTTCGGCCCGACCGCCACGCCCGAACAGCCGCGCAAGCATGACGTCGTTTCCATCGCGAAACTGACGAATGCGCTCTCCGGCTACATCACGGCCGAAGAGATCAAGGAAGTCAAGCAAGCCTTCCATTTCAGCGACGAGGCGCATCTCGGGCAGTATCGCCAAAGCGGCGAGCCGTACATCACGCATCCCGTGGCGGTCGCGGAAATTTGCGCGAGCTGGAAGCTGGACGCGCAATCGATCATGGCGGCGCTCCTGCACGACGTGATCGAAGATCAGGGCGTGACCAAGACGGAGATTGCGGAGCGCTTCGGCGCGAAGGTCGCGGAACTGGTCGACGGCTTGTCCAAGCTGGACAAGATGGAATTCCGCAATCGCGAGGAAGCGCAGGCGGAGAACTTCCGCAAGATGCTGCTCGCGATGGCGCGCGACGTACGCGTCATTCTCGTGAAGCTGGCCGACCGCCTGCACAACATGCGCACGCTGGGCGCGGTGCCGCCGGAGAAACGCCGGCGCGTGGCGCGCGAGACGCTGGACATCTACGCGCCCATTGCGCACCGGCTCGGTCTGAACAATACCTATCGCGAGCTGCAGGATCTCTCGTTCGCGAACTTCAATCCGACCCGCTACGCCACGCTCGAAAAAGCGGTGAAGGCGGCGCGCGGCAACCGGCGCGAAGTGGTCGGCAAGATTCTCGAAGCGGTGCAGCGCACCATCGCGGACGCCAAGATCAACGCGGAAGTCACCGGCCGCGAGAAAACGATCTACAGCATCTACAAGAAGATGCGCGACAAGCAGTTGTCGTTTTCGCAAGTGCTCGACGTGTATGGCTTTCGCGTGGTCGTGGAGAGCGCCCTCGAATGCTATACGTGCATTGGCGCGCTGCATGCGCTCTACAAGCCGGTGCCGGGCAAGTTCAAGGACTACATCGCGATCCCGAAGGTCAACGGCTATCAGTCCTTGCATACCACGCTGGTCGGTCCGTTTGGCGCGCCCATCGAGTTCCAGATCCGCACGCGCAAGATGCACGAGATCGCCGAAGCCGGCGTTGCGGCGCACTGGCTGTACAAGAACGGCGGCGCCGACCTGAACGACGTGCAGAAACGCGCGCATCAATGGCTCAAGTCGCTGCTGGACATCCAGAGCGAAGCGGGCGATTCGAGCGAATTCCTCGAACACGTCAAGATCGACCTGTTCCCGGACGCCGTCTACGTCTTCACGCCGAAGTCGCGCATCATGCCGTTACCGCGCGGCGCCACCGCGCTCGACTTCGCGTATTCCATTCACAGCGACCTCGGCAACCAGTGCGTCGCGGTGAAGATCAACAACGAGCTCCTGCCGTTGCGCACGGAGCTGAAGAGCGGCGATATCGTCGAGGTGATCACCGCGCCGTATTCGAAGCCGAATCCGGCGTGGCTCGGCTTCGTGCGTACCGGCAAGGCGCGCTCGGCCATTCGTCACTATTTGAAGACGATGCGCCTGAACGAGTCCGTTCAACTGGGTGAGCGCCTCGTCGATCAAAGTCTCAAGGGCTACGGCCTCGCGCTGTCGGACGTCACGCCGGAAGTCTGGGAAAAGCTCGTGCTCTGGACCGGCAACAAGACGCGCCAGGAAATCTTCGCGGATATCGGCCTCGGACGTCGCGTGGCCGCGGTGATGGCCAAGCGCATCGAGGTGCTGATGAACGGCCTCGACGACGACGAGCATCCGCATCGCGACCATCACAACACCAATACCGCGCCGCCGGTGGTCATCACGGGCACGGAAGGCATGTCGGTGCAGTTGTCGCCGTGCTGCCGCCCGATTCCCGGCGACGACATCATGGGCTACATCGGCATCGGCCTCGGCATGGCGATCCACACCACCGATTGCCGTGTCGCGCAGCGCATTCATCGGCGCGATCCGGGTCGCTGGATCGACGTCGCCTGGGCGCCGCAGCCGGGCCGCCTGTTCGACGTCGCCGTCAAAGTGCTGGTGAAGAACACCAAAGGCGTATTCGCGCGCGTCGCGGCCGACATCACGTCGGCGGACGCGAACATCGTGCACATCGCGATGGACGAAGACGTGTCGCAGGAAGCCAAACTGCTGCGCTTCGTGATCCAGGTCAGCGACCGTGTGCATCTGGCGAACGTGATGCGCCGCGTGCGAACCAATCACGACGTCATGCGGATCGCGCGCGAACGCCCGAGCGACGAGCCGCATCATCGCAATCAGGACGGCGGCATGCGCATCGACCGGGAACGCGCCGACTACTGATCCCGGCGCGGGAATGCGGCGTGCATGCTCCGTCCGTCATCGACAGGAGAGAACGCCGCAATGAACACATCCGATCTCGAAGGCGCCACGCTCGACTACTGGGTCGCGCGCGGGCTGCACGAATTCGTTCGGGAAATCCACTTTACCGATAGCGGCGAGACGCTTTCCATCCGCGGTAACGATCGCGGACGGCCTTGGGACGGGCGCTTTCTGCCGTCGACGTCATGGGAAGCCGCCTCCGTGGTGCTGGAGCGCGCCTGCAAGCTCGAGATGCACGACCACGGGCGCGGCGAAGTGGTCTGCAGCGTGAGCTTCGGCAAGGACGGCGACAGCGTGGAAGGGCGCGGAGAGTCGTTGCGCATCGCGTTGCTGCGCGCGTTCGTACGGCAGGCGTTCGGCGATACCGTGGATGACGAATTCATGCGCCGCCCGCAATCGTTGCTGGGGACGCGTGCGGAGGCGATCGGCGAGTCGAGCGCGGTGGTGTCGGTGGAAGACGTGCCAGCGCCTGAGAAGCATATCGGCGATATCGGTTCAAGTCCGCGCGGGTGAATGCACGGTCCGATTGCACGGTCCGACGCGGGCGCGTGCACGCTGACAGCTGACAAAAGAAAAAAGGGCCTTCCGTCTGGAAGGCCCTCTTTAGATGGTGCGGCTGGCAGGATTCGAACCCACGACCCCTTGGTTCGTAGCCAAGTACTCTATCCAACTGAGCTACAGCCGCACGCAAAACGGTACTGCTTAATGTGACTTCAATGCGCTTATGGTCAAGCGCGCGATGCGATCATCTTATGGCGCGACCGCCAATGACGAAGACATCAGGAAAAAGTGGTGCGGCTGGCAGGATTCGAACCCACGACCCCTTGGTTCGTAGCCAAGTACTCTATCCAACTGAGCTACAGCCGCACGCAGAAGCGGAATTATAGCCAAGCTAGTCCAGAAATGGAAGGCTTATAGGGCAAATTCCCGGTTTTCTTCGTATGACATGCATGTTCCGCATGGTAAGTTGATGTTTTGAAAGCGTGTCATCTCGCAACCGGATCTGGATTCGCATCATGAACAAGGCATTTGTCAAAGAGTCGGACGACAGCGACGACGATCTCGAAACCGCCCACCCGGACGTCCCGGCAGGCACGAAGAACTACATCACGCCGCAAGGGCATCAGCGCCTGCGTGACGAGCTCCTGCAACTGCTCGACAACGAACGTCCGGAGGTGGTCAAGCTGGTGTCGTGGGCGGCGTCGAACGGCGATCGTTCGGAGAACGGCGACTATATCTACGGCAAGCGGCGTCTGCGCGAGATCGACCGGCGCATCCGTTTCCTGACGAAGCGGCTGGACAAGGCGGAGGTGGTGGACAGCAGCAAGCAGGAGAACGTCGATCAGGTCTTCTTCGGCGCGACCGTCGACTACGCGGGCGAAGATGGCGAGGTGAAGACGGTCACGATTGCCGGCGTGGACGAGGTGGATCTCGAGCGCGGCTGGGTGAGCTGGATCTCGCCGATGGCGCGTGCGCTGCTGAAGGCGAAGATCGGCGATACGGTGGCGCTGCATACGCCCGCGGGCGTGCGGCAGATCGATATTCTCGACGTGCGCTATCCGCGCTGAGGCTGAGGCGTGTGAGCTGTCCAACCCGGGACGGCTTGCACGAACTGCAGGACGAAAAAAGCCGCTCCGAAGAGCGGCTTTTCTACAGCAGGACTGCCAGTGACGCTTAGAAGCGGTGACGCACGCCAACCGTTGCCGAAACCTGGTTCGACGACGACGACATACCGACGCCGTTGATCGTCGCGCCGATGGGCAGGCCATCGTCGTCGGTCATGTGCTGGTATTCGCCTTGGAGGTACACGTCCGTACGCTTCGACAGCGCGTAGGCCGTTTGCAGGCTGAACTGATGGAACTTCGGCTTTTCGCCGGCGATGCGGCTGTCCGTGTACGTGTACGCGCCTGCAACCGACAGAGCCGGCGTCAGGTTGTAACGGCCATTGACTTCGTAGTTCGTGAAGCGAACGTGGCTGTCGCCGAGGTTGATGTTGCCTGCGTTCGTCGCGACGTTGTTCAGCGACGTTGCGTTGTCCAGCATCGTCTGCGTGAACACGAAGCCGACCGTTGCCGGGCCGAACGCGTAGTTGATGCCACCGCCGAAGATGCGCTGACGGCCTGCCGTGAACGGCGAGTTGTCGTTGCCGACTGCACCAGCGATATTGTTCGTCGCCGAACCGACGTTGTTCAGTTGCATGTACGCGCCAGCAACGTTCAACGGACCGTAGTTGTACGATGCGCCGACGCTGTAAGCACGGTTATCCGCAAAGCCGCCTGCCTCGTTCGAGAAGCCGTACATCGCGCCCATCTTGAAGCCGGCGTAGTTGGCGCTCGTGTACTTGATCGAGTTGTTGACGCGGAACGTGTTGTCCAGGTTGTCGTTGTCGAACGGGTGGGCGAACTGCGTGCCGCCGTATTGCGTGCCGGTCAGAGCCAGCGGGCCGACGAAGTCGACGACGGAGTCATACTGACGGCCGAGCGTCACAGAGCCGAACTGCGTGCTCGACAGACCAACGAATGCCTGACGGCCGAACTCGCGACCACCTTGGCCGTTCGTGCCGTTCATGATGTTGAAGCCGTTTTCCAACGTGAAGATTGCCTTCAGGCCGCCGCCGAGGTCTTCAGCACCGCGCAGGCCCCAACGGCTGCCGTTCACCGAACCGCTCGTCGCCTTGAAATTGCTGTGGCCCGTGCCGCCGGCCGTCGTCACGTTGTTGTTCGTGTAGGTGATGCCGGCATCGATCAGGCCATACAGCGTGACGCTGCTTTGCGCATGGGCGGCGGAAGCAAAAACGCCCGTCAGGGCGGCGACCATGAGAGTCTTTTTCATCTTTGTAACTCCGAGAGCAGATTGGGCCCAAGACCCAGGCTTTGAGGAAACCTCGTTCCGGCGCGCTGCGAGAGGGCGCGGCCAGAAGAGCAATGCATCGGCAGCCAACACATTTGTTTCCTGACCAGACGAAGTGTAAAGAACCGTGTCATCTTGGGCATTGTTCGATTTCCGCAATAAACCATTCTCCCTCGCGCAATGATCTGAAATCTGCTTATTCCTGTTTATTAACAACGGTTTAAGTGCGAATGAAGTCGTAAGGGCTAAGGTGTCAATCGATTGGCGTTGCGCATGAACGACACATTTTGACGTTTAGAAGCAACAGGTTATTTCGGAAATCGGATTGTTGATAAATCTGAAAGAGAAGTTTGTGTTTTATGCAGGTAATTTGTGCGAGGGGCATCGCTATACTGAGTGCTCTGCTTTCCGAAGCAGACTTTTTCGTTGACGGAAAAAGATCTCCAAACTTTGTCAGCGCGACTTCCCAGTCGCGCTTTTTTTTGCGCCCCGGTTTGCGGTGCCCTCCGGGAGCGTGCGCTTTCGAAAAATCAGCAGAGCCTTGTCTAGACTGGCTGGACAAGAAGTTGGGTTTGGATGCAGGGCGATGCCGGTTGTCATCGAGACAAAATTCCCTATTGCGTTCTTATCGGCCCGG
This sequence comes from Caballeronia sp. LZ065, assembly GCF_031450975.1. Lineage (NCBI taxonomy): Bacteria > Pseudomonadati > Pseudomonadota > Betaproteobacteria > Burkholderiales > Burkholderiaceae > Caballeronia > Caballeronia sp. LZ065. The sequence goes on from NZ_JARUXV010000001.1 coordinate 1,071,855, forward strand.
TCAAAGCTTCCTGTCGAAAAGTTCCTGAAAGTCAGTCGTAGTCAATGCAGTTCTCGCTCTTAATGGAGGATAAAAGGCGAGTAGTGACGTGCTCGGAGAATCTGGCAAGCGTGGCGAGCGCTCATACTTCGAATTCTTTCTCTACCAAGCGGTCGAGTATTCTCTTGTAATTCCCTCGTTACACGGTTTTGCCACTTTGTTTGAGTTCTGAAATAGATGCGGTGCCATTAAAAGCGATGAGTAAGACGCTTTGCGAAGCTGGCGCTGTAAATACTCCAGTTTGGATTTGAATTAACGGGCTTTAAAATCACCTGAATTACGCGGGTTTGGCGGCGCGTATCCCCCTTAGGGCAAGGCGCCAGCGAGGCCGAGCCTTGCCCCTACGAGCCCGCGCGCCACGCTGCCTCGGTGCGCGCTTCGGCTTCCTGGAGCTTACGAAGTCCCGCTTTCACTCGCTAACTAGTCGGTTTGATTGAGGGTTTGCCTCTATTGCCTGTTTAATTATGAAATGATGCTCGACGTTTTTATTTTTCGCCTTCGCGTTCGTCACGTCTCGATTGCGCCATGGCAAAACGCGGCGAACGCTTAATTGTTGAATGATCTGCCGGCGCGCCTGAGGACAAGCGATGCTCTGCGTTAGAATGAGCAATTCATCCTTATTACGCGCTTGCCCGGTTCTGTCAGGCGCGACGCTTTTCCGCCGTCCATGATGCACTCCGATTCATCCCGATTCACGCTCCCGGCCGAACCCATCGTCTTCGTCGATCTCGAGACGACCGGCGGTACCTTTGGCGTCGACCGCATTACCGAGATCGGCATTGTTGAAGTTGGCCCGCAGGGCGTCTCGCAGTGGACGTCGCTGGTCAATCCACAGCGGTCCATTCCCGCGTTCGTCCAGCAGCTGACCGGCATCAACGACGCGATGGTGCGCAACGCGCCCACGTTCGACCAACTGGCCGAGAACCTGCTCGAACGGATGAGCGGACGACTCTTCATCGCGCACAACGCCCATTTCGATCACAGTTTCCTCAAAGGCGAGTTCAAGCGCGTCGGACTTCGGTTCGTGCCGGACGTCCTTTGCACGGTGCAGCTGTCGCGGGCGGTGTATCCGTCTGAAAGTCGTCACGGTCTCGACGCACTCGTGCAGCGTCATGCGCTCGTGCCGTCGGCGCGCCACCGCGCGCTCGCCGACGCCGATCTGCTCTGGCAGTTCTGGCAACACCTGCATCGCGCACACGCGCCGGATGTCATGCAGGCGCATCTCGAGCGGGTGACGCGCCGGTTCCAGCTTGCAACGCACATCGACGAAGACACGATCGAGCGCATTCCCGCCGGCTGCGGTGCCTATGTGTTCCATGGCGACGACGACGCGCCGCTGTACGCCGGGCGAAGCGTACGTCTGCGGCAGCGCGTGCGCTCGCATCTGGTCGGACCGAAGCGCTCGGCGAAGGACTTGCGGCTGGCGTCGCTCGTGCGCCGTGTCGAATGGAAGGCGACGGGTGGCGAAATCGGTGCAATGCTTGCCGAGGCGCAGTGGATTGCGGCTTTGCGGCCGGCCCACAACCGTGTGCCGAAGGCGCGTTCCGGCGAAGCGCGTGGCGCGCCCTGGCCGTATCCGGGCGCGATTGCCGTCGAGGAACGCGACGCCGAGTCAGCACGACGCGTATGGCACGTTGTGGATCGGTGGCAATACCTTGGCTCCGCTGATTCGCTGGACGCGGCGGCTGCGCTGTCGGCGGGCATCGTGGCGCCTGGCTTCGAATTGACGACTCATCGCATCCTGAGCGAGCGACTCGCGCGCGGTCTGCCCGTGACGCCGCTCGACCGCCGTCCGCTCGCCGCCGCGTACTAGTCTTCGGTCAACCCACCGCGCCCAAACCGCCGCTTGCGCAGACATGCGACAGCGCGCGCTCGAGCGGCGCGTCCATCGCGGCGTCGTAGCGCGTCAGATGCTTCCATCGCGCGACGCTCTTTGCGAGCCGCACGGGGCAATCGTCGGTGTGACGAAGCGGTTCGACGTGCGCAAGCGCCGCGATCAGCGAGCGCGTGAGCTGATCGAGCTTCGGGCGCGTGTCCTTCGCGAGATCCGGCGGCGTGCCTTCCGGCGCGGCCTTGAGCTTGCGCCAGTTGGCGAACAGGGCGTTCTGGACGTCCTTGCTCGCCTCGATCTGATCGCGGAAGAAGGCGCGCGCAAACTCAGGATCGACCTGCGCGGCACGCGCTTTCTGTTCGACTTGCTTGAGCAGCGCTTCCTCGCGCGGCGCGTCGGTGATCGCATCGTGATGTGCCCACTTCCAGCGCGCGACCGGTTCCGCCAGCGCGAGACGCTGCGAAACCAGGGCGATGACGTTGGTGAAGGCGGACTCGTCGCCATCTGCGTGGGCGGATCCGGGTGCGGCAAGCGCAAGCGCGCAGGCGAAAGCGGCGGGAACGAGAAGGGAGAGGATTGAGCGACGGCGCATCGGCATGAACGAGCAAAAGCGCCAGAATAGCGTACCGCCGGCCGGGATCAACAATGAGGAAGAGGGGAGCGTCCTGAGCAGGCGAGCCGACATGCGCGACTCGCCCGTGAATCAACGACGGGTGTCAACCTGGCGCGCGCCGCGTCCGGACGCGAACGCCCGCTTGCACCGCACGCGGCGGGCAATCATTCCCACGACGACTGCTTGATCCAGTGCATCCTGCCTATTTCGACTGTGCAGCGTTGCGCTGCTCGTCGAAGAAAGCTCTGACATGCTCAGGCAATTCGGTCGCGAGAAATTCGACGGCTACCGGATCCTGATCCGGACACAGCACCTTGTCGGGCGTCGGGAGTTTTGTCGGTTTTGCGTCCATGGTCTCTCTCCTCGATGACTACACTCAATTGCGCCAACTTGATTGGTGCGGCTGTTGCGCCGCCGCACGCAAGCAGCAGGTCAAACTCAAAATCCTCTCAGAATGCGTTATCGGATGGCTGCCGATTCATCTTGAATCCAATCGATACGGCTAAAGCACAACGCATGATCGTTCGTGTTCCGAAGGGTGATGCATCGGTAATGCATACTCGCCCCTTATATGTGATATCGCAAAAACTGCGCCTTGCAAGCCTTGCGGGATCTCGCCGTCAGGCGCACGGCGCCTTGCTTGCCGATCCAGCAGGCTCAAACCATGTCCGACTGTAGCGTTTCCTCTATGGATATAACGATACCGGGAAACCTGCGTTGACGCTCAATGGTGCGAAGCGGAAAATAGTGTGTTGTTGTACGAAGCCGCACATAAAAAGCACATCAGACGCGCACTCGGACTGAACGTGAAATCGCGAAGGAAGATTCGGCGAAAGACACGAACGTGTCGAAGCGAGTCAATGGGATTAGATGAGATCGTGGCATAGGTGTGCGGTCTACGCATCCACCCACTTGTGGGGTACAAAAAGAGTGCGGATCGAATGCGAACGCATAAGGCAAAAGCCCCGCGTCACTTGCGTGAACGCGGGGCTTTTAACTGCTGAATCCTGATGGTGCCGGAAAGAGGAATCGAACCCCCGACCTTCGCATTACGAATGCGCTGCTCTACCGTCTGAGCTATTCCGGCATCAGAGAAACAAGATTATAGCGATCGCTTTCTCGAATTGGCAATAGCTCGAATCAAATTTTCTTTTCGTGATGGTAGCGCGTGACGCGATCCACTTCGCTCTTCGAGCCGAGGAACACCGCGACGCGCTGATGCAGGCTCGTCGGGACGATATCGAGAATGCGCTGCTCGCCGTTGGTCGCCGCGCCGCCCGCCTGCTCGACGATGAAGGCCATCGGATTGGCTTCATACATCAGGCGCAGCTTGCCGGGCTTGGACGGGTCGCGCTTGTCGGCCGGATACATGAAGATGCCGCCGCGGCTCAAAATACGGTGCACGTCCGCGACCATCGAGGCAATCCAGCGCATGTTGAAGTCTTCCTTGCGCGCGCCTTCCTTGCCGTCGGTCAGTTCGCCGACATAACGCTGCACCGGCTCATACCAGTGCCGGCTGTTCGATGCGTTGATCGCGTACTCGCGCGTCTCGACCGGAATCGTCATGTTGCGCTGCGTGAGCACCCACGAGCCGAGTTCGCGATCGAGCGTGAAGCAGTTCACGCCATGGCCGGTCGTCAGCACGAGCACGGTTTGCGGACCGTACACCGCATAGCCGGCCGCCACCTGTTGTGAGCCCGGCTGCATGAACGCCTGTTCGCCCGGTTCCACGCCGTCCGGGCAGCGCAGCACCGAAAAGATCGTGCCGATCGACACGTTCACGTCGATGTTGGAAGAGCCGTCGAGCGGATCGAAGGTCAGCAGATAGTTGCCCTTCGGATAGCGATTGGGGATCGGGAAGATCTTTTCCATTTCTTCCGATGCCATCGCGGCCAGATTGCCGCCCCATTCGTTGGCTTCGAGCAGGATTTCGTTCGACAGCACGTCGAGCTTCTTCTGCACTTCGCCCTGGACATTCTCGCTGCCGGCGGAGCCGAGCGCTTCGCCCAAGGCGCCCTTGCTCACGTGATAGCCGATCTGCTTGCAGGCCCGCGCCACGACTTCGAGCAGCAGACGCAGGTCGGCGGGCAGGTTCTGGTGTTCGCGCTGCTGCTCGATCAGATACTTCGTGAGCGTGGTACGGCTGGAAATGGAGGACATGCGAGGCTCCGTGAGCGTTAGACGAATATTTGCGATTCTAACCGCTCGACCCCGTGCCACCGTGTGACAAAGCCGGTGTGCATCGGCCAGACGAGCAAGGCCGCCGCGCGCCACGCTGCGCACGGCGGCCTCCAGCCGGTTACCGTCCATCACTCAGCGGCAGAAAAACCCAGAGTAAACAGCGCTCAAGCGGCGAGCGCCTTCTCCACGACCTCGCGCACATCGCGCGATTTCGCCTGCGCCGCCACCTCGCTCAGCGCGGCATGCATCTTCTCGCGCAATTGCGGCGTGAAGCGGCGCCACAACTCCAGCCCGCGCGCCAGACGCGCGGCGACCTGCGGATTGAGTGCGTCGAGGGCGATCACCTGTTCGGCCCAGAACGCGTAGCCAGAGCCATCGGGGGCATGGAACTGCGCCGGATTGCCGCTGCAGAAGCTGAAGATCAGCGAACGCGCGCGGTTCGGGTTCTTGAGCGTGAACGCCTGGTGCTGCATCAGCTTGCGCACGATCTCGATTACCTTCCGATCCGGCCCGCCGCGCTGCGTCGCCTGAAGCGCGAACCACTTGTCGATGACGAGCGCTTCCTTTTCGAAGCGGCGATAGAAGTCGGCCAGCGCGGCGTCGGCGACGGTTGCGTCCGCGCCGGGCGTCGCGCTCGCGAGCAGCAGGGCAGCGAGCGCGGCGGAGCGGTCGGTCATGTTGTTGGCGCTGTCGTACTGCGCCTGCGCGAGGCGGACGGCGTCGGCGGGATCGTCGAGCTGGCTCAGGTAGGCAAGGGCGAGGTTCCTCAGGCCGCGCTTGCCCGCGTCTTCCGGCAGCGGACGATACTCGCCGGGCGTGCGGTTCGCGTCATAGGTCGCGAGCCATTTGTCGCGCAGCTGCGCTGCCAGCCGACGGCTCATGAAAACACGCGCCGCGTGTACGGCGGCCGGGTCGGACACCGTCATCTGTTCGGCCAGATAGCTTTCCGAAGGCAGCATCAGCGCGAGTTCGCGGAAGGCCGGCGTGAGGGTCGTGTCGTCGAGCAGTTGGGCGAACGCCGCGATCACCGCATCGTCGATGGCCAGCGCCTCGCCCTGCGCCGCGCGCCCGGCGAGCGCCAGCAGTTCGCGGGTCGCGAGCCGCTGGCCGGCTTCCCAACGATTGAACGGGTCGCTGTCATGCGCGAGCAGGAAGGCGAGTTCCTCGTTCGTATAGTCGTATTCGACGATCACCGGCGCCGAGAAATTGCGCAGCAGCGAAGGCAGCGGCGCCTCGTTCACATCGACAAACGTAAAGGATTGTTCGCGCTGGGTGAATTCGAGCACGCGCGTCGTGCCGTTCGGCTCCTTCTCACCCTCGAGACGAAGCGGCAGATCGGCGCCATTGCGGCCGATCAGGCCCACCGAGAACGGAATCAGCAGCGGGCCCTTCTGGGTTTCGCGCGCGGCTTCGGACGCGTCGCCGTAGCCCTGTGTCAGCGACAGCGTATAGCGCTTGCCGGCGGCGTCGTACTGCGCGCGCACGGAGACGCGCGGCGTGCCCGCCTGGCTGTACCAGCGTTCGAACTGGGCGAGATCGCGATGGTTCGCGTCGGCCAACGCCTGACGGAAGTCGTCGCAGGTCACGGCCTGGCCGTCGAAACGCTTGAAATACAGGTCCATGCCGCGGCGGAAGCCGTCGCGCCCGAACAGCGTCTGGTACATCCGCACGACTTCCGAGCCTTTCTCGTAGACCGTCATCGTGTAGAAGTTGTTGATCTCGACGTAGCTCTCCGGACGCACCGGGTGGGCCATCGGGCCCGCGTCCTCGGCGAACTGCATCTGGCGCAGCACGCGCACGTCCTCGATGCGCTTGGTCGCGCGCGCCGCGGCGCTGGCCGCGCCGTCGGCGTCGCCGGCGGCCATGTCGGCGGAGAATTCCTGGTCGCGGAACACGGTCAGGCCTTCCTTCAGGCTCAACTGGAACCAGTCGCGGCAGGTCACGCGGTTGCCCGTCCAGTTGTGGAAGTATTCATGGCCGACCACGGCCTCGATGTTCGAGAAATCGGTGTCGGTGGCGGTTTCCGGATTGGCCAGCACGTACTTCGTGTTGAAGATGTTGAGGCCTTTGTTCTCCATCGCGCCCATGTTGAAGTCGCTCACCGCGACGATCATGAAGCGGTCCAGATCCAGTTCCAGTCCGAAACGCTTTTCGTCCCAGCGGATCGAGTGGATCAGCGAGTCCATTGCGTGACGGGTCTTGTCGAGGTCCTGCGGCTCGACCCAGACCTGCAACAGCTTCTCCTTCCCGGAGCCCGACTGGATGCGCTCCTCGATGCACACCAGCTTGCCGGCCACCAGCGCGAACAGGTAGCTTGGTTTCTTGAACGGATCTTCCCACTGCGCGAAATGGCGGCCGTCCGGCAGATCGCCCTCGGCGATCAGATTGCCGTTCGACAGCAACACCGGATACGCGGTCTTGTCGGCGCGTAGCGTGACGGTGTAGGTGGCCATCACGTCCGGACGGTCGAGGAAGTAGGTAATGCGGCGAAAGCCTTCGGCTTCGCACTGCGTGAAGAAGTTGCCGCTGGAGACATAAAGTCCGGAGAGCGTCGTGTTCTCAGCCGGATTGCAGATGCTCTCGATGCTAAGCTCGAAGGCATCGGACGGCAGGCCGCCAAGCGACAGTCCCGCCTCGTGAACCCGGGCATCCGCGTGCGGCCCACCGTTGACCGTCGCGCTGACGAATTCCAGTTGCTCGCCCATGAGTTCGAGCCGCGCGGCAGGCCCGGCGGCGGCAGCGTCGGGATTGCGCCGCAGCTTCATTGTGTTCCTGACCACGGTGCGCGACGGCACGAGATCGAACTCGAGCGCGACAGACTCGATCAGGAAGGCGGGTGGCGTATAGTCCTCGCGGCGGATCACTGCGGAAGCGGTCGTGGTAGACATGGCAGGGTCTTCAAGTTTGGATTGAACGGCGGCGCCGGCGTCCCGCATGCGAACGCAGAACGCACGAACGCGTGCGCGCCTGGTCGAATCATTGTACAAGCCGCTCGACGATCGTGAACCGGGCGGCATGACGCGTCGCAACCCCCACAAAACAAGGAGGCTTCCGGGCTGCCCCGGAGGCTGGTCATAAACCGGAACGGGCGTTGGAACGAAGTGAGGATGACCATGAACGGGACCATGAAGGCGTTTTTCAGATGGACGCTGTTACTCGCGGCGACCTGGCTCGCGGGCTGCACGACCTACGTGCAGACCCAGGTGACCGCCTTCTCCGACTGGAGCGGCAACGACACGACCCTCACCTACGCATTCGCCCGCAAGGACGAGCAGCGCAACAGCATCGAACAGACGACGTACGAGACGCTCGTCGCGAATGAGCTTTCCAAGTACAACTTCCGCCAGGTGCCCGACGCGAGCGCGAACTATCAAGTGGCGATCAGCTATTCGGTCCGCGGTGACACGATGACCGTGCGCCAGCCGGTCTATTACGATCCGTGGATGTACGGCGGGCCGTGGGGCGGTCCATGGGGTGGCCCGTGGGGCGGCTGGGGAGGGGGCTGGGGCGGCTATGGCCCGTGGGGTCCGACAGCCTACGTCGACCAGACCTATCCGGTGTACATCCACGCGCTGCAGATCCGCATGACCGACCGTCAGACCGGCCGCGAAGCCTACAAGGTCACGGCCGTCAATTCGACGGGCGACGCCTCGCTCTACCAGGCCATGCCTTATCTCGTCCGCAGCGCGCTCGCCGACTTCCCGCTCGGCAACGGCACCGTGCGTACCGTCACGCTGCCGGTTGGCAAGGACGGCGTGATGTCGAACGAGACGGCGTCTTCGGCGAGTTCGAACGAGCGCACAGTCCCGCCGCCCGCTCCCGCGCCGGCACAGAAGACAGTTGAATGATCGCGTAGCCGAACAAGCCGCCTGGCTGCTTGTTCGGCATCGGAAATATTTGCCGTATGGAACAATTCACGGCGTTATCGAAAGTGAAAGTCGAACTTTCAAAATCGCCCGCCGGCCCTGACTAAACAGGGAGTTATCGCTGAAACGAAGGCCCGCAATATATGCAGGTTCGGCGAATTAGCGATATATTCCCGGGATGACAAAATCGTGTCCGCCCCATCCCAAAGCCGTTCCTGAGCCCGCCACCTGGGACGCACGGCTTGCCCGACGCCTCGTCACGCCGCTCGTCGGCACACCTGTCACACCCAACCATCTGACCACGCTGCGCCTCGCGATCGGTCTGGCCGGCGCCTGGTATCTTTCGCTCGGCGAGTTCTGGCTGTGTTCGCTCGGCGCCGCGCTGATCGCGCTGTCGAATCTCGTCGATCACACCGACGGCGAACTGGCCCGCATCAGCGGACAGTCGAGCAAGATCGGCCACCTGTACGACCTCGCGTGCGACGCGCTCGTCACGGTGTTGCTGTTTCTCGGCATCGGCTTCTATGTGGCCGTGCATCATCCGTCCTTGCTCGTGCCGGCCCAGTGGCTCGGCGGCCTCGCGGGCGTCGCGGTGGCGCTGATCTTCTATCTGCGCATGCGCATCGAGTCGATGGTCGGCAAGTCCGGTACGAAACAGGCCTCGATGGCCGGCTTCGAGACCGAAGACGTGCTTTATCTGCTGCCTGTCGTCACTCTTCTGAACGGCATGACGCCTTTCCTGATGGCCGCGGCCATCGGCGCGCCGCTGTTTGCCGTGTATGTGGCCGTGGATTATCAGCGCGTCGCCGCGAAACAGCGGCGCGCGCAGGCATCGCCCGCCAAGGACGGCAAAGACTTCCAGGCGGTGAGATGAGCGCAACGGCTTTTCCCGACAACACGGCGGCGCAGCCCGCCGCGGCAGCGACGGTGTCGCGCCGGGACATCGACGCAACAATGAAGACGCGCCTCGCCGCGCTGCCCACGCCCGCATTGCGCGACGAGTATGGCCAGCAAGGTTCGTTTCTGTACATCGAAGACTTCCTGCCGGCTGATTTCACCGAGCGCCTGATTGCCGCCGTGCATGCCGTGACGCCGGCCGTGAACCGTAATTATCTGCCGGGACACAAGGCGGGCGGCAGCGTGAGCCGCCATACGCTCGACCAGCTTGCGCCGTTCATCGCGGAGCTGTACCGCTCGGAAGCGCTGATCGGGTGGCTGGAGTCGATCACCGGCGACAAGCTGCAAGTTTCCCCGCCCGACGACGCCCACGCCTACGCGCTGTATTTCTACACGCGCCCGGGCGATCACATCGGCTGGCATTACGACACGTCGTATTACGAAGGCCGGCGCTACACCTTGCTGCTCGGCGTGATCGACGACTCCACCTGCGCGCTCGAATACGAACTGCACACGAAGACGCCCGGCGTGCCGGACCAGCCGGGCGCGGTGCGCTATCCGCCGGGCGCGTTCGTGTTCTTCGACGGCGACAAGCTGCGCCACCGCGTCACGCCGCTTGGCGAGAACCAGATGCGCGTGTCGCTGACCTTCGAATACGTGACGAATCCGTCGATGCGGCCGTTCCAGCGCTTCATCTCGAACATGAAGGATTCGATCGCGTACTTCGGTTTCCGGCAGGTCTTTCGCCGCAAGAGCGGCAAGAACGGGCCGGCATGAGTCGCGCCGGTACCTTTCTGCTGTCGGCCGGCGTGGTGTTGTTCATCGCGCTGCTCGGCTGGCAAGGCTTCGGTTCCGTCGCGGCGACACTCGCCGCGGCCGGTTGGGGCCTGGTCGCGGTGGCCGCGTTCCACTTCGTCCCGCTGTTCATCGACGCCGTTGCCATCAGCGTGCTGTTCCCGGCGCACGAGCGCAGCGTGGCGTTGCGCGAAGCGCTGCTGGCGCGCTGGGCCGGCGAATCGGTCAACAGCCTGATGCCGGCAGGTCAGATCGGCGGCCCGATGCTGATGGTCCGATACCTCGCGCAACGCGGCATGCGCGCGCGCGATGCCGCCGCCGTCATCACCGTCAGCACGACCATGCAGACGGTCGCGCAACTGCTGTTCGCGCTGGTCGGCGTCGTGCTGCTGACTGGCTACGCGACGGGCGGATCGTCGTCGAGCGTGACGATTGCCGTGCTCGCGGTGATCGGCGTGATCGGCCTGATGATCCTCGGCTTCTATCTGGCGCAGCGGCGCGGGCTGTTCGGCCGCGCGATGCGCTTCGCTTCCGGCATCGCCGCGAAGTTCTCCGCCAAGCGCGACTGGTCGTCGCTCGTCACGCGCGCCGAAGCCGTCGATGCCGCCGTGCACGAGCTCTATCGCGAGCGCCGCAAGGTCGCGTCGAGCTTCGGGCTGAGCCTGCTCGGCTGGTTCGTGGGCACGGGCGAAGTGTGGTTTGCACTGCATCTGCTCGGCCATCCGGTCGGCTGGTCCGAAGCGCTGATGCTCGAAAGTCTCGGCCAGGCGATCCGCGGCGCGGCCTTCGCCATTCCCGGCTCGCTCGGCGTGCAGGAGGGCGGCTATTTGCTGCTCGCGCGCCTGGTCGGCCTGCCGCCCGAGGCGGCGCTCGCGTTGTCGCTCGTCAAGCGCGCGCGGGAGTTGCTGCTCGGCGTGCCGGGCATCGTCTACTTGCATTTCGTTGAAAAAGGCTGGCAGCGCCGCCGACTCGCGCGCGTGCCGGATATCGACTGAACACCCTCGAAGGGAACAACAACCATGCGCGCAATTATTCTTGCGGCCGGGATGGGTCTGCGTCTCGTGCAACCCGAAGGCCAGCAGAAGCCCAAGTGCTTGCTGCGTTTCGGCGATGCCTCGCTGCTCGAACGCCATCTGCATTACCTGAAAGCCGCCGGCGTGACTGAAGTGGTCTTCGTGACCGGCTTCAAGAGCGAGCAGATCGAGGCGGAACTCGCTTCGATCGACTGGAAGCCGGCGAGCGAAGTCGTCGTCAACGATGAATTCACGCTCGGCAGCGTGCTGTCCGTGCATACCGCGCGCGAAGCCATGACGCGCGGCGGCGACGTGCTCCTGATGGACGCCGACGTGCTCTACGACGAGCGCATTTTCGCGCCGCTGGTGGCGGGCGCGAGCGTGAACCGCCTGCTGATCGACCGCGACTTCGAAGCCGGCGACGAGCCGGTGAAGCTGTGTGTCGAAAACGGCGTGCCGGTGGAACTGCGCAAGCAGGTGGCGGCCGGCTTGCAGTACGACACGATCGGCGAATCGGTCGGCTTCTTCCGCTTCGACCAAGCGACGGCCACGCGCCTCGCCGACATTTGCGCCGATTATGTCGCCACGGGCCGCGCGAAGCTGCCGCACGAGGAAGCGGTGCGCGATCTGCTGCTGGAAAAGTCCCACGTGTTCGACATCGCCGATGTGACCGGCGCACCGTGGATCGAAATCGATTTTCAGAACGACGTGAAGCGCGCGGCTGACGAAGTCCTGCCGCAACTCAATGCGCTGCATCAGTTTGCCGGAGCCTCCCAACAATGAACGCACCTACCCAAATTCCCGTCGGCTATTCGCGCACGCTGCGCCTGCGCGAGATGCTGCAAAGCAACCGCCTCGAATTCCTGATGGAAGCCCACAACGGCATTTCGGCGCGCATCGCGAAGGAAGCCGGTTTCAAGGCGATCTGGGGCTCGGGCCTGTCGATCTCCGCGCAATTCGGCGTGCGCGACAACAACGAAGCGAGCTGGACCCAGGTGGTCGACAACCTCGAGTTCATGGCGGACGCCAGCGACCTGCCCATCCTGCTCGACGGAGATACCGGCTACGGCAACTTCAACAACGTGCGACGCCTGGTGAAGAAGCTGGAGCAGCGCGGCATCGCGGGCGTGTGCATCGAGGACAAGCAGTTTCCGAAGACCAACAGCTTCATCAATGGCGAAGCGCAGCCGCTCGCCGACATCGATGAATTCTGCGGCAAGATCAAGGCCGGCAAGGATTCGCAGAGCGATCCGAACTTCTCGATCGTCGCGCGTGTGGAAGCGCTGATCGCGGGCTGGGGCATGGAAGAAGCGCTGAAGCGCGCCGAGGCGTATCGCCGGGCGGGCGCGGACGCGATCCTGATCCACAGCAAGCTCTCGAAGCCGGACGAAATCCTCACGTTCGCGCGCGAGTGGGCGGGGCGCGGCCCGCTCGTCATCGTGCCGACGAAGTACTACAGCACGCCGACCGACGCGTTCCGCCAGGCCGGCATCAGCTGCGTGATCTGGGCGAACCACTTGATTCGCGGCGCGGTTTCGGCGATGCAGGCGATCGCGAAGGAAATCCACGACTGCGAGACGCTCGTCAACGTGGAAGACCGTATCGCGGCGGTCAACGAGATTTTCCGTTTGCAGGACGCGGATGAATATTCGGCCGCTGAGAACATCTATCTGAGCGCGGCCAATGAGAAGCGCAGCGCGGTGGTGCTGGCCGCGAGCCGCGGCGCGGGCCTCGAAGCGCTCACCGAAGAACGTCCGAAGGTAATGCTGCCGGTGGCGGGCAAGCCGCTGCTGCGCCATCTGGTCGAAGCGTTCAAGAAGGAGCGCATCAACGACATCACCGTGGTGGGCGGTTATCGCGCCGATGCCATCGAGAAGGGCGGGGTGCGTCTGGTCGTCAACGAGCGGCATGCGTCGACGGGCGAACTCGCGTCGCTGGCGTGCGCCGCCGGGCATCTGAATGGCGACACAGTCATCTCCTACGGCGACCTGTTGTTCCGCAGCTATATCCTGCGCGATCTGGTGGAGTCGGACAGCGACTTCTGCGTGGTCGTCGATTCGTCGCAGGCGCCGCAGGCAGGCGAACCCGCCACTGACTTCGTGTATTGCTCGACCGGCGACGACCGCGCGCTGTTCGGCCAGAAAGTGTGGCTCGAAAGCGTGGTCGGCGCGGGACAGAACGCGCAGCCGGGTCGCGCGCCGCAAGGCCGCTGGATGGGTCTCATCAATGTGCGCGCGGGCGCACGAGAGCGCCTGCTCACCGCGCTCGGCGAATTGCAGCAGCGCCCGGACTTCGACAGCCTCGACATGGCCGCGCTGCTCAACGCGCTGCTGGCGGCGGGCCAGAAGATCGAAGTGCAATACGTGCATGGCCACTGGCGCGGCGTGAACGATCTCGACGATTTCCGCCGCGCAGGCGATTTCGCGCACGGCCAGACGCCGATCGGCACGGACGGTCTGGACAGCACGGAGCGCTCGCGTGATTGAGGCCGCCCAGTTCGTCGAGGCTGCGCGCGCACGCGGCTTCGACTGGTACGCAGGCGTGCCGTGTTCGTATCTCACGCCCTTCATCAACTACGTGTTGCAGGATGAGTCGCTGCATTACGTGTCGGCGGCGAACGAAGGCGATGCGGTCGCGCTGATCGCGGGCGTCGCGCTCGGCGGCGGCTCCGGTGAGACGAAGCGCCGCGGCATCGCGATGATGCAGAACTCCGGTCTCGGTAATGCCGTGAGCCCGCTCACGTCGCTCACCTGGACCTTCCGTCTGCCGCAATTGCTGATCGTCACGTGGCGCGGCCAGCCGGGCGTGCATGATGAGCCGCAGCACGCGCTGATGGGCCCGATCACGCCGCAGATGCTCGACACCATGGAGATTCCATGGGAACTGTTCCCGACGGAAGCGGAGCAGATCGGCCCGGCGCTCGACCGCGCGACCGAGACCATGGACCGCACCGGCCGTCCCTATGCGCTCGTGATGCAGAAGGGCAGCGTCGCGCCCTACGAGCTGAAGACGAGCGGCCTCTCGGGCCTGCGCGCCCATGACGCGCCGGCGCAAGTCGCGCGCTTTGCGGGCGAACGCGTCACGCGCCACGCGGCGCTGCAACGGGTGATCGCGCGCACGCCGCAGGACTCGACCGTCGTGCTGGCCTCGACCGGCTTCTGCGGCCGCGAACTCTATGCCATCGACGATCGCGCGAACCAGCTGTATCTGGTCGGCTCGATGGGCTGCGTCACGCCGATGGCGCTCGGTCTCGCGCTGTCGCGGCCGGATCTGACCGTGGTGGCCGTCGACGGCGACGGCGCCGCGCTGATGCGCATGGGTGTCTTCGCAACGCTCGGCGCCTACGGGCCGAAAAACCTCGTGCATCTGCTGCTCGACAACGGCGCGCACGAATCGACCGGCGGCCAGGCTACCGTGTCACGCGGCGTCGATTTCGCGTCGATCGCGGCGGCATGCGGCTATGCGCTCGCGCTCGACGGCGACGATATCGGCGTGATCGACCGCCTGTTCGACGCGCAGCATGTGGACGGCGCCCGCTTCGCGCGCTTGTCGATCATCACCGGTACGCCCGCCGACCTGCCGCGTCCGAAGGTCACGCCCGAGGACGTGCGCGCCCGTTTGCAACACCATATTGGAGGCCGTTGATGCTTTTGCTGAATCCGGGTCCTGTCACGCTGAGCGAACGCGTGCGCAAGAGCCTGCTGCAAACCGACCTGTGCCATCGCGAGCCGGAATTCTTCGATCTGCAGGATGAGGCGCGCCGCCGTCTCGTCGCCGCCTACGAGCTGGATCCGGCCGTCTGGAGCGCCGTGCTGATGACGGGCTCGGGGACCGCGGCTGTCGAAAGCATGATCGCGGGGCTGGTGCCGGAAGGCGGGCGTTTGCTGATCGTGGAGAACGGCGTCTACGGCGAGCGCATCGCGCAGATCGCGCAGCAATACGGCATCGAGCATGAAGTCGTGAAGTACGAGTGGATGCAGGCGCCGGATATCGACGCGATCATCCGCCTGCTCGACAGCAAGACCTTCACGAACCTCGCCATCATCCATCACGAGACCACGACCGGGCGTCTCAATGCGCTCGATCAGTTGTCGCGCGCATGCGCCGAGCGTGGCGTCGGCCTGCTGCTGGATGCGGTGAGCAGCTTCGGCGCCGAGGCGATCGATTTCGACGGCGGCGGCATCGCCGCGATCGCTGCGACGGCCAACAAGTGCCTGCACGGCGTGCCGGGCGCGGCGTTCGTCATCGCGCGCCGGACCGCGCTGGCGCAGGCCGCGAGCCGCACGTATTACCTCGGCATCGCGCGTCTCGCAAAGCTTCAGGATCAGCGCAATACGCCGTTCACGCCGTCGGTCCATGCGTACTACGCGCTGGTCGAGGCGCTGCGCGAGTTCGAGGAAGAAGGCGGCTGGCGTGCGCGGCATCAGCGTTACGCGACGCTCGCGGAACAGGTGCGCGCGGGGCTTGCGACGCTCGGCATCGAGAGCGCGCTGGCGCCAGAAGAGTCGTCTGTGGTGTTGCGGGCGTACCGGCTGCCGCAGGGCGTCACCTATGAAACGCTGCACGACGCGCTCAAGGCCGAGGGCTTCGTGATCTATGCGGGGCAGGGCGGCTTGTCGAAGGAGCTGTTCCGCATCTCGACCATGGGCGCGCTCGACACGGCCGACATGGACCGGCTGATCTCGTCCTTCGTGGAACTGTTGCGCTGATCTGCTGCGTTCCCGGCGATCACTGCTTGCAGAAGATCGCCGTGATGAAAGGCGCGACGTGGTGCACCACTGCGTCGCTGCCTGCCTCGCGCACCTTTTGCGCGACTTCCTCGTCGCCGCCCCAGACGACCGCGCCATAAGCCGCATCGCCGATCGGCTCGCCCTTGCCCTGCTTGAAGAGCGGATCGTCTTTCTGGTACGCGACCAACGCGTAGACCTTGAAACCATACGCCGTCAGCGTCGCGCCCTTCACGGCGCGGAACGCGTTGACCGAGTTCGCCTCGACCCGCATCGGCTTCTTTTCCAGCAGATTGTCGTCCTGTAGCGGCGCGATGAAATCGTGCGGCGTCGACTTGCAGTCGAGCTGCGCTTCGAGGGCACGCGCGTGGGCGAATGCGCTGAACGAGGCCAGCGCCATCGACAGCGCAAACGGTGTGATGCAGGCGGCGAGCTTCTTCATGGCGGCGCGGGATCGTGACAGGCTGCACTTTAACGAGAATGCAATAAAAGTGCTTGGACTGTCGAGAGCGTGCGCGTGGTCGCTCTTCCTTGAAGCGCATCGTTATTGATATGACAGGGTGAAGGTCGCCAATCCGGCGACTTTTCCCGGCGTGATCGGATTCGCGGTGCGTATGTACCGCACATTCAACGGGAGCGTCATCGGACCGCCGTTAGCCGTGCCGGCGAACCATTGATTGTTGTTTCCCGCGGCGCTGGAATCCGCCCCGTACACGATCGGCGTCATGCCGTTGGGTATCTGCGTGCCGACCCCAGATGCCGTCGCTCCGCTTCCCAGTGTGAGCACATTCGATGTATTGGACGGCGTGGTGGCATCGGTCAGGGTGAGATTGACCAGCGTGCCGGCCGAGCAGTTCAGGCCGAGCGAGAAGGGGGTGTTGCCTGCCACGGCGCCGGTGCTCGCAGGACTGGAGAGTGAAACGGATGGCAGGGTGACGCCCACGGACGGCGTGGTGACGTTGCAGCCGCGTGCGGTGATGGATGTCACCCCGCCCGGCGACAGGACGCGAAACGCGTAACGTGCGTTCGTTCTCCGCCATCGTACTCATCCGAATGATGCGGACATGCCAGGAATGCGCGTCGATGGCCGCCCGTCGCATGCCCGCCGCATGCATGCCGCGATTCGTCAAATTAGGTTTGAACGCCGGTCTGGCCAAGGCAAGTCGGCTACCTTGTGCTCTGCGTTTCGCGAAGTGAATCGATGCCAGCGTGCGTAGTCAGCTTGCCGCTTGTCTTTTCATCGCGCGTTTCCCCTACCCGAAATCCGCTCGCTTCTGACCACTTGTCCGACGCACACGCAGCGTGACGCGAGCATCGTCCGGTGGTTGTCGCAGCGGCAACGATTTACGTGAGAGGTTGACATGTATCGAACCATGGTCGCACTACGAAGGCTGCTTGCATCGTTGCTGTGCTGTATGGCTTCCGGCGTGGCGGGTGCAGCGAATCCGCCGCCGAATCCCTTTCTCGCTGCGCCGAGGCTCGCCATCAGCCACCTCGGTTCCGCGCAGACCAACGCCTTGCCGTATCCGGTGAGCCGCGGCACGCAGACGGTAGTGCCCGGCTCCGTGGCGCAGGTTGCGGCCGGCCCCGTCAATCTGATGACACTCGCGAGCACGTCGGCTGACACCATGTGGGGCGTGTCGGCCACGGGTGTCGAATACATCGACGTTCGCCAACACGGCTTCAAGGCGGTCGCGCGGATCCTGCTGCCGGGCGTGCAGCCGGCAACCGTGACCCGGCTGAACGCGCTGCTTGCCAGCCTTCTGAAAGAGCCCGTCGATCCGCAAGCCAGGGTGGCCTTGGCGCAGTCCTTTCTCAAGCAACTGTCGTGCGGCTCGGGCGGGATCTCGTCGGCCTACAGCGTCGTCGACAATAACAACGTGCTGTACCTCAATACCGGCACGCAGATCCTGGCGCTGGGCGTGTCAGACGGGCTTGCGGGCAAGCAGATCAACATCCTGCGCTCGATCGACACCACCACCTTCCTGCAAGCCGGCGAAGCGCTGACCGGCATCGTGATGACCTACGACGGCAAGCTCGTGGTGCTGGGAACGCGCTCGGTGCATATCCTGGACCGGAGCTTCACGGGTGCGGTGCCGTCGCTGGTCTTCGGCAGTGACGAGAGCATCAGCAACTCGGCGGCAGTCGATCAGAACAACGGAATCTACATCGTGTCCGACAAGTTGATGCGCAAGGTCGTCTGGACCGGCACGGCCTTGTCGGACGGTGCGGCGGACGGTGCATGGAGTTCGCCGTATCCAACCGGCGATACGTTCTACACGCTGTTCGGGTCCGGTTCCGGCAGCACGCCGACCTTGATGGGCTTCGGCAGTGGCGATCCCGATCATCTGGTCGTCATCACCGACGGCAAGAAGCGCATGGGCCTCGTGGCGTTCTGGCGTGACCAGATTCCCGCCGGCTTCACGGATCGCATTGCCGGGCAGATTCCGGTGACCGGCGGTTTGCCCTCCGGCTATACCGGCGATATCCAGACCGATCAATCCGTGACCGTCAACGGCTACGGCGCGTTCGTCGTGAACAACATCTCCGCGTCCGACACGGGGACGACGCCGGCGGTCGACAACCTCATTCGCGGCCTGCCGGGTGCGCCGCCTTCGCCGCTCGGCGTCGAACGTTTCAAGTGGGATGCGCAGGTGCACGCATGGTCATCCGTGTGGGCACGCCCGGATATCTCGTCGGACAACATGGTGCCCGCGATGAGTTCGCGCTCGAAGCTCGTGTTGGTGAGCGGGTATTACCCCGCGAACCATCAGGGCTGGACCATCAAGGGACTCGACTGGGACGGCACGGGCGCGGACGTGCACACGACGATCCTCGGCCCCGGCCTGTTCGGCAATGGCGCCTACGCGATGATGGAGTTCCTGCCGAACGGCGATCTATTGCTCAACAGCGTTCTCGGGCCGGCCCGGATCGCCGAGCCGGGCGCGACCCTTCGATAAGCCGCTTCACGCCGCCTTGTCGAGGATGACCGTCTTGCGCCCGTCGCGCGTATGCACGCGTTTGCCGGCGGCATGCGTCTCGAAGACCGCGCGGTCGTCGCCGAGCAGCGCGAACGCGAACAGCAACTCTTCCAGCGACTCGGTGCGCGACGTGCGGCGCGCCAGCAGCGGCGTCGCGTTCGGATCGAGCACGACGAAGTCCGCTTCGCTGCCGGGCGCGAGCGTGCCGATCCGGTCATCGAGTTCCAGCGCCTGCGCCGCGCCGGTCGTCGCGAGCCAGAACATGCGCGTCGCGGTCAGATGATGGCCGGTCAGGCGCGCGATCTTGTGCGCGGCGCCCATGGTCTGGAGCATCGAGAACGACGTGCCGCCGCCCACGTCGGTGGCCATCGCCACCGGCATGTTGGCCGCGCCGGCTTTCTCGAAGTCGAACAGGCCGCTGCCGAGGAACAGGTTCGACGTCGGGCAGTGCGACGCCACCGCGCCGGTTTCCGCCATGCGTTCGCGGTCGCGGTCGTCGAGATGGATGCAATGGCCGTACACCGACCGGCGGCGCAGCAGGCCGTAGTGATCGTAGATGTCGAGATAGCTCCGATGCCCCGGGAACAGGCTCTCGACCCACTTGATCTCGTCGGTGTTTTCCGCTACGTGCGTCTGGATGAACACGTCCTGATGCTGTTGCGCCAGCGCGCCGCACGCTTCGAGCTGCGCTTCCGTCGAGGTCGGTGCAAAGCGCGGCGTCAGCGCGTATTGCTGACGGCCGCGTCCGTGCCAGCGCGCGATGAGTTCGGCGCTGTCGTCATAGCCGGATTGCGCGGTGTCGCGCAGGAACTCGGGGCAGTTGCGGTCCATCAGCACCTTGCCCGCGACCATGCGCAGGTCGCGCGACTCGCTTTCCGTGAAGAAGGCCTCGGCGGATTGCTTGTGCACCGTGCAGTAGACGAACGCCGTGGTCGTGCCGCAGGCGAGCAGTTCGTCGAGAAAGAAACTCGCCGTCTCGCGTGCGAGCGCCGGATTCTCGAAGCCGCGTTCGGTCGGGAACGTGTAGGTGTTGAGCCAGGGCAACAGGCCCGGCGCCGGCGACGCGATCATGTCCGTCTGCGGATAGTGAATGTGCGAGTCGATGAAACCCGGCACGATCAGCTTGTCGCGCATCGTGTGGACGGTCGCATCGGCGGCGAGCTGGCCGCGCACCGACGCATACGCGCCCGCCGCGACCACACGGCCGTCCTCGACGATCAACAGGCCGTCGGCCTCGTACACCGCGCCGTCGGCGGCATGCGCGGGATCTTCCCGGAAAGTCAGCAACTGGGCGCGCCAGGCGGTCTGAGTCATGATGCAACGTCTCCGTTTCTGTGAATGGACTACAACTGCGAAAGCAGAACCAGGGCAAAGGCCGCGATGATCCA
This sequence comes from Caballeronia sp. LZ065, assembly GCF_031450975.1. NCBI lineage: Bacteria > Pseudomonadati > Pseudomonadota > Betaproteobacteria > Burkholderiales > Burkholderiaceae > Caballeronia > Caballeronia sp. LZ065. The sequence goes on from NZ_JARUXV010000001.1 coordinate 1,092,186, forward strand.
CATCGCCGGCTTGACTTCCCGCGCGCGGCCCGTCGCCGTCTTGAGCACGACGAACGCGAGGAAGCCGTATGCAACGCCATCCGTGATTGAATAGGTCAGCGGGATCAGGATCATCGCGAGGAAGGCGGGAATGGCTTCGTCGAAACGCTGCCATTCGATCTTCGTGATCGCCTCCATCATGAACACGCCGACGAGCACGAGCGCAGGCGCGGTGGCGATGGCCGGAATCAGCGAGAGCAGCGGCGAGAGGAACAGGAACGGCAGGAAGCACAGGCCGGCCACGACCGCCACCAGCCCGGTGCGCCCGCCCGCCGAAATGCCCGCCGCCGATTCGATATACGCGTTCGCCGGGCTGGTGCCGAGCGGCGCGGACACGAGCGCCGAGAAGGAATCGACCATCATCGACTGGCGGATGTGGCGTGGATTGCCGTCCTGGTCGTAGAGCTTGCCGGCTTCGGAGATCGCCATGAAAGTGGAGAGCGCGTCGAAGAACGACGTAAACAGCATCACGAAGATGAACGGCCAGTAGATGACCTTGAGCGATCCCATCAGGTCGAGCTGGCCGATGGCCGAGAAGTCCGGCGCGGCGAACAGGCCGTTCCAGTTCACGAGCGTTTTCGTCGCGATCGCGGCGGGCCAGTAGGCGGTGCCGTCGCCCCACCAGCGGCCGATCGGCAGCGCGATGAGCGTCGTGAACACAATGCCCAGCATCAGCGCGCCCGTGACCTTGCGCGCGACGAGGATGGTGGTGACCGCGAGCCCGATCAGGAAGGTGATCACGACCGGATTCAGCGACGCCGAATGCACGACCGTGACCGGATCGCTCACCACGAACTTCGCGTTGACGAGGCCGATCAGGCTGATGAACAGCCCGATGCCGCACGACACCGCGTGCCGCAGATTGGCCGGGATGGCATCGACGACGAGCTTGCGCGCGTTGAAGGCCGCGAGCACCGCGAAGATCACGCCGGACCAGAACACGCAGCCGAGCGCGGTTTGCCACGGCATCTTGCCGCCGTGCACCATGACGAAGGCGAACAGCGCGTTCATGCCCATGCCGGGCGCGACGAGCACCGGATTGCGCGCATACAGGCCCATCGCGCAGCTGCCGAGGAAGCTGACAATGACCGTCGCCGTGAGCGCCGCCGGAAACGGTACGCCCGCCTGCGACAGGATGCCCGGATTGACGACGATGATGTACATCGCCGTGAGGAAGGTCGTGATGCCCGCGACGACTTCCGTCTTCACGCGCGAACCCGCCGCGCGCACGCCGAAGAAGCGTTCGACGGCGGTCATGTCCTGGTGGGGCGAAGCGGTCGTGTCCATGGGCTCACTGCTTCCAGTAGGCATCCAGGCGCGCGATCATGTCGGCGCGCTCTGCGTCGGTCACGAAGGACGCTTCCAGGCTGTTGCGCAGCAGTGTGTAGACCTCGTGATCGTCGAGCTTCAGCGCATCGACGATCGCGAAGTAGTTCGCGTTGACGTAGCCGCCGAAGTACGCGGGATCGTCGGAATTGATCATCACGGCGACGCCCTGATCGAGCAGGTCTTTCAGCGTGTGCTTGGTCATGTCTTCGAACACGCACAGCTTGAGGTTCGACAGCGGACACACCGTCAGCGCAATGCGTGCATCGGCGAGTCGCGCAACCAGCGCCGCGTCCTCGATGCTGCGCACGCCGTGATCGACGCGGTCCACCTTCAGCAGATCGAGCGCCTCGACCACGTAGGACGGCGGGCCTTCCTCTCCCGCATGCGCGACGAGTTTCAGGCCGCGCTCGCGCGCCTTCGCGAATACGCGTTCGAACTTCGACGGCGGATGGCCGCGTTCCGACGAATCGAGTCCCACGCCAATCAGCCGATGCGCGTACCGGTCGAACAGCGGCAGCGCGCTTTCATACGTGGCGAGCGCGTCTTCCTCGGACAGATGGCGCAGGAAACACAGGATCAGCTTCGAGGTGAGGCCGCGCTTTTCGGCATCGGCGAGGGCGCGTTCGATGCCGGCCACGACCGTTTCGATCGGCACGCCGCGTTCGGTGTGCGTCTGCGGATCGAAGAAGATCTCCGTGTGCGTGACGTGATCGGCCAGCGCGCGTTCGACGTAGGCGGCCGTCATGTCGTAGAAGTCCTGCTCGTGCAGCAGCACGCTCGCGCCGGCGTAATAGATGTCGAGGAACGATTGCAGGTCGGTGAACGCGTAGGCGGCGCGCAGTGCGTCGATGGAGTCGTACGCGAGCGGCACGCCGTTGCGCTGCGCGAGCGCGAAGATCAACTCGGGTTCGAGCGAGCCTTCGATGTGGATATGCAACTCGGCCTTGGGCGCGTGCGCGATCTTGTCGGCGAATGTGGGATTCATGGGCTGTTATGGGTTGGGGCTTGTTTTGTGTCCGGGCTCAGACGCTCTGTTGCGACGACGCACGCGCATGCGTGTTGGCTTCGACCGCTTGCAGCAGCTGGGCGGCTGCCGCGACCGCGATCACCTCGGGCGCCTTGTCGACGATGCCGTCGATGCCGATCGGGCACACCATCCGCGCAATGCGCGCCGGGTCGATGCCGCGTGCCACGAGCCGGTGCTCGAATTGTTTCTTCTTCGTGAACGAGCCGATCATGCCGAAAAACGCGAAGTCGCCGCGCCGCAGGATGCACTCCGCCAGCGCGAGGTCCACCGTGTGGTTGTGCGTCATCACGAGGTAGTAGGCGTTGGCCGGCGCGCGGTCGATGGCTTCGTCGGGCGCGTCGTTCGGCTCGATCGTCACGTTGTCCGGCACGAACTGCGGCGCGGGAAAAGCGGCGTCGCGCTCGTCGACCCAGGTCACGTGGCAGGGCAGCGTCGCGAGCACGCGCACGAGCGCCGCGCCCACGTGTCCCGCGCCGAACAGCACGACCTGGAAGTCGCGCGGCGCGATGGTTTCGGTCAGCAGCGGCCCGCTTTCCGCGAAACCGGCGCCGTCCCAGAGCAGACAGTCGGCGTCGGCGTCGGCCGCTTCGGGATCGGACAGCATGACGGCGTCGGGCTGCGGCGAGAACGAGACGCTGCGCACGGTCGAGAGACCCTGCGCGGTACGCTTCGCGAGCGTGGTCACCCAGTTCAGGTCCGCGACGTCGAGCCGCTCGAAAGCCAGCACCACAGCGCCGCCGCAGCACTGGCCGAGACTCGGCCCGAGCGCGAAGCGTTCGAGCCTGCGCAGGTGCGGCCGGCGCATGCCTTCCTTCAGGACTTGCCGGGCGGTCTCGATGGCCTTCCATTCGAGATGACCGCCGCCGATGGTGTAGCGCGCATCCTCGCGCGTGACGATCATCTTCGTGCCCGGCTCGCGCGGCGCGGAGCCTTCGACACGCGCGACCGTCACGAGCACGACGGCATCGCCGTGCGCGAGCAGATGTTGCAGGTCGTTCAGCCAAACTTGCATCGATGGAGCTCCGGGAAAGGTATCAGGGTGGCGTGAGGGTGGATCGTCGCAATCCGTAGTTTATCGGGATGGCTCGATGCGCCCCCGCGCGCGCGGAGACTGCCGGGTGTCGGATGTGCAAGGGCCGGGCGCAGCGGTCCGGCAAGGACGCGCGGGCGCCGTGCGCGGCGAGAGAGGTGGCAGGGGAAGCGGATGGTGTGCTTTGTCATGATCAGGGAGACATTGCGGACCCGGCGCGCGTTACACGGTTGTCGTTCGTTTCGGGGCTGACCGGGAAAAACACGGCTTGCCTGGGCAGAACGGACTGCGCGCACGTAGATCGCCATCCAGACACGACCTTAGCACCGCAATATCGAAAAAATATTGCCGGCCCCGTATCAAGGGTATGCGGTCGGACTGATGCGTGGCGGGAAAGACGGAGCGGAGCGGGGAGACGGGCGGCGCGAACGCGCCGCCCGGAGACAACCAGGGCGCTGCGGCAGGAATTACCGCGCGGTCGCGCGCAGCTTGCGCTTGAAGCGCAGGCTTGCCAGCACCAGCACGAAGATGATCGCGAAGGCGATCAGCGACCACTGCGGCAGCGACATCCCGAGGATCGGCGGATACGGGGTTTCGCACAGGCCCGCGACCTTGAACACCTGCGGCAGCCAGCTCGCAGGCGGCAAGCTGTCGACGACCGGCTGTAACGCGTCGAACCCGCAGCTGAAGCCCGGATGCGACTGCACGTACACATGCCGCGCGGCCGTGGCGAGCCCGCCGAGCGCCGAGAGCGCGACCAGCGTCTCCAGCAGCGCAATGCCGCGCCAATTGTTGAAGCCCGCGCCGAGGAACGCGAAGACGGCGATCAGCACGAAGAAATAGCGCTGGATGATGCACAGCGGGCAAGGGTCCTCGCCGTGATAGAACTGAAGATAAAGCGCACCGCCGACGAGCCCGAGACAGACGAGCGCCAGCAGCACCAGCAGGCGCCGCTCGCGCCGCATGACGCGGTCGCCCTGGTGCATCGAGAAGTGATGTAAAGAGTTGTTCATTGTTCCGCAACGATTCGAGAAGGAAGTGCCTGAGTTGCGCCGCTTGACGGTGAATTCTAGCGCGAACGCCGCATGCGCGACGACGCGCCGCCGCTTCAGCGCGTCGTGTCGAGTACGGCTTCGACCGCGCGCCCGATGGACAGCAACGCGTCGTCGGCGTTCGGCGCGCCGGCCAGCATCAGGCCGACGGGCGCGTCGCCGCGCGGGTGGCACGGCAGTGACAGGCCGCAGGCATCGAGGAAATTGAAGGCGGTCGGATTGCGCAGGATGAGCGCGTTGGTGCGCGTGAAGAGGTCATCGTCGGCGTCCAGGTCGGCGATGCGCGGCGGCAGCACCGGCACGGACGGGCAGATGATCGCGTCGAAGCGCTGCCAGAGCGTCGTGCGGGCTTCCTCGATCATCGCGGCGCGGGCCTCGCACAAGTCGATGTAATCAGCGGCGCTCGCCGCTTCGGCGCGCTTCAGGCGGGCCAGTACGCGCGGATCGTATTGCGCGCCGCGTTCGGCCATCAGCTTCCGGTGCCACGCAAAGGCTTCGATCGCGACCAGAGGATAACGGTTGATCTCCGGCAGCCGGTCGAGCGGCGCGAACCGCACGTCCTCGACTACCGCGCCCGCCGCCGCCAGATGATCGATGGCCGCGGCGACCGCGCTGGCGACCGGCGCCTCGACGCCGTCCGTCACGTAGTTCGTCAGCACGCCGAGGCGCACGCCGTCGAGCGGACGGGCGGCCGGCACGCCGGGCTCGCGGCCCGCGAGAATGCGGTCCACCAGTGCGCAGCAGGCCACCGAGACACCGATCGGCCCGAACGAATCGAGTGTGCGGGAGAGCGGAACGCCGCCTTGCTTCGGGATGCGGCTGGCGGTGGGCTTGAAGCCGGTGATGCCGCACAGCGCCGATGGAATGCGGATCGAACCGCCGGTGTCGGTGCCGAGCGCGACGGCGGCCATGCCGTCCGCGACCGAGGCCGCCGCCCCCGACGACGAACCGCCCGCGATGCGCGCGTCGCCCGGCACGTCGGCGCGCCACGGCGAATGCGGCGTGCCGTAGTGCGGATTGAGCCCGAGGCCCGAGAACGCGAACTCGCTCATGTTGGTGCGGCCGATCAGCACCGCGCCCGCGCGGCGCAGGCGGCCGACCGCGACGGCGTCGGCGCGGGCGGGCGCGGCGTCGTTCAGCGCGGTCGAGCCGGCGCGCGTCACCTGGCCTTCGATATCGAAGAGATCCTTGATGGACACAGGAATGCCGGCGAGCGGCGACAGCACGGTGCCGGCGCGGCGCAGCGCGTCGTGGGCGTCGGCGGCGGCGCGGGCCTGAGCGGCATCGACGTGCACGAAGACGGTCGAGCCCTGACCCGCGGGATCGGCGATCCGTTCCAGGGCCGTCTCGACCAGCGCGCGGCTGGTCGTGCGGCCGGCGTGGAGATCGGCGGCAAGTTGGGCGAGCGGAGCGAACTGCGGCGAAGGGCTGGGCATGACGTGGCGGTGGCAGGGCCGTCCGCGATGCGCCTTCGACCAGCCCGGCGCTTCGCATCGGCGTGAATGGACGGGCGCGGGGGCTTACGCGTAGTGCATGCATGCGTGCGGTGCGTGCGGCTCCGGCGCCCGGAGTGGCTGTCATTCTAAGCCAGCGAGGTAAGAAATACGCGTCCTGAAGCCTCGCCGCCGCCCGTCTTTCCTTCAGAGCGTGCGTGAGAAGCGCTGCGCGCCGCTCTGTCCCAGATAACGGTCGAACACCGACGCGACATTACGCACCAGCATGCGTCCCGCGGGCAGGACCCGAAGCGCGTCGCGCGAGAGCTCGATGAGGCCGTCGTCGGCCATCGGCGCGAGGCGTTCGAGTTCGTTCGCGAAGACCGCCGGAAACTCGATGCCGTGCGCCTGCGCGACGTCGTCGAAACGCAGCTCGCCGCCGCACATGACGCGCATGATGAGGTCGCGGCGCAGTTCATCGTCGGGCGAGAGGCGCACGCCGCGCGCAATCGCCAGCGTGCCGGCGTCGATCGCCGTCGCGTAGTCCGCGAGCGTGCGCGCGTTCTGCGCATAGACATCGCCGACCTTGCCGATCGACGAGGCGCCGATGCCGATCAGATCGCAATCCGCCTGCGTGCTGTAGCCCTGGAAGTTGCGCTGGAGCGTGCCCGCCGCGTGTGCGCGGGCGAGTTCGTCGTCGGGCAGCGCGAAATGATCCATGCCGATGTACACATAGCCCGCCTCGTTCATGCGCGCGATCACGCGTTCGAGGATCGCGAGGCGCACGGCCGGCGAGGGCAGCGCGGTGGCATCGATGCGCCGCTGCATCTTGAAGAGTTCCGGCAGGTGCGCGTAGCCAAACACGCTGACGCGATCCGGCCGCATCGCGATGAGGGCGTCGAGGGTGCGCGAAAAGCTCTCGACGCTCTGATGCGGCAGGCCGTAAATGAGATCGGCGCTGACCGAACGGAAGCCATGCCGGCGCGCGGCATCGAGTACTTGCTCCGTCAGCGCGCGCGGCTGGATGCGATTGACGGCGCGCTGCACGCGTTCGTCGAAGTCCTGCACGCCGAGGCTCAGGCGGTTGAAGCCGAGTTCGCGCAAGAGCGCGACCGTGTCCGCCGAGGCCTCGCGCGGATCGATTTCGATCGAGTATTCCGCGCGGTCGTCGGGCACGAGATTGAAGTGCGCGCGCGTGGCCGCCATCAGTTCGGCCATTTCGTCGTGCGCCAGGAAGGTCGGCGTGCCGCCGCCCCAGTGCAGCTGCGTGACGGGGCGCGCGGGATCGAACAAGGTCGCTTGCAGCGCCAGTTCCCGCTTCAGGCGTTCGAGGTACGGCCGGGCGTGCGCGCGGTTCTTCGTCGCGACCTTGTTGCAGCCGCAGTAGAAGCAGACGGTGTCGCAGAACGGGATATGCAGGTACAGCGACAGCGCTTCGTGCGGCTGGCCGCGGCGGGCGGCCGCGCGGTAGTCGGCGGGGTCGAAGGTGTCGGTGAACTGGACGGCGGTCGGATACGACGTGTAGCGCGGCCCGCGCGCGTCGTAGCGGGCGAGCAGGTCGGGGCGGAAGAACGGAACGGCGGTTGTCATGGCGGGCCTCTGGAATCCGTTCGAGTGTAGGGCGGCGTCGGGCAGCGGACCTGCGCGCCAGGGTCGCAGAACGGCATACGCGGTTTGACGGAGCGCAAGACAAGGCGTGGGACAATGCGGCTTTCGCATTTTCGTGTCCCCGCGTTTCCTTATCGATATGCCGATCGACTCTTCGCCTCACGCCTGCCGCGAGGCTTGCGGTGCGTGCTGCATCGCGCCTTCCATCTCCAGCCCGATTCCGGGCATGCCGCAAGGCAAGCGTGCGGGCGAGCGCTGCGTGCAGCTCGGCGATGACCTGCGCTGCGCCCTCTTCGGCGATCCGCGCAGGCCGGCATGCTGCAGCGGCTTGCAGCCTTCGGCGGAGATGTGCGGCGAGTCGCGCGAATTTGCGTTGCAGTGGATCGAAACGCTCGAACGGGATACGCAGCCCCGCGCGACGCAACTGTCCCGCTGATCGATGGTCCAAAAGCCGAACCGCGCCAGCCGGCGCAAAGACTCGAAAAACCCAGCACTGGAGGAACACGCATGACGCACACCGTCGCGCCGCTGCGGCGCCGGTTCGTGCTGGCAGCGCTGTCGCTGCCCACGCTCGCTCTCACATCGACCGCCCGCGCGGCGTCGAACTCGATCTTCCCATTCATTCCGGATCACTACACATTCTCGACGCAGCAGGTCCAGGAAGCCGTCGCCCGCAAGTTCCCGCTGCAACGCACGGCCTCGCAGATTTTCGATGTCGTGCTGAGCAATCCCGTGGTCGGCATGGCGCCGGACCGCAATCGCGCGACGGTGCGCGTCGATGCCCGTCTCGCGACGCCTTTCATGCCCAATCCCGTGGTCGGCGCGTTCACGCTGTCCACGCAACTGGCCTACGATGCACCCAGCCGCTCGGTCATTCTCGTCGCGCCATCTGTTGACGATGCGCAGTTCAGCGGTGACGCCGGGCAGTACAACCAACAGATTGCATCGGTCGGCGCGCAGCTCGCGGCCCAGCTGCTCGACCGCTATCCGATCCACACCTTCAAGCCGGAAGAACTCCAGTTCGCCGGGGTGTCTTACGAACCCGGTACAATCACAGTCCTTACAAACGGCATACGTGTGCAGATCGTCGAGAAGTAAGCCGACATCCGCCTGTACGGTGCTTGACAAACAACAGCTGTATCGGCGAACAAGGGCTGCGGATGGACTGGATATTGATGGTGAAGGCGCTTGTACTGGGCGTCGTGGAAGGCTTGACCGAATTCCTGCCGGTTTCAAGCACGGGGCATCTGATCGTTGCTGGCAGTCTGCTGAATTTCACCGACGCGCAATCGAAGACCTTTGACGTCGTCATCCAGTTCGGCGCGATTCTCGCCATCTGCTGGGAATATCGCGCAAAGATCGGCTCGGTCGTCACCGGGCTGCCGAGTCGGCCCGATGCGCGGCGCTTCACGCTCAACGTCATCATCGCGACCATTCCGGCCATCGTGCTGGGCTTGCTGCTGGAGAAGCACATCAAGGCGGTGCTGTTCTCGCCGGTGCCGGTGTCGGTGGCGCTGATCGTGGGCGGCATCGTGATTCTCTGGGCCGAGTCGCGCCAACGGGAACGCGGCGTCGCGGCGCGCGTGACGTCCGTCGACGAACTCGCCTATGCCGATGCCTTCAAGGTCGGTCTCGCCCAGTGCTTCGCGCTGATCCCGGGCACGTCGCGTTCGGGGGCGACGATCATCGGCGGGATGTTGTTCGGACTGGAGCGGCGCGTTGCCACCGAGTTCTCGTTCTTCCTCGCCATCCCGATCATCTTCGGCGCGACGCTCTATGAAATGGCCAAGTACTGGCGCACGCTGACCGTCGGGGATATCGGCTTGTTCGCCATCGGGCTGGTGGCGGCGTTCATCAGCGCGTTCGTGTGTGTGCGCTGGCTGCTGCGCTATGTCGCGTCGCACGACTTCACGGCGTTCGCGTGGTATCGCATCGGCTTTGGATTGCTGATCCTGATCGTGGGCTACAGCGGCGGGCTGAGCTGGGCCGACTGATGTCCGGTGTGCAATAGAAGAAAAGCCACGGCGAGCCGTGGCTTTTTTGCATGTGCGCCTGCATGGGCGCAGACCTGTGGATGCACGTCCCGTCATAAGCTCATCCTCCCGAACCGTCGGGTACGGACCGCATGCCGGATCGTGTGGCACGGGTGCGGCCTCGTGGCCGTCCCCTATGCCGAGGTTCAGCGACGCCGGAACATCAGGTCCCATACGCCGTGTCCGAGGCGCAATCCGCGCCGCTCGAACTTCGTGACCGGGCGGAAGTCCGGACGCGGCGCGTAGCCGTCGGCGGTATTCTCGAGCGCGGGTTCCGCCGAAAGGACGTCGAGCATCTGCTCCGCGTAGTTCTGCCAGTCGGTCGCGAGATGCAGATAGCCGCCCGGCTTCATGCGCGAGACGAGCAGCGCGACGAACTTCGGCTGGATCAGGCGGCGCTTGTGGTGACGCGCCTTGTGCCATGGATCGGGGAAATAGATGTGCACGCCGTCGAGGCTGTCCGGCGCGATCATGTGCTCGAGCACTTCCACGGCGTCGTGTTGCAGGATGCGGATATTGCCGAGTCCTTGCTCGCCGATCAGCTTGAGCAGCGCGCCGACGCCCGGCTCGTGAACCTCCACGCCGATGAAGTCATCGCCGGGACGCGTGGTTGCGATTTCCGCTGTCGTCGCGCCCATGCCGAAGCCGATCTCCAGCACGTGCGGCGCCTCACGGCCGAAGAGGGCATTCCAGTCCGCCGCTTGCGGCGCGTAGGGCATGACGTAGCGAGGACCGAGTTCATCGAGGGCGCGCTGCTGTCCTATCGAGACGCGGCCCGCCCGCGTGACGAAACTGCGGATGCGTCGGTGCCGCAGCGTCGAGGAATCGTCGGCGGAGGCGGGATGGTCGGGGGCGCCGTCGGCGTCTTCGTTCTGGGAATCGTGATTCATGGCGAGGCAATGCTGGAAATCAAAAAGCCGCCCGAGTGTGACACTGGAGGCGGCTTTTCCGGGTGTTTTGATGCGGCTTGTGCTGAGAAACCTGGAGCGGGCGATGGGAATCGAACCCACGTCTGTAGCTTGGGAAGCTACGGTAATGGCCATTATACGACGCCCGCTTTGAGCCGATGCTTGAGCACGCAATTGTAAGCGCAACGCCTTCGCAGGCGCAATTGCGCGCGCCGCTCAGATCCCGAACAGCGTCATCGATACCGCCACGCGCGTCACCACCATCAGCAGCACCTGCACGATGACGAACAGCAGGATCGGCGAAAGGTCGATGCCGCCGAGCCGCGGCAGGATGCGTCGCAGCGGGTCGAGGAACGGCGCGGTGATCTGAAAGAGCAGCGGCATGGCCGGCGACTGCGGGTTGAGCCACGACAGCAGCGCCATCAGGATCGTCATCCAGATGATGAGGTTCAGCGCCCACTTGATGACCGTCAGCAGGGCAACAAGCGCGAGCATCGGCAGCATGAGCGTCGGGTCGACGCCGGCGAGCACGACCATCAGCGTGACATAGACAGCGGCGGCGATCAGCGCCGCGACGATGCTCGCCCAGTCGATCTTGCCGCCTGGCAGGATCTTGCGCAGCGGCAACACGATCCAGTTGGTGGCCTGCATCACGGCGTTGGAAACCGGGTTGTAGGGCGGCATGCGCACGACCTGCATCCATGCGCGCAGCAGCAGTGCCGCGCCGAACAGGGTGAAAACGGTGCTGAGCAGAAAACGGGCGATATCGCCGAACATCTCGGGTCCTCTTGTTTGCGTGTGCAGCGTGGCGGCTGCGTCGGGTCGACTGGAAGAAGCTTGAAACCAACGACGCCAAGGACTAGCGGAGGAGCCCGACTCTCCGTGCGCGGCGGGCAACAGCGCCGGCTGCGACAGCGGGGCGCACGCTCGCGCGGCGCGATTCGGGGTGCTTGACCTTGATCATTGTTCGTTCTCGGGACGGGAGTGTGTTACCAGGTCATCGCAAGCCGTCATTGGCCGACGCGGCGCGTGACGAGTCTGACAACTCGCCGGCCGCTGCCAGGCCGACCCTGAAACGTCGCGACATCCTGTTCATGGCGACTTGACTTCCCCGCCCACCGGGCCTACACGGTGGGGCGCCGGTCGTCACCTTAACACGGCTACAGCGCCGGTTGGGGGCGGCCGAGCGCATGCGTCGGCGACGTGATCGTCATTTCCATGGCAGTCGAATGAAAGTGAACCGTAATTTTCAGACCGATCCCCGAACTTCGCCCCGTGTTGCGATTTCGACACGCGGGTCGACAGCGCGCGTCACGCAATGCTGGCAGGATAGACTGCATAAAGTGAAACGGACGCACATCGGTGTGTTCGAATCATCGGCGGCCCTCTAACGCGATGCGCATTTTTGCGGGCCAGAACGGCATGGATTCTGCTGAATGTGGTCAAGCCCACATCGAAGCCAGCATTAAGTTCCCTGGCGTACGAAGTGAGCGAGGACAGCGCGAAATACTAAAGAGAAGAAGCATTCGACTGAAGAGGCAGGTGCAACCGGCCTTCAACCTCTTCCTAAGGTTTCATTCGCTACGTTCGGAGGTCGCCATGAGCATTTTTTCGTACCGGAAGCATCTGCGATTCTTGAGCCAGACCCAGCGGCGCTGCTGGTGGGATCAGAAGAAGCGCCTGACGCCGCGTGTCGTCATCAGCGGCGCCTATGTGCCGCCGAATGTCACGCGCGAGTTCGCTTATGTGAAGGTTGGTTAAGCGCGCGACACCCGGGCGCTTTCCTATCGCACTTCAAAGCCCCGTCGGAGACCTCCGATGGGGCTTTTTCGTTCATTTGTAATCAGACGTTACCCATTGTTCTTGCGTCCGCATCGCATGTTCCTGCCTGAGCGTAGAGAGCCATATTGGTTGGCGTTTTCACGTGAGTTCCTGAGCCGCACGCAGCTTTCACCTCTGAACCCGCGTTAAGAAACTTGCAATTTGCAACAAATGGTCCCAGCGATAAATGTGCTTTTTCGTTAAATTCGTTTCATACCGTCGCTCATGTTCCGCGCAAGCCGGAAACGATGCGAAGCGACGAGGAGAACGAAAGTGAAAAAGCTCGGTAGTGTGTTGGTGGCTGGCGCGCTGGGCGTCGGCTTCATGAGTGTGGCTCAGGCGCATGTGTCGATTGGCGTCGGCATCGGGGTGCCTTCTTATCCGGTTTACGCCGCGCCGCCTCCGCCGGTCTACGTGGCCCCGCCGCCGCAGGTGTATGTCGCGCCGCCTCCGGTCGTATATGCGCCGCCGCCCGCGGTGGTTTATGGTGGCTATGGCGGTTATGGCTATTACGGCCGGCCGTATTACCGGCACCACGGTTATTACCGGCATGGCCCCGGTTACTGGCGTCATTGAGTCAAGCCGAACATCAGCCTGAACTAAAGGCGATGCGTTCCAAAGCGCATCGCCTTTGTTGTTTTGGCAGCCGGGCAGGGCGGCATAAACTAAGACAATGCCGTTTCCTCCCTGCACAGGTTGCCGCCGATGATCTTCCTTCCCGCACCCACCTACGATGACGTCGCTGATGCCGCCCGGCGTCTCGAAGGCTTCGCCCATCGCACGCCGGTCCTGACGTCGCGTACCGCTGACGAGCTCGCCGGCGCCTCGCTCTTCTTCAAGTGCGAAAACTTCCAGCGCATGGGCGCGTTCAAGTTCCGCGGCGCATGGAACGCGCTGTCGCACTTCGACGCCCGCCAGCGCGCGGCCGGCGTCATCACTTACTCATCGGGCAATCATGCGCAGGCCATTGCGCTGTCGGCGAAGCTTGCGAGCATGCGCGCGACCATCGTCATGCCGGAGGACGCGCCGGCCGCGAAAATGGAAGCCACGCGCGGCTATGGGGGCGAGGTCATTACCTACGACCGCTATACGCAAAATCGCGAGGAGATCGGTCGGCAACTCGCCGACGAGCGCGGCATGACGCTCATTCCGCCCTATGACCATCCGCACGTGATCGCGGGCCAGGGCACGGCGGCGAAGGAGTTGATCGAGGAAACCGGGCCGCTCGACTATCTGTTCGTGTGCCTCGGGGGCGGCGGGCTGATTGGCGGATGCGCGCTCGCGGCGGCCGCGCTCGCGCCGGACTGCAAGGTGATCGGCGTCGAGCCGGAAGCAGGCAACGATGCGCAACAGTCGCTCGCGCGCGGCGAGATCGTGCATATCGACGTGCCCCGCACCCTCGCCGATGGCGCCGCGGCTACGCATGTCGGCGCTTATAACTTTCCCATCATCCGCGAACACGTGGAGCGCATCGTGACGGTGAGCGATGCGCAATTGATCGAGACGCTGCGCTTCTTCGCCCAGCGCATGAAGATGGTCGTCGAGCCGACAGGTTGCCTCGCGGCGGCGGCGGTCCTGCAGAAGATCGTGCCGGTCGAGGGCAAGCGCGTGGGCGTGATCGTGTCCGGCGGCAACGTCGATCTCGCGAAGCTCTCGCAGTACCTTGCCTGAAGGCAGGATCAGCTGGCCGCGTGCACGATCAGGTCGCGATATCCATTGACGATCACGCTGTACGCGAAATATGCAAACAGCACCGCCGACATCACATGACAGGCGCGCAGCAGCCGCGTGCCGGCGCGTTTGCGGCCGTGGCTGGCCAGCGTGCAGATGAAGAGCGTCCAGGCAAGGCCGCCGCAGAAGAAGCCGGTCAGGAACAGGGACGCGCTGACGGCGCTGGTCGCGCCCGCCTTGGCAATGAGCGCGCCGCCGACGGCCGCGAACCACAGGATCGCACTGGGCGACGACACCGCCAGCAGGCAGCCGCGCACGAAGCTCTTCCAGTGCCGGGGACGCGGCACGGCGAGATCCGCCTCGCCTTCGACGGGCGGCGCGGACGCCGGATCGAGCGCCTCGCGCGCCATCTTCCAGGTGAGGAACAGCAGCACGATGGCGCCGCCGATCCACACGACCCAGCGCACCGCGGGAAACTGCAGTAGCGCCGTCATTCCGAGCAGCGCGAGCGCCGCATAGAACAGATCGCCGAAACAGGTGCCGAGGCCGAGCACGAGTCCCGGCCTGAAGCCGTGCGACAAGGCCAGCGAGATGATCGCGACGTTGGCGATGCCGATATCGAGGCACAGCGACAGCGACAGAAAAAATCCGTCCGACAGCAACGACCACGCATGCATGTTCAAGCCTGATGGGAATGCAGCGTGAAGCGCACGTCGAGCTGGCCGGTCGGCACGCCCATGGTGTTGCGCACGACCGGTTGACGGAAGGCGGCGAGGGCGTCGCGCTGCTGCTGCGTGCCGATGCCGAGCTGATCGAGCACGTGCACGACGACCGCGTTCAGCACCGCCGTATTGCCGTCCTCGACCTTGATCGCGATGCCGAGCGTGCCGTGCTCGCGCCGCACGCCGATCGCATAGCACGCATCCGCGCCGGTCTTGCCGACGAGCGCGCCGTCGAAGGCCTGCATCAGCAGCGTGCAGAAACGCCCTTCGCCCGCGACGAGTTCGGGATGCGCCGTCATCGCCCGGTGGATGCGTGCGAGCGGCGTGTCTTGCGGGGCGTCGGCGATCTGCATGAATAGCCGCGCGAGATGCGTGAGCGGGAAGGCGGGCGTCGGCAGGTTGCAGCCGTCGATGGCCCATTGGACTTCATCGTCGTGCAAGCCGGCGGCGCGCGCCATCGTGCGTCTCACGTGAGCCTGCAGCGGGTGGCCGGGCAGATGATAGTCGGCGAGCGCGAGGCCCATCGCACGGGCGCCCGCGAGCATGCCAGCGTGCTTGCCGGAGCAGTTGCTGCACACGGCGGTCGGCGTGAAGCCGCGTTTGATCCAGTCGCGCTGCACGGCGTCCGAGATCGGCGGATGGCCGCCGCAACGCAAGTCGCTCTCGCTCGCCTGCGCTTTCGCGAGCATCGCGCGCACGCGTTCGATGTGGCGCGGCTCGCCGCTGTGCGAGGCGCACATCAGCGCCAGATCTTCTTCCGTGAAGCCGAAGCGTTCGAGCGCGCCGGTCTCGATGACCGCCAGCGCCTGCGCCGGCTTTGCCGCTGAGCGCGGCAACGTGACGCGCTGCGGATCGCCGAACGAATGCATGAGCCGGCCCTGCGCATCGACGACGGCAACGTGTGCCGCATGCGTGTTTTCGACGATGTCGCCCCGATAGAGCGTCGCTGCACGCGCGCTCATGCGTCGAGCCCGAGTTCGGCCCACAATCCGTCGACGCGACGTTTCACCGCCTCGTCCATCACGATGGGACGGCCCCATTCGCGGTTCGTCTCGCCGGCCCACTTGTTGGTGGCGTCAAGGCCCATCTTCGAGCCGAGGCCTGCCACCGGCGAAGCGAAATCGAGGTAGTCGATCGGCGTGCTGTCGACCATGACGGTGTCGCGCGTGGGATCGACGCGCGTCGTGATCGCCCAGATCACTTCCTTCCAGTCGCGCACGTTGACGTCCTCGTCCACCACGACGATGAACTTCGTATACATGAACTGGCGCAGGAAGCTCCACACGCCGAACATCACGCGCTTGGCGTGTCCCGGATAGCTCTTCTTCATCTGCACGATCGCCATGCGATAGCTGCAGCCCTCGGGCGGCAGATAGAAGTCGGTGATCTCGGTGAACTGCTTCTGCAACAGCGGGACGAAGACTTCGTTCAGTGCGACACCGAGCACGGCCGGTTCGTCGGGCGGCTTGCCGGTGTAGGTCGAGTGGAAGAGGGCGTCGCGCCGCATCGTGATCTTCTCGACGGTGAAGACCGGAAACCACTCCTGTTCGTTGTAGTAGCCGGTGTGATCGCCATACGGGCCTTCGAGCGCGTGCTCGTAGCGCGCGGCGGCGCCCGTCGAGGGACGCGGCGGCGCGCCCGCGGGCGCGGCTGCGAGATTGCCGTCTTGCGGATGGATGAATCCTTCGAGCACGATCTCCGCGCGCGCCGGCACCTGCAATGTGTCGACGCCCGGCGTCAGGCACTTCGCCAGTTCGGTGCGCGAGCCGCGCAACAGGCCCGCGAACTGATATTCGGACAACGAATCCGGCACCGGCGTGACCGCGCCAAGGATGGTCGCCGGGTCCGCGCCGAGCACGACGGCGACCGGATACGGCTTGCCCGGGTTCGCCAGTGCGAACTCGCGGAAATCGAGCGCGCCGCCGCGATGCGCGAGCCAGCGCATGATGAGCTTGTTGCGCCCGAGCAGTTGCTGCCGGTAGATGCCGAGATTCTGCCGTGGCTTGTTCGGCCCGCGCGTGACCGTGAGACCCCAGGTGAGCAGCGGTCCGGCGTCGCCGGGCCAGCAGGTCTGGATCGGCAGGCGGTAAAGGTCCACGTCCTGGCCTTCCCACACGACTTCCTGGCAGGGCGGCGCGCTGACCGATTTCGGCGCCATGTCCCATACCGCCTTGGCGAGCGACAGCAGCTTGCCGGCGTCCTTCAAGCCCTTCGGCGGCTCGGGTTCCTTCAACGCCGACAACAACCGGCCGACGTCGCGCAGCGAACCCAGCGCGGCGACGTCGCCGCCGAGGCTCGTATCCGCGCTGCCGGGCGCGTCCGTTTCGATGCCCATGCCCAGCGCGACCCGCCGCGTGGTGCCGAACAGATTGGCCAGCACGGGCATGGTGTGGCCGGTGGGCGCTTCGAACAGCAGCGCCGGGCCGCCTGCGCGCAGCACGCGGTCCGAGATTTCGGTGATTTCGAGAACGGGGGAGACTGACTGCCGGATGCGGCGCAATTCACCGAGCGCTTCGAGGCGGGCGGTGAAGTCGCGCAAGTCTTTGTATTTCATCGATGCTCGCAGGTGAACTCGGGACGCCCGCGGGGCAGGTCTGCACAGGGCGGGACGGCTGCGCGCCAGACGATTGTCGATTTTACCTGTGCTCGCGTCCGTGCGTTGGGGGACATTCAGCGAAAAGCCGTGTCGGCGGAAGCAAAAACGTGCCTTTCGGGCACTGAACACTGTTCAATATAACTGTAAGTAATTGAAACGGAAGTCTATAGCATTGACGGATCATTAAACCCTGCTAGAATCGCTTGGCATCCAAAGCAGGTTTTGAAACTTTTTACCGTTGCCTCAGGTCTTTACAGGCGCACATGCGTCGCCTGCGCCGAACCTGCCCGGCGACTCATGGGTGTTGGTTGTCACTGCCGGCGTTTCTCACGCCGGTTTTTCGCGTCGAAGGTCATCTGCGCACTCAGGGCATGCAGTACGTGCCGCGCAATCCGGTGCTCATGCCGGACCGGCCTTCCAGACGGCGCATGCCGTATCCCCGATGCCGCTTACGCTTGCCAAGAGCGAGCGGTGTCTGATTTGTGCTTTTGATATGGGCTTTATTCATATTCATCTGCGCTAATCATGCAACATTGGGAGCATCGATGAACGCTTGGTTATCGTGGGGTTCCGACACTCGCGCCGCGCAACTGGTGCGCATAGCGCTACGTCGTGGGCGCCGTTTGAGTCACCATCTCTTCAGCCTGGTCGGCGGCGTTGCCGTGATCACGGCATTGTCGCTGTGGTTGCTGCCTTCGTGGCGCACCACGCTTGCCGCAAGGGTCATGCCTTTCGTGTCCGCCGCCGTTCAGGCCGGTCCGGCCCGTCTGCTCGCGGGGCAGCCGCTGCCGCCGTTCTCGGCGGTGCATCGGCCGTCGAACGACGCGATGCTGCCGGTGAACCTGGCTGCGAACAACGCCAGCGCCGCCAACACGCCCGCCGCGGACAGCAAGGCGCCCGGCGCGGTCACGCCGTCGCTCGGCGCTGCCGCCGGCGACGACGACAGCACCCGCCAGCTGACCGGCGGCATCAGTCTCGCCGTGTCGCCGAACGGTCTCGACCCGCGTACCATGCCGTCCGTCGGCATGCTGGCGAGCCTGATCCCGGCACAACGCGTCGTCGCCGATGCGCGCGACGACCGCGTACTCGTTTCCACGCGCGAGCAGAAGCTCGTCGCGAACTTCATCGCGCGGCGCTACCGTGTGGCCGAAGAGCCGGTCAGCGAACTCGTGCGCGCAGCCTTCGACACCGGTCGCGAAGTCGGCCTCGACCCGCTGCTGCTGCTCTCCGTGATGGCGATCGAATCGGGCTTCAATCCCTATGCCGAAAGCGGCGTGGGCGCGCAAGGGCTGATGCAGGTGATGTCGAAAGTTCATTCGGACAAGTTCCAATACTTCGGCGGCTCGCACGCGGCGCTCGATCCGCTTGCGAACATCAAGGTCGGCGCGCTCGTGCTGAAAGACTGCATTGCGCGCGGCGGTTCGGTGGCGGGCGGTCTGCGCTTCTACGTGGGCTCGACGACGCAGGACGACGGCGGCTACGGCGCCAAGGTGCTGGCCGAGCGTTCGCGTCTGCGCGACGTCGCACGCGGCCGCAACGTGCCGATCAACGCCCCGCAGGCGCCGGTTCAGGCCGCGCCCAAGCAGCAGGTGCTGGCGTCCGCCTCGCCTGAAAAACGCGTTCACGTGACGATCGATACGCCGAAGAAGCAGGGCGCGCAGGATGACGGCGACACGGAAACGAAGCACGTTGCTTCGGCGGAATTCGGCGCTTGATGATTGCTTGAAGCGTCTGATCAAAGAAAATGGGCACCCGAGGGTGCCCATTTTCATTTGGACAGGTTGACGCGTTCAGCGGCTGAACAAGGACCCCAGCCGCGCCACCGCCTCTTCGAGCTTTGCGTAAGCGGTCGCATACGACAGACGCAGATAGCGCTGCGGCGCATGAAACCCGAAGTCCGTGCCCGGCACGAGCACCACGCCCGCGTCATGCAGCATCGCGTGCGTGAGCGCGTCGCTGTTACCGGCGGCGGGATGGTGCACCGTGGCGGTATCGGCGTAGACGTAGAACGCGCCGTCGGGCACCACCGGCACGCCGAAACCGAGTGAGCGCAGCGCCGGCACGATATAGTCGCGCCGCCGCTTGAATTCGCCCCGGCGCGCCTCGTAGATCGCGAGCGTCTCGGGCTCGAAGCAGGCGAGCGCCGCATGTTGCGCGAGCGCCGACGCACAGATGAACAGATTCTGCGACAGTTTTTCGAGCGCGCCGACCATCGCATGCGGCACGACGAGCCAGCCGAGCCGCCAGCCGGTCATGTTGAAATACTTCGAGAAGCTGTTAACCGTGACGACGTCGTCGCCGAAGGAGAGAGCGGACACGGGTTTCGCGTCGTAGCTCAGCCCCTGGTAGATCTCGTCGACGATGGTGAAGCCGCCGCGCGCACGCACCGCGCCAATGATCCGCCGCAGTTCGTCCGGCTCGATCGACGTGCCCGTCGGGTTCGACGGCGACGCCAGCAGCACGCCGCGCGTCTTGTCGGTCCAGTATTCCTCGACATGTCCGGCCGTCAGCTGGAAGCGTTCCACCGGACCGCTCGGAATCAGGACGGGCTTGCCGTCCGCGGCCGACACGAAGTGCCGGTTGCACGGATAGCAGGGGTCGGGCATCAGGACTTCGTCACCGTGATCGACCAGCGCCATGCACGCGAGCAGCAGCGCCGCCGATGCGCCCGCCGTCACGACGATGCGCGCCGGGTCTATATCCAGGCCGAAGGCATCGCGGTAATGCTGCGCAATGGCCTCGCGCAGCGCATGGATGCCGAGCGCGTTGGTGTACTGCGTGACGCCGCGCGTAAGGGCTTCGGCGGCGGCGCGGGTGACAGGCTCGGGCGCGGTGAAATCCGGTTCGCCGATGCTCATGTGGATGATGTCGCGGCCGGCGCGTTCGAGCACCTGGGCCTGCTTCATCAACTCCATCACGTAGAACGGCTCGATGGCGCCGACCCGCGACGCCAGCCTCACCAGCGGCTCCGCTGCGTGGTTCATCGACTACGCTCCGCGCCCGCGCGCCTGCGCCTCGGTGGGACGCAGGGCGACGGCGAGCTTGTCGAGCACACCGTTGACGTACTTGTAACCGTCCGAGCCGCCGAAGGTCTTCGTCAGTTCCACTGCTTCATTGATGACGACGCGATACGGCACGTCGATGTGATGCTTGAACTCGAAGGCCGCGACCAGCAGCACCGCGCGTTCGACCGGCGACAACTGGTCGATCGGCCGGTCCAGACACGGCTGCAACTGCTCGGACAACGCGTCCGCTTCCTTGATCACGCCGTGCAGGATGGCGTCCAGGTGTTCCTGGTCGGCCTTGTCGAAACCCTGCGTGGAACGCAGCTGCGCGTCGATTTCACCGGCGGGCGCACCGGACAGCAGCCATTGGTAAAGCCCTTGCGTCGCGAGCTCACGCGAACGGCGTCGTGCGCTCTTCATGCGCGGTCCTCGTCTTCTTCGTCTTCGTCTTCTTCATCGCCGCCGAGCTGCTCGAGCGCGACGGACAGATTCGCCATTTCAACCGCGACGCGCGCGGCGTCGCGGCCTTTCTCGGTCATGCGCGCGACGGCTTGCTCGTCGTTCTCGGTCGTGAGCACGGCGTTCGCCACCGGAATGCCGAAGTCGAGCGCGATGCGCGAAATGCCCGCGCCGTTTTCGTTCGACACGAGTTCGAAGTGATAGGTCTCGCCGCGCACGACACAGCCGACCGCGATCAGCGCGTCGAACTGCCCGGACTCGGCCAGCTTTTGCAGCGCGAGCGGAATTTCCAGCGCGCCAGGGACGGTGACGAGCAACACGTCTTCACCGATCACGCCGAGACGTTCCAGTTCCTCGATGCATGCGTCGGCGAGGCCGTTGCACACCGGTTCGTTGAAACGCGACTGCACGATGCCGATGCGCAGGCCGTCGCCGTCGAGGTTCGGCTGATATTGTCCGATTTCCATGAATTGAATCCGTTGGTTCTGTTGGAGAGGGGCGCCTGAGAGGCGTCAGGCCGAGCGCAGCTGGGCGACGGGCGGCTCGACGGGCGCGGCCGTCGCGGGGCAGCCGGGCATCGGGATGAAGCCCGTGACCTCGAGCCCGTAGCCCGACATGCTGCCGAGCTTGCGCGGATTCGAGAGCACCTGCATCTTGCCGACGCCGATGTCGCGCAGGATCTGCGCGCCGATGCCATAGGTCTTGAAGTCGATCGGCCGGCGCTGGAGCTCCTTCGCCTTGTGCTGCTGGTCGAACGCCTCGAACACGGCCACGAGATGTTCCTTCGTGTCGCCGCAATTGAGCATGACGATGGCGCCGAGGTCGCGCGCGGCGATTTCCTTCATCGCGGCGTCGATGGTCCACGAGTGCATGGAGGCATCGATTTCGAGCAGGTCGAGCACCGAAAGCGGTTCGTGCACGCGCACCGGCGTTTCCTGCTCGGGACGCGGCATGCCGCGCACCAGCGCGATGTGCGGCGAATGCGAGGGTTCGTCGCGATACAGGATGGCGCGGAACGGGCCGTGCGCGGTCTGCATGGTGCGTTCGGAAACTTTCTCGATGATCGATTCGGTGCGGCTGCGATAGTGGATCAGGTCGGCAATCGAGCCGATCTTGATGCCGTGCTGCTCGCCGAACTCGATGAGGTCCGGCAGACGGGCCATTTCGCCGTCGTCCTTGATGACTTCGCAGATCACGGCGGCGGGCGTGAGGCCCGCGAGCGCGGTGAGGTCGCAGCCGGCTTCGGTGTGGCCGGCGCGGACCAGCACGCCGCCGGGCTGCGCCATGATCGGGAAGACGTGGCCGGGCTGAACGATGTGGTCGGCCCGTGCGTCCGGCGCGACCGCCGCCTGGATGGTCCGGGCGCGGTCCGAGGCCGAAATGCCGGTCGTGACGCCCTCGGCGGCCTCGATGCTGACCGTGAACGCGGTGCCGTACTGCGTGCCGTTGCGCTGCGTCATCAAGGGCAGATTGAGCTGCTGGCAGCGCTCCTGGGTGAGCGTCAGGCAGATCAGGCCGCGGCCGAATTTCGCCATGAAGTTGATGGCTTCGGGGGTGACGAATTCGGCGGCGAGGATCAGATCGCCTTCATTCTCGCGATCTTCTTCGTCGACGAGGATCACCATCCGGCCGGCTTTCAGTTCAGCGATGATCTCAGGAGTGGAGGCGAGCGACATGATGACGTCCCGTAAGGGTCCGGTTCGGGGAAAGGGCGTATTTTACGCCACGGCCGCCGCGCGGGCGGCGAAATCCACGGGACGGCGGACGGGAAATTTCCTAGGCCATTCGGACGAATGGTGCGTGCGCGCCGGGCGTGAGAGACTGGCTGGACCTCAACTCTCACGGCGTGACAACCATGATCAGCATGAAGCACAGGAACGGATCACAGGCGCTGACCGCCACGGATCCGGCACTTTCTCCGGATCGCGCGGCGGTGCGCATCACGGACTATTTCGAGGCGCGGCTGCTGGAAATCGAGCGGCAGTGGATCGAGGCGGGCAATGCGGAGGCGTTCGACCTTCTGATCGAACGCCTGGACACTGAAGTACTGCCTCGGCTCAAGAGCGCGCCGCGCATGGGGCGCGACGTTTCCGGACAGATTCCGGAGCAATTCGAAGCGGCGCTCTGCGTGGGTTATCTCGTCGAGCTGCTGGAGCGGGCGCGAGCGGCGGGCGGCGAGCTGTATGTGCACGAGTTCGGCGACGCGCCGTCCGGAGAATACGCGCTGCTCTATCTGCTGGCGCAGGACACGCTGTATCTGGTGTCGATCCGGGAGACCGGATCCGGCGGCCTCACGACGCGCTCATCATCCGTTCCACATAACGCGCAATCAGATCGATCTCCAGATTTACCCGGGTGCCCGCCTTGAGCGCGCTCAGCGTCGTGACTTCGACGGTATGCGGAATAAGGTTGATCGAGAACTCGCTGCCATCGGGGCGGTCGGTGACGGCGTTGACGGTGAGGCTCACGCCGTTCACCGTGACCGAACCCTTGTAGGCGAGATACTTGCCGATGTCCTTCGGCGCGACGATGCGCAGTTCGTGCGACTCGCCCACCGGCTCGAACTTCGAAACGACGCCCAGGCCGTCCACGTGTCCTGAAACGAGATGGCCGCCCAGGCGGTCGTGCGCGCGCAGCGCTTTTTCCAGGTTCACGCCGGCGCCGGCCTCGCCCAGGCCGACCGTCTTGTTCAGGCTTTCGCGTGAGACATCGACATCGAAAGACTCGGGCGTCTTCTGGATCACCGTCATGCAGGCGCCCTGAATGGCAATGCTGTCGCCGAGTTCGACGTCGCTCAGGTCGAGCCCGCCGGCCGCGATCGTCAGGCGAACGCCCGCGTCCTGCGCCCCAAGCGGCGTGACTTTTTCGATGCGGCCGATCGCCGCGACAATTCCTGTGAACATCTGGAGCGTTCCTTTGAATCAGAAAACGGAATCAAAAACCGGGAGACCGGGGTGCCGTCAGCTTGCCACGTTGGCATCGGCGAAGCGCGCCAGAATGCGCAGATCGTCGCCCAGACGGTCGATGCGATGAAATTTCAGATGCGGGCGTGCGTCGAGCGTGTCGGGCGGCGCGAAGTCGAACATGCCGGGCGCGCTGCCGAGCAGGCTCGGCGCGAGATAAACCAGCAATTCGTCGACGCAGCCTTCGCGCAGCAGCGAGCCGTTCAGCTTGTGGCCCGCTTCCACGTGCAGTTCGTTGATGCCGCGATCGGCGAGGGCCGTGAGCATGGCGGGGAGATCCACCTTGCCCTGCTCGTTCGATACCTCGAGCAGCTCCGCGCCCTTGTCGCGCAGCGCGGCGGCACGCGCGGGATCGGCATCGGCGGCATGGAAGATCCACGGCGGCGCGCCATCGAGAATGCGGGCTTCGGGCGGCACGTCAAGACGGCTGTCGATCAGCACGCGCTGCGGCTGGCGCAGCGTATCCACCGCGCGCACCGTCAGTTGCGGGTCGTCTTCGCGCACCGTGCCGATGCCGGTGAGGATCGCGCAGGCGCGGGCGCGCCACGCGTGGCCGTCGGCGCGCGCGTCCTCGCCGGTGATCCACTGGCTGGCGCCGGACGGCAGCGCGGTGCGGCCGTCGAGCGTGGCCGCGACCTTCATGCGCACCCATGGCCGGCGTCGCGTCATGCGCGACACGAAGCCGATGTTCAGCTCATACGCTTCGTTGGCGAGCAGCCCGCAGCGCACGTCGACGCCCGCATCGCGCAACATGGTCAGACCGCGCCCGGACACGGCCGGATTCGGATCTTCCATCGCGGCGATCACTTTTTCGACGCGCGCGTCGATCAGCGCGTGCGCGCACGGCGGCGTGCGCCCGAAATGACTGCATGGTTCGAGCGTCACATAGGCCGTGGCGCTGCGCGGATCCTTGCCGCGCGAGCGCGCGTCCTTCAGCGCGCGAACCTCGGCGTGATCCTGACCGGCCGGCTGCGTAAAACCCATGCCGATCACTTCGCCGTTCTTGACGAGCACGCAGCCCACCCGTGGGTTCGGCGTCGTCGTGTACATGCCTTTCGAGGCGAGCGCGAGCGCGCGCTCCATGTGCGTGAAATCGGTTTGCGAGAACATTGGCGCGGCCCGGCGGCGTCAGGCCGCAAGCGACGCGAATGCGCCGCGCGCCGCGTCGAGCGTCGCGCCGATCACGGCGTCGTCGTGCGCGCTCGACACGAAGCCCGCTTCGAATGCCGACGGCGCGAAGTACACGTCCGCGTCGAGCATGGCGTGGAAGAAGGCGTTGAAGCGCAGCGTGTCGCCTTGCTGGATCTGCGCGAAACTCGCCGGCACCTGGTCGGAGAAATACAGGCCGAACATGCCGCCGATCGAGTCGGCGCAGAACGGAATCCGGGCCTCGCGCGCGGCGGCCGTCAGGCCGTCCACGAGCTTGCGGGTCTGCTTCGCCAGGTCGTCGTAGAAGCCAGGGCGCTGGATCAGGCGCAAGGTCGCGAGACCGGCGGCCACCGCAATCGGATTGCCGGAGAGCGTGCCCGCCTGATAGACGCCGCCCAGCGGCGCCAGATGGGCCATGATGTCGCGCCGCCCGCCGAAGGCCGCCGCCGGCATGCCGCCGCCGATCACCTTGCCGAGACACGTGAGGTCGGGCTGAATGCCGTAGACCTCTTGCGCGCCGCCGAGCGCCACGCGGAAGCCGCACATCACTTCGTCGAAGATCAGCACCGCACCGTATTCGGTGCAGCGCTCGCGCAGCGCGTTCAGGAACTCAGGGGTCGCGCGCACGAGATTCATGTTGCCGGCCACCGGCTCGACGATCACCGAGGCCACTTCCGCGCCGAAGGCCTTGAACGCCTCGTTGAGCTGCTCGACGTTGTTGTATTCGAGCACCGTGGTGTGCTTCGCGATGTCGGCCGGCACGCCCGCCGAAGTCGGATTGCCAAACGTGAGCAGGCCGGAACCGGCCTTGACGAGCAGGCTGTCGGCGTGGCCGTGATAGCAGCCCTCGAACTTGATGATGCGGCTGCGGCCCGTGAAACCGCGCGCCAGACGCAGCGCGCTCATGGTGGCTTCCGTGCCCGACGACACCATGCGCACTTGTTCGATCGACGGCACGAGCTTGCAGATTTCCTCGGCAATTTCGATCTCGGCTTCGGTCGGCGCGCCGAACGAGAAACCCTGCGCCAGCACGCGCTGCACGGCGTCGAGCACGTCCGGGTGAACATGGCCGAGGATCATGGGGCCCCACGAGCCGATGTAGTCGATATAGCGCTTGCCGTCCGCATCCCAGAAGTACGGCCCTTGTGCGCGCTCGATGAAACGCGGCGTGCCGCCTACCGAGCGGAACGCCCGCACCGGCGAGTTCACGCCGCCCGGAATGGTTCGCTGTGCGCGTTCGAAGAGTGCTTGATTCTTGGACATGGATGAAAGCCTGCGCTGAAGGTGAATGCGGGAGCCGCGCCGGACCGGCCGCGCGCCGGGCGGGCGCTGGCCCGCGGAACGCGCGATCCGACGCGAAAAAGCGGTGCTGAAATTGTACCGGAGTCGTTGCGACCGGGCCGGGTCGGGGCCGGGCCGTTGACCGGCGTCAAGCGGGCTTGCGGGCCGTGCGTGCGCGCGTCCGGCGCGCGGTGGGCGCGGTGGGTGCGGGGTCCGGTGCCGACATGTGCGGCGGCGGCATGGAAGGCCGCGAGCGCCGCCCGGTGCGCTCGGTCCAGCGCTTTTCCAGCGCGCCTTCGGCCATTGGCTTGATGAGCGTGCCGGACATCTGCGCGTCCCAGGTCTGCACCGAGAAGGGATGGGCCCGCAGTTCGTCGCGCGTGACGACCACCTGTTCGTGTGCATCGACGAGCCAGTCATAAACGAAGTCGATGCACAGCCGGTAGCCCCGCTTGCTGTTGGCGTCCGGCACTTCGTAGGGCGCGCGCGTCACATAGCCCGACGCGAACACGCCCTTCGGCTCTTGCGCTACCCGGTGCACGAACACGCGGTCGCCCGGCAGCAGACCGCGCGCGGTGCCGCAGCCCCAGACATCGGTGACGGCGTCCCCCGCGGCCACCCGGCGCGCCAAATCGGGCAGTTCGGGCCACGGCCACTTTTTCGGGCTCCAGATCAGCAGGAAGGCGGTCATCGGGGCGGCGCGGTGTGTAAAGGAGGGAGCGTCGAGCTTAGCGCATGGCGCGGTTCAGGGTCGGATCATGGGAAAGCGTCGCGTACAATGACCTTCTCTTACGCGGCCGAAAGCCGCACCGCCTCCACCTTTCCCGTCCTGCGAACTTCATGTCCGACACCTCCCGGCGCCGGCCCGACGGCCGTTTGATTCTGCTGCTTGGCGCGCTCGCCGCTTGCGGCCCGCTGTCGATCGACATGTATCTGCCGAGCCTGCCCGCGCTGGCGGCGTCCTTCGGCACGAGCCCGGCCGCCGCGCAAAGCACGCTGACGAGTTTCATGTTCGGCTTTTCGTTCGGCATGCTGCTGTATGGCCCGATGTCGGACGCCTACGGCCGCCGGCCTGTCCTGCTCGGCGGGATTGCGCTGTATGCGCTGGCGAGCATTGCGTGTGCGGCGGCGTTTTCCATCGATGCCCTCGTGCTCGTGCGCTTCCTGCAAGCGCTGGGCGCGGGCGCGGCCTCGGTGCTGGCGCGCGCCATCGCCCGCGACGCGCACGCCCCGGCCGACGCCGCCCGCGTGCTGTCGATGCTGTCCATCGTCACGTCGATGGGTCCGCTGCTCGCGCCGCTGATCGGCGGGCAGTTGATCCTGCTGGGCGGCTGGCGCGTCGTATTCATCGCGCTGACGCTGTTCGGGCTGACCTGCGCCGTGACCGCCTTCCTGCGCGTGCCGGAAACCTGGCCGAAGGAGAAGCGCGCGAGCGCGGCGCTGACCAAGTCGTTTGCCGCCTACCGGCACCTGCTCACCGATCCGGTCACCTGGGGCCACATGATCTGCGGCGGCATGGCCTTCGCGTCGATGTTCGCGTACATCACGGCCACGCCGTTCGTCTACATCGACTACTTCCATGTGAAGCCGCAGTTCTACGGCTTCCTGTTCGGGCTCAACATCGTGGGCATCATCGCGGGCAATGTGCTCAACACGACATGGGTCGGCCGGGTGGGCGCCATGAAGATGATCTCGGCGGCGTCGTTCGTGAGCGTCGCCGCGGCGCTCGCGGTGGCGCTCGTGTCGCTGACGGGGTGGGGCGGGCTGTGGTCGATTGTCGTGTGCCTGTTCTTCGTGGTCGGCGTGGTCGGACTGCTCTCGGCCAATTGCACGACCGAACTGATGCATCGCTATCCGCACAATGCAGGCGCGGCCGCCGCCGTGTTCGGCGCGATGCAGCTCGCGCTCGGCGCGTTGTCGAGTCTTGCGGTGGGACTCTTTCACGATGTCTCGCCGCACGGCATGGGCATCGTGATCGGCGTGAGCGGAGTGCTGACCTTCGCCGGGCGCACGCTGGTGCTGCGTTCGCACGCGGCGCCGGTGAAGGTCTGAGGCGCGGGCTCAACTCAACTCAGCAGACCCACTTTCGCCGCGACGAACGTGAACGCGGCGGCTTCCGTCCGCGCCACGGCTTCGAATTCCACGCCCGCGCCGTGGCCGCCTTCACCGGTTTCCGCGTACCACACGTCCGGATGACCTTGCGCCTGCATCTTCGCCACCATCTTGCGGCCGTGAGCGGGATGCACGCGGTCATCCACGGTCGATGACGTGAACAGCGCCGGCGGATAGGCCGTCTCCGCCCGCACGTTCTGATACGGCGAATAGGTCATCAGGACACGCAGGTCGTCGGGGTTGTCGGGATCGCCGTATTCGTCGATCCACGATGCGCCTTGCAGCAACTGATGGAAGCGCGCCATGTCGAGCAGCGGCACTTCCGACAGCACCGCGCCGAACAGCTCCGGCCGCTGCACCATGCAAGCGCCCACGAGCAGGCCGCCATTGCTGCCGCCGCGGATGGCAAGTTGCTTGCTCGACGTGACGCCCGAATCGATGAGCGCCTGCGCGACCGCGATGAAATCGTCGAAGGCGATCTGCCGTTTCTCGCGCAAGGCCGCCTGATGCCATGCCGGTCCGAATTCTCCGCCGCCGCGAATGTTCGCCATCGCGTACAGTCCGCCGCGTTCGAGCCACGCAATGGCGGTCGTCGCGTCGTAGGCCGGTTCCAGCGCCACTTCGAAGCCGCCATAGCCGTATAGCAGGCAGGGACGCGCAGCCGTGTTCGTCTCGACGTCACGTCCGATCAGCCAGTACGGAATGCGCTCTCCGTCCGGCGCGATGGCGTGACGGCGCACGGCGGACATGCCGCCGGCGTCGAATTGGGCGGGCAGGCGGGCGAGCAGTTGCCACGGCGCATCGCTGGCGAGATCCGCGTAATGCAGCGACGGCGGCACCAGAAAATGTTCGACGTCGATGAGCACGGTGTCGTCGCGTTCGCCGTCGATGGCGGACACATAGGCGTGGCTTGCCTCCGGCAGCTCGAATGCACGCGTCTGCCATGCTTGCGTGTCGTCCTCGGGCGGGCGCCGCAGGGTGACGCGCGGCACGCCGTCATCCATTTCCGAGATGATCAGCCACTGTTTCGTGAAGTCGATGTCGGCCAGCACCCGACGCTCGGACGGCGTGTATAGCACGGTGAACTGCCGCGAGCCTGCGAGGAAGGCGTCGCGGCGGATGACGGTGAGCGTGCCGGGCGCATGGCGGCGGCCGCCCGCGTTCCAGAACTTGCGCGGCGTGACGAAGAGCCAGCCGTGCCAATGCTCGATGTCCGCGTGCGCGGGCAGCTCGTACTGGCGCCACTCGCCGGAGGCTTCGTCCAGCCAGTAGTTCACCGTGTCGAAGAAGCTGGTGGCGCGCGATGCATGATGCAGCTTGTCGATCGGGTCGTAGTCCACGCCCGCCGATATGTCACGCCGTTCGCCTTCGAAGACGACGGGCGCCGCGGCGAGCGGCGTGCCGCGCGACCAGCGCCGCGCCTGACGTGGAAACCCCGACGTGGTGAGCTCGGGGCGCGGGTTCGTCCGGCTGTCGTCCCAGCCGACATAGACCGTATCGCGATCGATCCACGAGATGTCGTGCTTGCCGACTTCGGGCAGGCAGAAGCCGTCCGCGACGAAACGCTTCGTCTCGATATCGAATTCACGCACCACGCACGCGTCCGAGCCGCCGGGCGACAGGCTCACCAGCGCGCGGTCATAAGTGGGGTAGAGCAGGTCGAATCCGGCGAGCGTCCAGCGCGTGTCGGCGTCCTCGCGCGTATTGAGGTCGAGGGCGTCGACATCGAGCACGGTTTCCCATTCGGGCGTGCCGGCGAGCCACGCGCTCCACGGCGTGCGCCGCGTGATGCCGAGCGGATGCGCGTCGTCTTGCCAGGTGCTGTAGCCCCAGTCGTCGTAGCGCGAGCACACGACGATGCGGTCCTGCGATGTATAGATGGCTTCCAGCCGCGCGGCGAGCGCATGCGCATCGGGCGTGGCGCCGAAGGCAGCCTCCGTGCGGCGGTTCTGGGCGTCGACCCAGGCTTGCGCGCGTGGATCGTCGAGGGCTTCGAGGCCAATGAAGGGATCGGCGCCTTCGGACGCCGGCCAGGCGAGTTCGGGATGCGAGGAGAGAAAGGGCATGCGGGGTGCGAAGGTTCGGGTGACGAAAGAGGGATTGTGCCAGCCAGCCGCATCCGGCCAGCCGTGCCTCGACGAAGCGGGCGGAGGGAATCGCCTCTCTCTCACGTTCTGCAACGCGGAGAAGGTGGCGTCCCGGCGGCGCCGCTTTGCCGTGCACATGCCAACGCGAGAGGCCCCGGGCGGCCGGCGCCCATGATCGCGTCGTCACATCGCGCGACTGCCAGCCGTTCGGCCAGTTGCTCATGCTCATGTCTTTCGCGCGAAGTTGATTTCTGAGAGCGGGGAGAGGTTCCATGAGTCATTCCCGACTCCAGATCCTGCTCGCCCGCACCCGTGGCGCCGACCTTCGGAAGCTTCAACCCGTTGAGGATGGAAAGCCATCCGAATATCCTGAGAATTGTTTCCGAATCGGCCTCTGCGCCGGCATCCCACTAGCAACAGCGGTTCAATCCGGGCATCACCAAAAAAGACGCCACGGCGAACCGTGGCGTCCAGACTGCTTGCGCGCGCGGGCTTCAGGCCAGCCGCTCCTCCGTCTGCGGATCGAACAGCACGGCCTTCGAGACATCGAACAGCAGCGTCATGTTCGACAGCGGTTGCGGATTCGACGCCGGATGCACGCGCGACACGATGCGCTTGCCATTCACCTGGGCGAACACCAGCGTGTCCGGCCCGGTCGGTTCGATCACGTCGACGCGCACGTCCACCGGTTGCAAGCTGGTATCCGAGACATCGTGCGCGCTGCGCGAATCGGTGATGCGCTCCGGACGCAAGCCAAGAATCACGTCCTGCATGACCTTGCCGCGCAGACGGCCCGCATCGAAGGGCAGATTCAGCACCTTCTGCGCGACGCCGGTATCCACCTGCAAGCCGACGCCCGCGCCCGCTTCCACCAACTTGCCGGTGATGAAGTTCATCGGCGGCGCGCCGATGAACCCCGCCACGAACAAATTGGACGGCGAATCATAGATCTCCTGCGGCGCGCCGAACTGCTGCACGACGCCGTCCTTCATCACGGCGATGCGATCGCCCAGCGTCATCGCCTCGATCTGGTCGTGCGTCACGTACACGATCGTCGTGCCGAGACGTTGATGCAGCAGCTTGATCTCCGAACGCATTTCGATGCGCAGCTTCGCATCGAGGTTGGAGAGCGGTTCGTCGAACAGGAACATGACGGGGTCGCGGGCCAGCGCGCGGCCCATCGCGACGCGCTGACGCTGGCCGCCCGACAGCTGGCCCGGCTTGCGGTCCAGCAGATGGCCGATCTGCAGCGTCTCCGACACGCGGTCGACGATCTTCTTCTGTTCGTCCTTCGGCACCTTGCGGATGTTCAGGCCGAACGAGATGTTGTCGCGCACGCTCATCGACGGATAGAGCGCGTAGGACTGGAACACCATCGCGATGTCGCGGTCTTTCGGCGAGAGGTCGTTGACCGTTTTGCCGTCGATCAAGATGTCGCCCTTGGTGACCGTTTCGAGCCCGGCGATCATGTTCAGCAAAGTCGATTTGCCGCAGCCCGAGCCGCCCACGAGAATCAGGAACTGACCGTCCTCGATGTCGATGTTGACGCCCTTGAGAACCGGCACCCCGTTCGGGTAGGTCTTGTACACGTCACGGATGGAAAGGCTTGCCATGTGAATCCTCTATGTAGTCTCTTCAACAGGGAATCGCGCGACCGCGGCGATCAACCCTTCACCGCGCCGGCCGTCAGCCCGCGCACGAAATAACGTCCGGCAATCATGTAGACCAGGATGGTCGGCAGTGCGGCGATGATCGCGCCCGCCATGTCGACGTTGTATTCCTTCACGCCCGTCGACGTGTTCACCAGGTTGTTCAGCGCCACCGTGATCGGCATCGAATCCACGCCGGAGAACACGATCCCGAACAGGAAGTCATTCCAGATCTGCGTGAACTGCCAGATCAGGCACACCATGAAGATCGGCAGCGACACCGGCAGCAGGATCTTCGTGAAGATCGTGAAGAAGCCCGCGCCGTCGATGCGCGCCGCCTTCACCAGCTCGGCCGGAATGCTCACGTAGAAGTTGCGGAAGAACATCGTCGTGAACGCGATGCCATAGATCACGTGAACCAGCACCAGGCCCGTGGTCGTGTTCGACAGGCCGAGGAAGCCTTGCAGGCGCGCCATCGGCAGGAGAATGGCCTGGAACGGGATGAAGCAGCCGACCAGCAGCATCGTGAAGAGGCCATCCGCGCCGCGAAAGCGCCAGTGCGTGAGCACATAGCCGTTGAACGCGCCGACGAAGGACGAGATCAGCACCGCCGGAATCACCATGCGCACCGAGTTCATGAAGAACGGCTGCATGCCGTCGCAGCGCACGCCGGTACAGGCTTCCTGCCATGCCTTGACCCACGGCGCGAAGGTGAAGTGCGTCGGCGGCGTCAGCAGGTTGCCCGTGCGCAACTGGTCGAGATCCTTGAAGGAGGTCGACAGCATCACGTAGATCGGGAACAGGAAATAGAGCGCGAAGAGAATCAGCACCGCATAGATGACGGCGCGGCTCAGGGTCATCTTAGGCTGCATTGCGGGTGCTCCTCGATTCGAGATACATGAGCGGCACGAGCACCGCGACGACCGTGGCCAGCATCATCATCGACGACGCCGCGCCGACGCCGAGCTGCCCCCGGTTGAAGGAGAACGTGTACATGAAGATGGCCGGCAGCGAGGAGGAGGTGCCCGGACCGCCCGCCGTCAGCGCGACCACCAGGTCGAAGGTCTTGATCGTGATGTGGCAGAGGATCAGCAGCACCGAGAAGAACACCGGGCGCATGCTCGGAATCACGATCTTGCGGTAGATGGTGGGCAGCGTCGCGCCGTCCACTTGCGCGGCCTTGAAGATTTCGGCGTCGACCCCGCGCAGTCCGGCGAGGAACAGGGCCATCACGAAGCCGGTGGATTGCCACACCGCCGCGATCACGACGCAGAAGATGGCCTTGTCCGGATCGCCCAGCCAGTTGAACGAGAAGCTCGTCCAGCCCCAGTCGTGGAACACCTTTTCGAGGCCCAGGCCCGGGTTCAGGATCCACTGCCACGCGGTGCCGGTCACGATGAACGAGAGCGCCATCGGATAGAGAAAGATCGCGCGCAGCGCGCCTTCGTTGCGGATCTTCTGGTCGAGCAGGATGGCGAGGAACAGCCCGAGGATCACGCAAATGCCGATGAACGGAATGCCGAACCAGCCGAGATTGGCGGCGGAGGTCCACCAGACGTCGTTGGCGAAGAGCTGCTTGTAGCGGGCGAAGCCTGCGAAGTCGTAACGCGGCATCAGCCGCGACTCGGACAGCGAAAGATAACCCGTGATGCCGATGAAGCCGTACACGAACACGAGTGCGATCGCGACGCTGGGCGCGAGCACCAGCTTCGGGATCCAGCGGTCGGCGAGCGCCGACGTGGGCGGCGCGCGACGCGGCGGGTTTTGCGGTTTCTTGTCCGCGGTAAGGGAGGCAGTCACGACTCGACTCCTGGAAAATGCGCCGACGCTCGGTGCGTTCTGTCGCACTTTTCTTATGGCGCCTGATGGCGGAATGGCTGTGCTTCGGCGGAAGCAAACGGCGCTGCTTGCAGCTGGCGTGATGCAGGTGATGCAGATGCTTGTTGGTGGAAGCGGCGCGCTCACTCGGGCGCGCCGCTTCTGAGTGCAGCCGACTTACTTCGTCTTGGCGGCGTTCGCGAGCGCGGCCACCGCGCTCTTCGAATCCTGCGACGAATTCATGAACTTCGTCACGACGTCCGTCATGGCGCCGGCGACGGCGTCGCCTTGAGCCATGCCGTGCGCGAGCGACGGAACATAGCCGCCCGATTTGATCGCCGTCTGTTCATCAGCGTAGGACTTCTTCGCGCAGTCGTCGAATTTAGCCATCGACACGCCGAGACGGACCGGGATCGAGCCCTTGTTCAGGCTGAACTGCTCCTGGAATTCCGGCGTCATGATGGTCTTCGCGAGCGCGAGCTGGCCCGGCGTGGCGGCCTTCTGGTCCTTCTGCTGGAAGAACACGAAGGAATCGACGTTGAAGGTGTAGGCCTTCTCCGTGCCCGGCACCGGCGCGCAGATGTAGTCCGTGCCCGCCTTCTTGTTCGCGCCGGCGAACTCACCCTTCGCCCAGTCGCCCATGAACTGCATGCCCGCCTTGCCCTGGATGACCATGGCCGTGGCCAGGTTCCAGTCTCGGCCGGTGCGGCCGCTGTCGAAATAGCCCTGGATCTTGCGGACCGTGTCGAACACCTGAATCATCTGCGGCGACGTCAGCGTCTTCTGGTCGAGGTCGACGATCGCCTTCTTGTAGAAGTCCGCGCCCTGCGAGAGCACCACGTCTTCCCACAGCGTCAGATCCTGCCACGGCTGGCCGCCCATCGCGATCGGCATAATGCCCGCGGCCTTCATCTTGTCCGCGACCTGGAAGAACTCGTTCCAGTTGGTCGGCACCTTGCCGCCAGCCTTGTCGAGCGCCGCCTTGTTGATGTACAGCCAGTTCACGCGGTGCACCGAGAAAGGCGCGGCGACGTAATGGCCGTCGGCGTGGATGATCTTGTCGATTTCCGGCGGCAGGTTCTTCTTCCAGTCACCCGCGACGGAGTCGATCGGCACGAGCACGCCTTGCTCGGCCCATTCCTGGATCAGCGGCCCCTTGATCTGCGCGGCCGAAGGCGCATTGCCCGAGATCACCTGGGTCTTCAGCGCGGTCATCGCCGCAGCGCCCGCGCCGCCCGCCACCGCGAAGTCCTTCCACTGATAGCCCTGCTTGGTCATGTCGTCCTTGAGCACGCCGACCGCCTTCGATTCGCCGCCGGACGTCCACCAGTGCAGCACCGAAACCGCCTCGGCAGCCTGGACCGCCGACGCCGTCGCACCGCACAGAAGACCTGCGGCGCACAGTGCGCCCATGAGCTTACGGACTTTCATTGTTTATCTCCTCGACACCTGAACAAGAAACGATTGGCTCCCGAAGCCGCCAGAAGCATTGTTGGAAAAACAGTGGTCAAAAAACGGCACAACGTGGGCGGCCGGGAATCGGCGGTGTCGGCGGGATGCGGCAGGCGCGAGGCGCATGGAACGCCGCGTGCGTGCAGGGCCGGCAACCGATAGCGGCCGCACGGCTCTCAAGAGATGAGTGGGTGGAATTGCAACTGCTGTCTCCTCTTTTGATTTTTGCCGGCCTGTGCGCGCGGAGTTGCGGGGCGCGCCGGGCACGGCGGCGAGGCCGGACGCACTGGGAGCTGAAAGGCACGCCTTGCGTGAAAAGCAAGGGTTCCGGGGCTCCGATAACATGCGCTCGGAAGGTCGGCGGAGAAACTGCGCGCTGCAGGACGACTCTCTTTGACAGTGCGATTTTCCCTGCGATGACATTTCCTCTTGATTTGAATTGTAGTTAAACTACAATTCAGTGTCAAAAAAAATTTTATCGGACTACGGCCGGTTTAGAGGAGTTCTTCAGCGCCTGCTTCGGAATAGTGCTGAAATTGTCCCGTAATGAGCATGAAAGTTCGATAACACAGCGCCACCGATTTCGATTCACCCAGCGTCAGGAACCCACGTTCAGACCCATGCAAAGCGATTCGAACTTCATCTTTGTCCTCTTCGGCGGCACCGGCGACCTCTCCATGCGCAAGATTCTTCCTGCGCTGTTCGAGGCCCATCGCGCGGGCATGCTCAACCCGGCGGGCCGGATCGTCTGCGTCGCGCGCGAGTCGCTGGACCAGGCCGCGTATCGCGCATGGGTTGAAGAGCACGTGAAGCCGCATGTGTCGAAGAGCGGCGTGGACGAGCCCGCGTGGCGCAGCTTCCTCGAACGCTTCCAGTACGTCGGCATCGATCTCGGGCGCGCCGAAGACTTCGTTACGTTACGTGACGCGCTCGCGCAGTACGACGGAACGCGCGTCTTCTATCTGGCAACCGGCCCGTCGCTGTTCGTGCCCATCTGCCGCGCGCTGGCGGATGTCGGCCTGAACCAGAACGCGCGCATCGTGCTGGAGAAGCCGCTCGGCTACGACCTGAAGTCGTCGAACGCCATCAATGACGCCGTCGGCGAGATCTTTCAGGAAGAGCAGATCTACCGGATCGATCACTATCTCGGCAAGGAGCCGGTGCAGAACCTGCTTGCGCTGCGCTTCTCCAACGTGCTGTTCGAGCCGCTGTGGCGGCGCGAGTGGGTCGAGAGCATCCAGATCACGATCGCGGAAGAACTCGGCGTGGAAGCGCGCGGCGACTTCTACGACAATACGGGCGCGCTGCGCGACATGGTGCAGAACCACTTGCTGCAACTGCTCTCCATCGTGACCATGGAGCCGCCGCATTCCATCGATTCCGACTCCGTGCGCGACGAGAAACTGCGCGTGCTGCGCGCGCTGAAGCCGGTGGACGAACGCGACATCAGCCGGGTCGCGGTGCGCGGTCAATATCATGCGGGCGTGATCCGCGGCGCGGCGGTGCCGGCCTATGCCACCGAAAAAGGCGTGCGTCCCGACAGCAACACCGAAACCTTCGTCGCGCTGAAGGTGGAGATCGAGAACTGGCGCTGGGCGGGCGTGCCGTTCTTCCTGCGCACGGGCAAGCGGCTGGCGGACCGGGTCGCGGAGATCGTCGTGAACTTCCGCGCCGTGCCGCATTCGGCGCTGGGCGCGAATGCGTCGCGCGTGGGCGTGAACCGGCTCGTGATCCGTTTGCAGCCGAACGAATCCATTCGCCTGTACTGCCTTGCGAAGCAGCCCGGCGAAGGCATGAATCTGGCAAGCGTCCATCTCGACCTCGCGTTCGACCAGTTCTTCAAGGAAGGACAGATGGAGGCGTATCAGCGCCTGCTGCTCGACGTGATCAACGGCCGGCTCGCGTTGTTCGTGCGGCGCGACGAGCAGGAAGCAGCGTGGCGCTGGGTCGAGCCGATTTTGAACGCGTGGGCGTCGTCGGCCAACAAGCCGAAGCCGTATGCATCGGGCACGTGGGGGCCGGCGGCATCGAGCGCGATGCTCGCGCAGCACGGCACCTGCTGGCTCGAGGAAGAGAACTGAAGACGTCATGCCGACGCCGCCCGTCAGAGGCGCGCGGCGACAACAGACCGCTTCGCCCATCGTTGCGATGGCGCAGGCAGAAAGCGGATCGATAAACCAAAACAAGCAGGAGGAGCAGTGATCGAGCTTCACACTTTCGATGACCCCCGCGCCCATTCGGACGCGCTGGCGAAAGCCGTGGCGGACGCACTGAGCGCGACGCTCGCGGCGCGGGGCGCAGCCTCGGCCGACGCCGACGCCGCCGGCCAGGGCGCGCATGCCACGCTCGCGGTATCGGGCGGCAGCAGTCCGAAGCCGTTCTTGCAGGCGCTCTCGCACGAGCCGCTCGACTGGGCGCATATCGATGTCACCCTGGTCGACGACCGCTGGGTGCCCGAAACCGATCCGGCGAGCAATGCGGAATTCGCGCGCAACACCGTGCTGCAGAACGCGGCGGCGGCCGCCTGTTTCCTGCCGCTCGTGGACACGACGAAGCCGCTTGAAAACCATATCGCGGAACTGAATGCCGACCCGCGCCGCCGTCTGCCCGATGTCGCCGTGCTCGGCATGGGCGAGGACGGCCATACGGCGTCCATCTTCGCCGATGCTCCCGAGTGGGACTTCGCCATCAGCACGCCGGACCGCTTCGTCGCCGTGCATCCGGGCGCGGCGCCGCATGCGCGCGTCAGCCTGTCGATGTCGGCGCTGACGCAGGTCGGGCAACTGTATTTGTTCATCGCCGGGCAGAAGAAACTCGACGTCCTGAATGCCGCGCTCGCCGCGCCGCAGAAGAACGCCATCTCGACGCTGGCCCATGCTGAAGGAGTGAAGCTCGATGTCTACTGGTGTGCATAAGGGCGTGCATAAGGCAGCGGCTCAGCACGCGGACGGACCGAGACTCCTGGCCGATGTCGGCGGTACCAATGCGCGTTTCGCGCTGGAGACGGCGCCGGGCGAGGTCGGCCAGATCCGCGTCTATCCGGGCGCGGATTATCCTGGCATCGCCGAAGTGATGCAGCAGTATCTGAAGGACACGCAGGTCAGCCGCGTGAATCATGCGGCGATCGCCATTGCCAATCCGGTGGATGGCGATCACGTCAAGATGACCAATCACGACTGGAGCTTCTCCATCGAGGCGACGCGCCGCGCGCTCGGCTTCGACACGCTCCTGGTCGTGAACGACTTCACTGCGCTGGCCATGGCCGTGCCCGGCCTGACCGACGCGCAGCGCGTCCAGGTGGGCGGCGGCGCGCGCCGGCAGAACAGCGTGATCGGGCTGCTCGGACCGGGCACGGGCCTGGGCGTGTCGGGCCTGATTCCCGCCGATGACCGCTGGATCGCGCTCGGCAGTGAAGGCGGTCACGCCACGTTCTCGCCGTTCGACGAACGCGAAGATCTCGTCATGCGCTTCGCGCGCCGCAAGTTTCCGCACGTGTCGTTCGAACGGGTCTGCGCGGGGCAAGGGCTGGAGCTGATCTATCGGGCGCTGGCTGAACGGGATGCCGTGAACGTCGCGGACTCTTTCAGCGCCGCCGACGTCACCCAGCGCGCGCTGGACGGCGAAGCGCTCGCGCTCGAAACGGTCAACTGCTTCTGCGCGATTCTCGGCACCTTCGCGGGCAATATCGCGGTGACGCTGGGCGCGCTGGGCGGGATTTTCATCGGCGGCGGCATCGTGCTCAAGCTGGGCGAGCTGTTCCACAAGTCGCCGTTCCGCGAGCGCTTCGAGGCCAAGGGACGCTTCCAGCAATATCTCGCCGGCATTCCCACCTTCATCATCACGGCCGAGTATCCGGCGTTCCTCGGCGTCTCGGCGATTTTGTCCGAGCAGTTGTCGAATCGCGCGAACAGCGGCTCCTCGGCGGTGTTCGAGCGCATCCGCCAAATGCGCGATGCGTTGACGCCCGCCGAGCGGCGCGTGGCCGACCTCGCGCTGAACCATCCGCGCTCGATCATCAACGATCCGATCATCGACATCGCGCGCAAGGCCGACGTGAGTCAGCCCACCGTGATCCGCTTCTGCCGCTCGCTTGGTTGCCAGGGTTTGTCGGACTTCAAGCTGAAGCTCGCAACCGGGCTGACCGGCACGATTCCGGTGAGTCACAGCCAGGTGCATCTCGGCGACACGGCCACGGACTTCGGCGCGAAGGTGCTCGACAACACGGTATCCGCCATCCTGCAGCTGCGCGAGCATCTGAACTTCGACAACGTCGAGCGCGCGATCGATATCCTCAACGGCGCGCGGCGCATCGAG
Organism: Caballeronia sp. LZ065; assembly: GCF_031450975.1. Taxonomy (NCBI): domain Bacteria; kingdom Pseudomonadati; phylum Pseudomonadota; class Betaproteobacteria; order Burkholderiales; family Burkholderiaceae; genus Caballeronia; species Caballeronia sp. LZ065. Next base: position 1,131,744 of record NZ_JARUXV010000001.1, read on the forward strand.
TTCTATGGGCTGGGGAATTCGAACATCGTCGCGCAGGACGCGCACTACAAGTTCTTCCGCTTCGGCATTCCGACCATCGCGTATGGCGATCTGTACATGCAGGCCGCGTCTGCCGCGCTGCTGGGCAAGGGCGATGTGATCGTCGCGGTATCGAAGTCGGGCAGGGCGCCCGAACTGCTGCGCGTGCTGGAAGTGGCGATGCAGCAGGGCGCGACGGTCATCGCCATCACGTCGAGCAACACGCCGCTCGCCAAGCGGGCGACGGTCGCGCTGGAAACCGATCACATCGAGATCCGCGAGTCGCAGTTGTCGATGATTTCGCGCATCCTGCATCTGCTGATCATCGACATCCTCGCGGTCGGCGTGGCGATCCGCCGCGCGGCGCCGCAGCCGGGCGCCAAGCTCACCGAGACGGTCGAGAAGGCGCGCGCATCCGGCGACGATGACGCGGGCGCGGTGCTCGACTGGTTGAGTCATGGCGCGTCGGGGTCGGCGCGGGAGTCGCGCTGACTTTGCTTTTGTTGCCAAGGCCGCCGGCGTACACCGGCGGTTTTTTTACACGGGCTGAACGGCAATTCAGAACGAATGCTGGATGCCGGCGTACACGCCGCTCTGGCTATGGCCGGGCAGCGGGTTGTCCGTCGCGGCCGTGTTGCCCACGTTGTTCGCACTCAGGCCGTAGTTCGCGCTGCCGCTGTTCTGCACCGTCGCCACCTGGAAATCGAGCAGGGTGCGCTTGGACAGCTTGTAGGAGCCGCCTACGGAGTACAGGGTGGCATTGCCCGCGCCGTTGTTGCCGTTGACGTGATACACGGCGGCGATCAGCGCGGCGGCGGGCGTCGCCTGCCAGGTCACGCCGCCCCATTCCTGATCGAGCGCGGAAGGCTGGCCGGGTTGCAGGCCGGTCATGCCCGAGCTGCGGATGGCCTGATAGCCGCCCTGAAGCTTGAACCGACCCAGGAACACATTGAGCAGCGCGGTGTACTCGCGCGACCAGGCGTAGACGCCATTGCCGCCGTTTGCATAAGCGCCGCCGAGCGAGCCGTTGGCCGGGTTGCGGATCTCGTCGTAGATGCCGCGCACCTGAAAGAGCGGCGCGGTGTAGGTGATCTGCGCACCGGCCTCACGGCCTTGCGGGCTCGTGCCGTTGCCATTCCAGCTGCTTGTGTTCGAGAAGGCGTACTGGCCGTAGAAGTCGAAGCCCGCAACCTTCGGCGACTGCCAGGAGACGTTGTTGCTCGATTGCGGCCAGTTGCGCCCGCGCACCAGCGATGCTGACGACCACGCCGATTGTCCGAAAGGATCGAAGTCCCATAGGCCGTTCGAGATGAACAGTTCGCGCCCGACCCGCAGCGTGCCGTACCGGTCGTTGCTCAGGCCGACCGTGGCCCAGCGATTGAAGAGGCCGTTGTTGCCCGGGCCCTGGCCGTTCATCGTGTTGAAGCTGCCCTCCAGCTGGAACACCACGTGGTTGCCGTTGCCGATATCCTCGACGCCCTTCAGTCCCCACAGGCTCGTGCCCCAGTCGCCGCTCTCGGCGCGAAAGCGGTGCGCGCTGCCCGTGGCCGCGCCGTTCGGCGCAACGCCGGTGGGCACGCCCGTCATGTACTCGAGGCCGGCGTCCAGGCGTCCATACAACGTGATGCTGTCCTGGGCCTGCGCGAGCGCGCTGAACGTCCATAGCGCCGCCGACGCGAGCAAAGCCTTCTTCATGGTCTCCTCCACTATCCTTGATCGACGGCGATCCGATCGGACGCGACGTGCGGCCGGATGAACCGCCGACTCGAATTCTGGAGGAGAAAAGATGCTATTCGGCAGGATGCTTTTGTCGAATTTTGTCCGGTGAGCATGGGGCTGTCAGCCGGGTGATGCAGACGCAGCGCTCCAATAAAAAACGGTGCGATACCCTTTCGGGTACCGCACCGATACGCGCCTCTCGCAGCAGCGTGAAAACCTGTCGAAACTCTGTTCTTGTCAGCCTCGTGTTTTAGAACGAGTGCTGGATGCCTGCGTACACGCCGGTCTGGCTGTGGCCCGGGAACGGGTTGTCCGTCGAAGCCGCCGAACCGTAGTTGTTGGCGTTCAGACCGTAGTTGGCGGTCTTGCTGTTCTGCACGGATGCGACCTGCAGATCGAGCAGCGTGCGCTTGGACAGGTTGTACGAACCGCCGATCGTGTAGATGTTCGCGTTACCCGCGCCGTTGTTGCCGTTCACGTGGTAGACCGCCGCGATCAGCGCCGCTGCCGGCGTGGCCTGCCACGTCACGCCGCCCCACTCGTGATCGAGTGCGGTCGGCTGGCCGGGCAGTTGACCCGTCATGCCGGAACTGCGGATGGCCTGATAGGCGCCCTGGATCTTGAACTGGCCCAGGAACACGTTGAACATCGCCGAGTACTCACGCGAATATCCGTACACGCCGTTGCCGCCTGCGCCGCCGTCGATCGCGTTGTACACGCCGCCGAGCGTACCGTTTGCCGGGTTGCGGATTTCATCGTACATACCGCGAATCTGGAACAGCGGCGTCGTGTAGGTGATGTACGCACCACCCTCGCGGCCTTGCGGCGTCGTGCCGTTACCGTTCCAGTTCGTCGCGTTCGAGAGCGCGTACTGGCCGTAGAAGTCAAAGCCGGCGATCTTCGGCGACTGGTACGAAATGTTGTTGCTCGATTGCGGCCAGTTGCGGCCACGCACCAGCGACGCCGACGACCAGTTCGACTGGCCGAACGGATCGAAGTCCCACACGCCGTTGGAGATGAACAGCTCACGACCCAGCAGCAGGGTACCGAACTGGTTGTTCGCCACACCGACCGTCGCCCAGCGATTGAAGAGACCGCCGCCGCCCGGGCCCGCGCCCGTCATGGTGTTGAAGCTGCCTTCCAACTGGAACACGGCGCGATAGCCGCCGCCCAGATCTTCGACGCCCTTCATGCCCCACAAGCTCGTACCCCAGTCGCCGCTTTCCGCCTTGAAGCGGTGCGAGCTACCAGTGGCGGGTGCGCCGGCCGGACCGGTCGGCACGCCGTTCATATATTCGAGCCCCGCGTCCAGGCGGCCATACAACGTCACGCTGCTCTGAGCGTGCGCCACCGCGCTGAACGTCAGCAGTGCTGCCGACGCGAGCAAAGCTTTCTTCATCATCTCCTCCAACCCTGTCAAGAAATAGAACCCAAGTGCTGCGGTGTGGTTCGATGCAGGCGCACCCAACCGAAAATTGTTTTTCAGAGGAAGGACACGCGGGCTTGTAGTGCTTGCAGCGATTCGCGTGGGGTACGCGCGAATCTGACGCCGATTCGTTGATCGGTGTCGTTCCTCAGTTTCTTGTGGACTCTTTGAAGTAAAACTACTTTTTCGGTACTTCGTTTTGGTACTTTCGTTACCAATTTAACAAATTACGTTATGCGCGCCAAAGAAAAATGACGAAGGCCGTTCGTTTGTGTCAAAAACGCAATGGTGATGTGTTATGGAGATGACCCACACCATGGGAAACATCCCGCAAAGCCTTATTCCATCAAGGCTTCAGCGCAATGTAAGTTTCGGGGTCAGGTTTGTCTCCTATTGACGCGGACGAAGCGTGGCGCTAGTTCGAGTCGCCACGCGCAATAGTCGGATGCGGCGGCGCGCGAACGCAAAAAAAGCGCCTCGCGGGCGCTCTTTCTGGAGTGGGATGCTTGCGGGTGCAGCAGGAAGGCGGTTACTTGAGGCTGCCCGAGAGGAACTGTTTCAGGCGCTCACTCTTTGTGTTGCCGAAGACCGCATCAGGATGACCTTCCTCCTCGACGCGCCCCTGGTGCAGAAACACCACGTGGTTCGAGACGTGGCGCGCGAACGCCATCTCGTGGGTCACGACGATCATCGTGCGGCCTTCTTCGGCGAGCGTCTGCATCACCTTCAGGACTTCGCCGACCAGTTCCGGATCGAGCGCGGAGGTCGGCTCGTCGAACAGCATGACGTCCGGATGCATCGCGAGCGCGCGGGCGATCGCCACCCGCTGCTGCTGTCCGCCCGACAGATGCGACGGATATTGCTTCTCCAGCCGCGGCGCGAGCCCCACCTTTTCCAGATACATGCGTGCGCGATCCTCGGCATCCTTCCTCGGCAGCCCGAGCACGTTGATGGGCGCCTCGGTCACGTTCTCCAGCACGTTCATGTGCGACCACAGGTTGAAGTGCTGGAACACCATCGAGAGCTTCGAGCGCATCTGTCGCAACTGTTTCGGATCGGCGACCTTCAGCGCGCCCGTCTTGTCCTTCAGCGTGCGGACTTCGTCGCCGTCGACGAAGATGCGCCCCTGGTTCGGTTGCTCGAGAAAGTTGATACAGCGCAGCATCGTGCTCTTGCCCGAACCCGACGAGCCGATGACGCTGATCACATCGCCGGCCTTCGCCTTGAGGGAGACGCCTTTGAGCACCTCGTTGCTGCCGTACTGCTTGTGAATGTCGTCGACGAAAAGCTTGTGCATCTGGGAGTTCATGAACGGTCCTTGACTGACTCGACTACTTATTTGCCTTGCGGCCGCAAATAAGCGAGCCAGCGATGCTCGGCACGGCGGAACAGCCACACGAGCGCGAACGAAATGCAGAGATAGAGCAGGGCGGCGATGCCGAACGCCTCGAACGACTGATAGGTCGCCGAGTTCACGTCGCGTGCGATCTTGAGGATGTCGGGCACGGTGGCCGTGAATGCCACCGTGGTGGCGTGCAGCATCAGGATCACTTCGTTGCTGTAGTAGGGCAGCGCGCGGCGCAGCGCCGACGGCAGGATCACCCGCCGATACAGCGTGAAGCCCGACATGCCGTAGGCGCGCGCGGCCTCGATCTCGCCGTAGGGCGTCGCCTTGATCGCGCCGGCGAAGATTTCGGTGGTGTACGCGCAAGTGTTCAGCGTGAACGCGAGCAGTGTGCAGTTCATGCCGCTGCGGAAGAACTCGGCGAGCAGCATGTGATCGCGCACGACCTGCAGGCTGTACAGGCCCGTGTAGCACAGCAGCAACTGCACATACAGCGGCGTGCCGCGGAACACGTAGGTGTAGAGCCAGACGGCGCGCGACAGCAGCTTGTTCTTCGACACCCGCGCCACCGCGAGCGGCACCGACAGACAAAAGCCCAAGCCGATGGAAATGACCAGCAGCCACATCGTGATCGCGAGACCGGTGATGCGATAGCCGTCGGTGAAGAGGTAGTTCTTCCAGTATTCCTGGATGATTTCGATCATGATCCCAGACGCTCGTGATTAGACCAGTAGCAGGATTAGAGGTCGGCGCGGCGCACGCCGATGGAATAGCGCCGCTCGAGCCAGATCAGCACCAGATTCGAGATCGTGGTGATCGCGAGATAGATCGCGCCCGCGAGAAGCGTGAAGAAGAAGAACCGCAGCGTGCCCTTGCCCGCGTCCTGCGAGGCCTTGACGACGTCGGCCAGGCCGATGATCGACACCAGGGCCGTCGCCTTGACCATCACCTGCCAGTTGTTGCCGATGCCCGGCAGCGCGAAACGCATCATCTGCGGAAACATGATGCGCGTAAAGGTCTGCCAGGGCGTCATGCCATAGGCCGCGCCGGCTTCGAGCTGGCCGCGCGGCACCGAGAGGAACGCGCCGCGGAAGGTTTCGGTGAAATACGCCCCGTAAATGAAGCCGAGCACGAGAATGCCGGCGAGGAACGGGTCGATGTCGATCTGATCCCAGCCGAACAGGTCGGTCAGCTGGTTCAGCCAGATCTGGATGCTGTAGAACAGGAGCAGCATCAGCACGAGGTCGGGCACGCCGCGGATCAGGGTCGTATAGATCGTGCCGACCCCCGAGGCCAGGCGGTTCTTCGACAGTTTCGCCGCCGCGCCGATGAGACCGATCACAAAGGCGAACGCGAGCGACAGCACCGCCAGCTTGACGGTTTGCCAGGTGCCCGCGAGGATCAGCGGACCGTAGCCTTGCAACATGGTGATTCCTTGATAAGGTGCTCGACGTGCATGCAGTGGGACGAGTCCGCCGCACGACGGTTCGCGCGAGGGCTTCGGGCGGCGGCGGCCGTGGATGACGGCGCCGCGCGCATGGCGAATGGTCTCATCTTTCTCCCCGGCCGCCCGCGCGTTATCCGCGCGATGCAGCTGTATTTCCTTGGCCCGGCCCGTTCTGAGCTTTCCGTGTTTCAGCGAACAGGCCAGCGGTCGGTATTCTAGATGGTCAAAAATGCGCATTGCCGCGGGTTTGCCCTTCTCGCAAACCCTTGCCGACCAGCAACTGTCGAGCCGCCATCGTCGCGCGAAACGTCCAAGTGCGGTTTCCGGGATGCCTGACGACCCGCGCCCGGCCGGCCCCGCGCCCGGCCGGCCCCGCGCCCGGTTGGAACCCGCTGCCATCCCGGAAAAGCGCGGTATTTTACCCGAACCCGGCGGACGCGAGATCGCGAAGCCGGAAGCGTCCGATTACCCGCATCAGCGGAACGATGTAGTGCCGTTGCACGCGTTGTTCAGCGGGCGCGTCGCCCTTACATTCTCTCCATCGCAAATCAACGCCTTGGGCGGGAGCACACATCATGTTCGAGATTCGCCGCAGCAACGAACGGGGTCACGCCAACCACGGCTGGCTCGACTCCTATCACAGCTTCTCCTTCGCCGACTACTACGACACGCAGCACATGCACTTCGGCGCACTGCGCGTGATCAACGAAGACCGCGTGGCCGGCGGCCAAGGCTTCGGCGCGCATGGTCATCGCGACATGGAGATCATCAGCTATGTGCTCGACGGCGCGCTGGCGCACAAGGACAGCATGGGCAACGGTTCGACCATTCGTCCCGGCGACGTCCAGCGCATGAGCGCCGGGACCGGCGTGCGGCACAGCGAATTCAACGGGTCGCCGACCGAGACCGCGCACTTCCTGCAGATCTGGATCATTCCGGATGCGCCGGGCGGCGCGCCGGGCTACGAGGAAAAGCGTTTCGCCGATGAAGACAAGCGCGGCCGGCTGCGCGTGATCGCATCGCCGGAAGGCGAGGATGGCTCGGTGCGCATCGGGGCGGACGCGCGCATCTTCGCGGGGCTGTTCGACGGCGCCGAGCGCGCGGACTTCGATGTGCCGGCGGGCCGCCGTGTCTATGTGCACGTGGCGCGCGGCGCGGTGACGGTGAACGGCAAGTCACTCGGCGCGGGCGATGCCGCGATGATCGAGGATATCGCGAAGGTTTCGGTGGAGCAGGGTGAGAACGCGGAGGTGCTGCTTTTCGATCTCGCGTAACGCCTGGTCCGTTGATCTAAAAAAAGGCCGCGGAGCGTGATGCTCCGCGGCCTTTCTGCTTCAGTGCTTCAGGACTTCGGAAACATGCTCACTGTGCCGCAGGAGCCGATGCGCCGGCCGCCGCGCCCGGCGTGGGCCGTGCCCCGTCCGCGCTGCTGCGGTTCTTGTTCCAGCGCTCATGCATGCGCTGCTCGTGCGCGTGCATCCGGGCGAAGTGCTTCTTGAGCGCCGTGCTGACGGTGGTCTTCTGCTGGTCATTCAGCGCGTTGTAGAAGTTCAGCCACGTGGCGGCGGTTTGCTCTCGCAGCTGCGCATTCTGTTCATCCGCCTTCTGATGCGCGGCGTGCATGGCGTTGAGGTCGAGGATCGGCTGGTTTTCCATCGACTTGAACTGCTCGCCCATCTGCTTGAAGTTCGCGCGCATCGCCTGATGGTTTTGCTTCATCGTGGTGAGCGCCGTCTGCCAGAGTTTTTCCTGGTCCGCGTTCAGCTTCAGTTGGCCGTGCAGTTCATCCAGCTGCTTCTGCATGCGCTTTTCCATCTGATGCCCGCCATGGCCACCGGGGCCACCGGGGCCGCCCATCATCGCCGGGCCGGCCGGCGGCGGCGGGGGTGCGTCCGTGGTGGCGGCATGCGCGGCGCCGAACGTCAGCGCGATGGCGGCGGCTGCCGCGGTGAAAATGCGATATTGCTTGCTCATCTCGAAACTCCCTGATTGTTTTGAAGCCGAGGCAGCAACGCCTGTATGACAGGTCCGTCAGCGGTTCGCGGCATTGCCCTTGTCGGTGAGATACAGCGTAGGGGTTTGCGATGCAGGCCGTGTTACGGCAAGGTTCAGGCTTGTTACGCCGGTTTACGCCATGCTTTCGTGGTAACACCCCGTAACCCTTGAGGCCGGTCCGTCATCGATGGCGCTCCGGCTCACGCGCTAAACTTCGAGCCATGACTACGCAAATACTTGTCGTCGACGACGACGCCGAACTGCGCGACCTTCTGCGCGACTATCTGGTCCGGCAGGGCATCGAGGTATCGGTGCTGCATGACGCCGGTGGCCTCGAACGCCGCATCGAACGCGAGCGGCCCGACCTGATCGTGCTCGACCTGATGATGCCGGGCGTCGACGGCCTGACCGCGCTCAAGTCACTGCGCGCGTCCGGCGACGACATCCCGGTCATCATGCTGACCGCGCGCGCCGACGACGTGGACCGCATCGTCGGCCTGGAGCTGGGCGCGGACGACTACCTCGGCAAGCCGTTCAATCCGCGCGAACTGCTCGCGCGCGTGCAGGCGGTGCTGCGGCGCCGCCGCACGGTGCCCTCGGCGGCGCCGGAGCAGCGCGAGCCGTATTCGTTCGGCCGCTTCAGGCTGGATTTCCAGTCGCGCACGCTGCAGCAGGACGACAAGCCGCTCACGCTGTCCGGCAGCGAATACGCGTTGCTGAAGATCTTCGTCAACAACCCGATGCGCACGCTCACCCGCGAGCGCCTGCTGGAACTGCTGCACGGCCCGGAGTACGACGGCACCGACCGCGGCATCGACGTGCAGGTGTGGCGTCTGCGGCGCATTCTCGAAACCGATCCGTCGGCGCCGCGCTTCATCCAGACGGTGCGCGGACGCGGCTACGTATTCGTGCCCGACGGCGCGCAAAATGCGCCGGGCAATTGACACGCTGTTCGGACGGCTGGTCGTCATCGTCATCGGCATGCTGGTGTTGTCGCATGCCGCGTGGTTCGCGATCATCCGCTTCGAGCGCGACAACGTGCAGACGCGCTTCGCGGTCGAGGAAGCGGTGTTTCTCGTCGAGGCGGTGCGCCAGCACATCACCAACACGCCGGACCAGCCGCTGCCGCCGCGCGTGCGCGTGGTCCCGCTCGGCAATGCCGAAGTGCCGAGGCCGCCTGACGAAGACCTGCCGCCGCCGTTGCAGCACTTCATCGAGGATCTGAAGGACCGGCTGCCGGAAGGCACCGAAGTACGCCTGAACGAGCCCGGCGGGCCGCCGAGCGTGTGGGTGCACGGCGCGAAGGATTCAGGCTGGATTGTCGTGCCGGTGCAGCCGCTGCGTCCGCCGCGCTCGCGCGACCGCATGGTCGTGTGGCTCCTGATCATTTTCTCGGCCGCGGTGCTCGCGGCCTTGTTCGGCGCATGGCAGTTGCAGCATCCGCTGCGCGGTCTGGCGCAGGCCGTGCAGCGTTTCGGCCGGGGCCAGCCGACGCCGGTCGTGCCCGAACGCGGGCCGCGCGAATTGCGCCAGCTGACGCACGGCTTCAACCAGATGGTGCGCGAGGTGTCGCAGGCCGAGAGCGACCGCGCGGTCATGCTCGCGGGCGTCGCGCACGATCTCAAGACGCCGCTCGCGCGGCTGCGTCTGCGCGCCGAGATGATGGATGACGAGAAGATGCGCGACGGCGTCGTGCGCGACGTGGATTCCATGGCGCATATCGTCGACCAGTTCCTGGTGTTCGCGCACGACCGTCCGGACGGCAGCGAGCCGGTTCCGGTTGACCAGCAGTGCGAGCGCGTCGTGCGGGCCTACCGGGCGGTCGCGCCGGGGGCGGAGCCGGTGCAACTGAGGCTGGAGGCGGGTCCGACCTTCGCGCTGCCAGCGGCCACGCTCGACCGGTTGCTGTCGAACCTGCTCGACAACGCCCATGCCTATGGCGCGCCGCCGGTCGTCATCGAGACGCGGCGCGGCACGGGCGGCTGGGTCCTGCAGGTCACGGATCACGGCAAGGGCATTGCGCCCGACGATCTCATCAAGGCCAGCCGGCCCTTTGTACGGCTCGATCCGGCGCGTGGCGGCAGCGGCCACAGCGGGCTGGGGCTGGCGATCGTCGAGCGGCTGGTGCGGCGCGCGGGCGGCGAATGTGAAGTCGCCAATTGTGCGGAAGGCGGCTTGCAAGTCCGGATGACGTTCCCGTTCGACCTCGCGACCCTGCCGGCCGACGAGCGCCGCACCGGTTCGCAACCGGAAGCGCGCGTGCTGTAGGAAACTGCGGGTGCGGCGTGATGGTCGCGCCGACGGCGCTCAATCGAACAGCGTTTCGAGCGCCGAGGCCGCCTCGCTGTCCACCGTGTTGTACGTCACCGTGGACGCCTCGAAGATGTAGTGCGTCGTGTACTTGCCGAGCCGCGAGAGAATCTCGTCCTGGATCGCTTCCGGCGCGAGGTCGATCTTCAGGAACCAGGCCGTCGACGAGAGCCGCGTCTGATATGAACCGTATTCGGCGAGCAGGTGGTCGAACGTTTCCGCGTCCTGATCCCGGCACACGATCACCAGATTTCCCTTCATGCAATCCTCCGATTGAGGCCAGCGTCATTCGATATCGAATGTCGATGATACCTGCGCGCTGCCCGGGCGTCGCGCCGGGCGCATGACCGTGCACATGACCGGACGTTACCGTGGCGCGCGGCCTCACTTGCCCGCGAGCGAGTTTTCGGGATGACGGGCGGGCGGCGCGGGGTCGGCGGGCCGCACTTCGCTGCGGTCGCGGCCGCGCGACTTGGCCTCGTAGAGCGCCAGGTCGGCGCGGGAGAGAATCCATTCGAGCGCGTCGTCGGGCGCCAGTTCGGTGATGCCGATGGACACCGACAGCGCCGCGTCGTCCGGCAAGTGCGCGCAATGCTCGTGATGGAAGCGCTTGCGCAGCCGTTCGAGCACGGCCTGGGCGTCGGCCAGCGCGGTCTGCGGCAGCAGGATGCCGAATTCCTCGCCGCCGAGCCGGCCGATGGCGTCGCTCGGCCGCAGCTGGGTCCTGCACACCTCGACGAAATGTTCGAGCGCCCGGTCGCCGGACGCATGGCCGAAGCGGTCGTTGATCTGCTTGAAGTGGTCCAGATCCGCGATCGCCACCGAGAGCGGCGTGCCGACCGAACGCGCCAGTTCCACTTCGTGCCGCAACGTGTCGAGAAAATAACGCCGCGACAGCGCGCCGGTGAGCGCGTCGTGGCGCGCTTCGGCGGAAAGCAGGGTATTGGCCGCCTGCAACTGCTCGGCGAGATCGCGCGTGGCGCGGTGCAGGCGGCGCTCACGCGAGTACGACGTGGCGATCACGATGGCGAGCGTCACCACGCCGAGCATCGTCAGGAAGACCAGAAAACGGTCGCGGCTGTGATTGCGGCTGATTTCCGGCCAACTCGTCAGCGGATGCACGATATGCGCCGAGAGTCCGGAATTCAGGCCGGTGCGCTCGTCATACAGCGAGGGCACGTTGCTGCCGTTGGCGGAATAGAAGGTTTGCGCGAGCGCGGGCGCGAGCCAGTGTTCGGAGGCGCGCATCTGCTCGCCGACGCGCGTGAGGCGCAGTTCGGGAAAGTTGTCGCGCCGGTAATGCTCGACCCGTTCGCGCGCGGTCATGCGGCTGACGGGCGCATGGGGCATTGCCTCGTATTCGAGCCGGCCGTCGTGCGCCATCACGATGACGCCGTTTTCGTCGGTGACGAAGGTGCCCGCGCGCGATACCCAGTGGCGCAGGCGGTCGATGCTCACCTTCGCGATCACCGCGCCGACCAGGATCCCGTCCTGATACGACGGCGCCGCGATGAAGATGCCCGGCTCGCCCGACAGCCGGCCCACGCCGTACATCTCGACGAAGCCGCCGAGCAGCGCGCGCGCGACATAGCCGCGCCCGCTCATGTCGAAGCCGATGAAACTGTTTTCGTCGCTGGCATTGCTGGAGGCGATGCAGTAGCCGTGTTCGTTGACGAGCCAGATCGTATCGAGACCGGAGAAGCCCTGGGCGTCATGCAGGAAGAGATTGACGTTCTCGAGCCCGGGACGCGCCGCCCATTTGTTGCGCCGTTCGAGTTCCGTCTCGCCCGGCTTCGAGGCATAATTCCGCGACTCCGCCAGGGCGCGCTGGGTCAGATCCATCTGGGCGAGCGTCGCGGGAATGGCGCGTGACAGCGCCAGGTCGCTCGCGATGATCTGCGCCATGTTGTCGACGATCGATGCCGCCATGTTGCGCTCGGTGCGCACCGTCGACGTCATTTCCTGCTGTACCATGCGGTCCGACAGCAAGCCCGCGACAATCCAGCACGCGAACGCCAGCGCGGCCAGGCCGAGCGTCGCGATCACACGGTGCAGGATGAGCTTGTTCATCGGACTGGGGCGCAAGGGTGGTTCACGCGGCCTGCATGAGTGGCGCACCGCCCGGCCGATGCCTGTCCGCCCGCCCGGGGAACGTGCATCCCGCAAAGCGGGCGCGCGACTTGCAAGCTGCCCCGTCCGGGGCAGCGTGAATCAGGCTCTCGCCGTGACGGCGGGCAGGGGACAGGCGGACTTCCGGCTCGGATCGGGCGTCTCGCATTGCATCGGCGCTCATTTTATTGTTCGTGACAAGCCCAGATTGGACGATGTTTTTTGCCGCCTATCAAGCGCCTCGTGACGGTCTGCGACATGCGCCCAACACAGGCGTCGCGCAAGGGTTCGCGCACTTGACTGCGCCGGTTTTCGCGCAGTTCGCCGCACCGCTCGCAGCGCTGCCCGGTCGGGACGGATTGCAGCCCGTCTGAAAGGAAGCGAAAGCACGCGGGAGGCGCTCACGGAAACGCCCGCCGACCCTTCATTGTGCCCTTGCCGCGACGAAGAGCAACAGAAACATCGCATGAATGACGGGTGCGCGCGCAGTTACGGTTGTGCGTGTCATGTTGCTTGGTGTAGTGTCGCTCGGTTCGGCACAGGCGATCTTTGAAACGATGGGCAGCGCGCAGGGCGTTGGTGTCGTCCATTTCGCCGCGGCGTGCGTTGAGCATGGGGCTGCCGGCGACTACTCACCCGTCCGCCGACGCCCGATGGCCGTCTCAAGTACTATCCCGCGCTCGCGCGATCGCATCACAGCCTTACGGGGAGGGCCTTGCATGGAATTTGGTTTCAATCTGAAGCGCACGGCGAATGCGTCGGCCTGGCGGATCCTGCCTAACCGCTGGGATTTCGTCGCCTTCCCGATGATCATCTGCCTGATCGCGCTGGCCGCTGTCGGCTTTCACGAAACCCTGGCGCCGATCTCGACGCTGCAAACGCAGGCCATTTCGCTCGATCCCGCGAATCTCCCCGAATACGCGCTGCGCACGACCCTGCGCATGCTGCTGGCGATGGTCGCCTCGCTCATCTTCACGCTGGTCTACGGCACGCTCGCGGCCAAGAGCCGGCGCGCGTCCATCGTGCTGGTGCCGATCCTCGACATCCTCCAGTCGGTGCCCGTGCTGGGCTATATCTCGTTCACGGTCACGTTCTTTCTCGCGCTGTTCCCGGGGCGCGTGATCGGCGCCGAATGCGCGGCGATCTTCGCCATCTTCACGAGCCAGGCGTGGAACATGACCTTCAGCTTCTACCAGTCGCTGCGCACGGTGCCGCGCGATCTGGACGAAGTCTCGCGCGGCTTTCACCTCACCAACTGGCAGCGTTTCTGGAAGCTCGAAGTGCCCTTCTCGATGCCCGGCCTCATCTGGAACATGATGATGTCGATGTCGGGGGGCTGGTTCTTCGTGGTGGCGTCGGAGGCGATCACCGTCGGCAACCGGACGATCGTGCTGCCGGGCATCGGCGCCTATCTGGCGGCGGCCATCGGCGAGCGAAATCTCGCCGCGATCGGCTGGGTCATCCTTGCGATGACGGTCGTGATCCTCGCCTATGACCAGTTGATGTTCCGCCCGCTGGTCGCGTGGGCCGACAAGTTCCGCATGGAGAACACCAGTTCCGGCGACGAACCCAGCTCCTGGCTGCTCGATCTGATCCGCCGCACGCGCCTGATCCACCGTCTGCTCGTGCCGGCGGGCTGGATTCTCGCCAAGGTCGCCCGCGTGCCGATCAAGCTGCCGTCGCTGCAGGGCGCGCTCGAAAACGTCGGGCTGCCGTTGCGCGCGAAGGTGCCGTCCACGCGCACGGGCGACATCGCGTGGGGCGCGGCGGTGCTGCTGATCACCGTGTTTGTCGTGTGGAAGGTGGTGTCGTTCGTATCGACGGGCGTCACCTGGAGCGAAGTGGGCCACGTGTTCGTGCTCGGCTTCATCACGCTGCTGCGCGTGGTCGTGCTGATCGCGCTGGCGTCGGTGGTCTGGGTGCCGATCGGCGTGCTGATCGGCCTGCGTCCGGCGCTCTCGGAGAAGGTGCAGCCGCTCGCGCAGTTCCTCGCGGCGTTCCCGGCCAATCTGCTGTTTCCGGTGTTCGTCGTCGTGATCGTGCGCTGGCACCTGAACCCGGACATCTGGCTGTCGCCGCTGATCGTGCTCGGCACGCAGTGGTATATCCTCTTCAACGTGGTCGCGGGGGCGTCGTCCTATCCGAACGATTATCGCGAAGCCGCGACCAACTTCCAGATTCGCGGCTGGCAGTGGTGGAAGAAGTGCATGCTGCCGGGCATCTTCCCGTACTACATCACCGGCGCGATCACCGCGTCGGGCGGCGCGTGGAACGCGAGCATCGTCGCGGAAGCGGTGTCGTGGGGCAAGACCGAGGTCGTCGCGCACGGCCTGGGCGCCTATATCGCGCAGACCACCGCCGCCGGCGACTATCCGAAGATCATTCTGGGCATCGCCGTGATGTCGCTGTTCGTCACGCTGTTCAACCGCCTGTTGTGGCGCCCGCTATACGCCTACGCCGAAGCACGGCTCCGGCTGGATTAAGGACGAGTTCCGATGCAGAACCCTAAAAACCCGCAGACGTCCGCTGCACCGGGCTTCCAGCGCCCGCAAGGCACGCCGCCGCGGCTCGGCGCGGAAATCATGCGCGTGCAGAACGTCAGCCGCGGCTTCAACAAGACCCAGGGCGAGCTATTGGTGCTCGACGATGCGAACCTCGCGTTGCGCGAGGGCGAGATCGTCGGCCTGCTCGGACGCTCGGGCTCCGGCAAGTCCACACTGTTGCGCATCATCGCCGGGTTGATCGAGCCGACGGCCGGTGAAGTCACCTATCTGAACGAACCGTTGCGCGGCCCGGCGAAGGGCGTCGCGATGGTGTTCCAGACCTTCGCGCTGTTCCCGTGGCTGACCGTGCTGCAGAACGTGGAAGCCGGGCTGGAGGCGCAGGGCGTGGCCGCGCGCGAGCGGCGCGAGCGCGCACTGGCGGCGATCGATCTGATCGGTCTCGACGGTTTCGAGAACGCCTATCCGCGCGAGCTGTCGGGCGGCATGCGGCAGCGGGTCGGCTTCGCGCGGGCGCTGGTGGTCGATCCCACCTTGCTGCTGATGGACGAGCCGTTCTCCGCGCTCGACGTGCTGACCGCCGAGAACCTGCGCACCGACCTGCTGGACCTGTGGACGCAGGGCCGCATGCCGATCAAGTCGGTGCTGATCGTCACGCACAACATCGAGGAAGCGGTGTTCATGTGCGACCGGATCCTGGTGCTGTCCTCGAATCCGGGGCGCGTGATGGCCGAGATCAAGGTGCCGTTCAAGCATCCGCGCAACCGGCTGGACCCGGCGTTCCGGCGGCTCGTCGACGACATCTACGCGAAGATGACCGCGCGCCCGATGGACGAGGCGAAGAAGAAGGGGCTGGAGCTCGGCACCTGGCTGCCGTCCGTGTCGACCAATCTGATGGCGGGTCTCATCGAAACGCTCGCCGCCGCGCCGTACCACGGCCGCGCGGACATGCCGGAGATCGCGCGCACGCTGCATCTGGAGGTGGACGACCTGTTCCCGGTCGCGGAAGTGCTGCAGCATCTCGGTTTCGCGGACGTGCGCGAGGGCGATATTTTCCTGACGCCGCAGGCGCGCGTGTTCGCGGAGTTCGGCACGCAGGAGCGCAAGATGATGTTCGCCGACCATCTGCTGCGGCACGTGCCGCTGGCGGCGCGGATCAAGAAGGTGCTGAACGAGCGGCCGGGGCACCGGGCGCCGCGCGTGCGCTTCGAGCAGGAACTGGAGGACTTCCTCTCCGACAAGGCCGCGCAGGAATCGCTCGATGCGGTGATCGACTGGGGCCGTTACGGCGAGATCTTCTCGTACAACGATCAGACCGAGATGCTGAGTCTGGAGGACGTGGAGAGCTGACGGTCGTCCATACAGCGCGAAAGGCCCGAAGCAAAAGCGCGGCGCGCCGGTGACGGCGGCCGCGCTTTTGCATGTTGAGGCCTTATTGCAGATTGCCCCAGCGGTCCACCGCCGGTTCCGCCGATGCCCACTTCCAGCCACTCGACTGTTGGCAGGCCGTGGCGACGAACCATTCGGCGGGCGCCTTCGCGTCGTCGCCATCGACGACCGAGAAGGCGAACTCCTTGCAGGTCGCAAGCGCGCTGCCGAATTCGCGCAGCACGCGCACTTCGCCGTGGCCATTCTCGACCGGCAGCGTGTGCTTGACCTTCCACGGCCGCGTTTCGCCGACCGAGGCCGTGCCCGCGGTCACCGCGATCATGACCTGCTGATCCTGATGCAGCGACTTCATCGTGCGCTTCACGAGCTCGTCGGTGGCGCTCTGCACCGCGACGCCCACACCGAACCCAATGGCCGGATTGGTCGTGAAAGCGCCCGTCGCAATGCCGGCCGTGGCGCCGGTGGCCGCACCGATCGACGCGCAGCCGTTCAGGCTCAGGCAGGCCGCGGCGCCGGCGGCGAGCAGGCCGACGCGCAACGCCGTCGGCAAGCTGATGGGACGCGTCATTGCAGCGAGCCCCAGCGTGGCGTCGCCGGTTCGGCGGAGGCCCATTTCCACTTGTTGCCGTCGCGGCAGACCGAGGCGACGTAGAAGGCGCTGTCGGCGGGACGGTCTTGCGTGGCGTCGCGATCGACGGAGAACACCACTTCCTTGCACTCGAGCGCGCCGCTGCTGATGATGCGGCTCACGGTGACGCGGCCTTTTTCGTCGTCCTCGATCGGCACCGAATGCACGATCTTCCACGGCGCCACCGCGCCGACATCGAGCGGGCCGGCTGCCGACGCGATCTGATCCTGAGTGTTCGTATGGACCACGCGCTGGCTGTACTGCACGCCAGTCTTGGCCGCGGCGACCGCGCCGAGGCCGATGCCGGTGGCCACGGCCGCATTGTTGGTGACGCTGCTGGCGATGGCCGCGCCGCCGATACCGGCGCCGGCCACCGCACCTTCGCTGTAGAGGGAGTTGCATCCCGTCAGGCTCGCGCAGGCCATGACGCCCGTGACGAGCGCAGCCAGCGCGGCGGCGTGCCGGCCACGCCGGTCTTCCCTGTTTTGCATGTTGCTTCCCTTCATTTTTCCGGTTTCCGGCAAAGCTGACCGGGTGCTCGAATCTGCTTTAACTTCCGCCGCCGGAGCAAGGTCTGGCCAGGCGGAGCGGCTCTCGTGAACAGCGCGACGCTAACGTTTCACAAAGCCTTGCGCATTCTGAAGCAAGCCTCTAATTACCGGGCTGTGAAAATTGCAAGCAAATGCAAACGAACGGAACGCGCGTCGCGTGGCTGCTTGCCTGGAGGCAAAAAAAAGCGAACGCTGCATGGCGTTCGCTTCGAGTTGATTGCACATCGACAAGGTTGCCGGCAGCGCGTCAGCTTTCGTGCTTCGACGCGGACTCGCCGGCATCGGAGTCGTCGTTCTCATAGGCGCCAAGCCGGTTGTACAGGGTCTTCAGGCTGACCCCGAGCGCCTTCGCGGCACGCCGCTTGTCGCCGCCGCAGTGTTTGAGCGTGCCGAGGATGATCTGCTTCTGCGCGTCGGCGAGCGGCGTTCCGACCCAGACGTTCATTGCATCGCCCTGCGTCACCGGTTTCTTCACTCGCGACGCAAGGTGCGGATGCGCGATTTCCACCGTCTTCTCGGCCAGGATGAACGCGCGATACACCGTGTTCTTCAATTCCCGCACGTTGCCGGGCCAGGAATAGGTGCGCAGGACATCGAGCGCGCGCTTGCTGAATGCCTTGTTCGTGCCTTCCTGCGCGTTCATTTCGGCCAGGAAATGCTGGGCGAGCAGTTCGCGGTCGGCGTCCCGTTCGCGCAGCGGTGGCGCGCGCAACGGAAACACGGCCAGGCGATACATCAAGTCTTCGCGCAAGCCGTTTTCCTTGACGGCCACGACGGGATCGCGGTTGGTCGCCGCGATCACGCGCACGTCGGATGTGATCAGGTCGTTGCCGCCGACACGAAAGAACGTGCCGGTCTCGAGCGCGCGCAACAGCTTGACTTGCCGCACGGGCGACATCTCCGTGACTTCGTCGAGGAACAACGTGCCGCCGTTGGCGTGCTCGAAGTAACCGATGCGTCCCTGGACCGCTCCGGTGAAACTGCCTTTTTCGTGACCAAACAGCTCGGCTTCGATGAGATTGTCCGGAATCGCGCCGCAGTTCACGGCGATGAACGGCGCGTCCTTGCGGGCGCTGCGGTCGTGAATGGTCCGCGCGACGAGCTCCTTGCCGGTGCCCGACTCGCCGATGATGAGCGCGGTCGCGTCGGTGGCGGCGACGCGCTCGATCTGCGCATACAACTCCTGCATCACGGGCGATGAGCCGAACATCAGTCCAAAGGACCTCAGGCCGGGCACTTCTCCCGCGCTGCGCTTTTTCTGCGCTGGTGTATCGCCGACTGCGAGGGGCGGCTGATCGAGATCGGTTGACGCCATGTGTCCTGATGTGTCCTGAGTGCTTGCGAATAGGGTTATCCGGGCGGCGTCCGGCGGCGCGCCCGCGCTGAGTCCGGCAGCGGCCGGCGCGCGAGCAACGCGGGAGTGGAGTACCGCGCGCGTCGGAAGGCGACGCGCGACGCCCGATGCCAGATGCGTCCCCGCGCTGCGCGGATGTCGCTGCCTGGCCGTGCGTCGGTCGAGGCGCGTCTGCGTGGCGAGGCGGCCTTGACGTTGCTTCAAGGCCGCCTGAGCGCGGACGTTCCTGTCTCATAAACGCTATTTAACCATTCGCAACGACATTGCGGCAATGCGCGCTCGGGCCGATGCGGTGTTTTGTCTGAACGCCAGCGGCACGGGCGCTCAATTCCGGCAAGGTTCGCCGGACGCCTCGCGAATTTACAAAGGCACGGCGTAATTGTTACCCGCTGGTGTCGGCTGTCTGTTCATGGCGACGCGGCCGGTGCGTGCGCGGCCTTTTGCTTTCCACGAAAACGGTTGCTGGCACGAAAGCTGCATCTTATCCATCGAACTAATTCGAAAGCGCCGTGATGAGTCAGGTCGGCGGCGCAGATACGAGGATGGGCGAGAGAGGCAAGGGCATCATGGACAACATCCAGCATTTCGACAGCATCGTGCACGAGCCCGTCCGGCCCGCGAAGCCGCGCGGCACGCGCGGCAACCGGCCGGAACTCCCGGCGAGCGAACCGATCGACATCTATCACTGGGCCGCGGTGGCGCTGGTGACTGCGCTCATGTGCGCGGTGTTAGGGTATGCGGCAGGAACGCCCGCGCTGGCGCGCGCGGCAAACGTGACGAGCTTCGTGTTCGGCACGATGGGCGGCGCGCTGGTGGCGAGCGGCCTCGTGCGGAGTCTGCGCGCGCGCGGCGCCGCAGGTCAGCGGCTCGCCGTCTCCGTCGCCGAAACGCATTGAACACCGCATCGATAAACACAAGCGCGCCCGCCAGCAGCAGCGGCGATGCGTGCATGACTCCACTTGGGCGAGGACTTCATTCCATGAGTCAGACGACTGTCCAGCTTGCGTTGGGCAAGCAAAAAATCATCGAAGACATCAAGGTACTGCTCAACGATTCGGAAGAGTTGCTGCGGCTGTCCGCGACGCTGCCGGGAGAGGGCGTGGACGCACTGCGGTCGCGGCTGCGCGAGCACGTCGATTCGGCCCGCGGTGCCCTCGAGGACGCGCAGGCGAGCGCGCAGACGCGCTATCGCGCAGGCGTGGACTGCACGGAGAAATACGTGAAAGACAACCCCTGGCAGTCGCTCGGCATTGCAGCCGGCGTCGGCTTCCTGGTCGGGCTGCTCGTCTCGCGCTGACTGCGTGCGCCGGGCACGGATGACACAGGCCGAAAGCCGGACGCTGTGATCCCGTCCACGATTCGGCGATTTTTCATGACACTGGGAGAGAACACTCATGGCACGTCCTTCGATCGGAATCTTCGGTGCGTTGTTCGCAGTGGGCAGCGTGCTCGCATGGAAATGGGTGCAATCGCAAGACGCCAGCCGGCGAACCGCGCGCGACGTCAGCCGCTGGGAAGACGAAGGCGGCAAGGTGCTGACGCCGGCCTCGGGCGGCGCGGTGAATGGCCACGGCGTGGTCGGTGGCACGGCTGACGCGTGGCACTTCCCGCGTAGCTGAGCCTGCGCATACCCAGCGCGCCTGCGGCGGCGGGAAAGCAGAGCGCGCAGCCGCTCCAGCCGATGAAACGCACGTCTGGTCAGCGTGCGTTTTCGACTTGATAAACGCTTATAATCAGTGAAACTCTTTCATAAGTTGTGTAAATGGAAAAACTTACGATGAGTTGATTCCAAGCGTGCGGAATATCGGAAATTATTCTATTTTTGCGGAATCACACGGCGCGCGCATCTTTAAAGGATCCGGCGCTGCTGCCCTCCGCACCGGCCCGCGCGGCCTGCCCGCACGGAGAAGACCACGCCGCATCGAGGCGTGTGACCTGAAAACGCTTTGGAAACATTCGAGACGCAATGCCACACGTATTGATTGTCGATGACGATCCCAGTACCCGCGAGGCACTAGCCGCGATCATCGGCGAAGACGGACTGACAACGGCCGTTGCCAGCGATTTGCGCGAGGCGCGCATCCAGCTCGTGCGTCAGACGCCGGACGTCGTCTTTACGGACCTGAAGCTGCCCGACGGCACCGGCGTCGATCTGTTCGAAGATCTGGACCCACGCTCGGGTGTCGAGGTGATCGTCATCACCGGGCACGCCACGGTGGAATCCGCCGTCAGCGCACTCAAGATGGGCGCCGCCGACTACCTGGTCAAGCCGATCAACATGCAGCGCGTGAAGGCGATCCTCGCGCGCCTGCCGCGGGCCGGCGACCTCAAGGCCGAAATCGGCACGTTGCGCGGCGAATTGCGCCGCATGGGTCGCTTCGGCCTGATGCTCGGCAATTCCCCGGCGATGCAGACCGTGTACGACCAGATCGGCCGCGTCGCGCCTACGGCCGCGTCGGTGCTGCTGATCGGTGAATCGGGCACCGGCAAGGAAGTGGCGGCGCAAACGCTGCACGAGCTTTCGCTGCGGCGCAAGCACGCGTTCATTGCGGTGAACTGCGGCGCAATCTCGCCGAACCTGATCGAATCGGAAATGTTCGGCCACGAGCGTGGCTCGTTCACCGGCGCGGATCGCCAGCACAAGGGCTATTTCGAGCGCGCGAATGGCGGCACGCTGTTCCTCGACGAAATCACCGAAATGCCGATCGAGCTGCAAGTGAAACTGCTGCGCGTGCTCGAAACCGGCATGTTCATGCGGGTGGGCACGACCAAGGAAATCGAGACGGACGTGCGCCTGATCGCGGCGACCAACCGGGATCCCGAACAGGCGGTGCTCGAAGGCAAGCTGCGTCTCGACCTTTACCACCGGCTGAACGTATTCCCGATCAACCTGCCGCCCCTGCGCGAGCGCGGCAAGGACGTCGAATTGCTCGGACAGGCGTTCCTCGATGAGCTGAACAACCGCTACAGCACAAAGAAGGTCTTCCCGGCTGCCTTGCGGGAAATGCTGGCCTCGTACACCTGGCCGGGCAACGTGCGCGAATTGAAGAACTACGTGCAGCGCGCATACATCATGTCCGCGTCTGATTCTGACAGCACCGCCACCGTGCCGTTGCAGATTTCGCTGTCGAAGCCCTCGGCGGGGACCTCGGTGACCATTCCGTTCGGCACGTCGCTGGCGCAGGCGGACCGGCAGCTGATTCTCGCCACGCTCGAACAGTGCGGCGGCGTGAAGACGCGGGCAGCGGAGATCCTCGGCATCAGCCTCAAGACGCTCTATAACCGGCTCGTCGAGTACGGTGAGGATGCCAGCAAGGCTGCGGTCGGCGAGGGTGGTGAAGTCGGCGAGACAGATCACGAAAATCCCTGAACGTCGTCTATCTCTAGACGAATCAGACGCCTGCTGCTGTTAAAAGCGCAGGCGTTTTTTCATTGGCAGGCGCCTTTTCTGCGCCGATAATGAGTTACGGGAGTACGTGAAAGCGGGATCCCAAGGGGCATGGCCCTTGCTGTCTTCTGATTGACATCCGCGCGCTGCGCCGTAGCGCCGGCCCCCGGATAGGGAACGTACGATCTTAAGACCGCAAGGAGCCCGTCATGTCCCAGAGTGATTCAACTCATGTCTTCCGCGCTGTCGATCTCGAGGCGCAGACGCCGCAACCGCCGGATCCGCCGGTGACGCCACCCGATCAGCCGCCGCCGGTTCCGATTCCGCCCGACACGAATCCGGATCCGACGCGCGAGCCGCCCGTGCCGCCGTCACAGCCGATCGGCGATCCGCCGCCCGGGCCGAACGAAACGCCGCACGTGTATTGAACGCTTGAAAGGCGGCTGGACAGCCTGCAGGACCGCCGACGTTGGACCATGCCCAGACTTCGTGCACGGTTTGAATAAGTTTCCATCCCTCAGGTAGGGATTACAAGGAAAGACGTAATAATGACCGGCGATTCGCTTTGTCGCCGGTTGTTTTTTCTGAAGCTGCGCTCACCGGAGCGCATCGGTCCGACGCCGCCGAGGTCCTATCGCGACGGCCTTCTCTCTGGAGGCATCATGAGGCATCCCGCACTTCGACGCTCCGCGCGTCATTCATCCAAGCGTGAAGCGCGCGCCGAAGCCGCCAAGGCAGCCGGCCCGCAAGCCGGCCCGCCGTCCGCGACAGAGCATGATCCTGCCAGTCAGAACCGCGCCGCGCCTGACGCTCCGCCCGATGGCGAGCACAACCAAGGCGGCGTGCGGCGCGAGGGAATGGACTATCAGCGTGACCTCGGATCCGAGCAGGATTCGTGATCGGCGTCGATCGGGCTCGGGCAATCTGGTTTCAAGAACAAAAATTTCTACGCGGCGGACGGTCGCCGCGTGTTTTTTTTCGTCCGTAACATCTACGTACAAATTTTTATTCACGGAAGGTAACAGAACGGCACATTTTTTGCGTACTCTTGATCGCCAATTCGAGCATGCAACGGCAACTGAGAGGTGAAGCTGTAATGAGCAGATTGATCGTGGTATCGAATCGCGTCGCCCCGATCCAGGAAGGCAAGCCCAGCGCGGGCGGCCTCGCTATCGGCGTGCTGGATGCGCTCAAGGAATCAGGGGGCGTGTGGTTCGGCTGGAGTGGCGAGATTGTCGGCGAGGCGGCGGCGCCAGTCGTGGAGAAGGGCGGCAAGGTGACCTACGCGACGGTCGGGCTCACGCGTCGCGACTATGACCAGTACTATCGCGGCTTCTCGAACGCCACGTTGTGGCCGACCTTTCACTATCGCAATGACCTGTCGCGTTTCGACCGCGAGGAATTTGCCGGCTACATGCGCGTCAATGCGAGCCTCGCCGCAAAGCTGAAGGCGATGCTGAAGCCCGACGACATCATCTGGGTGCATGACTATCACATGCTTCCCTTCGCGCAGGAACTGCGCAAACTGGGCGTCGCGAACCCGATCGGCTTTTTCCTGCATATTCCGTTTCCGGTGCCGGAAGTGATGCGCACCATCCCGCCGCACGAGGAACTGATGGCGGCGATGTGCCAATACGACGTCGTCGGTTTCCAGACGGACAACGACAAGCAGTCGTTCATCGATTACATCGAGCGCACCGGGCGCGGCCACTACAGCGACGACGGCATGCTGCAGGCGTTCGGACGGATGATGAAGGTCGGCGCCTATCCGATCGGCATCTATCCGGACGCGATCGCCAAGTCCGCCGAGCAATTCGCCAATCGCAAGCAGGTCAACAGCCTGCGCGACAGCATGCGCGGCCGCAAGCTCATCATGAGCGTGGACCGGCTCGATTATTCGAAGGGGCTGGTGGAACGCTTTCAGGCCTTCGAGCGCCTGCTGCTGAACGCGCCGGGCTGGCATGGCCGCGTGTCGCTCGTGCAGATCGCGCCGCCGACCCGCTCCGACGTGCAGACCTATCAGCGCATTCGCCGGAATCTGGAAGGCGAGGCGGGCCGCATCAACGGGCGTTTTGCGCAGCTCGACTGGACGCCCATCCAGTACCTGAACCGCAAGTACGAACGCAATTTGCTGATGGCGCTGTTCCGCCTCTCGCAGGTCGGCTATGTCACGCCGTTGCGCGACGGCATGAATCTGGTCGCGAAGGAATACGTCGCGTCGCAGGATCCGGAGGATCCGGGCGCGCTGGTCCTGTCGCAGTTTGCGGGCGCGGCGGATCAACTGCCGGGCGCGCTGGTCGTCAATCCGTTCGATCTGTCTCAGATGTCTGAAGCGCTGGAGCGCGCGCTCTCCATGCCGCTCGCCGAACGCCAGGCGCGCCACGCCGACATGATGGCACCGCTGCGCGAGAACAATCTGTCGGTCTGGCGCGATTCGTTCCTGTCGGACCTGCGCAGTGTGGCCACCGCGGCCTCCGTAACGGAGAAGACCGTGAAGACGGTCAAGCAGAACGCGACGTCGTCTGCCACCAGTTCCGCCGGCGCGGCGGCCGTCAAGCCTTCGGCAGCGCAGGCCTGACGCCTCGCTGCAGCCACGTTGCACGCAACCCCGCGTTTCGAAAGAAGCGCGGGGTTTTTTAATGGTGCGCGGAACGGCTTTTGCGGAACTCCATGGAACACGAACAGGAACCGACCATGGAGGTCACGATGAGTGGAAGCACATTGAATCCGCCGGAAGACGACGGCGCGGAATACGGCAAGGGACATGGAACGGGCGCGCTCGGTCCCAGCGATTCATCGGACAGCGGCTCGGACGTGCAGGGCGAGAAGCGCTATCCGGGCGAGATCGAAGACGAACTCGATGCCCACGCGCTCGGCCAGTCCGAAGCGGAGTTGAACAGCGATACCGACCGTTACGGCACGGGTGAAGCGGCGTCCGCGGACGGCGACAACCACCTGACGCCGGACGGCGACATCCTGCCCGACGAAGTGGAGGATGAGACGCGCGGCATCGCCGACGACGAAGCCGATCCGGACGCCGAGCGCCCCCGAGCACCGTGAAGTGTGAATAGACGCAAGCGGCACATTCCAGCCGGAACGTGCCGCTTTTCATTTGCGCCCCCGATGTGCGCTTCGTCCGTACGGGCTAACATCAGCGCTGGCACCTTTCGCCGCGCTTCGTTTTCTTGTCGATGGACCAGAACCTTCGCCCGACCACTCCACAAGCTCCAACGGTCGCCGCCGGCCGCACGTCGCGGGTCGGCTGGCTGTCGTGGGCGGTCGACCCGGTCTCGCAATGGGTGCAGGACCACTGTCTGATGTTCTCGGCGTCGATTGCCTTTTTCGCGGCGTTTTCGGTCGCGCCCACGCTGGTCATCGTCATCGCAGTGGCGAGCGTCTTCTTTGGCGCCGACGCCGTGCAGGGACGTCTGTTCGATGAAATCAGCGGCGTGGTCGGCGCCGACGCGGCTCACGCGCTGGAAGCGATCGTCGCGAACGCGTGGCATGCGGATATCGCGCGCAGCACGGCGCTGCTGTCGCTGGTGGGCGTGCTGGTCGGGGCGTCGGCTACGTTTTCTACCTTGCACAGCGCGCTCAACGTGATCTGGCCGACGCCCGCGGTCAGTGCGCGCGAGAGCATCGTCTCATTGCTGCGCGTGCGGTTGATGTCCTTCGGGCTCGTTATCGGCGCGGGGCTGCTCGTCGCGGCGCTCCTCGTGCTGGATGCGCTCGTCGAGATTCTCGGGCGCTGGGTGCTCGGCGAAGGCAGTCCGTTCATCGTGCTGTCAGGGCTCAGCCAGCGGGCAATCTCCCTGTCCGTGCTGATGCTTGCCTTCACCGTGCTGCTGAAGTTCTTGCCGACGACCCGCATGCTCTGGCGTGACGCCGCGCTGGGCGCGGCTGCGGCGGCCTTGCTTTTCGAGGGCGGCAAGCGGCTGTTCGCTTTCTACCTCGCGCACGCCGGGACGGCCAACATGTTTGGCGCGGCCGGGTCGCTGGCGATCATTCTGATGTGGCTGTATTACTCGGCGGCCGTGTTCCTGCTGGGCGCCGAACTCGCGGCCACGGCAGCGCGCAAGCGCACGCACCGGGCTTCCGGATGGCGCTGATTCGTGGCGCTGATTCATGCCGCGGCGTGGCATCCAACCGCCGCGCCACAGCGAAAAAAAGGCCGTCCGCGAACGGACGGCCTGTCGGCTACGCTCCCTGTCGCTCAGGCGCCTCGCTTGACCGGGTCGTCGCCGAGCGCTTGAGAGCGTGACAATCAGTGCGTCCGCGAGAGCCGCTTGCCCACGCGAACGAAGCGCATCAAGCCTGGCGGCGCAACTCCGCGGGCGGCACTTTCATCAGATGGCGATACTTCGCCACCGTGCGGCGAGCCACGATCACGCCCTGGTCCGCCAGCATCTTCGCGAGACTCACATCGGACAGCGGATCGCGCGTGTTCTCCTGCGAGATCATTTCCTTCAGCAGCGCGCGCACGGCTGCGGCCGAGCAGGTGCCGCCGCTTTCCGTGGACAGTTCGCGCGGGAAGAAATGCTTGAACTCGAAAATGCCGCGCGGCGTGGACATGTACTTGTTGCCCGTCGCCCGCGAGATGGTCGACTCATGCAGGCCGAGTTCGTCCGCCACGTCGCGCAGCACCAGCGGCTTCAGTGCGATCTCGCCATAGTCGAAGAACGCCTTCTGATGCGACACGATGCATTCCGCCACGCGCTGGATCGTGGTGAAACGCTGCTGTGCATTACGAATCAACCAGCGTGCTTCCTGCAACTGCTGCGCGAGCGGCGAACGGCTGGCACCAGCCGATTGCGCGAACAGTTCGGCATACATGCGGTGAATGCGGGCGCGCGGCAGCACGGCGGGATTGATCGTTACGAGCCACTGCTTCTTGACCGGGCGCACGATCACGTCCGGCACGACGTAATTGTCCTCGCTCTGGCCGTAGTTCTCACCCGGCTTCGGATCGAGACGGCGGACGAGTGCGCAGGCGGTGCGCAGTTCATCGGCGCTGCAGCCGATTTTCTTCTGCAATTCGGCTTGCTCGCGTCGCGCGAGACGCTCGAGGTGATGCACGACGATCTCGAGCGCGACGGCGCGGCCCGGCGTGTCTTCGTCGAGCGCTGCGAGTTGCAGGGTCAGGCATTCGGACAGATTGCGCGCGCCCACGCCTGGCCTGTCGAGCGATTGAACCAGCTTGAGCGCAATCGTGAGTTCATCTTCGCCGAGCGCCGGCTCGATCTCGACCACATTGGCCAGATCGCTCAATTCCTGGCGCAGATATCCGTCGTCATCCAGGGCTTCGATGATGAGCTGTGCGATCGCCCGGTCACGCTCGCTCAGTTGATACATGCGCAGCGAATCGTGCAGGGTTTCGTGCAGCGACGGTTCGATGCGGACCCAATCCGCCGGATCCGAGCCTTCGCCGTCGCCGTTGTTGCGGGACCCGCTGCGTCCGAACGGGTCCGAGGAATAGTCGTTCATGGAATCGTCGCGCGAGCCTGCATCCACGCTGGCTTCGCTTTCGCTCGACGATTCGGTGCTGCTGGGACCTTCGCTTGCGCTGTCCGTGGGAGTGGAGAGCGTCGAATCGCTCATGGAGTTGCCGTTATCGGCGCCGAGCGCATTGTCTTCGGTTTGCGTTTCGTCGTACTCGAGAAACGGATTCGTGTCGAGCGCGTTGCGCAGTTCCTGCTGGAACTCGAGCGACGACAGTTGCAAGAGGCGAACGGACTGCTGGAGACGCGGTGTAAGCGCGAGGCTTTGCTTCGCGCGGAGTTCGAGTATGGGCGGCATTGCGTGCTGATCCTCGATTGTTCTGACTGTGACGGGCTAATGTTGACGCTTATAAAGCACAGGCCGTGCCAGCGTTCGTTAAGCTCGTGCCGCGACTGGTTTTTTTGCACCCGCGTCGATTATTCGGTGCGTGTCCGAGGCCACATTCACGCACTTTTTTACACGCACTCAGACAAAAGCGCCGCGCATTTTACGGATTCCCACAGGCTTGCTGCTGCACCCGCTGGTGACCTTCGAGTGGACCTTCGCAGCGACAACAAACCGTTGATTCTTCACAGGGATTGTGGGCTTCCAGGCCACCGACGCAGACCGTGGACAAGGGTTCGGCACGCAAGTTGCGGTAGGGATGTCACGTTCCGCGTGCTACGGCGCGACGTAAATCGAAGAGCGGCCCTTCGCGCTTGCTAGCAGCGAGTGGGTGCGCCAGACCAAAATCGACAAAATGGGAGTATTGCCATGAAGACGACTCAAATCCTGAAGGCTGCCGGTGGTATCGCTTGTGTGATGTTCGCGCTGAACGCCAGCGCCCAGAACGCGACCGTGACCCCGGCATCGTCCACCAGCGGTTCCGGCACGACGATGGGCCAGAAGGTCGATGACAGCGCGGTCACGACCAAGGTCAAGGCCGAACTGCTCGGCGCGAAGAACGTCAAGTCGACGCACGTCCATGTGAAGACCCGTTCGGGCGTGGTGTCGCTGACCGGTACGGTGCCGTCGGCGGAAGACAAGACCGCCGCCGAGGAAGTCGTCTCGAACGTCTCCGGTGTTGCATCCGTGAAGAACCATCTTAAAATTGCGGCCAAGTAATGGCATAGTGCGTATGCCCGGCTTCGCCACGGCGGGCCGCGGTTGAGTGCCAGCAGCAAGGAACCCGCGCAGGGTCCGATGGTTCGCCGGAAGGCGAACGGCCGGATCGGGCGCGGGTTCTCGCATCAGGGCGTCGTGATTCGTGTCGCAACGGATCCGGCGCCGCAGTCGCAACATGACTCCGCTTCAGGCAGTGCGCATTACCTCGCAGCACTTCGAAATCTAAAAACGAAGTACGGCCGTTCAGGACGTTACTTACACAGGTGGTTGACGAGCGTGCAGAACAGCGCCGTTCCGATGCCCCGACAAAAGGAGCTCTTCATGAAGACGAAAAAGATGGCATTGATCGGCGCGCTGGCACTGGCGTTCTCCACGGGCGCCTTCGCACAGGCTGCATCGGATGCGGCGGCCACCGGCTCGCACGCGAAGAAGTCGAAGGGCACCTATCTGCATCAGCAGGACAAGACGCACAAGCTGAAGGGCGCTTCGGCGGCCGCAGCGGCGTCGTCGCTGGGCACCAACGACAAGGGCGCACCGCAGTAAGCTGCGCGTTCCTGACCGCAAGAAGAAACGGCCGCGCAAGCGGCCGTTTCTCCATCAGCGGATCAAACGCGCATCACGACTTCGCAGCCGCATATTGATCGCGCAAGTCGCGAATGCGGTCGTGATTCTCCAGCACGCCTTGATATTGACGCTCAACGATAGCGCGGACATCGGCAGGCAGATCCTTGTCCAGCGCCTGGCGATAGTTCTTCTTCGCCGCATCTTCGCCACGCTCGCATTCGGCGAGGATGGCATGGTCGCTGTGACCGCTGACGGCCGATTTCACATCCACCCAGCCCCGATGCAACGCGCCAGCCACCGAGCCGCCGGTTTCCGGCTTGCCGCCGAGTCGCTGAACCACGTCCTGCAGTTCGCGCGCGCCTTCGGCGCACTTCTGCGCGCGGTTCTGGAACAGCAGCTTGAGACTGGGATCGCGCGTATCCTCGGCGGCCTTGAGGAAGCCCTTTTCACCGTCCTTCGAGGTTTCGACGAGATCATTGAGTACCGATACGACGTTCGTGCTCATGGGATACCTCCGTTATTGGATTGAGATTCTTGCTGCGCCGCGGCCTCCCTGCGAGTTGCGGCTTGCCGATATCTAGCGCATGCAGCGTGCCCGCAAGGCGCGCTGTTCGGGCTCGCCTCTCGAAGCTCTTAACGGAAGAGGGCGGCACACAGCTTGCTGCTTCCCGGCCATTACAAGCGCGAATCCCATTGAGGCGTCGTGCACGACAAGCGGAGAAAACAGCATGGATTTATTGCATCGGCTTGCAAAGCGCGAGTCCCTCGTACTTGTGGCCATCGTGGCTTCGGCGGTCACCCTGCAAGTGCGGCAGCACGTCAGCGCCGCTCAGGAGCCGGCCGCACGCGTTCAGCCTTCGCATGCCGCGCCGATCTGCGAGCCTTCGTCGGCCCAGACGGACACGCCACGTATGCAGCGCGCCGATTGCAGCATCCGCGCGCATGTGCGTCCCACACACCCGGCCGGACTCTGGGTCTGAAATCAAGTCGTGACGCAAATGCAGAAACGCCCGCTTTCGCGGGCGTTTCCGTGTGAGAAGCAGGCCGATCCCTCAGGCGCGCGTTTGCGCGAATTCGCCTACCGGATGCGGCGGCTGCAGCGGGTCGAAGTCGCTCCAGCGTCCTTGTTTCCAGCGTCCCGACGCCCGCTCGATATCCATGCCGCCCGCCGCGCGCAGCGTATCGGCGGCTTGGCCCTGGGACTCGGGAGAGACATGCACGGCCACCACTACGCCGGCATGACGCATCGGCTCCTCGGCTTGCGCGGACGTCTGCGGCTTGCGCGTATGCGACATCGCGCCAACCAGCGATCCGATATACGCGCCAACGCCCGCCGCGATTACGGACACCAGCAGCGGCGCATGGAACACGGCGAAGATCGCCGCGCCGACGACCGCGCCCGCCACCGCGCCGATGGTCACGCCCTTGCCGGCGCCCTTGGGCGCGGCGCTCGCACCGGCATCGGTGCCGACGTCGCCGCCGATCGGATGGCGCGCGTGCTGCCCGCTCGGATTGACGAAGAACAGCGTCACGTCCTCTTCGACGAAACCGTTCTTGAACAGGCCCTGCGCCGCCGCTTCGGCTGCGGGAAAAGTTTGAAATCGGCCCGCAATGATCAGGGACATGTTCCCTCCTTATCGACTGGGTGAATGGGTTCGACGCGCGGCATGCCGGTCCGGATCATTCCGGCTCCAGGCCCGCGACGCGGAACAGCCCGCTTCGCAGCACGACGGGCTGCCCGCCGTTGTCATCGAGTGCTTCGGCGCAGACCGCGCGGATGCGCGCTGCGCCATTTGCAAAAGCGGCGCGCAGATCGTCTTCGCGCGGCGAGGGCGCGCCGAAGTGATCTTCGAGCGCCTCGGCGGAGATCGAACAGACGACCGGCTCGCCATCGACGAGCGCGGCGAAGTGCATGGCGAGGTCGTCGCCGTCAAAAACGGGGGATTCGTCGGCGAAGGTGATGTGCATGGTCGAGTCCTCATAAGCGGGACGAGGGTGGGCGACACGCCGGATGTCGTGAGCGAGGATCATGACGCCGCTTTTCCACTATAGGCCGTGCCATAGGCACAGCCGCGGCGATTTTCCAGCGCGCGCGCCGCCAGGCGGAAACTGCGCCCCTGTGCTTGCCTGCGCCGGTATCGGCTGAACGGATTCGACATCGGCATGGCTCCGTTGCGAGGTTTCCTGCTCAGGCCGCGCGCGACTTGCCAAGCGCGTCGATGAGCGCACGATTGAAAGCCGGCAGGTCGTCCGGCTTGCGGCTCGTGATGAGATTGCCATCCACCTGCACTTCCTGATCCACCCACGTGCCGCCGGCGTTGCGCACGTCGTCCTGCAGGCTGGGCCAGCTGGTCATCGTGCGGCCCGCGACGATGCCCGCCGAAATCGGCAGCCAGCCGCCGTGGCAGATCACCGCGATCGGCTTTTTGGCCCGGTCGGCTTCCTTGACGAAGCTTTGCGCCTTCGCGTCCAGCCGGATGGCGTCGCCGTTGACCACGCCGCCCGGCAACACCACGGCGTCGTAATCGCCGGCGTTGGCGGCGTCGAGGGTGATATCGACATCGACCTTGTCACCCTTGTCGACATGCCTGAAGCCCTGGATCTGACCAGCCTTCTGCGAAATGACATGCACTTGCGCGCCGGCTTCCTCGAGCGCGCGTTGCGGCTCGACGAGCTCTGCCTGCTCGAAGCCGTCGACGGCGAGAATGGCAACCTTGCAACCATTGAGCGATGCGCCCATGAACACACTCCTGTCAGCAATTTTCGGGTGATTCGCGTGTGCGGAATCCATGCCCGAAGTTCAGCAAGGGGTGTGCCCAAAGGGTTGGCTACAGCGGTGCGGGCGTGTGCCTCAGGCAGTCTCGACGCGGCGTCCGCCGGTCATTCGCAGCAGACTGACAATGGCGGCCACGGCGGCGAATCCCGCGCCAAGTGCGAGCGCGAAGGTGGGGCCGCTTTTGGAATCGATGCCGAAGCTCAGCGCGACGAGCGCCGCGCCGAGGGTCTGGCCGGTGAGGCGGGCCGTGCCCAGCATGCCGCTCGCGCCGCCGCTGCGATGACGCGGCGCCGCGGAGATGATCTGGCGATTGTTGGGCGACTGGAACAGGCCAAAGCCGAGGCCGCAGACGGCCATGCGCCACGCGATGTCGAACGCGTCCGGATGCGCGCCGAGCGTGGCTAGCGCGACCAGTCCGAGCGACAGGATCGCGAGTCCGATGCCGCCCAGCAGGCCTGCCGAGTATCGGTCCGCGAGAATGCCCGAGAGTGGCGCGACGAACACGATGACGAGCGGCCAAGGCGTCATCAGGAAGCCGGTTTCGACCTGGCTCATGCCGAAGGTGTCCTGCAGCAGGAACGGCAGCGACACGAAGGCCAGCATCTGCGCGCAGAACGAACAGACCGAGGTGCCGATCGACAGCGCGAAGACCGGAATGCGCAGCAGGTCGATCGGCAGCAGCGGCTGACTGCGGGTCAGTTGCCGCCTGACGAAGAAATAGCCGATCACCACGACCACCGCGAACTCGCCAATGACCCAGGGCCGGTGCGCGCCATGACCGGCGCCGTCCACCGCGACGATCGCGAGGCCGAAGAACAGCGCGTTCATGATCGCGCTGAGGTAGTCGTAGGGCTGGCGATGCCCCGGCGTGCGCGGCAACGCGCGGATGCCGATGGCGAAGGCGGCGAGACCGATCGGCACGTTGATCGCGAAAAGCCACGGCCAGGTGGCGACCGCGAGCACGCCCGAGGCGACCGTCGGGCCGACGACCGAGGACACGGCCACGACGGTCGTGTTGATGGCGACGCCGCGGCCGAGCTGCTTATGGGGATAGATCATGCGCACGAGTGCCGTGTTGACGCTCATGATGCCGGCCGCGCCGAAGCCCTGCACGATGCGCGCGATCGTCAGGGCGACGAGCGAGTCGGACAGCGCGCAGCCCAGCGACGACACCGTGAACAGCGCCAGCCCGCCGACATACACGTGCCGATAGCCGATGCGGTCGCCGAGCGAGGCGAGCGGGAGCAGCGAGATGGTGATGGCAAGCTGATAGGCGTTGACGACCCAGATGGAATCGGCGGGCGACGCGTTCAGGTTGCGCGCGATGGTCGGCAGCGCGACGTTGGCGATGGCGCCATCGAGTACCGCGAGCGTCACGCCGAGCGCAACGACGAGAATGGCCCAGTAACGCTGGGGCAGCGGCAGACCTTGATCGGAGTCCATCGATGGGCAGGAAGTGACGGCGGCGCATTGTATGACACGCCGTTTTCAAATGGCTTGTGCGCGGGCGCTGCAAGGGCGGGACGCGGACCTTGCGGACCTTGCGGACCTCTAAGCCCGCGCCCTGGTCATGCCTACTTCAGTTCGTACAGACCGGTGTAGGTCGCCGAATCGATTTCGTTCAGGTGCGTCATGAAACGCGCCACGGCGTTGGTCGAGTTGAGGTCGAGCGGCAGGCTCTCCGCGGACAGCGCGTGGATGCGGAAAATGTAGCGATGCGGCTTGTCGCCGCGCGGCGGCGCCGCCCCGCCGAAGCCCACGGTGCCGTAGTCGTTGCGCAAGTGCAGCGCGCCGGCGGGCAGCAGGCTGCCGTCGGCCTTGCCGGCGTTGCGCGGCAGGGAGCGGGCGTCGGGCGGAATGTTGACGACGATCCAGTGCCAGAAGCCGCTGCCGGTTGGCGCATCCGGATCGTAGACAGTGAGCGCGAGACTTCGCGTCTCGGCGGGCGGCGCGTCCCACTGCAGCGCCGGGGAAACATTCTCGCCCGCGCCGCCGAAGGCTTGCTGATCGAATTCGTGGGAGCGCGTCATGAAGCCATTCGCCGGAAATTCATCCGACCAGATGCGAAAGTCAGCCATGAGAGTCATGCCTCCTGGTGTTTGCGTGTCGATGAACGCGGCATCGCGCCGTGTGTCGTGCCATGTGTCGTGCCGAGTGGCGCGCGCACAAAGCGACGTGCCGTGGATCTGCCGGACGTGCAGCAAACGTGCCCGGGCCCAGTGCAGCAGCGCGACGTCCGGGGACCTGGCCTGTGAATCGAGTGTAGCATCTGCCCCCGATACCCGGCGCCAGCCTTGGCGGCGGCCCGGGCTCGCGCAAAATATGGCGCGCTACAATAATGAGATGATTCGGGAGCCATCCCGGATGCATCAGCCATGACCGAGAGCCGGCGCAAGCCGAAAGGACCACCATGCCAAACGACCCGCGCCGCGCTGCCGGTCAATTCACGCCGGCGAGCGTGGCAGAGGACGATGCCGACATGTTCGACCTCGCCCCGGTTTCGCTCTGGCTCGAGGACTTCAGCGCGG
The DNA here is from genome assembly GCF_031450975.1 of Caballeronia sp. LZ065. Classification (NCBI taxonomy): domain Bacteria; kingdom Pseudomonadati; phylum Pseudomonadota; class Betaproteobacteria; order Burkholderiales; family Burkholderiaceae; genus Caballeronia; species Caballeronia sp. LZ065. The sequence continues at coordinate 1,166,395 of NZ_JARUXV010000001.1, forward strand.
TGCGCGATCAGTTCGAGCGCTGGCGGACGGCGGGCGTCACGGACCTGCGCGCGTTTCTCGCCGACGAACCCCAGCGCGTGGCGGAATGCTCGTCGCGCATCCGGGTGGTGAAGGTCAATCAGCGCACCTTGTCCCTGTTCCAGGCGAAGGACACCGATCATCTGGTGCAGAACCTCGACCGCGTGTTTCGCGACGACATGCTCAAGACGCACGTCGACGAACTGGAGCAGCTCTGGTCAGGCAAGGCGCGTTTCGTGAGCCAGACGGTCAACTACACGCTCGACGGCAAGCGTCTCGACGTGCTGCTCAAGGCGGTCGTCCTGCCGGGACATGAGGACACGTGGAGCCGCGTGCTCGTGACGATCGAGGACATCACCGAACTTGAAGCGATGCGGCGCACCGCCGCCGCCAGCGAACACTATGCGCGCGGTTTGTTCGAGCATTCGCCGGTGTCGCTGTGGGTGGAGGATTTCAGTTCGGTGAAGGCGTTGCTGGACGACGTGCGCGAGCGCGGCATCGTCGATTTCCGCACTTTCACGAATGTGCATCCGGAGTTCGTCGAGCGCTGCATGCAGGAGATCCACGTCCTCGACGTGAACCAGCACACGCTGCGCATGTTCGCCGCACCCGACAAGGCGACCTTGCTGTCGCGCTTGCCCGAGGTGTTCCGCGACGACATGCATGCGCACTTCCAGGAGCAGTTGGTCGAACTGTGGGAGCACAAGCTCTTCCATCAGCGCGAGGTGGTCAACTATTCGCTGGAAGGCAACGAGGTGCATGTGCATCTGCAATTCTCGGTGTTTCCGGGGCACGAGGCGCGCTGGGACCTGGTGCTCGTCGCGTTGACGGACATTACCGCGCGCAAGAAGGCCGAGGCCTACCTCGAATTCCTCGGCAAGCATGACGTGCTGACGAAGCTCAAGAACCGCTCATTCTATGTCGATGAAATCAACCGGCTCGAACGCAAGGGACCGTTCCCGGTGACCGCCATCGCGATCGACGTCAACGGCCTGAAGGCAGTGAACGATCAGCTCGGTCACGCCGCCGGCGATGCGCTGCTGCGGCGCGCGGGCGAGGTGCTCGGCAAGGCGGTGGAGAAGCCGTTTCAGGCGGCGCGCATCGGCGGCGACGAATTCATGGTGCTGCTGCCCGGCACCGACGAACGCGGCGGTGAGGCGGTGATCGACAGCATCCGGCAGTTGCTCGAAGTGAACAATCAGTTCTATTCGGGCATGCCGCTATCGTTCGCGATGGGCGCCGCCACGGCCCAGGACGGCGAACGGCTCGAGGGCATGCTGCAGCGTGCGGATGCCGTCATGTACACGGAAAAGCGCGCGCACTACGAAGAGAGCCAGCGCAAGGACGACTGAACGCCGGCCCGCGGCTCACTGCGGCGGCTGGGCCGTGACTTCGTCGATGCCGCGCGCGAGCGCCGGACATGCCTCACCCATCTCTTTCTTGTACTCGGCAGGCTGACTCGCCTTGAGCCGCGCGAAGCGGTCGACGGTGGCCTGCGCCTGGGCCAGCCCGAGTTTCCATTCGCCGTCGAAGTCGGGCGCGTCGGGGTAGCTCGTGTGAACCACGTCCTTGAAGCGCGCGATCTTCGTGGCGTCGATATGACAGACGTCGGCGGCGCCGCGCGCGAGGCTCGCGCTGGTCATGACGCCTTCCGCGGCCATCAGTTGCTTGGCATCGGGATGACCCGGCGGAAGGGCGGTCTGGGCGAACAGGCCTGTGCTTGCCATCAAGCCACAAGCGAGGCTGCATGCGGTCAGCGCGCGCGCTGCCAGCGGTTTCGAGTGCTTCATGCGTAATGATTTTCTTGATTGCATGCGGGGAAGAAAATTATAGGCGAAGCGCCCGGAATGGATTGGCGCGTAAGGCAAGGATGCCTATATAGCCCATGCTAGAATCGATTTTCCATGCCGTTCTCAGACAGAAAAATGATAAAAGGAAGCAAGGCCGCCAGTACTGCGCCCTCGTCGACTACAGCAGAAGGACGGCGCAAGTACGACCCGGAGGAGACCAAGCGGAACATTCTCGACATCGCCACGCAGGAGTTCTCGGCGATGGGCCTGACCGGCGCGCGCGTGGACGCCATCGCGGAGCGCACCAATACCACCAAGCGCATGCTGTACTACTACTTCGGCAGCAAGGAAGGGCTGTATGAAGCGGTGCTGGAGCAGGTCTACGGCGACATCCGGGCGCTCGAGCAGGAACTGCAGCTCGCGGAGATGGAGCCGGAGGAAGCGCTGCGGGAATTCGTCGGCTTCACTTTCGACTATCACGACAAGCATCGCGACTTCGTGCGGCTCGTGACCATCGAGAACATTCACTCGGCCAAGTACATCGAGCAGTCGAAGACCTTCAAGGCGCGCAACTCGAGCGTCGTGAAAACCATCGAGGATCTGATCGCGCGCGGGGTGGCGGCAGGCAAATTCCGTAGCGATGTCGATCCCATCGACCTGCATCTGATGATCAGCTCGTTCTGCTTCCATCGCGTAGGCAATCGCCACACCTGGAGCGCCGCATTCGGCCGCGATCCGTCGGGCGCGCGATCGCGGGCACGGCATCGCGAGATGATCGTCGATGCCGTGCTGTGTTTCATGCAGCGTGACGACTGAGCGCCACGCGCTGTAACGCTGAAGCGCCAGACGGCGGCTCTCTTTCGAGGCCGCCGTTTTTGCGTGATACCGGATGAACGTTCAGCTTTCCAGCAGGCTCTGGAAATGCGCGAACATGCGTTCGGCATCCGGCTCGCGGCCAGTGAAGATGCGCAGCGCATCGACCGCCTGGCACACCGCCATGCCGCCGCCGCTGACCGTGCGGCAGCCGAGCGCGCGCGCCGCCTTTAACAGCTCGGTTTCGAGCGGGAAGTACACGATCTCCGCGACCCACAGTTCCTTGTGCAGATAGTCGGCCGGCAACGGCAGGCCGGGCAGCTTGGCCATGCCGGTGGGCGTCGCGTGGATGAGGCCGCTCGCAGCGGCCAGCGTTTCGCGCAGATCGCCGCCGCTCGTCACCGTGCGGTCTGGAAAACGTGCGCCGAGATCGGTGGCGAGCGACGCGGCGCGCGTGGCATCGGAGTCGAACAGCGTGAGCGCGCGCGCACCCATCGACAGGGCCGCGTGCGCGACGGCTGCGCCCGCGCCGCCCGCGCCGAGCTGCACGACGCGTTCGAGCGGCACGCCCGGCAAGCCGCGCTGGAACGCGCGCGCGAAGCCCGATCCGTCCGTGTTGTAACCCATGCGCCTGCCGTCCTTCAGCACCACTGTATTGACCGCGCCCAGCGCGCGGGCGTCGGGATGGAGTTCGTCGAGCAGGGGGATCACCGCTTGCTTGCACGGATACGTAATGTTCAGGCCGTCATAGCCCATGCGCTCGGCCGCGACGAGCAAGTCCGGAAGGGCGTCGGGTTCGAGTTGCAGCGCTTGCAGATCGATGCGCCGGTACACGTAGTTGAGGCCGATCGTGCGGCCTTCCTGTTCGTGCATCGCGGGCGTGAGCGAGCCGCCGATGCCCGAGCCGATCAGGCCGATGAGATACGAAGTCTTCTGAGTCATGCATGCGCTCCGGCTAAGTGGGGCACTGCGCGAGGGTTCGATGCTGCAGTGCGAAATCGAGTACGGCGCAGTGTGAACTGCCTCATGAACCCTGTCGTTCGGTGTTTTCACGTATTTGTACGGTCTAGTTAGTTTGCTATGCTGCCGCAGACTGACATGGATTGCGCGCCGTGCTCGTTCATCTCCGGCGCGAGCGGCCCATAACGGCCTACACTGGCACGAGACGCGCCCCGTCCATGCCGCATCCCACCGAATGCAACCGAATGCAACCAGGAGGCAGCGATGCTGCGTTCAATCCGGACATCCATCGCGACGGTTTCCATCAGCGGCACGCTCGCCGAGAAACTGCAGGCCATCAAGGCAGCCGGTTTCGACGGCGTCGAGATCTTCGAGAACGATCTTCTGTACTTCGACGGCACGCCCGCCGACGTGCGCCGCCTGTGTGAAGACCTGGGCCTCGTCATCTATCTGTTCCAGCCTTTCCGCGATTTCGAAGGCGTGAGCGCGGAGCGTCTCGCGCGCAATGCCGAGCGCGCGAAACGCAAGTTCGAGCTGATGCACGAGCTCGGCACGGATCGCATGCTGGCGTGTTCCAACGTGTCGCCCGACATGATTCGCGACGATGCACTCATCGTCGATCAGCTTGGCGTGCTCGCGCGTCTGGCGGAAGAAGCGGGCGTGGTCGTCGCGTATGAGGCGCTGGCGTGGGGCCGGCATGTGAATTCGTACAAGCACGCGTGGCGGCTCGTCGATGCCGTGAACGTCCCGAGCCTCGGCCTCGCGCTCGACACGTTCCATACGCTGTCGATTGGCGATTCAGTGGACGAGATCGCGTCGATTCCCGGCGAACGCATCGCGTTTGTGCAGATCGCCGATGCGCCCGTCCTCGCCATGGATGTGCTCGAATGGAGCCGCCACTATCGCTGTTTCCCGGGGCAGGGCGCATTCGATGTCGCGGGCTTCACGGCGCGCGTGCTGGAGGCGGGCTACACGGGTCCGTTGTCGCTGGAGATTTTCAACGATGGCTTCCGCGCCGCGCCCACTGCGATCACGGCGGCGGATGGCTATCGTTCGCTGCGCTTTCTCGAGGAACAGACGCGCGCGCTGATGGGCGACAAGGCGCCGCCGGAACTGTTCGATCCCCCTGCGCCGCCGGCGCACATCGGCTTCCAGTTTCTGGAATTCGCCGTCGATCAGGCCACGCGCGAGCACCTCGCACAATGGCTCGGCAGACTGGGTTTCAGGCTTGCGGGCCAGCATCGTTCGAAGGACGTGCAGCTGTACCGGCATGGCGCGGGCTCGATCGTGCTCAACGCCGAGGCCGACTCGTTCGCCAGTGCGTTCTTCCAGCAGCATGGCCTGTCGCTGTGCGCGTCGGCGTTTCATGTCGACGATGCCCGGCTCGCGTTCGAACGCGCCGCCGCCTATGGATCGAAGCCGTTTTCGGGGCGTATCGGGCCGAACGAACGGCATGTGCCCGGCGTGCAGTCGCCCGATGGCAGCCTCGACTATTTCGTCGACGAAGCGCCCGGCGGCCCGACGCTCTGGGAGTCGGACTTCGTGCTCACCGACATCGACGGACCGTACGAAGTGGGGCCCTTGTCGCGTATCGATCACGTGTGCCTGTCGCTGCCCGCCGATGCGCTCGACACCTGGGTGCTGTTCTTCCGCAGCGCGTTCGGCTTCGAGACGGAAGCGGCCGTGCTCGTGCCCGACCCATACGGCCTGGTGCGCAGCCGGGCCGTGCGCAGCCGCGACGGCTCGGTGCGCATCGCGTTGAATGCGTCGGTGGACCGCTATACGGCGGTGTCGGAATCGCTGTCGGCGTATCGCGGCTCGGGCCTGAATCACGTGGCGTTCAGCACGCCCGACATCTTCGATGCCATCCCCCGTCTGGAGGCGGACGGCGTCAAGTTCCTGCGCATTCCGCGCAACTACTACGACGATCTGGTCGCGCGCTTCGGCTTGCCTGATGAGCAGATCGAGACGATGCACGAGCACAACATTCTCTACGATCGCGACGAGCGTGGCGGTGAGTTCTTTCACGCCTATACGGAGCAACTCGACCAGCGCTTCTTCCTGGAAGTGATCGAGCGGCGCGGCGGCTACGATGGGTATGGCGCGGCCAACGCCGCGGTGCGGCTCGCGGCGCACGCGCAGCAGCGGGCGCGCAAACCGGGCTAGGCGGGGATCCGCAAAGGGTGTTCAGGCGCTGCGCGGCTTGACGCCGGCGGCAAGAGCGGCAAGCGCGGAAGCATCGGCTTCGGCGGCGCGCTCGCGTTCGCGTTGGCTTTCAAGCTTGCGAACGTGGGCCTCGAAGGCGTCGATATGCAGATACAGCCGATGCACGGTCTGAATCTGGGTATGGGAGAGGTGCGACTGCCGCGTGATCGATGCAAGCCGCTCGCGCCAGTACGCGGGTGGCAGCAATGGACCGCCGAGATCGCACGACAACGAGCGCCGCAACACCTTTTCGAGGTGCGTCAGGTCTTGGTCTGCCAGCAACGCCGAAAACGCGCCCTGCGGCTTCGAATCGGAAATGGGGTCCATTAACGCGATGGCGGCGGCACCCGGCGGATCTTGATACGTGAATACCCTTATTTATCTGATTTGAGGCGTCGAAGGTTTCGACGCCTCGGCGGGGCTGATGCCAGGCGCTAGAGGTTCTGATCCATCCAGGCGATGCGGGTCGTCAGCCAGTTGCGCATGTAATCGACCTCGGCGGAGTACGAACCCGAGATGATCGGATCGGGCCAGATGTAGATGCCGAGAATGGGCCAGCGGTCGAAGTTGCGTTTCTGCGCCGCATCCAGGGCGAACGCGCTGTTGTCGATGAATGACGGGAGCGTGTCGATCTGGGTGGCCTTGATGGCCTGCCAGCGCGCCCGCACCCGGGTCTCGAAGCTCGGGTCGATCTGTTTCATCCGGGCGACCCACGTCGCGCTTGCTACCCAGAAGCCTTCGGGCCGTGTCGCATCCGTGTAGTCGTCATTGCCGAGCGCGAGGTCAAAATCCCAGACCGGTCCGAAGCTGAGTTTGCCGTTGGCGTTCTTGTACAGATAAACGCTCAGCCCGACGGGGGTATCGACGTTCTTCGTCAGTTCTTCGATCAGATACCAGTTGATGAAGCTGTCCATGTCGATGAACGCCTCGTAGCCGGTCGCCGGATCGAGCGCATGATCCGAGAAGAGCGCGTCTTCGGCCGACTGGATGTAGCTCCGGATATAGGCCTGCTGCGTCGGCAGGCTGGGATCGGGGTCGTCCAGGCAGAACGGCACGCCTTGTGTCGTGTACCAGCAGAAGCCCTCGTCCATGCGCGCGTTGATCTCGAGCAGATAGCCGCCGAGCGCGGGGTCGGTCGTGGTCGTGTCGTCGATCTGAGTGATGTTCACCCGGTTCTTGTCGATCCGTACCGATTCCACCAGGTCATAGACCCCTTCGTATTCGCCATTCAACGTGACTTCGACCGGCACGATGCGCGGCGTCCAGGCCATCCCGAGCCGCTGGCTTAGTTCCAGCGCGGTTCGGTTACGCAGAAGGGTCTTGTCGGCGTAGTCCGCGAGCAGCACCCAGTTCTTGTCCGAAGGCATGCCGAGCATCTTCGATTTGCTGTCGAGCTTCAGCCGATACGGCCTCTTCGGCATGTTCCAGGTCGAATTGCCGCGGCCCTTGATCCCGGTGTGTCCTGCGTAAGCCTGTGTGCCATCGATGTTCGTGATGGTCAGATTCGCGCCGATATAGTTTTCCTTGTCGACGATGGCCGCGCCCGCGTCTGTGACGATGGAAATCATGGGGAGCGTTGCGACGCTCGACGCGGGATCGGAATCCTGCGATGTCTCCGATGCCGGTACATCGTTGCTGGCCGACGAAGCCGGCTCCGTGGGCGTGTCGGGCGTGTCGGGCGTGGTCGAGTCTGCCGCGTCGTCCGAAGCCGGCGTCGGATTCACCTTCGACGCATTGCCCGTCACGCCGGCGCCGTCCTGCGCATTGCCCCCGGAACCGCCGCCGCAAGCGCTGAGCGCGATGCACGCCAACATGGCTGCAAGCATGTGCGCCCGCCCGATGCCACGACGTTTCGCGTGGTCTTTCCCTTGCTCCGTCATATCCAGTGTCTGGTGTGTTTTTTGTGGACCTGGATCTTACATTTTGTGACATTTTTATGAAGCGTTCACTTCATATTCAAATGAGAAACGTTTCGTTTTTACAACATTTCATGACGGATCGTGGAGAGATCGGCATTTCTTTCTGACGTTTACCGGGTCGCAGGCCATCTGCCGAAGGTGACGCTGCGCTTTCCGACGTCACGGCGTTTGATATACTCTGGCCGCTCCAAAGTGCACCGGGACGGGTCGCATCAGGAGCCTCGTGCTCAACGGCGCTTCGTTTAGGAAGAAGCAGAGAAGCCGTGGCGCGGGTGGATCGGACGCAGCAGGAAGACAGACATGTCATACGGTGCTGTCGTCCTCGCAGCACATCCTTCATCTCCCCGTAGTTCAATGGATAGAACGAGTGCCTCCTAAGCGCTAGATGCAGGTTCGATTCCTGCCGGGGGGACCACGGTTTTCCGGCGCGTTCTGGACAATGTGGTCCGCGTCTTTCTTCTTCCGCTCGTTCAGCGGTACCCCTCCGCCTTTCCTGCACCCGCGCCGCGGCATGGCAGCGATCAGCGTTTTCTCGCGTCGTTTTCATTCCCTCGATCAGCCGACTGTCGTCGCATTGCGAAACGATGGCGCACGCGCCGTGCGCACTATTTCGCTGGCTGAGCGCCGCGCGAGAGCGACGTTCGCGATTAAGAATCGTCCTAACTTCATCTGAAGAACGTTCTTATAAAGTCCTGCAAATTCCTGACAACGCTTTCAGATGGAATTCATGTTCAACGACGATCCCTTCGCGCAGCGCGGGCGATCGATTGGTCACGATCAATCAGGACAAGAAAATGAAGAAGAACGTGCTCGCACTCGTTGCCCTGCTGGCTGGCGCTGCCTGCGGCGCGGCGCATGCTTCCGGCGGTACGTTGACGATCAACGGCCAGCTCACGGCCAGCACCTGCCAGGTCAGCGGCAATGGCGGAACCGGTGACTTCACCGTCACGCTGCCGACCATCGCGGCGTCGGACTTCGCCGAAGCCGGGCGTTCCGGCGGCAACACGCCGTTCAATCTCGCCTTGACCAATTGCACGCCGGACACAGGCAACGTGCATGCCTTCTGGGAGAGCGGCGCCAACACGCTGCCCAACGGCAATCTCAAGAACACCGGGACGGCAAGCAACGTCGAAGTCCAGCTGGTCGACGTGAACAACGGCTTGAAGGTCATCGATGTGAGCAAGACGGATGGCGCGCAGAACGCCCAGGACGTCGCGATCGCGGGCGGCCGGGCCACGCTGCGGTACGCGGCGCAGTACACCACGCCCACGGGCGGCGCGACGGCCGGCACGGTGAGCACGGTCGTGACGTACTCGATGTCGTATCAGTGACCGGCCCGAGCCCGGCGCCACGGAGACAGTCAGATGAGATTCCGACGACGAGGCCCCGAGCCCGCGGCCGCGCGAGCGCTTACGGCGCCGTTCGTCGGCCTGCTCGTCGCGCTGTGGCTGGCGGTGGCGGTGGCGCTGGCGCTGGCGGCGGTGCCGGCCTGCGCGTCGGTCGTCATCGCGGGTACGCGGGTGATCTATCCGGCAGCAGAACAGGAAGTGACGCTCAGGCTGTCGAATGTCGGCAAGTCGCCGGCGCTTGCCCAGGTGTGGCTCGACGAGGGTGATCCGAAAGTCGACCCGAGCCTGCTCAATCTGCCCTTCATGCTGACGCCGGCGCTCGCGCGCCTCGACCCGGGCAAGGCGCAGACGGTCCGTATCGTCTACACCGGCGAGCCGATGCCCCCGGATCGCGAGAGCCTGCTGTGGTTCAACCTGCTCGACGTGCCGCCCAGTCCGGCCGAAGCCATGACGGGCCCTAACTACGTGCAGCTGGCTTTCCGCACCCGGCTCAAGTTCTTCTTCCGTCCGGCTGGCGTGGCCGGCCGGGTCGACGATGCGCCGGGCACGCTCGTATGGCGCATCGTCACCGAAGGCGGCAAGTCTGCGCTGCGGGTGTCGAATCCGTCGAGCTACTACGTCACGATCATTTCGGCCCGCGTTGGCGGGAGCGAGCCGGTCGCCCGGTTCGATGCCGGCGACATGGTCGCACCGGGCGGCGCAGTCTCGCTGCCGCTGTCGGCCACGCCCGCCCAAAGCGGCACAGTGTCCTTCACCACGCTCGATGACTACGGCGCGCCGGTGAAGCACGAAGCGTCGCTCAAATTCAAGTAACACGCGCCCGGCGTGACCGGATGATCTCCCGTCCGCCGCCGCGCCTGTCTTCGCATTACCGCAATCGGATTGATCAACCCTCGCACCTCGATGCCGGCGCGTCCCTGCGCCGGCAGGGGGCGCTTTCGCCTGTTCGCCGGGCATCCATGAAGAAGAATCGCTGCTCGAGGCCGCGCGCGTCCAACCGCGATGTCCTGTCGCTGAGCCCGGCTGGCGTCGCGGTGTTGCTGGCGGTCGTCGCCGCGCATGCCAGGGCGGACAGCGCGGCGCTCCCGCCTGCGAATGCGCGGCCGGACGCGGCTGCGCCGACCGGTGAGGCCCGCGCGCTCGCGTCGCGGGAACCCGCTGCGCCGGAGTCCGCGACGGTGCGCTTCAACGCACGGTTTCTGAGCGGCAGCGCGGCGGCGCAACTCGATATCAGCCGTTTCGATCGCGGCAATCTCGTCGCGGCGGGCACTTATCACGCCGACCTGTACGTGAACCAGACCTGGATCGGCACGACCGATATCACCCTGCGCGAGGTGAACGGCCCTGGCACGGCCGCGCAGCCGCTGTTCGACCGCGCGCTGCTGACGCGTATCGGCGTGGATTTCACGAAGCTGGGCGATGCCGCGCGCGCGAGGCTCGACACCGCGAAGGCCGCGCTGCTGCCAGAGCTGATACCCGGCGCGAGCGCCGTGTTCGACATGGGCGAACAGCGCCTCGACGTCAGCGTTCCGCAGGCCTCGATGAACCGCACCGCGCGCGGCTGGATTGATCCGAAGTTCTGGGACGACGGCGTCCCGGCGGCGCTCGTGCAGTACAGCGGCAATGTCTATCGCGCGAACGGCAACGGCGTGTCGAACACGCAAGGCTATCTCGGCGTGAATGCCGGCGTGAACCTGGGTCCGTGGCGCTTCCGGTATGGCGGCAACCTCACCGGGGCGACGAACGCGGGCGTGCGCGGCCAGAGCATCCAGAGCAACGCGCAGCGCTCCATTGCGCGGCTGAAGAGCCAGTTCACGCTGGGCGACACCTACACGGACGGCTCGGTTTTCGATTCGTTCGGCTTGCGCGGCGTGCAGATCGGCACCGATGACCGTATGGTCCCCGAATCGCAGCGCGGCTATGCGCCGACCGTTCGCGGCATCGCCAACACGAACGCCCGGGTGCAGGTCACGCAGCGTGGCAACCTGATCTACGAGACCACGGTGGCGCCGGGTCCGTTCGAGATCGACGATCTCTATGCGACGGGTTACGGTGGCGACCTGCAAGTCACGGTGACCGAAGCGGACGGCAGCCGGCACACGTCGCTGCTGCCCTACGCCGCGCCCGTCAACGCGCTGCGCGAAGGACGGTGGCGCTACAGCGTCGCCGCGGGCCAGTACCGCAACGCCACGGGCAGCAACACGCCGTTCGTGTTGCAGGGCAATGTCCAGCACGGCCTCAATCGTTTCATGACGCTCTACGGCGGGACTATCGTCTCGTCCGGCTACGGTGCGGTGGCGGCGGGCGTGGCGCTCGACACGCCGGTCGGCGCGTTCGGCTTCGACGTGACCCAGGCGAACACGTCCCTGCCGAATGTGCCGTCACGCGGTGGCCAGAGCCTGCGCGTGTCCTACTCGCGCAGCTTCGCGCCGCTGCGAACCGATGTCACGCTTGCCGCCTATCGCTATTCGACGCAAGGCTTCCTCAGCTTCGCGGACGCGATGACCCTTCGCGATGCCGCAACGGCGGGCAATGTGTCCGCGCTGACGGGCAGGCAGAAGGGACGGCTCCTGCTGACCGTGAATCAGAGCCTGCGCGATTACGGCTCGATGTATCTGTCCGGTTCCACCCAGATCTACTGGAACCGGTCCAGCCGCGATACCTCGTTCCAGGCCGGCTACAACACGTCGATCCGTCGCGTGGGCGTGAACGTCTCGGTGTCGCGGGAACTCGATTCGAGCACGGCTCGCTGGGGCACGCGCTTCATGATGAGTCTCTCTGTGCCGCTGAGTCTCGGCGCGCGCCACGCGAACTCGGTGACCAGCTTCACGCGCGATTCCCGCGACGGCAGCAGCCAGCTCCAGTCGTCGTTCACTGGCGCGGCCGGTGCGAATCATCGCCTGAACTATGGCGTCACGACGGGGCGGCAGTGGCGCGGCGCGCAAACGGACGACAGCGTCAACGCGAATCTCGGCTTTCTGTCGTCGGCCGCGCAGATGCAGCTGAATGCCGGCCGCGCCAACGGCTACACCCAGGTGGGCGGCGGGCTGTCGGGTTCGATCGTCGCGTACGGCGGCGGCGTCGTCGTGTCGCCGCAGAGCGGCGACACCTTCGCCGTGATCGAGGCCGACGCCGCCGCGGGCGCGAATGTATCGAGTGCGCCGGGCGTGCGCATCGACAGGCACGGCCACGCGCTGATCGCGGGCTTGCAGCCTTACGCGCTCAATCAGGTCGGCATCGACATGAAGGGCTTGCCGATCGGCCTGCGCCTGAAGACCACGGAACAGCGCTTTGCCCCGACCGCCGGCTCGGTCGTGCGCGTGCAGTTCGACACGGAAGATCGCGGACCCGTGATGCTCGTGCGCATCAGGCGCCCGGACGGCCAGCCGGTGCCGTTCGGCGCGGAAGTGCTGAACCCCCAGGGCGACGTCGTGGGCACGGTGGGACAGGGCAGCCGCGCGCTGGTCTACGGCAGAACGGGCGGGGACGAATGGACAGTGAAGTGGGGTGAAGGCGCCGGGGGACGGTGCCGGATGCGTGTCGAATGGCCGGCTGCTTCGAAGGCACGGAGCCGGGCGATCGCGGCGTTTGCGGAAGCGAGTTGCCGATGAGGTTTGCACATCCAACAGGGCAAGCCGGGCAAAGAGATCAGGAAGATGGACACGAACACAAAGCGCTTCAACCTCAGACCGGCCGCATGGTTGCGGCTCATCGCACTGACGGCGGCGGGGCTGGCACGGGAAGCGGCCGCGTGCAACCCCGATCCCTCCGCGACCTGCTACACGTGCTCGGCCCCGCAGACGCTCACGCTGCCCGCAAGCCTTTCGGTGGCGTCCGACCTGCCGCCCGGCGCGCTTTTGACCCAATGGGTGACGAGCGGCCTCGTGGAGTTTGCCTGCAAGACGCAGAACGACACGGTCGGGGTCATCATGAATCTGAACGGTGACGCAACGACGCGCACGGGTGTCGAGGTCCCATACAACGGCGCGAGCATTCCCGTGCTGGCCACCGCCACGCAGGGCATCGGGATCGCCATCGCCATGCAGTTCGAATCCGCGGACGGCTCGACGACCCCATGGCAAGGCACGCGCAAGGGCGGTCCAGCGTATTCCGACGCGTCGAGTCCGTTGCTCGCCGGCCAGACGGGCACGAAGACAGTCGGCGCACGGACGTCCATCGCACTCGTGAAGACCGGCCGCTTGCAGACAGGCGGGCAGGTGGGCGGCGAGCAGATCATGACCCTTCAGCCCTACGTGAACACTGCACTTTCGCCGACGCTTCCGATCTCGACGGTCCTCAGCATGGTCCTCCCGATGACCTGCACGACGCCGGACCAGAGCGTCGACGTCGGCACGTTCATGGTCTCGGATTTTCCGGCGGTCGGCTCGCTGTCGCCGCCGCTGCCGGGCAAGGGGATGTTGAACGTGCAATTTCTCAACTGTCCCGGCGGCACCGACGACCCGGGCACGCTGACCGGTTCGATTCACTCCGTCACGTACACGATCTCGCCGCAATTTGGCGAGGCGGCGAACAACGTCGCCGCATTGCAGCCGGCGGCGGGCTCGGCGGGCGGCGTGGGTGTGCAGTTGCTTGACAACCGCACGGGCCAGGTCGTGCCGTTCGACACCCGGCAGACCCTGGCCGGCTACAGCAGTTTCTCCGGCGGCAACTATCAAGTACCGCTGACCGCGCGTTTCTACCGGACAGGCCCGGTCACGCCGGGCAACGCGAGCACGATCATGACCATGACCGTGCTCTATCAATGACGGGCTCGCGCCCGCCACTCTCTCGACCTCTCGACGGAGCGTACCGAATGCGCGGCATCCGGCTCATGACAGCCGTTTCGATGATGCTGGGCGCCCCCGCGGCGCTCGCCAGCTCGCAGGCCACCTTCAGCTTCTACGGCTCGATTCTGGCGTCGTCCTGCTTCCCGAACCCTGCAACGCTGCCGCAGGTCGTCACGCTGGCTACCGTGCCGGTCGCGGACTTCACCGGCGCCACGAGCGGCGCGAAGGCGTTCGTCATCGAGCTGTCCGGCTGTCAGCCGGAAACGTCGTTGACGATGTCCGTGAGCGGCACGACCGATACGCTTCCCACCGTGCTCAAGAACCTCAACGGCAGCGCCGCGCGGGTCGGCGTGCAACTGCTGCTGGCAAGCGGGCCGGGCGCGACCACCGGCACGCCCATTCCAATCAATGGCGACGCCGTACCGCTGGGCACCAGCGGGCCGACCGGCACGATGATCATCCCGCTGGTCGCGCAGTACTACCGGCTCGGTGGGATGTCGGCGGGGACGGTCGGCGTCACCGCGACCGTGACCTTCACCTATGACTGAAACGACTGCCACGACTGACACCGCTGGACTTCTAGCGGAATCGAAACGAGCGACGCCATTTCCACCCATAATGCGCATGTTTTGGCCACGCCCTTCCGGCTCAACCACCCATGACGGAAATCCAGACCGCGGTGCTCGTCTTCGTGCTGCTGCTGGCCAGCACGGGCCTGGGCGCCATCGTGCGGCCGCTGTTGCCCGAGGAACACAAGGCGCAGGAAACCGTGCAGCTGGTCCAGTTGCTGGTCGGCATGCTGGTGACCTTCGCGGCGCTCGTGCTCGGTTTGCTGACCGCGTCGGCGAAGACCGGCTTCGACACCACCAACAACGACATGCGCACCTACGCCACCGTGCTCATCGAGCTCGACCGCACGATGCGCGACTACGGTCACGATCTCGATGACGCCCGCGCGCTGCTGCGCACCTACACGGCGGCGGCGATCGCCAGCACCTGGCCCGACGAGCCGCGTCCCACGGGCGACTATCCGGCCATTGCGCCTTCCCCCAAGAACGGCGATCTCGCGAGCCCCGAACTCGGCGCGCTGCTCGGCCAGGCCCAGCACAGCGTGCGTCTGCTGCAGCCGTCCGACGCCTATCACCGCGCGCTCGCCGACGAAAGCGCCGGGCGCTTCGAGCAGCTCATTGCGCTGCGCTGGAAGCTGATCGAGGAGGCGCACGGCTCGCTCTCCTATCCGTTCGACCGCATCCTGGTGGGATGGCTGCTCATCATCTTCCTGTGCTTCGGCCTGATCGCGCCGCGCAACGCGCTCTCGCTGGTGACGATCATGCTCGGCGCGCTGTCGATCGCCTCCGCCGTGCTCGTGATCGTCGACCTCGACACGCCCTTCAGCGGTCCGATCATGATCGCCAGCCAGCCGCTGCGCGACGCGCTCGCTTATCAGAGTCACTGATGCTCTACACCGATCCGCGCCTGGTCGCGCTCTACGACCTCCTCAATCCGTTTGCCGCCGATACGGCGTTCTATCTGTCGCTGGCCGATGGGGCCGCGCATGTCGTGGATCTCGGCTGCGGCACCGGGCTGCTCGCCTGTGAACTGGCGCGGCGCGGCGTGCGCGTAACCGGCATCGATCCGTCGCCGGCCATGCTGCGCGTGGCGCGGGCGCGTCCGGAAGGCGACCGGGTGACCTGGATCGAAGGCGACTCCGGGGCGCTGCCGTTCGTCGGCGCGCCGGCGGATTTGCTGGTGATGACGGGGCACGTCGTGCAGGTGCTGCTCGATGACGCCGCGTTGCAGGCCGCGCGCCGCGCACTGCGTCCGGGCGGCCGCATCGCGTTCGAGAGCCGTCATCCGGCGGCGCGGGCATGGGAGGACTGGACCCCGGAGCGCTCGATGAAACGCATCGAGGCCCCCGGCGGCGGCAAGGTCGACGTGTGGCAAGAGCGGCACGCGCAACCCGATCCGGCGACGACGGGCCGCGTCGCGTTCACGACGCATTACCGGTTTGTGTCGAAGCCGGGCGGGACGGAGGCCGTCGAGACGCTCAGCGCCGAGAGCGAGTTGTGCTTCTGGACGGCTGACGCATTGACGGACTTGCTGAAGCGCGCGGGTTTTGCGCACATCGACTGGTATGGAGACTGGATGCGCGCGCCGCTGGATGAGACAAGCCGGGAGTTGATCGCGGTGGCGCGCTGACTGCCGCCCGGCGCCCGCTGGCGGAACGTCCGCCGCGCGGGCACGCGGCCGCAACGATCAGAATTCGACGGCGACGAAATCCGCCTTGCCGACATCGCACAGCGGGCAGCGCCAGTCGGCGGGAATGTCTTCGAAACGGGTTCCGGCCGCGATGCCTTCGTCGGGCAAGCCTTCTTCCTCGTTGTAGACCCAGCCACAAATCAGGCAGACCCAGCTTTTGAATTCGATGACTTCGCTCACGGCAGACTCTTGATTCCAGAAAGAATGAACGCGCCGCGCTGAACACGCCCGGACGGGGAGGAGCGCGGCGAGCCGCATCTTACAGGAATCTCCCGTTGGCCCGCGCGGACGCGACGACGCGCCGCGCCGCGCCCGCTTCGCGGTCGTCCCGATTTAACGGCCGGAACGCCCGGTGTATGCTGCTGCGAATTCCCGGCGCCGCAGCCGCGCCATCGACCGGTTTACCTTGCATGGAGAAAACGATGTTGAAGAAGACGCTGTTGGGTGCGGTGCTGTCGGGCGCGGTGCTGATGTCCTTCACGAGCGCCGCGCAGGCGCAGGCGCGGGTCTATTTCGTCCAGCCGAAGGACGGCGCGACGGTCACGAGCCCGGTGCATGTGCAATTCGCCGTCGACGGCATGTCGATCTCGCCCGCCGGCACGATGACCGAGGGCACCGGCCACCATCACGTGCTGATCGACGGCAAGCCGCTGCCGAAAGGCACGGTGATTCCGGCGAACGATACGTCGTTGCATTACGGCAAGGGCCAGACCGAAGCCGATATCAGGCTGCCTCCCGGCGATCACACGCTGACGCTGCAATTCGGCGACGGCGCGCATCGCTCGTACGGTCCGGAGATGAGCCAGACCATCAAGATCCACGTGCAGTAACCCGCCCAACGGCCGGCCGCACGATTTCGGTCGTCCGTTCGGCCAGCAGGGAGGCGCACGACCCTCGCGCCCGGCACGCCCGGTACAATGAGCGCTTCCCTTGATTGCCGGGCACGCCGGCAATCCTTCGCCCTTCATCCGGTTTTCCCATGTCGCTTTATTCCATTTCGGACGCGCAGCTCGCGTTCGGCCACGTTGCATTGCTGGACCACGCCGACTTCACGCTCGAAACGGGCGAGCGGGTCGGGCTGATCGGCCGCAATGGCGCGGGCAAGTCGTCGCTGCTCAAGATCGTCGCGGGCCTCGCTGCGCCCGATGACGGCCTCATCACGCGTCAGGGCGAGCTCTCCACGGTCTACGTGCCGCAGGAGCCTGAATTCGATCTCGACGCCACCGTGTTCGACGTCGTGGCCTCGGGCCTCACCGAGGCGCGCGCGCTGCTGGACGAGTTCGATGCCGTCACGCATGCGCTCGCCGACACGCCCGAAGGCGCGGAGCACGACACGCTGCTGTCGCGCATGAACGCGCTGCAGGCGGCGCTCGACACGCGCGATGCCTGGAACTGGCGCACCCGTGTGGCCACCACGCTCGCGCAGATCGGCCTGGACGGCGACGCCCGCACCGGCGCGCTGTCCGGCGGCATGAAGAAGCGCGTGGCGCTGGCGCGCGCGCTGGTGGTGCAGCCGGACGTGCTGCTGCTCGACGAACCCACCAACCATCTCGACTTCGAAGGCATCCGCTGGCTGGAAGACCTGCTCGTCACGCTGCGCTCGGGCCTGTTGTTCATCACCCACGACCGCGCGTTCCTCGACCGCGTGGCCACGCGTATCGTCGAGCTGGATCGCGGGCGTCTGCTGTCGTATCCGGGTAATTTCAGCGCGTACCAGACTCGCAAGGCGCAGCAACTCGAAGTCGAGCAGGTCGAACAGGCCAAGTTCGACAAGCTGCTCGCGCAGGAAGAAGTGTGGATCCGCAAGGGCGTCGAGGCGCGCCGCACGCGCAGCGTCGGGCGCATTGCGCGGCTGGTCGACATGCGCAATGAGCGCGCCGAGCGCCGCAACGTGCAGGGCAACGTCAGGCTGGACGTGGGACAAGGCGAGAAGTCCGGCAAGATCGTCGCTGAACTGACCGAGGTGACCAAGCGCTATGGCGCGCGCACCATCGTCGACACGTTCACGGCCACGGTCATGCGCGGCGACAAGATCGGCTTCGTCGGTCCGAACGGCGCGGGCAAGACCACGCTGCTCAAGCTGATCCTGGGCGAACTGCAGCCCGACGAAGGCCGCGTGCGCACCGGCACCAACATCCAGGCGGCGTACTTCGACCAGATGCGCGCGCAACTCGACCTCGACAAGTCGCTCGCCGACACCATCAGCCCGGGCAGCGAATGGGTCGAGGTGAACGGCGTGAAGAAGCACGTGATGAGCTATCTCGGCGACTTCCTGTTCGCGCCGGAGCGCGCCCGTTCGCCGGTGCGCTCGCTGTCGGGCGGCGAACGCAACCGCCTGCTGCTGGCGCGGCTGTTCGCGCGGCCCGCCAACGTGCTGGTACTCGACGAACCCACCAATGACCTCGACATCCCCACGCTCGAACTGCTCGAGGAACTGCTCGCGGACTACGACGGCACCGTCCTGCTCGTAAGCCATGATCGCGCGTTCCTCGACAACGTCGTGACGTCGGTGTTCGCGGCGGAGGGCGGCGGTCTGTGGCGCGAATACGTCGGCGGTTTTTCCGATTGGCAGATTCAGCGCGAACGTTCGGAGCGCATCGCGGACGAGGCGGCGCGTCAGACCGCGAAGGAAGCGCCGAAGGACGAGACGCCCAAGGACAGCGCGGCGGGCCGCAATGCGCAGCGCACCGTGAAGCTGTCGTTCAAGGACCAACGCGAGCTGGAGGGGCTGCCGGCGCGCATCGCCGCACTGGAAGAGGAGCAGAAGTCGATCGGCGCGCGGCTTGAGGACGGCTCGGTCTTCGCGCGCGATGCGAAGGAAGGCGCGCGTTTGTCGGAGCGGCACGCGGCGATCGAAGAGGAATTGCTGGTGGCGCTGGAGCGTTGGGAGGAACTGGAAGCAAAACGGAAATGACGCGCGTGCCCGGCGCGATGGGTGTAATGGTCGCGACGGGCGCAAGCGGCGCCCGGTCCCGGCCCGAGGCCGTATCACCGCTCCACCAGCCGGGTGTTTTACGCTCCCGAGGTGGGCGCGGCGAGCGAAAAACGCTATTCTCCTAGCGCGGCACGGAGCACCGGGCGGGTCGACACCCCGCCGCAGGCCGTTCCGGCCAGGCAATTCCATCAGCATTCGCCGGCATGCCGGGCGTCACGCGAGCGTCACGTTGCAGCACTTTTCCGCGCGCGCCCGGGAGCCGGATCCACGATCAACTATGTCCACGAAAAAATCCAGCGCAATGGCGACAGGAACCGACCGAGGCAAGCGGCCTGTCATGCACGCCAAGGCAGCCGGTTACAGCGAAGCATCGATCAAGGTGCTCAAGGGCCTGGAACCGGTCAAGCAGCGGCCCGGCATGTACACGCGGACCGAGAATCCGCTGCACATCATTCAGGAAGTGATCGACAACGCCTCCGACGAGGCCTTGGGCGGCTACGGCAAGCAGATCACCGTCACCGTGCACAATGACAATTCCGTGTCCGTCGAAGACGACGGCCGCGGCATTCCGTTCGGCCTGCATCCGGAAGAGGGCGTGCCGGTCGTCGAGATCGTGTTCACGCGACTGCACGCGGGCGGCAAGTTCGACAAGGCCGCGGGCGGTGCCTATACGTTTTCGGGCGGGCTGCACGGCGTCGGCGTGTCGGTGACGAATGCGCTCGCCACACGTCTCGAAGTCACCGTCTGGCGCGACAACAAGATCGCGCAGCTGGCGTTCTCCAATGGCGATGTCGTCGAGGAACTCACGACGCGCGCGGGCGAACGCGGCGCGAAGAAGAACGGCACCCGCGTGCGCGCGTGGCCGAACTCGAAGTATTTCGATTCGCCGAACCTGCCGCTCGGCGAACTGCAACGTCTGCTGCGCTCGAAGGCCGTGCTGTTGCCGGGCGTCGAAGTCGTGCTCGTCATCGAGAAAACCGGCGAGCGCCAGACCTGGAAGTATAAAGACGGCCTGCGTGGCTATCTGCTCGAAGGCATGGGCGGCAGCGAACTGCTGATTCCGCTCTTCGAAGGCGAACGCTACGCCGAAAGCTCGAAGAACACCGAGGAAACCTTCGCGGAAGGCGAAGGCGCGTCGTGGGTCGTCGCGTGGAGCGAGGAGGGGCCGCTGCTGCGCGAATCCTATGTCAACCTGATTCCGACGCCCGCCGGCGGCACGCACGAATCCGGCCTGCGCGACGGCCTGTTCCAGGCCGTGAAGAACTTCGTCGAGATCCACAATCTGCAGCCGAAGGGCGTCAAGCTGCTCGCGGAAGACGTGTTCGCGCGCGTGTCCTTCGTGCTGTCGGCCAAGGTGCTCGATCCGCAGTTCCAAGGTCAGATCAAGGAGCGTCTCAACAGCCGCGATGCCGTCAAGCTCGTCTCGTCGTTCTCGCGGCCCGCGCTCGAGTTGTGGCTCAACCAGCACGTCGAATTCGGCAAGAAGCTCGCGGAACTGGTGATTCGCCAGGCGCAGGCGCGCACCCGCGCCGGCCAGAAGGTCGAGAAGAAGAAAAGCTCGGGCGTCGCGGTGCTGCCCGGCAAGCTGACCGATTGCGAATCCACGGATATCAGCCGCAACGAGATCTTCCTGGTCGAGGGCGATTCGGCGGGCGGCTCCGCGAAGATGGGCCGCGACAAGGAATTCCAGGCCATCCTGCCGTTGCGCGGCAAGGTGCTGAACACCTGGGAAACCGAGCGCGACCGGCTTTTCGCGAACAACGAAGTGCATGACATCGCGGTGGCCATCGGCGTGGATCCGCACGGTCCGGACGAGCAGGTCGACTTGTCGAATCTGCGCTACGGCAAGATCTGCATTCTGTCGGACGCGGACGTGGACGGCGCCCACATCCAGGTGCTGCTGCTCACGCTGTTCTTCAAGCATTTCCCGCAGCTGATCGAACGCGGCAATGTGTGCGTCGCGCGTCCGCCGCTGTTCCGTGTCGACGCCCCCGCGCGTGGCAAAAAGCCGGCGCAGAAGCTCTACGCGCTCGACGAAGGCGAACTCGAAGCCATTCTCGACAAGCTGCGCAAGGACGGTGTGCGCGAGACCGCGTGGACCATCAGCCGCTTCAAGGGCCTGGGCGAGATGAGCGCCGAGCAGCTCTGGGACACGACCATGAACCCCGACACGCGCCGCCTGCTGCCCATCGCGCTGGGCGATCTCGGCTTCGACCTCACGGTGTCGCGCATGACGATGCTGATGGGCAAGGGCGAAGCGGCATCGCGGCGCAGCTGGCTCGAAGAGAAGGGCAACGAGGTCGAAGCGGACATCTGAGCCCGACCTGATCCCGACTTGAGCAGGACCTGAGACTCGCATAACGGAAATTCGATGGGAACCACAGACGATCTCTTCGCCGCCCAGACCGCACCGGAAGGCGAACAACTGATGCTCGGCGAGTACGCCGAACGCGCTTACCTCTCCTACGCGGTGAGCGTGGTGAAGGGCCGCGCGTTGCCGGACGTGTGCGACGGCCAAAAGCCTGTACAGCGCCGTATTCTGTTCGCGATGAACGAGATGGGCTTGTCGAACAACGCGAAGCCGGTGAAGTCGGCGCGCGTGGTCGGCGACGTGCTGGGCAAGTATCACCCGCACGGCGACCAGTCGGCGTACGACGCACTGGTGCGGCTCGCGCAGGACTTCTCGATGCGCTATCCGCTCATCGACGGGCAGGGCAACTTCGGCTCGCGCGACGGCGACGGCGCCGCGGCCATGCGCTACACCGAAGCGCGCCTGACGCCCATCGCGCATCTGCTGCTCGATGAAATCGACCAGGGCACGGTCGACTTCATGCCGAACTACGACGGCTCCTTCGAAGAGCCGAAGCTCTTGCCCGCGCGCCTGCCGTTCCTGCTGCTGAACGGCGCGTCGGGCATTGCGGTCGGCCTCGCGACGGAAGTGCCGTCGCACAATCTGCGCGAAGTCGCGCAGGCCGCTGTCGCGATGATCCGCGACCCGAAGATCGGTCACGCCGGCCTGATGGAAAAGCTGCCCGGACCCGACTTTCCAGGCGGCGGGCAGATCATCTCGTCGCAGGCCGAAATCTCGGCGGCCTATGAAAGCGGGCGCGGCAGCCTCAAGGTGCGCGCGCGCTGGAAGATCGAAGACCTCGCGCGCGGACAATGGCAGGTGGTGATCACCGAACTGCCGCCGGGCGTGTCGAGCCAGAAGGTGCTCGAGGAAATCGAGGAACTCACCAATCCGAAGATCAAGCTCGGCAAGAAGACGCTCACGCCCGAGCAGGCGCAGACCAAGCAGACCCTGCTCGGCCTGCTCGACGCCGTGCGCGACGAGTCCGGCAAGGACGCCCCGGTGCGGCTCGTGTTCGAACCGAAATCGAGCCGCCTTGACCAGACCGAGTTCGTCAATTCGCTGCTCGCGTATACGAGCCTCGAATCGAATGCGTCGATCAATCTGGTGATGATCGGCTCGGACGGCCGTCCGCGGCAGAAGGGCATCGTCGAGATCCTGCACGAGTGGGTCGGCTTCCGCTTCGTCACCGTGACGCGGCGCACGCAGCATCGGCTCGGCAAGGTCAACGACCGCATCCATATTCTCGAAGGACGGATGATCGTCTTCCTGAATATCGACGAAGTCATCCGCATCATTCGCGATTCCGACGAACCGAAGCAGGCGCTGATCGCGCGCTTCAATCTCTCCGACCGCCAGGCCGAGGACATTCTCGACATCCGTTTGCGTCAACTGGCGCGCATGGAAGCGATCAAGATCGAGCAGGAACTCAAGGACCTGGGCGAAGAGAAGGCGAAGCTCGAAGAACTGCTCAACAGCGATACCGCGATGAAGCGTCTGCTCATCAAGGAAATCGAAGCCGACGCGAAGCAGTATGGCGACGACCGCCGCACGCTGATCCAGCAGGCCACGCGCGCGACCTTCGAAGCGCGCGTCGTCGATGAACCGGTGACGGTCGTCGTGTCGCAGAAGGGCTGGGTGCGCGCGCTGAAGGGACATGGACTCGATCCGGCCGGCTTCACCTTCAAGCAGGGCGATGGTCTCTACGCGGCCTTCCAGGCGCGCACACCCGACGCGCTGGTGGCGTGGGGCAGCAAGGGCCGGGTGTATTCGGTGTCCGTCGCGGCGTTGCCGGGCGGACGGGGCGACGGCGTGCCGGTCACGTCGCTGATCGAACTCGAATCGGGCACGCATCTGCTGCATTACTTCGCGGCGAATGCGGAGCAACAACTGCTGCTGGCGTCGAGCAACAGCTTCGGCTTCATCGCGAAACTGGGCGATCTCGTGAGCCGCCAGAAGGCGGGCAAGGCGTTCATGACCATCGACGAAGGCGCGGCGCCGCTCGCGCCGATGCCGGTCATTCCGGGCGCGGCCTATGTGGCGTGTCTGTCGAGCGCGGGACGCTTGCTGGTGTTCGGCATGGACGAGATGAAGACGCTCTCCGGCGGCGGGCGCGGCGTGACGCTGATGGCGCTCGATCCGAAGGAAACGCTGCGCCAGGCGCTCGCCATCGATGCGCGCGGCGTGGTGATGATCGGCACGGGGCGCGGCGGCAAGATCAGGGACGAGAAGCTGGCCGGCTCGCAACTGCAATTGCATCTCGGCAAGCGGGCGCGGAAGGGAAGGGCGCCGGATTCGTCGCTGAAGGTGGCGGAACTGAGGCCGGTGTTCGAGGGATAAGCATCAAGGCTGCTTTTGGCATCGTATGGAACGCCTCGCCGCGAGCATGCGGCGAGGCGTTTTTATTTGGCTTCTTGCCGAATACACAGGAACTGGTGGGCGGCGTCCTAGTCGAACGGCCAAACTTGAATCCCGAAGCCCACGACGTCAGCTCAAAACCACAATGAACAAAGCCATCGAAGCCGCGCTCTTCCTGCATCTCCTCGGCGTTGCCGTATGGATCGGCGGAATGATCTTCGCGCATTTCTGCCTGCGTCCCGCGCTCGGCGACCTCACGCCGCAACTGCGCCTGCCGCTGTGGGAAGCCGTCTTCACGCGCTTTTTCAACTGGGTCGCGGCGTCGGTGCTCGTCATCCTGCTCTCGGGCGGCTTCCTGCTGGCCGAATTCGGCGGCACGCACGCTGCGTTGCCACTGCACGTAATGGCCGGCCTCGGCGTCGTGATGATGCTGATCTTCGGGCACATCCGCTTCGCCGTGTTTCCGCGTATCCGGCGCGCGGTGCAGGCGCAGAACTGGCCCGACGGCGCGCGCGCCGTCGGAACCGTGCGCAGGCTCGTCGTGATCAATCTGGTGTTGGGTATCGTGACGATTGGTGCAGCGGTGTTGTCACGCGGTCTGTGAAGGGGGTCTGGGGCTGAGGCGGCGCGGCTTGCGGCTCCAGTTGCGGGCCATCTTTCAGGAAGCCTTCCTTTGAAGGATCGCGCATGCACAGCGACACGAGCCCGGCCACGGCGCACAGGGCGGTGACGTACCAGTAGAACATGCTTTCGATGCCCGCCTGCTTGAGCCAGAGCGCCACGTATTCCGCCGAGCCGCCGAAGATCGCATTCGCCAGCGCATAGGACAGGCCCACGCCGAGTGCGCGCACGTGCACCGGGAACATCTCCGCCTTGATCAGGCCGCTGATCGACGTATAGAAGCTCACGATGCAGAGCGCCGTGACGATCAGCGCAAACGCCGCCAGCGGGTTGCTGACATCCTTGAGCGTGTCCATGAGCGGCACCGTGCACAACGTGGCGAGCGAGCCGAAGCAGATCATGGACTTGCGCCGCCCGATGCGGTCGGAGAGGGCGCCGAATAGCGGTTGCAGCAGCATGAACACGAACAGTGCGGCCGTCATCACGTGGCTGGCGGTCTTCGCGTTCATGCCGGCCGTGTTGACGAGATACTTCTGCATGTAGGTCGTGAACGTATAGAACACGAGCGACCCGCCGGCCGTGAAGCCAAGCACGGTCACAAAGGCGCCCTTGTGCCGCCAGAGCCCGCTGAACGAGCCGGCCTCACTGCTGCGGCGCGACTCGGCGGTGGTGGTTTCGTCGAGCGAGCGTCGCAGCAGGAGCGCGATGACCGCCGCCGCCGCACCTACCAGGAAGGGAATGCGCCAGCCCCACGCCTTCAGGCTTTCGGTGCTGAGCGTCTGCTGCAGGATGACCAGCACGAGCAGTGCGCAGAGTTGCCCGCCGATCAGCGTGACATACTGAAACGACGCATAGAAGCCCCGCCGGCCTTCGAGCGCGACCTCGCTCATGTAGGTTGCGCTCGTGCCGTATTCGCCGCCCACCGAGAGTCCCTGAAACAGACGCGCGACCAGCAGCAACGCGGGCGCCAGCGCGCCTATTTCGGCATAACCGGGCAGCAGCGCGATGACGAGCGATCCGCCGCACATCATCAATACCGACACCATCATCGACGCGCGCCGTCCGTGCTTGTCCGCGAGACGGCCGAAGAACCAGCCGCCAATGGGACGCATCAGGAAGCCTGCGGCAAATACGCCTGCGGTGTTGAGCAGCTGCGTGGTCGTGTTGCCCGCGGGAAAGAAGGTGGACGCGAAGTAAATGGCGCAGAACGAGTAGACATAGAAGTCGAACCACTCGACAAGATTGCCCGACGACGCTCCGACGATTGCCACGATGCGGCGCCGTGTGTCGTTTGGGCGAGGCGTTTGCGGTGCGGTTGATTCGGTCATTGTTGATTTATCTCCATGGTTGTCATCAAGCAGGTGGATTCAATGAGTGCTTTTGGGAAAGTCTTATTTGTTATGTCGCCACAATAGGAATATTTAGAAAAATCCTAAGTCACGCTTATTAAAGTCAAAAAATTAAGTCATCTTTTATACAGGATAAAAAACGCTTATTTCTATAAAAATTCATCGCATCGACGCGGGAAATAAGGTCGACCATGACATTCCGTCACGTCAAAAAGACGGCGCGAAATCACCATTCATTCAATGAAATTTCCTTGCGGAGTTCTTATGACTTCCATTTCCAGTGACTATTCGAGAAGCCTTCAGACGCAAAGCGGGAGCAACGATATGTCGGAGGATCCGCAGCCGGCTGCGCCTTCGCAGGGCTCCGGGCCTGCGGGAATGCAGCCGGGCTCGCAAGATGGGTCTGGCTCGCCAGCCGCGGAGGCGGAACCGGGTTCTCAAGCCGCGGCCGCGTCGTCGGGGTCGCGGAATTCGGAGGATGCGCAAGCGGATGGTGCCTCGCAGCCGGCATTGCCTTCGTCGGAGGTGCAGGCATCGCAGACGGCGCGGGCTGCGTCGGACGAGCCCGTCACCGGCCAGAACGGTGGCCCGGCCAGACTGGGGACTACGCACCGCCTGGCACTCTCGCAGACGTCGTACGGCAGCGATGCTGCGGAAACCCCGAGCGCGTCGCCGACGTCCCGAGGCTCGGCGGCGCAGGACAGATCGGACGCTTCACAAGCCGCGCCGACAGGGTCTTCGGCGGAACACGACCCGTTTGACGGCATGAGCCCGCGAGCGCTCGCCAGGAACCTGGTCATGAACAGCGATGCAGCGGAGGCCGGCGACCGCTTCACAGCCGCCCTCGGCGGCGCCACGAAGGACATTGAAGGGAACCAGGACACGACTGATCATATGATCGAGGCGGCGAAGGCGTACAACGATTTCGAACAGATCACAGGCAGTACAAAACCGACTGACGATCAGCAAGACCGGGAGAACCGCCTTACCTACGGGCTCATGCATGCGAAAGATACGGATACGCTCGACACCATCGCGAAGGATTCCAAGGTGGATCTGACGCCTCTGAACAAGGACCATAGCCTCGCGCAATATGGCAAGTACGGAAAGACGGCGAGCGGCTATATACGTTCCATCATCTTCGACGAGGGGCGTTTCAACCGATCCGAGGTGTTGAAGGGCACACCCTTCAGCAAGTTCCAGCGTCCGGGAGTGAGTGTGCTCGATCCCATCGGCAAAGGCCCTCGGCTCGGCATTCTTGCCGGTACGCGCGCCAACTCGGCGGGCAGCAATTTCACTTCCGGATTCTCGTCTTTCCAGTCCGGCTTTCAGAAACTGCGGGACCATGAAGATCCGACCGACGACTTTCTGAAGGGCGGCGCGGCGATCGGGCAGGGCATCAATGACATGACCGTCGGACTGGGGGCCGATGTCGGGCGCCATCTGGTCGTGATGCGGCAACTGGAGCGTGCACAGGCGTCGGGACCGGTGAATGGCTCGAACGGTGCTGGCAAATCGACCAATGGAGGCACTCCGGCTAACAAGGCCGGATCGGGATCGCAGCCGGATGATCAAAGGTCGATCGTTTCCATGGACCGGGAGATCGACACGCGCAATGACGCCATGAACGCGAAGTTCGACGAGGCAGTCACGGCGCGTCATACAGAACTCGAGGATCAGATCACGAACCAGGTCGCGAGCAGCAATCGCGACGCTCAGCCGCTCGCACTGCAGGATGCCGTGTCCGAGAGGTCTGGCGAGTACGTCGCCATGCAGAAGCTGGGCGTCGACCTCAAGCAAAGCGGGGACGAAGAGGCGAGAGCGGCGCACGCGAACCTTCGTAACATCGACGCCGAGTCACAGGTGCAGATGCGCAGACTCAACGACATGGGCTATGACTCAGCGGAGGCGGCCCGCAATTCCGGCGATCGCAGTGCATTGGAGTCGCTCAAGCGGCTCGATGACCTAGGCAAGCTCAAGCATGAAGCCTACGACCAGTTCAACTTCGCGATGGCCAATCGGGAAGCGCTGATCACCAAGGGCCTGCCCGCACTCAAGGAGTTGGGAGAAGGCCTGAAGGCGCCGACGCAAGAGGCCCGGCAGATGAAGTTTGCGGAATGGAAGAACAAATATGGCGAAATGTTCGAGAAATATCAGAATTCGTTTCTCTCGCACACAGACGCTTATCCGGATTGGTTCAAGATTTCCAAGCCGCTGCGCACGGAAATCTTGCCTTCGGGAATCAACACGGCGTTGGGTGCGGTCGGTTTCGGCGCTTCTCTCGACAGTTATCTCAAGAAGCAGGCCAATGGCACATTGACGACGCAGGACAAGCTGAATCTGGGCGGACAAACGTTCACCCTGCTCGGCGGCGCCGTGGGTCTGGTTCCAGTCGTCGGTCCACTCTTCAGCATTGTCTTCACGACGGCGGGCGTCGTGCTGAACGGTCTTGCCGACGGATATCAGGATTGGCAGAACGCCGAGGCGCAACAGGCGCTGTTGAACAAGATGCGGGACAACTGGAACCGGGAGCATCCTGACCAGGAAATCGCCGAGCCGTTCGAAGGCGATTGATTTTCCTTCCGATCCGCCCGGATCACCTCCGGCCGCCGGCCCCCGACCGCGCGGACAAAGGGCCGCGCGCGGCCGCTAGCGGCCCCCGTGCTGGTCGGTCAGCGCGGGCGTGGAAGGCTCCCGCCCGGAGTCGCCGAGGATGCGCGGCGTCTGTCCGCGCGACCAGCCGCATACGCCGAAGCGATCGAGCAACGCCTGAACGCCGTCGGCCGACACGGGGCGCGAGAACAGGAAGCCTTGCGCTTCCACCGGACCCAGCGCCGCGAGCCACGCGATCTGCTCGTCGCGTTCGGTGCCTTCCACCACCACCGTCAGGCCGAGCGAACGCGCGAGATTGATGATGGCCGATACCATCACGCACACGCTGCGGTCCTCGGGGATCGCTTGAATGAACGAGCGGTCCACCTTGAGCGTATCGACAGAGAAGCGGTTCAGATACGACAGCGACGAATAGCCGGTGCCGAAGTCGTCCAGCGCGATGCGCACGCCCAGGCGCTTCAGCGCGACGATCTTCTCCTGCACGAGCTCGGGGTATTCGACCATCACGGTCTCGGTGATCTCGAGTTCGAGCTTGTCCGGCGGAATGCCGCTTGCCTCGATCGCGCGCGCGACCGTCTCCAGCAAGTCGCCGCGCCAGAACTGCACCGCCGAGATGTTCACGGCCAGCGAGAGCCCCGTATAGCCGTCCTGCTGCCATTGCGCGAGCTGCCTGCATGCGGTGTGGATCACGAAATCGCCGACCGCGACGATCAAGCCGGTGGATTCCGCCACCGGGATGAAATCGTTCGCCGGAATGAGCCCGTGCTGCGGATGGTTCCAGCGCACGAGCGCCTCGAAGCCGGTGATGCAGCGGCGCGTCAGGTCGATCTTTGGCTGATACACGAGGAACAGCTGCTCCTCGGTGAGCGCGACGCGCAGCTGCTGTTCCCACTTCATCAGGTGATCCGCGCGATGCGACAGCTGCGGCGAATAGAACTGATAGCAGTTGCGGCCCGCGTCCTTGGCGCTGTACATCCCGAGGTCGGCCTTTTTCAGCAAGTCGATCTCGCTTTCGTTCGACACCGAGAACAGCGCAATGCCGATGCTCGCATGCAGCACGAACGCGCTGCCGCGCACGTCGAAGGGGGTGGCGAACATGGTGGAGATGTCGTCGGCCAGCGTGACGGCGCGCTGCTCGACTTCGTCGCCCTTTACGACCACCACGAACTCGTCGCCGCCGATGCGCGACAGCGTGCCGCTCTGGCCCACCGTCTCCGCGAGCCGCGAGGCCGTCATCTGCAGGACGATGTCGCCGGCATTGTGGCCGAGCGTGTCGTTGACGGTCTTGAAGTTGTCGAGGTCGATGAAGAGCAGCGCCAGCCGCCCGATGTTCTCCTGCTGCGCGACATCCTGGCGCAGCGCGCGCAACGTGGAGTAGCGGTTGCGCAGGCCGGTGAGCAGGTCGTATTCGACCAGATGCGTCATCTCGCGTTCGCGCCCGAGCAGCTTGCCGATCAGGCCGGTTGCGACCGCGAAGAAACCGAGCATCGCAAGCGAGATGAAGCCCGCCATCAGCAGATAGACGTTGCGCGTGTGGTTGTAGTCGATCATCTCCTCGCGTTCGGAGAGACCGACGAGCACGCCGAGCGGATAGCCGTCGATGTGCCGGTACGACACGATGCGCTTCACGTGATCGATGGGATCCACGTAGATGCCCGACGCGTGATCCAGCGTGGGGTACACGCCGCTCGCGGTGAAGTCCGCGCGGGCGCGGCTGCTCGCCGCAGCGCTTGCATCGCCCGGGTTGCCCTGTGCGGCCGCGTTGGCGGCCGCGGCACCATCGGCGAGGCCGCCGCCCGTGCTGCGCGCAAGCACCGAGCCGCTGTCCGACACCACGGCGATCACGCCCTCGCGGCCGATCGACGCGACGTTGTAGAAGTCGCTCGTGAAATAGGCCGGGTCTTCCGACACGACCACCACGCCCGCGAACGAGCCATCCGGATGATTGAGCCGGCGCGTGAACTGCAGCGTCCACAGGCCGGACACGCGGCCGCGCACTGGGCGGCTGACGTAGAGGAGGTCGTCGTTGGAATGCGCGTGGACCTTGAAGTGCTCGCGGTCCGACAGATCGATGGGTTTCGGATGCGGGTCCGAGGTGTTGCCGACCAGCGTGCCGTATTCGTCGATCAGCGAGACCTGTACCAGCGTGTCGCTCTGCACGACGCCTTTCTCGACGGTGGCGATCAGGTCGAAGTTGTCAGGCGATTTCTCGTATTCGTATTTGACGAAACGGGTGATCTGGTCGACCTGATGAATGGCCTTGATGGCGTGCTGCTCGAGCGCCGCTGACAGTATGGCGGCGGAAGACATGGATTCGTGCGTGGTGGCTTCGCGCTCCACCGAGAGCCGGGCGAAGATGACCGCCCACAGCAACACCAGCACAAAGGTGCCCAGAACCGGAATGGCCAGCAGCGCCCGCCGCCGCCGCGCCGCCGGGGCGCTTGTGAGGGTGTCCGGGACGGCATGCGTGCGCGCCCGCTTCATGGCGCTCCCTGCAACGCTGGATCGCGTAGCGGCTGACGTGCTGCGAACTGCGCGAAGTGGATGAAGCGATGCATGTGCGGAGGCGTTCGGCCGAAACGAGTGACTATACCGCGCGCAATACGCCGCGGCTGAGGGATGGACATTCTTTGGCAGATCCTGTTCGCGGCGTCATGCAGGCGCGCGGCTTTCGCTGTGCGCACTGCGCCTGGCAACGCCCGCCGATGTCCTGGCGCGCCGGCGCGGAGCCGCTGAAGGATGCTTCGAGTCTGGATTCGGGGCTGCGCCCCTGCCGGCCTGGTCACGTTGCCGCCGCCACGCCCGACGCTATTTTGATCCCCATTGGTCAGATATTAGCGAAGCCTCCTCCTTTAAGAAAGAGGCCGCCCTTGGGGGTATACGCGCGCCGGGGTAAATGCACAGGTCATTGTTTCAGCAACGGAAATTCCCATCGATCACAGTTACCGAGTGGCCGCCGATCCATGCCGGCGCGCCGTCGTCACGGTTGTCTTCATGGTCGTCCTCATGGTCCTCCTCATGGTCCTCGTAAGTGACGCTTACGCGGCCGTCGCGGCCAAGCACGGTGCCCTGACGAACCGTGTAGTGTGCGCCCGGACGCTTGCCCTGCTGCGTCAGCAGCGTGGCGAGCGCGGCATTCGCGCTGCCGGTGACCGGATCCTCGATGTTCTCCGCCCCCAGCAGGAGCGCGCGCAGTTCGAAGGTCGCCGGTCCGCCGGGCGCGTGCGGCCCGTAGACCACGATGCCATGCGTGCCCGTCTCTTCGACGATTTGCCGGACCGCTTCGCGCGACTCGCCCGCCAGCGTCAGCGCAAGACACTGCGCCGCGTCGCGCACGCGCGCCACGAGCCAGGGCGCGCCGTTGTCAACCGCGGCGGGCGGCGCTTCGGGATCGAGTGCGGCGGGGGCGAGCGCCGCCGCGAGACGCGCGCTCTGCGCCGCGCTCAACGGCGTGATGCGGGCCGGCGGCGCGGCGAAGGCCCACTCGCCGCCGGCGCGTTCGGCGAGCGGCACGAGTCCGACGCCGCATTCCTGCACCAGCCGTCCGGGCGTCTTCGGCGTGTAGCCGGCGTCGATGAGCGCGTGCGCGCTGCCGAGCGTCGGATGCCCGGCGAACGGCAATTCCACCGCGGTCGTGAAGATGCGTACGCGGTAGTCGGCGCGGGGATCGGTCGGCGGCAGCAGGAAAGCGATTTCGGACAGATTGGTCCAGCGCGCGATCTCCTGCATGCGTTCGGTCGAGAGGCCGTCGGCATCGAAGATCACGGCGAGCGGGTTGCCCTTGAACGGCACAGAGGTGAAGACGTCGACCTGCTTGAACTGGACTACGCGTTCAACGTTGTGTGAGGACATGAGCTTGTGTCTCGCTGAAGCAGAGCATAAAAAAACCCGACGCGTCGCTGCGTCGGGTTTCGCGGATGAACAAGCGAACGGGACGCGCGCTTCAGGCGACTTCGGCGACTTCCGCGATCAGCTCGATCTCGACGCACGCGCCGAGCGGAATCTGCGCCACGCCGAAGGCGGAGCGCGCGTGCTTGCCGGCATCGCCGAACACGTCCGCGATGAGTTCGGACGCCCCGTTCGTCACGATGTGTTGTTCCGTGAACTCGAAGGTCGAGTTCACGAGGCTCATGACCTTGACGATGCGCTTGACGCGGTTCAGGTCGCCGACGTGCGCGTGCAGCGTCGCGATGAGGTCGATGGCCACGCTGCGCGCGGCCGCCTTGCCTTCTTCCGTGGTGATGTCGGCGCCGAGCTTGCCGGCGTGCACCTTGCCGTCCTTCTTCGCGATATGGCCGGACAGATAGACCGTGTTGCCGCTCTGCGCGCTCATCACGTAGGCGGCCGCCGGCGCGCCTGCCGTGGGCAGGTCGATGCCGAGTTCCTTCAGCTTGTCGTACACATTCGATGCCATCGGTTGCTCCTTGACTTCAAGCGGGTGAAGGGGCGCGCGGCGCCCCGGAAATTCAGAGGCTCGCGCGGATCAGCGCGCCGAGCCGGCCGACGCCTTCGTCGATCGTCGCGGGCGGCACCGTCACGAAGGACAGGCGCAGCGTGTTGTGTGCGGCTTCGTTGGCGTAGAACGGACCGCCCGGCACGAAGGTCACGTTCTGCGCGACGGATTGTTCGAGCAGCTTCATCGTATTGATGTGCTTCGGCAGCGTCAGCCACACGAACATGCCGCCCTCCGGACGATTCCATTCGACGCCGGCGGGCATGTGGCGTTGCAGTGCGTCGAGCATGGCCTCGCACTGATCGCGATACAGCGTGCGGATCTTCGGCACGTGCTGGTCGAGGAAGCCGTCCTTCACCACTTCGTAGACGATGCGCTGCGTGAGGCTCGGCGTATGCAGGTCGGTGGCCTGCTTGGCCTGCACGAGTTTGAAGTGCAGTTCCTCGGGCGCGATGATGTAGCCCACGCGCAGGCCCGGCGCCAGCACCTTCGAGAACGAGCCGAGATGCACGATGTGATCCGGCGCCATCGAGAGCAGCGTGGGCAGCGGGGCGCCGGCGTAGTCGAGCGCGCCGTAGGGATCGTCTTCGATCACCGGAAAAGCAGCGGTCTTCGCGAGGGCGGCAAGCGCCTGGCGACGCGCGAGCGGCAGGCGGCGGCCGGTCGGATTCTGGAAATTGGGCTGTGCGTAGAGCAGGCGCGCGCCGGCGGTGAGCGCGGCGTCGAGGCCTTCGGGAATCAAACCGGATTCGTCGGTGGGCACCTGCACGTAATCAGGCTCGAACAGCGAGAACGACTGGAGCGCGCCGAGGTAAGTCGGCGTCTCGACCAGCACGCGGCTGCCCGGATCCACCAGGGTTTTGCCGAGCAGGTCGAGCGCCTGTTGCGAGCCGGTCGTGATCAGCACCTGCGACGGACGGATCGACGCGCCGTCCACCGAGTAGCGAGCCGCCACCCATTCGAGCAGCGGCAGGTAGCCTTCGGTCGCGCTGTACTGGAGCGCCGCGGACGGCTGGTCGCGCAGGATGCGCTCGGAGGCGTGCCGCATTTCCTCGACCGGAAAGGTCGCGGGCGAGGGCAGGCCGCCCGCGAAGGAAATGACCTCCGGCCGCTCCGTAACTTTCAGGATTTCGCGAATCGCCGAGCTGGTGAGCTTGCGGGCGCGTTCGGAGAGTTGCCACGGGGTGGCGCGGAGATCGGCTTGATTCATGGGGTGCCTCGGTTGGCTTTGGAGTGGTCCCGCGTTGGGTCAGAAATCGGGGTGCGCGGGCGAGCGGCGCTCGCGCAATCCAGCATTATCGCGCGAGCGCGTCATCTTGCGTGCGTTGGGCCGGCGGCGGGCGGCGACGCTGCCTGAGTCTGCGGCGGCGCGGGACGCACGGCGGCGCGGCGGCCGAGCACGACGGTCACGATCACGGCGCCCGCGTACAGCCACGTCGAGCCGCTCACGTGTTCGCCGAAGAACAGCGCGGAGAAGGCCATCGTGAAGAAGATCTGCAGCAGCTGCACCTGGCCCACGCGCGCGATGCCGCCCATCGCCAGGCCGGCGTACCACGCGAAGAAGCCGAGGAACTGCGAGAACAGGGTGACATAGCCAAAGGCCAGCCACACCTTGAGCGAGAGCGGACCGGGATGCGTCGCGTGATGCGCCCAGGCGAGGCCGCCGACCGGCACGAGCAGGAACGGCGCCGACAGCACGAGCGCCCAGCAGATCACCTGCCAGCCGCCCATCTGGCGGGCGAGCCGCGCGCCTTCCGCGTAGCCGAGCGCGCCGATGCCGACCGCGATCAGCATCAGCAGGTCGCCCGCTTGCAGGCCGCCGCCGCCCGCCTGCAACGCGAATGCGACGACGATCGCGCTGCCCGCCAACGCGCTGGCCCAGAACATCTTCGACGGCCGTTCGTGCGAGAGCCAGGCGGCATAGATCGCGACGCACAGCGGCTGGAGACCGTTGACCACCGCGCCGTGCGACGCGGGCACGTATTTCATCGACCAGGCGGAAAACACCGGAAACGCGATGATCACGCCCAGCGACACGACGGCCAGGCTCTTGACCTGTGGCCAGGTGGGCCACTTTTCGCGCCGCCAGGCGAGCAGCGCGGCGGCGGGCAGGGCCGCGACGAGCGCGCGGCCGAGACCGTTGAGCAGCGGATGCACCTCCGCGACGACGATGCGCGTCATCGGCAGCGTCAGGCTGAAAATGACGACGCCGATCAGGCCGAGCAACATGCCTTCGGTTTCGCGGGTTCTCATCGTGGGGTGTCTCCTCGGATCGGCTCTCAGATGTCTTGTTGGGGTGTGCCGGGCAGGTCGAATTGCTGCGGTGCCTGCGTGTCGGTTTTCTTCGCGCGGCGGCGTTTGGCCGCCTGAAGCGCCTCTTCCTCGCGCGCCTGGGTCTGTTCCGCGGATTCGCCGAGCGTGAGCGTCGAGCCGTCCGGCAAGTCGAATTCCGCCACCAGCACGGGCGCGCCCGAGGTCGCCTCGATGTGTATCAGGTGCGCCGCGCCGAGCCACGCGAGCTGTTCGGCGATGCGCGCGGCATCGGGATGAAAGCCGCTCAATGCGCGCAGCGCGATGCCGCTGGGCGGCAGCACGTCGCTAGGCAGCAGCGGCGTGTCCCACTGGATCAGCGACGGCAGCACGCCTTGTCCGGCGCCTTGCCACGCGGGGAACGCGCCGTCGTCGGGAACGGTCAGGCCCCAGGTATTGGCGCCGCGCGACATCGCCGCGACCGGCGCGATGCGTTCGGGATACTGCTCGCGCCAGCGCGTCAGCGACTTCGGCCGCTCCACGCGCGCCACCCAGTGCACGAGCTGCGGACCGTGTTCCGCGATGCGCTGCTGCTGCGCCGGATCGTCCAGCGCGAAGAGACGCGGCCGCGGCGCTTCCACGGCGGGCGCGGCCGGATCGATGGCGATCACTTCCAGATAGGCGCCGCCCCACAGGTTCAGCAGGCGATTGTGCGTGCGCATCGACGGATGCGCGCCGCCGGGCGCGGTTTCCACGCCGAACTTCGCGGCGACGAATTGCGCGCCTTCCTCGAGCGTGCGCGCGGCGATGACGAGGTGGTCGAGTTTGAGTCGGGAATCGGTCATGACAGGCGCGGTTGGACGGGAAGGGCCGCCTGGCATGACGCAACGCTCAGCATTCCGGCGACCCGAAAGGAGAATGTAGCGTCTCCTACCATAACAGTAACGGTACAATCGACCCAGCCGTGTTCGGTACAGTTTTTGATGATCCCGGATAGTTCGGCAACGCATCGGCAACCGCCCGGAGGTCCGCATGTCCGTCCCGCTCGACCAGATTCCCGCCCCGCACGACGCCGCGCAGCTCACGCTCGTGGATCAGCTCGTGCAATGGGGCCGCCGCCGTATCGACGAACGCGTGTTCCGGCCCGGCATGCGCATGCCGTCCATCCGCAAGCTCGCGCTCGACAAGGGCGTGTCGCGTTTCACCGTCGTCGAGGCCTATGAGCGGCTCGTCGCGCATGGCTATCTGGATTCGCGCCGCGGTTCCGGCTTCTACGTGCGCGAGCGGGCGGCGCCGTCGCTTGTCGCCCGGGGCGAGGCACCCGCCGCCGCTTCGGAGCGCGAGCCGTTGCAGAACACCATCGACGTGGTCTGGCTGCTGCGCAACATGCTGCACACGTCGAGTCCGGAGAAAGGGCCGGGCCTGGGCTATCTGCCCGGCCGCTGGCTCGATGGCGAACTGATCACCAACGCCCTGCGCGCGCTGTCCCGCCTGAGTGGCGCGCACATGCTCGGCTTCGGCACGCCGCAAGGCTTTCTGCCGCTGCGCCAGCAATTGCAGACGCGGCTGGAGGAACTGGAAATCGGTGCATCGGCGGCGCGGCAGATCGTGCTGACCTCGGGCATCACGCAGGCCATCGACCTGATCGCGCGGCTCTATGTGAAGCCGGGCGATGCGGTCATCGTCGGCGATCCGGCGTGGTTCCAGATGTTCGGGCGCTTCGCGTCGCAGGGCGCGCGGCTCGTCGGCATGCCGTACACGCCGGACGGCCCCGACCTCGACGCGCTCGAAACGCTCGTCGCCACCTGGCGGCCGAAGATGCTGATCATCAACTCGGTGTTGCAGAACCCGACCGGCACCTCGCTGACGGCCGCGCAAGCCTACCGGATCCTGCAACTGGCGCAGGAATACGACTTCATCGTCGTCGAGGACGATGTCTACGGCGACCTGTGCCCGACCAACTTCCCGGCCACGCGCCTGGCCTCGCTCGACCAGTTGAAACGCGTGATCTTCCTGGGCAGCTTCTCGAAGACGCTCGCCGCGAACCTGCGGGTCGGCTATATTGCGGCCGCGCCGGACGTCGCGAAGGCGCTGGCCGATCAGAAGATGCTCGTCGGCATGACGAGCCCCGAGCTGAATGAACGGGTCGTCTACAAGATCCTGACCGAAGGTCACTATCGGCGGCATGTCGAACGTCTGCGCACGCGGCTCGACGGCGTGCGCGACAAGACCGCGCGCATGCTCGAGAAGACCGGCCTGCGGCTGTTCTCGACGCCGTCGGCGGGCATGTTCCTGTGGGCGGACGCGGGCGTCGATTCCGACGGTCTCGCCGCCGCCGGCCACGAAGCCGGTTTTCTGCTGACGCCGGGCAGCCTGTTCTCGCCGCAGCAGTCGCCGACCACCTGGATGCGTTTCAATGTCGCCAATTGCGGCGATCCGGCGCTGCCGGAACTGCTGTCGAATTATCTGGACCGCGCGTCGCGGCGCAGCGCGTGACGCTTGATGCTAACGCCTTCGTCCCGGCAGATTGCGCCGCGCGGACGGGGCGCGGATGAAGTCCGCCAGCACGGTCTCGAACAGCGTGAGCGCGCCGGGCATCTGCCGGTAGCGCTGCTCGTAGAGCCGGTTCTGGCCGTCGCAGAAGCGCAGCGCGAAATAATCCGCGAGCAGGTTGCCTTGCGCTTCCATGTTGAAGTCGGCGAGACGCTTGCCGACGGCCAGCCGGTACGCGTAGGACAGTCCGATCCGAAACGCGCCGCGCCATCGGACCGGATAGCCGAGCTGGAATTGCCAGACGTGCGTCATCTCGTGGATGAACCCCATGCGCTCGCCCAGGTCGCAGCACGAGAAATCATCCCGGAAGCAGGCGCGTGGAAAATACAGTTGGCCGTTGGGCGCCATGGCGGTGCGCGGCGGCTGCAGGCCGAACGGCAGATAGGCGCGGGCATGGACGCGCACCGCCGCATAGTCGATGGCGTCGCCGAACACGAGCTGCGCCATGCCGGTTTCGCCCGGCGTGAGCGGACGGCCTGGCGGTGCGCGGCGTGGCAGGAGCGGCATGACGGTGCGGGGCGGGCTGCGGCGAGGTAAAAGACCCATCATAAGGCGCTGTCTCGAATGGCCCTTGAAAAACGCCGGATCGCCCCGATATCGCTCGGATTGCCGGCACGGGCGGCGCGCGTTTCGCCACCTGAGCCGTCAGCATCACTTCAACACAGATAAATCAACACAGAGGACCCGGACATGGCGCAAGAAACCATGAGCTTTCAGGCAGAAGTGAAACAGCTTCTGCACCTGATGATTCATTCGCTGTACAGCAACAAGGAAATTTTCCTTCGCGAACTCATTTCCAACGCGTCCGATGCCGCCGACAAGCTGCGCTTCGAGGCCCTCGAGAACAGCGCGCTGTACGAGAACGATCCGGACCTGCGCATCCGCGTGTCGTTCGACAAGGCCGCGCGCACCGTGACCATCGACGACAACGGCATCGGCATGAGCCGTGACGAAGCCATTTCGCATCTCGGCACGATCGCGCGTTCGGGCACCAAGGAATTCTTCTCCAAGCTTTCGGGCGACCAGCAGAAGGACGCGGCGCTGATCGGCCAGTTCGGCGTGGGCTTCTATTCGGGCTTCATCGTCGCGGACAAGATCACGGTCGAAACGCGCCGCGCCGGGCTGCCGGCGGAGCAGGGCGTGCGCTGGACCAGCGCGGGCGAGGGCGACTTCGAAGTCGAGGAGATCGAGCGCGCGCCACGCGGCACCACCATCACGCTGCATCTGCGTGCCGATGAAGACGACCTGCTGTCGTCGCACAAGCTCAAGTCGATCATCCAGAAATACTCGGATCACGTCGCGCTGCCCATCCTGATGAAGAAGGAAGAGTGGGACGCGGAAAAGAGCGAGATGGTCACGCAGGACGAAGACGAGACCGTCAACCAGGCGAGCGCGCTGTGGACGCGTCCGAAGAGCGACATCAGCGACGAGCAATACACGCAGTTCTACCAGCACATCTCGCACGACCACGACGAGCCGCTCGCGTGGACGCACAACCGTGTCGAAGGGCGCAGCGAGTACACGCAACTGCTGTACGTGCCGAAACACGCGCCGTTCGACCTCTGGAACCGTGAGCATCGCGGCGGCCTCAAGCTGTACGTGAAGCGCGTGTTCATCATGGACGACGCCGAGCAACTGCTGCCCGCATATCTGCGTTTCGTGAAGGGCGTGGTGGATTCGGCGGACCTGCCGCTCAACGTGTCGCGCGAAATCCTGCAGGAAAGCCGCGATGTGAAGGCGATCCGCGAAGGCGTGACCAAGCGCGTGCTGTCGATGCTGGAAGACATCGCGAGCGCATCGGCCGAAGCCACGGATGACGCCGGCAAGCAAAAATACGCGAGCTTCTGGAGCGAGTTCGGCCAGGTGCTGAAGGAAGGCGTCGGCGAGGACTTCAGCAACCGGGAACGCATTGCGAAACTGGTGCGCTTCGCCTCGACGCACAGCGACAGCAGCGAGCAGACCGTTTCGCTCGCGGAGTATGTCGCGCGCATGAAGCCCGAGCAGACGAAGATCTACTACGTGACCGCCGACAGCTGGCAGGCCGCGAAGAACAGCCCGCATCTGGAAGTGTTCCGCAAGAAGGGTGTGGAAGTGTTGCTGCTGACGGATCGCGTCGACGAATGGATGCTGTCATTCCTCAATGAATTCGACGGCAAGCCGCTCGCGAGCGTGGCGCGCGGCGACCTCGATCTCGGCGCGCTCAACGACGAAGAGAAGCAGCAGCAGGAGAAGGTCGGCGAGGACATGAAGCCGCTCGTCGAGAAGATGAAGGAAGCGCTGGAAGGCAAGGCGAAGGACGTGCGGCTCACGTTCCGTCTCACCGATTCGCCCACCTGCCTGGTGGCCGACGAAGGCGACATGAGCGGCTATCTGCAACGCATGCTGAAGGCGGCGGGCCAGCAGGCGCCGGAGATGCAGCCGATTCTGGAAGTGAATCCGGAGCATCCGCTCGTGAAGGCGCTCAGCGCCGACAATGCCAACTTCGCGGACTGGTGCCATCTGCTCTTCGATCAGGCCATGCTGGCCGAAGGCGGCACGCTGGAAGATCCGGCGAGCTTCGTCAAGCGGACCAACGCGCTGCTGCTCGCGCGCTGAAAGCCCTGACGCTGGGTTGAAA
This sequence comes from Caballeronia sp. LZ065, assembly GCF_031450975.1. NCBI lineage: Bacteria > Pseudomonadati > Pseudomonadota > Betaproteobacteria > Burkholderiales > Burkholderiaceae > Caballeronia > Caballeronia sp. LZ065. The sequence continues at coordinate 1,206,594 of NZ_JARUXV010000001.1, forward strand.
CAGGCGCCGCCGGGAGACCGGCGGCGCCTGTTTTCATTTGCGCTTGCGCTCCTTGTTCGATTGCGCGAGCACGGACGCAGCGAGCGTCTTGGTATCCGGAGAATACTTGGTGCTGTGGAGCACTTCGCTGGCTTTGTGCTCCATCTCGGCGCTGGTTTGCTTGCGCGTATGCGTCTGAGCCAATGCGGACGCGGCAAGGCTCTTCGCCGTCGCCGATGCCTTCGGATCATGCAGTGTTTCCGCCGCCAGATGCGCAACCGGTTTGGAAGTCTGTTTCTTGTTTGCCGACATTTGATTTGCCTCTCAAGATGAAGCCGGTGCGGCACGCGACCGGCATTTCAGTTTCCGCTTCTGAAATGCCCGAGACCATACGAATTCTCCTAAGCTGCAGTCGGCATACGTGTAAGGCGGGCGTTGGCGGGCGGCCTTTATAATCGCCGCCATGTCCATGCCGACCGATCCCACCGACGCGCACTGGCGCGTCGTCCCCTGTCCCGTTCTCTCCGATGCTCAACAAGACTGGCTGACGCGCGGCGGTTCGCTGACCGCGCATCTGCGCACGCTCGGCGCCGTGACCGTCGATGTCACGCGCGAAGCCGTCAGTCTTCCCTGGCTGGATGAAGCCCGCGCACTCGGCATTACGCCGCGTACGCCGGTGTGGCTGCGCGAAGTCGCGTTGAAGGTCGAAGGCACGCCCTTCGTCGTGGCGCACAGCATCGTGCCGCTGGCGCACAGCACGGGCGTGTGGCAGTCGATGCGCCGTCTGCGCACGCGCCCGCTCGCGGAACTGCTGTACAGCGACAGCAGCGTGTCGCGCTCGGCGCTCGCGAGCCGCAGGCTGACGGCGCGCCATCCGCTCTACCGGTTGGCCCTGCGGCAGCCGCACGACGTGTCCCATGCGCTGGTCGCGCGCCGTTCGGTGTTCGAGCGGCACGGCGCGCCGCTGATGGTCACTGAATGCATGCTCGATGCGCTATGGGCCCGCCTCGACGGCTTGCACGGTCCGCACCGGCGCGAACACGCGCGCGCGTACGGGCATCTGAGTTCGCACGCGAAGCGCGTCGTGCGCGGCGAAGCGAAATGACGCTCGCCGGATTCGAGCCGATCGGCGATCACGCCACTCATACGCTGATTCTTGGCAGCTTTCCGGGCGTCGCCTCGCTGGCGGCGGCTCAGTACTACGCGCATCCACGCAACCAGTTCTGGCGGCTGGTGGGCGTGGCGATCGGCGAGCCGCTGCACGAACTCGCCTACGACGACCGGCTCGCGCGGCTTCTGGCGCATGGCATCGGCCTGTGGGACGTGCTGGCGGCCTGCGAGCGCGAGGGCAGCCTCGACAGCGCGATTCGCCATGCGTCGCCGAATGACTTCGCGGTGTTCCACACGCGCTTTCCGGCGCTGCGCCGCGTCTGCTTCAACGGCAAGACCTCGGGCCGGTTCGCGCCGGTGATCGGCGCCGCGGGCTATGCGACGCGGGTGCTGCCGTCGTCGAGCGCGGCCAATGCTATGCTCTCGTTCGACCAAAAACTGCGTCTCTGGCGCGACCTCCTCACCCATGACGACACTGATCAAACGCGCGTCCGCTGAAGCCCGCGCGTTCGGACGCAAGCAGGACTCGAAGAAGCACAGCAAGCAGAAGCGCGCCGCGCGCGAGCACGATGACGACGATCTCGCCCACGCGCCGCGCATCGAGGCGCCGCGCAAGCCGCGCTTCGCGCCGGTGACGTTCTCGGAAGAAGGCGGCGTGCGCTATCTGCACTTCGGCACGGAATGGGTGCAGGGCGCGATGCGGCTGAGAAAGCCCGATCACATCGAACTCGAATACGTGCAGCAGATGATGGCCTGGCTGCTGTTCATCGAGACGCCGGAGCGGATCGTGCAGCTCGGACTGGGTGCGGCGGCGCTCACCAAGTTCTGCTACCGCTTCCTGAAGCGCGCGAAGGTCGAGGCGGTGGAAGTGAATCCCGCTGTCGTGATCGCGGCGCGCGCGATGTTCGATCTGCCTTATGACGACGCGCGTCTCACCGTGACCGAACGCGATGCCTGGGAGTTCGTCAACGATCGCGCGAATCACGGCACCATCGGCGCCCTGCAGATCGACGTGTACGACGCCGCCGCGCAGCGCCCGGTGCTCGACAGCGTGTCGTTCTACCGCGCCTGCCGCGCGTGCCTCACGCCGGCGGCGGGCGTCGTGACGATCAACCTGTTCGGCGATCATCCGAGCTTCGTGCGCAATATGCGGCATCTGAACGAGGCGTTCGATCAGCGCGTGATCGCGCTGCCGGAAGTGCACGACGGCAATCGCGTCGCGCTGGCATTCGCGGGGCCGGCGCTCGACGTGCCGTTCAGTGCGCTCGACACGCGCGCGAAGCTGATCGAAGATCAATTGGGTGTGCCCACGCGCAAGTGGGTCAAGGGTCTTGCCGAAAGCGCGGGCCTCAAGCCGGGCGAATCCTTCCGGATCTGACGGCGCACCGTGTGACCACCGTGCGGCACCGTGCTGGACGTGCGTTCCAGCATGGTTACAAATGTCTTTCAAATCAGGGGAATAGTCGGGAATCCCCTTGCTTGACCGGCACTTAAGGGTCCATATACTCCTCCTGTTATTTCGGGGCGCTTTCAACGGCCGCCAGGCCAGTAAAGTGGCGTGAGAACCGATACGACAACCGGCACGTCATCCGTCCGGACCGTAGACCAAAATCAAACAAGAGGAGAGGACCGTTCATGGCTCAAGAAGCTGCGACCGGCACTGGACAACCGCGCAACAAGCACTGGCTGTGGCTTTTGATCCTTCCGTGGATCGGTGTGGTATGGGTGCCGTTTTATAACAAGATCGAGCCCGTGTTGTGGGGCTTTCCGTATTTCTACTGGTATCAGCTGCTGTGGGTGCTGATCAGCGCGGTGATCACCGCGGTCGTCTATCAGAAGACCAAGGCGTTGCCCTCGGGCCGCAAGAGCGGAGGTGCGCGATGATGAATTCCACCGCAACCTTCGTCTTCGTCCTCTTCTTCGTTGGCGTCACGATTCTCGGCTTCATCGCCGCGCACTGGCGCAAGGGCGATCTCGCCCAACTCGATGAATGGGGTCTCGGCGGCCGTCGCTTCGGCACCATCGTGACCTGGTTCCTGCTCGGCGGCGACCTCTACACGGCCTACACCTTCGTCGCGGTTCCGGCGCTCGTGTTCGGCGCGGGCGCAACCGGCTTCTTCGCGCTGCCGTACACCATCCTCATCTATCCGTTCGCGTTCGTCGTGTTTCCGAAGCTGTGGAGCATCGCAAAGCGTCACGGCTATGTGACCGCCGCCGACTTCGTGCATGCCCGCTACAACAGTCGCATGCTGGCGCTGGCCGTCGCGGTGACCGGCATCGTCGCGACCATGCCGTACATCGCGCTGCAACTGGTCGGCATCGAAGTGGTGATCGGCGCGCTCGGCTTCTCCACGCAAGGTCTGGTCGGCGATCTGCCGCTGATCATCGCCTTCGCGATTCTTGCCGCGTACACCTACACCTCGGGTCTGCGCGCACCGGCGATGATCGCCGTGGTGAAGGACGTGCTGATCTACATCACCATCATCGCCGCGATGATCGTGATTCCGGCGCAGCTCGGCGGCTTCGGCCATATCTTCGGCATCGTGCCGCCGGAGAAGATCCTGCTGAAAGCGCCCGACGCCGCGAGCCTCAACGGGTACAGCGCCTATGCGACGCTGGCGGTGGGTTCCGCGCTCGCGCTGTTCCTGTATCCGCACTCGGTCACGGCCATCCTGTCGTCCAATTCGGGCAACACGATCCGCCGCAACATGTCGCTGTTGCCCGCGTACTCGCTGGTGCTCGGCCTGCTGGCGCTGCTCGGCTACATGGCGCTCGCCTCGGGCGTGAAGGACATGCCGGAATACGCGCCGTACTTCAAGGCCTACGGCGCGAACTTCGCCGTGCCGGCGCTGTTCCTGCATTACTTCCCGTCGTGGTTCGTGGGCGTCGCGTTCGCGGCGATCGGCATCGGCGCGCTGGTGCCGGCGGCGATCATGTCGATCGCGGCCGCCAACCTCTACACGCGCAACGTGCACCGCGAATTCGTCAATACGTCGATGACGCCGGAGCAGGAAACCAACGTCGCCAAGCTGGTGTCGCTGATCGTGAAGGTCGGCGCGGTGGTGTTCATTCTCGCGCTGCCGCTGACCTATGCCATCCAGCTGCAACTGCTCGGCGGCATCTGGATCATCCAGACGCTGCCCGCGCTGGTGCTGGGCCTCTACACGCGTGTGCTCGACCATCGCGGTCTGTTGATTGGCTGGGCGGCGGGGATTGGCGTCGGTACCTGGATGGCCGTGTCGTTGCAGCTGAAGGGCTCGATCTATCCGCTGCATCTGTTCGGCTATGTCGTGCCGGGCTACGCCGCCGTGTGGGCGCTGATCGCCAACCTGATCGTGTCGATCGCCGTGAGCCTGCTCGTGCGCGTCCTGGGCCTCAAGCGCTCGGAAGACCGCACGCGTCCGGAAGATTATCTGGACATCGTGGAAACCTGATCTGGCAGCCTGTGCCACGCCGGACGCTCACCCGGCGCGGCTCGCGAAAAGCTGGTAAAACGCCCGTAGCAGCCGCTGGCCGCTACGGGCGTTTTGTTTGGGCGACGCACGCGGCAGCCGGACGAACCACCCTGTTCATCGACGCGAGCGAACCATGTTTTCTCCGACATCGACGTCAGTCAGACACGGCCGTCTGTCGCGTCTGTTCAGCTGGATTGCATCGCCGTACTTTCGCTATCGCCACGCCAACCTGATTCATGGCGTGCGGGTCGCGCTTGCGGTGGCGATGTCGATTGCCGTGACCACCGGCATCGACGTGCCGCACGGCATTTGGGCGACAGTCTCGGTGCTGGTGGTCGTCGGCGGCTTGCAGCATTACGGCAACATCCGCAAGAAAGCCGCCGAACGTGCGATCGGCACGATGCTCGGCGCGGCGTTCGGGCTCGTGCTCATTGCCGCGCAGGCGCTGACCGGCTCGCTGATGCTGTTCTTCGTGCTGATGTGCGCGATTGCGGGCGGCTGCGCCTACTACGCGATCGGCAAGGCGGGCTACGTCGCGCTGCTCACGGCGATCACGATGGTCATCGTCTCGGGCCACGGTGACCTGCCGTTCACCACGGGCCTGTGGCGCACGGCGAACGTGATGATCGGCGTGGTGATCGCGCTCGGCTTCTCGTTCGTGCTGCCGCAATACGCGACCTATTCGTGGCGCTACCGGCTCGCCGACAATCTGCGCGAAGGCGCGAAGATCTACGGCGCGCTGCTCGAAGGCGTGCCGCTGCTGCCGGAAGCCATGGCGAAGCGCTTCTTCCGGATGAGCCAGCGGCTCGTGCAATCGCGCGGCCTGCTCGAATCGGTATCCAAGGAAACGGACCTGCCGATGGCGCGGCTCGAAGAAATCCAGCGCCTGCATCGCGCGATGCTCGCGGCGCTCGAAATGCTCGTTACGTCGATGCCAGAAGTGACATCCGTAGGCGGACATCGTTTTGCGCTTGGCTGCTCGCCGGGCGAAGTCGCGGTGCGCCGGCAGTTGCTGCAGATGGCGCGCGCGCTGCGCTTCGGCCGCGTGAACCTGCTGCATCATGCGCTGGAGACCGCCGCCGTTGACGCGACGGTATGCGCCGAGACGCCCGGCGATCACGTCACGGAAGGCATGCACTGGCTCGCGATGCGCTTCGTCGAGCAGGCGGAGCGCTTGCGGCTGCGACTGTCGGAAGTGGAACGGCGGTGGAATATCGAGGGCGCGCGGCCGTTCGGCGCGTGAATCCCGCCAGGCGCGGGTGGAAATGAAAAAGGACCGCGCACCGGATCGGTGCTGCGGTCCTTCGTGTCTCAGACCCAGCCGGCGTTATTGCAGCGCGGTGATCAACTTCTCCAGCTTGACTGCGTCGGCGGCAAAGGCGCGGATGCCTTCCGCGAGCTTCTCGGTGGCCATGGCGTCGTCGTTGACGGCGAAACGGAAAGTCGGCTCATCCACCGCGATTTTCTCGACGTTCTCGTTCTTGCTCGCTTCCGGCGACAGCTTGCGCTCGACGGTGTCGTTGCTGTCGGCGAGCTTCTTGAGCAGGTCGGGGCTGATGGTCAGCAGGTCGCAGCCAGCAAGTTCCGTGATCTGGCTCACCGTGCGGAAGCTCGCGCCCATCACCTCGGTCTTGTAGCCAAACTTCTTGTAGTACGCGTAAATGCGGCGTACCGAGTGCACGCCCGGATCGTTCGCGCCGCCGTTCTTGACTTCGTCCCAATCGGCGCCGGCCGACTTCTTGTACCAGTCGTAGATGCGGCCGACGAACGGCGAGATCAACTGCGCACCCGCTTCGGCGGCGGCGACGGCCTGCGCGAGCGAGAACAGCAGCGTCATGTTGCAGTGGATGCCTTCCTTCTGCAGCACTTCGGCGGCGCGGATGCCTTCCCATGTCGAGGCCAGCTTGATGAGCACGCGCTTGCGGTCGATGCCGGCGTTCTCATACAGCTTGATGATCTCGCGGCCCTTGGCGATGGAGGCCTGGGTATCGAACGACAGGCGCGCGTCGACTTCGGTCGAGACGCGGCCCGGGACGATCTTGAGGATTTCGGTGCCGAACGCGACGAGCAGATTGTCGATGATCTGCGGCATCGGCTTCTTCGCGTGCTCCTTGACCGTATTTTCGAGCAGCGGCTTGTAGTCGTCCTTCTGGACGGCCTTCAGGATCAGCGACGGATTGGTGGTCGCATCCTGCGGCTTGAATGCGATGAATTGCTGGAAATCGCCCGTGTCGGCGACGACGGTCGTGTATTGCTTGAGCTGGTCGAGAGCGGATGTCATGTCGAGTCTCAGACGCGTGGCGCCTTGTCAAAGTGCGGTAACGAACCCGCGGATTGCCCATGATTGCGACGCCGCGCGGCGATTTTGAAAACGACTGCCATCGCGCGGCGCGCCCCTGAAAACCATTCCGTCATTCTAGTCCCGCGCGCGGGAAACGCGCTGATCCCGTGCGCGGACTGTTCCGGCGCGTCCGGTTCGACCGGGCGCCGGCTTGCGCGTTCCTTGCGCACTTCTCGTGCCGTCGCGCGGCATCCTCGCAATCGGCGGACGAATCAGGCCCGCCGGGCGTTGAGCACCAGATGCGTCGCCAGGCCCGCGATCAGCCCCCAGAACGCTGGTCCGATCGACAGCAGCGTGAGTCCTGACGCCGTCGTCATGAAGGTGACGAGCGCCGGTTCGCGCTGACGCGGATCCTGCATCGCATTCGTGAGGCCGCTCATGATCGAGCCGAACAACGCGAGCGCCGCCACCGAGACGACCAGCGCCTTCGGAAACGACGCGAACAGCGCGGCGATGGTCGCGCCGAACACGCCGGCGACGAGATAGAACACGCCGCACCAGACCGCTGCCGTGTAGCGCCGGTTGTGGTCCTCGTGCGCTTCGCGGCCGGTGCAGATGGCGGCCGTGATCGCGGCGAGATTCACGCCGTGCGAACCGAACGGCGCGAGCAGCAGCGAAGCGAAACCCGTGGCCGAGATGAGCGGGGCGGACGGTGTGGTGTAGCCGTCGGCGCGCAGGACGGCGATGCCGGGCACGTTCTGCGAGGCCATCGCGACGACGAACAGCGGAATGCCGATGCTGATCGCCGCCGACACGGAGAACGCGGGCATCGTGAAGACGGGATGCGCGAGCGCGACGTGAAAGCGCGAGAAATCGAGCAGCCCGAGTACGCCCGCCATGACCACGCCCGCGCTGAGCGTCGCGGGAATCGCGTAGCGCGGCGCGAAGCGCTTGCCCACGAGATAGGTGAAGAACATGACGAGCACGAGCGGCGTCTGCGTCTGCGCGGCGTGGAAGATCTCGATGCCGATCTCGAACAGGATGCCCGCCAGCAGCGCCGCCGCAATGCCGCCGGGGATGCGCTTCATCAGCGTGTCGAACCAGCCGGTCAGGCCGACGGCGGTCAGCAGCGCCGCGCACACGACGAACGCGCCGATCGCTTCCGCATACGGGACGTTCGGCAGCGAGGAGACGAGCAGCGCGGCGCCCGGCGTGGACCAGGCGATGACGATCGGCGCGCGGTAACGCAGCGACAGGCCGATGGTGCACACCGCCATGCCGATCGACAGCGCCCAGATCCACGACGAGATCTGCGCATCGCTGAGATGCGCGGCCTGGCCAGCCTGAAACATCAGCACGAGCGAACTGGTATAGCCCGTCATCATCGCGACGAAGCCGGCGACGATGGTGGACAGGGACGAGTCGAACAACGGGCGCAGCGCGACGGGCGCCGCAGACGGGACTTTCATGGTGGTTCTGCTGTTTGCTTTCTATGAATTACTTCGACAGCGCCCGCATGGCGCTTTCGAGGCCGGACATCGTGAGGCCGTACATGCGATTGCCAAGAATCTGGCGGATCGCACCGATCGACTGGCGGTATTCCCACAGACGCTCGGGCTCGGGGTTGAGCCACGCGTGATGCGGGAACTGGTCGGCGAGCCTGCGCAGCCACACGGCGCCCGCTTCGGCGTTGTTGTATTCGACCGAGCCGCCCGGCTGCAACACCTCGTACGGGCTCATGGTGGCATCGCCGACGAAGATCAGCTTGTAGTCCGGCGTGAACTTGTGCATCACGTCGAGCGTCGGCGTGCGTTCCTGATGACGGCGCCGATTGTGCTTCCACAGATAGTCGTACACGCAGTTGTGGAAGTAATAGAACTCGAGATGCTTGAACTCGGCCTTGGCGGCGGAGAATAGCTCCTCGACGCGCTTGATGTGGTCATCCATCGAGCCGCCGACGTCGAGCAGCATCAGCACCTTCACGTTGTTATGACGCTCGGGCACCATCTTGATATCGAGCCAGCCAGCGTTCGCGGCGGTGCTGCGGATGGTGTCGGGCAAATCCAGTTCTTCGGCCGCGCCTTCGCGCGCGAAGCGCCGCAGCCGCCGCAGCGCGACCTTGATGTTGCGCGTGCCGATCTCGACCTGGTCGTCGTAGTCCTGATAGGCGCGCTCGTCCCACACCTTCACCGCCGTGCGGTTCCCCGACGATTCCCCGCCAATGCGAATCCCTTCCGGGTTGTAGCCGCCATGTCCGAACGGCGACGTACCGCCGGTGCCGATCCACTTGCTGCCGCCTTCGTGACGTTCCTTCTGTTCGTCGAGCAGGGACTTGAGGCGCTCCATCAGCTTGTCGAGACCGCCGAGCGCCTCGATACGCTTCTTTTCCTCGGCGGTGAACTCGCGATCGAGCCGCTTCTTGAGCCAGTCGAGCGGAATGTCGAAGGCTTCGTCGGGCAGTTGTGCGAGCCCGTGAAAGTACGCGCCGAATGCGCGATCGAACTTGTCGAAGTACTTCTCGTCCTTCACGAGCGTCATGCGCGCGAGAAAGTAGAACTCGTCGAGCGACGGCGCGATCACCTGCGCCTTCAGCGCTTCGAGCAGCGTCAGGTATTCCTTCACCGAGACGGGCAGCTTCGCGCCGCGCAGCGAGTAGAAGAAGTCGATCAGCATGGCGCGCTCACCATCGGCTCAACGATGATTGCGGTTCATGAACAACAACCGCTCGAACAGCGCGACATCCTGCTCGTTCTTCAGCAAGGCGCCGTGCAGCGGCGGCACGATCTGCTTGTCGTCCGCCGAGCGCAGCGCCTCGGGTGCGATGTCTTCGGCGAGCAGGAGGCGCAGCCAGTCGAGCAATTCGGACGTCGACGGCTTCTTCTTCAGCCCCGACACCTGGCGCAGTTCGAAGAAGCTCTGCATCGCCGCGGCGAGCAGGTCCTGGCGGAGGTTCGGAAAATGCACCTCGACGATGGCCTTCATCGTCCCGGCATCGGGGAAGCGGATGTAGTGGAAGAAGCAGCGGCGCAGGAACGCGTCGGGCAGTTCCTTCTCGTTGTTCGACGTGATGATGACGAGCGGGCGCTGCTTCGCCTTGATCAATTCGCGCGTCTCGTAGACGTAGAACTCCATGCGGTCGAGTTCGCGCAGCAGATCGTTCGGGAATTCGATGTCGGCCTTATCGATTTCATCGATCAGCAACACGCTCGGCTGGTCCGACTCGAACGCCTGCCACAGCACGCCCTTGACGATGTAGTTGCGGATGTCCTTCACGCGTTCATCGCCGAGCTGCGAGTCGCGCAGGCGCGAGACGGCGTCGTATTCGTACAGACCTTGCTGGGCCTTCGTTGTGGACTTGATGTGCCATTGCAGGAGCGGCATGCCGAGCGCGCCGGCCACTTCCTCGGCCAGCATGGTCTTGCCGGTGCCGGGTTCGCCCTTGATCAGCAGCGGCCGTTGCAGCGTCATCGCGGCGTTCACCGCGAGCTTGAGATCGTCGGTTGCGACGTACTGCGATGAGCCCTCGAAACGCATGACGAAGATCCGGTCGGAGAAAAAAATCCCAGTATAAGTCAGAAGCCCTTCCGACATCGGGGGCCGCCGGGTATCGTGTGAGCCGCTTCACGCGCAGGTTCGGCGCTGCGCCGGGTGGGTCCGGAGCGAGTGCGCAGGCGGGCTCGTTGCTTGTACAGGGACGAATTGTCGCAGCGAAGCGCAGTCCTTTTCAGGCGATTCCCCTTGCCAGCAAGGCTGCGAGAGGGTGCGCGTGTGGACGGAGGGTGGGTCGCGCGGTACAATTAGCGCGATTTTTTTGGCCTGCGTGGCGCCAGACCCTGAAGCAGCAAACAGTCCCGAGAAGGTTGTATGCGCTCGGCGCGGGCCGCGGCCTTGTGAGCGCCGGATTTCCCCTCAAGCCAGGTTAGAAGAGCTATGAACAATTTTGTCGGCAAATGTGCCGTGATTGCAGCGCTGTCCGGTCTCGCCGGCTTCGCGACCCAGGCGTCGGCCGACGTCGTCGGCAACGCGAAGGCCGCAGAGGGCAAGGTTGCGATGTGCATCGGCTGCCACGGCATCCCCGGCTATCGCACCGCGTATCCCGAAGTCTACGAAGTGCCGATGCTGGGCGGCCAGAACGCGCAGTACATTGCCAACGCGCTGCATGCCTACAAGAAGGGCGACCGTCATTTCGACACGATGCGCGCCATCGCGACCACGCTGTCGGATCAGGACATCGCCGATATCGCCGCGTACTACGCCGCGCAGACTCCCCAATCAAAGAACAATCCCGACAAGTAATCCGCGCGTGACACCGCAAAGCGACAACGGGAAGGAGAATTCATGAAGCCCTCGAAGGCACTTCGCAGCATCAAGGCAGCATGCGCGGCGGCGCTGATCGGCATGACGGCGCTCGGCACGGCGCACGCGGCCGACATCAGCAACGGTAAAGCGCTGTCCGACAGCCACAATTGCGCGGCCTGTCACGGCCCCGGTCTCAACAAGCCGGTGAGCGGAGAGTATCCGCGGCTCGCGGGCCAGCACGCCACGTATATCTACTGGGCGCTGCGTCAGTATCAGATCGGCGGCAACAATCCGAACTTCGGCCGCAATAACGCCATCATGTCGGCACAGGTGCAAAGCCTCTCACCGAGCGATCTGAAGGATCTCGCGGCTTACATCGAGTCGCTCGACGGCAGTCTTGTGCTGAAGAAGTAAGTACTGAAGCTTCGGCCGTTCCATCGACACCCCGCGCTTGCGGGGTGTTTCATTTGGTGAGGCTGCGTTGGCGTTGCCTGGCGCGCGTCAGTCGCGCGAGGCGCGCCGTTCGATCAGCGCGAGATAGGCATCGGTATCGGGCGGCGTGTTCGAACGCTGTGCTTCCCAGATGACCTGGCCGAGACAATCCATGATCGCGTGCTGTGCGTCGTGCGGCGAACCGAGGCGCGCGACCAGTTTGTCATGCGCGCGCCGGATGCCCGGCGGCTGGTCGATGGACAATTGTTCGCTGATGGCGAGATGCATCGACAGATGCAGGAACGGGTTGGTCTGGCCGCGATCGGGCGAATAGTCTGCTTCGCGCGCTTCGGGATGGGCCAATGCGTCGTGATATTCCGGATGCTCGCTGATCCAGTCGGCAGCCATGCTTTCGAGCGGCGTCAGGATCTCGCCGGCGCGTTCCTTGCGCCAGGCGTCAGTGAAGAACTGGCGAACTTCGTCGCGGCTGGGATTGAACATAAGGTGCTGATTCGATTGCGGGTTTGCGGGTTTTCGTAGCCCAGTATTGTACGCCCGCACGGCTTTTCGCCGCTCAAACCCGGCTCACTCCACCGGCGCGGGCGTCTTCGGACGGTACTCGCACAGCGGCTCGATCACGCAATGCCAGCACTCGGGCACGCGCGCCTTGCAGACGTAGCGGCCGTGCAGGATCAGCCAGTGATGCGCGTCGTGCAGGAATTCTGTCGGCGTGAACTTCTCGAGCGCGGTTTCCACCGCGCGCACGTCCTTGCCGGGCGCAAGACCGGTGCGATTCGCGACGCGGAAGATATGAGTGTCGACGGCGATGGTCGGCTGCCCGAACGCGATGTTCAGCACGACATTGGCCGTCTTCCTGCCGACGCCCGGCAGCGCTTCGAGCGCTTCGCGGTTGTCGGGCACCTCGCCGCCGTATTGGTCGATGAGAATGCGGCAGGTCGCGATCACGTTCTTCGCTTTCGTGCGATAAAGCCCGATCGTGCGGATATGCTCCGTCACGCCTTCCTCACCGAGCGCCAGCACGGCCGCCGGCGTATTCGCGAGCGGAAACATCTTGCGCATGGCCTTGTTGACGGAGACGTCGGTGGCCTGCGCGGAGAGCATCACGGCGATCAGCAGCTCGAAGGGCGTCGTGTATTCGAGCTCGGTGACCGGATGCGGATTCAGGCTTTGCAGCGTTTCGAAGATCGCGTGGCGCTTCCTGGCGTTCATGGGTCGAGGTCCGGGTTCACGCGGGTTTATCGGGATCCAGCGGCGCGGGCGTGTCGTCTTCTTTCAGGCCGAGACGGCGGCGGCGCGCGTCGGCTGCGTCGATCTGAGCCTGCACTGCGGGGCTCACGTGCTCCGTATTCTTCGGTCCCGCGCCGAGCTTCGCCATCTCTTCCTTCTTCTTGCGCGCGCGGTCCAGCGCGGCCTGGATGATCGCGCGTTTCTTCGCTTCGGGATCGTCTGCCGGGGCGGGCGATGCGGCAGACGCGGGCTGCGGCGTCGATGTCGCCGCGCTCGCCTCCGGCGCCTGCGCCGTGCGCGATGCCTGGCGCGCGTTCGCCTTCGCTTCGGCGGCCGCGCGTTCGCGCTCGAGACGCGCCGTGCGGCGGTCGTGACGCGTGCGGGCGGCGTCGGCCTCGGGCTGACTCCAGGCGTCCCAGCCGGTGCGCGTGCCGGTGACGGGCATCATCGCGATGCAATCGACCGGGCAGGGCGGCACGCACAGATCGCAGCCCGTGCACAGTTCCGTGATGACCGTATGCATCTGTTTCGCCGCGCCGACGATGGCATCGACCGGGCAGGCCTGCATGCACAACGTGCAGCCGATGCACACGCTTTCGTCGATGACGGCCAGCGGCCGCGGCCGTTCGATGCCATGCGTCGGGTCGAGCGCGATCACCGGCTTGCCGAGCAGCGTCGCGATGCGCGCAATACCTTCGGCGCCGCCGGGCGGGCACTGGTTGATATTCGCCTCGCCGGCGGCGATGGCTTCGGCATAAGGCCGGCACGCCGGGTAGCCGCACTTGGTGCATTGCGTCTGCGGCAGCAGGTCTTCGATGCGCTCGGCGAGCGTGGTGGAAACGGTTGCGGTCACGGGGAAGTGCTTTGATGCGGGGGAACGGCGCAGCGTGGATGCGGACGGCGCCGCGTGGGCCGGATGCTTCGAAGGCGCTGGAAGCGCTGCCGGTTCGAAGCAGCTCGCACACTGCCTGTTCCAGGCCGGTTGCATTGTGGGTGGGTCACGCGTCCCGTCTGCGGGCGCGTGCCCGGTTTTGTCCGTCATTATCGCCGAAGTCGGCGGAGGGGTGACGGCTGGCTTTCAATCCCAATTGCCAACGTTCTTAGATATGCGCATAATCAAATCGCTCTTGTTTGACCGCAGGACGGTGTTCCCCAATCACCTTGGCGCGCCCGTTCACGTCATGCGTCCCGTCTCGGGCTGCGTGACGCTCATCCGGCAACGCGGCTCCCGAATCATGCCACCATGAATCAGCCGAAAATCAAAAGAGATCCTGAAGGCACCCGGCGCCGTATCCTGCTTGCCGCCGCGGAGGAGTTCGCAGCCGGTGGCCTGTTCGGCGCACGCGTCGACCAGATCGCGCGCCGGGCCGAAACCAATGAACGCATGCTCTATTACTACTTCGGCAGCAAGGAGCAGCTGTTCACGGCGGTCCTGGAGCATGCGCTGGCCGCGCTCGTCGAGGCCGAACGCACGCTCGAACTGGATGGCGTCGCGCCCATCGAAGCCATGACGCGCCTCGCCCATTTCGTCTGGGATTACTACCGCGACCATCCGGAACTGCTGCGTCTCATCAATAACGAGAACCTGCATGAGGCGCGCTACATCAAGGGATCGAACCGGATGCGCGAGCTGATCTCGCCCATCGTCACGACGCTGACCGCCATTCTCGAACGCGGGCAGAAAGCCGGGTTGTTCCGCAATAACGTCGATCCGCTCCGGTTCTACGTCACGCTCTCGGGTCTCGGTTATTACATCGTGTCGAACCGCTTCACGCTCGAAGCGACCTTCGGACTCGACTTCAACGAAGCCCATCAGCGCGAGCAGATCGTGCGCATGAATACCGAGCTGTTATTGGCTTATCTGACGCGGCGCTGAAAGCCGTGTGCGTTGCAGAAAGCAAAACGTCGCGCTCGGAAGCGGGCGCGACGTTTTCTTTTGTGCTGCGCTGAAAGCAGAGCAGACCTCAGGCGGGCACAGCCTCGCTCTTCGGCTGCTTGTCGTGTTCGAGGATGAACTCGCGCAGTTGCGGATACACCATCGTGCGCCAGCGGCGGCCCGAGAAGATGCCATAGTGGCCGGCCTTCTCTGCCGTGAAGTGGCGCTTGTTTCTTGCGGGCAGGCCGGTACACAGATCATGCGCGGCGCGCGTCTGGCCGCTGCCGGAGATATCGTCCAGCTCGCCCTCGATGGTGAACAGCGCCGTGTGCTTGATGTCCTGCGGACGCACCAGCTCGTCGTTCACCTCCCACGTGCCTTCCGCGAGCCGGAACTCCTGGAACACGATGCGGATGGTCTCGAGGTAATACTCGGCGGCCATGTCCAGCACGGCGTTGTATTCATCGTAGAAGCGGCGATGTTGCTCGGCGTCGTCGTCGTCGCCGCGCAGCAGGTTCTGGTAGAAGTCCCAATGGGCGGTCAGGTGCCGCTCCGGATTCATCGCGACAAAGCCCGCATGCTGAAGGAAGCCCGGATAGACCTTGCGGCCGACGCCCGGATAGTTCGCCGGCACCGTATAGATGACGTTGTTGTCGAACCATTCGTAGGAATGCTCGTTCGCCAGCGAGTTGACCGAAGTGGGGCTGCGGCGCGCGTCGATCGGGCCGCCCATCATCGTCATCGTGCGCGGCGTGTCTTCGCCGCGGCTCGCCATCAGCGAAATGGCGGCGAGCACGGGAACCGTCGGCTGGCAGACCGAGATCACATGCAGGTCCTTCGCGCCAATATGACGGATGAACTCCTGGATGTACTCGACATAATCGTCCAGATGAAACGGGCCGTTTTCGATCGGCACCATGCGGGCGTCGAGCCAGTCGGTGATATAGACCTTGTGATCCTGCAGCAGGGTTTTCACCGTGTCGCGCAGCAGCGTGGAGTGATGGCCGGACAGCGGCGCGCACACCAGCACGATGGGTTCGTTCTTCAGCTTGGTGACGGTGGCGCTGTCGTCGGCGAAGCGCTTGAAGCGGAGCAGCCGGCAGAAGGGCTTCTCGATCACCGTCTGTTCGACGATGGGAATGTTGTGACCGTCCTTGACGATCTGATGCAGTTCGAACTCCGGCTTCTCGTAATCCTTGCCCAGCCGGTAGAGCAGTTCGTAGGCGGCGGCGAAGCGCGTGGAGCCGGGCACGTAGGCGAGCGGGCTGGCCGGGTTGACGAAGGACTTCGATGCTGCCTGAGCCCATGCTGTGAGGGGAGACAGCACCGCTCGCTGGAATTCGTGAATTTGATAGAGCATGGTTGCCCCGGTAACGCCGGTTGGAACCGGACGCCCGTTGATGCCTGCGACCCGAAAAAGCACGGCCCGGCGACGACGTTCAACGGTACTGGATGATCCCCGGCTGCGCAGCGGGCTGACGCCGCACGGCCGAGGCACTGTCTTCCTGCGATCACTGCCGCTTCACACGGAAGCGACGCTCTTTTCACTTAACGACGGCTGGCTCTTTGATCTTGAGCGCAGGATTTTCCGGGTAATGCCCGTTCGATTCAATCGGTCGGTCGAAACTGCCAGATTTTACACAACTCTTCAGACCTTACTTAAAAACAGGATACATTTTGTGCATTGCACCAATATTACCGTCCGAGCATGGTTCTCGCCAGCAAAAACAAGCATTTAGGACTCGCCCGAAGCCGCATCGATCTCCGCTTGCGCTGCGTCTTCCGCATGGCCTTCGGAGCCGGTTGGCTGGCCGGTCGCCTTTGCCATTTCCTCTTCGTGACGCATCAGGTTCATCCCGGTGTGCACCAGCGCTACGTGCGTAAAGGCTTGCGGGAAATTCCCGACCATGCGCCGCGCCACGGTATCGTATTCCTCTGCCAGCAGACCGACGTCGTTGGCCAGGCCCACGAGCCGCTCGAACATCGCGTGCGCCTCGTCGATCCGGCCCTGCAACGCCAGGTTGTCCACCAGCCAGAAGCTACAAGCCAAAAACGTGCCTTCCCCCGGCGGCAAGCCATCCTCGACTTCGGTCGTGTGATACCGCTTGACGAGACCATCGTGCGTCAAAGTCGTCTCGATCGCATGTATGGTGCCGATTACTCGCGGATCTTTCGGCGGCAGGAAACCCAATAACGGGATCAACAGGAGGTTCGCGTCGAGCGCTTCGCTGCCGTAAGCCTGCGTGAACGAGTTGAGCTTCGGGTTCCAGCTCTTCTTCAGCACCTCGGCGCGGATGCGCGAGCGCATGTCGCGCCAGTGATCGATCGGGCCCGGCAGCTCGAAGGTTTCCGCCGACTTGACCGCCCGGTCGTAGGCCACCCACGCCATCACCTTCGAGAAGGTGAAGTGTTGACGCCCGCCGCGCACTTCCCAGATGCCTTCGTCGGGTTCCTGCCAGACCGTGTCGAGATGCTGGAGCATCGCGCACTGGATCGACCAGGCGGTTTCGTCGCTCTGCAGCCCGCCCACGCGCGCGAGGTGCAGCGCGTTCATCACTTCACCGTAGACATCGAGCTGCAACTGGTTGACCGCGCCATTGCCGATGCGCACCGGCGCCGCGCCCTCATAGCCCGGCAGCCAGGGAACCTCCCACTCAGGCAGACGGCGCTCGCCGGCGATGCCGTACATGATCTGGATCTGCGCTGGCGAGCCGGCCATCACGCGGCCCAGCCAGGCGCGCCAGGCGCGGGCTTCGTCGTAGTAGCCGCCGCGCATCATCGCGAGCAGGGTGATGGTCGCGTCGCGCAGCCAGCAGTAGCGATAGTCCCAGTTACGCGTGCCGCCCAGCTGCTCCGGCAGCGAGGTCGTGGGCGCGGCGACGATGCCGCCCGTCGGCTCGTAGGCCAGCGCCTTGAGCGTGATGAGCGAGCGGCGGATTGCCGGCGCGAACTGGCCGGTGAGTTCGCTCTGGCTGGACCATTCGCTCCAGTGGTTTTCAGTGCGGGCGAGCTGGGTGTGAGGATCGTGGGCGGGCGGCAGGCGCAGGTGCGATTGCGAATAGCACAGCGAAAAGGGCACGCGTTCGCCCGGGCTGATCTCGAAGCTGGCGGTCGTGCGCATGTTCTCGCCGACGAGATCCACCGGCGTGCGCAGCACGGCGAGATCGGGACCTGCGATCGCGCGGATGCCGCTGTCATCGGGCAGACGGCTGACCCACGGCACGGCGGAGCCATAGTCGAAGCGCAGCACGAGCTCCATCTTCATGCGCACCGTGCCGCGCCGTCCGACGACGATGCGCACGAGTTCCGAATGGCCATTGCGCAAGGGCATGAAGTCGATGATCGTCACCGCGCCCTGGGGCGTCTCGAAGTCGGTTTCGAGCACCAGCGTGTCGCCGCGATAGCGCCGCGTGATGACGGGGTTTTGGCCATCGGGCAGGTCGGGGGTGAGGAGCCAGCGGCCATGCTCGGGCGTGCCGAGCAGCGCGGCGAAACAGGCGGCAGAGTCGAAGCGCGGCCAGCAGAGCCAGTCGACCGAACCGTCGCGTGAGATCAGGGCTGCCGTGTGGCCGTCGCCGACCATGGCGTAGTCTTCAATCAAAGCGGGCATAAGCGAACATCTTCCTGCTTGCGGCGTGCGTCATGCGTCGACGCGCGCCGTGGGTTGAGCCAGGGATCCGGGACGCTGCGCGTCCTGGGCGAAGCGCGGCGCCATCGGGTTAGGGTTCTTGAAGCGCGCCGCGTGCATGCCTTCTGGCCGCATTCTGCCGCAATCGTTCGATATGGGCAGGGAAACGCGCCGTCTGACAGCAGCCTGTGCGACCTCGGACATGCGACTGCGTGTCACGCCGGTCTGGCGGAAAAAGACGGTTTTTGCGCCGTTCGCGCCATTGATCCGCCATTGGCCTGATGTTTAGAATGAAGCTTCGTGAAAGGTAGCAGCGCTAATTCATGCGCATCGCACGATGTGCCGCTTTCATGAGTCTTTCCGTTGAGTTTCATCCGTCCTGTTTTCCTGGTCCTGCTCATTGCCGCCACGCCATGCGCAGTGGGCCCGTCTCCAACGTAACGTTTTCGAGGAACGGAATTCCATGCTCTATCCGTCGAAAGCCGATTGCATCGCCGTCCTTTCCGCCGTCAGCGACATCGCGCATCCGCAAGCGCTGCTCACGCTCGATCACCGGCATCTGGGCTTGTCGCGTAACGCCATGGAAGCCGCCGCCGCCTTTCTCACCGAACGCGGCTGCTTCAGCCGCTATACCTTCGACGTGAGCGGGGTATCGGTGGGCGCGCTGTCGCTGCAAGGGCGGCTTCGGCTGGAGCGGCTCGCCAACGGCTGATCTGCTGACTGAGCTGCTATTCCCGGCACGCCTCAGCCGGGTTTCTCCGACTACGAACACTTCCCACGCGGATGCACGGCATGAGCCGTGCATCCGCGTTCGCGCGTCCGTTGCCGGAGGAAAGGCGCCGCTGTGCTCAGAAATGCGTCGAGCCCATGCCGAAGAGGCCAATCAGCCCGATGACGATCAGATAGATCGCGACAATGAAATTCAACAGTCGCGGCATGATGAGAATCAGGATCCCGGCGATCAGCGAAACCAGCGGTCCCAGTGCGAGATGAACGTTCATGGCGGCAACTCCTGTTGTTGGTTTGAATCGGTTGGCCCGTCGTGCGTGGTGTATCTTGGACTCGACACTGTCTTCATGAAGTCCTGAACCCGTCATGAACCTTGGGTGCCTTCGGCGTCCTTTGGAGCAGAACTTGCTCCCGCACGTCGTCGGTCATGCGAGGGCCGCCTCGGGTTCGGTCGCGCATCGCCCCCCTGAACAACACGCAGCAAAAAGACGAAGAGGAGGTTTCATGCATTCGAGCCCAATCGGCGGCGTCACCACGTTCCCCCGCACCTTGCAAGACGCGCGCCTGATGCGCGGGAGGCCGGTGGCCTTGCGCGGGAGGCCGGTGGCTTGGGTGCGCGGGATCGCGCTGATGCTGTCGCTGGCGGCGGCGCAGAGCTTCGCGCAAACGCCCGCCGCGCCGGCCTCGATGAGCGGTGCGGCGGGCGGCGCGGCGGGCAACGCAGCCGGCTCACAGGTGTTCGATCTGCTCATCGGCACCTATACGGCCGGCGGCAAGAGCGAAGGCATTTACGTCTATCGCTTCGATACGGCCAACGGCGAACTGTCGCGCATCGCCTCCGCGCAGACGGTAAATCCGTCGTATCTGGTCGTGAGCCGCGACCGGAATTACGTGTACGCCGTGAACGAATTGCCCGGCGACAACGGTCCGGCCTCGCAGCGCGGCGGCATCAGCGCGTTTCGCTTCGATCGCGCGAGCGGACAGTTGAGCTTTCTCAACCGGGTCTCGTCAGAAGGCAACGATCCGTGCTATCTCGCGATCTCGCCCGACGGCAAGTATCTGCTGACAGCCAACTACTCGGTCGCGTCGAATCCGGGCGGCAGCTTTGCAGTGTTTCCGCTGGCCGCCGATGGCCGCGTGGGCACCTCCGTCCTGACCGTGCATCACGAGGGCAGCGGTCCGGTGAAGGGCCGTCAGGACAATTCGCACGTTCACTCCACGGTGTTCTCGCCTGACGGCAAGTATCTGTTCGCGCAGGATCTGGGCGTCGACAAGGTGTTTTCCTATCGCTATACGCCAGACCCGGTCGCGAGCAGCCGCGGCCTGTTTGGCCCGACTGAAGCGCGCTACACGCCGATCAAGCCGGGCTCCGGCCCGCGCCATCTGATGTTCGACGCCAGCGGCCGGCACGCCTATCTGACCACGGAACTGAGCGCGTCGGTGCTCGTGTTCGACTACCGCGACGGCAAGCTCACGCAAACGCAAAGCGTGCCGATGTTCGCGTCGGGCTTCCGGGGGAAGATTGGCGGCGGGGCGTTGCATCTCTCGCCGGACGGACGCTTCCTCTATGCGACCAACCGTGGCGACGCGAACGAACTGGTCGCGTTCTCGGTCGATCCGGCCAGTGGCCAGCTGAAGCTGCTGCACCGTTATCCGACGCTCGGCAAGACGCCGCGCGAATTCGCGATCGATCCGACCGGGCGCTGGCTCGTCGTCGGCAATCAGGAGAGCGACAGCGTGTATTTCTACCGCCGCGACCCGCAGACGGGCGAGCTGGCGTCGGATCCGAAGCGGCTGTCGATCGGCTCACCGGTCGATTTCAAGTTCGTTTCGCCTTCCTGAAGACGAGCGGTGCGCGCAGTGGCCGTTCCGACGACGATGAAGCGAAGCCTCCTCATGCTGTGCACGGCGCTTGCGCTGTGCGCGCCGCTCGTCGCGCATGCGGCCGATGGCCAGTGCGACTACAAGCGCGACTGGATGGCGTCGGCGTGCAAGCGGGTGACGCGCGTCGCGCGCGACGGCACCTGGGACCTCTATGTGACAGGCTACGGCTGGCACATCGACGGCTTCGACAACCGCCGGGAATTGAATCCGTGGTCGTATGGCGGCGGCCTGGGCAGGCACTGGACCGGCGCCGACGGCAACGAGGACATCCTGTTCGCCTTCGCCTTCGCGTTTTCGGACTCGCATCACAACGTCGAGCCGATCGGCGGTTACGCGCGTCAGTGGTACACGAAGCCGGTGCTGGGCGGTTTGCAGGCGGGCGGGGGATTTTTCGTCGGCGTCACTGCGCGCAGCGACGTGGCCCACTATGTGCCGTTGCCGCTCGCCTTGCCGGTGGGTTCGGTGCGTTACCGGCGCGCGTCCGTCATGGCGGCGATCATCCCGCGCATCCCGGGCCCAACGACGGCGACGTCGCGTTCTTTTGGGGACGCTACGCGTTCTAGTACGATGCGACGCAACGCCGTTCCTCGGCTCTTATGCAGCGAAAGTCTCGCGTGATGCAGACGCAAGGCAATTGCAGGGAAAGCATTTTGAATACGACTCGACCGATCGAAGCGCACGAACGCGCAACGGATCCTCACCACCCCGCCGAAAAGCGCGACGCCTCGGCGCCGCCGGGATTCATCACTGCGTTTCGCTTCACCGGCGGCCAGGCGCTGCGGCTGACCTGGGACGAGGCGCGTGCGTCGATCGTCGGCGAGAACATGACGTGGCTGCATCTGTCCGCCAACGACGACACGGTGGAGGGCTGGCTCGAAGGCGTCGCGTCGATGCCGGACGTGGCGCGCGAATTCCTGAACGGCGAGGACAAGCGCCCGCGCGTGCATATCGGCACGAACTTCATGTACGGCGTCGTGGCGGATCTCGAACTCGTCGCAAAGACGGCCAATGCGGCCGCGCCCGACGCGCGCGAGGCGAACCGCGCGACCGGCGCGCTGCGTTTTTACGTCGATCGGCACCGGATGATCACGGTGCGCGCGCGGCCGCTGCAATCCACCGACCGCCTGCGTCACGCGCTGCTGGAAGGCACGACCTTCCGCGACCCGGTGGATCTCCTCGCGGGCCTGATCCGCGCACTGAACGATACCTTCGCGGATCGCATCGACGAACTCGGCGACTGTCTCGACGATGTCGAGGAAACCGTGCTCGAAGGCGGGCATTCACGCTGCCGCGCGCTGCTGGGCGATGTGCGGCGGCGCATCGTGGAGGTCAAGCGCTTCATCGATCCGGAGCGCAACGCGCTGACCCAGCTTGTGCTGCGCCGGCTCGAATGGGCCGAGCCGCGTTCGATGGAAGCGCTGGTGCAGGCCATTCAAGTATTGAACGGTCTGGGCGGCGGCCTCGAAGGACTTTACGAGCGCGCCAAGCTGCTGCAGGACGAAATTGCAGCGGCGCTCTCCGAGGACATCAACCGCAAGCTGCTGTGGCTGGCGATCATGTCGGCCTTGCTGTTGCCGGCCACGCTCGTGACCGGCATCTTCGGCATGAACGTGGCGGGCCTGCCGGGCACGAAGGACCCGGCGTCGTTCTGGGTCGTGGTCGGCGTAATGACGGCATGCGCCGCCATTACGATCTTCCTGCTGCGCCGCTTGCGGCTGTGGTGAGGTTCGGGCGCGTGCCCGGACGCAGGCCTTACTCGCCTGGTCCCGGCGGCGCGAGCACTTCACGGTTGCCGTTGCTGCCCATCGGCGAGACCAGACCGGCGCTTTCCATCTGCTCGACCAGCCGCGCCGCGCGGTTATAGCCGATGCGCAACTGCCGCTGTACCGACGAAATCGACGCGCGCCGTGTCCGCACGACGAAGGCCACGGCTTCGTCGTAAAGCGGATCGGCTTCGGCGTCCGGCGTCTCGCCGAACAGATCCTGGGTGCCACCGCCTTCCGATGTCGGACCCGACAGAATGCCTTCCTCGTATTCCGGCTCGCCGAACTGCTTCAGATACTCGACCACGCGATGCACTTCGTCATCCGCGACGAACGCGCCATGCACACGCTGCGGATAGCCGGTGCCGGGCGGCAGGAACAGCATGTCGCCGGCGCCCAGCAGCGATTCCGCGCCCATCTGGTCGAGGATCGTGCGCGAATCGATCTTCGACGACACCTGGAACGCCACCCGCGTCGGAATGTTTGCCTTGATGAGGCCGGTGATGACATCGACGGACGGGCGCTGCGTGGCGAGAATCAGGTGGATGCCGGCCGCGCGCGCCTTCTGCGCGAGCCGCGCGATCAACTGCTCGATCTGCTTGCCGGTGACCATCATCAGGTCGGCCAGCTCGTCGATGATGACGACGATGAGCGGCAGCGTCGAGAGCGGCTCGGGCGCGTCGGGCGTGAGCGAGAACGGGTTCGAGAGCTTCTTGCCGGCGGCTTCGGTGTTGCGGATCTTCTGGTTGAAGCCTTGCAGGTTGCGCACGCCGACCGCCGACATCAGGCGATAGCGCTTTTCCATCTCCCCGACACACCAGTTGAGCGCGTTCGACGCGAGCTTCATGTCGGTCACGACGGGCGCGAGCAGATGCGGAATGCCTTCGTAGACCGAGAGCTCGAGCATCTTCGGGTCGATCATGATGAGGCGCACGTCCTCGGGCTTCGCCTTGTAGAGCAGCGAGAGGATCATCGCGTTGACCGCGACCGACTTGCCCGAGCCGGTGGTGCCCGCGACCAGCATGTGCGGCGCCTTCGCGAGATCCGTGACGACCGGATTGCCGACGATGTCCTTGCCCATCGCGATGGTCAGGTTCGACTTCGACGTGCGATAGACGTCGTCACGGAGAATCTCCGAGAGGCGGATCATCTGGCGCTTCGGATTGGGCAGTTCGAGGCCCATGCAGGTCTTGCCGGGAATCGTCTCGACGACGCGGATCGACGTGAGGCCGAGGCCGCGCGACAGATCCTTCATCAGGCCGACGATCTGGCTGCCGCGCACGCCGAGCGCGGGCTCGACCTCGAAGCGCGTGATCACCGGTCCGGCCGATGCGCCGACCACCGTCACCGGCACCTTGAATTCCTGCAGGCGTTGCTCGATCAACTGGCCGGTTTCGAGGAGACGCTCCTCGGACACGGGCTCGCTTTCGTCTGCGGCGGGTTCGAGCAGGTCGAGGCCGGGCAATTCGACGGGCGACGCGTGCGGCGCATGGAATTCGAATTCGGTCGACGTGAAGCCGCGCACGGGCGCGCGCGGCTCGGCGAGAGAGGGCGGTGCAGGGGTGGCGGCCGGTGTCGCGGCCAGTGTGGCTGTCGTCGTGATCGGGAAGCGGACGACGTTCGAGCGCGACGCCCATTCGTCGCCCGCCACCTGGCGTTGATCCTCATCCTGATCGCCTGCCAGCGCGTCTGCCAGCGCGTCCTCGCGCGGCGCGTCGAGCGTGTGCAGGCGCGGCGGCGCGGGCGGTTCGACGCTATCGACCCCGGTTTCGGGCAGATCCAGCCACGGCGGCGTCTGGTCGGCATCGCGCAGGGCTTCGTCGAGCGGCGCTTCGTCGAGCGGCGCCACGGACGGAGCGGGCTCGCTGATGTCGGGCAGCGGCGGTTCCGGCGGCAGGGCTGCTTCCGGCGCGTGCTCGACAGGCGGTACGCCGATTTTGGGTTCCGGCGGCACGGGCGGTTGGGCGACCATCGGGGCGTCGAAAGGGGCATCGAGCGCAGGCGGCATGACGGGCAGCGCCGATGCCGGTGGCTCCGGCATGCGCATCTCGAACAACGGCGCAGGTTCGACGAGCGCAGGCGCGATCAGATGCGCGTCGATCAGTGGCGCGTCGGCGTATTCGGCGTCTCCACGATGCGTGTGCGGTTCCTCGGCAATCGTCACGTGCTCCAGATCAGGCTTGCGCGATCCGTACGGTTCGGGCTCGCCTCGAGCGGACGAGGTTTCGTCGTTCGACGGCTGTCCTGACTTCGCCATGGCCACGTGTCCGCGCACGAGGCTTGCGCCGGCGAGCGACGTCCACAGGGCGGTTTTCTCCTCGATGGAGCGCAGCGTCGCCTGAATCGATTCGGGTGCGGGCGGCGGGCCGGCTGGTGCGGGTGGCGTCGCCAGGCGAGAAAAGGCGGGCGCGGCCAGCGGGGCGGTGGTGAATTCGCGCGCGCCGGGTGCAACGCCCGGATTCAGCGGAGCGCGTTTGACGCTGCCAGATGCAAGCTGCGAGCCCGTGATCGGGCCGCGGGCAACGGCGCGCGGGCCTGCCGTGGCTGGCGCGGAGGCCGTCGCCAATGCGCTCACCGAACTCGCCGCGGCCGCGGTGCGCTGTGCTGACATCGACGTGGCCGTCCCACGCGGACGGCTAACACCAGGATTCACTCCCGGGTTCATGGGAGCGGGCTTCGCGCTGGCGGGCGCGTTGGCAGCAATGGAGGCCCGCAGGCCCGAACCCGACGCAGCGAACGCGGACGCCTGGCGCGCCGGATAAGGCGAACGGCCGTCACGGGCGACGCCTGACGACGGCGCTCCGGGTTTCAGCCAGCCCGCGGGCGCGACCGGTTCGCTCAGTTGGGGGCGATGCGCGGCGTCGCCCGTGTCGAGGCCCGCGCGCGGCGCATGAGCTTCAACGCCGCCGTTCGTGTGCCGCGTGGCGCTCTTGCCCACGGCAGGCGGGCGCCACGGCGTCGGTCGTTGATAGCGGCTGCCGCGCTTTGCCGTCGGCAGGCCGAGCGTTGGTTCGTCGGGCGCGACGCGCGACGTCAGCGCGTCGAAGCGCTCGGCGCGGACGCTGCGCTCCTGAACCTCGCGCGGGGCGCGCGCGGTGCGGGCCTGGGCGCGGCGCTCGAACCAGCCGGCCGACTTGTCGCGGGCCGCTTGGGCCGCTTGACCGCGGCTTTCCCGGGGGCGCGCTTCGGCGGGCCGTTCGCGGGGCGTGAGCCACGCTTGCGGCAGGCCGAAGCCGAAGGCCTCGTCGGCCCAGGCGAGCACGCTGCGCCAGCTGAACTCGACCAGCGACGGCAGGAAGATGGCCAGTACCAGCGCGGCCAGCGCGCCCGCGCCGGCCGGATGCGCCAGTTCGCTCAGCGCGGATGCGAGCGCGCGCCCACCTCGATTGATGTTCAATTGCGTTTCGAGCGATCGCGCAAGCGTTCCCTCGAAGATGCTGCTTGAAAGCAGCACAGCGACGAAGCTGAGCCAGAGGCGGATCGTGCCGGGGCCGCGGCGCGTGTCGCCGCCCGGCAACGCCAGCCTGACGAGACGCCAGAGCAGGAAGCCGAACCAGATGACCGATGCACCGAACCAGCCGAGAACTACCATGTGCATGCCTGAGTTTGAACCGATGTTGAATGAGACAGGGAGTGCTGCCCGGCCGTGTGTGTTGCGTGAGGAGGCCGGGCGGTTGGAGCGAGCAGTTTAACGGGTGGCGCGTGTGCACGAGGCGCCTGCCGCAAGCATGCAACACATGCGTTCATGGCTTCGCCACGTGCGCTACGTTCATCGCGTTCCTCATTGCACTCATTTGGCGCGCGGCGCGAAGACGAGCACCTGGCCGTCCTCCAGCGTGAGCTGCAGCGACGGCGGCGGATTCATCTGCACGCCGCTTCGGGCGACATGCGCGAGTCCGTTGAGATAGGGCTGCTCGAGCGCGGCGCCCGCGCCGCCTGCGCAGGCCATGCGCGTGCCCGCCAGCGGACCGAAGCTGAGCTTGCCGTCCTTCAGGTCGTACGTGCCGGCAAAGCGGTTGCAGCCCGAGAAGCCGCTCGCGCGCCTGCGGCCGCTGGCAGTCGAGAAGTCGAGCGTGAGCGGCTGGCCGGAACTCGCGGCGTCCGCTTGAGCCGTGCCCTGAGCGCCGCCCGGCAGCGCGCGCGTCTGGCCGGTTGCATCCGTCCAGCGCGCCAGTTGCCATTGGGTGTCGTCGAGCAATTGCGTGGCGGCGGGATTGTACGGATCGGTGGGCGGCGCGCTTGCATCCGTATGTTTCGGTATCGCGCAGCCGGAAACCAGGCTAGCGACGGTCAACGCGGCGCCCACTCCGGCGGCCGCGCGCGTGATCCGCGAGAGAAAACGGGACGATGAGCGCGAAGCGGACGCGCGAAAGAGGGACGTGGGCATCGATGATCCTGGAGCGGGCGAAACCGTAAGCGTATCGCACTCGTCCTACGATTTGTCCAGCGACAACAGCAGCGAAATGATCAGCCGGGTGTAACGCCGACAGAATGGCCAGCGCAGCGATGGCGAAAGGCACGGAATTCAATCATGCAATGCAGGTCGACAGGCGAAATGCCGGGGCCGCCGGAGAACTTTCGATTCTGTCCGCTGGCCAAACGGACGAGTCTCGTGGCGCGGACGCTGCGTGTTAACATCCGGCCCAATTCTGCGGATTCCGCGAATTCCGCCGCCGCATTCAACACTTCACGTTTCATTCCGGAGCACGTCATGTCCATCGTTTCACCTCGCCCAGCGGCGACCGGCCCGCAAGCAGCCAACACGGGCGCAGTGCGCATCGGCACGCCGCTGTCGGCGCACGCCACGCGCGTCATGCTGCTGGGCGCGGGCGAGCTCGGCAAGGAAGTGATCATCGCGTTGCAGCGGCTGGGCGTGGAAGTGATCGCCGTGGACCGTTATGCCAACGCGCCGGGTCATCAGGTCGCGCATCGTGCGCACGTGATCGACATGACCGATGCCGCCGCGCTGCAAGCACTGGTCGAACAGGAGCAGCCGCATCTGATCGTGCCGGAAATCGAGGCCATCGCCACCGACGCGCTCGCGGCGATCGAGGCGGCGGGCCAGGTCACGGTGATCCCGACCGCGCGCGCCACGCAGCTCACGATGAATCGCGAGGGCATTCGCCGGCTCGCTGCCGAAACGCTCGGCCTGCCCACTTCGCCCTATGCGTTCGCCAACTCGCTCGACGAAATGAAGGCCGCGATCGGCCGGATCGGGTTTCCTTGCGTGGTGAAGCCGGTGATGTCGTCGTCGGGCAAGGGGCAGTCGGTGCTCAGGAGCGAAGCCGACGTTGAGCCGGCGTGGCAATACGCAATGGCGGGCGGGCGCGTGAATCACGGGCGCGTGATTGTCGAGGGCTTCGTCGATTTCGAGTACGAGATCACGCTGTTGACGGTGCGCGCGGCGGACCCCGCCAGCGGCGCGACGCAGACGTATTTCTGCGAGCCGGTCGGTCACGTGCAGGTGGCGGGCGACTACGTCGAGTCATGGCAGCCGCAGGCCATGAGTCCGGTTGCGCTCGAACGCGCGCGCGAGGTGGCCGCGCAGGTGACGGCAGCGCTCGGCGGGCGCGGACTGTTTGGCGTCGAGTTGTTCGTGCGCGGCGACGACGTGTGGTTCTCCGAAGTCAGCCCGCGGCCGCACGATACGGGGCTCGTGACGCTGGCCACGCAACGTTTCTCGGAGTTCGAACTGCACGCGCGAGCCATCCTCGGCTTGCCTGTCGATACGACCTTGCGCACGTCCGGCGCGTCGGCGGTGATCTATGGCGGGCTGGACGAGGCGGGCATCGCGTTCGAGGGCGTCGCCGAGGCGCTCGCGGTGCCGGGTGCGGACTTGCGTTTGTTCGGCAAGCCGGAGAGTTTCGTGAAGCGCCGCATGGGCGTCGCGGTGGCCACGGGCGCCGACACCGCCGAAGCACGCGCACGCGCGCGCGAGGCGGCGTCGAAGGTGAGGCCTGTGAAGGTTGAATGAATGCGCGGCTGATCGAGCCGGCGGGAGCAGACAAGTGAAAGCAAGCATGTTGGCCGCGTTGATCGCGGCCACCCTGGGTCTCTCGGGATGCGGACTGGCGGCCGCGCCGTGCCGGATCGCTTCGGCGGGACTGAAGATCGTGCCGGTGGTCGGGCATGTCGCGGCCGCGCCCACCGATGTCTGCGCGGACGTCATCGATCCCTGACGGCGGGGCACCGGCCGGATGCGCAACCGGCGACGCGGCGTCGATCTCCAACGAATCCCGCAACGAATCCCGAAACAAACCCGAAACAAACCCGAAACGAACGATGAAGACACTTCCCGCATTCGCAATCGCCGTGATGCTCGGGTGGCTGGGCACCCAGGCCGCGCAAGCGATGCCGCTGACGGTTCCGCAGATCCAGACCAATTCGACGCAAACCGTGCGCTACAACTGCAAGGACGGCAAGACCGTATCCGTGCAGTACACCAATGCGCGGAATGATCAGAGCTTCGCGGCGCTGACCGTCGACGGGCGCAAGCTGCTGTTCGTCGGTGTCATCGCGGCATCGGGCGTGAGGTACGTCGCCGACCGGTACACATGGTGGACCAAGGGCCCGCAGGCCACCCTCTACGACGAGGATCCCGCCAATCCCCCGAAAGACTCGCCGCCGCTGCTGGCGGATTGCGTCGAGCGCAAGTAGTACAGCCAGTGCGGCCATTACGGCCAGTACGGCCGGAAAGCAGGCTATCGGATCCTCGCCGGGCGCGCGGCAGGCTGCGCACCGCTCCGGGCGGGCGCGCCGATGCGGCCGAAGCGCTTGTGCAGGCGGTGCTACAATGTGGGGCTTTACGGCCTCGGTAAGCGCGTGGTCGGGCAGTACGGGTGTGGTGGCGCAGCTTGCTGCCACGCCGGTGGAGCCAGGCGCGAGCGGCCCAAGATTCATGGCCAAAGGATCATGGCCAACCAGACGTGGCCGTAGTCTGCCGCTGAAATGGCTGGCTGGCCATGCAGCGGAACGGCGCACTCGCCCGCTGCATGGCGATCAACCGGCCGGCAACGCTTCTCCGTCCGGCGGCGACGCTGCCATGGAAACGTCACGGAAAGCGTGTTCCATCGACGCAGATCTGCAAGCCGCCGACTCGCAACGCGCAGATTCGCAATTGAACAGGGCGACCCGGGCTCGCTCATGAACGCAGTGCCCGGCACCACGCGCCCGCGCGCGTCCGACGCGCCGCGAGCGCACCGAAACACATCCGCGTAGGGAACCGGACTGGACCCGGACTGGACCGAATGGCACTGAGGCCACCGAAGCCACCGGTTGCGCCAGATCGACCGGTTCCTTACGCTTTCCGCATCGAGCGTTTCCGCATCGAGCGGATTTTTAGCGATAGCCAATATAGTCACCATGTCCGATTCCGTCGCCACGAACCCGTCCACCGCCGAGGCCGCCGCGCCTACGTTCGACCAGTTCGGTTTGTCCGCCGACATCCTGAAAGCGGTGCGCGAGTCCGGCTACACCACGCCGACGCCCATCCAGGCACAGGCCATTCCGGTCGTGCTCGCCGGCCGCGACGTCATGGGCGCCGCCCAGACCGGCACCGGCAAGACCGCCAGCTTTTCGCTGCCCATCATTCAACGCCTGTTGCCGAACGCCAACACCAGCGCGTCGCCCGCGCGCCATCCGGTGCGTGCGCTGATGCTCACGCCGACGCGCGAACTCGCCGACCAGGTCGCCGCCAACGTGCAGACCTACTCGAAGCACACACCGCTGCGCAGCACGGTGGTGTTCGGCGGCGTCGACATGAATCCGCAATCGGACGCGCTGCGCCGCGGCGTCGAGATCCTGATTGCAACGCCGGGACGTCTGCTCGATCACGTCCAGCAGAAGACGGTGAATCTCGGCCAGGTGCAGATGCTCGTGCTCGACGAAGCCGACCGCATGCTCGACATGGGCTTCCTGCCGGACCTGCAGCGCATCCTGAACCTGCTGCCGAAGGAGCGCCAGACCTTGCTGTTCTCGGCCACCTTCTCGGCTGAAATCAAGAAGCTGGCGTCGACCTATCTGCGCGACCCGCAAACCATCGAGGTCGCGCGCAGCAACTCGACCAATGCGAACGTGCGGCAGATCGTCTACGAAGTCCATGAGAGCGACAAGTCGGGCGCGGTCGCGCAACTGATCCGCGACCGAGGCCTCAAGCAGGTCATCGTGTTCTGCAACAGCAAGATCGGCGCGAGCCGTTTGGCGCGCGTGCTGGAACGCGACGGCATCATCGCCACCGCGATCCACGGCGACCGCTCGCAGAGCGAGCGCATGCAGGCGCTCGACGCGTTCAAGCGCGGCGAAGTCGAGGCGCTGGTCGCGACCGACGTGGCCGCGCGCGGGCTAGACATCGTCGAGCTGCCGGCCGTCATCAATTTCGATTTGCCGTTCAATGCCGAAGACTATGTGCACCGCATCGGCCGCACGGGGCGCGCGGGCGCATCGGGCGACGCGCTTTCGCTGTGCAGCGCCAACGAGCGCAAGCAACTGGCGGACATCGAGAAGCTGATCAAGCGTCCGCTCGAAGTCGAGCCGCTCGAAGTGAAAATGCCCGCGCGTCGTGATGGTTCGACTTCGCCTGCGCCGCGTCGTGAAGAGCACTTCGGCCGTGCGGAGCGGGGCGAGCGCAGCGAGCATCGTCACGCGCCGCGCGAGGACGGTGCGCGCCGCCGCGGGCCGGCCGGGCATGATCGTCCGCGCGGCCGCCAGCAGCCTGTCGACGAGTTCTTCCTGAAGCCGTACGAGCCGTCGCCGTCAGCGATGAAACGTCAGGACGAAGCGGTCGAGCCCGAACGCAAGAGCACGCCGAAGCAGCCGCTCGCGGCGTTGCTCGGCGGGCTGGGGATGCCGCGCAAGCCGTCGTGATGTCCTGATTGCATTGCTGAGTGAATAAAAAAGGCAGCCCGCGCGGCTGCCTTTTTCTATCGTGCGTCGGGGCCGTAGCGTTTGGCCCATTCGCTGGTCGCCGCGCGATAGAAGGCGTCGAGCGTATCCGCCGACACCTCGATGCCCAGATGCCGCGCGGCCTCGATCAGCGCGCCAAGCGGCGCGTGTTGGTCCAACGGCGCCGCGCCCGTCTGCTTGCTGAGCTTCTCGCCGCTCGCGCTGTTGACCACCGGCACGTGCAGGTAGTCCGGAGTCGGCGCGCCGAGACACTGTTGCAGGTAAATCTGCCGCGCGGTGGAGTCGAGCAGGTCGGCGCCGCGCACGACGTGCGTGATGCCGGCCTCGGCATCGTCGACGACGACCGCCAGCTGGTACGCCCACAGACCGTCCGCGCGCCGCAGCGCGAAATCGCCGACTTCGGTCGCGAGATTCTGGGTCTGTGGACCCTGCCAGCGATCGACGAAACGGATCCGCGCCGCGTCGCCGTCCGGCACGCGCAGGCGCCACGCGCGCGCGGGCTTGCCATGCAGGCCGTCGCGGCACGTGCCGGGATAGGCGAGCGTCGCGTGGCGCGCATGAGCCTGCACGAGCGAATCCGCGATCTCACGCCGCGTGCAGCCGCATGGATAGACGAGGTCCGCTGCCTGCAAGCGCTCGAACGCGGCTTGATACGCGGCGTCGCGCGTGCTTTGCCAGACCGGCGGCGCGTCCGATTGCATGCCGAAATGCGCGAGCGTCGCGAGCATCTCGTCGGCGGCGCCGGCGACGGTGCGCGGTGCATCGACGTCCTCGATCCGCACGATCCAGCTGCCGCCGTGCGCGCGCGCATCCAGGAAGCTCGCGAGCGCGCTCACGAGCGAGCCGGCATGCAGCGGGCCGGTCGGCGAGGGCGCGAAGCGGCCGCGGTAGGTCATCGGGCGTGGCTCAGGCCGCCTGGCTGGATTTTGCGTCCGGATGACACGCGGGACACGTCTTGCCGGGCGTGTAGTACGGCGACTTCTGCGCCTCCGCCGGCACCACTGCGCGGCAGCCGAAGCACTGCGCGGTGGCGGTCGGCTGGAGAGCAGGGTCGAGCGCGGTGCGGTAGTCGAACACGAAGCACTCGCCCGTGTAGTGCGCACCGCCGACTTCCTCGAAGTATTTGAGAATGCCGCCTTCGAGCTGATACACGTGATCGATGCCCACTTCCTTCATGTGGATCGCAGCCTTCTCGCAGCGAATGCCGCCGGTGCAGAACGACACGACCGTCTTGCCTTCGAGATCCGCGCGATTCTGCTCGATGACTTCCGGAAACTCGCTGAATTTCGTGATGCGGTAGTCGAGCGCGTGCTCGAACGTGCCGACATCGACCTCGAACGCATTGCGCGTGTCGAGCATCACGACCGGACGGCCTGCGTCGTCGTGGCCGCGGTCGAGCCAGGCTTTCAGCGTGGGGGCATCGACGGAAGGCGCGCGGCCGAGTTCCGGCCTGATGGCGGGCTTCTTCATCGTGATGATTTCGCGCTTGAGCTTCACCAGCATGCGGCGGAACGGCTGCTTTTCGGAGAGGCTTTCCTTGAACTGCAGGTCGGCGAAACGGCCGCCGAAGAGCACGTCGCCGCGCAGGTAGTCGATGAAGGCGCGGACTTCGGCAACGGGCCCGGCGACGAAAAGATTGATGCCCTCCGGCGCCAGCAGGATCGTGCCCTTGAGCCCGAGCGCATTGCAGCGTTCGGTGACGAGCGGCCGCCAGGCCGGGCCGTCTTCGATGGTGATGAATTTATAGGCGGAGAGGTTCAGGATGCTCATGATCGGACGACGCGCGAAACGGCTGTAACGGGTAAAAAGTGCGGCCGGAAGCAACCGCGCAAAGGCCGTATTATCTCGCAAACGGCGCACGCGTTCGAAGGCTTGTCCGATTGATCCACGCGGCCTTGCGTTCGCGCAAGCCGGCCTCGCCGCGAGGGCCTTGTCCGTTCGGTCAGCGCGCCCGCACGCCGGTTCGCGCCACCGACCCGCATGTACAATACCGCCATGTCAGATCCCCGCTTCGTTCATCTCCGCGTCCACTCCGAATTCTCGATTGCCGACGGCATCGTGCGGCTGGACGACGTCGTCAAAGCTGCCGCACAAGACGGTCAGGGCGCGCTCGCGCTGACCGACCTCGGCAATGCCTTCGGGCTCGTGCGTTTCTACAAGGAAGCGCGTGGTAAGGGTGTCAAGCCCATCGCCGGTTGCGACGTCTGGATCACCAATCCTGCCGACCGCGACAAGCCCGCGCGCCTGCTCCTGCTCGTGCGCGACAAGCAGGGCTATCTCAACCTGTGCGAGCTGTTGAGCCGCGCATGGCTGACGAACCAGTATCGCGGCCGCGCCGAGGTGCTGACCGAGTGGCTCGAAGAGGGGCTCGCCGAAGGTCTGCTGGCGCTGTCCGGCGCGCAGACGGGGGATATCGGCATGGCGTTCGCGGCCGGCAATGCGGCCAGCGCGCAACGTCACGCGGAACGCTGGGCGAAACTGTTTCCGGACGCGTTCTATATCGAACTGCAACGTGCCGGCCAGCCGGGCGAGCAGGCGTATATCCAGGAAGCGGTGAGGCTCGCGGCGAAACTGCGCCTGCCGGTGGTCGCCACGCATCCGATGCAGTTCATGACGCCCGACGACTTCACCGCGCACGAAGCGCGCGTGTGCATTTCGGAAGGCGACATCCTGGCCAATCCGCGCCGCCAGAAGCGCTTCACGCAGGACCAGTTTTTCCGCACGCAGGACGAGATGTGCGCGCTGTTCGCGGACCTTCCTTCCGCGCTCGCCAATACGGTCGAGATCGCGCGGCGCTGCAACCTCACGCTCGAACTCGGCAAGCCGAAGCTGCCGCTGTTCCCGACGCCGGACGGCATGTCGCTGGACGACTACCTCGTGCAGCTGTCGAAGGAAGGGCTCGAAGTCCGTCTGGAGCAGTTGTATCCGGACACCGCCGAACGCGACGCGCAGCGCGAAACCTATTACGCGCGGCTCGACTTCGAGTGCGGCACGATCATCAAGATGGGCTTTCCGGGCTACTTCCTGATCGTCGCCGACTTCATCATGTGGGCCAAGAACAATGGCGTGCCGGTCGGTCCGGGGCGCGGTTCGGGTGCGGGCTCACTGGTCGCGTATGCGCTCGGCATCACGGACCTGGACCCGCTGCGCTACAACCTGCTGTTCGAGCGCTTCCTGAATCCGGAACGCGTGTCGATGCCCGACTTCGACATCGACTTCTGCCAGGAAGGCCGCGACCGCGTCATCCAGTACGTGAAGGGCAAGTACGGCGCGGCTGCCGTGTCGCAGATCGCCACCTTCGGCACCATGGCCGCGAAGGCCGCCGTGCGCGACATCGGCCGGGTGCTGGATCTCGGCTACATGTTCACCGACGGCGTCGCGAAGCTGATCCCGTTCAAGCCGGGCAAGCACGTGACCATCGCGGACGCGATGAAGGAAGAGCCCACGCTGCAGGAACGCTTCGACGCCGAAGACGAGGTGCATCAGCTGCTCGAACTCGCGCAGCGCGTGGAAGGGCTGACGCGCAACGTCGGCATGCATGCGGGCGGCGTGCTGATCGCGCCGGGCAAGCTCACGGATTTCTGCCCGCTCTATACGCAGGGCGAGGACGGCGGCGTCGTCAGCCAGTATGACAAGGACGACGTGGAAGCCGTCGGCCTCGTCAAGTTCGACTTTCTGGGCCTGACCACGCTCACCATCCTGGACTGGGCCGAGCGCTACATCCGCCGTCTGGATCCTTCGAAGCAGGACTGGAATCTCGCGCAAGTGCCGCTCGACGATCCCGCTTCGTTCTCCATCCTGAAGAAGGCCAACACGGTCGCCGTGTTCCAGCTGGAAAGCCGCGGCATGCAAGGCATGCTGAAGGACGCGCAGCCGGACCGCTTCGAGGACATCATCGCGCTGGTGGCGCTGTACCGTCCAGGCCCGATGGACCTGATCCCGAGCTTCTGCGCGCGCAAGCACGGGCGCGAGATTGTCGAGTATCCGGATCCGCGTGTCGAGCCTGTCCTGAAAGAGACCTACGGCATCATGGTCTACCAGGAGCAGGTGATGCAGATGGCGCAGATCATCGGCGGCTACTCGCTCGGCGGCGCGGACTTGCTGCGTCGCGCGATGGGCAAGAAGAAGGCCGAGGAAATGGCGCAGCATCGCGAGATCTTCGCGGAAGGCGCGGCGAAGAACGGCCTCGCGCGCGCCAAGTCCGACGAGATCTTCGACTTGATGGAGAAGTTCGCGGGCTACGGCTTCAACAAGTCGCACGCGGCGGCCTATGCGCTGCTCGCCTATTACACGGCTTGGCTCAAGGCGCATCATCCGGCGGAATTCATGGCGGCCAACATGTCGCTCGCCATGGACGACACCGACAAGGTCAAGATCCTCTTCGAGGACTGCGCGACCAACAGTCTCAAGGTGCTGCCGCCGGACATCAACCAGTCGGCCTACCGCTTCGAGCCCGTCGCGGAAGCCAATGGCGCGCGCTCGAAGACCATCCGCTACGGCCTCGGCGCGATCAAGGGCAGCGGACAGAACGCCATCGAGGAAATCCTGCGCGCGCGCGAGGACGGGCCGTTCACCGACCTGTTCGACTTTTGCGAGCGCATCGACCGCCGCGTCGTGAACCGTCGCACGGTGGAAGCGCTGATCCGCGCGGGTGCGTTCGACACCATGCACGCGAATCGCGCGCAACTGCTCGCTTCCGTGCCCATGGCAATGGAAGCCGCGGACCAGGCGGCCGCGAATGCCATGCAGGCCGGTCTCTTCGACATGGGCGACGCGCCGCTCGCGAAGCACGAGTATGTCGAGGAAGCGGAGTGGTCGGACAAGAAGCGCCTGCAGGAAGAGAAGACGGCGCTCGGCTTCTACCTGTCGGGTCACCTGTTCGACGCCTACAAGGGCGAAGTGCGGCGCTTCGTGCGCCAGAAGGTCGGCGAGTTGAAGGAAGGGCGCGACAAACTGATTGCGGGCGTGATTTCCTCGATGCGTACGCAGATGACCCAGCGCGGCAAGATGCTGATCGTCAATCTCGACGACGGCAGCGGCCAGTGCGAAGTCACCGTGTTCAACGAACAGTTCGAGGCGAACAAGGCGCTGTTCAAGGAAGACGAGTTGCTCGTCGTGCAGGGCATGGCGCGCAACGACGCCTTTACGGGCGGCATCCGCTTCACCGTCGACACCGCGATGGATCTCGAGCGCGCCCGCAGCCGCTACGCGCAGTCCGTGAAGGTCGAGATGAACGGCAACGCGGATTCGCTGCGCCTGCGCCGCGTGCTCGAAGCGCATGCAGCGGGCGCCCAGGGCGAAGCGCCGCCGCCCGCGCGCGAGAGCGGCCGTGATAAAGGACGCGAAGGACGCGAAGGACGTGAAAGCGGCCGCTCGCGGCAGTCCGCGCCTATCCCGAACGGCCTGAATGTGAGCGTCGTGTATCGCAGCGAGCATGCGGAAGGCGAAGTGCGTCTGGGCGACGCCTGGCGCGTCAAGCCTACCGACGAGCTCATCCTGGCGCTGCGCGGCGAGTTCGCGGGCAGCGCGATCGAGATCGTCTACTGATGCCGCTGCGTCTCGGCATTTCGGCGAATGCGCTCAAGCATTCCGGCGGTCTCGAACGCTACGCGATGGACCTCGTGCGCGGCCTCGCCGCCGCCGGCTTCGAAGGCCGCCACAAGCCCGCATTCTTCGCACGCAAGATCGATACTTCGCTGCCGGAAAGCAAGTTGGTCGACGCGCATCGCATCAAGGTGTCGTTTCTGCCGGGCAAGCTGCGCGACGCCTATTTCTCGTGGGCATTGAAGCGCGCCCGCAAGAAAGCGAAGGTGGATGTGCTGATCGGCTGCAATCGCGTCGAAGGATCGGAAATCGCGATCTGCGGCGGCACGCATATCGGCTTCCTGCGCGCCACCGGGCGGCGCGAGAAAAAATCCGATACGCGGCAGATCGCGCTGGAACGCCGGCAATACGCGCAGGCAAAGGTGATCGTCGCTCATTCGGACATGATGGCCGACGAACTGCGCACGCTCTATCACATCGATTCCGCGAAGATTCGCGTGCTGTATCCGCCGGTGGATCGCGCACGCTTCGCACCGGCGGACTCCGCCGCGCGCGCGCGTCTGCGCGAACAGTTCGGCTTCCGGGAAGGCGAGACGGTGCTGCTGTTTCCGTCGAGCAGTCACGAGCGCAAGGGCCTGCCGCTGATCGAACAGGCGCTGGCCGGCATGAACGTCGTGGTGGCCGTCGCGGGCCGCGCGCCGGATTCGCCCGCCGCGAACGTGCGCTATATCGGCTACGTGAAGAACATCGAGGATGCCTACCGCGCCGCGGATTTCACCATCCTCGCGTCGAGCTATGAGCCGTTCGGGCTGGTCGGCATCGAATCGGTCATGTGCGGGACGCCGGTGATCTTTCCGGCGTGTATCGGCTGCTGTGACGCCATTGCGGAGCACGCCAAACACGTCTTCCGGTCCGGCGACGCGGACGATCTGCGCCGCGCCGTGCAGGCCGCCATCGAGTCACGCCGCCCCGGCGAACGCGTGGGCGCCGACGCGGTGCGCTACGACGCGGAAGTGGCGTCGCACGTCGGCGCGCTGGTCGAATTGGCGCGCGGCATCGCGGGCAACGCGCGCTGAGTTTCCAGCTCGGACTCAGCGGAACTCATTCATGTGCGCGAGCTTCAGGAACCGGTAATACACCGTCTGCGCGTTGAAGAGCGCAATCATGAAGCCCGTGCGGCCGTCGAGAAAACCGCGCCGCAGCACATACGTCCGCACGAACGCCCACGCGCCGCGCGTCAGCGCAATGCCGAAGCTGCCGCGCTTGCCGGCGGCGTGGCGCTGCTCGGCGCCGGCGGTCGAATACGCGTCGAGCTTGCGCAACACGGCTTCGAAATCCTCGTAGGAGTAGTGCATCAGCCGGCCGGACAGGCGCACCACGGGCTTGCTCGTCGAGAGCACGAGCCGTTCGTGGACCAGATCCGGCGAAAAGCGTGCGGTGCCGCGCCGGAACAGACGCGGAATCCAGTCCGGATACCAGCCGCTGTGCTTCACCCATACGCCGCAGAAACTCGATAGCCGGTCCACTGCGTAGACGTCCGCCTGCGGATCCGTGATGGCCGCGCGAATCGAAGCGGCGAGTTCGGGCGTCACGATCTCGTCGGCGTCGATGGAGAGCACCCAGTCGGTCGACAGGGCGTCGAGCGCGCGATTTTTCTGCGGGCCGAAGCCGGGCCAGTCGCGCGCGACGATCACACGCGCCCGATGCGCTTCGGCAATGCCCACGGTCGCGTCGCTGCTGCCGCCGTCCACGACGACGATCTCATCGGCAAAGGAGACGGCCTGCAGGCACTGCGCGAGCCGGGCGGCGGCATTGTGCGTGATGATGGCGATGCCGAGCGTCGGAAGAGTCATGGGGCGGTAGAAAGGCGGCGCGCGCCGGAAGAGGCTGTGAGCGGACTTGCGCGATTATCCGCGCAAGTGCCACTTCAGGAAAAAGAATGGCGAGAACAGCCACGGACAGGTCGCGTAGACAAACATTCTGACGCGAAAGCCAGAGCTGACCTCCGTGGCCCGCGCGAGCAGCGCCAGCTTGCTGCCCACCGAGCCCGCGCCGAACATCGCGCTCACGTAGGACTCGCGCGCGGACTTGGTCGCGAGCAGCGCGCGCATCTGGGCGCCGACGCCCACCTTGTCGGCATCGCTCAGAAGCTGGCGGGTCTCGCCCGAGCCGTTCAGGTTCGCGAGCCGGATGCGCGCGACGAAATCAGCCGGCGTCCGGAAGCGCCGCTTGCTGGAAAGTCCGCCGCGCCGGTACAGCACGAGCGGCTCGTGCAGCGTGTGCGCGCCCCGGCTCATGATGGCGCGGAACGCCATGATCTGGTCCTCACCGTAGATGCCGGGCGCGATCGGGCCGAATGCGTCGAACAGCCGCCGCGCCCAGGCGTGCGCCGCGCCGACCAGATGCGGCCGCTTGCCCGACCACGCGTCGAAGCTGCGATAGTCGTCGAGATCGGTGACGCGCAGCACGTCGTGCGTCTGGCCGCTGGCGTCGAGATCCTGCAGGTCGGTGGCGATCAGGTCGTAGCGCCGGCCGCTGTCGAGCCACACGCGCATCACGCGCTCGACCCGCTCGGGCCGCGAGATGTCGTCGCCGGCCGCGATGAACAGCATCTCGCCCGAGGCGCGCGCGGCCAGCGCGCTCAGATGCGCGCTGATGCCGAGATTCTTCTCGTTGCGATACAGCCGCACGACGTGCGGACCGCGATACTCGCGCACGCATGCCTCGGCGGCGGCGAAGGTGGCGTCGCTGGAGGCGTCATCCGAGATGAGGATTTCGAGCGGCGCCCAGGTTTGCGCGACGGCGCCGCGGATCGCATCGGCGACGGTATTCTGCTGATTGAACGTGATAAGCAGGAAACTTGCGAGCGGCGCGCCCGGCGTGTCTTGAGGTGTCGCTGGCATTTCAGTTTCACAACGCGTGGATGGCTGGAGCGCCTTGCCGGCTATGACTTCAAAGTTCCTCGAGCAGTCTCTGAGCGAAGAGCGTGCCAGGCGCCAGCGGCTATAATAACGCGGGTTTTTGGGATGCGCGACCGCCGCCGGCCGGTCCACCCCTGTCAGGTTCACGATTTGGAAAAAAATCTTCGTTACGTCATTGCCAGCATGGTCTTGCTGGCGCCCGCGAGCACGCTCGTCGTACGGGGTGGAACCGGTTATTGCTTTTTCGTGCTGCTTGCCATCGCGCTCTTCGCGGGCTTCAGCCGCGCGTTCCGGCTCAAGGGCAGCCTGCTCGTCAGCGCCTACCCCTGGTACACCGTGGGCATGCTGGGCTTCATGATCTACCTGCCGCTGCAACAGGCAACGGACGGCTACTTCCTGCCGCGCGAATTCGACGGCATGTCGCGCTTCACGCTGAGCCTGCCCATCTTTCTCCTGCTGGTGAACTTGCCCATCCGGCATCTGAAGGCGCTCGGCTGGGGCTGCGCGCTCGGCGCCATCGGCGCGGGCGTGTGGGCCGTGGACAGCAGCATTCACATGACGGTCAACGACATCAACCGGCTCGGCAACACCTTCACCAATCCGATTCCCTACGGCAACACTGCGCTGCTGCTCGGCTTTCTTTCCGTGATGACGATCCGCTGGGACGATTATCCGAATGCACTCGCCCGGCGCGTGGGGCGGGCGGTGAAGATGCTGGGACTGGCGGGCGGCGTCTACGCGTCCTATCTGTCGGGCACGCGCGGCGGCTGGCTGGCGATTCCGCTGTTTCTCGCGCTGTGCTCGCTGAATTTCGGCTGGGTCAGGCAGGCGCGGCACTGGATCGTCGCGCTGCTGGTCGTAGTGCTGGCGATGGCCGCGCTGTTCGCGTCGCCGCTGGGCCGCGAGCGCGTTCTCGCGACCCAGTCGGATGTCACGCAGCTGGCGGAAGGCTCGACCGCCTACAGCTCGATCGGGGCGCGTTTGCTGCTGTGGCGCGCGTCGATTCACCTGTTCGAGGCTCATCCGCTCACGGGCGTCGGCAAGGGGCATCTGGAGTCGTCCTTGCGCGATCTGGCGAAGCAGGGCGAGGTGCCGGCCTATATCGTCAACCAGCGGGCCCACAGCGAGTTCTTCTCGACCATCTCGGAATTGGGCGCGCTGGGCGTCGTGTGCCTGGGCTTGCTGTATGCCGGGCCGCTGGTGTACTTCGTGCGCTACAGGAAGTCGCCGCATCGCGATGTATCGACGGCCGCGTACTGCGGCATCGCGGTGTCGGGGTCGGTTATCATCTTCGGTTTGAGCATCGACGTGTTCACGGTGGTGATGAGCACCGCACTCATCGCGCTCATCTGGGCCGTGCTGCTCGCGGTCATCACGCACGACACGCGCGAGCCGCGGGGCAAACCGGGGCGTGGTCCGATCGGTTGATCGGCTGATCGCCATCTGGCCAGGCGGCCGGAGCCCCTGAAAAACACCAACGACACCAACACGCGCCGCGCGGCAGGACAAATCAGCCGCCGGGCGAAGTGGAGATACGCTCTTGAACAAGCAAGCAAGTTTGCGCAAGCCGATCGGCGGCACGGAAAGTTCGTCGCCGACGGCCGTCATGAAGCGGCTATGGCCGTATATCCGCCCGCTGATGGGCATGGTGCTGCTGGGCCTGCTGACCATGGGCATCGTCGCGGCGAGCGAGGCCGGCATTCCGATGCTGCTCAAGCCGCTGCTCGATCACGGCTTCGGTGCGAAAGGCAGCGACCACGCGAAATGGCTCGTGCCGGCCGCCGTGATCGGCCTCGCGCTGGTGCGCGGCTCGGCGCAATATGCGTCGGGCTACTTCCTCTCCTATGTGACGAACAAGATCTTGCTGCAACTGCGGCTCGAAATGTTCCACCGCATGATCCACACCAGCGCGGGCTTCTTCCAGCGCGAGACGGCGAGCACGATCATCAACGCGGTCGTCTTCGAGGTGAACCAGATCCTGAGCGTGCTGTCGAGCGTCGTCGTGACCCTGGTGCGCGATTCGCTGACGGTCGTGTTCCTGCTCGGCTATCTGTTCATCCTGAACTGGCGTCTGACGCTGATCGTCGCGGTGATCCTGCCGGCCATCGGCTGGCTCGTCAGCAAGATCAACCGGCGTCTGCGCCGCCTGAATCGCGAGCATCAGACGCTCACCAACGAGCTGTCGTATATCGTCGAGGAGACGGTCGGCGGCTACAAGGTCGTGAAGGTGCACAACGGCGAGCCGTATGAGATGGGCCGCTTCACCGAGATGAGTCATCGTCTGCGCGGCTATGCGATGCGCATGCAGGTCTCGGGCGGACTCGCGCAGCCGCTGACGCAGTTCCTCGCGTCGATTGCGCTCGCCATTGTCATCACCATCGCGGTGGTGCAGTCAGCGAGCGACCAGACGACGGTGGGCGGCTTCGTGGCCTTCGTCACGTCGATGCTGCTCGTCATTTCGCCGCTCAAGCATCTGATCGACATCAATCAGCCGATGCAGCGTGGCATGACCGCGGCGGAGCTGATTTTCGGGCTGATCGACGAGCCCGCCGAGCCCGAGGGCGGCGGCAAGCCGCTCGAGCGCGCGCGCGGCGAAGTGGAGTTCCGTGACGTGACTTTCGCGTATGGCTCGGCGGACCGGCCGACGCTCGACCGCGTGTCGTTCAAGGTCGCGCCGGGCGAGATGGTGGCGCTGGCGGGTCCGTCGGGCAGCGGCAAGACGACGCTCGTGAACCTGTTGCCGCGCTTCTTCGATCCGCGCGGCGGACAGGTGCTCGTCGACGGCGTGCCCCTCTCCGATTACAACCTGCACGACCTGCGCGGCCAGCTCGCGATGGTGAGTCAGGATGTCGTGCTCTTCAACGACACGATCGCGGCAAACGTCGCGTATGGGCAGACGCCGGATCGCGACCGGGTGATGTCGGCGCTGACGGCGGCAAATCTCGCGGACGTGGTGAGTGCGCTGCCGGATGGAATCGATACCTTGATCGGCGGCAATGGCATGCGCTTGTCGGGTGGGCAGCGTCAGCGTCTGGCCATCGCGCGCGCGATCTACAAGGACGCGCCGATCCTGATTCTCGACGAGGCGACGTCGGCGCTGGACTCCGAGTCGGAGCGATATGTGCAGTCGGCGCTCGAGACGCTGATGAAGGGGCGCACGACGCTGGTGATCGCGCATCGGCTGTCGACCATCGAGCGGGCGGACCGCATTCTCGTGATGGAGGCGGGACGGATTGCCGAGCAGGGCAGTCATGCCGAATTGCTGCGCAAGGATGGCTTGTATGCGCATTTGCATCGGATCCAGTATCAGCAGCAGGCGGCTTGATTCGGTGGGGTTCGCATGGAAGTTTGCTGCGTAGAAACATAAGAAATATCGCGTTCACACGTTGCGCGGCAAACGGGATGATGGCGGCTTTCAAGCGAGTCAAATCGTCCCTATGGCGTATTACCGGTTTTCCCAGTATCTCGATCAGAGCGACCACGCGGTATTCGGTGCGCTTTACGATCCCGGACACGCGACGCCGTTTTCCGGCATCTACCGATGCGAAACCTGCGGTCACAATGCCGTGTCCACCGAAGGACATCCGCTGCCGCCGCAGAATCATCATCAGCATCCG
This sequence comes from Caballeronia sp. LZ065, assembly GCF_031450975.1. Lineage (NCBI taxonomy): Bacteria > Pseudomonadati > Pseudomonadota > Betaproteobacteria > Burkholderiales > Burkholderiaceae > Caballeronia > Caballeronia sp. LZ065. The sequence goes on from NZ_JARUXV010000001.1 coordinate 1,250,261, forward strand.
AGCTGGGAGGCGGTTCGCTGGCGGTTGATTGTGGCGGCGCATTGAGGGGCGGTCGCGTTGAAACCCGGACCTGGGGTTGGGAACTGGCGACGAACGCCGAGGTGTTGGTGACGCATCCGGGCGCTCATTCGCCTTTTCATGATTCGGCCGTGCGGTCCTTGTGCATGAGAAGGGGGCGCAAGACTCGCATGGGACTCGATGATCAAGAGCTTCCTCACGGGCTAATGCGAACCATAATAGACGTGCGGCTCGAAGGGCCTCACAGCTGCTATGGGCCGCCGCCCACGGACGGACAAGTGGATCGAATCGTCGTGATTGATTGCCTCGATGTGCGGCAATCGGAGATTGATCTCGATGCCATGCTCGAAGAGGCGACGATCATGGAGATGACGTTGTCGCGCGTGGACGGTTTCATCAAGCTTGATCTGCTGCCGAACGTCGGCCTCGATGTGAGATTGACATGCGTGCAGGTCGCCATTGTCGACATGCTGCCTTATGTCCGTTCGTCTGCGTGGAAGGATGATTCATGATGCGTCGCGCCGATCAGGACCGAACACACCACGAGCGAGATGGAACTCGCATGTCCGGCGACCGCATACCGGACCTGTTTCCGGCCATCCGCGCAAGGATGGAGTACCAAGGTCGGACCGTAGAGACAGACGAATATCGTCAGGGCACGAGACGCGGTTGTCGGCACACGGTTTGCCGCCTACAGTCAAGAAGAATGCTCGCGAATCATGTTGCCATGGCCGAGCGATCGGGATTGCATGATGCAAATGAGGCAGGAAGACCGCCGAATGGCGCGGCGCGAAATGGGGAAGACGTAAGAGTGATCGCGCGTGAGCAATCGATCACATCAACACAATGTCATACTGCTCCTGCGACAAATTACTCTCCACCTGCAACGACACCGGCTTGCCGATGAAATCCATCAGCATCGCCAGATGCTGCGATTCTTCCTCGAGAAACAGATCAATAACCTGCTGCGAAGCCACCACCCGAAACTCTTTCGGATTGAATTGCCGTGACTCGCGCATGATCTCGCGCAGCACGTCGTAACACACCGTGCGCGGCGTCTTGACCTGCCCTTTGCCCTGACACACCGGACACGGCTCACACAGCACATGCGCGAGCGATTCGCGCGTACGCTTGCGCGTCATCTCCACCAGCCCGAGCTGCGAGAACCCATTAACCGTCACCCGCGTGCGATCGCGCGACAACGCCTTCTTCAGCTCGCCCAGCACCTGATCCCGATGCTCGACATTCTCCATGTCGATGAAATCGATGATGATGATCCCACCCAGATTCCTCAACCGCAATTGCCGCGCGATGGTATGCGCGGCTTCGAGATTGGTCTTGAAGATGGTGTCGTCGAAACTGCGTGCGCCGACATAACCGCCCGTGTTGACGTCGATGGTCGTCATCGCCTCGGTCTGGTCGATCATCAGATAGCCGCCCGACTTGAGGTCCACGCGCCGAGACAGCGCGCGCTGGATCTCCGCCTCGATGTTGTACAGATCGAACAGCGGCCGCTCGCCCGTGTAGTGATGCAGACGCGAAGCCACCGCCGGCGTGAACTCGGCCGCGAAGTCCGCGAGCATCTGATAGGTTTCGCGTGAATCGACCTGGATGCGCGTGGTTTCGTCGTTGACGAAGTCGCGCAGCACGCGCTGGGACAGATTCAGATCCTGATACAACAGCGTGGTCGGCGGCACGCGCTGCGCCTGCGCGACGATGGTCGCCCAGGTCTTGCGCAGATAGGCGACGTCGGCGGCCAGTTCTTCGCTCGTCGCATCTTCGGCGATGGTCCGCACGATATAGCCGCCTTTCTCGTCCGCGGGCAACACGGCCGTGAGCCGCGCGCGCACGGCCTCGCGTTCCGCTTCGCTCTCGATCTTCTGCGAGATGCCGATATGCGGCTCCTGCGGCAGATAAACCAGCGTGCGTCCCGCGATGCTCACCTGCGTGGAGAGGCGCGCACCCTTGGTGCCGATCGGGTCTTTCACGACCTGCACCATCAGCGACTGGCCCTCGAAGACGATCTTCTCGATCGGCACATGCGGCGTGGACGCGTGCGATTCGCCCGCAATGCGCGGATGCCAGATATCGGCGACGTGCAGAAACGCGGCGCGTTCGAGACCGATGTCGATGAACGCGGACTGCATGCCCGGCAGCACGCGCACGACGCGTCCCAGATAGACGTTGCCGACGCGCCCGCGCGACAGCGTGCGCTCGACATGAAGTTCCTGAACCGCACCTTGCTGAACCAGTGCGACGCGGCATTCCTGCGGTGTGACGTTGATCAGGATTTCTTCGTTCATGGCCTGTTTAGAATTCGACGCGCGCCACGCGCAAGAGTGCTGCGGTTTCGAAAAGGGGCAGACCCATGATACCCGAATAGGATCCGTCGATTCGCTCGATGAACTCCGCCGCGCGGCCCTGGATGCCGTAGGCGCCGGCCTTGCCGAGCGGCTCGCCGGTGGCGGCATAGCGTTGCAGCGCAGCACGGCTCGCGGGCGCGAAGCGCACCGTCGAGCGCGACAGCGCCGGTGCGAGCAGCGTGCCGTGCGCATCGACGACGGCGAGCGCCGTCAGCACTTCATGCTCGCGGCCGGCCAGACGTTCGAGCATCGCCACCGCGTCGTCCTCATGCAGCGGCTTGCCGAGAATCAGGCCGTCGATGGTCACGGTCGTATCGGCGACCAGGATCGGTGCCTCATGATGACCGCCCGCGAGCAAGCGTGCATGCGCCGCCTGCGCCTTCAGCGCACACACCCGCACGACATAGGCGGCGGCGTCTTCGCCGGGCAGCTCGGCTTCGAGCGCTTCGGCATCTTCATCGGGACGGGGCAGCAGCAATTCGCAACGCACGCCGAGTTGAGCAAGCAACTCCTTGCGACGCGGGCTTTGGGAGGCGAGATAAACGAAGGAATAGGAGGTGGGCATCGTCGAATGAGATCAGGAGTGCGCACGCGAGACTGCGCGGCCTCGAGATTCAACCGCCGACCCGCCTCACGCGCGATGATAAGGATGATTCTGCGTGATGCTCCACGCGCGGTAAAGCTGTTCGGCGAGCAGCACGCGCACCATGCCGTGCGGCAAGGTCAGGCTCGACACGCGCAACAGCAGTTCGGCGCGTGACTTCACAGCGGGATCGAGCCCGTCCGCGCCGCCGATCACGAACGCGACATCGCGGCCTTCCTGCTGCCAGCCGGGCAGGGCGTGCGCCAGCTGCATCGTGGTCCAGTCGCGGCCGTGTTCGTCCAGCGCGACCATCCGCGCGTTCTTCGGCAACGCGGCCTCGATACGCTGCTTCTCCGCCGCCATCACGCTCTCGGCGTTGCGTCCCGAAGAACGTTGCTCAGGCTTGATTTCCTTGAGCTCGATGCGCAATTCGGGCGGCATGCGCTTCGCATACTCGTCGAAGCCCTTGGTGATCCAGTCGGGCATCTTGTGTCCGACGGCCAGGATGACGAGCTTCATGAAACCGCGCGGTTCATGTGGCTCAAGCAGCTCATGTGGCTCAGGACGCGCGCTTGCGGGCGACGCGCTTGACGGCCGGCTTCGCGTCTTCTTCGTCCTCGTCTTCGTCGTCGGCGGTGACGTTCGCGCCGCCGAACATGTTCGGCTTCTGGAGCTTCACGCGCACCGGCTTGTCGCCCCAGACTTCCTCGAGGTTGTAGTACTGGCGCAGCGCCGGTTGCAGGATGTGCACGACCGCGTCGCCGCAGTCCACCAGCACCCATTCGCCGACCTCTTCGCCTTCCGTGCTGATGATCTCGCCGCCAGATTCCTTGACCTTCTCGCGCACGCTGTTGGCGAGCGCCTTGGTCTGCCGGTTCGACGTGCCGCTCGCCACGACCACGCGGTCGAACAGCGAGGTCAGGTGAGTGGTGTTGAAGACCTTGATGTCTTGCGCCTTGACGTCTTCCAGACCGTCGATGATCGCGCGTTGCAGCTTTTGAATTTCCATGATCGGGGTGTCTTTACCGTGTCCGGTACAAATGATGTTGAACAATATAGTCCCATACGGCCGCCGGGACCTCGGCGCGGGCGCGGGCGTGCTGTTCCGGCAACTCGTCCGGCGCCTGCGCGTCGCGCATCGTGCGGGCTGCTTCGCGGATGGACGTGGCGGACACGTCCAGCAGCAGGCTTTCGTCGATGAGCATGTGACCGTGCGCGCTCGCCTGCAATGTTTCAGGCGAAGCGCGGCGCAGTTCGAGCTCCATGGCGACTTCGGCGGGCAGGGTAGCCACGTCGAAGCCGGCGCGCGTTTCCACGCACACGTGCGCATGCTCGAACAGCTCGCGCCACCGATGCCACGAGTTCAGCTTGACCAGCTGATCCGCGCCCATCAGCAGCGAGATGGATGCGTCGGCGCCTTCGCGTTCGCGCCAGCGCGCCAGGGTATCGACGGTATAGGTGTCGCCCTGGCGATCGATCTCGTCGGTTGCGACGGTCACGGCCGCGCCCGGTATCGAAAGCGAACGGGCCGCCGCGCGCGTCATCGCCAGCCGGTGCTCGGGCGCCGACACGCCTTCCTTCTGCCACGGCTGACCCGCCGGCAACAGCACGAGTTCGGTCAGCCGCAGCACTTCGGCGAAGCGTCGCGCCAGCGCCAGATGCCCGTTGTGGATGGGATCGAAGGTGCCGCCGAGCAGTCCGATACGCTTGACGCACGGCGGATTCACAGGCGGCTTTACAGGCAAATTTACAGCCATTCTCGCCGCACCAGGAAATCCTCCACCAGCCGTGCTTCAGGCGTGCCCGGTTCCGCGTTCCAGTCGTAGCGCCAGTGCGCTTCGGGCGGCATCGACAGCAGGATCGACTCGGTCCGGCCGCCGCTCTGCAAGCCGAAGTGCGTGCCGCGGTCGAACACCAGATTGAATTCGACATAGCGGCCGCGCCGGTAGGCCTGGAATTCGCGCTCGCGTTCGGAATAGGGCGTGTCGCGGCGGCGCTCGATGATCGGCAGGTAGGCGTTCAGGAACGCGTCGCCGACGCTGCGCATCATCGCGAAGGACGCCTCGAAACCGGGTTCGGAGAAGTCGTCGAAGAAAATTCCGCCGATGCCGCGCTGTTCGTTGCGATGCTTCAGGTAGAAGTACTCGTCACACCAGGTCTTGAAGCGCGGGTACAACTGCGTGTCAAATGGATCGAGCGCGGCGCGGCAGGTCTCGTGAAAATGCCGCGCGTCGTCTTCGTAGCCGTACACCGGCGTCAGGTCCATGCCGCCGCCGAACCAGAAGATGGGCGCTTCGCCGGCCTTCAGCGCCGTCAGCATGCGCACGTTCATGTGCACGGTCGGGCAGTGTGGATTGCGCGGATGCATGACCAGAGAGACGCCCAGCGCCTCGAAGCCGCGTCCGGCCAGTTGCGGGCGCGCGGCGCTCGCGGAGGGCGGCAGCGCGTCGCCTTGCACATCCGAAAATCCGATGCCGCCGCGCTCGAAGAATCCGCCGCCTTCCAGGATGCGGGTCACGCCGCCGCCGCGCAGATGCGCGCCGGGTTCGCGGGTCCAGGCATCGGTGCCAAAGGGCGTGCCGTCGAACCCGCCGAGCGCGTCGGCGATGCGCGTCTGCAAGCCCGTCAGGTAGGCGCGCACGGCCGCGATATCGCAGGCTGTGCCGGATTCGCCGTGGTTCTGTGCGGTGCGGTTCGTTTCACTCATCGATTGCTGGATTACGCCGTTTCAGCGGCCATGATAGGACGGGGCTCACCCCTCCGTCGCGCAACTCTCAAAAGCACGCTGCCGGACGCGAGGTCCGGCAGCGTGCGTACTCGTGCGGCACGGGCCGCGTCAGGCCCGGATCAACCGTGCTTTTCCGGCTTATCGTGCTTGCGGTTCAGCGCGCGATAGCCGATGTCCCGCCGGTACTGCATGCCGTCGAAGGAGATCTGGTTCACTGTATCGTAGACCACGGATTGCGCGCCGCGCACGGAATCCGCCAGACCGACCACGCACAGCACGCGTCCGCCGGCGGTGGTCAGCTTGCCGTCGGCGAGCGTCGTTCCCGCGTGGAAAGTCACGGATTGCTCGGTTTCCGCCGGAATGCCGTTGATGCGGTCGCCCTTGCGCGGCGTCTCCGGATAGTTGTGCGCCGCCAGCACCACGCCCAGCGCCGTGCGCCGGTCCCAGTCGAGTTCCACGGCGTCGAGCTTGCCGTCGATCGCCATTTCCACGACCTTCGAAAAGTCGCCCTTGAGGCGCGCCATGATCGGCTGCGTCTCGGGGTCGCCCATGCGGCAGTTGAATTCGAGCGTCTTCGGGTTGCCGTTGGCGTCGATCATCAGGCCCGCGTACAGGAAACCGGTGAAGCGGATGCCTTCGCTTTCCATGCCGCGCACCGTCGGCTGAATGATCTCGCGCATCACGCGCGCGTGCAGTTGCGGCGTGACGATGGGCGCGGGCGAATAGGCGCCCATGCCGCCCGTGTTGGGGCCGCGATCGCCGTCGGACAGGCGCTTGTGGTCCTGGCTGGACGCGAGCGGCAGCACGTGCTTGCCGTCCGCCATCACGATGAAGCTGGCTTCCTCGCCGGCCAGGAATTCCTCGATCACGACGCGCGCGCCGGCATCGCCCAGCTTGTTGTCGGCGAGCATGGAATCGACGGCGCCGTGCGCTTCTTCCAGCGTCATCGCGACCACGACGCCCTTGCCGGCGGCGAGGCCGTCGGCCTTGATGACGATCGGCGCGCCCTTGGTGTCGATGTAGGCGTGCGCCGCGGCGGCGTCGGAGAAGGTTTCGTACTCGGCGGTGGGGATGCTGTGGCGCTTCATGAACGCCTTGGCGAAGTCCTTCGAGCTTTCGAGTTGCGCGGCTTCCTTGCTCGGCCCGAAGATCTTCAGCCCGCGCGAGCGGAACAGGTTGACGATGCCCGCCGCGAGCGGCTGCTCCGGACCGACGAGCGTGAACGCGACATGCTCCCGCTCGACGAAATCAGCGAGTTCCGCCGGGTCCGTGATGTCGATGTTGCGCAGACGTTCGTCCTGCGCGGTGCCGCCGTTGCCCGGCGCCACATAGACGACCTGCACGCGCGGCGATTGCGCAAGCTTCCAAGCGAGTGCATGTTCACGACCGCCGGAACCGACGACGAGTAACTTCATGTGAATCCCCGAAATCCTGACTAAAGGCGTAAAAGCGTAAAAGCGAGCGGTAAAGCGGCTTGAGAAAAGGCGGCGGGCGCATGGGCCCCGTCATCGGACGGCGGCGGTCGCGGGCGGCGTGCATCCCGTGGAGAAGGCGGCTCGCGCGGACTGCGGCAGCGTCACGCGCCTTCCTCGGGCGATGCCGCGCCGCCTGCATCCGGCGGCGCCGCTTCGGCCACGCTTCGCCCATCATGCCGAAGCGAAAGACGTTCCATTCGTGGGCAAGGGCGCGTTCACCCTGGCCCCAGGCGATCCGAAGCTCAGTCCTCGTTGATCGCCGCGTTGGTGTGGACTTCCTGCACGTCGTCGAGATTTTCGAGCGCGTCGAGCAGTTTCTGCATCTTCACCGCGTCATCGCCGCTGAACTCGACTTCGGTCTGCGGTTTCATCGTCGTTTCGGCAAGTTCCGCCTTGAAGCCGGCGGCTTCGAGCGCGTCCTTCACCTTCTGGAAATCGTTCGGCGGGCAGACGACCTCGATGCTGCCGTCGTCGTTCGTGACCACGTCATCCGCGCCGGCTTCGAGCGCGGCGTCCATCAGCGCGTCTTCCGCCGTGCCGGGCGCGAACAGGAACTGGCCGACGTGATCGAACATGAACGACACCGAGCCGTCCGTGCCCATGTTGCCGCCGAACTTCGAGAACGCGTGGCGCACTTCCGCGACGGTGCGGGTGCGATTGTCCGTCATCGTGTCGACGATGATCGCCGCGCCGCCGATGCCATAGCCTTCGTAACGGATTTCTTCGTAGTTGGCGCCATCTACGCCGCCGACGCCGCGCTGGATGGCGCGGTTGATGTTGTCCTTCGGCATGTTGGCGTCATAGGCCTTGTCGATGGCCAGACGCAGGCGCGGGTTCGAATCGACATCGCCGCCGCCCATGCGCGCCGCAACCTGGATTTCCTTGATGAGGCGTGTCCAGACCTTGCCTTTCTTTGCGTCGGCCGCGGCTTTCTTATGCTTGATGTTGGCCCATTTCGAATGACCCGCCATTACCTTTCTCCGTCGCGCGCGGGCTTGGCTCCGGCGCCTAGTGTGCTGTCGTGCTGAATGTGTGGTTCCGTGCCGTCGGCCGCTGCGTTCCGGCGTGGGCGTGTGACGGGATGGCGCGCAGACCGCCCAGGTGCTGTCCGGTGCTGCCGACCCGATTGGGAACAGACCGAAATTTTAGCATGGAGGCGCCCGTCCCCAGTACCCGTGCGCGCGAACCGGACGGGGGAAGCGGCGCGAAACCGCAGGAAATTTCGTCGATTCGGCGCAAAAACGCGCAAATGCGGGCGTAAATGCAAACCGCCGCGCGAAGGGCGCGGCGGTTTGCAGGATTGGAAGCGGGCGGGGAAAAACTCAGTTCTTCGTGCCGAACAGGCGATCCCCGGCGTCGCCCAGGCCCGGAACGATGTACGCGTGGTCGTTCAGATGCGAATCGAGCGAGGCGACGTAGAGCTTGACGTCCGGATGCGCGTCCTGGAACACCTTGACGCCTTCGGGCGCGGCGACCAGCGCGACGAACACGATATTCTCGCTCTGCACCTTGCGGCGCTTCATCACGTCGACGGCATGGACCGCCGAATAGCCGGTGGCGACCATCGGATCGCACAGGATGAAGACGCGCTCCTCCAGATCCGGCGGCAGGCGCACGAGGTATTCGACCGGGCGGTGATCGTCCGCGCGATACACGCCGATATGGCCGACGCGCGCCGACGGCACCAGGTCCAGCAAGCCGTCCGACATGCCGATGCCCGCTCGCAGCACGGGCACGATCGCGAGTTTCTTGCCGGCGATCACGGGCGCGTCGATCTCGACGAGCGGCGTGGCCACGCGCTTGGTCGTCAGCGGCAGGTTGCGGGTGATTTCATAGCCCATCAGCAGCGTGATTTCCCGCAGCAGCTCGCGGAAGGTGCGCGTGGACGTGTCCTTGTCGCGCATGTGCGTGAGCTTGTGCTGGATCAGCGGGTGATCGAGGATGAAGAGATTGGGAAAGCGGCTGTCGTGTGTCATGGGTCTCGCGCGCGCGGCGCGTCCTGCTCGTGTGATGGGCTGCCGGGTCGCACCTGGGGCGCAACGCAACGGCGGGTCCGGCGCGATTTCGAAGCGCTGACGCCGGGTGCGTCTCGCGCGGACAGTGGCGACAGTTTACCGAAAAGGCCGCCCGCGCCTAAGAAGAATTGCGCGGCGTCGCATGCCTGCGCCGAGGCAAGTCCCGACGTTGCCGCCCCGATTCTTCTAGAATTGCGCGATGGATGAACCCGGGCAGCGAGAGCGGGGTGCGAGCAGCGCCCGCTTCGCGTGCCGAACGATCACGGAGAACAGCACGATGGACATGGGAATCGCAGGGCGCACGGCGCTCGTATGTGCGGCAAGCAAGGGACTGGGACGCGGCTGCGCGGAGGCGCTCGCCGCCGAAGGCGTGAATCTGGTGATCACCGCGCGCACCGCGGAGACGTTGGAGGCGACGGCTGCGCACATTCGCGCGCAATACGGCGTGGACGTGAAGACCGTCGCGGGCGACATCACGACGCCCGCCGGCCACGCCGCCGCGCTCGCCGCCTGCCCCGCGCCGGACATTCTGGTGAACAACGCGGGCGGGCCGCCGCCGGGCGACTTCCGCACCTTCACGCATGAGATGTGGATCAAGGCGCTGGAAGGCAACATGCTGACGCCGATCGAACTGATGAAGGCGACCATCGACGGCATGATCGGGCGCGGTTTCGGGCGCGTCGTGAACATCACGAGTTCCTCGGTGAAGGCGCCGATCGACGTGCTCGGTCTGTCGAACGGCGCGCGCTCGGGACTGACCGGCTTCGTCGCCGGGGTCGCGCGCAAGGTCGCGGCGACGGGCGTCACCATCAACAACCTGCTGCCGGGCACCTTCGACACGGACCGCATCGGCGTGACGATGGAAGCACAGGCGAAGGCGCAGAACGTGTCCATCGACGACATCCGCGCGCGCCGCGCAGAGAGTCTGCCGGCGGGACGCTTCGGCACGCCGGAGGAATTCGGCCGCGCCTGCGCGTTCCTGTGCAGCGTGCATGCGGGCTATATCACCGGGCAGAACCTGCTGATCGACGGCGGCGCCTATCCGGGCACGTATTGAAACATCGGAAACATCAGAAACATCGGAAACACCATAACGACAATGACAGGAGGACGGAGCACATGAGCACACGCGTCGCGCTGATCGCGCACGACATGAAGAAGGACGACATCGTCACGCTGGCGGGCGAGTTCGCCGCCACGCTCGCGCAATGCAGCCTCGTGGCCACGGGCACCACGGGCGGCCGCATCGCGGCGGCGCACGGGCTGGAGGTCGAGCGCAAGCTGTCCGGCCCGCACGGCGGCGACCTGCAGATCGGCGCGGAGCTGGCCGAAGGGCGCGTCGACATGGTGATCTTCCTGCGCGACCCGATGACGCCGCAGCCGCACGAGCCGGACATCAACGCGCTGGTGCGCGCCTGCGACGTGCACAACGTGCCGTGCGCGACCAATATCGCGACGGCGCGCATGCTGCTCGACGACTTGCGCCTGCGCCTTGCGCGGGCGTCCTGAACCCAATCCGTGATGGAGGTGAACGAGCGATGACCAAGGCAATCCGATTCGACAAGGCCGGCGGCCCGGAAGTGATGAAATGGGTCGACGTGGAGGTGGGCGCGCCGGGCAAGGGCGAGATCCGCGTCAAGCATCATGCGGTGGGGCTGAACTTCATCGACGTGTATTTCCGCACTGGCCTCTATCCGATGCCGCTGCCTGGCGGACTCGGCATGGAAGGCGCGGGCGAGGTCACGGCGGTGGGCGAGGGCGTCACGCAGTTCAAGCCGGGCGACCGCGTGGCCTACGCGTCGCGTCCGCCGGGCGCGTATGCCGAAGAGCGCGTGATGGCGGCGGATTACGTCGTGAAGCTGCCGGACGCGATCGGCTATGAAGATGCCGCGTCCATCATGCTCCAGGGGCTGACCGCGCAGTATCTGCTGCGCCGGACCTATCGCGTGCAGCCGGGCGATACCGTGCTGATCCACGCGGCGGCGGGCGGCGTCGGCATGCTCGCGTGCCAGTGGGCCAAGGCGCTGGGCGCGACCGTGATCGGCACCGTGGGTTCGGACGAGAAAGCCGAGCTTGCGAAGGCGCATGGCTGCGACCATCCGATCGTCTACACCCGCGACAACTTCACGCAGCGCGTGCGCGAGATCACCAACGGCGCGGGCGTGCCGGTGGTGTATGACTCGATCGGCAAGGACACGTATATCGCCTCGCTCGACTGCCTCGCGCCGCTGGGCCTGTTCGTGAGCTTCGGCAATTCGTCGGGGCCGCTGCCGCCGATCGATTCGTCCGAGTTCGCCGGACGCGGCTCGCTCTTCTTCACGCGTCCGACGCTCTTCAGCTATATCGCCAAACGCAGCGATCTCGACACCATGGCGGCGGAACTGTTCGACGTGGTGGCCTCGGGCAAGGTGAAGACCAACGTGCGCCAGCGTTATGCGCTGGCGGAGGCGGGCCGCGCGCACGAAGACCTCGAAGCGCGCCGCACCACCGGGTCGACCATCCTGCTGCCCTGACGAGGGCGCGGGACGGTTCGTGAACACGCTGAACGACTGAAACATGAACGATCCGTCCCCGACCGTCGTCCTGATCGAAGACGACAAACAGATTCGCCGCTTCGTGCGCGTCTCGCTGGAGGCGCAGGGCATGACCGTGCACGAAGCGCTCAGCGGGCAGCAGGGTCTCGTCGAGGCGGCGACGCGCAAGCCCGACCTCGTGATCGTCGATCTCGGCCTGCCGGATGTCGACGGCATCGAGGTGATCCGCGAACTGCGCGGCTGGAGCGCGCTGCCGGTGATCGTGTTGTCGGCGCGCACGCAGGAAGAGCAGAAGGTCGCCGCGCTCGATGCCGGCGCCGACGATTACCTCACCAAACCCTTCGGCGTTTCCGAACTGCTGGCGCGGATCCGCGCCCATCTGCGGCGGCGCAATCAGACGCCGGCCAGCGAAACGCCTGCCGTCGGCTTCGGCGACGTAAGCGTCGATCTCGCCTTGCGACGCGTCACCCGCAACGGCGAGAGCGTGCATCTGACGCCGCTCGAATACCGTCTGCTCGCGGCGCTCGTGCGGCATGCGGGCCGCGTGCTCACGCACCGGCAGCTGCTGCTGGATGTGTGGGGGCCGTCGCACGTGGAAAGTCCGCACTATCTGCGCATCTACATGGCGCATCTGCGCCAGAAGCTCGAACGCGACCCCGCGCAGCCCGAGCACATCGTGACCGAAACAGGCGTCGGCTACCGGCTCGTGGGCGTGCAGTGAAGCGGCCCTGACGGCGAGTCGCCGCGGGTGTTGCAGGGTTAGCGCGTGCGACGGCCGCGCGGCCTCTACACTCGGCCGGCAGTCCCCTGAGCGCTGTCGGCCCCGCTGCACACCTGCCGAATGATCCGAAGCGCTCCCTCGCGTGCCTGGGAGAAAGTGATGGACGTTTCCCGTGTCAGCGGCGCCCGCGCGGGCGCCGGATCATTCGCGGCTGCACAACCGGATGCGTTGCCGCGTGCGGAGACGTCGGACGAGCAAGGCGCAGCGCCGGAGCCGCGCGACAGTCCTCAGGGCGCGACGGATTCCGCCGATGCGCGCGCGCCTGCGGAGGCCGGTTCGGCTGCATCGGCCAACGAGGCGGGATCGCTGCCGGACAAAACGGACAAGACCGACGAGCCGGACAAGATTGACCCGCCGGTCCAGTCGACCGCTGCGCAGATGCAGGCGAGCCAACGCGACGACGCACCGGCCGCCACGCCGCCGCTTCCACGCGCCGACATTTCGGCTGTGTCCCTGCCTTCCGACGCCGCCGACACGGGAGATACGCTTTCGCGCGTCGAGCGCGGCGCTTGCCAGGGCTCGCAGGCAAACGCAGAGATTTTTCGCGAGCGGCGCGGCGGCGACCGGCTGCGGGCGAGAGCGGCGGACTGCGTGAAGTTCGACCAGTTCGACTACCAGAAGAGATGCGCTTATCCGGAGACGGGCGCGTGCGACGGCATCGTCCTCGAAGCAATGCGGCGCGTGGACCGAGGCGCCGACCAGCCGGACCGAAACCTGTTCTCCGTGGTCGAGGGCATGCGCAGCGACGCCGACGCCAGTTCGAACTCGGCCGCGCACGGGACTTCTGCGAGCATGTCGACGCCTTCCAGACCAACGCGTACCGGCTGGGTTTCAGCCACTACACGCCGCTCGCGCCCGACAATCTCAAAGCGCGGCATGCGGCGCCCGCCGATCGGCTGCGCGCCATGCGCGACGACATCGCACTGATGCAACCGGCCGACATGGCCTACCTGCAGATCGGCATGGAGGCGTCCGGCACCCTGCAGGAACGGGGGCATGCGCTGCTCGTGCAACGCGGGCAAAGCGACCACTGGACGATCTTCGATCCCAACAACGGCGCTTTCCAGTACGGCAGCCGGACGGACATGCAGCGATCGCTCGACGGCTATCTGGATGTCGCGTTTTCCGGCACCGAGTGGCGGGCGGCGCCGGTGCAGATGCAGGTGTACTCACGGCATGGATCGAGCGAATTCGCATCCGCACCTGTGCTCGCATCCCGTCCCGGAACCCCGGGCTCCAATCCGCCGGAGTCGGACTACGACTATCAACTGTACGCGGACACCGCGCTGCGGCCCTATCCGCTGACGCCCGCAGCGATCTTCGAAGGTGCGCGCCGGCCGCTCGAGGGCGTTGACCGCAACGAGGCGCTGGCAGGCTTTGCGTTGCGGATGGTCGGCGACTATGGGATGCCGGATCTCCGCAGCGCACTGGAGCCGCTCGACCCGCGCGCGTCCGACCCGGCGCGCCGCCTGCAACTGGTCGACAGCATGCAGCGCCGGCACGGAAGCACGCCGTTGACCTCGTCCATCGATGTGGCGCGCTACATCCGGCATGCCGGAGAAAGCGGTGTCAGCAGTGCGGATCAACTGATCGACCATCTGGCGGCGAACTTCGGTTCGAGCTACTTCGGCGACAGCGCGACGCGCGGATCGCGCAACACCATGGTCGTGATCGATCTCGCGCGGCAGGCGCCGCCTGTCGACGCATCGGCGAGCGGCTTTGCCCGGAGCGATCCGCTCCTGATCCGGAGGATCACGCCGGGCAATGACTACCGCCGCGACCGTTACGAGCTTCTGGCGCCGGACTACGGCGTGTTCGATTACCCCGACTTCGAGCATATGACGTCGGCCGTGCGGCGTGCGTTTCTTTCCGGCCGTCATACGGAAGGCGGGGTGCGGGATGCCGCGACGACCTGGTACGCGGAGGACGCCGGCGCCATGCCGGCGGGTCAAGCCGCGCTGTCCAATCCGCACGACACGCTCAATCTCTCCTTCCCGGTCGTGCCGGTGGCGGACCTGCCGCCTCCGGTCGCCACTGCAATGCGCCCGCCTTCCGGGGCCTACCCCCACGTCGACTTCAAGCGCGCGGGGGCGCGCACGGCGCGGTACGCCGAGCCGGATTTCCTGTTCAGGCCGTCGACCGTGACGCCTCTCGAGATGAGCACGGAAGGGGGCTTTCATGTGCTTGCGACGTCGCTCAAGGATGTCAATCTGGTCACGCACGACTTCGATGTCGCCTCCGGCAAGCGCAGCCTGGACAGCGCCGGCTATCTCGCCACGTTCGCGAATCCAACGGTTGCGCTCGACCGTCTCAAGCTCCAGGCGCGGGACGGCTTCGTCTACGCGATATCGCCCGGCCCCAACCTCGTGGACGTCAATGCCACGCTGGGCGGCCATGCCCAGGCGCCGGACAATCACGAGTTCGCCGCGATGGGAACTATCGACGCGACGCAGGTCATCGGCTGGTGGGAGGTCGCGAACGGCGTCGCGTCCAACTTCATGGACAATCCGGCTTACCGATGGGACGTGTACGGAGCGCAGCGAAGCGCCGGCGCGCAACCGCAACTCGCGCGTTTCCCGCTGGATTCGAAGGCGTGGACGGAGTTGGCGTACAAACCGTTCGTCGTGCCCGCCCTGCGCGACGGCAAGGTGGTGGGCCATACGCCAAAGGACAACCCGAACATCATCCAGGCCGACTTCTATGGCGATGCAGTCCAGCGGCTCGACGCCGCCAGCCGCAGACAGGCCGCGCACGAAGACTACCGGGGAGCGATGACGCTGCACGCCTATGGCGGCGGCGTGGATCATCCGGCCATTCTCTACGCGGACGCGTCGGACAATGTCTACGTGAACTGGACTTATCGCGCGAGCGCCCAGTACCCCGGCAACATCAAGCAGTTCGTGATGGGATCGGACGGACGGTTCCACTATCCGAATAACTGGAACAAGACCTTGCGAGTGGGCTCGGACGACTATCTCTATATAGGGTCTGTGCCGGGCTCATCGAGCCTCAACGGCGTATTCCGCTACTCCAACGGACACCTGACGCATGCCGAAGACGGCAAGTACCTGACCGTGGGTCACACCGTCTATGTTCCTTTTGTCAGTGCGTCGTTCGCAGGCAGCCGGTCGACCTGGAAGCTGACCGACGAGGATGGCGTGCCGGTGACGCCGCCCGCCTCGAACCTGAACTCCCACAGGTATGCCAGCGACACGGGAACGAGCGAACAGCTCTACCGCTTCGATCAGCGTCCGGAGTCGGCCCTGCCCGCCGGCACGACGCATTTCGTGACCCGGATTCCGACGCTCGGCATCAAGGGCAAGTTTCTCGAGTGGATGAATCACCCGCATCGGGATGTGCCCGCCACCATCCAGTGGCTGGACCGGAACAATGCCGCCTTCCTCTTCAGGGACGGTTTCTACGCTTTCGGCGTCGGCCCCAACATGCTGGAGGTGCGCACGCTCGGCGGCAGACGCGCGTACTTGATCGTATATAGCCCACAGTTCCAAAGCGTTGCGGAACTGCCCCAAACGCACATTGCGTCCAGCTATTCCGTGCGCGCAGACGTCTGGGAGGGCATCGAGGCGCGAGCGCAGCTGCGCGAGCGGCTCCGTTCGATACTTGGACACTGAGCGCCGCGCCGCGAGTATGACGCGCTCAGATCCCGCGCGGGCCACGCACGGGACCTTGCCGCCCGCGCGTCATTCCGATGCGCCCGCAGGACGCGCGCGGCCCTGGCGCCGCGCACGCCGGGCTTCCGCGCGGATGCGGAAGCGGTCCATGTAGAGATAGACGACCGGCGTGGTGTAGAGCGTGAGCATCTGGCTGACGATCAGCCCGCCGACAATCGCGATGCCGAGCGGCGCGCGCATCTCCGACCCCTCGCCGGTGCCGAACGCGAGCGGTAGCGCGCCGAGCAGGGCGGCGGCGGTCGTCATCATGATCGGACGGAAGCGCAGCAGGCAGGCCTCGCGGATTGCGTCGCGCGGGGTGGCCGCGCCGTGGCGCGTGGCTTCGATCGCGAAGTCGACCATCATGATCGCGTTCTTCTTCACGATGCCGATCAGCAGGATCACCGCGATGAAGGCGATGATGCTGAACTCGGTCTTGAAGAGCAGCAGCGCGAGCAGCGCGCCGATGCCGGCCGAGGGCAGCGTCGAGAGAATCGTGATCGGATGGATATAGCTCTCGTACAGCATGCCGAGCACGATATACACCGCGGCGAGCGCCGTGAGGATCAGGATGGGCAGCGTGCTGACCGACTGCTGGAACGCCTGCGCGGTGCCCTGGAAGCTGCCGTGGATCGTCTGCGGCATGCCGATCTCGGCCATGGTTTCGTAGATTGCGGCGGTGGCGTCGGAGAGCGACTTGCCCGGCGGCAGGTTGAAGGAGATGGTCGAGGCGACGAACTGGCTCTGGTGATTCACCGACAGCGGCGTGTTGCCCGGTCCGAACGTCGCGATGGCCGACAGCGGCACCATGGTTTCCATCGATGTGGACACCGCCGCGCCCGACGACGAGCCGCTTTTGCCCGTGGCGGCGATCGCGTTGGTGGCCGAGTTCTTCACCGCGGCCAGCGCGAGCGCCGCGCTGGTATCCGTCGCGCTGTTGGAGGCGCCGCCCGCGCCGGTCGAGCCGGTGGCCGAGGTCGAGGCGGTGGAGGTGGCGCCGGACGTGGTGGTGGATTGCGTCGAGGACGAACCGTTCGCCGTGCCGCCCGAGGTGCTGATCCAGATCTGTTTGAGCATCTCCGGGTCCTGCCAGTATTTCGGCGCCAGTTCCATGACGACGTGATACTGCGACAGCGGGTTGTAGATGGTCGAGACCTGGCGCTGGCCGAATGCGTCATACAGCGTGTTGTCGATCTGCGCGGGCTTGATGCCGAGCCGCGCGGCCGTCGAGCGGTCGAACGTGACCATCGATTCGAGTCCGCCCTGCTGCTGGTCGGAGTTGACGTCGGCGAGTTCGGAGCGCTTCTGCAGCGCGTCGGTGAGAAGCGGCCCCCACTTGTAGAGATCGGAGGTCGTGTCCGAGAGCAGCGTGAACTGATACTGCGCGTTGGATTGCCGCCCGCCCACGCGAATGTCCTGCACCGCCTGCAGGAAGGTGCGCGCGCCGGCGACATCGCCCAACGGCGCACGCAGACGGTTGATGACCTGATCGGCCGAGACCTTGCGCTCGCTCTTCGGCTTGAGCGAGATGAACATGAAGCCGCTGTTGGTCGAGCGCCCGCCCGTGAAGCCGGCCACGCTGTCCACCGCCGGATCGGCTTCGACGATCTTCATCATCTGCGAGAACTTGCCTCTCATCGCCTGGAACGAGGTGCTCTGGTCAGCCTGAATGCCGCCGATGATGCGTCCCGTGTCCTGCTGCGGAAAGAAGCCCTTCGGCACGATCACGTAGAGGAACACGTTCAGGAGGATGGTGGCGAACAGCGTCATCAGGATCAAGAGCGGATGCGCGAGCGACCAGTCCAGCGTGCGCGTGTAGCCGCCCTGCAGGCGCTGGAACTGGCGTTCGAGCCATTGCGCGATGCGGCCTTCCTCTCGGCGCTCGCCCGGTTCCTGGAGCAGGCGGGAGCACATCATCGGCGTGACGGTGAGCGACACCACCAGCGACACCGCAATGGCGAGCGACAGCGTCAGCGCGAACTCGCGGAACAGCCGCCCGATGATGCCGCCCATCAGCAGGATGGGCAGGAACACCGCCACCAGCGACACGCTGATCGACACCACCGTGAAGCCGACTTCGCGCGCGCCGATGATCGCGGCCTGCATGCGCGGCACGCCTTTCTCGACGTGCCGCGTGATGTTCTCCAGCACGACGATCGCGTCGTCGACGACGAAGCCGGTCGCGATGGTCAGCGCCATCAGCGAGAGGTTGTCGAGCGAGAAGCCCAGCAGGTACATGGCCGCGAACGTGCCGATGATCGAGATGGGCACGGCCACGCTCGGGATCAACGTCGCGCGCCAGTTGCGCAGGAACAGGAACACGACCATCACGACCAGCGCCACCGCGATCGCGAGGGTGGCCTCGGTATCGTGCAGCGACGCGCGGATAGTGGTGGAGCGGTCGGCGGTCGGCGTGATCTGGACGTCGGCGGGCAGCGCGGCCTGTAGCTGCGGCAGCATCGCCTTGACGCGGTCGATGGTTTCGATGATGTTCGCGCCCGGCTGGCGATAGAGAATCACCAGCACCGCGCGCTTGTTGTTGATGAGGCCGAGATTGCGCAGGTCTTCCACGGAATCGACCACTTCGCCGACGTCCGAGAGCTTCACCGCCGAACCGTTGCGGTACGCGACCACGAGGTCCTTGTACTGCGAGGCCTTGCTCGCCTGGTCGTTGGTGTAGAGCTGGATCCGCGTGCCCTTGAATTCGATCGCGCCTTTCGGGCTGTTCGCGTTCGCCGAGGCCAGCGCCGCGCGCACGTCTTCGAGCCCGATACCGTAGTGAAACAGCGCGCCCGGCTCCAGTTCGACCCGCACCGCCGGATTCGCCGAGCCGCTCACGTCCACTTCGCCGACGCCCGGCACCGTGGACAAGGTCTGTTGCAGCACCGTCGCGGCGGAGTCGTAGAGCGCGCCCGGCGTGCGTGTGGGCGAGGACAGCGCGAGCACCAGAATGGGCGCGTCGGCCGGGTTCACCTTGTGGTAGGTCGGGTTGCTGCGCAGCGCCGTGGGCAGGTCGGCGCGCGCCGCGTTGATGGCGGCCTGCACGTCGCGCGCGGCGCCGTCGATGTCGCGGTTCAGCCCGAACTGGAGCGTGATGCGCGTCGTGCCCACCGAGCTCATCGAGGTCATTTCGCTGACGTCGGCAATGGTGCCGAGATGCCGTTCGAGCGGACTGGCGACGCTGGTCGCGACCGTCTCCGGGCTCGCGCCGGGGAGCGACGCCTGCACCGAGATGGTCGGGAAATCGACCTGCGGCAGCGGCGCGACCGGCAGCCGCACGAACGCGAACATGCCCGCAAGCGCAATGCCGATGGCCAGCAGCGTGGTCGCGACGGGCCGGTCGATGAAGATGCGCGACAGGTTCATGGCTCAGCGTCCCTCGCCGGCGGCGGGCGTGCGCGGCGGTTCGCGATGAAAGCGCGCGCGCAGCCTGCGGGCGAGCGAATCGAAGCCGAGATAGATCACCGGCGTCGTGAACAGCGTCAGTAGCTGCGAGACGATCAGGCCACCGACGATCGCGATGCCGAGCGGATGACGCAGCTCCGAGCCCGCGCCCCAGCCGAGCATCAGCGGCAGCGCGCCAAGCAGCGCCGCCATGGTGGTCATCAGGATTGGCCGGAAGCGCAGCAGGCAGGCCTGGAAAATGGCCTCGCGCGGCGACTTGCCTTCCTCGCGCTCGGCTTCGAGCGCGAAGTCGATCATCATGATCGCGTTCTTCTTCACGATGCCGATCAGCAACACGATGCCGATGATGCCGATGATGTCCAGGTCGTGCCCGGTGATCATCAGCGAGAGCAGCGCGCCGACGCCCGCCGAGGGCAGCGTCGAGAGAATGGTGATCGGATGGATGAAGCTCTCGTACAGCACGCCGAGCACGATGTACATCGTGACGATGGCCGCGAGGATCAGGAACAGCTCGTTCGAGAGCGACGCCTGGAACGCGAGCGCCGCGCCCTGGAAGCGGATCTGGAACGAGGCGGGCAGACCGATGTCCTGCTTGGCCTGCTCGATGGCCTTCACGGCCTCGCCGAGCGACGCGCCCTTGGCGAGATTGAAGGACACGGTCGTGGCCGGGAACTGGCCGAGGTGCGTGACGAGCAGCGGGGCCGCGCGTTCGTGGAACTTGGCGATGGCCGCAAGCGGCACCTGGCCGTTGGTCGCGGTGGAGGAGGGCAGGTAGATGCCGTTGAGCGTGTCGCTGTAATGTGCGTCGCTGGGCTCGGCTTCCAGGATCACGCGGTATTGGTTCGACTGCGTGAAGATGGTCGAGATGATGCGCTGGCCGAAGGCGTCGTACAGCGCGTTGTCGACGGTGGCCGGCGTGATGCCGAAGCGCGCGGCCGTCGCACGGTCGATCTCGATGTACACCGACTGGCCGTTCTGCTGCAGGTCGGTCGCGACATCGGTCAGTACGGACGTGCCTTGCAGGCGCGCGACGAGCTTCGGCACCCATTCCGCGAACTCGGACGGATTCGGGTCGGTCAGCATGAACTGGTATTGCGTCGGGCTGACCGTGGAGTCGATCGTCAGGTCCTGCACCGGTTGCATGTACAGCTTGATGCTTGGAATGTCCGCCACTTCGCCCTGGATGGCGCGGATCAGGTCGCTCGAATTATTGCTGCGGTCGTCGCGCGGCTTCAGGTTGATGAGCATGCGGCCGCTGTTCAGCGTGATGTTGGTGCCGTCCACGCCGATGAACGACGTCAGGCTCTCGACATCCGGGTTCTGCAGGATCTTCTTCGCGAGCGCCTGCTGCTGGTCGGCCACGGCCTGGTAGGACGCGGCCTGCGGCGCCTGCGTGATGGCCTGGATCACGCCGGTGTCCTGCACCGGGAAGAAGCCCTTCGGGATATAGATGTAGAGCACCGCCGTGAAGACCAGCGTCAGCACGAACACGAACAAGGTGGCGTGCTGGCGGGCCAGCACCCAGTTCAACGCCACCGCATAGCGCCCGATCACGTAGTCGATGAACCGGTGCGCGCGCGCCTCGAAGCGCTTGCTGTCCTTCGGCGGCGTGTGGCGCAGCAACTTGGCGCACATCATCGGCACGAGGGTCAGCGAGACGATGGCCGAAATCACGATGGTCACCGCCAGCGTGATCGCGAATTCGTGGAACAGGCGGCCCACGACATCGCCCATGAAGAGCAGCGGGATCAGCACGGCGATCAGCGAGACCGTCAGCGAGATGATGGTGAAGCCGATCTGCTTGCTGCCCTTGAGCGCGGCTTCGAGCGGCGATTCGCCTTCTTCCACATAGCGCGCGATGTTCTCGATCATCACGATGGCGTCATCGACGACGAAGCCGGTCGCGATGGTCAGCGCCATCAAGGAGAGGTTGTCCAGCGAGAAACCGCACAGGTACATGACCGCGAGCGTGCCGACCAGCGAGAGCGGCACCGAGAGGCTCGGGATGATGGTCGCGTAGACGTTGGCGAGAAACAGGTAGATGACCAGCACGACCAGCACGACGGACAGCAGAAGCTCGAACTGGACGTCGCGCACGGACGCGCGGATGGTCGTCGTGCGGTCGGTGACCACGCGCACGTCGAGCGCCGCGGGCAGCGACTGCTGCAATTGCGGCAGGATCTGCTTGATGCTGTCCACTACCGCGATCACGTTCGCGCCCGGCTGACGCTGTACGTTCAGGATGATTGCGGGTGTCGAATCGACCCACGCGCCGAGCTTGGTGTTCTCCGGGCCCTGGACGATGGTCGCGACGTCGGTGAGCATCACCGGGCGGCCGTTGCGGTATGCGATCACCGCGCTCTTGTAGGCCTCGGCGTCGGTGAGCTGGTCGTTGGCGTTGATGGTGTAGGCGCGCGTCGGACCGTCGAAGTTGCCCTTCGGCGTATTGACGTTGAGATTGGCGATGGTCGTGCGCAGGTCGTCGATATTGAGCCCGTAGGAGGCCAGCGCGCGCGTGTTCGCCTGGATGCGCACCGCCGGGCGATTGCCGCCGCTGACCGACACCAGGCCCACGCCCGCCACCTGCGAAATTTTCTGCGCGAGGCGCGTGTCCGCCAGATCCTGCACTTGCGTGAGCGGCAAGGTTTTCGAGCTGACGGCCAGCGTCATGATGGGGGCGTCGGCGGGATTTACCTTCGCGTAGATCGGCGGCGCGGGCAGGTCAGAGGGCAGCAGGTTGCCCGCCGCGTTGATCGCCGCCTGCACTTCCTGCTCGGCGATGTCGAGCGGCAGGTCCAGGCTGAACTGCAGCGTGATGACCGAGGCGCCCGCCGAACTCTGCGACGACATCTGATTCAGGCTCGCCATCTGGCCGAACTGCTTCTCCAGCGGCGCGGTGACGCTCGACGTCATCACGTCGGGCGAGGCGCCCGGATAGAAGGTCTGCACCTGGATGGTCGGATAGTCGACGGCGGGCAGCGCGGACAGCGGCAGGAAGCGCAGCGCGACCAGTCCGACCAGCATGATTGCCGCCATCAGGAGCGCCGTGCCGACCGGGCGCAGAATAAAAAGACGAGATGGGTTCATGCGGGATTCGTGACCTGAAGCTCGGGGTTACTGCTGCGATTGCGTCTGCTGACGCCGATGTCCGCCGTGATGCGCGCCCGAGGCGCCCGAGGCGGCAGCGGCACTGGAAGCACCCGAAGCACCCGCAGCACCCGAAGCACCCGAAGCACCCGAAGCACCCGAAGCACCCGAAGCACCCGAAGCACCCGAAGCACCCGAAGCACCCGAAGCACCCGAAGCACCCGAAGCGCCCGAAGCGCCCGAAGCGCCCGACGCCGCGTTCGACTTCTCGGCCGGGATCGTGATCTTCGCGCCTTCCTTGAGCCGGTCGGAGCCGTCGATCACCACGCGCTCGCCCACCTGCAGGCCGGACTTGATGCTGGTGCGCTCGCCGTCCACCGGGCCGATCTTCACGTTGCGCACGGTCACGGTGTTGTCCGGCTTCACGACATAGACGAACGCGCCCGACGAACCGTTCAGCACCGCCGGCGTCGGCACGATGATCGCGTTCTTGATGACATCGACCAGCAGCTTCGTGTTCACGAACTGATTCGGAAACAGCATGCCGCCCTTGTTGTCGAAGGTGCCGCGCAGCTTGACCGTGCCGGTGGTGGTGTCGATCTGGTTGTCGACCGTCTCGAGATAGCCGGATTCGAGCGCCGTGATGTTGGCGCGGTCGTAGGCCGTGACCGACATCTTCGTGCCCGCGTGCAGCGGCTTCAGGATGGCGGCGAGGTTGTCCTCGGACGTGGTGAAGATCACGCTGATCGGCTGCAGCTGCGTGATGACGACCACGCCGTTGGTGTCGCCGGTCGTCACGTAGTTGCCCGGATCGACCTGACGCAGCCCCACGCGCCCCGACACCGGCGCCGTGATGCGCGCATAGGTCAGGTCGAGCTTGTAGGTATCGACGTTGGCCTGGTCGGACTTGACCGTGCCTTCGTATTGCTTCACCAGCGACGCCTGCGTGTCCACCTGCTGCTTCGCGATGGAGTCTTGCGACAGCAGGGTCTGGTAACGCTGCAGGTCGAGGCGCGCGGTTTGCAGCAGCGCTTCGTCGCGCGCGAGCTGGCCTTGCGCGTTGCGCAGTGAGATCTCGTATGGACGCGGGTCGATCTGCGCGAGCAGGTCGCCTTTCTTGACCATCTGACCTTCCTGGAACGCGACATCCATCAGCGTGCCGTTCAGTTGCGTCTTCACCGTGACGTTGGCGAGCGGCGTGACGGTGCCTAGCGAATTGATGACCACGGGCATCTCGCCTTGCGTGACGCTTGCGACATGCACCGGCTGCGGCTGGTTCGTCGCGTTCGCGGCGCCGCGCCGGCCGCCTTGCCGCGCCTCATGCTGGGCGCCCGGGGCGCTCGTGCCATTGCGGTTCCACGGATGCCACCACGCCAGCGCGCCCGCCACGATCAGCACCGCGATGATCAGCGGCACGACTCTGCGACGGCGGGTGGTGGCATGAGGGTGGGCAGCCGGCGAAGCGGGCGAGGGAGGCGTCGGGCGCGGTTGCCCTGAAGGATTCTTGTGATCGTCCATCTGTTCGGTGGCTGGGTCTTTCGATTCTGTCTTGCAAGGACGCGGATGAGGAACCCATCATGGTTCGGGGAAGCGCGAACCGCCGGGCAGCGTGGGCTCGGGCATGGGGCAGGACCATCGGGAAGCGGTTGAAAAGCCGTCGCATGAAGCAAGCCGCAAGCCCGGCGGGGCGCCGACACGCGCGAAGCATGATGCTACGTCCCACGTTCAGACCCGTCCACCGGTCATTCTTTCGGCTGATTACGACTGTTACACAGGCAGACCGGCAAGCTTTCGGCGGCTTTCGAAGAGCCTGCGCCGGGCGCAGGCTTTCGGGCATGGCGGGCCGCGTAGTTTAACCGGCCCCGTGTGACTCAACCGGCGGCGTGCGCGGCGGGCGCCGGATAGGTGCCGCCGATCTCGCGCACGATGTGCCCGACGCATTCGAGCAGCGCGGGCGCGACGATGTCGATCAGCGTGTCGCGCGGGCATTGGTAGGCGGCGCCGCCGCAATTGACCGCGTAGCGTTCCTCGGACGGGCCCACGAAGCCTGCCGCGACCGCGTTCAGCCCGTCGTGCCACTCGCCGACCGACATGGCGAAGCCGCGCCGCAGCGCGTCGTCGAGGCCGCGGTGCAGGCTGCTCGCGATGGACGGCCATTCGTCGCCCGAGGCCGTCTGCAGGCTGCCGATGAGCGCGCGCCGGTCGGCTTCGGCGAGCACCGCGAGATAGGCACGTCCGACCGAGGTGCGGGTGAGATCCATCCGGCCGCCGACTTCAAGCCGTGAAACGAGGACGGCGGAGCGCGGACGGATGGCGTCGATGACGACCATCTCCAGGCGGTCACGCACGGCGAGATGCACCGAAAGTCCGGTTCGCTCGGCGAGCTGGATCAGAAAGGGCCGCGCGCGAGCACGAATATCGAAATTGCGTAAGAATCCGTTGCTGAGCTCCAGTACGGAAGCAGTCAGGACGAAGCGTTCGCTGTCCGGAAGCCGGTACAGCAGGCCGGCGCCGACGAGTGTCGCTGTGATGCGGGAGACGGTCGGCTTCGGAATGCCGGTCCAGTCGGTCAGTTCGCGGTTGCTGACGGGCGCATCGGCGGCGGCGATGCGGCGCAATACGTCGAGGCCCCGCGCCAGGGCGGTGACTTCCTCGCCGTCTTTTTCTCGGGCTCTCTCTTTACCCGTTGGCTGGTCATTTTGCATGTAAGCCTATTTTTTATGAAACATTGTTCCGAAGGTCGGGGGCGCGACATTCTACCGGGACAGTTCTCAAAGCTTGCAAGCGATGCAAGTGATGACGATAAGCTGCATCAGCGATGAACTTTTTGGAACAAAGTTCTTTTTTCGGTAATAAAGTTGGGCAGTTGCTCGGAGTCAGAAATTTTGCTTGACTTGGGCAACGTTCCCATAAAAAATGGAATTGAATTTCGAAACTTGATAGCGACGTGCGCTTTTGCGCTTCCCGTTCTCACATTTCGGGATACGGTCTCTCAGGTTCTAGCACGGCCCTCGGAATGGCTAGAACTTTTAAGGCGCTGCGGAAACGCAGCGCCTTTTTTTTTGCCCGTCGAAGCTTGATGCTTTGACCCGAATATACCTGCAAAGCGGCGCAGCCAGTGGAACGAAATGCCTGCTTTCATATGCCCGGCGCCGTCCGGAACGCAAGCTTGCCTAACGTCAGGCGGATGACGAGTCCAGCAGACGTCCGCAAACTTTCAGCTTCGATGATTGAAAACGCGGCGCTGCTTCAGGATGCGTCTGCCACGGAGCAGCCAGTAAATGCTCGCGAGGATCAGGAGCACCGCGACGCACAGGACGTACAGCGGAGAGACGCGTTCGGGGGCCGGCGGACTGGTCGCCACGAGCAATGCTGTGAAGAGTGCGACCCCGGCCTGAAAGAAGGAGCGGGCGGCCACACTGCGGCGTAGACGGGGCGTGGTGAAGCGGGAAACGGGCGGGCGTGCGAACGGTTCGAACAGCATCATCCCTGCGGTGAGGGCAATGGCGGCACTCATGAAAAACATGGTGGGAGACTTTCGTGAAGGGCGGGACGCGAGGAAATATAGTCGAACCGCACAACCTGCCAGAACTAGAAGTCTCCTAAATGTAGAAGAATTCCTCTATCTGACATAGTCAGCCTGATTTTTTCTGAGAATTGACCAAAAGCGGCTTTTCGACGCGGCTCGGGCACAACTAGGGTTTTCCTTTGATGCAAGGTTGGCCCGGATCGCAGGCCGACAGGCTTTTGCCGGCATCGAACGGGGCGCGGTTGACGAAGGCTGGACACGAGCAGCGTATGATGTGCGCCAGTTTTGACCCGGATTCCGCCCGCGAAGGGTTGCGCCATGACGGGTCTTCAGAATTGCGCGCCGCCGCGCCCGCATTGCGACAGACGACACACGACGGAAGGCAACACCATGCAGATGACTCCCTTGACCCGCATCGCCGCTGCGCTCGGGACGCTCGCCCTTCTTGCGGCCTGCGAGAAGCACGATGCGACTGCCGGACAGGCGGCGGGCGCGTTCAATAACCTGGCGAGCCAGACGGGCCAGAAATTCGATCAGGCGGCGAGCTATGTCGGCCAGAAGGTCGATGCAGCGAAACAGTCGGCACAGCAGAATGTCGAAAACGCCGGTTCGATGCCCGATATCTCCGCGAGCGGGGTGGCAGCCTCGGCGCGCGCCAACCTCGACAACGCGGCCAGCGCCACCCAGGCCGCGATCAACAACGCGGCGAGCGCGACCGGCGCGGGCCTGCAATCGGCGGGACGCAAATTGCAGGACTGGTCGTCGCGTCCGGACGGCACCCAGGCGGGAAGCCAGACCGGCGCTCAGGCGTCCGGCGCGACGGCCAGCCCGGATCCCGGCAATGCGCGCGCCGAAATGGACAAATAAGCTTTCTCTTGCATGGAGAGCGGTTCCATTCGAACCCTCAGATGAATCGGCATGCAACCGATGGCTAACATTCGGTTACGTCCGCATCGGACGGCCGGCAGTTCGCAGCCGCTAAACTGGCGGTCTTTTGAAAACCGGTATCGTCATGAAGTCATGCAACCGCGCGCGTGACGGCGCGTGGGCGTTCGTCGCGATCTTCTGGCTGGCGACGTGCGCGCGCGTGCGGCGGGCGTCGCCGGCACTGTTGTTCGCTGTCCTGCTGTCCGCCGTTTCCCTCGCGCATGCCGCAGCCGCGCTCACGCTGCCTTCCTTCGAAGAGCTGATCAAGCCCGCGACGCCCGCCTCGGCGCCCGACGCGGCGTCGAATGGAGCGCCCACGGCGTCCGACGCCGACATGGTGCGCTCGCTCGACACCCTCATCGCCACGCTCGACAGCGACCGGCAACGCACCGCCCTGGTCGCGCAACTCAAGCGGCTGCGCGATGCGAAGCGCGCGGCGCTCGCCGGGGTCCCCGCGCCGGGCGTCGCAGCCGCGCCGGCCGGCGCCGAGGCAGCGGACGCCAACCCCGGCAGCGCCGCCGCCAATGCCGCGAGCGGCGCAAGCGATGCGACAACGGCGGCGGTCGCGCCGGCATCGTCGAGTTCGTCGGCGGCGTCGGTCGTCGCGAAGATGGCGCAGAACGCCGGGCTGCTCGGCGCGATTGCCTCGGCGGTGACCAACATCGAAGCCGACGTCAGGCGCGGCAAGACGCCGCTCGCCTACTGGATCGGCCGCTTCAACGCAGCGGGCAACGAGCTCTTCACGATCGTCACGAGCCAGAGCCGCGAGTCCTTCGGTCGCACACTCTTCAATTACTTCGCGACGCTCGCCGGCTGGGGCCTGTGCGCCTTCGTGCTGGTCTATCTCCAGCGCCGCGTGCAGGCGCGCTACGGCATCGACATGGGGCTGCATTCGAACCCGACGACGGGCGAACTGCTGCGCTTCACGCTGCGCCGCGTCGCGCCCTATCTGTTCGCGTTCCTCGCGGCGCTGAGTTTCACGCACTACATGCCGCTGTCGCTCGGCCGCACGCTGGCGATGGTGACCGCCTACGCGATCGTCGCGGGCGCGGTGTTCTCGGCCATCTGCCTGATCATGTTCTCGCTGTTCGGGTCGGCGCACCGGCGCGTGGCGGTCAATCTGCTGATCGTGCAGGCGCGCCGGCTGTTGTTCGTGATCGGCACCCTCGGCGCGCTCGGCGATGCCGCCGCGAACTACGATGTCGCCCAGCAGCTCGGCACCAACCTCTCGGCGCTCATCTCTACTTTCGCGAACATGGGCGCGGCCGGCCTGACCGCGTATTTCGCGCTGGCTTTCCAGCGGCCCGTCGCGCATCTGATTCGCAGCCGCAGCTACGAGCAGCGCAACACGCGCAAGGCCGCAACCGAAACCTTCGAGGTGGTCGCGTCGTTGTGGCAACTGCCGCTGCTGCTGCTGGCGTCGGCCTCGGTGGTGGCCACGCTGATGGGCATCGGCACGTCCGAGAACGTGCTGCAGATGGCGATCGCGACCGCCGGTCTGCTGGTCGTCGGGTTCTTCCTGTCGGCGATCGTCGTGCGCATCACGCGGCCGAAGTCGCGCAAGCCGCGCCGGCAGTCGGCGTATGTGCGCAGGCTCGTGAAATTCGTCGGCACGATGATCGTGGTCGGCGTGTGGCTCGTGTTCCTCGAACTGTCGTCGCGCTTCTGGGGCTTCTCGCTCGCGCACATGGCCGAGGAGAGCGTGGCCGCGCGCGGCATCACGCACGCCGTCGCGATGATCGTGCTGACCTTCTTCGTCGTGTGGCTCGTGTGGATCCTGATCGACACCGGCATTCAGGAAGCGCTCAAGCCGGATTCGACGCGGCGCGGCGGACGCGGCCCGAGCATGCGCGCGCGCACGATGCTGCCGCTCGTGCGCAATGTCGTGTTCGTGTTCCTGCTGACGGTGGCCGCCATCGTCACGGCCGCGAACCTCGGGCTGAACGTGACGCCGCTGCTGGCGGGCGCGGGCGTGATCGGCCTGGCGGTGGGCTTCGGCGCGCAATCGCTGGTCGCCGACCTCATTACCGGACTGTTCATCATCATCGAGGACACCATTTCGGTGGGCGATTCGATCGAAGTGGAAGGCGGTCACGCAGGCATCGTGGAGAGCTTGACGATCCGGACCGTGCGCCTGCGCGACGGCCAGGGCGCGGTCCATGCCATTCCGTTTTCGCAGATCAAGACGGTGAAGAACTTGTCGCGCGATTTCGCGTATGCGGTGTTCGAAGTGCGCGTGCCGTTCTCGGCCGATGTCGATGAAGTCACGCAGATGATCCGCGAAGTCGGCGCGGACCTGATGTCCGACTTTCGTTACCGGATGGAGATGCTGGGTCCGGTGGAAGTGTGGGGACTCGATCGCTTCGATCCGAACTGGATGGTCGTCAAAGGCCAGATCAAGACGCGGCCGCTGCAGCAATGGAGCGTCGCGCGCGCGTTTAATCTGCGCATCAAGCGCAAGATGGACGAGGCTGGCATGGAGATTCCGGTGCCGCAGATGCACGTGCAGATGACGCGCGACACGCTCGCAGGCGAAGCGGCGGCGCTCGGACACGAGCGCGCGCG
Organism: Caballeronia sp. LZ065; assembly: GCF_031450975.1. Taxonomy (NCBI): domain Bacteria; kingdom Pseudomonadati; phylum Pseudomonadota; class Betaproteobacteria; order Burkholderiales; family Burkholderiaceae; genus Caballeronia; species Caballeronia sp. LZ065. Next base: position 1,279,942 of record NZ_JARUXV010000001.1, read on the forward strand.
GCGCATCTGGACCGGCGAGGCGCCACCCGCGGTGGAACCCGAGGAGGCGATGGCGGGTCCGGAACCCGCGCGTCAGAGTCAGATCAGGAGCGAGGCTGCCGCGTTGCGCGACATATCGCACGATCCGCAAGCCGCGCCGCCGCCGACGGATCAATCAGTGCAGATCCCGCCGCAGATTCCCACGGCGCCGGAGCCGGGCAAGGGCTGAGCGGCGTGTGTCTGCCGCGACGCGACGAGTTCAGGCGGCGAGCAGATCGTTGACGTGCGTGGCGATCTCGGCGCCCGCGACGCCGTAGACATGCAGCGAGATGGCGCGGGCGGTGGCATCGGCGGGATTGCCGAGTCGATGGATCGCGCCGCGTCCTGCTTCGACGCAGGACACCGCACCGGCAGGACGTGCATGACGGCGAACCGGCACCGCGTCTTGCGTGTGCACGTCCCAGCGATACAGCGTTTCCTCCAGCGTTCCTTCGATAACCGCATAGCCGCACCAGGTCAGATGGCCATGCACCGGGCTGGCTTGCCCGGGCGCCCAGACCAGCGCGGCGATGGCGTAACGGTTGAGCGGATCGGCGGCGAGCAGGTGGCGGCAATAGCGCTGGGCCTCGGCGGCGCGCTGCTCCGGGCGCAGCAGATCCGGCGCGGCGATCGCGCGCCGCAACGCCGCGCGCACGCGTTCTCCGAAGTCGTGGCGCGGGCCGGCCGACGCGGCATCGAAGGCGGCATCGAGTTCCTGGCACAAGGTGGCGAGCGCGTCGCCAGGCCGGGTGTGCGCCGCTGCGAAAGGCCGCGCCGGGCGGCTGACATGTTCGGATTGCATGCTGTAGGAACCGTGAAATTCATTGAAAAAGGCACGCTTCATTTATACCGGCTTGCCTCCAGAATTGGTTTCCATATAATTCCGCTCGGACATCCAGAAATAGAATAATTTCCTACCGGGGGTGCAGCATGGGAATGGACCTCATCGACCGCAAGCTTCTCGAACTGCTGCAGAACGACGTCACCATGCCCATCGCCGAACTGGCGCAGCGCGTGAACCTGTCGCAGACGCCGTGCTGGAAGCGCGTGCAGCGCCTGAAGGAGACCGGCGTGATCCGCGCACAAGTGGCGCTGTGCGATCCGAAGAAGCTGGGCGTGGGCACGACGGTGTTCGTCGCGGTCCGCACCAATCAGCACACGCAGACCTGGGCGGAAGATTTCACCCGCGCGGTGCGCGACATCCCGGAAGTGGTCGAGGTCTTCCGGATGAGCGGCGAGACCGACTATCTGTTGCGCGTCGTGGTGTCCGACATCGACGACTATGACCGCGTCTACAAGATCCTGATCCGCGCGGTGCCGCTGTACGACGTCAGTTCGAGCTTCGCGATGGAGCAGATCAAATACTCGACGGCGCTGCCGGTACGGCCCACCGTCGAGTTTCCCTGATTCTGATTCCGCTTGAGCACGGTATCGGCACGGCCCGTGCGACATCATCCCGCAATCCAACTGAAAACCATCGCGGGTACCATGTCGGGTCTCTCCGAAACCGCGTCACGAAGCGCCTTGCCCATGATCGACGATCCCCGCCGCCCCGCCGGCAAGCCCAGAAAGAATCCGACGCGCGCCATCAGCGTGTTCATTGTGGTGGTGGTGCTGATCGTCATCGGCACGGTGCTGTTCAATGCGATCCGCGAGAAGCGCGAGTTCGACCAGCAGAACGCCCCCGCCGCGAGCGACGTGCGTCCCGCGCTGCCGGCGACGGGCGCATCGCACTAGCCGATGGGGCGGCGCGCCCGATAGCGGACCTCACACGGGCAAGCGGATCTGCGTCGCGTCCTTGCTGATCAGCGCCGATGCGCTCAGCATCTGCTTGCATTGATGCGCCAGCAGCTTCAGGTCGTGGAGCGCATCGGGCGGCAGCGCCTGCGCGCGTTCGGCTTGAATGACCATCGCGTCGAGCTCGCGGCGCAGCTCCTTCAGCGCGTCGCTTTGCGCGGGCGCTGACGCCGCGTCCGGTCGAGGCGCGGCGGGCAGTTCGTCCTGCGCGTCGGCCAGATGCTCGCGCACCATGCCGAAGGTGCGCTGCACGGGGTCGAAGCGCTGGCCGTCCTGGCCAGACGTCTCATTGAGCGATTGCAACAGCGGCGCCGCCGCCGTGATCTGCGAGGCGAGCACATGGCTCTGCACGAGCAGGTCGTTCAACTCCGCCACATACCGTTGCTGCGCCTTCGGCTCGAGCATCATGCGCTGGAAGGCCTGCGCCAGATTGGCGAAGGCAATGTGCACGTTCTTGCGCGCCAGCCGATAGCGAAAATCCCGGTCGAGCGCGGTGGCGGCGACCGTCGCGGCCACGGACGCGCCCTTGCTGGCCGTGGCCGCCGTGCTCTCGCCGATGCTCACCGCCGCCAGCTTCTGCGCCGTCGCGTTCGCGGCCTTCACGGCCGAGTCCGTGACGACTTCGGGATCGAGCGGCGCGGTGGCGGCGAGGGGCTCGTTCGCGGCTTCGGCGCTGGCGGGCGCGGCGACCGGCTGCTCCGCGGGTGACGCCGCGGCGCCTGCGTTGGCGTCGGCGAACACGGCGGGGTTGACGGCCGTTTCCGGCGCGGCGGCGCGCGTCTTGTCCGGTTGCGCGGATGCCTTCGCCTTCCACCACCAGCTCGCTTCCAGATAGTTGCGTGTGGCGGACAGGAGATCCTTCACGAGCTTGCCCATCAGCCGGTATTCCCAGTAAGGGAACAAATGGCTGGCCGCGATGGCGATCGCGCAACCCACCACCGTATCGATCGCGCGCTCGCCGATCAACCGGAGACTGCCCGGCGCGAGCAGATGGAACATCAACAGCACATACGACGACGTGAACACCACGCTCGCCGCATAGTTGAACAGCAGCAGGCTGTAGCTCATCACCATCGACGCGAACATCACGATGAGCAGGATATGCGGCTCCTTGACGAACAGAATGAGCGCGATGGTCACGCCGCAGCCAATGGCCGTGCCGATGATCCGCTGTGTGTTGCGCTGCTTGGTCAGCGAGTAGCCGGGCTTCAGGATGATGACGGTGGTCATCACGATCCAGTAGGCGTTGGTGAGCGGCAGCAGCCGGCCGAGCCAGAAGCCCGCGCCGACGGCGATCGTCACGCGCAGCGCGTGCCTGAAGCTGGGCGACGCCATCGTCAGGTTCGAGAAGATCTGCATGAACGGCACGCGCCGGCTCGAGATGAAGCGTGACAGCGCGTGGTCGATCTGCACTTCGGTTTCGGTCGGGCTGGCGTCGTCACGGGTGCGGCGGCGCATCTTGTCGATCAGGCGCGTCGCGCTCCAGAGCCGGCGGAACACGGCCGCCGCCGCCGCGTAGGCTTCGGGATTCTTTTCGGGCAGGCCGTTCTTGCGCATCAGTTCGAGTTCGTATTCGATCGCGCGCAACTCCGCCTTCATGCTGATCTGCCGGCCGGCGGCATTGTTCTGCAGCACGGCGAGCCCGATTTCCTCGAGATCGGCGGCAGCCTTGCGCATCAGGTCGCGATAGAAAATCAGCACGTCCGAACCCGCAAAGGTCTTGCGCACCAGCGGATAGTCGGTGTGCGCGCCGACGAAAAACTCGTGCAGGTCTACCACGTTGATGAACAGATTGAACAGCCGGGCGCGGCGCGCGTCGAGCCGGCCGCTCTTCAACTTCGGCAGATTGCGCAGCACGATGTCGCGGGCAGCTTCCTGACGCTCGACCGCGGCAATCTGCTTTTCGATCAGCTTGCGATAGCACTCGTCGAGATCGGCGTCGCCGTCGTAGAAATCGGCGCGTGCGAGCAGGTATTCGGCGCAGCTGAAGATGCTTTCGGCGAGCGCTTGCTGTTCGATGCGATAGACCAGCAGCCGGCTCACGAGCGTGGCCCAGTAGGTGTACCAGAGACCGCCGAGCAGGATCCAGGAGGCGTTGATGAGCGCCTGCAGCGGCGTGAAATGGTCTTCGAGCGTGACGACCATCATGAACAATGTCGCGAAGCTGATCTGCGGCCAGCGGTTGCCGTAGACGACGATCAGCGAGAGCACGAAGGTCAGCGGCACGATGGTCAGCCAGAGCGTCAGTGGATGCGCGGTGGCGATGCCGGTGGCGAGCGAGGAAAGGAAGCCGATGAAGGTGCAGGCGAGCATCTCATTGTGCTTGTGCCTGAGCGGGCCGGGCATGTCGACGACGCAGGCGCCGAGCGCGCCGGTGGCGATCGTGAAGCCGAGTTCGCGGTTGTGGAACACGATGAGCATCAGGACCGCGGGCAGCGACACGCCGAGCGCGATGCGCAAGCCGCCGAAGAAGTATTGGCTGTAGATGAACTTCCTGATTTCGAACGAATAGCGCATCGAGGTTTTGGTTTTGATGGCTCGGCGGGGGAGTGGGTTCGACGGGGTCGGGTGAGTCTAACCCATGCGGGTGGGGAGGCAGGTTACATGCCTGGAGGGGCGCTCTGTGTCTTCGCTCTGGTCCTTCGCGTGGGTTGCTTGTGTTTGGTTTGCCAGCGCTTTCATGGACTTCCCGTGTTCGCGTCGGTCTGTTGGCGCTGCCCCTCCCCGGGGCGGGGGTAACTTTCTTTGCCGCTGCAAAGAAAGTCACCAAAGAAAGCAGCTTTTCTTCCCGCCCAAGGTCCGCATAGCAGCGC